>NZ_JBIBIJ010000001.1:467967-796205 GCF_042957465.1 Kitasatospora sp. NPDC008050
CGGGGCGGGGCCGGCGGGCGGCGGCCCGGCCCCCCACCCACCACCCACGCGGGCGCCCCCGCCCGGGCGCCCCGGCCCCGGGCCCCCCCCCCCCCCCCCCCCCCCCCGCGCCCCGACCGTGGTGACAGCGAACCGACCGGGGGGCGGCAGCGGCGGCGGACAGTCTTGAGCCATGACAACGACCGCCACCGCCCCGAACGACCGGGGGCACCTCACCGCACTCCCCCGCGACAGCCGGCCCAACGCCGTGGAAGCCCGCGGGATCGTCAAGCGCTTCGGCGGCCCGTCGGGGACCACCGCGCTGGACGGCGTGGACCTGACGGTCCGCCAGGGCACCGTGCTCGGCGTGCTCGGCCCCAACGGCGCCGGCAAGACCACCCTGATCCGCGTGCTCTCCACGCTCATCAAGCCGGACGCCGGCACCGCCACCGTCGGCGGGTTCGACGTGCTGCGCCAGCCCAAGCAGCTGCGCCGCACCATCGGCCTCACCGGACAGTACGCCTCGGTGGACGAGCTGCTCTCCGGCTACGAGAACCTCTACCTGATCGGCCGGCTGCTCGACCTCTCCCGCAAGGACGCCAAGGCCCGCGCCAACGAGCTGCTGGAGCGCTTCTCGCTCACCGAGGCGGCCCGGCGCGAGGCCAAGACCTACTCCGGCGGGATGCGCCGCCGGCTGGACCTGGCCGCCAGCATGATCGGCCACCCCCAGGTGCTCTACCTGGACGAGCCCACCACCGGCCTGGACCCGCGCACCCGCAACGAGGTGTGGGCGGAGGTCCGGCGGATGGTGACGGACGGCACCACCGTGCTGCTCACCACCCAGTACATGGAGGAGGCCGAGCAGTTGGCCACCGACCTGACCGTGATCGACCGCGGCCGGGTGATCGCCAACGGCACCGTGGCCGGGCTCAAGGAGCAGGTCGGCGGACGGACCCTGCGGATCCACCCGGCCCACCCCGGCGACCTCGCCGAGATGGCCCGGAGCCTGACCGGGGCCGGCATCGCCGGTGCCGTCGGCGAGCCGCAGCGCGAACTGCTCACCGTGCCGATCGGCGACGACGCGCAACTGACCGCGGTGATCGGCGTGCTCGCCGGCCACGGCTTCGGCATCGCGGGCATCGACACCGAGGTGCCCAGCCTGGACGAGGTCTTCCTCGCGATCACCGGCAAGCCGTCCGCCGACACCACCGAGGAGACCCAGCGATGACCGCCGCGACCGCCACCCTGCCCCGCCCCGCCGGCCACCTGGCGGCCGACAGCCGGGCCACCCCGCGCGACCACCTGCGCCACATCGGCGCGCTGACCCGCCGCAACCTGATGCGGATCAAGGCCGACCCGGAGTCGATGTTCGACGCGATCCTGATGCCGATCGTCTTCACGCTGCTCTTCGTCTACGTCTTCGGCGGCGCGGTCTCCGGCAACCAGCAGGCCTACAAGCAGTACCTGATCCCCGGGCTGCTGGGCAGCACCGGGCTCAACCTGGCCATGGCGGTGGGCACCGGCCTCAACAGCGACCTGGCGACCGGGGTGATGGACCGGTTCCGCACCCTGCCGATCGCCCGCTCCTCCGTGCTGGTCGGCAAGATGCTGGCCGAGGCGCTGCGCGGACTGCTCGCCTTCAGCATCCTGATCGGCTTCGCACTGATCCTCGGACTGCACCTGCCGACCGGTGCGCCGGGCGTGCTGGAGTCGATCGCGCTCTCGATGGTCTTCGCGATGTCGCTGGTCTGGCTCTCGATGCTGCTGGGCCTGACCGCGCGCAGCCCGCAGGCCGTCCAGGGCCTGGGCATGCTGGTGATGATGCCGCTGCAGTTCGGCAGCTCGATCTTCGCGCCGACCGGCACCATGCCCGGCTGGCTGCGTGCCTTCACCCACTACAACCCGCTGTCCAACCTGGCCGACGCCAACCGCAGCCTGATCAACGGCGGTCCGCTGACCCACTCGGTGACCCTGGTGCTGGTCTGGTCGCTGGGGCTGGCCGCGCTCACCGCGCCGCTGGCGGTGACCCGGTTCCGCAAGCGGGTCTGACACGCCCGCCGACGGGCCGTCAGGCCTCCTGCGCCAACCCGTCCACCAGGGCCGTGATCGCCTCCCAGGAGAGCGCACGGCCCTGTTCGACGCACCGGTCGAACTCCGCTGCGCCCAACAGCACGGTCAGGTACCGCTGTTGGCGCTCGCGCTCGGCCCGGTCCACGAAGGATCCCCGGACGTTGCGCCAGCCGCTGTGCACCCCGTACAGCACGGCGGCACGCGCGGCGGTGCCCTGGTCACCGTCCCGCTCGGCCTGCGCCAGCTGGACCCCGATCACGACCGGCAGCACCTGCAGCATGCTGTGCTGCGCGAAGAGGAAGGCGTCCGAGCGCATGCGGCGCAGCGTGCTCAGCCCCGCCCGCAACAGCCGCATCCCCTCCTCCACCTCACCGCACCGGGCCGCCGCCGCGGCCTCGAAGCAGTCCAGCACGCCGCCCATCAGGCCCAGCTGCGCGATGCCGGCCGGGCCCTGCCGCAGCTCGCGCAGCTCGGCCAGGGCGGCGTGCTCGTCCCCCCGCTGCATGGCCAGCGCACCGAGCAGCAGACGGCCGAAGAACAGCGCGCCGCGCTCCTCCTGTGCGCCGTGCGCGCTGGCCGCCACGCCGGTGCGGATCATCCGCTCGCCCTCGGCCTCGTCCAGCTCCAGCAGCGCCTCGCCGAGCCGGATCTGGAGCATCGGCACCTCCTGCGGGGCGCCGGTCTCCTCGGCCAGCTCGATCGCGCGCCGGTAGGCGTCGATCGCACCGGCCGTGTCGCCGTAGTGGCCGGCCGTCTCGGCCTGGACCCCCAGGCTCTCGGACAGCCCCCAGCCGTCGCCGAGCCGGGTGTAGATCGCGATCGCCTCCTCGCCGTCCAGCCGGGCCTGCTCCAGTCCGCCGACCAGGTCGTTGGTGAACCTGGCACGCACCTGCAGGACCCAGGCCAGCTCGCTCTGCCGGCCGTACCGGCGACAGCCCGCGACCACCCCCTCCAGCAGCCGCGGCATGCTCTCGAACCGCTCCGTCAGCAGACTCGCGAAGATCCGCAGCAGCGGCGGGTGGGTGAAGGACTGCGGCAGGTCCGGGTGGTAGAGCCGGTTGATCTGCCGCACCCGCTCCAGCACATCGATCTCGTCGGCCAACTTCTCCTCGAACCTGAAGCGGGCGACCGTCTGGAAGATTCCGGCCTGGCGACGGGCCTCGGCCAGCACCGGCTCCGGCCACGGCAGCGGGTGCTCCAGCGGCCCCTGCTCGAGCGGTTCGGGCAGTGTGGCGTCGGCGGTGAACGGGTCGGGCCCCAGCAGGCAGACCTGGTTCAGCCAGTCCGCGGCCTCGGCCTGGAAGTCGCGCAGCATCCAGAACCACGACATGGCGAGCACCAGGCTCAGCGCCTGCTGCTCGGCCCCGGTGTCCACCGCGTGGCGCAGCGCGGCCCTGACGTTGTCCTGCTCCCGCTCCAGCACGAGCAGCGCCCGGGCCTGCCGGCGACCGTGCAGGTCGAAGTAGGCGGTGCACACCAGTTCGCGGAAGACGGTCAGGTGGCGCTCGGCGGCCGCGTCGCCGCCGGACTCGGCCAGCTTCTCGGCGGCGTACTCGTGGATCGTCTCCAGCATCCGGTAGCGCGGCGGGCCCTGCGGGTCGAGACCGGCCACCAGCAGCGATTTGTCGACCAGCGAGAGCAGCAGCTCGGCCACCTGCCCGGAGCGCACCAACTCGCCGTCCGCGCAGACCCGTTCGGCGTCCTCAAGAGCGGCGCCGGCGGCGAAGACCGACAGCCGGCGCAGCACCGCGCGCTCACGCTCGTCCAGCAGCTCCCAGCTCCAGTCGACCACCGCGCGCAGCGTCTGCTGACGCGGCAGCAGCACCCGGCTGCCACCGGTGAGCAGGGCGAAGCGGCTGTCCAGCCGGTCGGCCAACTGGCGTGGCGTCAGCCCGCGCAGCCGGGCGGCGGCCAGCTCGATGGCCAGCGGAAGCCCGTCCAGCCGGCGGCAGATCTCGGCGCAGGCCGCATCGTCCTCGGCCACCGCGAAGCCGGCCCGGGCGGCCGCGCCGCGCTCGCCGAGCAGCCGCAGCGCGATCGGGTCGGGCAGCGGCTCCACCGGCAGCAGCATCTCGCCGGGCACCCCGAGCGGCTCGCGGCTGGTCGCCACGATGCTCAACTGGGGGCACTCGGCCAGCAGTTGGTCGGCGAGTTCGGCGGCGGCCTGGATCACGTGCTCGCAGTTGTCGAGCAGCAGGAGCATCCGGGCCCGGCCGCAGTGCTCGACGATCCGGCGCACCGGGTCCTCCGGGCGGCCCTCGGTGAGGTTCTGGTGCAGCACGGTGGCCCGCAGGCCGAGCGCGGAGAGCACCGCGCCGGGGACGGCGGCCGGGCTCTCCAGCGGCGCGAGTTCGGCCTGCCAGACGCCGTCCGGCCAGTGCGCGGCGGCCTGGGCGCGGCGGCCGGCCTCCAGGGAGAGCCGGGTCTTGCCCGAACCGCCGGGCCCGGTGAGGGTGATCAGCCGGGCCGAGCCGATCAGCTCGGCCAGCGCGTCCAGGTCCTGCTCCCGGCCGACGAAGCTGGTCAGCCCGAGGCGCAGGTTGCCGGTGGCCGGAGCGGCGGGGGCGGGCAGGGTCGGGACGGGCACCGCGGGGACGGACGCTGCGGGGGCGGGCACTGCCGGGGTGGGCACTGCCGCGGTGGGCGGCGCGGGGACGGGCGGCGCGGCCGGTATCCGGAGCGACGGCCCGGCGGGCGCCTGCCGGAGCAGCTCCTGGTGGACGGCCCGCAGCTCGGCCCCCGGATCGGCGCCCAGCTGCTCGACCAGCGCCCGGCGCAGCCGCTCATAGCGCTCCAGGGCCTCGGCGGTGCGCCCGAGCCGGTGCAGCGCGCGGATCCACAGCACGTGCAGCGGCTCGTCCAGCGGATGGTCGGTGCAGAGCCCGGCCAGCTCGGCGGCCACCTCCGCGGAGTGCCCGAGCGCGAGGTCCGCGCCGATCCGGTCCCGGCGCGCCTCGGCCCACTGGGCCTCCAGGCGCACCGCGCGGCCCGCCCGGTCCGGCAGGTCGGCCAGCACCGGGCCGCGCCACAGCGCCAGCGCGGCGCGCAGTTGCCCGGCCGCGGCCGCGGCGTCGCCGGCGGCCAGCGCGCGCCGGCCGAGTGCGGACAGCTCCTGGAACCGGTCCAGGTCGCTGTGGGCCGCGGTCAGCCAGTAGCCGCCGGGCCCCGAGCCCACCTCCGCGCGCCCGATGGTGCGGCGCAGCCGGCCCACCAGGGTCTGCAGCGCGGCGCCCGTGTCCTGGGGGAGTTCGCCGTCCCAGACCTCGGCGACCAGGACGTCGGCCGGTACCGGGCGCCCCTGGCGCAGCACCAGCGCGGCCAGCAGCGCGCGCAACCGGGCGCCGCCGAGTGTGACCGGGGTGCCGTCATCGTGATGGGCGGTCGTGGTACCGAGGATTCCGTAGTACACGGGATCATTCTGCGGCCTGCCGGACGGCTCCACTGCCGGATTTCCGGGTCCGGCGCCACGCCCCGGGAGCCGTGGTGGAACGGGCCCGGGCCGTGAGGCGTTCACCTGGCGGCGCTTGTCCATCGCCCGGGCCGACCGGCATGATCGATGGGACCGGGCCGAACCGCCCAGTGATCCGCCCCACCAGCCATTCGCCGAACGGCCTGGCGACCCACCGACGGAGACCCGTTTTCATGAGCTTTGCCGACACACGCCGCTCGAACAGCGAGGAGCGCCGGATCAGCCCGGTGTTCTGGGTGTTGCTGGGGATCCTGGGCGCCTCGGGCTGGGCAGTCTGGACCGGGTTCGGCTCGGCGGGCTTCGGCGTCTTCCTCTTCGTGGTCGCCGGCTGGATGGTCTCGCTCTGCCTGCACGAGTACGCGCACGCCAGGACGGCGCTGCACGGCGGGGACATCACAGTGGGCGCCAAGGGCTATCTGACGCTCAACCCGTTCAAGTACGCGAACGCGCTGATGAGCTTCGTGCTGCCGGTGGTCTTCGTGGTGCTGGGCGGGATCGGCCTGCCCGGCGGCGCGGTCTTCATCGAGCGGCACCGGATCCACGGGCGGCTCAAGCACAGCCTGATCTCGGCGGCCGGCCCGCTGGTCAACCTGGTCTGCGCGGTGCTGCTGCTGGCCCCGGTGGGCGCCGGCTGGCTCGACAACCTGCCCGGCACCACGCAGGTCGGCCCGTACGAGGTGAGCGTCTTCCCGGCCGCGCTGGCCTTCCTCGGCATGCTCCAGGTGAGCGCCGCGCTGCTCAACCTGCTGCCGGTGCCGGGCCTGGACGGCTACGGGATCATCGAGCCCTGGCTCTCGCCGCAGACCCGGCGCGCGGTCGCGCCGTTCGCGCCCTACGGGCTGATGGCGGTCTTCATCGTGCTCTGGCAGTCCCAGGTGAACGTCTGGTTCTTCAACCTGGTCTACAACGTGATGAGCCTGTTCGGCGTCAAGGGCGGCTACGCGGACCTCGGTCAGTACCTGTTCCGGTTCTGGTCCCACTAGGGCCGGTGGGCCCGCTCCCGACCGGGCCGCTACTGGCCGGGCCGCTGCTGACCGGGCCGTTACTGGCCGGCCCGCTGGGCGAGCTTCTCCTTGCGCAGCAGGTACCAGGCGATGTTGCTGGCCACGCCCGCCAGCAGGACCCAGATCACCCCGAGCCAGTTGCCCTCGAGGAACGAGACCACCGCGGCGGCCAGCGCGAGGACGATGACGATCAGGGCGTACAGGGCGTTGCGGGGCATAGCGGCGGGCTCCAGCGGTCGGCGGGTGTCGCGGCCATTCTCCCGGAAGGCCCGGACCCACCCCAAGCCGGGTGGGTCCGGGCCTTCCGTGTCGTCACGCGAAGTCGGCCGTCAGGCGTCTCGGACGTCGGTGATCCGCAGCCCGGCGTGCGCCTTGTAGCGGCGGTTGACCGAGATCAGGTTGGCCACCAGCGACTCCACCTGGTGGGCGTTGCGCAGCCGGCCCGCGTAGATGCCGCGCATGCCCGGGATCCGCTCGGCCAGCGCCTGGACGAGGTCGGTGGCGGCGCGCTCGTCGCCCAGGACCAGGACGTCGGTGTCGATGCTGTCGATGGACGGGTCCTGGAGCAGCACCGCGGACAGGTGGTGGAAGGCGGCGGTGACCCGCGAGTCGGGCAGCAGGGCGGCGGCCTGCTGGGCGGCGCTGCCCTCCTCGGGGGTGAGCGCGTAGGCGCCCTGCTTGTCGAAGCCCAGCGGGTTGACGCAGTCCACCACGATCTTGCCGGCCAGCTCGGTGGCCAGGTTCTTGAGCAGTTCGCCGTGCCCGTCCCAGGGCACCGCGATGATCACGATGTCGCTCTCCCGGGCGGTTCGGGCGTTGTCCGCACCGCGGACCCCGAGCCCGAGCTCGGCGGCCGCCAGCTCGGCCCGCTCGGCGCTGCGCGAGCCGATCACCACCTGCTGGCCGGCCTTGGCCAGCCGGTAGGCCAGGCCGCGGCCCTGGTCACCGGTGCCGCCGAGGACGCCGACCACCAGCTCACCGATGTCGGGACGCTCACGGGTGGGGGCCGGGGCCGGGGCGGCGCCGCTCGTCGCGGCGGGGCCGTTCGCTGAATCGAGGGAAGTCATACGAGGATCCTGCCAAAGCCGCGGGCCCAGCTCCATCCTGTCGCCATGGACGTGACGAGAGTGAGCGCGCTGCGCGAGGTGCTGTCCGGCTCCCCGTTGCTGGACGCGACCAGGGATTTCGCCGGCTCGCTGCGCACCGCGGTGACCAGACGCAGCGCGCGCGGCCTGCTGCTGGTCGGCAGCACCGGCTACGAGCCGTGGCACCTGACGGCGCACCTGGGCGAGGAGGCCGCCTGGTCCCAGGTCCCGCAGCTGGCACCGACGTTGATCCGCCACCAGGTGGCGCCCGGCGCGGCCGTCCCCGCCCAGCTGCGGCACGACCTGCGGCGCCTGGCCACGGCCGGGCGCGGCGAGACGGTGCTGGTGGTCAGCCCCGAGGCGGCAGGCTCGGGGCTGCTGGAACGGGTGCGGGACGCGCGCCGCGGCGGGGCGACGGTGCTCGCGCTGGAGGCCGGTGACGCCGACCTGGCCGCCCTCGCGCACGAGCGGCTGACGGTCGACAGCCCCGAGGAGCCGGGATTCGACCTGGTGCAGCACCTGGTCAGCGCGGCCGCCGGCGAGCGGCCCCGCTCGCGCCTGGGGGCGCTGGCCGGACTGTCCAGGCTGGCACGGCAGTTCACCACGGAACCGGTCAACCGCTGGTGAGCCGGGCGGTTCGGGCCACCACCGGCCCCCTGCCGGCGGACCCTCATAAATGCGTTGCGGTGACCCCGGGGACGCCGGAGCATGGCAGCTCGTGAGTGAAGAGAATCCGGCCCGACCGACCCTGCTGAGCCGACTGCGCCCGGACCTGACGCCCTGGCGCTCCTCGCGGGACTTCCGGCTGCTCTGGGGTTCGGGCTGCGTCTCCAGCTTCGGCAGCTTCCTCACCTATGTCGCCGTGCCGCTGCAGATCAAGCAGCTGACCGGCTCCTACCTGGCGGTCGGCGCCATCGGCGTGGTCGAGCTGCTGCCGCTGATCGTCTTCGGCCTGTGGGGCGGTGCGCTCGCCGACGCGCTGGACCGGCGCAAGCTGGTGCTCGGCGCGGAGGCCGGGCTCGGCCTGCTGAGCGGGCTGCTGCTGCTCAACGCGCTGCTGCCGCACCCGATGCTCTGGCCGATCTACCTGGTCGCCGCGCTGGTCGCGGCGCTGGACGGCCTGCAGCGCCCGGCGCTGGACACCCTGGTGCCGCGGATCGTCGCGCACGAGCAGCTGACCTCGGCCTTCGCGCTGATCTCGCTCTATCGCAGCACCAGCACCGTGCTCGGTCCGGCGCTGGCCGGCTTCGTCGTCGCCTACAGCGGCCCCGGCACCGCGTACGCGCTGGACGTGCTCAGCTTCGCGGCCTCGCTGCTGCTGCTCGCCCGGATGCGCGCGGTGCCGCCGCCCACCGGCGCCGTGAAGCCCTCGGTGGCCGCGGTCATGGCCGGCGTCCGGTACGCCTGCAGCCGCCCCGAGCTGCTCGGCACCTACGTGGTGGACATCGCCGCGATGCTCTTCGCCTTCCCCAACGCGATCTTCCCCTTCCTCGCCGACGACCTGCACGCGCACTGGGCGCTGGGCCTGATGTACGGCGCCTCGGCGGTCGGCTCGCTGGTCGTCTCGGCCACCAGCGGCTGGGCCGGCTCGGTGCACCGGCACGGCCGGATGGTGGTGCTGGCCGCGCTCGGCTGGGGTGTGGCGATGACCGGGGCCGGGCTGACCGGCTCCATCTGGCTGGTGCTGCTCTGCCTGGCCGCGGCCGGCGGCGCCGACATGGTCAGCGGGATGGGCCGCTCCACCATGTGGAACCAGTCCATCCCCGACGAGTTGCGCGGGCGGCTGGCCGGGGTGGAGCTGCTGAGCTACTCGGTCGGCCCGCAGCTGGGGCAGGTCCGGGCCGGCGGGACGGCCTCGCTGGTCGGGGTGCGCGGCTCGGTCTGGCTGGGCGGGCTGGCCTGCGTGCTGAGCGTGGGCGCGCTGGCGGCGGTGCTGCCCAAGCTGCTCGCCTACGACGCGCGGACCGACCCGCACGTCGCGGCGGTCCGCGCGACGCGCGAGCGGCAGGCGGACCCGGCGGGGGCGGCCGCCGCGTCCTGAGCCCGCGTCAGTCCTCGTCGTCCTTGGGGCGGTCGTGCCAGCGCGGGTCGTTCTCCCACTCCGTGTTGCGCTCGCGGGCCGTCTCCATCGCGTGGGCGGCCTCGTCGCGGGAGGCGTACGGGCCGAAGCGGTCCTTGGCCGGGCACTCCGGGCCCTCCTCGACCTTCTGGTGCTTGAGGCAGTAGAACCACTCGCCCGGCTTGCCGGCCGTGGCTCGCTTGAACAGCGCCATCATCGCTCCTCCTGATCAACGTCCTGATCAACGTCCAGGTCGGCGTCCTGGCCGGCGTCCTGGTCGGCTCCCGGTCCGCATCGCCCGGGCCTGCTGTCCGGTATACCCGGTTCAGTCCCGGGCGCGTCCGGACCGGGCGATAGACTCGCGGCCATGGCTCACCTTGTTCCCGGTACCCAGTCCCCCACTCGCAAGGTCCCGGCGCACATCGCCCGCCCCGAGTATGTCGGCAAGCCCTATCCGACGCCGTACACCGGGCCCGAGGTGCAGGACGCGGAGACCGTCGAGAAGATGCGGATCGCCGGCCGGATCGCCGCGCAGGCGATGGCGGCGGCCGCCGAACTGATCGCACCCGGGGTGACGACCGATCAACTGGACGCGGTCGCCCACACCTACATGTGCGACCACGGCGCCTACCCGTCCGACCTCGGCTACCGCGGCTTCCCGAAGTCGGTCTGCACCTCGATCAACGAGGTGATCTGCCACGGCATCCCGGACTCGACCGTGCTGCAGGACGGCGACATCGTCAACATCGACGCCACCGCGTACATCCACGGGGTGCACGGCGACCTGAACGCCACCTACCTGTGCGGCGAGGTCGACGAGGAGTCGCGGCTGCTGGTCGAGCGGACCCGGGAGTCGCTCGACCGGGCGATCAAGGCGGTCAAGCCGGGACGTCAGATCAACGTGATCGGCCGGGTGATCGAGTCCTACGCCAAGCGCTTCGGCTACGGCGTGGTGCGCGACTTCACCGGCCACGGGATCAACACCTCGTTCCACTCCGGCCTGATCATCCCGCACTACGACAGTGACCGGGCGACCGAGGTGATCAAGCCCGGGATGACCTTCACCATCGAGCCGATGCTCACGCTGGGCACCTACGACTACGAGATCTGGCCGGACGGCTGGACGGTGGTCACCAAGGACCGCAAGCGCACCGCCCAGTTCGAGCACACCCTGCTGGTCACCGCCGACGGGGCGGAGATCCTCACCCTGCCGTAGCCGGCGAACCAGCGCCGAGGAGCAGTGGCCGATCAGCCGATCAGCCACTGCTCCTCGGCGACCGCGCCGACCTCGGTGCAGGCGTCGGTGAGCACGTCGAGCACCCGCAGCGGGTCCGGCAGCGGCTGCTCGGGCCCGCGCAGCCAGCGGACCTCGGAGCCGTCGGGCAGCGCGGCCGGCGGCAGCAGGGTGTAGGAGCCCCGGCAGTGCCAGCGCAGACCGGGGTGCTCGGACATGGTGTCCGGGTGGGTGTCCAGCTCGCTCGACCACCACTCGTCCTCGTCCTCGGGAGTCCCCCGGGTGGTGGTGAAGAAGAGGTAGCGATCCTCGCCGACGGCCGCCACCGGCCCCTCCACGCCCAGCGCGGCAAGCCGCTCCAGCGCCAGGCGCCCGGCCTCGGCGGGAACGTCCAGGACGTCGTGGGCACGGCCGGTGGCGGTGATGAAGTTGGTCTGCGGGTCACGGGCGAGCCAGCGGGAGAGCTGCTCGGGATCGGTGGTGGCCTGCGACTGCCAGGCGAAGGAGACCGGGTGCTGGGCCGGGGCGGGACAGCCGACCCGGTCACAGGAGCAGCGGTGGCCGGCCGGATGCGCGGCGGGCGCCAGCGGGAAACCCGCCCGGACGGCGCCGAGCAACAGGTCGAGCCGGGCCGCCGGGGAGGTCGCGCCGCCCGCCGCCGACCGCTCGCGCTGGTGATCGCGTCGCGGCCACCAGGCCGTCCACCTGCTGCTGGCTTCCATCGGGCCCCTCTCGCACGGCTGTGACTGGTGTGCCACAGCGTCGACGCTCCTACGGACGCAACGCCCGACGCCGCTCGCGGCTTCCCGGGATCACCGGAGACCGTCTGGCCGGCGACCGCCGGCCACGCCGACGCGCACCGTTCGCGGCCCGTGGGGGCCGGCTGGCCCAGGCCGGGCCCGAGGGCGTACAGAGCAGGATAAGGGAGTTCGGGGGTGTCACCGACCCGGGGGTGTTTGGGTCCGCAGCCAGGATGATGCGAAGCTGGCCGGATGAGGAGCGCGGATACGGAATTCATCGGCGGGCCGCTGGACGGCCGGGTACTGCCGATCTACCTGAGCCCGTTCAACGCCGTGCCCAAGGTGTACAAGGTGCCGGTCCCCGCGCACGGCGAGGAGCCGGCCCGGACGCTGGTCTACCTGCGGGCCAAGCGGTACAGCGCCAAGGGGCGCCCGCGCTGGGTCTACGAGTACGCGCCGGAGCAGTCCGGGCAGCCGCAGCCGCCGGACGGCTCCGACCAGCCGGACGGCCCGAAACTGCCGGACGGCCCTGAGCTGCCGGACCGGCCGGAGTAGCTCCGGGCCGGTCCGGACTGCCGCTCACCCCTCCTCGGCGAGGATCAGGTAGAGCTTCTTGCGGGCCTCGACCAGGACGGCGAGCCCCTTGGTCCGCTGCTCCTCGGTGCCGGTCGCCATCACCTGGCGAATCGCCTGCTCCACCGAGGAGAGCGCCTGGCCGACCTCCTGCACCGCCTCCCAGTCGACGCCGCGCCCGGCCTCCTGCCAGGGCTCCGGCGCTCCGGCCTCGGCCGCCGCGCGGCCGGCCTCGGTCAGCGTGAACAGCCGCTTGCCGCCGGACTCCTGGGCCTCGATCAGGCCCTCCTCCTCCAGCAGCTGGAGGGTCGGGTAGACCGAGCCCGGGCTCGGACGCCAGGCCCCCGAGGTGCGCTCACCGATCTCGGTGATCATCTCGTAGCCGTGCATCGGCCGTTCGGTCAGCAGCGCCAGCAGCGAGGCGCGCACATCGCCGCGCCGAGCCCGCCCGCCGCGGTGGCCACCGCGCCCGCGGCCGCCGTGGCCACCGCGGAACCCGCCGAAGGGCCCACCGCCGAACGGACCGCCGAAGGGCCCACCGGGCCCGACGGGCGGCCCGTAGGCGCCGCGCTGCTCGGCGAACTCACCGGGGATGCGGTCGAACGGGCGACCGCCGTCTCGGCGGCCCCGGCCGCCTGAAGTCCTCTGCATACGCATGATGCGCACCACCTTTCGTGGATCGACCCCGGAGCGGTCACGAAGAGTCATGCCGCTCACGATGAGTCGCGATCGGATCGCGAGCTGGTCTCGTACGATCTCGATGCTTCGACGATATATCGGTAACTATCGCTCGTCAACAGTTACCGAGCGGCTCCCCGGCGCGCCGGGCACGGACCGCTACGGTGACCGGCATGGCCGGTGAAAAGGATCTTCAGAAGCTGCTCGCGGAACTGCGACCGGAGTTGAACCCGGGTCGGTTCGTCTACTGCACCTTCCCCGGGCGGGTGCCGGCCGGGCTGGCGCCGGTCGTGACGGTGGCCGAGCAGGAGGGGGTGACGGCCGTGGTGGCGCAGCAGGAGGCCGAGGAGCTGGGCCTGCCGTACGACTACCTGGCGGCCTGGATCACGCTGCGCGTGAACTCCGCGCTGGAGGCGGTCGGCCTCACGGCGGCGGTCGCCGGACGGCTGACCGAGGAGGGGATCAGCTGCAACGTGGTGGCCGGGTTCCACCACGACCATCTCTTCGTCGCGGCCGCGGACGCCGAGCGCGCGCTGCACGCCCTGGCGCAGCTGGCCGCCCAGGCGCAGGCGCAGGCCGAGTACGCATGAGCGCCGCCACCGCGGGCCTACAGCGGTGACGGCGGCTGGGCGGTGGCGGTGACGGCCGGGCCTACTGGCGGTGCAGCACGACCACCTGGTCGCGGTCGAAGACCACCTTGAAGGTCGAGCCGGGGTGCAGGGCCGCACCGTACCCGGGCAGGTCGGTCGGACCGCCCGCCCAGCCGGCCAGATCGATGAAGAGGTAGTCCGGCGCCGGCTGCTTGGCGCCGCCGATCCAGTACGCGTCGTCGCGCGCCGCCAGCTGGGCCAGCGGCGCTATCCCCGCCTCGACCCGCACGTTCGGCGGGATCTGCTCGATCGCCGCACGCAGCGCCGCCGCGTGCGCCCCGCCGCTCCAGGCCCCCGGGTCGGCGAGCCCGCCGAGCCCGACCGGCAGGCTCACCGTGCAGGCCAGCGCGATCCCCGGGGCGGCCGGCACCATGCCCTCGGCGAACCCCTTGAGCACCGAGTGCTCGGCGCGGCGGATCCGGTCGACGGCGTCCACCAGGGCCAGGAAGAGGATCGGCATCAGGGTCGCGTTGTAGTGCCAGTCCGGGCCCCAGAACATCGGGTTGGCGGAGCCGAACCGCCAGGCCAGGGTGGGCAGCGCGAGCAGCATCAGCGGCGAGCGCAGCGCCAGGAAGCCGACGATGCCCAGCAGCCAGCCGACCGTCTTCCAGACCGTCAGCCGGGTGAAGGGACCGCTCAGCACCTGCCACAGCTGCGGATGCTCGCCACCCGGCAGCTTGGACCAGTAGTCGAACTGGTGGTTCGGGTTGAAGTGCGGGATCAGCACCAGGATGGTCAGCGCCGTGAAGACCACGCCGAAGACCAGCAGCACCCCGCCGGCGTACCAACGGCGCGCGCGCAGCACCAGCACCACGCCGACCGCCGCGGCCGTCAGCCCGAGGTCCTCCTTGACCAGCACCAGCGGCATCGCCCACCAGGCGGCCCGCTCCCAGTTGCCGAGCAGGATCTGACGGCACACCAGGGCGAGCAGCGGGACCGCGAAGGCGATCTCGTGGAACTCCGCGTCGAGCGCGCGCTGCAGGCCCCAGGAGAGACCGTAGGCGGTGCCGATCAGCAGCCCGCGGCTGGTCGAGCCGCCGAGCACCCGGGCGGCGGTGTCCGAGACCACCCCCACCGACCAGGCGAACAGCGCCGCCTGCGCGAGCAGCAGGGTGGCCGCCGAGGGGACCAGCCAGTAGGCGGGGGCGAGCAGCGCCAGGATCGGCGACCAGTGGTCGCCCAGCGCGTTGAACCCCGGCCCCTTTATCGAGACCACCGGCGCGTGCAAGTGCGCGTAGCCCTTGACCACTTCGGTGAAGATGCCGAGGTCCCAGGAGGGCGAGCCGAAGCGCTCGTAGCGCACCATCGCGAGCAGGCCGTACCCGGCCAGGAAGGCCAACGCGAGCGCCAGGTGCGGCCAGCAGCCGCTCAGCCGGGTCAGGCCGCCGACCCGCGCGGCACGCGCCACCCGTACCGCACGGCCCCAACTGGGGACGCGCTGGATCGGGATCGCGCTCTCGCGTGTCTCGGCCATGCCGGTGCCTTCCGATTGGATGTACGAAAGAGGCACGCTACCCCGAGCGGGATCGAACGGCACGACCGTGCCCGGAAAGGCACAGCGCTTCCACTCCTTGGGGCACACCCCGGGGCCTGTCCGGCGGACCCGGCAAGGCCCGTCGGACAGGCCCTCGGGCCTAGGGTGGATGCCATGTCTTCCACATCGCTGCCCGACGTGCTCCGGATCGTCTCCCGCTCCTCGCCCATGGCACTCGCCCAGGTGGAGCGGTTCCGCACTGAACTGGCCGTGCTGCACCCGGGAATCCGCACCGAAGTGGTCCCCGTCAGCACCGCCGGCGACCGCTGGACGGGCGCGCTGTCCGCGCTCGGCGGCAAGGGCGCGTTCACCAAGGAGGTGGACGCCGCGCTGCTCGCGGGCGAGGCGGACGTGGCCGTGCACTGCGTCAAGGACGTGCCCGCCGACCGACCGCTGCCGGCCGGCACCGTCTTCGCGGCCGTGCTGCGCCGCGACGACCTGCGCGACGCGCTGGTGCACCCCGACGGTCTGACCCTCGATCAGCTGCCCCCCGGGAGCCGGATCGGCACCTCCTCGGTCCGCCGGGTCGCCCAACTGGCCGTCAGCCACCCCCACCTGAGCTGCGTGCCGATGCGCGGCAACGCCAACAGCCGGCTGGCGAAGCTGGCGGCCGGCGAGGCCGACGCGCTGCTGCTGGCCGCCAGCGGACTCGCCCGGATCGGCGAGGAGCGGCAGATCAGCGAGGTGCTGAGCCTGGAGACGATGTGCCCGCCGATCGGCGCCGGGGTGCTGGCGCTGCAGTGCCGCGAGGAGGACGCCAGCACCATCGAGGCGGTGCGCGCGCTGAACGACGAGGCCACCTGGCGGGAGACCACCGCCGAGCGGATGTTCCTGCACGTGCTGCAGGGCCACTGCAACAGTCCGATCGCCGGCTACGCGCGCGCCGAACGGGACGGCAGGCTCTCGCTGCGCGGGCGGGTCTTCTCGCCGGACGGCAAGGACGTGCTGGACGCCCACGAGTGGGCCGGGCCGCTGGACCCGGCCACCCTGGGGACCTCGGTGGCGGTGGCGCTGCTGCGGCAGGGCGCGCGGGAGCTGATCGACAGCATTCCGCACTGACCGCGCGCGGCCGGCCGCTTCGCAGGGGCCGGCGCTTCGGAGGGCCGGCGGCAGTGAACGCCCCGGCCGCTCCGAACGATCCGGTGGCCCGGCTACTTGAACCAGTGGCGGACGCCGCGGTGCTGCGAGCAGGTGCCCTGGAAGTGCGCGGAGTCGGAGGTGCTGCCGTCGGCGCACTCGGCGGTCTCGCCCGAGTGCGCCGGGGTCAGGCCGAGGTCCCAGCCGCAGTCGCCGACGCTGTGCGAGGCGCAGCTGCCGGCGGGGGCCTGGGCCGGGGCCGGTGAGGTCGGCTCGGCGGCGGGCCGGGTCGGCTCCGCGGGCTTCGTCGGCTCCGCGGCCGGGGTGGGCGGCTTCGCGGTGGTCGGCTTCGCGGTGGGCGGGTGCGTCGGCTGCTGGCTCGGCGCGTGGGTGGTCGGGGCCACCGGGCTCGCACTCGTCGGCGCGGGTGCGGGTACCGGTGCGGACGAGGCGGGCGCCGGCGCCTGGGTCGTCGAGGTGGCCGCCGGCTGGGCCTTCGCGGAGTCCGTCGCGTTCGGATCGCACCCCGCCGTCAGCAGCACCGCCGCCACCGCGCCCGCCACGATCCAGCCACCGGCCCCGCGCGAACCCTTCGTCCAGTTCCCCACTGGTCCCCCACCCCTCGTACGTCTCTCGGACATGAATGCGTCCGATCTTCATACTTTATTAAGGGGTACTGACACCACCCTTCACACGGTCACCGATTGGTCACGCCGCGCATCAGCCGCTACTCCCCCTCCCGTCGGTGCTCCTCCGCCGCCTCGGCCACGCCCGCCTCGTGCCCGGCCGCGTAGACCCGGCGCACGAAGTCGGCGGCCTGTTCCTGCGTCAGGTCGCTGGTGAGTGTCATCAGCTCGTCAGAGAATCGGATCAACCAGTGCTGTCGGTGTGCCATGCCCTCTATGACACAGCGTCAGATGTCCGCCGCGCACGCCGGCCTCACCCGTTCGGGGGTTCGAGCCCCGTACACGACGCCGATCCGCGAGACTGACCGCCAGCATGCCCCGCGAGGAGCATCCGACACTCTGGGAACCCCTGGGAACAGCCGATGCCGATCACCCAGCACCTGCCGATGGTCCAGCACATCCAGCACAGCGTCGACCCGCTGCCCGACTGCCGGCTCCAGGAGTCGGAGGTGACGGCGGCCCGCTGGATCCCGCTCGCCGAGCTGACCGACCGGCGGCTGCGCGAGCGGCTGACCGGGCCCGGCCCGGATGCGGGGGTCGACCAGGGATCCGCGAGCATGTCCGCATGACCTCCAAGTACGCCCACGTCGAACGCGAGCGCCGCTTCCTGCTCGCCGCGCCACCGGACCCGGCGGCCGTCACCGCCACCCGCCGGATCACCGACCGCTACCTGGACGGCACCCGGCTGCGGCTGCGACGGATGGCCCGGGTGGACGACGGCACGGTGGTGTACAAGTTCACCCAGAAGCTGCCCGCCGAACGGCCGGGCCCAGTACAGGGGTTGATCACCAACACCTATCTGACGGCCGCCGAGCACCAGGTGCTCGCCGCCCTCCCGGCGGCGGTCCTGAGCAAGACCCGGCTCAGCGTGCCGCCGCTCGGCATCGACGTCTTCGACCCGCCGCTGCACGGGTTGGTGCTCGCTGAGGCCGAGTTCACCAGTGACGAGGCCGCCGAGGCGTTCCGGCAGCCGGCCGGGGCCGTCGCCGAGGTGACCGCGGACGCGCGCTTCACCGGCGGCCGGCTGGTCCGCACCGGGCGGGCGGAGCTGCTCGGCTGGCTGGCCGGGTACGGGATCGCGGTGGCGGAGGCCTGAACCCCGGGCGGTAGGGTCGCCCCGCACGGAACCAACGGACCGGGGGCGGAGCGGATGGCACGGGTACTGCTGCTGGACGCGGCACCGGGCGAGTTGCTCGGGCGGGAGCTGACCCGGCTGCTCGACCACGGGCTCGCCGTCACGCTCAACCTGCGCCGCGTCCCGGCCGCCGAGCGCCCGGCGGTGCTCGCCGCCTGGGAGGGCCGGGTCGAGTTCACCGACTTCGACGCCTTCGACCAGCAGGCGCTGATCGCCGCCACGGTCCAGGGCGGGCACGGCCACGACGCCGTCAAGTCCCGTTCGGGCCCGGCCCTGCGCGCGGCGTTCCTGGCGGCGGCCGCCGATCCGGCGCTGACCCACCCGCTGCGGGTGATCGGCCGGGCGGGCGCGGGCACCGATCACGTCGAGCTGCCCGCCGCCACCGCGCACGGCATCACCGTGACCCACACGCCCGGTGCCAATGCCGCCGCGGTGGCCGAGTTCGCGCTGGCCCAGCTGCTCACCCTGACCCGCCGGCTGCAGGAGCACAACCAGGACGCACACCAAGGGCGTTGGCCGGCCACGGTGGCCCCGGTCGCCGAACTCTCGGAACTGGCGCTGGGAATCGTCGGCGCCGGCCGGATCGGACAGGCGCTCGCCGGGCGGGCCGCCGCGCTCGGGATGACCGTGCGGACGCTGGGGCGGGACGGCGACCTGGCGGCGCTGCTGGCCGGCAGCCAGGTGGTCTCCCTGCACCTGCCGCTCACCGAGCGGACCCGCGGCCTGATCGGCCGGGCCGAGCTGGCCCTGCTGCCGCCCGGGGCGATCCTGCTGAACACCGCGCGCGGCGGCATCGTCGACGAGCGGGCGCTGGCCGAGGCGCTGCGCGACCCGGCGCACCCGCTGGCGGCCGCCGCCGTCGACACCTTCGAGCACGAGCACGCCGCCTTCGACTCGCCGCTCTTCGGGCTGCCGAACGCGCTGCTCACCCCGCATGTGGCGGGGATGACCCGCAGCGCGATGGCCACCGCCGCACTGCGCTGCGCGGACCAGCTGGCGGCGCTGCTGGCCGGCGCCCGCGCGGGCGTGCCGGTGGTGAACTGAGCCGGAGCGACCGCTGAGCAGGCGTCAGTAAGGCATCAGGAGCGGGGCCATGATCGTTGGGATCTCGTCAAGAGCGGATGAACCCGGGTTGAACTCCGGTCAGCTGGACGGGTGCCAACTCCCCCACTCCCCGATGTGCCGTCCCCCACCGGCGGCTACCGCAACGCCCCCACCGGGGACCCGCCGTACAACGGGCCGGGCCTTCCGACGCTGCCGAGCCTCGACGGCACCCTGGTGGTCGACTTCAGCCTGGTCGGCAAGGCCGGGACCGACGCGAGCAACGCGGCCGACACCATGGCCAGCGCCTGGACCGCCCTGAGCTCCGCCGCCCTGTTCGGCGCGGACCCCTGGGGCGACGACGCGGCCCTCGGCCAGGGCTTCGACCAGGAGTTCGCGCAGCCACGGGACGATCTGCTGAAGGCGATACAGGCACTGCCCGACGCCCTGAAGCACCTCGCCGACGCCCTCGGTGGCTCCCACGCCACTCTCAAGAACGGCGACGAGAAGAGCAAGGATCTCGTCCAGTCGTTCTCGCCCCCCGGCACCGGAGGCGCGTGATGGCAGTCGATGCTCCGCACGCCCACCTGTCGCAGGACGTTCAGAACATCATCATGCTCCTCGTAGGCAACCAGTGGCCCACCGGGGACGAGAGTTCGCTGCGGACCGAGGCGGCCGCCTGGGCCGCGGCGGGGGCCTCCGTCCGCACCTGCATCCAGGACCTGACAGACGCCAAGGCCCAGCTCGACCGAGGACTGACCGGCGCCACCAAGGACGCTTTCGACGCCTATCTGACCAAGCTCGTCGTCGCCGACGACGCCGCGATGCCGCTCATCGCCCAGTGCTGCGACGCCGCCGCCGAGGCGCTGAACAATCTGGCGAACGAGATCGAGACCCTGCGGATCGAGATCATCGGCGCGGCGGTGGTCCTCGCCATCCAGTTGGCGATCGATATCGCGATGTGGATCTTCGGTGGCGCGGCGGCGGCGCCCGTGGAGATCGCGATCACCCGGGCCACCGTGCTGGCGTTCCTGCGCAAGGCGCTGATCAGTGCGCTGGCCCGGATCGCCGAGTCGGTGCTGGCCCAGGTCGGCTTCGACCTGCTGGCCCAGGTGATCGAGCTGGCCCAGGGGCACCGCAAGTCGATCGACGGCAGCGAGCTGAACATGGCGGCCATCAACGGCGCGATCGGCGGCGCGGTCGGCGTCGGCGCCGGGTGGCTCGGCAAGGGTCTCGCGAAGGGCCTGGGCAAGGGCCTCGGGAAGGGCTTCACCTCGCTGACCGGCAAGGAGGCCGGCAAGTTCGCCAAGGGCGCGGCCGACCTGGCCTGGAACACCGGCTACGGCGCGCTGACCGGGATGGCCGAAGGTGCTGCGCAGGACGCGAGGTGGAACCTGTCGGGCGACTACGTCTCCGGCGCGGCCAACGGCGCGTTCGGCGGGGCGTGGGGTTCGCGGCACTCGGCGATGAACCCCGGGAACAAGTTCTCCCTCTCGCCGGCGGACCACTTCGAGGGCTGGCTGAACGGCAAGCTGGAGGGGCCGCGGCCGCCCGGCGGTGGCAGCCACGGCGGACCGGACATCGAGCTCAAGCCGCTTCCGTCGCTCCCGCCGCCGGATCTCGACAAGCCGCTCCCGCCACCGCCGGTCCCCAACGCGACCAGGCCACCGGCGTCGCAGAATCCGCCGATGACGGTGGTCGACCCACCACCGGTCCCCAGGGGCACCCGGCCGAACTATCCGCCACCACCGCCGGCCGACCCGCCACCGGTCCCCAGGGGCACCCGGCCGAACTATCCGCCAACGACGTCAGCCGGCCCATCGGCAACCGAGGACGCCCCACCGCCACCGCCCCAGCACGCCCCGCCGACGACCGGTGGCCCTCCCGTGCTGCCGTTCCCGGACTTCGGGCCGGATCTGCCGACGCACCTGTTCGATCCGACACCACCGCCGAGTCCGCATCCGCACACCGTCTCGGACTCCATCCTGTCCGCGCTCAGCCCCAGTACGTAGGAGAGCCCCTGAGTCGGCGTCAGGCCGGCAGGCCGCCCCTGGTCTCCGAGCACACCTGACCGGCGCCGCACCAGCGCGAGTTCGCGCCGGTGCGGCGCTCGTAGGACTGATCGCGGAGCCGCTCGCAGAGCCGCTCGCGATCAGCGGGCCGTCACGCCGTGACGGGCGCGGTCCAGGCCGTCGACCAGGTCTGGGGGCCGACGATGCCGTCGACCTGGAGGCCCTTCTCCTGCTGGAACTGACGGCAGATCGAGACGCTCTGCTCGCCGTACCAGCCGTCCACGCCGATCGACCAGCCGCGGTCCGCCATCTGCTGCTGCCAGAGCCGGACGTTGCCGTCGTGCAGCAGCGGGTTCTGCAGCCGGAAGTACTCCCCCGGCCAGGCCGGCGCGCCGGCCACTGGCGCGAACGACTGTGCCCAGGAGTGCAGTTGGGCCGTGCTGTCGAGGTGGCAGTAGTCCTTGTCCGCGTCGCCGGTGTCGTCGTACTGGTGGAAGAGCCAGTCCGCCGTGATCCCCGGCTGACCGGCCGGGGCACCGGCGGTGGCGATCCACAGGAAGTCCTGGAAGAACCCGGTGGTGTCGATGTTGCGCCAGTAGTCCAGGTTGCAGTACAGGCCGACCGGGCTGTTCGGCATCCGGCCCTTGACGTACCGCAACCAGGCGTCCTTGTAGCCCGCTTGCGCGCTCGGCGCGACGCTTCTGTTGGTCGCGTCGTAGCCCTCCCAGTCCAGACAGAGCAGCTCGCCCTGCTGCGGCCGCACCAGCGAGAGGAAGTAATCGGCCTCCGTCTGCGCTGAGTTGGCCATGTCGGGGTAGTGGTAGTACCCCACCACGAGCCCCGCCGCGCGGGCGTGGTCGCGCTGCGCGGCCCACTCGGGATTGGTGTAGGTGGTGCCCTGGCTGACCTTGATGAACGCGAAGCTCAGGCCGGTCGTGTCCGGCGTGGCCGACTGGTAACTCGCCCAGTCCTGACCGTAGATCCCCAACGGACTCCTCCGTCTTCGGCGACCCTGGGCCGCCCGGCACCCCGTCCGCGGCGCACTCGCACCGTGCGGTTCGCGGTGTCGGTCCGGCTGCTGACGTGGTCTGTATGCCCACCTGTCGGCACGCCACGCGCGGGCGACGGCAGCTGCTTCGCCAACGTCCATCCGGCACCCGGCTCACCGGCGACGCCCCGAACGGCGAACACCCCTCCCCCGCCGGGCGGCGGAGTGAGGGGCGGTTGAGTCGGCCTGTACGCCGGGTTCTGTCTCCCGGGGTGCTTGCGCGGCCCGGGGAGGCGGTCATCCATCTAGGGCTGCCGTTGCCGACAGCCTCGTGCGGTCTACCCGCGAGCTCGGGCGAGCAGCCCTCGAACACCCGCGCACGGCGCCCGAAGGCACCGATCTTGACCTTGCTCCGAGTGGGGTTTACCGAGCCGGCCGAGTCACCTCGGTCGCTGGTGGTCTCTTACACCACCGTTTCACCCTTACCCGCCGCCGCTTGCGCGGCCACGGGCGGTCTGTTTTCTGTGGCACTGTCCCGCGGGTCACCCCGGGTGGGCGTTACCCACCACCCTGCTCTGTGGAGCCCGGACGTTCCTCGGCGGATCCGTGAGGATCCGTCGCGACCGCCCGGCCGGCTCAACCGCCGTGCTGGCTATCGTAGCCGGTCGGAGCGCACCGGCCGGACAGCGGGCCGCACGGGCGGCGAGGCGGCGGGGTCGGTGGGGTCGGTGGGGTCGAGGCGGGCGGCGACCCGGTCGGCGGTGCCGCGGGCCCAGCCGGTGGTGGTGAGCACACCGAGCAGGGCGATCACCAGGCCGAGTGCGGTGATGATCCACCAGCCGGCGTGGCTGGCCGGGGCCAGGCCGGTGGCCAGCGGGCCCACCACCGCGGCGGTGACCACGGTGCCGATCACCGCGACGCCCAGCGACTGGCCGACCTGGCGGCTGGTGGAGGCGACCGCCGCCGCGACCCCGGCCTGCGCGCGGGGCATGCCGCTGACCGCCGCGTTCGTGATCGGGGCGTTGACCAGACCGAAGCCGAGCCCGAACAGGCTGTAGGCGACCAGCAGCAAGGCGGCCGGGGAGGTGTCGGTCAGCCGGGTGAGCAGCGCTCCGCTGGCGGCCAGCGCGGGGCCGGCGATCAGCAGTGGCAGCCGCGGGCCGCGCGAGCCGACGATCCGCCCGGAGATCGGGGCGCAGACCAGCGTGAAGGCGGCGATCGGCAGCGTCCACAGGCCGGCCGTAACCGGGCTGTAGTGGCGCACGTCCTGCAGGTAGAGGGTGTTGAGGAAGAGGAACCCGCCGAGCGAGGCGAAGGCGCAGACCGCGATCACGGTCGCCCCGCTGAACGGCGCACTGCGGAAGAACCGCAGGTCGAGCAGGGGCTCACGACGGCTGCGCTCCCAGAGCGGGAAGGCGGTCAGCGCGGCCAGCGCGATCACGGCCAGCGTCAGGATGCCCGGCGAGGTCCAGCCCTGCCCGGGGCCCTCGATGATGGTGGCGGTGCCGGCGCCGAGCGCGACGATCGCCAGCAGCTGGCCGACGGGGTCGAGCCGGCGCGGCTTCGGCGCCCGGGACTCGGGGACGAAGCGGGCCGCCAGCACGATCGCCAGCAGGCCGATCGGGATGTTGATCAGGAAGATCGAGGGCCAGCCGTAGCTGTCCACCAGCAGGCCGCCGACCACCGGGCCGAGCGCCATGCTGATGCCGACCACGCCGCCCCAGACGCCGATGGCCTGGGCCCGCTCCCGCGGATCGGTGAAGACGTTGGTGATGATCGACATCGCGACCGGGTTGAGCATCGAGCCGCCGATCGCCTGGACGGCGCGGAAGGCGATCAGCCAGCCGAGGCTCGGCGCGATGCTGCACAGCAGCGAACCGAGCACGAAGAGCAGCAGGCCGATCTGGAAGATCCGACGGCGCCCGATCCGGTCGGCGACGGAGCCGGAGAGGATCAGCAGCGAGGCCAGCACCAGGGTGTAGGCGGCGATCACCCACTGCAGTCCGGAGGCGGGTGCGTGCAGGTCCCGCTGGATGGCGGGGAGCGCGACGTTGACGATGGTGTTGTCGAGTCCGACTATCAGCAGGCTCAGGCAGCAGATCGCCAGGATCAACAGGCGCCGCCGCCGGGTGAGGGCGGTCGGCTCGGTCACGTCATTCACTCAGCCATCCTATGCATTCGTAGGATGATTTCGGAATGCCTCTCAGGCAGAGGTATTCATCGGATCCGTCAGCGCGAGCCGGCCAGCGCCTCGCAGTACGCCTTCAGGCCGGCCGCCTCCAGGGCGAGGTAGCGCCGGGTCAGGCGGCCCAGCAGCAGCCCGGCGAGCCAGCCGAGCGGACCGTTCTGCCGCAGCTCCAGCGTCACCTCGGTGCCCTGCGGCTCGGCGGCTCCCCGCGGGTACGGGTACAGCAGGTGCGCCGCCACCGTGCGCACCCCGGGCGCCTTGCTCTGCCAGGTGAACGAGCTCGCCGGCTCGAAGACGGTCACCTGCCACCGGGCACCCGGCAGCCGGGGCTGCTTGACCCAGGCCTCGGACCCGACCCCGAACGGCGAACCCGCCGCGGCCGACCCGCCGGGGCGGGGCAGGATCCGGATCAGCTCCACCGTCGGCGTCCACTTGCGCCAGCTCTGGACCTCGGACAGCACCGCCCAGACCGCCTGTGGCGAGGCGAGGATCTCGACCTGCTCGATGTATCTCGGCATCGTGTACCCCCTCGCCTCCATGGTAGGGAGCCCGCCGGCGGGCCCGGTAGATTTGCACGGCACCGTCCGAACCGCTGGAGCACGAAAGAGGAGGCCGCGCATGGCGTTCCAGGTCCTGCTGCCGCCGTCCGAGGGCAAGGCCGAGGCGCCCGACGGCCCGCCGCTCGCGCTGCCCGGGCTCTCGCTGCCCGCGCTGACCGGGGCTCGCGGGCGGGTCCTGGACGCGCTGGTCGAGCTGTGCCGCGGCGAGGAGGACACCGCCGCCGAGGTGCTCGGGCTCAGCAAGGGCCTGCGCGGCGAGATCGCCCGCAACGCCGCCCTGCGCACCGCGGGCACGCTGCCGGCCGGCGAGCTGTACACCGGCGTGCTCTACGACGCGCTCGGCCTCGGCAAGCTGGACGAGGCCGCCTACGCGCGGGCCGAGCGCTCGCTGCTGATCTTCTCCGGCCTGTGGGGCGCCGTCCGGCTCGGCGACCGGATCCCGGCCTACCGCTGCTCGGGCGGGGTGAAGCTGCCCCCGCTGGGCGCGCTCGGGGCCTTCTGGCGCGGCGAGCTGGCCGAGGTCCTGCCGGGCGAGGCGGACGGGCTGGTGCTGGACCTGCGCAGCTCGGCGTACGCGGCCTCCTGGAAGCCGGCCGGCGAGATCATCACCCGCACCGCCACCGTGCGGGTGCTCCAGGAGCGGGACGGCAAGCGCAGCGTGGTGAGCCACTTCAACAAGGCCACCAAGGGGCGGCTGGTGCGCGACCTGCTGAACTCGGGCGCGGAGCCGGCCACCCCGGGCGCGCTGCTGGAGGTGCTGCGCGACCTCGGCTACACCGTGGAGGTCGCGGCGGCCGGCACGGCGCGCAAGCCGTGGCAGCTGGACGTGGTGGTCACCGAGATCCACTGAGCGTGCCTCAGGGGCCTTGCCGCGCAAGGCCCCTGAGTGAAGATCAGCGCTGAGCGACGATCAGCGCAGGTGGCCGGTGTCGTTGAGCAGCCGCAGCGAGGCGTTGCCGTCGCTGTAGTACTGCACCGCGCAGAGCGAGGCGGCCGACAGCTCCATCCGGTAGACCGCGTCCGGCGGGGCGCCGAGTGCGAGCCGGGCCAGCGTCTTGATCGGGCTGACGTGCGAGACCACCAGCACCGTCCGGCCCGCGTACCGGGCCAGGATCTTGTCCCGGGCCACGCCCACCCGCTGGGTCAGCGCGGCGAAGCTCTCGCTGCTGCCGGTCGGCCTGGCCTTGGTGGAGGCGAGCCAGGCGTTCAGGTCCTCGGGGTGGCGCTCCTGCACCTCGGCGAAGGTCAGCCCCTCCCAGGCGCCGAAGTCCAGCTCGCGCAGCCCCTCCTCGATCCGCACCGGCAGGCCCAGCCGCACCGCGACGGCCTCGGCGGTCTGCCGGGCGCGCAGCATCGGCGAGCTGACCACGGCCTCCACGGTGCCGCGCGCGGCCAGCGCCTCGGCGGCCCGCTCGGCCTGCCAGCGGCCCTTCTCGGAGAGTTCCGGGTCGCTGCCGGTGCTGCCGGAGAACCGCTTCTGCGGGGTCAGTGCCGTCTCACCGTGCCGCAGCAGCACCAGCGTGGTGGCGACCACCTGCTCGCCGGCCATGGCCCAGCCCGAGTGCGGCGCGGGAGCCTCCAGCGCCGGCTCCTCAACGGCCGCGGCAGGGGCGACGGGGTGGGGCTGCGGCTCGCCCTTGGGCTGCCACGGCCGGCCCGCCTGGCCCGCGTCCATCGCCTCGTTGGCCAGCCGGTCCGCGTCCTTGTTCCGCTCGCGCGGGATCCAGGAGTAGGCGACCTGCCCGTGCGGGAAGACCGTGCGCGCCTCGGCGGCCAGCGGCTGCATGTCCGGGTGCTTGATCTTCCAGCGCCCGGACATCTGCTCGACCACGAGCTTGGAGTCCATCTTGACGTCCACGCTCGCGGCCGGGTCGATCTCGTGTGCCGCCCGCAGGCCGGCGATCAGACCCCGGTACTCGGCCACGTTGTTGGTGGCCCGGCCGATGTACTCGGCGGCCTCGGCGATGATCCGGCCGGTGTCACCGTCGCGGACCACCGCGCCGTAGCCGGCCGGGCCCGGGTTGCCCCGGGAACCGCCGTCGGCCTCGACGGTCAACCTGCGGGCGGTCACCGGATCAGATGCCCGACTCTGCGGTGCGCACCAGGATCCGGCCGCAGTTCTCGCAGCGCACGACCGCGTCCTTGGGCTCGGCCTTGATCGCGTTCAGGTCGGAGACCGCGAACTCGACCCGGCAGCCCTCGCAGCGGCGCTGGTAGAGCCGGGCCGCGCCGACGCCGCCCTGCTGCTCGCGCAGCCGGGTGTAGAGCTTGATCAGGTCGGCGGGGACCACCTGGGCCACGGTCTCGCGGTCCCGGCTCACCTTGGCGGCCTCGGCGTCGATCTCGGCGAAGGCCGCATCGCGACGGGTGACGGCCTCGCCCAGCACGACCTCGGCGTGCTCCAGCCGGGCCGTCAGCTCGGTGACCCGGGTCTGGGCCGACTCCAGGCGCTCCATCACCTCCAGCACCACGTCCTCCAGGTCGGCCTGGCGCTTGGCCAGCGAGCCGATCTCGTGCTGGAGGTTCTCCAGGTCCTTGGCGGAGGTGACGGAACCGGAGTCCATCCGCTGCTGGTTGCGGGTGGCGCGGCTGCGCACCTGGTCCACGTCCTGCTCGGCCTTGGTCAGCTCGCGGGCGGTGTCGCCCTGCTGGGCCTGGGCGGCGATGACGAGGTCCTTGAGCGCGGTGTGGTCGGCGTTGGCCTTGTCGATCTCCGCGTGCTCGGGCAGGGTGCGGCGCCGGTGGGCCAGCTGGTCGAGCTTGGAGTCGATGGCCTGCAGGTCGAGGAGGCGGATCTGGTCGGCGGGCGCGGCGTTCAAGCGGGGGGCTCCTGTGATGACGGGGTCGAGCGGATGGAAGGTATCGGGGGCGCGCGGGGCGCCGGGGGCGGAGCTAGCGGGCCGACGGCGGTTCGAACGGCATCGGCGCGTGCGCCGTCCACGGGTCGGTGACCAGGGTGGAGACGCGGGTCGTGAGGTCCCAGCCGGCCTTGGCGGCGGCCGCGCCGAGGTCGCGGGCGGCCAGCCTCAGCCAGGGCCACTCGGTGGCCCAGTGCGCCGCGTCGAGCAGCGCGATCTCCGGGCCTGCCTCGGCGGCCTCGGAGGCCGGGTGGTGGCGCAGGTCGGCGGTCAGGTAGGCGTCCACGCCCGCGGCCCGGACCTCGGCGAAGAAGCTGTCGCCGGAACCGCCGCAGACCGCGACCCGGCGGATCGGGCGCCGCGGGTCGCCGGCCACCCGCACACCGGCGGCGGTCGCGGGCAGACCGGCCGCCACCTGGGCGGCGAAGTCGGCCAGGGCCAGCGGCTCGGGCAGCTCGCCGATCCGTCCGGTGCCCCGGCGGCCGGCCGGGTCGCTCGGGTCCGGGATCAGCGGTCCGGTGATCCGCAGGCCGACGGCTTCGGCCAGCGCGTCGGAGACGCCCGGGTCGGCGTGGTCGGCGTTGGTGTGCGCCACCTGCAGGGCGATGCCGGCCCGGATCAGGGTGTGCACCACCCGGCCCTTGAAGCTGCTCGCGGCCACACTGGTGGTGCCGCGCAGATAGAGGGGGTGGTGGGTGACCAGCAGGTCGGCGCCCCAGGCCACCGCCTCGTCGACCACCGGCTGCACGGGGTCGACGGCGAACAGCACCCGGCGCACCTCGTCGTCCGGATCGCCGCAGACCAGGCCGACGGCATCCCAGGACTCCGCCCACTGGGGCGGGTAGAGCTCGTCGAGCGCGTTGATGACGTCGGACAGTTTCGGCACCCGTTGAGACTACCGCGCGCCGGGGCGCCGCCGGGGCCGCGGGCCGGGCGGGGAACGGGCGCGGAGCTCTCGGGGAGCGGGTGCGGGGCTCGTGGCCCGGCTCCCGGGCCGGGCGTCAACCGGGGTGCGGCGGCACCCGCACCCCGGCCCGGCTCACCGCGCCCGGCGCCGCCTTGGCAGAGCGGGACGGGCGTCCGCAGCGGAACGCGCCTGCGGATCACCCTAACGAGTGAAGTGACCCGGCCCGCGGATGAGTGCCTCCGGTCCCAAAAGTAACTTCTGTGGGGTGAACGGGAGTTGCCTGCCCAGCAGGAGACCGGGAGCACCGGCGGCGAGTCGGCGCAGAGTCGGCGCAGAGAGATTGGGGTGGGAAGCGGATGGGGGTGGGCATAGCGCTGCGCCCGGCCGGGGGGCCGGAGCCGGTGGGGAGCACCTGGCGGACCGGGACGCCCGCCGACGACACGCTGGTGCAGGTGGCCCGGGCGGCCGTGGCCGGCGTCGGGACGCCGGGTGGGGGTGTCGCGGGCGGCTGGGGGGCCGCCTTCGACGACTTCTGGTGCACGGTGCGGCCGACGGGTGCACGGTGCGGCCGGCGGCGGGAGGGGGGCGCCGTGCTGATCGGTGACCGGTACGCGCTGACGACGGCGGTGCGACACGGCAGCAACGGCGGGGTGTTCCTGGGCACCGACACCCGCACCGGCGATCCGGTGGTGATCAAGCAGGCCCTGGCCCACATCGAGGTGGACCGGGCCGGCACCGAGGCCCGCACCGCGCTGCGCCACGAGGCCCGGCTGCTGGGCGAGCTGGCCGGGCTCGGGCTCACCGCACGGCCACTGGGGCTGATCGAGCAGGCGGACTCGCTGCTGCTCGTCCGGGAGCACCTCCCCGGCCAGCCACTGGGCAGCTGGGTGGCGGCCCGGCTGACCCCGGGCGGCGCGCCGGGCGTGCCGTGGGAGCAGGCCGGGCCGATGGCGCTGGCGCTGGTCGGCCTGCTGGCCCGGGTGCACGCCCACGGGCTGGTGCTGCGCGACCTGTCCCCCGAAAACGTGCTGGTCACCCCGCAGGCCCAGGGGCCGCGGCTGCACCTGATCGACCTCGAACTCGCCTGCGCGGCGGGCACCGTGGCCGGCGCCGCGGGCACCCCGGGCTACCGGGCGCCGGAGCAGACGGCGGCGGGCGGCTGGCCGCCGGCCGCCCGCGGCAGCCGGCCGGCGGCGCCGGCGGCCGACCTGTTCGCACTCGGCGGCCTCCTCTTCCTGCTCGCCACCGGGCACGACCCGCTGCTGCCCGAGGCCCCGGGCCGGCCGGTGCCCGAACGGCTCGGCCGCTGGCTCGCGCTGGCCGCCCGCGAGGGCGACACGGCACGGCGGCTGGCCCCGGCGGTGCTCGGCCTGCGGGCCGAACAGCCCGGCGGGCGCTGGACCTTGGACCGGCTACGGGAGCTGCTGGCCGGGGTGCGGGCAGCGGCACCGGCGGGCGCGCCGGCCGGGCCGCCACCGGAGCAGGTCGATCGCGTCCTCGACCGGGTCCTGCTCGACGGGCTGCGGCAACTGGCCGCGAGCGCCACTTGGCGGCGCTCCGACCGGCTCTGGCCCAGCGTCCCCGCCGGGCAGCACACCGACCCGTGCACCGTCCAGCACGGCGCGGCCGGCGTGCTCGCGCTGCTGGCCCGCGCCCTGCGGCAGCCCGGCCTGCTGCCCGCCGAACCGCGCTCCGCCGTCGAACTGACCGCCCGCCGGGCCGCGCAGTGGATCGAACGGCGCTGCGCCGCCGAGCCGTTGGCACTGCCGGGGCGGCACTTCGGACGCTCCGGCGCGGCCTGGGCGCTGCTGGACGCCGCCGAAGCGCTCGGCGACCCGGCGCTCGCCGAGCGGGCCCGCCGGCTGGCCGCGCCCGTCCCCCCGCACTGGCCCGGCCCCTCACACCGGCCCGACCCCGCGATCTGCCACGGCGCGGCCGGCGCCGGGTTCCTGCGGCTGCGGCTGGGCGAAGCGGAGGCCGCGCTGACCATCGCCCGGGGGCTGCTGGCGGTGGCCGAGGAGGAGGCCTACGGCACCGTCCGGACGGTGCCCGAGGACGTCGACTCCAGTCTGACCGGCCGCACCCACCTCGGCCACGCGCACGGTGTGGCGAGCGTCGGCGCCTTCCTGCTCGCCGTGCACCAGGCCACCGGCGACCGCGCTTCGCTGGCCGGCGCCGAGCGCGCCGCCCACGCCCTGGCGGCCACCGCGCGCCGGGGCGGCACGGCCGCCCGGTGGCAGCGGAGCGCCGGCGAGCCGCCCGGCGTCCGCCTCGCGCACGGGTGCAGCGGCTCCTTGGGCGTGGGCAGCTTCCTGGTCCGGCTCTGGCAGCAGACCGGCGACCCGGCCCTGCGCGAGCTGACGGTGGCGGCCGGCCTCGCGGTGCTCGACGGCCGCCGGCACAGCGCTACCGGCGCCTGCCCCGGCCTGGCCGGCAACGGCGATTACCTGCTGGATCTGGCCCGGGCCACCGGCGAGCCGCGGTTCTCGGCCGGGGCGCGCGAGCTGGCCGAGCTGATCGCGGCCCGCGCGACCCTGCAGGACGGCCTGCTGGTACTGCCGGACGGGACCGGGACGGGCTGCGCGGCCGGCTACGGCACCGGCACGGCCGGCCAACTCGCCTTCCTGCTGCGACTGCGCCACGGCGGCCCGCGGCTCTGGCTGGACCCGGCGGTGGTCCCGGACGCCGAGCCGGCCGAGCCGAACCGGCCCACCAGCAGCTTCGAAGAGGTGTCCCCGTGACCGCCACCCTGCACACGACGGCGTCGGCCCTGCGCCGGCTGAGCTTCACCTTCGCCGCCGACGGCTCGCACGCCGCCTGCCTGGCGGCCGGCGCCACGGGCGGCTGGTACGCCGAGAGCTGGCGGCTGGCCGCCGACGCGCCGGCCGTGCCGACCGCCCTGCCGCTGCCCGGCGGCCGCGCCGAGCAGGTGCGCTCGCAGCTGGTGTCGCTGCCGGACGGACGGGTGCTGGTCTGCCGGCACGACGGCGAGCGCCACGACCTGGTGCTGCTGTCCGCCGCCGCGCAGCCCGGCGGGCCCGCGGTGGAGCAGCCGCTGGCCACCCTGCGGATGCCGGGCCTGCGCCTGCTCGCGATGCCCGCGGACGGCGCGCCGCCGGACGGCGCGCCGCCGGACGGCGCCCCGGCGGACGGCGCCCCGGTGGCCGTGGCACTCGGCACCGACACACTCCCCCGCGGCAGCGGCGGCGGCCTGCTCGCGACCACCACCGCCTGGCTGGTGTACGCCGACGGCCGCGCGCCGTGCCGGGTCGCCGAACTCCCCGGGCTGCACGGCGGCGGTGTCTGGCTGGACCACGGCGGCCGGCTGCTCGCGCTGGACGGGGTGCGCGCCAAGGTGGTCAAGACCGTCGCGCTCGATCTGCGGCTCGGCACGGTGACCCCGCTGCTGGAGATCGCCGAGCGCAGCAACGACCGGCTGCTGCTCTGCGACCCCGCCACCGGCCTCCTGCTGCTGCGCAGCGACGCCCCCGGCGAGGACCGGCTCGGCTGGGGCGTCCTGGGCAGCGCCGACCCGGTGCGCTTCCCCGACTGCCTGCACGCCCCCGGGCGGCTGCTGCGGCCGGTGGCGCTGGAGCCCGGGGCGGCGCGGGCGGCGCACAGCCGGGTGGCCGTCCAGCTCGACCACGGCGCCGGCTCGGCGCTGGCCCTGTGGCGGCCGGCCGCCGGGCAGCTGGAGCCGCTGGCCGTGCCGCCGGGGCGGCTCGGCGCCATCGGGCACTGGTCACCGGCCGGGCTGCGGATGCCGTACTCCGCGCCCGACCACCCGGCCGCCCTCGCCACGCTCCGCGTCGACCTGCTGCGCGACCACGCGGCGCCGCCGCTGACACCGGTGGCCAGCGGCCTGGCGACCGGGCCGGCCACCGGGCTCTGCGGAGCGCCGGGCGGCGGGCAGCGGTGGTCGTCCGCCTCGCCGTGGTCGACCGCCTCGGCGTGGTCGACCGCCTCGCCGTGGTCGACCGGTACCCCGACGGCGCCGCGGGCCGGCTGGCGGCTGGACGGCAGCACCGCCCCCGCCCGGGGCGGCGGCTGGCACGGCGCGCGCACGCTGGAACTGGCGGGCCCCGCCGGACCGTTGGAGGCCGTGGTGTACGGCGGCGAGGGCTGGCTGAGCAGCCCGCAGCTGGTGCTCGCCCTGCACGGCGGGCCGGCCGACGCCTGGCGGCTGGAGTTCGACCCCGCGCTGCAGCGGATGGCCGCGGCCGGCCTGGCGGTGCTGGCGCCCAACCAGCGCGGCAGCACCGGCTACGGCACCGAGCACGCGATGGCGATCCGTGGCGCCTGGGGCGGGCCGGACCTGGCCGACGTGCTCACCCTGCTGGCGGGCGTCGCCACCCGCCGCGCTGCCCTGGGCCTGGCGCCGCCCGCCCTGTTCGGGGTCAGCTACGGCGCTTTCCTGGCCCTGCTGGCCTGCGCCCACGCGCCGCGCGAGCAGGTGGCGCGCTGCGCGGTGGTGGCCCCGTTCCTGTCCGGCGCGCGGCTGCTGGCCGAGGCCACCGCGCCGGTGCGGGCGCTGACCGGCCGGCTCGGTGGCGACGAGCCGGCCGAGGACGCCTACGGCCCGCGTGACGTGCTGCCGCTGGCCGACCGGCTGACCGCCCCGCTGCTGATCGTCCACGGCGACCGGGACGAGGCCGTCCCGGTCGGCCAGTCCCGCGCGCTGCGGCACGCGCTGCTGCGCCTGGGCCGGGTGGAGGGCGCCGACTTCCGCTACCTGGAGGTGGCCGGCGCCGGCCACGAGGTGCTCGCCGAGGAGGGCTCGGCCCTCCTGCACGAGCTGCTGGCCGGCTTCCTGCGCGGCGATCGGACCGCCTGAGGCCTGTCCGGGTGAGCCACCGAAAAGGTTCGAACACGTCCCGTCCGAACCGTGATCGCTCGCCGGACACGCCGACGTGTGCCCCATCGGCCCCGGCCGGCACAGCCCGCCCCACCGGCGGGTCGGCGCCTCGCCTCGGGCGGCACAGCGCAACTCGATAGGCTCTTGTCCCACCCTGCCGTTAGGGTGGCTAACCAACGGGGTGATCGCCTCGGCGTGTCGCGGCCCACCGCGGCCCGCCAGGTGTCGGTTCCCCGTGCCCGGCCCGGTCACGGCCGGCGGTGCCGTGCGGCACCACAGACCATGCACCCACGCACGGAGAAGACAGAGCTGATGTCCGAAACCCTCACCGACACCACCGACCACGGCGCCGACGAGGCCACCTCCGAGGACTCGATCCACGGGCGCCACCGCGGCGGCACCGCTGCCGACGACAACCCCGAGGCCGACGCACACGGCAAGCACCGCCTGAACATGGGCGCCCGCTGACCTCCTGACCGGCCCGCCGGCCGGTCCAGGCCCCGGCCTCACCCGAGGGCCCGACACGCCACCCGCGTGCCGGGCCCTCGGGCGTACCCGGCCCCTACCGGGCGGTAACCGGCGCGGCGCCGCCATCGAGTAGGGTCCCGGGGACCAGGATCCAGAACCCCGCGACGGCCGGAAACCCGACCAGGTGCGATCGGCCCGGGGCCACGAACAGGGAGCAGCAGCCATGACCGAGACCCGGGAGCAGTCCGTCCCCGCACCCGAGGTACTCGCGGCCTTCACCGCGGCGGACGGCTTCATGCCCGTGGACGAGGGCCTGGCGCTCTACGCCGCCGCCGTCGAGGCCGCCGAGCGCACCGGGCTGCCGGTGCTGGAGATCGGCACCTACTGCGGCCGCTCGGCGATCCTGCTGGCCGACGCCGCCCGGCGCGCCGGCACCGTGGCGCTGACCGTGGACCACCACCGCGGCTCCGAGGAGCAGCAGCCCGGCTGGGAGTACCACGACGCGACGCTGGTCGACCCCGAGGTCGGCCTGATGGACACGCTGCCCCGGTTCCGCCGCACCCTGCACGCGGCCGGCCTGGAGCAGCACGTGATCGCGCTGGTCGGGCGCTCGCCGCAGGTCGCGGCCGTCTGGGGCGGCAAGCTCGCGCTGGTCTTCATCGACGGCGGCCACACCGACGAGCACGCGAGCGGCGACTACCAGGGCTGGGTCCCGCAGCTGGCCGCGGACGGGCTGCTGGTGGTGCACGACGTCTTCCCCGACCCGGCCGACGGCGGCCAGGCCCCCTACCGGGTCTACCTGCGGGCGCTGGCCGAGGGCTTCGAGGAGGTTTCGGTCACCGGTTCGCTGCGGGTACTGCGCCGCACGGCCGGCTGACCGCGGGCGCTGACGGCCCGGTCGCCGGGCCCGCTCCGCCACGCCGTTTTTCGGGCACCAGCGCCCCGCCGCGGGTGACCGGCCGGTACCGTGACGACCGACACCCGGGCCCGGGCAGGGCCGCACGCACCGGGCGTCACCGCACCGCGCACCGCCGGGTCGCGACCGCGCCGTGGCCGGACCGGACCGACGCCCGGTCATGGGTCGGGTACGGACCGGGGGCCGGACACCGGCCCGGCGCCGGGCGCGGACCGGGCACACTGACCACGACCGAGCACCGAGCAGCCACAGGGCGAGACCTGAAGGCGGGGGCCACAGCATGACGGACCAGGGCGACATGACACCGGCGGTCTGGGATCCGACCGCGCGCGGTGGCGAAGGCGGCTGGGTGCGGCGCCCGGCGCCGGGCACGCGGCCCACCGGCCCGGCAGCCCCGGTGCCCGCGGCCGGGCCGTACCCGGGCCAGGGGGCGACGGGCCCCGGCGCGGCCGGTCCCGGTGCGACCGGTCCCGGCGCGCCGGGCCCCGGTGCGACGGCACTCCCGCCGGTCTCCGGCCGGTTCGGCCCGCCGATGGCCCCGCCGCCCGCCCCGGGCGCGGTCGGCGATCAGGGCCCGCCGCTGGTCGCCCGGCCCTACCTGACCCCGGGTGCCCCGAGCGCCCCGCCCACGGCACCGCCCGGCACCCCGGCCGGATCGCCGCCGCCCCCGGCCGGGGGCGCCGCCACGCCGCCGTGGGAGACCCCCCGGCCGGCCGCCGCGGGAGGCTTCCCCGACCATGCCACCGCCCAGGGTGGCGGCCGCGCCACCGCTCCCCCGCCGATGCCGTCGGCGCCGCCGGGCCCACCCGGTGGCCTCGGCTTCGACGCCACCGCGGCGATCCCGCGCACCCCGGCGCAGGCCCCCCCGCCCTTCGCCCAGCCCCACCCCCAGCCTTCCTACGGCCAGCCTTTCGCCCAGGCCGGCTACCCCCCGCAGGCCCCGGGCGGCATCAACCTGCCCGGCCGCTACGAGGAGTTGGAGCCCGCCGGACCCGACCCGGACGGGCGCCCGCGCCGCCGCGGCCCGCTGCTGGTCGGCGCCGGCCTGGTGCTCCTGCTGGCGATCGGCGGCGGCACCGTGCTGGCGCTGCAGAACTCCGGCTCCACCGGCCCCACCGCGAAGGCCGCCCCACCCGTCGCCACCGCCCCGACAGGCTCACCGGCCCCGGGCGGCACGGCCACTGGCGCCCCGTCAGGCGCGGCCAGTGCCGGCTCCTCCGCGAGTGCGAGCGCGAGTGCCAGCGCCGGCTCCTCGGTGTCGCCGAACGCGCAGGCCGAGGCGCAGGCACTGGACGCACTGCTGACCCAGGGCGAGTCGGCCCGGGCCCCGATCAGCAGCGCGGTGGCCCTGGTCGGCAGCTGCCCGGCCAAGTCCGACATCGACAGCGCGGCGCAGACCCTGAACACCGGTGCCCAGCAGCGCGACCAGCTCGTCGCCGCGCTGGCCAAGCTCAACATGGCCGACGTCCCCGGCGGCGCGGACGCGGTCGCCAGCCTGAAGACGGCCTGGCAGGAGTCCGGCGACATCGACCGCGCCTACGCGGCCTGGGCCAAGACGGTCGGCGCCCAGGGCTGTGGCGGCGGCAACACCGCCCCGGACACCCCCGACAAGCAGCGCGCCGACCAGCTGAACCCCCAGGCCACGCAGGCCAAGAAGGACTTTGTGACGAAATGGAGCGCGCTGGCCGGCACCTACGGCCTGACCGCCCCCACCTGGGACAGGATCTGACACCCCGTGAAGCGCACCACCCGCACCACCATGACCCGTCTGCTGGCCGCGCCGCTCGGCCTGCTCACCCTGCTCGCGCTGGCCGGCTGCGGCACCTCCGCCAGGGCCGGCGCCGGCGCGGCGCTCGCGGCCGGTGCGCCGCCGCCCAGCGCGTCCAGTACCGCGGGTGCGTCCACCAGCGTGCCCACCGGCACCGCGACCACGCCCTCCGCGAGCCCCGGCACCGGCCCGAGCCCGTCCATCTCCGCTTCCGCCCCCGCCTCCAGCACCGGAAAGCCGCTGGCCGGCCGGACCATCGTGCTCGACCCCGGCCACAACCCGGGCAACGTGAACCACACCACCGAGATCAACCGCCAGGTGGACGTGGGCAACGGCCACAAGGAGTGCGACACCACCGGCACCGAGACCGACGCGGGTTACACCGAGGCCCAGTACACCCTCGACGTGGTCCACCGGCTGCGCGACCTGCTGCAGGGCCTGGGCGCCACCGTGCTGCTCACCCAGGACGGCGACCGCCCCTTCGGCCCCTGCGTGGACGAGCGCGCGGCGATCGGCAACAACGCGCACGCGGATGCCGCGATCTCCGTGCACGGCGACGGCGGCCCGGCCTCCGGCAGCGGCTTCCACGTGATCATGCCCGCCAAGGTGGTGGCCGGAAAGGCCGACAACAGCGCCATCGTCGACCCCTCCCACCAGCTCGGCCTGGCGATCCGCGACAGCTTCCACGCCGCCACCGGCGAGCCGTACGCCGACTACGTCGCCGACCAGGGCCTGGACACCCGCAGCGACCTCGGCGGCCTCAACCTGTCGACCGTCCCCAAGGTCTTCATCGAGTGCGGCAACATGCGCAACGCCGGCGACGCCGAGAAGATGACGGATCCCCAGTGGCGCCAGCGTGCGGCCCAGGGCCTGGCCGACGGTTTCACCCGGTTCCTCGCGCCCTCGGGCTGACCCGACCGGGCCACGCCCGCAAGCCCAGTCCCGCGGGGCTGGGCACGGTTGACTAGAATCACTCCCCGTCACGCCGTAAGGCCACACCAGCGAGGGGACCGATCAGTGAATCTGCGCGCTCTCACCAGGGGAGATGCCGCCGTCGCAGGTGCGGCCGTGCTCCTGCTCATTTCGTCGTTCCTCCCCTACATCTCGGTCGACTGCTCGCCGGAGCTGCAGCGGCTGGGCGGCTGCGGGAGCGACCTGTCGACCAGCGTCTGGACCAGCAACCTGTTCCCGATCCTGCCCTCGGTCTACCTGCTGGGCATCGCGGCCGCCGCGCTGGTGCTGCTGCAGCGCTTCCAGGGCGAGGCCGCCAAGAACCGGCAGATCCTGGGCCTGCGCCTGGACCAGTGGGGCGTCTCGTTCTCGGTCGTCGCGCTGTGGACGGCGCTGTGGTCGCTGGGTGCCGGCTCGGACCACTCCTGGGGCGCCTACCTCGGCGTCCTCGCGGTGCTCGTGCTGGCCGGCGCCGCCGCTGCCGGACCGCTGGTGCCCGCGCTGCAGGCCCCGCTGCTGACCGACAAGCCCGCCGTTCCGCAGGGCTACCAGCAGCCGGTGGGCGGCTACCCGGGCGCCGGGCAGGGCTACCAGCAGCCCGGTGGCTACGGGTTCCCGGCCCCGGGCGCGGGCCAGCAGGTGCCCGGCCAGAGCTTCGGCGGCCAGCAGTTCGGCGGCCAGCCGCAGCAGCCGGGCGGCTACGGCTTCCCGGCCCCGGACGCGGGCCAGCAGGGCCTGGGCCAGCCCGCCACCGGTCAGCCGGGCGTCGTTCAGCCGAGCGTCGGCCAGCCCGGCCAGGAGTTCGGCTACGGCCAGCCGGCCGCCGGCCTCGGCGCCCAGCCGGTGCCCGGTGCCGCCGCGCAGGGGCAGCCGCAGGACGCCGCCTTCGCCCAGACCGCCGCCCAGGCCCCCGCCGCCGCGGCGGTCGCACAGCCCGCTCCGGCCGCCGCCGAGCCCGCCCCGGCCGCCCAGCAGGCCCCGGCCCCCGCCGCCGAGTTCGCGCCGTTCTGGTTCGCCGTGCCGGAGCCGCGCCGGCTCACCCAGAAGGACGGCCCGGCCGGTGCACCGGTCGGCGAACTGCTGCCCGGCACCTGGTACCTGGCGGTGGATCAGCGCGGCACCGCGCTCGTCGCCCAGCTCCAGGACGGCACCCAGGGCGTGCTGGCCGACGTCTCGGGCATCCAGCGCGGCTGAACCCGCGACACGAACGCGAAGGGCCGACGGGAGGCCTCCCGTCGGCCCTTCGCGTTGCACGCACACCGCGCGGCTCAGCAGCAGCCCTGGACCGCCAGCCCGTTCGGCAGCCGGTCGGCTCCGAAGACGGCCACCGTCGCCGGGTCACCGCGCAGCGCCGCGACGGCGAGCAGCAGGGCGCCGGCCGTCCAGGTGGTGCGCTCCTCGGGCCAGATGGCGTCGTCCTCGAAGACGTAGCCGGTCCAGTAGGAGCCGTCCTCGTGGCGCAGGTGCTGGATCCAGCGCAGGATCTCGACCGCCCGCTCGGCATCGCCCACCGCCCAGAGCGCGAGCGCGAGTTCGGCGCTCTCGCCGCCGGTCACCCAGGGCCGGTCGCTGACACAGCGCACCCCGAGCCCGGGCACCACGAAGCGGTCCCAGTCGGCCTCGATGCGGCGCAGCGCGGCGGGCCCGCGCAGCGCACTGCCCAGGACCGGGTAGTACCAGTCCATCGAGTAGCGGTCCTTGTCCAGGAACCGCTCGGGGTGCGCGGCCACCGCGTGCTGGAGCCGGCCGGTGGCCAACTCCCAGTCCGGCTGCGGCTCCTGGCGGTAGTCGGCGATGGCGAGCCCGCAGCGCAGCGCGTGCAGGATGCTGGCCGAGCCGGTGAGCAGCGCCTCGTCGGCGGGGGTGCCGTCCTCGGCCAGCCGCCAGGCGATCGGGCCGCCGGGCAGCTGGGCGCCGACGGTGAAGTCCAGGGCGCGGCGGACCACCGGCCACATCCGGTCCAGGAAGGCGTCGTCGCCGCAGGTCAGGTGGTGGTGCCAGACCCCGACCGCCACGTAGGCGCAGAAGTTGGTCTCCACGGCGCGGTTGCTGACGCCGTCCGCGCCGTGCTCGAAGTAGCCCGCGTACCAGGAGCCGTCCGGGTTCTGGCAGCGCGCCAGCCAGCGGTAGGCGCGTTCGGCGGCGGCGTGCTCGCCGGCCGCGTCCAGCGCCATCGCGGCCTCGGTGTGGTCCCAGGGGTCGAGGTGCCCGCCGGTGAACCAGGGGATGGCGCCGTCGGGCCGCTGCTCGGCCAGGATGCTGCGCACCGTGGCGGCCGCCTGCGGCCCGTCCAGCACACCGGGCAGCAGCAGCGGCCCGGGGGTGGCCACCCCCTCGTGGGCCGTCACGCGCCGGCCCGGTTGGGCTTGCTGGCGTAGGCGACGAAGCTCTTGCCGATCACCGGGTTGAGCGCGGCCTCGGCGGCCTTGGTGAGCTTGCTGATCACCGGGGTGCCGACGATGTCCCAGACCAGCAGCTGGTGGTAGGCCTTGACCGGCAGCGCCTTGTCGTTGTTGACGCCGACCGCGCACTTGATCCACCAGTAGGGCGCGTGCAGCGCGTGGGCGTGGTGGGTGCCGTACGGGGTGAGACCGGCCTCACGGATCCGGTCGAGCAGCTCGTCGCCGCGGTAGATCCGGATGTGGCCGCCCTCGACCTCGTGGTACTCGTCGGAGAGCGCCCAGCAGATCTTCTCCGGCAGCCAGCGCGGCACGGTCACCGCGAGCAGCCCGCCGGGCTTGAGCACCCGGAACATCTCGTTGAGCACGCCCTTGTCGTCGGGGATGTGCTCCATCACCTCGGAAATGATGATCTTGTCGAAGGACTCGTCCTCGAACGGCAGCGCCAGCGCGTTGCCCTCCATGGCCACCGCGCTCGCCCCCGCGGGCGCCTCCCCGGCCGCATCCATCGCGTCGAACCAGCGCTTGACCTCGGCGATCTCCTCGGCGTTCTGGTCCAGCGCGACCACGTTGGCGCCGCGGCGGTAGCACTCGAACGCGTGCCGGCCGCCGCCGCAGCCCAGGTCGAGCACCCGATCACCGGGGGCGAGTGGGAAGCGCGAGAAATCGACGGTCAGCACGGTGTGGAGCTCCCATTCGGTACACGGAGGGTCGGGTAACGCACTTTCAGGCCTCGCACCCGCGGGCCACGGACCGTCAGACGACGTAGCGCCAGCCCGCGCCCGAGCGGGCCCGCTGCCCGACGCCGGTGGCGATGGCCGCACGGTAGCGCTCGGCGGTGAGTTCGGCGGCGCGCTCCCAGGTGAAGCGGGCCAGCACCCGCTCGCGGCCCGCCGCGCCGAGCCGGGCGCGCAGCCCGGGATCGTCCAGCAGCCGGCCCAGCGCGCCCGCCAGCGCGCCCGCGTCGCCCGGCGGCACAGCCAGGCAGCTCTCCCCGTCGGGGCCGGCCACCTCGGGGATCGCCCCACCGGTGGTGGCCACCAGCGGCGTGCCGGTGGCCATCGCCTCGGCCGCCGGCAGCGAGAAGCCCTCGTAGAGCGAGGGGACGCAGGCCACCTCGGCCGAGCGGTAGAGGTCGACCATCTCCTCGTCGCTCAGGCCGGTGCGGAACTCGATGTGCTCCTCCAGGCCGAACCGGCGCACCGCGTCGGCCACCGGGCCCTCGCCCTGCTTCTTGCAGACCACCACCAGGTGGGCCTCCCGCTCGGTGCGGACCTTGGCGAGCGCCTCGACCAGGTACACCAGGCCCTTGAGCGGCACGTCCGCACTGGAGGTGGTCACGATCCGCCCCGGCACCACCGCGACCTCCTCGCAGGGCGACCAGAGCCCGGTGTCCGCGCCGATCGGCACCACCGAGACGGCGCGCGGGGCGGCGCCCAGCTGCTCGACGATCCCGGCCTTGGAGCTGCCGGAGACGGTGATGATGTGGTCGAGGCGGGCGGCGACCCGGCGCTGCATCCGGGTGAAGGCGTACCAGCGGCGCAGCGAGAGCCGGCGCAGCCGGGTGGCGGCCGCGGTCAGCTCCAGGCGGCGGTCCTCGGTGACCGGGTGGTGGATCGTGGTGACCAGCGGGAAGCCGTGCCGGGCCAGGCCCAGCAGGCCGTAGCCGAGGGTCTGGTTGTCGTGCACCACGTCGTAGCGGCCGCGGTGAGCGGCCAGGTACCGGCGGGCCCGCAGCGAGAAGGTGAGCGGCTCGGGGAAGCCGCCGGTCCACATGGTGGCGACCTCCAGCAGGTCCACCGGGCCGCGCAGTTCGGCGGCCGCGGGGGTGCGGAACGGGTCGTCGGCGCGGTAGAGGTCCAGGCTGGGCAGCTCGACCAGGCGCACCGAGCCGGGCCCCTCGACCTCGTCGAGCACCGGGAAGGGCTGGGCGCCGATCACGTCGACGTGGTGGCCGAGCCGGGCGAGCTCCCGGGACAGGTGGCGGACGTAGACGCCCTGGCCGCCGCAGAACGGGTCACCGCGGTAGGAGAGCAGCGCGATCCGCAGCGGCCGCTGGTCGGCCGTGGAGGGTGGCTGCCCCGTCATGGATCGGCCCCTTGAACATGTGAACAGTGCGAGACCTCGAAGATACCGGCCCGTAGCTTCGGCATCCCGGGCGGGGAAGGTGATTCACGCCACGCTCCCTTTTCCCAAGGCTCCCCGGCGGTTCCTTGGCCCCGCCTTGGGGGTTCCTTGGCACACGGACGGTCCGGCGACGGCCGGAAGTGCCCACGGGGGGTCCGGTTAAAGTGGTCGGTGGCCGCAACCGGCGCTGACCCGAGCCGTCGGCGGGGACCGCGGACCACCCGCCGTCCAGCGAAAGGCCCCCGCCGCACCATGTTCACGCCCGCCCGTACCGGCGCCGCCGTCCTGACCGCCACCCTGCTGGCGGGCCTGACCGCCGGGCCCGCGCTGGCCGACGCCAGTTCCTCGCCCAGCCCCGCCGCCCCGGCCGCGGCCGCCTCGCCCTCGCCGGTGACCCCGCCGGCCGCGCTGTACGGCAAGAGCGACCCGACCTACGACGGCGTGTGGCGCCAGGCGATGGCGCTGACCGCGCTGAACAGCGCGAAGGTGACGCCCGGCGCCGAGGCCGTGGACTGGCTGACCGGCCAGCAGTGCGCGGACGGCGGCTGGCCCTCGTTCCGCGCGGACACCAAGGCCGCGTGCGTGGCCGCCACCGAGGACAGCAACGCCACCGCGCTGGCCATGCAGGCGCTGGCCGCGCTCGGCGGCCACCAGGCGACGGTGGACAAGGGCGTGCAGTGGCTGAAGACGAACCAGAACAGCGACGGCAGCTGGTCCTACAACCCCGGCAACCCGGGTGACGCCGACTCCACCGGCCTCGCCGTCAGCGCGCTGCGTGCCGCCGGCGCCGACCCGACCCAGGTGGCCAAGGACGGAAAGACCGGCCTGACCGCGCTCGGCGCCCTGCAGCTGGGCTGCGCCGCGCCCGCCGAGCAGCGCGGCGCCCTCGCCTTCCAGGCCCCCGCCGCCGGGCAGCCGGCGAGCGCCAACGCGCTGGCCACCGCGCAGGCCGCGCTGGCGATCGCCGGCGGCTGGCTGCCGGTGGCCGCCGGCAGCCCGACCGGCCCGGCCCCCAAGGCGCCGGACTGCGCGAGCGGCACCGACGCCACGGGCGGCGCCGCCTCGGCCGAGAGCGCCGCGAGCTACCTCGCCACGACGCTGACCGCGGGCGGGCAGCACCTGACGCTCAGCACGCCGGGTGCCGCCGCGCCGAGCCCCGACTACAGCGGCACCAGCTGGGCGGTGCTGAGCCTGGTCCGGTCCGGCCACCCGCAGCAGGCCGCCGGGGCCGTGGACTGGCTGGCCGCCAACGGGGGCAGCTGGACCAAGGGCCAGGCGGGCCCGGACGCCGGCGCCACCGCGGCGCTGATCCTGGCCGCCCAGGCCGCCGGCCGCGACCCGCACGACTTCGGCGGCACCGACCTGGTCAAGCAGCTCACCGACACCGGGCCCGCGGTGCAGAGCGCCGCCAAGGAGAGCAAGAAGAAGAGCGGCTTCTCGCCCTGGCTGCTGGGCGTGGGCGTGCTGATCGGTGTCGGCGGTGGCCTGGCGATCAGCCTGAGCCGCAAGCGCGGCCAGTGACCCCGGCCCGGCGAAGCGGCGCGGGCCACCGCGCCGCCCTGCTGGTGCTGCTGACGCTGGTGGCCGCACTCGGCACGCTCACCGCGCTGGCCGGCCCGGCCGAGGCGGCCGGCTACCGGTACTGGTCGTTCTGGCGCGGCGGCGACGGCAGCTGGACCTACCAGCAGCAGGGCCCGGCCACCTACGTCCCCGCCGACGGCTCGGTCGACGGCTGGCGCTTCGCGCTGAGCCCCGACGGCGGCCAGGACGCCGCCCGCCCCACCGGCGGGTCCGCCGCGGCCTTCGCCGCGCTCTGCGCCGGCACCCCGGCCCAGCCGGGCCTCAAGCGGGTCGGTGTGGTGCTGGACTTCGGCACCCGCACTGACGCACCGTCAGGCTCCGTGCCACCGGCGGCCCGTACCGGCTGCGCCCAGGTGCGGCCGCAGGCCAGCTCGGCCGAGGTGCTGGCCGCACTCGCGCCACCGCTGCGCTACGACACCAACGGCATGCTCTGCGCCATCGCCGGCTACCCCGGCGCCGGCTGCGGCGAGGCGGTCTCCGGCACCGGCACCACGAGCAGTGGGGCCACCGGTGCCGCCAGGAGCAGCGGCCCGAACCTCGGCCTGGCCGCCGGCGGCGCGCTGATCGTGCTGCTCGGTGCGGGCGCCGTCTGGCAGGTCCGGCGCCGGCGCCGGAGCTGACCCCGATGGCCGTCACCGCACTGCGCCGCGCCCCGCGCCCGCTGCACCCCGCCGCCTGGTGGCTGTGGGCGCTGGGCCTGGCCACCGCCGCCTCCCGGACCACCAACCCGCTGCTGCTGCTCCTGATCGTCGCCGTCGCCGGCTACGTGGTCGCGGTGCGCCGCACCGAGGCGCCGTGGGCCCGCTCCTACGGCACCTTCCTGCGGCTGGGGCTGGCGGTCCTGGTGCTGCGGCTGGGCTTCACCGTCCTGCTCGGCTCGCCGGTCCCCGGCACCCACGTGCTGCTGACGCTCCCGCAGCTCCCGCTGCCCGGCTGGGCGCAGGGCGTGCGGATCGGCGGCCAGGTGACCCTGGAGGGCCTGCTCGCCACGCTCTACGACGGGCTGCGGCTGGCCACCCTGCTGATCTGCGTGGGCGCGGCGAACGCGCTCGCCTCCCCCGCCCGGCTGCTGCGACTGCTGCCCGGCGCGCTCTACGAGGTGGGCGTGGCCGTGGTGGTGGCGATGTCCTTCGCGCCGAACCTGGTGGCCGACGTCCAGCGGCTGCGGGCCGCCCGGCGGCTGCGCGGCCGTCCGGACCGCGGTCTGCGCTCCGTGCTCAGCGTCGGACTGCCGGTGCTGGAGAGCGCGCTGGAGCGCTCGGTGGCGCTGGCCGCCGCGATGGACAGCCGCGGCTTCGGCCGCACCGCGCCGGTGCCGCGCGCACTGGCCCGGGCCACCGCCGCGCTCACCCTGCTCGGCCTGCTCGGCCTGTGCGCGGCGGCCTACGGGCTGCTCGCCGGCGGCGACGCCGGCTGGGCGCTGCCGGTGCTGCTGGCCGCGGTGGCCGCGAGCGCGGCCGGTCTGGCGCTGGGCGGGCGGCGCACCGTACGGACCCGCTACCGCCCCGACCGGTGGGGGCTGCCGGAGTGGCTGGTCGCCGGCTCCGGGGTGGCGGTGGCGGCGATCATGATCTGGCTGGCCACCCGCACCCCGGCGCCCTTCGCCCCCACGGTGGTGCCACCCACCGTGCCCGAACTCCCGCTGGCGGCAGCGCTGGCCGTACTGCTCGGCCTGCTGCCCGCTGTCGCCGCGCCCGCCCCGCCCCCGCTGACACCCGCACGCCCCGCCAGCACCGACTCCCGGAAGGCCGACCGCCCGTGATCACCTTCGAACAGGTCTCGGTGCACTACCCGGACGCCGCCGCGCCCGCCCTGGCCGGCCTCGACCTGACCGTGCCCGAGGGTGAACTCTGCCTGCTGGTCGGTCCCTCGGGGGCCGGCAAGTCCACCCTGCTCGGCACCGTCAACGGGCTGGTCCCGCACTTCACCGGCGGCGTGCTGCACGGCCGGGTGACCGTGGCGGGCCGCGACACCCGCGACCACCGGCCGCGCGAACTGGCCGACCTGGTCGGCACCGTGGGCCAGGACCCGGGCGCGCACTTCGTCACCGACACGGTCGAGGACGAACTCGCCTACGGCATGGAGTCGCTGGGCCTGGCCCCGGCCGTGATGCGGCGCCGGGTGGAGGAGACGCTCGACCTGCTGGGCCTGGCCGAGCTGCGCGGCCGCCCGCTCGCCACCCTCTCCGGCGGCCAGCGCCAGCGGGTGGCGATCGGCTCGGTGCTGACGGTGCATCCCCGGGTGCTGGTGCTGGACGAGCCGACCTCCGCGCTCGACCCCGGGGCGGCCGAGGAGGTGCTGGCGGTGGTGCAGCGGCTGGTGCACGACCTCGGGACCACGGTGCTGATGGCCGAGCACCGCCTGGAGCGGGTGGTCCAGTACGCGGACCAGGTGCTGCTGCTGCCGGGCGGCGATCGCCCCGCGGTGCTCGGCGAACCGGCCGAGATCCTCACCCACTCCCCCGTCTACCCGCCGGTGGTGGGCCTGGGCCGGCTGGCCGGCTGGTCCCCGCTGCCGCTCTCGGTGCGCGACGCCCGCCGCCGGGCCGCCCCGCTGCGCGCCCGCCTGGCCGAGGTGCGGCCGCCGGTGGCCGAGCGCACGGCCGAGCGGCCGGCGGCCACCGCGGTCGCCGAGACCGCCCGGCTGACCGTGCGGCGCGGCCCGGTGCCCGCCCTGCGCGAGGTCTCGCTGACCCTGCGCCGCGCCGAGATCACCGCCCTCATGGGCCGCAACGGCGCGGGCAAGTCCACCCTGCTCGGCGCACTCGCCGGCCTGCACGCCCCCACCGGCGGCACGGTCCGGATCGGCCCGCTCACCCCGCACCGGACGCGCCCCAAGGAGCTGGTCCGCCAGGTCGGCCTGGTCCCGCAGGACCCGCGCGACCTGCTCTACACCGCCACCGTGGCCGCCGAGTGCGCCGCCGCCGACCAGGACGCCGACACCGCGCCCGGCAGCTGCCGCGCACTGCTGGAGCGCCTGCTGCCGGGCCTGGCCGACGACACCCACCCGCGCGACCTCTCCGAGGGCCAGCGGCTGACCCTGGCGCTGGCCGTGGTGCTCACCGCCCGCCCCGCCCTGCTGCTGCTCGACGAGCCCACCCGGGGCCTGGACTACGCGGCCAAGGCCCGCCTGGTGACGATCCTCGGCGCGCTCGCCGCCGACGGCCACGCCATCCTGCTGGCCACCCACGACGTCGAGCTGGCGGCCGAACTCGCCCACCGCACCCTGGTGCTGGCCGACGGCGAACTGGTCGCCGACGGCCCGGCAGCCGAGGTGGTGCTGGCCTCCCCCGTCTACGCGCCCCAGGTCGCCAAGGTGCTGGCCCCCGAGCCGTGGCTGACGGTCCGCCAGGTGGCCGCCGCACTGCAGGAGACCCCCGACGAGCCGCAGCGGGTGGCCGACCGGTGAACCTCGCCCGTCCCGTCCCGCTCGGCCCGCGCTCGGTCGCCGTGCTCGCCCTCACCTCGCTGGTGGGCCTGGCCGCCTTCGGCTGGCCACTGCTGGCTGCGCCGTCCTCCACCCTGGTGGGCCACGCCGCGGATGCGCCCTGGCTGTTCGCGCTCCTGCTGCCGCTGCTGCTGGCCGTCCTGGTCGCCCAGCTCTCCGAGCACGGGCTGGACCCCAAGACCGTGGCGCTGCTCGGCGTGCTCGCCGCCGTCGGCGCCGCGCTGCGCCCGCTGGGCGCGGGCACGGCGGGCCTGGAACCGATGTTCTTCCTGATGGTGCTGGCCGGGCGGGTACTCGGCCCGGGCAGCGGCTTCGTGCTGGGTGCGGTCACCATGCTGGCCTCCGCCCTGCTCACCGGCGGGGTCGGCCCCTGGCTGCCGTTCCAGATGCTCAGCATGGGCTGGGTCTGCCTGGGCGCGGGACTGCTCCCCGGCCCGGCCACCCTGCGCGGGCGCGGCGAGCTGGTGCTGCTGGCCGGCTACGGCGCCGTGGCGGCCGTGCTCTACGGCACCGTGATGAACCTGCAGGGCTGGCCCTACATCGGCGGCCTGGGCAGCTCGATCGCCTTCGTCCCCGGCGCCCCGCTGACCACCAACCTCCCCAAGTTCGCGGTCTACTGCCTGACCACCTCGATGGGCTGGGACCTGCCGCGCGCCGCACTGACCGCCACCCTGTGCCTGACCGTCGGCACCCCGGTGCTGCGCGCCCTGCGCCGCGCCACCCGACGGGCCGCCTTCGACGCCCCGGTGCGCTTCGAGGCGCCCGCTCCGTCCCCGGTGGCAGCCCGGGATACCGCGCAGGGATGACGAAGATCCGGCCCGGCCGCCCTAGGCTGCCGCAATGCACAGCGGCATGGCACGGGGGTGGGAGCTGCTCCGCCGGCACCCCGGGACGGTGGACACCGCCCTCGCGTTCGTCATGGGCGGCCTCACCCTGGCGTTCGCCCTGCAGACCCGGCACCAGCTGCACGTCCAGGACCACTACCCGCTGTTCGGCACCTCGGCGATCCTGCTGACCCTGGCGGTCAACCTCCCGCTGGCGCTGCGCCGCCGCCGGCCGTGGACGACCCTGCTGGTCTCCGGCGCGGCCCTGGCCGTCTACACGGCCGCCGGGAACGAGTCCTCGGAGAACCTCTGGGCCCCGCTGTTCGCCTTCTACACGGTGATCAGCCGCCCCGAGCGCCGGGCCACCAAGGCGGCGGTCGCGCTGACCGCCGGGCTGTGGTGCTGGAACGCGCTGGAGGTCGGGGTCTCGGTGCTGTTCGCCGTCGGCCAGACGGCGGTGGGCGTCGGCATCGTCTGGTACTTCGCCGAGGGGATGCGCAACCTGGGCCTGCGCAACGCCCAACTCGCCCGGCTGACCGCCCAGCTGAACGCGGAGCAGGCCGCCCGCGCGCAGCACGCGGTCACCGAGGAGCGGGTGCGGATCGCCCGCGAGCTGCACGACGTGCTGGCGCACCACCTCTCGGTGGTCGCCCTGCAGGCCGGGCTGGCCCGCTACGTCTTCACCGCCGATCCCCCCACCGCCAGCGGCGCCCTGGACACCATCGCCGGGACGGCCCGGCTGGCCCTGGACGAGATGCGCGGCCTGCTCGCGCTGCTGCGCGTCGCCCCCGACGGCGGATCCCCCGGCGACGAACCCGGTGCCTACCTGCCCGCTCCCGGGCTGGCCCAGCTGCCCGAGCTGGTGGAACGGCTGCGCGTCGCGGGCCTGGGGATCGAACTGACCGTCACCGGCCGGCGGCGCGAGCTGCCCCCGGGCCTGGACCTGGCCGCCTTCCGGGTGCTCCAGGAGTCGCTCACCAACACCCTCAAGCACGCGGGCCCCACCGCCCGCGCCGAGATCGAGCTGCACTTCGACACCCACACACTGACCGCCCGGGCCGCCGACGACGGCGGCACCGGCGGCCCGGGCGCGGTACCGGTCGCCACGGTGTCCGGCGGCCACGGCCTGATCGGCATGCGCGAACGGGTCCAGCTCTACGGCGGCCGGCTGACCGCCGGGCCCCGGCCGGCGGGCGGCTACGAGGTGCTCTTCACGCTCCCCCTAGCACCGCCCGCCTGACCGGCCCGCCCTCAGGCCTGCTTGGGGCCCGCCGACTGCACGACCTCGAAGGACCACAGCGTGGAGCCGGAGGCCGCCGGGCGCTGCGCCCCCTCACTGCCGGCCGGCCGGTGCGCGGCCTGCATCGGCCCGGTCATCCACGCCTGGAACGCCTCCTCGGTGGCCCAGCGGGTGTAGACGAGGTACTGGTCGGTCCCCTCCATCGGCCGCAGCAGCTCGAACCACTCGAAGCCGTCCTGCCCCTCGACGGCCCCGGCCCGCGAGGCGAACCGCTGCTCCAGCACCTCCCGCTGCTCGGCGGGAACGGTCAGCACATTGATCTTTACCACGCTGGGCACATGACACCTCTCATCAAAAGGGGCCCGACCTGGGCACCTAACCTTGACCACGTGCGAGCAGTCTCCTACATACGACAGTCCAAGAAGCGCGAAGACGACTCGCAGGCTTCACCGGCAGCGCAGCGCACCAAGACCGAGGCGCTGATCACCGCGAAGGGGTGGGAGAACTCCGGCCACTTCGAGGACATCGGCAAGTCCGGCTGGGATCCCAACGTGAACCGCCCCGGCTTCGACGAGACCCGGCCCCAGCTCGCCGCACGCACGCTAGGTGTGGTGCCGTTTTTTTGCTGGTCAGTGGGGCGCCGGGGGGTGGGTCCATCTCTGGGCGCACGGACGTTCGGGACCCTGGCCCCATGCGCGCGCACGCCGCCGCGAAATTCGGGGTAGGGGGTACGGGCAGCGGGGGTACCAACAGGCCCTGCATAGTGCTTGGCAGCTCAGGCCGCATGAACCGCTCCCCGGCAACCCACACCGGGCGTACTGTCTGCACCATGGTGAGCGAGCACCTTGGGGATCGACTGGCACGACTGCGCCGCCTGGCTGGCCTGACACAGGAAGCCCTGGCGGAGAAGTCTGGTGTATCTGCCGACGTGGTAAGGAAGTTGGAGCAGAAGCGGAAACATTCCGCCCGACTTCCGACGCTGCACGCACTCGCCAAAGGGCTTGGCGTAGAGGTCACTTCGCTTTTGGGTGACCCTCCGGCCGTGCCGTCCACGGGTGACGCCGAGCCGCCGGAGCTGGTGGCGGTACGCCGGGCGATCATGCCGCCGCTGTTCGCTCCACCACCAGTTGCTGACGGGGCCGACACACTGTCGCTGCCGTTGCTCCGTGCTGAGATCGCCGATGCGTGGACGCTGTACCACGCTGCCGACTTCGGCAGGGTCATGACGCTACTGCCCGGGATCATCGCGGATGCCCGACTGACGGCTGCCGTCGGGAAGGGTCGTGACCGACTGGCCGGGCAGCACGCCCTGGGCAAGGCGCTGCAACTTGGCGGGCACCTGGCCATCCGGCTGGGCAAGACTGACCTGGGGCTGTCCAGCCTGGAGCGTGCCATAGCTGCCGCAGACTCGTCCGAGGACCCGCTGTTGCCCGCGATGATCTGCAACTCAGTGGCCTGGGCCTACCAGCGCCAGAACCGGTTGGACGACGCGGAAGCCTTGGCGGTGCGCGCTGCGGACGGGGTGGAGCGAGAGCACGTGACCGACGCCGAGGGGTTGCGGGTCTGGGGTGGCCTGGTGATGTCAGCGGCGACCAGCACAGCACGCAGCGGGGACTACACGGGTGCCGCAGACATGATGATGACCGCCGAGAAGGCGACGGCTCGGCTGGCCCGCCTGCCTGTCGCTGCCGACGGCCGGATGGTGAGTGTGTTCAGCCGGTCATCCGTTCGGATCGAGCGCGTGCGGCTGGCCGTCCAGCACGGCCGGCCGGAGGAAGCCCTCACCCTTGCCCGAGGCCTTCGGCTGAGCGCCGATACGCCGCCATCATGGCGTACGTGGCTCCTTCTGGACGTGGCGCGGGCATACACCGACATGGGCGACGCAACAGGCGCTGTGGCCACCCTTGAACGACTCCAGCGCGAGGCACCCGGATGGATGCGTCACCATACGCTGGCTGTGGCGATCGTTTCCGATCTGTGGGCGGGCTCGGCGAGGCCACCAGGTTTGCGGAAGCTGGCGCGTCTTCTGGGCGTCACCGATTAGCGCGCACAAGTAGGACGTTCCATCCCTGTCGGTAGCACCCCCGTGACGGGAACCTCTTCGTGTCGACACGGAGAGGAGTCACGCCAGTGACGGGAAGCGGACGGACAACTCAGACGTACGAGGAGTACAAGGCTGAGCGTCGGAAACAGGTGCTCCCGCCCAGGGGTTGGCGTCCCCTGGACGACTACGTGCCACAGATCGCCACCTGGCTGGTCTCCAGGCGGGGTACTCCGCCCGACTGGCCGTTCTGCCGGTGTGGCAGCGCGCAGTGCCCCGACGGCGACCACATGACCCCTGAGGAGATCGGGCTGATGCTGGGCCGGGCTCGGGCGCTGCGGGAGGCGCAGGATGCCGCGTAGGTCCCCCATTGAGCCGGCCGTGCCCACCCACGACCAGGACCAGGACGAGCGCGAGACGGCCCGCCTGGAGCCCGCCGAGTCGGGAACTACCGAGCGCCTGCGGGAGGCAGTCCGGCAGCTCAACCGGGAGAGCCAGCGCTGGCCCCATTAGACCCCCGCCCCGATCGCCGTTGTCTTGGCAGAGCTCAGCGACCGGAGCGGGTCCGCAACACCGAACGTCCCGACCGTCAACAGTCGGCCGGTTCGCCTCAGCGTGAGGAGAAGCCAGTATGACCGTTCCCACCGACCGCCCGCCCGGCCCCATGCCGGACCCGCAGGTCACGAGTGACCCGCGAACGCTCCTGGAGCCGCGCCACTTCGACGGCGTGGTCTCCACCATCGCGGACAACAACCCGGGAATGACGAAGGAGGTCGCCACCCGGATCGCCTGTGAGGGCATCAAGTTCACGGTGGCTGCGGCCATCTTCCGGGACCAGGCCATGGCCCCGTCCCGGGTGGTGGACGAGGGCTGGCACGCCCTCATCCTGCACACCGCCACGTACGCCGAGTTGTGCGAGCGGTTCGGCGGCTTCGTGCACCACACCCCGGGCTACGACCCCACGTTCTACGACCCGACGATTCTCGACCGGTCGCAGGAGCTGATCCGCGCGGCCGGATTCGAGTCGGACAGGGAACTGTGGGTGGGTCCCGATGACCGCACCTTCACCGTCGCGGCGAACTGCCAGCACTCGAAGGAATGCGCGATCCGGCCCATGCCGACCCCGCAACCGCCCTGCAACAAGCCCTCGCAGGCGGCCTGACACCGTAGCCTGCTGCCACCAACCGAGGGAGTAGCCATGGATGAGTGGATCAATCCCGAGTACGCGGAGTTGGTTGCCGCGTTCCGGCAGCAGGATGACGACACGGACGTGCCCGTGCTCGGTCTGGCCCCGGACACCGTTCCGGTACGGGCGGTCCGGGGATTCATCATGAGGCCGTCCGACGTGTGATCCCCGCCCTGAGCCGTAGCAGAGGCTCCTGGTGCGGGCTTGGCCCCGTCCGTGTGCCATTTCCCGTGGCACACGGGCGTGGTCTCACGCCACCGCATCAGACCGACTATGTGAGTGGCTTGACACACTCATTGATCTTCACGACAGACATGTCCCCATCGTCGCACCCCCGCGGCCCGCTCAGAACGACCGCCCCTCGCTGTGGGGGACGTGCTCGCCCGTCGTGCGGTCGGCGCGGTCCGGGCGGTCGCGCTGGTCGCCGCAGAGTGAGTTGCTCAGCCGGGTGAGCAACTCGGCCAGGTCGGCGAACTGCTTCTCGTCCCAGTCGCCGAGCAGTTCGGCCAGCTGGGTACGGCGGGCGGCCACCAGCTTGAGCGCGGCCTCCTCGCCCGCCTCGGTCAGCCGCAGCGGCAGCCCGTTGCGCAGAGCCAGGCCCCGGCCCTCGACCTCGCGCGCGGCCGCCTCCACCACGCCGGGCGGCAGGATCCGCCGCTCCGCCAGCTCGGCCGGCTCCACCGAGCCCTGATGGTGCATCTGGAGCAGCAGCCAGCTGGACGCCGGCCGCAGGTCCAGGCCCGCCCGCTCGGTGATCCGCTGGTACAGGTCGCGGCCGGCCTCGCGGGTGTTCAGCACGGTCAGCGCGCGGGCGATCTCGTCCACCGAGGAGCGCTCCACCGGGTTCATCCCGATCGACTCGCCGAGGTCGGGCGCGGTGACCGAGGCGCGCAGCGGCTCCTCCCGGATGAAGAGCGAGAAGAGGAAGGCGACGAACGCCACCGGCGCGGCGTAGAGGAAGACCTCGGCGATGGAGCTGGCGTAGGCGTGCAGCACGCTGTGTGCGACGGCCGCCGGCAGGGACTTGATCACGTGCGGGTCGGCGGTGATCGAGCTCAGCGCGAAACCGGCCGGCAGGTGCACCCCGCGCAGCGCGTCGGTGAGCTTGTGGGTCAGCTGGGTGGTGAAGATGGTGCCGAAGATCGAGACGCCGAAGGAGGCGCCGATCGAGCGGAAGAAGGTCGCGGCGGCGGTGGCCGCGCCCAGGTCCTGGTAGCCGACGGAGTTCTGCACGATCAGCACCAGCACCTGGAGCACCAGGCCGAGCCCCAGGCCGAAGACCAGGAAGTACAGGCTCATCACGGTGGTCGAGCTGGATTCGGTGAGCCGCGAGAGCAGGATCAGACCCACCGTCACCACCGCCGTGCCGGCGATCGGGAAGATCCGGTAGTGCCCGGTCCGGGCGACGTACTGCCCCGAGCCGATCGAGGTGACCAGCATGCCGAGCACCATCGGCAGCATGTGCACGCCCGACATGGTGGGCGAGACGCCCTGCACCACCTGCAGGAAGGTCGGCAGGTAGGTGAGCGCCCCGAACATGGCGAAGCCGACCACGAAGGAGATCACCGCGACCAGGCTGAAGGTGCGCGAGGCGAAGAGCCGGGGCGGCAGCACGGCCTCGGGGGCGGCGCGCTCCACCTGGACGAAGGCGGCCAGCAGCACCACCCCGAGCACGCCCAGGCCGATGATCTGCCAGGAGCCCCACGGGTAGCTCACCCCGCCGAGCGAGGTCATCAGCACCAGGCAGGTGGCGACCGAGGCGATCAGCACGATGCCGAGGTAGTCGATCCGGTGCTGCCGCTTGGCCTCCACGCTGTGCAGCACGGCCGCGATCACCGCCAGCGCGACCACACCGATCGGCAGGTTGATGTAGAAGACCCAGCGCCAGGAGAGCTGGTCGACGAAGAAACCGCCGAGCAGCGGGCCGAGCACGCTGGTGGCTCCGAAGACCGCGCCGAACAGGCCCTGGTACTTGCCCCGGTCGCGCGGCGGCACCAGGTCGCCGACGATCGCCTGGGTCAGCACGATCAGACCGCCGCCGCCCAGGCCCTGCAGCGCGCGGAAGGCGATCAGCTCGCCCATGTTCTGGGCCACGCCGCACAGCGCCGAGCCGATCAGGAAGATGACGATGGAGGCCTGGAAGAACCGCTTCCGGCCGTACATGTCGCCGAGCTTGCCCCAGAGCGGGGTGGCGGCGGTGGAGGCCAGCAGATAGGCGGTGACCACCCAGGAGAGGTGTTCCAGGCCGCCCAGGTCGCTGACGATGGTGGGCAGTGCGGTGGAGACGATGGTCTGGTCGAGGGCGGCGAGCAGCAGGGCCAGCAGCAGGGCGCTGATGGGGACCCAGAGGTTGTGGACGGGCGCGTCCTGCGAGATCAGCGGTTCGGGCTCGGTGGCCGGTGCCGCCATGGCGGTCCTCCTGGGTCCTAATTGCCACTTATATGATGATCCGTCCGACTTCTCGCCTTCATCGTGTCAGATTTGCCCCGTTTTACCGGGACCGATTGCGCCATTCGTAAGCCGGGCGCCCCTGTTGGGCGCGAGGCGGGTCCTGCATAATCGGGCGCAATCCACGCCGTCGACGCTCCAGGAGGACCGGGCCATGCCGGGATTCGCCCCTTACGGCCCCGGCCCGGACGCTGACGGCCGGTATCCGGACGCCACCCAGTACCCCGACGTCACCGAGACCGCGGTGCTGCCGCAGTTGGAGGGCCCGCCGCTGGTCCGCCCGTACGTCCCGCCGGTCGCGGTGACCGACGAGCTCCCGCCGCCGCACGTCACCGCCGTCCTGCCGCCGGTGCCGGATGCCGCCCCGCTGCTGCCCCCGGCCCCGCCGAGTGCGCCGCACACCGCCCCACCGCGGGAGCTCGGGCTCTTCCCGCTCACCGGTGATCCCGCCCCGGCGGGTGGCGGGCGGGCGGCGAACCGCCGGGCCAGAAGCCGCGGCAGCAGCAGTAGACGCGGCGGCGTGATCGCCGCCGCCGGCGCCGGGGTGGTCGCGCTCGGGGTGGGCCTGGCCTTCGCCCTCTCACCCGGCCCGCAGAGCCATCACGAGGCCCTGCCGGTGCTGCCCACCGGCGCGCCCGACCCGGCGCCCTCACCGAGCCAGACCCCGCAGTCCGCCCCGACCACGGCCGGCGCCAGCGCCGCCCCCACCAGCAGCGCGCCCGCGACGTCGACCCGGCCGACTTCCGCCGCACCGCGGCCCGTGGCGAGGACGGCCGCCCCCGCGACCACCCAGGCCCCCGCGCCCGCGCCCGTCGCGCCGGCCACCACCGCGGCCCCGGCGCCGTCCAGCGCGCCCCCGAACACCCAGGCGCCGGCGCCCAGCAGCGCACCGCCGACCAGCGCGGCGCCGACCAGCACCGGCCCCTCGCCGAGTGCGTCGTTCCAGACGCTGCAGTACGGCTCCTCGGGCCCCGCGGTCACCACGCTCCAGCAGCAGCTGCGCGCGGCGGGGTGCGGCAACCGCTTCACCCCGGGCACCTACGACAGCCGGACGCAGCAGGCGGTGGAGAACCTCCAGGACTGGAACAACATCGGCGACCGTAACGACTACGGCGTCTACGACCAGCAGACCAGCGACGCGCTGGCCGCCGGCGACACCTGCAACTAACCCGTCACCGCGCCCACGATGCTCACCCCGGCCAGGACCAGCATCGCTGCCGCCGCCACCCGGATGATCACCTTCATCGGCACGTGCTTGAGCAGCTTCTGGCCGCCCACGATGGCCAGGCCGCCCACCGCGCACAGCGCCAGCCAGGCGCCCAGGCCCACCGAGAGCGGGTCGGCGTACTTCGCAGCCAGGTTGGCGGTCATGATCTGGGTCAGGTCGCCGAACTCGGCCACCGCCACCACCAGGAAGCTGGCCCCCGCCACCTTCCAGAACCCGGTGGAGGACGGCTCCTTCGCCTCGTGCCCCTCCTCCTCGTCCTTGTGCAGCAGCAGCATCACGGCACCGGCCAGGAAGAGCGCCCCGCTGACCCCCTCCACCCAGCGGTGCGGCAGCAGCGCCAGCAGACTGCCGGCCGCCAGTGCCAGGCCGACCTGCACCGCCATCGCCGCCGCGACCCCCGCGAAGACGTAGGCCGCCCGGTAGCGGGTGCCGAGCATCAGCGCGGCCAGCGCGGTCTTGTCCGGCAGTTCGGCCAGGAAGATGATGCCGAAGGTCACGGCGAATACGGTCAGTTCCATCAGGAGTGAGGTCCCTACGGTCGGGCTGCCCGACCGCGCGGCCCAATAAAAAAGAGACCTCGGCCCGACAGCACTGGTCATGATCACAGCACTGCGGCCGAAGGTCTCGCCAACACCCTGATGAGGTGTCCCGGGCGCCGGGCCGCTCCGCGAAGAGCCGGCCAGTATGTCGACGGTCCGGTGGAGGGCTACTCCCCTTCAACACCTCTTACTGTACCGGACGCCGTAGCAGCCCCCGCCGGGTCCTGGGCTTGGGACGGCCGGACCCGCGCACCCGCACCGAGCGCCGCACCAACCCGCGGCCGACCAGCTCCAGCACCACCACGATCGCCACCGCCTCCACCGCGAGCAGCGCGACCAGCACGAAGAGCTGCACCGCGCCCGCGGCCACCGGCGAGGAGCCCCCCAGCAGCATGCCGACGAAGGCGCCGGGCAGCGTGACCAGACCCACCGTGCGGGTCTGGTCCAGGGCCGGCACCAGCGAGGTGGCGGCCGCCGTGCGGCAGATCTCCAACCGGGCCTCGCGGTCCTGCAGACCCAGCGCGAGGGCCGCCTCCACCTCGCCGTGCCGCTGGTTCAGCTCGTCCAGCGCCCGGCGCCCGGCCAGCGAGGTGGCGCTCAGCGCGCCGCCGATCAGGATCCCGGCCACCGGCACGATCGACAGTCCCTGCAGCGGCAGCAGGCGGCTCGCCAGCAGCAGGACCAGCACCGGCAGCACCCCGGCGCCGATCGGCGCCGCCGCCCAGGCCCAGCTCCAGCCCGGCTCGTCGGTCATCCGCCGCCCGGCGGTGCGCACCGCCACGGTGAACATCAGCAGCACGAAGACCGTCGTCCACCAGAGCGAGTGCACCACGAAGGTGATCACCAGCGAGACCGCCGCGAGCTGCACCACCGCCCGCACCCCGGCCCGCAGCACCGCGTGGCCGTGCCCGAGCATCCCGCGCCCTGCCACCACGACCGCCGCCACCAGCAGCACGGCCATGGCCACCCCGAGCAGCGGGGTGACCGGCAGCAGCTGCCCCGAGCCGCTGGACGCCGCGTGCGTCAGCGCCACCTCAGATCCAGCTGGTGAACCACATGTGGTCCTGCCACACACTCATCGGAATCACCTGCGCAGTGTAGAGCGGCAGGAAGTAGAGAAAACAGCCCATGACGGCCAGCACGATCCCGCCGGCCGCCACCGAGCCCACCGCCCTACGGGCCGGGGTGACCCCGGCGGGGCCGACCATCGCGCCCAGCATCTGGGCCACCGCCAGGCAGAGGAACGGGACCAGCACCACCATGTAGAAGGAGAAGATGGTGCGCTGCTGGAACTCGAACCAGGGCAGGTAGGTGGCGGCCACCCCGCAGAGCACCGCGCCCGAGCGCCAGTCCCGCCGGAAGAACCAGCGGTAGAGCAGGTAGGCGAGCGCGAAGCAGGCCGTCCACCAGAGCAGCGGGGTGCCGAGCGCCAGGATCTGCGTGGTGCAGCCGCCGGAGGAGGTGCAGCCCTGCTGGCCGGTCGGCACCGGCTGCCAGTACATGCTCACCGGGCGGCCCTGGACCAGCCAGCTCCACGGGTTGGACTGGTAGGTGTGCGGGGTGGTCAGCGTGGTGTTGAAGCGCCACATCTCGGACTGGTAGTGCCACCAGCTGCGCAGCGGCGCGGGCAGCAGGCCGGAGCGGCCGTCCGCCCAGTGCCGGTCGTAGCCGCCCGAGGTGGCGAACCAGCCGGACCAGGAGGCCAGGTAGGTCAGCGCGCCGACGACCACCAGCGAGCCGAAGGCGGGCGCCGCGTCCCGGCGCAGCATGCTGCGCAGCGGGGAGCGGGCGCCGGCTGCCCGGCGGCCTGCCTGGTCCCAGAGCACGGTGAGCAGGCCGAAGGCGGCCAGGATCTGCGCGCCGTTCCACTTCACCGAGCAGGCCGCGCCCAGCAGCAGCCCGGCGGCCAGCCGCCACGGCCGCAGGCCGAGGTTGATCCGGTCGCCGTCCACGCCGGGCTCGGCCAGCCTGGCGCGCACCCGGTCGCGGTCGATCAGCAGGCAGCCGAAGGCCGCCAGGACGAAGAACATCAGCAGGCCGTCGAGCAGCCCGGTGCGGCTCATCACGAACTGCAGGCCGTCCACCGACATCAGCAGCGCGGCCGTGCAGCCGATCAGGGTGGAGCCGAAGAGCCGGCGCCCGATCCTGGCCAGCATCAGCACCGACAGGGTGCCGAGCAGCGCGACCATCACCCGCCAGCCGAAGGGGTTCAGCCCGAAGGCGGCCTCACCGAGCGCGATCACCCACTTGCCGAGCGGCGGGTGGGCGATGAAGGCGGGGGCCGAGGTGAGCGGGATCACCGGGGGGTGGGCGAGGATCTGGTCGTTGGCGTTGGCCGGCCAGACCCCCTCGTAGCCCTGCTGGAGCAGCGACCAGGCGTCCTTGGGGTAGTACGTCTCGTCGAAGACGAAGGCGTTCGGGGAGCCGAGGTTCCACAACCGCAGCACCCCGGCGAAGAGCGCCACCGCGATCGGTCCCAGCCAGCCGGCGTAGCGGCTCAGCCAGGGCGTGCGGCGACGCAGCTCCAGCAGCACGGACGGGCGGGCCGGCGGCGCCTGCGCCGCCGGCCGCTCGGTGACTGCCGTATCTGCCATGACCCCACCGTGCCCGACTCGCCGATCAGTGCCGCCGGCCCTGGCCGACGGCACTCTCCCCCGTCACCCTCTCATGCCGCCGTCTGCAGCTCGCGGATCGGCACGATCACCGGGGCCGGTGCCTCGGCGTTGTCCTGCACCGGGGTCAGGTGCCGGCGCAGCCGCAGCGCCAGGACGATGATCAGCAGCGTGCAGCAGGTCATCGCCGCCAGGTAGAGCGGCCAGGTGCCGGAGCCGACCAGCAGCACGCCCACCGCCGGGCCCACCGCGATGGCGGTCTGCTTGACCAGCGCGAAGGCCGAGTTGTAGGTGCCCAGCAGCCGGGCCGGGGCCAGGTCGGCGACGATCGGGCCCAGGGTCGGGGCCAGCATCGACTCGCCGACGCCGAACAGCACGTAGATCGAGACGATCGCGATGGTGGCCGCCGCGGCCTCGCCGCGGACCAGCCCGGCCAGCAGCGCGGCACCCCAGGCGCCGAGCCAGACCACGCCGGTGGCGGCCATCGCGGTGGTGCGCCGGCGCCGGGCGGTGATCCGCACCATGAACATCTGCAGCACCACGATGGTCAGCGCGTTGGCGCCGATCGCCATGCCCAGGGTGGACGGGGCGGTCTTGACCGTGTCGGTGGCGAAGGCCGCCACCCCCGACTCGAACTGGCCGTAGCAGGTGAAGAAGATCAGCCCGGCCAGCAGGCACAGCCGCACCATCGCCTTGTCGGCGGCCAGTGCGCGCAGCCCGCTGCGCTGCTCGGTGCCCTCGGTGACCAGGACCGGCGCGGGGCCGGGGATCCTGGCGGTGCCGGTGACCAGCGCCAGACCCAGGAAGGTCAGCGCCTCGATGGTGAACAGCCGGGTCAGGCTCGCCGGGTCGGCCACGTTGACGATCTGCCCGCCGACCAGCGCGCCGATGCCCATCCCCAGGTTGACCAGGGTGAACTGCAGCGCGAAGGCGTGCGAGCGGGTCTTCGCGGTGGAGCAGCGCACGATCATGGTGGCCAGCGCCGGCTGGCAGGTGGTGACGCCGCCGCCGAACAGGAAGGCGGCGATCAGCAGCCCGGTGGTCCCGCTCGCCTGCCCGAAGGAGAAGGCGCCGGTGGCCGCCAGCGCGCAGCCGGCCAGCAGCACCGGACGCGGACCGTAACGGTCGATGCCGCGCCCGGCGAACGGCAGCACGACGAGCGCGGCCAGCGCGAAGAGCGTGAAGACCAGGCCTGCGGTGAGCGAACCGAGCCCGCGCACCTGGTCCACGTACACGAACATGTACGGCATCGTGAAGCCGCTGCCGAAGGCACTGAGCGCGTTGCCGAGCTGGACGCGACGCAGGGGCCCACCCGCGCCGTACTTCTGCTGCTTCATGGAGACACCCCTTTGTCGGTCGGGAGCCGGCGGATCACTGGACTGTTGATCGACGCTTTCGACTCGCAAGATTTCAGAGCTAAAGTCTATGGATAGAAATACTGTCGTGTCAAAGTCTTAACGAGGGCAGCCGAGCGTGGGAGACTGAGGCCATGAGCGCACCGAAGCCCGCGCCGGCCGCCGGCAACGAGCTGGACATTGCCGAGCAAGTAGCCATCTACCAGCGGGAATTCCCCACCGTCGACCCCCAGGTGGAGACCATCGTCTCCTCGCTGTCCCGGGTCGCCCGACGGATGGGGGTCGCCTACAGCCGGCAGCTGACTGTGCTCGGAATCACCAGCGCCGAGTGGGAGGTGCTCAAGGCGCTGGTGGTGGCCGGCAGCCCGTACCGGCTCGGACCCGGCGAGCTGGCCAAGCGGCTGGGCCTGACCCCGGCGGCGATGACCCACCGGATCGACCGGATGGTGGCCGAGGACCTGGTCACCCGGGAGCGCGACGAGGCCAACCGGGTGCGGGTGATCATCGAGCTGACCGAGAACGGCCGGGACAAGTGGCTGGAGTCAATGCGGATGGCCGCCGTCTTCGAGGAGGAGCTGCTCCAGGACGTCGGGCCCGCGGAGCGCGGGGTGCTCTCCGGGCTGCTCGGCCGGATGCTGACCCGGATCGAGGACGGCGCCTGAGCCCCGGCACGCGCGGGGCGCGTTGAGTGGCGGGAGCACCGCGGCGGCGGCAGGGTGAGTGCGGGGGGCAGGAACGTCTGTCCGGACCACTCTCCGCCCTGGAGGCGACACTCATGCCCGTGGTCAGCACTCCCTACCCGCCCGGCACCCCCTGCTGGGTCGACCTGATGGCCCCCGATCTCCAGGCGGCCATCGACTTCTACCGCGACCTGTTCGGCTGGCAGGGTGAGCGCGGCCCCGACGAGTTCGGCGGCTACTCGGTGCTCACCCTGAACGGCAAGCCGGTGGCCGGCATCGGCCCGGCCATGTCCATGGACGGCAACCCGCCGCCGCCCACCGTCTGGACCACCTACCTGGCCACCGCCGACGCGGACGCCACCGCCGCCAAGGTCACCGCGAACGGCGGCAAGCTGCTCTTCCCGGTGATGGACGTGGGCACCGTCGGCCGGATGTTCCCCGCCGTCGACCCGACCGGCGCGGTCTTCGGCGTCTGGCAGGCGGTGGACTTCGGCGGCGCGGAGATCGTCAACGAGGCCGGCGCGGTGATCTGGAACGAGCTGAACACCTCCGACATCAAGGCGGCCGCCGCCTTCTACAAGGCGGCCCTCGACATCGATGTCGCCCCGATGCCGGAGATGCCGGAGTACCGCGGGCTGATCGTGGAGGGCAAGACGGTCGGCGGGGCGCAGGGCCTGGACAACCACCCGCCCGGCACGCCCTCGCACTGGGCCACCTACTTCGCGGTGGACGACGCCGACAGCGTGGTGGACGCCGCGGTGCGGGCCGGCGCTTCGATCCTGGCGCCCGCGACGGACACCGCGGTGGGCCGCGTCGCGGGACTCAAGGACCCCCAGGGCGGGCTGTTCAACGTGATCAAGCCGAAGCCGTTCGAGAACGGCTGACCCGCCGGGTCGGCACCATGGGCCGCGGCCCGGACCGATGCTGTGCTCGGTCCGGGCCGCGGTGCTGTGCGGGAGCGGGCGGTGCCGCTCGGGGGGGTGGGTCAGCAGGGGCCGTTGTCGGTCCAGGCGCCCCAGGAGCCGCTCTGGCTCGGGTCGTCGCCGGTGGTCCACCACTTGTTGGTGTAGCTGTGGCCCTTCCAGGAGACCTTGGTGCCGGCCGTGGCGTAGACCGCGGAGGCGGACCAGCTCGGCGCGGTGCAGACACCGGCGGTGGGGCCGGTCGTCGGACCGGTCGTCGGACCGGTGGTGGGGCCAGTCGTCGGGCCGGTGGTGGGGCCGGTGGTGGGGCCAGTCGTCGGGCCGGTGGTCGGCGGCGCCGGGCAGCTGGCGGCCGAGCCGTTGGTGGCGTCCACCATCTTGTCGAAGAGCCCGGTCTGGGTGCCCAGGTCGTAGAGCGAGAAGGCGAAGGAGCCGCCCAGCCCGTTGCAGTGCAGGTAGTCCGCCTTCGCCTGGATCGACTGGGCGTCCTCACCGGACCAGAAGTTGGTGCCGTCGTAGAAGTACGCGGCCTGCGCCACCGGGTCCCAGAAGGTGTCGGCCGGGTTGTCGACGACGCCGTTCAGCTCCTTGTACATCCGGATGCCGTTGACGTTGCCGGACATCGCCGCGCCGGGCGCGGGGCCGGTCGCGGTCTGGAAGAGACCGTGCGAACTGCCGGCCGGCACGCCGGTCCAGCCGCGGTAGTAGAACGGCACCCCCATATTGATCTTGCTCGCGGGGAAGCCGCCCGGGATGCCGTACTGCGGATCACCCGCGGTCCAGGCCTTGATGGCCTCGTCGATCGAGTACTTGCTGGTCCCGGGGGCGATGGGGCCAGATGGATCTGCCGGGTCCGAGTACAGCGCCGCCTGGTGGTTGGTCGGGCCGGTGGCCTCCCAGCCGCCGTGCATGTCGTAGGACATCACGTCCATGAACGTCAGGTACTGGCCGATCTTGTCGGTCTCGACGTTCTGGATCTTGTCCTGGCCCGCGCCGACCGCCGCGCTCAGCGCGTAGGTCTTCCCGTCGGCCTTGCCCTGCGCGTCCAGCTCGGAGCGGAGCTCGGCCAGCAGCGCGGTGTAGTTCTGCTTGTCGGCCGGGGAGGCGTGGTTGCCGGTGTGGCCGCCACCGCCCGGGTACTCCCAGTCGATGTCGAAGCCGTCGAAGATGCCGGCCGCCGAGCCCGGACCGCCGAAGCCGGCGTCGGTGGGCAGGTTGCCCTTGATGAACATGTCGATGCAGGAGGAGGCGAAGGCCTTGCGCGAGGCGTCGGTGGCCGCCACGTCGGAGAAGTACTTCGAGTAGGTCCAACCGCCGATCGACAGCAGGATCTTGAGGTTCGGGTTCTTCGCCTTCAGCTCCTTGAGCTGGTTGAAGTTGCCCGTGATCGGCTGGTTCCAGGTGTCCGCGACGCCGCTGACGCTGCTGGAGGCGTCGAAGGACTTCTGGTAGTCCGCGAAGGCGTCCGCCGCGCCGTCACCGGCGTTCGGGTTGTTGTCGTCCTGGGAGGCGGCCTTGGTGGCCTCGAAGCACTTCCCGCTGGTCGGGTCGATGTTCTCGAAGTCGTAGATCAGGTAGTCCAGTTTGCCGGCCTCGCCGGTGTCCTGGATGGTCTTGGCGGTGTAGCCGTTCGCGTAGACCGACCACTGGTCGAAGTAGGCCACCTTGAGACCGCCGCTGGTGGCGGGCGCGCCGGTGGTGTTGGTGGCGGCCGCCAGCGCGGTGCCGCCGGAGCTCAGCGAGAGCGTGGCGCCGAGCAGCAGTGAGGCACAGGCGCCGAGAGCGAGCGCGGCGAGCCCCTTGGTGCGGCGGCGCTCGGCAGGAGCGCCGTCGGCTCCCCTGGGAAGCGTGCGGGTGAACATGGGTGCGTGACTCCTGGCTGTGGGGGACCGTCACGCCCGCGGGGACCGGCGGGGTGGGTGGGACCACTCGGCCATGGGCATGACATGGGGGAATCGTGCGGACGCCGAGCGCCCCAGGGCCACCGCCAGAGGCCGAGACCTCTGACGGTGACTCAGGGGCTCCCTGCACCTGTCGATTAAAATGGACTAGACCAACATCGGCGTCAAGAGCCGGAATCCGCCCTTGAGTTGCCGTTAAGGTTCGCCTCACCAGGCCTCGATGCCTGACCTGCGGCTAAACGTCCGTACCCGGAGCAGGGTCCGTCTCAAGATGTAGTCCCGCTGCATCTGGCGTCGCAGCCGTCCCTCGTTCGACTCCTCCTCACGCGGCTCGTGGCGCCCGGGTCCGCCACCTAGCGTGGACAGCGTCGCCCGTCCCCCCTCGTCTGAGGACCAGAAAATGATCGAAGCCGTCGGCCTCACCAAGCGCTACGGCCCCAAAACCGCCGTCCAGGACCTGAGCTTCAGCGTCCGCCCCGGCATCGTGACCGGCTTCCTCGGCCCCAACGGCGCCGGCAAGTCCACCACCATGCGGATGCTGCTCGGCCTGGACAACCCGAGCTCCGGCCACGCCACCATCAACGGCCGCCGCTACGCCGACCACGCGGCCCCGCTGCGCGAGGTCGGCGCGATGCTGGAGGCGCGCGCCATCCACACCGGCCGCTCCGCCTTCAACCACCTGCTCGCGCTGGCCGCCACGCACGGCATCGCCCGGGCACGGGTGGAGGAGGTGATCGACCTGGTCGGTCTGCGCCAGGTCGCCCGCAAGCGGGCCGGCGGCTTCTCGCTCGGCATGGGCCAGCGGCTGGGCATCGCCTCCGCGCTGCTCGGCGACCCCGCCACGCTGATCCTCGACGAGCCGGTCAACGGCCTCGACCCCGAGGGCATCCTGTGGATCCGCAACCTGCTCAAGTCGCTCGCCGCCGAAGGCCGCACCGTACTGGTCTCCTCGCACCTGATGAGCGAGATGGCGCTCACCGCCGAGCACCTGATCGTGATCGGCCGCGGGCAGCTGATCGCCGACACCTCGGTGGCCGACTTCACCGAGCGCGCCTCGCGCGGCGGCGTGCTGGTGCGCACCCCCGACTCGGTGCGGCTCGGCGAGCTGCTGCGCGAGCTGCCCGGGGTCACCGTGACCACGGGTGAGGACGCCCAGCTGCTGACCGTGGACGGCACCGACAGCGAGCGGGTCGGCCGGCTGGCCGCCGAGCACGCCCTGACGCTCTTCGAGCTGACGCCGCAGAAGGCCTCGCTGGAGGAGGCCTTCATGGAAATGACCAAGGACGCCGTCGAGTACGACGCCGTGGTCGCCCCCCGCACGCTGGTCGAGGAGCACGCCGCATGAGCACCGCCACCGCCACCCCCGCCGCCCCCGCGGCGGCCCCGGCCCGGACCGTGGCAGGCAGCCCGGTCACGCTGGCCCGGGTGGTCCACTCCGAGTGGATCAAGTTCCGCACCCTGCGGTCGACCTACTTCACGCTGCTCGCCGCGGTGGTCTTCATGGTCGGCTTCGGCCTGCTCGCCTGCTACGGCGCGATCGACCACCTGAACCACCCGGACGTCCGCGACCACGGCTTCTCGATCAACGCCGCCGACCGCAGCCTGCGCGGTTACCTGGCCGCCCAGCTCGCCGTCGGCGTGCTCGGCGTGCTGGTGGTCAGCGGCGAGTACAGCACCGGCATGATCCGCGCCTCGCTGTCCGCAGTGCCGCGCCGGCTGCCGATGCTCTGGGCGAAGGCGGGCGTCTTCGGTGCGGTGACCTTCGTGGTGACCCTGATCACCGCGTTCGTCGCGTTCTTCGGCGGCCAGGCCGTGCTCTCCAGCCACAACGTGCAGACCACGCTGTCGGCCACCGGGGTGACCCGCACGGTGATCGGCACCGCGCTCTACCTCACCGCGATCGGCATCTTCGCAGTCGCCATCGGCACGCTGATCCGCAACACCGCGGGCGGCATCGCCGCGATCTTCGGCATGCTGCTGGTGCTGCCCACCCTGGTCGAGGTGCTGCCCGCGAACTGGAGCGCCCACATCTCGCCCTACCTGCCCGGCGCGGCCGGCCAGGCGGTGGCCACCCTCAACCCGGACCCGGGCACGCTCGCCCCGTGGACCGGCTACGGGGTGCTCTGGATCTACGTCGTGGCCGCGCTGATCGGCGCCGCCGCGGTGCTCAAGCGGCGTGATGCCTGACCTGCTCCGGGTGCACAATGGCGCGATGAGTGCGATCGACCAGCTCCCGGCAGCCCTCGGGCGGCGCTTCCCCGGCGCCGCCCGAGGGCTGGCCGCGCTGCGGGGCTGGCTGCTGGACGAGCGGTACCCGTTCGCCGTCGACCTCGCCTTCGCGCTGGTGGTGCTCGCCCTGGCCACCGCGGCGCACGGCCGGGAGCTGTCCCGGGACCCGCTGGTGTGGCTGCCGCAGCTCGCGCTGATCCTGCCGCTGGCGTTCCGCCGCCGGGCCCCCCTGGCCGTCTTCGGGGTGATCGCGGGCGTCTCCTTCGTGCAGTGGCTGACCTACCAGGCGATGCCCGCCAACATCGCGGTGCTGATCGCGCTGTACACCGTCGCGGGCCACTGTTCGCGCCGCAGCGTCCTGCTCTCCTACCTGGTCGCCGAACTCGGTGTCGCACTGGTCGTCTCCGACATCCGCCACGCGGGCGACCTGATCGAGCCGCCGCTGCACACCATGTTCAAGGCCGCCTTCGCACTCTCCGGCGCCACCACGGCCGCCGCCGTGCTCGGCCTCAACGTCCGGGCCCGCCGGGCCCAGCTGCGCGCGCTGCGCGAGCGGGCCCGTGAGCTGGAGCGCCAGCGCGACCAGCAGGCCGCCCTGGCGGTGGCCGAGGAGCGCTCGCGGATCGCCCGGGAGATGCACGACATCGTCACCCACAACCTCTCGGTGATGGTGGCACTGGCCGACGGCGCGGTCTACGCCAACCCGACCGCCCCCGAGAAGGCCACCGCCGCGATGCGCCAGTCGGCCGAGACCGGACGCCAGGCCATCACCGACATGCGCCGCTTCCTGGGCGTGCTGCGCGCCGACGAGCCCGACGCACTGCGCCACCCGCAGCCGGGCCTGGGCCAGCTCACCGCCCTGGTGGCCCAGGTGCGCGCCGCCGGCCTGCCCACCGAGCTGCGGGTGACCGGCGAGACTGCCGCCGTCTCCCCCGGCGCCCAGCTGACCGTCTACCGGCTGGTCCAGGAGTCGCTCACCAACACCCTCAAGCACGCCGCCTCCGGCGCCCGCGCCGAGGTCACCGTGGAGTGCACGGCGCAGGCCCTGCGGGTCGAGGTCCGCGACGACGGGCGCGCGCTGCACCCGGCGGCGGTCGGCGCCGGCGCCGAGGGGTCGCGCGAGTCCGGGCACGGCCTGGCCGGGATGCGCGAACGGATCGCCGCCTATGGTGGTGGCCTCACCGCGGGCCCGCTGCCGCGCGGCGGCTGGCAGGTGGCCGCCACCCTCGACCTCGGCCCGGACCCCCAGGAGGCCCCCCGATGACCATCCGCGTCCTGCTGGTGGACGACCAGCCGCTGCTGCGGGTGGCCTTCACCCTGGTGCTGGACTCGCAGCCCGACCTGGCGGTGGCCGGCGAGGCCGAGGACGGCGCCCAGGCTGTGCGCCTGGCGCTGGAACACCGCCCCGACGTGGTGCTGATGGACGTCCGGATGCCCGGCATGGACGGCATCGAGGCCACCCGGCGGATCGTCGAGGAGTCCCCCGACACCAAGGTGCTCATCATGACCACCTTCGACCTCGACGAGTACGCCTTCGCCGCGCTGCGGGCCGGTGCCTCCGGCTTCATGCTGAAGAACGCCCAGCCGGCCGAACTGCTCAGCGCGATCCGCAGCGTGGCGGTCGGCGACGCGGTGGTGGCGCCCCGGATCACCCGGCGCCTGCTGGACACCTTCGCCTCCCAGCTGCCCGCCGACGGCGGCTCCCCGGCCCGCGCGGAGAGCGCCGTCGAGATGCTCACCGCGCGCGAACGCAGCGTGCTGGCGCAGGTCGCCCGCGGCCTGTCGAACGCCGAGGTGGCCGCCGAGCTCTACCTCGCCGAGGCCACCGTGAAGACCCACGTGAGCCGGATCCTGCTCAAGCTCGGCCTGCGCGACCGGGTCCAGGCCGTCGTCTTCGCCTACGAGAACCGCCTGGTGCTGCCGACCTGAGGCCGGAGGCCGGTCGTCAGAGGCGGTCGATGGCGGTGAGGTCGATCGCGATCGGGTAGGGGAAGTCGGTCTTCAGCTCGTCGTGGTAGATACCGGTCGGCACGTACGTCCGGGTGACCGGCTCCAGCTCGAAGACGTAGACGACGGGGCGGCCCTTGTCCCCCTTCTCGACCCGCCAGAAGTGCTGGATACCCGCCTCTGCGTACTTGCGCGGCTTGACCTCGCGATCCCGGATGACGGAGTCGGGCGAGACGACCTCGACGGCGAGCAGGACGTCGGCGACCTGGTACCCCGTCTCCTCCCCATCGGCACTCACCGCCGAGGCACGCACGACAGAGATGTCGGGTTCGGGCCGATCGTGCCTGCTCAGCGTGTCTGCGGATGGACGAAGACCAGATTCCCGTCCAACAGCTGTGTGTGTGACGGGAGATCGGGCAGGCGGTCGAGATCATCGGCGGTGAACCCATCCGCCGGCGGAATCAGCCGGCGCGGCCAGCCGTTCGCAGTTCCGTCCATACGGCGATCCTGGCCGACGGCGCCCGGCAGGTGAGGGCTTTTGCGCACCGGCTCACTCTTCCGGGCGAGCGGCCGTCACATGCTGAGGTACACCGCGCTGCCGATGCCGGCGAGCATGCAGTAGACGGCGAACGGCGTCAGGCTGCGGTTCTCGAAGTACTTGGTCAGGAACTTCACCGAGACGTAGCCCGCCACGAAGGCGCAGAGCGAGCCGACCAGCAGCGGGCCGCGGATGGCGGCGTTCTCCGGCTTGAGCAGCTCGGGCATCTTGAGGACGGCGGCCGCGCCGATCACCGGGGTGGCGAGCAGGAAGGAGAAGCGGGCGGCGTCCTCGTGGTTGAGGCCGCGCAGGATGCCGGTGCTCATGGTGACGCCGGAGCGGCTGATGCCCGGCAGCAGGGCAAGGATCTGCGCGGCGCCGATCCAGGTGCCCTGGCGGAAGCTGAGCCTGGCCAGCCGGCGGTCCGACTCGATCGCGGGGTCGGTGCCCGGCACGTGCGCGACCTGCGCCCCGGCCCGGCGCCGCCCGCCGCCGCCGCGCCGCAGCCGGTCGGCGCCCAGCAGCACGAAGCCGTTCAGCGCCAGGAAGACCGCCGCGACCACCGGCTTGCCGAGCGCGTCGCGCAGCGCCTTCTCGGCGACCAGTCCCACCAGGCCGACGGGGATGGTGCCGGCGATCAGCAGCCAGGCCAGCCGCTGCTCGGAGGTCTCTATTCGGCGATCGCGGATGGAGCTGAACAGGCCCCGGATCACCCGGACCCAGTCCTTGCGGAAGAAGAGCACCAGCGCCAGCGCGGTCGCCAGGTGCAGGCCGACCAGCACCGACAGGTAGGGCGAGGTGGCCGTCGTGACGTTCAGGTCCTTCTGGACGCTGCCGCCGATCAGCGCGGGGATCAGGATGCTGTGCCCGAGGCTGGAGACCGGGAAGAGTTCGGTGACGCCTTGCAGCAGGCCGACGCCGATCGACTCCGGGTAGGTCAGGGACATCGCACACCTTCTGCACTGGTACGGGTCGTGGGAGGGCGACAACGTACCCAGGCGTGCTGACACGGGCTCGGGCCCCTCCCCGGCAGAACGTACTACGGATCTGTAGACGTCAGCCGGGGCGAGGCCCGAATTCACCTGCTGCTCATCTGCTCGCTACTCGGGCTCGCTCTCCATCGCCTTGGCGGCCGCCTCCCGGATGCCGCGCTCGCGCTTGCAGACCACCGAGAAGGCGCCCGCCGCCGAGGCCACGAAGGCCAGCGCGCCCAGCCACGGGCGGTTCAGCCGGTGCCCGGTCAGCTGGTCGAGCGAGTAGCGGCCGGGGCCGGCGATGCCCAGGGCCAGGCCGCAGACGCCGAGCAGCGCCGGGTACTCGTAGCCGCCCTTGGTGGCGAAGAAGCCGTGCGGGAAGTGCACCACGCTGGCGCCCGCCATGGTGCCCGCCACGATCGGCCCGGCCACCGGCGTGGCCAGCCCGGCGATCAGCAGCGCCCCACCGCCCGCCTCGCCGAGGCCGGCGGCCAGCGCGCTCTGCCCGCCGGGCTTGAATCCCATGGCCTCCATACCGGTGGCGGTGCCCTCCAGGCCGCCGCCGCCGAACCAGCCGAAGAGCTTCTGGCCGCCGTGGGCGAAGAGCACCCCGCCGACGGCGGCGCGCAGGGCGAGCAGCCCCAGATCTGTGCGGTTGACGCAGCCCATTGTGTCCTCATCTCCTCTACCCCCGTGCGCCTCCCATCCCAGCCGACCCCCGGCGCCTCCTCGACCGGAGCAGGCCATCCGGGGGACCCTGGAAGCTGTCGAGGAGAGGTCTGCCGATGAGGGCGCAGCGCGAGTCCCAGCAGCCGGGGTCCCAGCAGCCCGAGTTCCAGCTGGACGGCACCGGGGCCGGCACCCGGGCCGGTCTGTACGCGGCCCTGGGCGGCGCGGTGAACGGTCCGGGCGGCTACTACGGCCGGAACCTGGACGCGCTGGCCGACTGCCTGCGCGGCGGCTTCGGCCCCGAGCCGCCGTTCACCCTGGTCTGGCACGACTGGGCGGTGGCCGAGCACTCCCCGCAGCTGCCGGCCGGCTACGCCCGCGCGGTGGTCGACCTGCTGCGTGAGACGGGCGTCACGGTGCGGCTGCGCTGACCCGCCGGTGCGGCAGCGACCCGGGGCGCCCGGGCTCGACCATGCTGTGGGGATGTCGGTTCTCAACCTGAGCAGTGCGTTCATCACCTTCTTCGCCGTGGTCGGCCCGCCCAAGGTGCTGCTGGCCTACGCCCAGCTGAGCCGGACCCGCACCCTGGCGGAGCTGCGCCGGCTGCTCGCGGTCAGCGCGCTGCTGGCCCTGCTGGTCGGCGTGGTGATGGCGTTCAGCGCGGATGCGATCACCAACTTCTTCCACGTCAGCGACGAGTCGCTGCAGCTGGCCGGCGGGGTGATCTTCTTCATCTACGCGGTCGGCCTGGTGCTCGGCGTGCACTTCGGCGGCGCGAGCGAGGACGAGGAGGACGCGCTGGCCAACCCGCTGGCCGAGGGGGTGCGCGAACTGCTGGTGCCGTACGTGGCGAGCCCGCTGGCGATGACGGCCGTGCTGGTGGAGTCGCTGACCAAGGAGGACTGGGGCTGGCGGTTCACGGTGGCCGGGGCGTACACCGCGGTGGTGGCGATCAACACCGTGTGCGTGCTGGTCCTGGCTCCGCTGCTGCGGCGCACCCACCAGACCTCGCTGGAGGTGCTCTCCCGGCTGCTCGGGCTGCTGCTGGCGGCGGTGGGCGTGGAGCTGTTCCTGAACGGCCTGCAGGGACTGGGCGTGCCGTTCCACAGCACCGGTGGGCACTGAACCGGTGGACGCTGAGCCGGTGGGCACCGACGACGCGGCCGGGGGTGGGGACGGGGCTCAGGGCACGATGACCGGGCGCCAGGGGACGGGGGTGGAGAGGATCATCGAGGTCGCCGGCTGCCCGTAGGTGCCGAGCCGGTCGATCAGCTCCTCGAACCGGGCCATCTCCGGCACCGCCACCAGCAGCACGCAGCAGGCCCCGCCGGTGACCCGGTAGAGCTGCAGCACCTCGGGCCAGGTCGCCACCGCCGGATCGCGCAGCACGCAGCGCGGGCCGTAGCACTGCACCTGCACCAGCGCGGTGATCGGCAGCCCGGCCCGGGTCAGGTCCACGTGTGCGTGGTAGCCGCCGATCACACCGTCCGCCTCCAGCCGGCGCACCCGCTCGGCGACGGCCGGCGCCGAGAGGCTGACCCGGCGGGACAACTCGTTGTAGGAGAGCCGTGCGTCGGCCTGCAGTTCGGCGAGCAGACGGCGGTCGAGGGCGTCCAAGGCCGCTCCTTTCCAAGTGACAGGCCGATCCGGAAAAGACCTCGCGAACGCAAGGTCGGCGGCCCGATCGGGTCCCCGTCACCCATTCAAGAGCGCGCGGGACCGCCGCACAATAGTTCCCAACCAGCCACCTAGGGGGAACGAGATCATGGCCCCGTCCACCGTCCAGACACCCAACCTGGCTTTCGACCCGGCGCGCGAGGGAGCGGTCGCGGACCTGCGGACCAACGGCGCCACCCCCTACGAGAGGTACGCCAGGCTCGACGTTCTGCACACCCTGCAGGAGCCGCGCAGCACGGTCGACGCCGAACTCTCCTTCATCATCACCACCCAGGTGATGGAACTGCTCTTCGACCTGCTCAAGCACGAGTGGACGCTCACCCAGCAGGCGCTGCGGTCCGACGACCTGCCCGGTGCGCTGGCCGCGCTGCGCCGCGGCGCCCACGTCCAGGACGTGCTGAACAGCTCCTGGGACCTGCTGGCCACGCTCACCCCCGTCGAGTTCAGCGCGTTCCGGCCGGTGCTCGGCGAGGCCTCCGGGTTCCAGTCCTCGGCCTACCTGCGGCTGGAGTTCATGCTCGGCAACAAGTCCGAGCGGCTGCTGGAGATGTACCAGGGCTCGCCCGAGGTGCACCGGGAGCTGGCCGAGGCGCTGGCCGGGCCGAGCCTGTACGACGACGTGCTCGCGCTGCTGGCCCGCCGCGGGCTGACCGGCGAGCCGACGGTGACCGGCGAGCGCTACCGGGCCGACGAAGCGGTCCAGGCCGCCTGGCACACCGTCTACACCGACCCCGCCCAGGCCGAACTCGTCGTCCTGGCCGAGGCGCTGCTCGACACGGCCGAACGCGTCACCCGGTGGCGGCAGCGCCACTACGCTTCGGTGAAGCGGTCGATGGGCGCCAAGCCCGGTACCGGCGGCTCCAGCGGCCTGAGTTGGCTGAAGGCGGCCGCCGATCAGGACGTCTTCCCCGAACTGTGGGCCGTACGAGGAGAGTTGTGAGCGACAGCCAAGTGCAGATCCCCACCTCCCGCGAGCAGTGCCTGGCCCTGGACGCCGCCGATCCGCTCGCGCCGTTCCGCGCGGAGTACACGCTGCCGGCGAGCGGCGTCTACCTGGACGGCAATTCGCTCGGCGTCCTGCCGGTCCGCACCCCCGAGATCGTCCGCCGGACGGTCGAGGAGGAGTGGGGCCAGGATCTGATCACCAGCTGGAACAAGCACGGCTGGACCGAACTGCCGTTCACCCTGGGCGACCGGATCGCCCGGCTGGTCGGGGCCGGGCCGGGCGAGGTGGTGGTCTGCGACAGCGTCTCGGTCAACCTCTTCAAGGTCCTGACGGCCGCGCTGCGGATGCGGCCCGGGCGGCGCACGGTGCTCGGCGAACGGGAGTCGTTCCCCACCGACCTGTACATCGCCGAGGGGGTCACCGGCCTCTTCGAGGGCGCGCGCAGCGTGCTGCTGCCCTCGCTCGACTCCGCCGACGACCTGGACGCCCACCTGGACGAGGGAGTGGCCGCCGTGGTCCTCTCCCAGGTCGACTACCGCACCGGGCGACTGCTCGACATGGCCGAGATCACCGCCAAGGTGCACCGGGCCGGCGCGCTGATGATCTGGGACCTGTGCCACTCGGCGGGCGCCCTGCCGATCGACCTGACGGCCCACCAGGTGGACTTCGCCGTCGGCTGCACCTACAAGTACCTGAACGCCGGGCCGTGCGCGCCCAGCTTCCTGTACGCCGCACCGCGCCACCACGGCACCGTCGAACAGCCGCTGACCGGGTGGTTCGGGCACGCCGCGCCGTTCGCCTTCGAGCCGGGGTACCGGCCGGCCGAGGGGATCGGTCAGTTCCTCACCAGTTTCCCGCCGCTGCTGGCGCTGGCCGGGCTGCGGGCCACCCTGGAGATCTGGGAGAAGGTCGACCTCGCGCAGCTGCGGGCCAAGAGCCTGGCGCTGACCGGACTGTTCATCGAACAGTGCGCGGACCTGGAGGTGGTGACGCCGCGCCGGCCCGAGCAGCGCGGCAGCCAGGTCGCGATCCGGCACCCGGACGGGTTCCGGGTGGTGCAGGCGCTGATCGAGCGCGGGGTGATCGGCGACTTCCGGGCGCCGGACCTGATGCGCTTCGGCTTCACCCCGCTGTACGTGTCGTACACCGAGGTGTGGGACGCGGCCCAGGCGCTGCACGAGGTACTGGCGAGCGGGGAGTGGCGGGACGAGCGGTTCGCCAAGCGGGGCGCGGTGACCTGAACGCGCGGGTCGAGGACCTGAACGCGGCCGCCCGGCCACCCTGTTGGGGGTGGCCGGGCGGCCGCGTCGTGTCGGTGCTCGGCTCGCTACGGGTCAGCTTTCCGGTTCGGGGCTGCCGGGCGGCTCAGCTGTGGCGGCCGCGGCGACGGCGGTTGCCGAAGAACAGCGCGCCCGCACCGGTTGCCAGCAGCGATCCGGCCAGACCGAGCAGCGGGATCGTGCCGGTCTCGCCGGTGGTCGGCAGCTGACCGGTGTGGCTCGGCGCGGGGTGCGGGCCTTGGCCGTGGTCGTGGTCGTGGTCGTGACCGTGGCCATGGGTCGGGGTGCAGGTCGGGGTGGGGGTGGGAGTGGGTGTCGAGGTCGGCGTGGGTGTGGGGGTCGGCGTAGGCGTCGAGGTCGCCGTGGGTGTGGGGGTCGGCGTGGGTGTGGGGGTCGGCGTAGGCGTAGGCGTAGGGGTCGGCGTGGGTGTGGGGGTCGGCGTAGGCGTAGGCGTCGGCGTCGGCGTGGGAGTCGGCGTAGGCGTCGGCGTCGGCGTCGGCGTCGGCGTAGGCGTAGGCGTCGGCGTCGGCGTCGGCGTCGGCGTCGGCGTCGGCGTAGGCGTAGGCGTCGGCGTCGGCGTAGGCGTCGGCGTCGGCGTAGGCGTCGGCGTCGGCGTCGGCGTAGGCGTCGGCGTCGGCGTCGGCGTCGGCGTCGGCGTCGGCGTCGGGGTAGGCGTCGGCGTCGGGGTAGGCGTCGGCGTCGGCGTCGAGCAGTCCGGGAGGTCGCCGTTGAACGGGTAGGCGTGCAGCTCGTAGCCGCCCGTGCCGGTCTGGATCAGGCTGCCGGCCAGGTAGACCCGTCCGTTCATGCCGGGCTGGGCGAGCGTCATCGTCCCGTTCGGGTTGCCCGCCAGGACCGAGCCCTGGAACTGTGCGCCGCCCCTGATCTCCGCCGTGTCCTGGGTCGGGAAGTTCCACAGCAGCGTGGGCCCGAGCGCGGTCAACTGGTCGCCGGGCAGCCCGGTCCCCGTGTTGGTGTTGATCAGCGCGTTGGGCTCCAGCATGTTGACGATGACGGTCGCGCCGGCCGGGATGTTCTTGAAGTTCAGGTCGATCGCCCGGGTCGCGGTGCCCAGGTCCTGGGTCACGTTGAAGACCTGGCGGGCGCTGCTGCCGTCACCGGTGAAGGTGGCGTCGAAGCTGGTGACCGCCACCGTGCCGGTCGCGGTCGCCGCGGCCGCGCAGGCGGAGATGGACTCGATGTCGGTCCGCAGCGGCGCGTAGGTGCTCGCCACCGTCGGGTCCTGGATCTGCCGGCCGTTCGGGACCAGGTTGATCGTGCCGGTGCTCAGGGCGCCGTAGCGCAGGTTGCCCCAGACCGTGGTCCTGGAGTCCGAGCCGCCGATCTCCACCGAGTTGCCGGGCTGCACGGTGACGTTGCCGCCGACCGAGACGAAGTCCGATCCGGTGGGCGGGGGGACCCGGGAGCCGACGCCGGCCACGCCCATGTTGAACAGGCCCCCGCCGTTCTTCTCCACGGTGAGGTTGCCGAGCGTCACCACCCGGCCCTCGACCTCGGCCGACAGCCCCTCCACGGTGTAGTCGCCGCCGGTGAAGACGTTGATATTGGCGTCGCGGCCGGCGAAGTCGCCGTTGCTGACCGGCGGGAACGGCACCGGGCAGTCCGGTCCGGCGCAGGGCCCGAGCGGTGCCGGGAACGGCACCGCGGACGCGCCGGGCAGTGCGATCACCGCGCCTGTCACCGTGGTCGCCACCAGCAGTGCGGCTTTGGTCACGTGTCTCATGCGGCTGCCTCCCTGGCCCCGGTTTCTGGGGTGTGCCGGGCTCGGCTGACCAGGGCGGACGCGGACCATCCAAGGCAAACGGTGGGCAAAGGCGCCGTAGGCGACACCGAGGCAGTGCGATCATCATTCGAATCCCACTCGGATGGCCCAGGTTTAGGCCGGGGTCAAGCCACCGAACGGGCGAGTGTTAGCGTGCCGGGCGGGGCTGCCGCACTCCAGCGCCCCCGGGCCCCGGCCCGCCACCTCGGACAAGCGTGAAGGCTGTCGATCCCCATGGCCAAGTTTCTGTTGAGCCTGCACGTGCTGGCTGCGATCATCGCGATCGGCCCGGTGACGGTGGCGGCGAGCATGTTCCCCCGCAAGGCGAAGGCCGCCCTGGCGGCGGCCGGGAACCCGCAGGCCGCGGCAGACGAACTGGCCGAGAACGCCGCCTCGGTGCGGCTGCTCTTCCGGATCACCCAGATCTACGCGGCGCTGGGGATCGCCGTGCCGGTGCTCGGTATCGGGACCGCCCAGGTGATGGGCGTGATGGGCAGCGCCTGGCTGATCACCTCGCTGGTCATCACCGTGGTCGCCGCGCTGGTCCTGCTGGTGCTGGTGCTGCCCCGGCAGGAGGCCGTGGTCTCCGCGCTCGCCGGCCGGCCGGACGCCGACCCGGTGGGCGCCGCCGCTGGGCTGAAGCTGCTCACCATGAGCACCGGGGTCTTCTCGCTGCTCTGGGCCGTGGTCACGGTGCTGATGGTGCTCCGCCCGGGCTCCACCACCCACGCCTGACGTTCCGTCAGATCTTCGTCGCGCCAGGGCGCTGGGCCCCCGGCCTGGTGATCCGCACACCGGCGCGCTTCAGTGCACGCGCCACGATGGCGGTCTCCACCCGGTCGGCGCCCAGCGGGCCGAGCACCTCGGCGGTGAAGCGGTAGAGCGCCCCGTGGTCGGGGCAGAAGACGGCGGCCATCAGGTTGTGCGGCCCGCTGGTCGCCGCCACGCCGTGCACCTGCGGGTGCGCGGCGAGCACCCGGCCCGCCTCGGCCAGCCGCCCGGGCGGCACCGAGAGCCAGAGGTTGGCGTCCACCATCATGCCGAGCAGGCGCGGGTCGACGGTCGCGTGGGTGCGTAGCAGGCCCGCCGCCGCCAGCCGGCGCAGTCGGCGGCGCACGGTGGACTCCGGGGTGTCGAGCGCCTGGGCCAGTGCGGCCGCCGAGCGGCGCGCGTCCTGGGCCAACTCCCCCAGCAGTGCCCGGTCCAGCGGGTCCAGCTCCGGCGGCGCGGTCGGCGGCGCGGGATCGGCGGGGGTCAGCGCGGCGACCTCCTCGGCGCCCAGCAGCCCGGCCTGCCACCGCGCGGCGTCCGCGAACAGGTGCAGCACCGCGTGGACCGTGGTCTCGGCCACCGCGTCCGTCCCCGGCAGCAGGCGGTGGAGCAGCTGGTCACGTCCGATCCGGTCGGTGACCACCACCGCGCCGATCTCCTGGCCGCCGAGCATCAGGTCGACGAACGGCACGTCCGACCTGGCCACCAGCGCGTCCGCCACCGCGGCCACCCGCCCGCCCAGCACCCGGACCCGCAGCAGCAGCGCGCCCACCGCCTCGTCCGCGGCCCTCGGCAGCAGCACCACGCGCAGCACCCCGGTCTCGCGCAGCCGGGCCAGCCGCCGGGTCACGGTGCGCACCGAGACGCCGAGCACCTCGGCCAGCAGGCCCGGCTCGGCCCGGCCGTCCAGCTGCAGGGCGCAGACCAGGCGGCGGTCCAGCGTGTCGAGCACGGTGGCCGGATCCGTCGTTTCGGTGCGCATCGTTGTCCGATCTCCGCCGGCCGACCGGGGTGCGACGTCGCGTTCTACCGCGGTGACGGTACTCCTTGGGCCGACGAGCACACCACCCGAGAGGAGCCGGACCGATGGAACAGCTGATCACCGAGGTCGAGAAGGTCGTGCGCGAGGTCGGCGGCCTGCTGGCCGAGCAGCAGAGCACCGAGCCGATCGCCGCGCGCACCCGGGCCGAGGCGCTGGCCGCCTTCGGCGCGCTGGACCGGCCGGCCGCCGGCCTGCTGCGCGAGCGGCTGGGCGCGCTGCGGCCGCAGGCCGGCTGGCCGGCGGACGAGTTGGAGACCGCGGTGCCGGCCGACGGCGAGTGGTGGAGCTGCGACGCCACCGACGGCGCCGTGCAGTACCTGCTGGGCCTGCCGCACTGGGCGGTCACCGCGACCCTGCTGCGCGAGGGCGAGGCCGTGCTCGCGGTGGTCCACGCGCCGCGGCTGGACGCCACCTACACCGCCGTGCGCGGCGCCGGGGCCCGGCTCAACGGTCGCCGGATCACGCCGTCCGAGCGGGAGTTGGAGACCGCCGTGGTCGCCACCAGCCACCCGCCGACGGTCGCCGGGGACCCGGAGGCACTGCGCCGGGTCGGCGCGACCACCTCCGCCGTGCTCAGGGCCGGGGTGCTCGCGGTGCGCAACCTCGGACCGACCGCGCTGCAGGTGGCCCAGGTCGGCTCCGGCCACCTGGACGCGTTCTGGGAGTGCGGGCCGGACGCGCCCAACCTGCTGGGCGGGGCACTGATCGCCGCCGAGGCCGGGGCCCGGGTCACCGACCACGCGGGCCGGCCGTGGCAGCCGGCCGCCTCGACCGGCTTCCTGGCCGCGCCGGCCGGGCAGCACGAGGCGCTGGTGCGGGTGCTGGGGCTGGTCCGATAAGCCCTGGGCGCCGTGGAGTGAACGGCGATCGGGCGGAACCGCGGTGAGCCGCGGCACGTCCCTGCTGGGCAAACCTACGGACCGTCAGAGGAGCCCGCATGACCGCCAGCGCCACCCGCTATCTCTACCTCGCCCGGCACGGCGAGGCGCTGTCAGGGCAGGGCGGGCCCGCGCTGTCCGAGAACGGACGCCGGCAGGCGGTGCTGCTCGGGCGACGGCTACGGGACGTGCCACTGGCCGCGGTGCACCACGGTCCGCTGCCGCGGGCGGCGCAGACCGCGCGGCTGGTCCGCGAGCAGCTGGGGGCCGTCCCCGTGCACCTGGACGAGGCGGCCGGCGACTACCTGCCCTGCGTACCGGGCAGAGCGGAGCTGCCGACAGACAGCGCCGAGCACCTGCTCGGCTTCCTCGGCGAGGTGCCGCAGGCGGAGCGGGAGCGCGGCGCGGCCCTGGCGGCGCAGGCGACAGCCCGCTTCACCGGGCCGGTGGCGGGCGAGGCGGACCGGCACGAACTGGTGGTCACCCACGCCTTCCTGGTCGCCTGGCTGGTCCGGCACGCGCTGCAGGCGCCCGACTGGCGCTGGCTCGGCCACAACAGCGCCAACGCCGCGCTCACCGTGATCCGCTACGCGCCCGGCCGCCCGGCCGCCGTGATGACCCTCAACGACCAGCGGCACCTGCCGGCCGAACTGCGCTGGACCGGATTCCCGCCGGAGTGGCACATCTAGGGCTTGTCCGGGGGCCGGCTCCAGGCCGGACGCTCGGGATCGTCGGCCCGGACCAGGACGTCGGCCGCCTCGTCCGGCCGGGCCTCCTCCTGGTAGCGGGCGAAGGCCGGCAGGGTCCACTGCTCCGGCTCCGGGGTGCGGCGGCGCAGCGCGGCCTCGGACATCCGCAGATGCACCGTCAGGTCGGCCGGGAACCACCGTCCGAGCAGCAGTGGACCGTCCAGCAACAGCACGGCGCCCGGGGGCAGTTCGACGTACGGGCTGCGGGTGGCGCGGTCGGTGTCGGGGTCGCGCAGGTCGGGCAGCACCCGCCCGCTGCCGCCCGGGTCCAGTGGCGTGAAGACCTCCCGGAAGAGCGCGTTGTCGTCGAGCCAGAGGTCGAGATAGGCGTCGGCGTCCTGGTGCCCGTACTCCAGGCGGATCGAGGCCGGGCGCAGGAAGGAGCGCGAGCGCACCCGCTGCACGGCCCGGCCGCGCAGCCGCAGCTCCTGGGCCAGGTCGGCGGCCAGCCGCTCGGGCCGGGCCGCCGGGGCACCGTCGATCAGCACCCGGGGCCAGGCGCCGCCGTCCGCCGGGGTCAGCCGCTCGACGCGGTCGGCCAGCTCCGTGGCGAGCCGGGGCCAGCTGATCGGGTGCAGGCGGGGGGCGGTCATCGGTGCGCGCTCCTGGTCAACTCGCCGTCTCCAGCAGGGTCTTGCCGAGCGTGGCGCGGGATTCGATGGCCGCGTGCGCGGCGGCGGCCCGCTCCAGCGGGAACCGCTGGCCGATCACCGGGCGCAGCCGGCCCGCGGCGGCCTCGGCGAGCGCGTGCTCGGTGCAGGCCCGCAGCTGCTCCGGGCTGCGGTCGGTGCTGACCAGGCGCACCTCGCGGGCGGCGGCCTGCGCGTCGGTGATCCCGGCCCACTCGCCGCTGGCCAGACCGTAGCTGTCCATCCGGCCGCCGGGCGCGAGCAGTTCGAAGGCCGCCCGGCCCACGGCGCCGCCGACACCGTCGAACACGACGTCGATCGGGCCGACTTCTCGGTGCACCCGCTCGGCCCAGTCGGCCTCGCGGTAGTCGAAGGCGAAGTCCGCGCCCAGCTCACGGGCGAGCGTCAGCTTGCCCGCACCACCCGCGACGGCGACCACCCGCGCCCCGACCGCCTTGGCCAGCTGCACCAGCAGGCTGCCGACCCCGCCCGCGGCCGCCTCCACCAGCACCCGGTCCCCCGCCCGCACCCCGGCGGCCCGCAGCCGCATCACGGCGGTACGCCCGTCGGCGAGCAGCGCCACCGCGTCGTCCAGCGCGAGGCCCTGCGGCACCACGAAGAGCCCGTCGGCCGGCACCGCCACCCGCTCGGCGTACCCGCCCGCCCCGCCGGTCCCCGTCACCACCCGCCGCCCGAGCAGCTGCGGGTCGACGCCGGGCCCCAGCTCGCCGACCGTACCGCCCACCCCGTTGCCCGGGATCAGCGGCGGCTCGGCCCGGAACGGCCCGGCGCCGGTGGCGCGGAACTGCGTCTCGACGAAGGTGATGTTCGCGTAGGCGACGTCGACCACCACCTGCCCGGGCCCCGGAACAGGGTCGGGCGCCTCCCCGGGGACGAGGACGGACGGGTCACCGAACCGCTTCAGCCAGACGGCACGCATGGCGCGACTCCTTGATCGTGCTGATGGTTGATCAGCATCCTCGCTCATCAAGCGCGCTTGAGGTCAAGCGGTGACCGGCTCGGCGATCAGGGCGGTGGCCATGGTGCGAAAGCCCAGGCGGGCGTAGATGCGGGCGACGTCCTCGCTGTCCGCCGAGAGGAAGACGGTCCGCACCCCGGCCGCGCGGGCATCGGCGACCAGGGCGGCGGTGACGGCGAGGGCCAGGCCCTGGCGGCGGGCGGTCGGCAGGGTGCCGAGGCCGGCGATCTCGGCCACCTCGCCGACCGGGAGGTACTGGCCGGCGCAGCAGGCCGAGCCGTCCCGGACGGCGGCCGCCACCGTACTGACACCGGCCCGGATGCGGTCGGCCATCCGGGCCACCTCGCCGGCGCCCTCGCGGATCGCGGCGGCGAGTTCGGCCGGGCCGGCGGTGCCGATGCCGGTGCCGGGCTCGGCGAAGGCCAGGTGGGGGACGGCCAGGGCGCTCGGCAGGGCCGGGTCCTCGGGACCGACGATCCGCACGAGGGTGCCGTCCGGGCCGGGGAGGGCGGGGACAGCGGGGGTCGGGGCGCCCGGGTCGAGCACCATCAGCGGGTGCTCGTGCACGGCGAGGCCGGCCCGCTCGGCGGCCGCGCGCAGGGTGGGCGAGGTCTCGGCCACCCACTCGAAGGCCTCGGGTATGCCCAACTCCCGTTGCCGGGCGCGGACTCGGCGCACGTCTGCCTCGGTCACCGGCGCCGCGCCGGGCAGCGCGGGGCGGGCGTAGTAGGGCCAGCCGGCGCCCTCGCGGACGAAGAGGGTCAGCGACCCGAAGTCCTCGGTGCGGGCGGCGGTGCGCGGCACGGCGTCGTAGTAGCGCTCCAGGCGCGCCAGCAGGTCATGGTCGGTAGGGATCACCGCCGGATCCAAGCACCGGAGCGCCGACCACGCCACTGGATTTGCCGGCGGCCCGCGCGGACCGGAGGGCACACTCCGGTCCGCACGGGCACGGGGATCGACGAGGGGTCAGCTCTCGTGAGCCGAGGCGTCGTCGATCAGGAAGGAGGTCGTGGGAGTCAGGCCGCTCTCGTGGGAGACGAGCTGGAGGCCGATCGTGGTGCCCCAGCCGACCTGGCCGATGAAGGGGCTCAGGTCCACCGACTGCTGCTGGTAGCCGCTGGTGGGGTTCTGGCTGCTCCAGGTCCGCACCGTGCCGAGCGGCTGGCCGGTGTACTGGTCGATCGCGACCAGCGAGAGCGTGTCGGGCGTACTGGCGGAGGTGTTGGTGGTCTCGGTGTCGAGCCAGAAGGAGAACGTGGCCGAGGAGTAACCGGGGTAGGTGTTCAGGTAGTTGGTGATCGAGTCGGCGCCGGTGTCCTGCCCCAGCCAGGCGTACCAGCTGCCGGAGTGCGGCGCGTGCAGGCTGGAGGGGGTGATCACGTTGTAGCCGGACGGGCTCCACGCGTCGGTCATCACGGTGTGGTCGACATCCGCCGAGCCGTTCTCGAAGCCCGCGTCGGTGAGCTGCTCGATGCCGCCGCAGCCGGGCCGGCCGGCGCTGGTGACGGACTCCCAGAAGCCGGTGCTCGCCGTCTTCCCGGACGTGTCGGTCGCGTTGACGGTGACCCGCTGGTAGCCGTTGGTGGCGGCGGCGGTACCGGAGATGACGCCGGTCGCGGCGTTGATGCTCAAGCCCCCGGGCAGGCCGGTGGCGCTGTAACTGACCGCCGAACCCGCGCTGTCCACCGCGACGGCGGGGATCGAGACGGGGGTGTTCGGTGCGTCGGTGCGGTCGCACATGGTGCTGAGCACGACGGGCGGGTTGGTGTAGACCGGGTCCGAGGCCATGCACAGGTGGTCGGTGTTGGACCAGAGCGTCTGCAGCGGGAACGAGCCGGTGGACAGGTTCTCGACGAAGAGGCCGCCGTTGGAGCCCTTGGGGATCCAGGCGCACTTGTCGGCGATCTCCTGGCCGGTGCCGTCGGTCCAACCGCCGGGCGTGTCCGGGTCGGTGACCGTCTCGGCGTACTCGTGGCCGCCGATGATGCCGTAGCCGTCGAGCCGGCCGCGCGCGGTGTTCTCACCGAACCAGTTGGTGCCGCAGCCCGCGACATCGGTCAGGTAGGGCATGTTGGTGTAGGCGAGCTGGCCGTAGGACGAGCGCTGGAAGTCGTGCCAGGCGCAGTAGCCCAGCTCGTGCCACTTGTCCGGGTCGGTGCCCTGCGGCGAGTCGATGATGTACTGCACATTGCGGTTCTGCGCCTCGGTGGTGTTGCCGAAGTGCTGGGCGGCCGCGAGGGCTTCGGCCCCGAGCTGCGGCTCGGTGGCGGCCTGGGGGGCGGCCGTGCCGTTGTCGACCCAGACGCCGGCGAGCACGCTGCCCGCCTGGGGGTAGGGGATGTGCGCCGCGCTGGAGGGGCACTGCACGCTGCCGGTCGCGATGCCCTCGCAGTACTGGGTCAGCACCGCGCTCCAGCCGTCGCCGGCACTGCCCAGGCCCTTGAAGAAGTCCTGCTGGTACGGGACGGCCTGGTCCTTGTCGCCGGACATCACCACGTCGCCGGTGGAGCTGGTGGACGGGGTGCCCCACTGGGAGCCCCACACCACCAGGTAGACCTTGGGCGGGCCGATCACCACGCCGGCGGAGTCCTGGCCGCCCTTGTAAGTGACCTGCTGGTCGTACTCGTTGGCGACATTGCCGTCGCCGCCCTCGCCGGTGCCCGGGTCGGCGCCGTCGGCCAGGTTCGGCGTGACCTTGCCGCCGTTCTTGCCGCCGGAGTTCGCGGCCGGGGCCGGGCGGGCGGAGCCGACCCGGCCGGGCGCCGCGCGGTGCGGGCCGGTCGGAGCGGCGACGCTCTTCGGGGTGCCGGGTTTGGCCGGCGCGGCGACGGCGCCCGGGTGGCTGGGGTCGGCGACGGCCGTCAGTGGGCTGGCCAGCCCGGCGGCGGCCAGTGCGGCGGCCACGGCGAGCAGCGCCGTCCGCCGGCCGCGGTGGAGCAGGCCGGATCTGTCTGTGATCACGGGGTCAGCGTCCGTTTCTGGTGACGTGGAGGACCCGCCCGCGACCTGCGGGCGGGGGGGTGGTCCAGAACGCATGATGCAATGTGCAATACGATATTTTACTGATCGAGGCAGCACAAGACCCAACGCGATCACTCAGAATTGATACGCGTTTATGGTGATTTGTGTTCGGTTCGCGAAAGCGGGTGCCGAGCCGGCAGACCGAAGGGCCGACGGACCGTCAGCCCTCGCTGCGCTTGAGCAGCGTGATCCCGTCCTGGGCGGCCGCCACCGTGTACCCCGTCTGCTCGGCGACGCTCACCACGTGCTGCCACCCGGCCGGGCAGTTGGAGGTGTCGGCCGTCGGGTCCTGCGGGTCGACCACCAGCCACTGCACCGGCTGGGGCGGCTTGTGGTACGGGCAGGCCATGCTCACGGTGGTGCGGCTGGTCAGCTGGGCGGCGAGCTGGTTGGTCGCGGCCACCGTCGCGCCGTCCGGGATCTCGGCGGCCAGCCGTAGCGCCGCCCGTTGGTGCGCCGTGGTGCGCCAGGTGGCCGGACTGACCACCTCGGCGAGCGGGAAGGAGGGGAGCGTCGCCACCGTCACCGCCAGGCCGGCCGCCAGCACCAGGCGCAGCCGCAGACCCGAGAAGTAGTCGGGGCGGCGCGCCAGCACGTCGACCATCGCGCCGAACGCGATCGGCACCAGGATGCCGTTGTAGTGGTAGGACTGGCCCCAGTAGGCGGGGTTGTGCGAGATGAAGCGCCAGCCGAGGGTGGGCAGCGCGATCGCGGCCAGCGGGGAGCGCAGCGCCAGGAAAGCGGTGGGCGCCAGCAGCATCAGCACGGTGTCCAGCCGGGTCGGCGGCCACCAGTGGTTGCCCGGGATGTGCGGGGCGGCGCTGGGCTCCAGCTGCTGCAGGTAGTCGTTGGCACCCAGCGGGCTGGCCATCGGGATCAGCACGAACATCTCCACCGCGGTGGCGACCACCCCCACCACGACGAGCGTGATGCCGAGCTTGCGCGGGCCGCGCCAGGCGATGTAGCAGCCGAACATCGCCACGGTCAGCCCGAGGTCCTCCTTGACCAGCACGAGCGGCAGCGCCCAGAGCGCCGCCTGGCGCCAACGGCCGCGCCCGGCCGCCTCCATGGCGAAGGCCACCAGCGGGACACCGAAGGCGATCTCGTGGAAGTCGAAGGCGACCACCCGGGCGATGCCCCAGGCGCAGCCCATCCCGAGCCCGGCGGCCAGGCCGACCCACAGACCCCTGGTCTGCTGGGCCCACCGGGTGATCGGGATCACCGCGAGCGCGAGCAGCAGGGCCTGCGCCACCAACAGCGTGATCGGGGTCGGGAAGAGGCGGTAGAACGGCGCGATCACGGCGATGATCGGGCTGAAGTGGTCGCCGAGCACGCTGTAGCCCGGGCCCTTGAGGGCGGCGACCGGCGCGTGGAGGTGCGCGTAGCTGCGGATCGCCTGCTCGAAGATCCCGAGGTCGTAGCCGCCGGACATGACGCGCTGCTGGCGTCGGATGGAGACGATCGCGTAGACCACGAAGAAGAGGCCCGCCAGGCCGTAGGGCAGCCAGCGCGGCCCCACCCGGTCCGGTGCGGCGCTCTGCGGGGGGCTGGTCCGGGTCGCCGGTATCGGCTCGGCGATCGTTTGCTGCACCACGTGTCCCGTCACGAGACGGTCCCCCTCAGAGTCTGCCCGACGCCCTCACCTGGGCAGTATTCAGAGCAGCCGATCCTACCATCGGGAAATCGTGCGTCGACTCACGACCCCTGGGCGGCCACGCCGACCCGGCCGGCCTCAGGGCGGTGGCAGGGCGGCCAGCGCCGCCTCGGTGGCGGCCCGGGAACGGACGTCCAGCGCGGGCGCGGTGCCGCACAGGCGATGCGCGCTCTCGGCGGCGGCCAGCGCGAGCAGGCCGGGGAGCAGGTCGACGCTGCGCCGCGCCAGCCAGGCGGTGCCCCGGGTGGCCAGCCACCAGAGGTCGGCCGCACGGCCGGGCGGCGGGGGCGCCTGGACGGCGGCGGGCGGCGGGCCGACCCGGTGACCGGATTCGGCGAGCAGGGCGTGGAACCGACGGGCGATCAGCAGATGACCGGCCGGGCTGGGGTGCAGCCGGTCGGCACTGAGCAGGGCCCGCTCGTCCAGCCAGGGGAGTTCGGCCAGGTGGAGGTGGATCGCCCGGTGCCGCAGGGACAGTTCATGGACGACGGCGTTGACCGCCGCCATCCGCCGGGCCAACGGCCGGGCCAGCGCGCCGGGCAGGCCGAGCAGCAGCCCCGGAGAGGGCAGGCAGGCGGTGAGCGGTACGGCTCCCTGGCCGACGAGTGCGCGCAGCGCGGCGTCCAGTGCGGCAGCGGTGCGGGCGATGTCGAAGCCCGCGCGCAGGGTGTCGTTGCCACCGATCACAACGGCGGCGAACTGCGGCCGCAGCGCCAGCGCGCCGGGGAGTTGACGCTCCGTCAGATCGGTGGCGAGCGCCCCGCTGGCCGCCAGGTTGTGGTGCGCCACCAGGGCCGGATCCGGCGCCAACGCGGGGGCGAGCAGGGCGGTCCAGCCCCGCCACCCGTCCCCGCAGGGGCTGCCCACCCCTTCGGTGAGGGAGTCGCCGAGGGCGGCGAACCGGACGGCCTCCGGTCGGGCGGCGGCCTCCGCGGGCGCGGGCCGGGTCGGCGCGGTCATCGGGGCCTGCCGACCAGGTGCGCCGGATCCGCCTGGTGCACGGCCAGGAAGGCCGCGACCGCGGCCGGCCAGCCGTAGCACTCGGCCCTGGCGCGCGCCGCCGCCCGCCGCCGGGCCTGCGGGCGGGCGAGCAACTCCGCCACCGCGGCGGCGAATCCCGCACCGCTGTCGACGGCCACCGCACCCGCGGGCCCGACGATGTCCGGCAGCGCGGAGGAGCGGCTGACCGCGACGGGCGTGCCGCAGGCCAGCGCCTCCAGCGCCGCCAGCCCGAAGGTCTCCACCGGCCCCGGGGCGAGCACCACGTCCGCCGAGGCCAGCAGCGCGCCCAACTCGGCCCGGTCGGCGAGGTGTCCGAGGAACCGCACGGGCAGCCGGTCCCGGTCGGCGCGCTCGGCCAGCCGGGCGTGCAGCGGCCCGGTGCCGGCCACCACGAGCGCGGCGTCCTGCCCGCCGCGCCGCAGCTCGGCGAGCGCCGCCAGGGCCAGGCCCGGGCGCTTCTCGGGCGACAGGCGGGAGCAGAGCACCAGCAGGGCGCGGCCCGGGCCCGCGTACCGGGCGCGCACCGCGGGGTCGTGGCAGCGCGGGTGCAGCCGCGTCAGGTCGACGCCGAGCGGCGCGCGCACCAGGTTGCGGGTGCCGAGCCGGGCGAACTCGGCGGCGGCCCAGACGGTGGTGCACACGACGGTGTCGTAGCACTGCGCGGTGCGGGAGTTGAGCCGGTCGGCGAGGGCGCGGGCGGCCGGGGCCGGCAGCCCGCGGGTGCGCAGCAGGCCGGTGACGTTCTCGTGCGAGACCATCGCGGCGGGGATCCCCCGGCGGCGGGCCCAACTGCCGGTCCAGCGCAGGGTGGTGCGGTCGGAGACCTCCAGGCGGTCCGGGGCCAGGGCGGACAGGGTGCGGGACAGCAGGCGGCGGTCGGTGAGCAGCCGGTAGCCGCCGCCGGCCGGCAGCACCGGGCCGGGCAGCGTCACCACCCGGCCCTGGTCGGTGAGTTCGTCCCGGTGCTCGGGGCCGGGCACGATCAGGACGGGCTCATGGCCGGCCGCCAGGTAGCCCGCGCCCAGGTGGTGCAGCGCGGTGCGCAGGCCGCCGGAGACGGGGGTGACGAAGTTGGCCACCCGGACGATCCGCAGCCCCGCGCCGCCGGTGCTTCTCGGCGCGCTCATGCCGGCTGCTCCTCGGTCGGCACGGGGGCGGGGGCGCAGACAGGGGCAGGCGCAGGTGCGGGGGCGGGCGCAGGGGCTGCTCCCGAGGCCACCTCCAGCACCTCGCCCCGGTGCTCGGCCAGCACCTCGGCGTAGTGCCGCAGCAGCACGTCCCCCACCGCCTCCCAGGTCCGTCCGGTGACGTCCGCCCGGCCGGCCCGCCCGTAGGCGACCCGCCGTTCGGGATCCCCCGCCAGCTCGGCGACCGCCTCGGCCACCGCCCGTCCGTCGCGCGGTGCCACCAGCAGGCCGGTGCGGCGGTGGCCGACCAGGTCGAGCGGGCCGCCGGCCGCCGGGCCGATCACCGGCACGCCACTGGCCATCGCCTCCTGGATGGTCTGGCAGAAGGTCTCCAGCGGACCGGTGTGCACGAACAGGTCCAGGCTCGCGTAGCAGCGGGCGAGTTCCTCGCCGGTGCGGCGGCCGAGGAAGACCGCGCCGGGCAGCGCGCCGCGCAGTGCGGCAGCGCTCGGTCCGTCGCCGATGACCACCAGCCGAACGCCGGGCAGCGCGCAGACCCCGGCCAGCAGGTCGACCCGCTTCTCGGGCGCCAGCCGGCCGACGTAGCCGACCAGCACCTCGCCGCCGGGGGCCAGCGCGCGGTGCAGCGCCTGATCGCGGTGGCGCGGGTGGAAGCGCAGCGAGTCGACGCCGCGCGGCCACAGGTGCACCCGCGGCACGCCGTGCGCCGTCAGGTCCTGGGCGGCGGGGGTGGAGGGGGCCAGGGTGCGGGCGGCGGCCCGGTGCACCGTGCGGATCCGGTGCCAGGCGGTGGCGGCGCCGAGGCCGCCGCCGACCCGGTAGGCCTGGGCGTAGCCGGCCAGGTCGGTCTGGTAGACGGCGATGGCGGGCAGGCCCAGCCGGGTGGCCTCGGCCATCGCCCGGGCGCCGAGCACGAACGGGCTGGCCAGGTGGACCAGGTCGGGCCGGTGGGCGGTGAGCGCCGCGCCCAGCCGGGAGCTGGGCAGCGCCAGGCGGACCTGCGGGTAGCCGGGCAGCGGGACGGACGGGATCCGCACGACCGGCAGCTCGATGGCGTCCGGTCCGAAGGAGTGCGCCGGGCAGCTCGAACCGCGGGCCGGCGCAGGAGTGATGACCAGGGGTTGGTGGCCGCGCCGGACCAGGTGCTCGGCGGTGCGGAGCACGCTGTGGGCGACGCCGTTGACTTCGGGCGGGAAGGACTCGGTGACGAGGGCGACACGCATGCCTAGGTTGTTGCCGGGCCGAACGTGCGCTGGGCCAAAGGGATCTGTCGAACAGGCGAACTGCGGCCAGCTCTTTGCCGCCGATGCCGTCCGGCGGGTGCGACCACGCGTTCGGGCCGGTCAAGCCGAGTCCGCGCGGCCAGGGCTCAGGTTCGCCCCTGCCATGTCAAACAATCATGACAATTCGGTGCGGCACGGCTAGGCAACCGGCCGGTAACCCACTTACGGTCAACTCCCCATCCCCCAGCGTGAGGAGTCGCCCATGACCCGTCACCGCTCCGGCCGTTCGGGCAAGCCCAGACGGCTCAGGTTCCCCGCCGCCGCCCTCGCGGCCCTGCTGGCCGGTGCCCTGCTGGCCGCCTCACCGGGCGCCGCCTCCGCCGGTGCCCGCCCGGCCGCGCTGCCCGCCGCGGCGTCCGACTACTGCGGCGGGCAGTGCAACGACATCCTGCCGCCCGGCGAGAACGGCAACGCCACGCTGGCCGACATCATCGGCAACAAGCTCTTCGGGACCCGCCCGGCGCACACCGACGACCAGCTCGGTCCGTACGCCTCACTCGCCTCCGGCTACCCCGGTCTCACCGACGCGCAGTTGGGCAACTTCTTCAACGACTCCTCGTTCGGCGTGCCGGCCGACCAGGTGGCCAGCAGCATCAACCCGCGCCCGGACGTCACCATCGTGCGCGACAAGGCCACCGGGGTCCCGCACATCACCGGCACCACCCGCTACGGCACCGAGTTCGGGGCGGGCTACGCGGCCGCGCAGGACCGGCTCTGGGTGATGGACCTGTTCCGCCACGTGGGCCGGGGCGAGCTGTCCGGCTTCGCGGGCGGGGCGGAGGCCAACCGCCAGCTGGAGCAGAGCTTCTGGCAGGCCGCGCCGTACACCGAGGACGAGCTGCAGCAGCAGATCGACACCATCTCGCAGCAGGGCCCGCGCGCCCAGCAGGCGCTGGCCGACGCGCAGGCCTACGTCGACGGGATCAACCAGTACATCACCCAGGCCTACGACAACCGGACGTTTCCGGGCGAGTACGACCTGACCGGGCATATCGACGCGATCACCAACGCCGGTTCGATCCAGCCGTTCAAGCTGACCGACCTGATCGCGCTCGCCTCGGTGATCGGCGCACTGTTCGGCTCCGGTGGCGGCGGGCAGGTGCAGTCGGCGGAGGTCAAGCAGGCCGCCGAGGCACGCTACGGCACGGCGGTCGGCGACCAGGTGTGGCAGTCGCTGCGCGAGGTCAACGACCCGGAGGCGGTCACCACACTGCACGACGGGCAGTCCTTCCCGTACGCGCTGCCGCCCGACAACCCGCAGGGCGTGGCGATGCCCGACCCCGGCTCGGTCGTCCCCGAGCAGCTGATCTACAACCCGACCGGCTCGGCCACCAGCACCAGCACCGCGGCCCCCGGCGTGCTGCCGGGCAATCTGCTGACCGCCAAGCACGGCATGTCGAACGCGCTGCTGGTCTCCGGCAAGGACACCGCCAGCGGGCACCCGGTGGCCGTCTTCGGCCCGCAGACCGGCTACTTCGCGCCCCAGCTGCTGATGCTGGAGGAGCTGCAGGGCCCGGGGATCAGCGCACGCGGCGCCGCCTTCGCCGGCCTGAGCTTCTACGTGGAGCTGGGCCGCGGCCAGGACTACGCGTGGAGCGCCACCTCGGCCGGGCAGGACATCACCGACACCTACGCCGTGCCGCTGTGCACCACCGACGGCTCGCCGGTCACCCTGGCCGCCCAGTCCTACCTCTACCACGGTGTCTGCACGCCCTTCGACAAGCTGGTGCAGCAGGACTCCTGGGCGCCGACCACCGCCGACTCCACGCCGGCCGGCTCCTACTCGCTGGTGATGTACCGCTCCGACTACGGCCTGGTGACGGCCCGCGGCACGGTCGGCGGCAAACCCGTCGCGTTCACCTCGCTGCGCTCGACCTACCGGCACGAGGCCGACTCGATCATCGGCTTCCAGATGCTCAACGACCCGGGCGCGGTGCACGATCCGGCGAGCTTCCAGCAGGCCGCCCAGAACATCGACTACACCTTCAACTGGTTCTACGCCGACTCCCAGCACATCGCCTACTACAACTCCGGCAGCAACCCGGTGCGTTCGCCCGTGGTCGACCCCGGCCTGCCGATCATGGCCGAACCCGCCTACGAGTGGCAGGGGTTCGACCCCGCGACGAACACCGCGCAGTACACCCCGCCCTCCCAGCATCCGCAGTCGGTGGACCAGGACTACTACGTCTCCTGGAACAACAAGCAGGCCCAGGACTTCGGCTCGGCGGGCTACGGCAACGGCTCGGTGTTCCGGGCCAACCTGCTGGACACGCGGGTGAAGGCGCTGGTGGCAGGCGGCAAGGTGACCCGTGCCTCGCTCACCCAGGCGATGGAGGACGCGGCGGTCACCGACCTGCGCGGTGAGGACGTGCTGCCCAAGCTGCTCCAGGTGATCGACAGCTCTCCGGTGACCGATCCCCAACTCGCCTCGGTGGTCGCCGAACTGTCGGCATGGCAGGCGGCCGGCTCGAAGCGGACCGAGACCTCGGCGGGCAGCCAGACCGACACGGACGCCGACGCCATCCGGATCATGGACGCCTGGTGGCCACTGGTCGCCGACGGGGTGATGCATCCCGGGCTCGGCGACCAGCTGTTCAACGCGCTGACCGGCGCGCTGCAGATCAACGAATCGCCCTCAGGTGGCCAGAGCGGCCCGGTGGGCGGCGGCCCGGTGAGCGCCAACGAGTCGATCCCGCACAAGGGTTCGTCGTTCCAGTACGGCTGGTGGAGCTACCTGGACAAGGACCTGCGCTCGGTGCTCGGCGAGCCGGTGGCCGGGCCGCTGGCGCAGCCGTTCTGCGGCGGCGGCAACCTGGCGGCCTGCCGGACCGTGCTGCTCAACACCCTCCAGCAGGCGGCGGCCCAGACGCCGGCCCAGGTCTACCCCGGGGACAGCAGCTGTGCGGCCGGTGACCAGTGGTGCGCCGACACCATCATCCAGCGGCCGCTGGGCGGAGTGACCGACAACAAGATCAGCTGGCAGAACCGGCCGACCTACCAGCAGGTGGTGGAGTTCCCCTCGCACCGCTGAAAATCCCGGTGGGGGTGCCGAGTTCGGCGCCCCCACCGTGTCAGGACCACCGGGTCAGGACCACCGGGCCAGGACCACCGGGTCAGGACTACTGGCCCCGGTGCACCGACGGCGAGCCCGGGGTGCCGACCCGCACCCCGCGCAGCAGCACCGCCGCGAGCACCGCGCCCAGCGCCGTCAGCACCGCGGCGCAGATCGCGGCCCCCTGCAGGCCGCTGGTGAACGCCTCCCGCGCCGCCGCCAGCACGCCGTGGCCGAGCCCGCCCGGCAGTTGCCCGGCCACCGCGTCGGCCCCGCCGAGCGAGTCGCGCACCCGGCCGAGCAGGTCGCCCGGCAGGCCGGCCGGCAGCAGGCCGCGGATGTCGGATCGGTAGAGCGCCGTCCCGACACTGCCCAGCAGCGCCATCCCGAGCGCACCGCCCAGCTCGGTGCCCGACTCCAGCAACCCGGCAGCCGCGCCCGCCCGTTCGGCCGGCGCCGAGGCCATCACCACCTCGCTGACCTGCGACATCACCCCGACCGCACCACAGGCGTAGAGGCCGGCGGCGACCAGCAGCAGCCAGAGCGGCGAGTGGGGGGTCAGCAGGGCCAGCACGGCGAACCCGGGCGCCATCACGGCGAATCCGCCCGCGACCACCGGGCCGGGACCGAACCGCCGACCGAGCGCGGCCGCCGACGGGGCGACCCCACCGACCAGCAGACTCGGCAGCACGCTCCACAGCGCGGCCCGCAAGGTGCTCATGGCGAGCACCAGTTGGAGGTACTGGGTGACGAAGACGGCCATCCCGACCAGTGCGAACATGGCCAGCACGTTCATCGCGACCGAGGCGGAGAAGGCCCGGCTGCGCACCAGCACCGGGTCGACCAGCGGATAGGGGTGGCTGCGCTGGCGGCGCACGAAGAGCATGCCGAACACCGCGCCGAGCAGGATCGCGACCAGCGGCAGCGGCTGGAACCCGTTGCGGGCCAGCTCCTTGACGCCGTAGATCAACGGCAGGATCGCGGCCAGCGACAGCACGGCGCTCGCCAGGTCGAAGCGGCCGGCCGTGCTGCGCGGCGTCTCCGGCACCAGGACCGGGCCGAGCACCAGCAGCAGCACCATCGCCGGCAGGTTGATCAGGAAGACCGAGCCCCACCAGAAGTGCTCCAGCAGGATGCCGCTGAGCACCGGTCCGACCGCGATCCCGCCGCTGGTCACCGCCGTCCAGATGGCGATGGCCCTGCTGCGCTGCGCGGGATCGGGGAACAGGTTGCGGATCAGGCCGAGGGTGGAGGGCATCAGGGTGGCGCCCGCCACGCCGAGCACGGCGCGGGCGCCGATCAGCGTGGCCGCGCTGTCGGCGTAGGCGGCCAGGGTGGAGGCCGCGCCGAAGGCCAGCGCGCCGGTCAGCAGCAGCCGGCGGCGGCCGATCCGGTCGCCGAGCGCGCCCATGGTGATCAGCAGGCCGGAGAGCACGAAGCCGTAGATGTCGAAGATCCAGAGCTGCTGGGTACTGCTCGGGTGCAGGTCCTGGCTGATGAACGGCACGGCGAAGTAGAGCACCGAGACGTCCATCGAGACGAGCAGGAGCGGCAGCAGCAGTACCGCGAGTGCGATCCAGGCGCGGCGGGTGGCGGGTGCGGTTGCCGGTGTGGTGCCGCCGGCCGTACCGGCCTGGCGTTCCTGGGTGTCCATCAGTGTTCCCCCGGGGCTGTTGGGTGCGGCGAAGCGTCGGCGCGTACGACGTACGCGCTTCGATGCGTACATGGTACGCATAGTGCAGTCACGCACGCAAAGGGCGATTCCAGGGGGGACTCGACAGGCAGGGGGTAGTGCACTAGTACACTCGACTCGAAGGCAGACCCGAGCGGCGAGGAGAAGCACCCGTGACCACCCCTGACGCACCGCCCTACCTGCGGATCGCCGCGGAGCTGCGCGGGCGGATCGCCGCCGGCACCCTGAAGCCCGGCGACCGGGTGCCGTCCACCCGCGCGATCACCCAGGAGTGGGGCGTGGCGATGGCCACCGCCACCAAGGTGCTGGCGACCCTGCGCCAGGAGGGCCTGGTCCACTCCCGCCCCGGCGCGGGCACGGTGGTCGCCGACCCGCTCCCCGTCCCGGTGCGACCGGCCACCGCACCCTCCCCCGTTCCCGCGCCCGTCGCCGCACCCGCCCCCGCCCCCGCGCCCATCCGCACGCGACGCAGGGAGCCCCGCGGCGGCGACCAGGGGCTGACCCGCGAGCGGATCGTCCAAGCCGCCCTCGCCGTCGCCGACGCCGAGGGCCTGGCCCCCGTGACCATGCGCCGGGTGGCCGCCGAACTCGGCGTCGCCCCCATGGCGCTGTACCGCCATGTGGCGAGCAAGGAGGAGCTGAGCGACCTGATGGCCGACACCGTGATCGGCCGCGAACCGCTCCCGCCGGCCGCCCTCGCCGGCTGGCGTCACCGGCTGGCCGCGCTGGCCCGCCTGCAGTGGTCGATCTACCGCCGCCACCCCTGGCTGGCCGGCACCATCTCGCTGACCCGGCCCACTCCGCTGCCCGGCGCGCTGCGCCACGGCGAATGGGTGCTGGCCAGCGTCCAGGAGTTCGACCTGCCGCCGGCCACCCGGCTCTACATCCACATCACGATGTTCGCCTTCGTCCGCGGCATCGCCGTCAACCTGGAGGCCCAGGCCCGCGACCAGGCGACCAGCGCGCTGACCGACGAGGAGTGGATGGAGTCCCAGGAGGCCCCCCTGCAGGCCGTCCTCGGCGGCGGTGAGTACCCGATCTTCGGCGCCCTGCTCGCCGAGCTGGACGCCGCGACCGGGGAGGACGACTTCGACTTCGACCTCGACCAGCTCTTCGAGTTCGCGCTGGCCCGGGTCCTCGACGGGCTCGCCCTGCTGCTCGAATCGCCTACCGCGCGGGCGGACTGACGCGGCCTCACCGCCCCGACCCTGCCCCCGCCCCCGGCCCCGCCGCACCGTCCCCGGAACAAATCGATTGGCGCTCCGCCCGCCCGTCCTTATACGTTGTAGAAGTCATATACGCCGTACAAGAGCGGAGCGGGCATGCCCCAGCTGGAGCGCAGGCCGGATCGGTGGGTGATCCTCGCGGTCATCTGTCTCGCGCAACTCGTCGTGATCCTGGACAACACCATCCTCAACGTCGCCATCCCCTCCCTGACCGAGGAGTTGGGCGCGACCACGGCGCAGACCCAGTGGATCATCGGCGCCTACTCGCTGGCCCAGGCCGGCCTGCTGATCGCCGCCGGCGGGCTCGCCGACCGCTACGGGCGCAAGAAGGTGCAGCTGCTCGGGCTCGCGCTGTTCGGGGTCGGCTCGCTCGGCGCGGCCCTGGCCGGCAGCCCCGGGCAGCTGATCGCCGCCCGCGCGGGCATGGGCGTCGGCGGCAGCCTGCTGCTCGCGACCAGCCTGGCCATCATCGTGCGCACCTTCGACGCCGAGGAGCAGCCCAGGGCCATCACCATCTGGAGCGCCATAACCTCCCTCGGCTTCGCCCTCGGCCCCGTGATCGGCGGACTGCTGCTCAACCACTTCTGGTGGGGCTCGGTCTTCCTGGTCAACCTGCCGGTCGCGGCGCTGGGCCTGGTCGCCATCGCCAAGCTGGTGCCCGAGTCCAAGGACCCGCGTGGCGACTCCCCCGACCTGCTCGGCGCGGTGCTGTCCACCGCGGGCCTGGTCGGGGTGGTGTACGCGATCATCCAGGGCCCCGGCATCGGCTGGACCGCCCCGCGCACCCTGCTGACCGCCGTCCTCGGTCTGCTCCTGCTGCTGGCCTTCGTGCTCTGGGAGCGCCGGGTCGAACACCCGCTGCTGGACATGTCGTTCTTCCGCAACGCCCGCTTCCGGGGCGCGATCTCCGGCGGCGTCCTGGTCGCCTTCGGCCTGGGCGGTTCGCTCTTCCTGCTCACCGAGCACCTGCAGTTCGTGCTCGGCTACGGCCCGCTCGCCGCGGGCATCCGCACCGCTCCGATGGCACTGACCGTCGTCGCGCTCAACTTCACCGGCGTGGGCATGCGGCTGACCACGAAACTCAAGCCGCCCCTGGCGATCGCCGGCGGTCTGGCCCTGCTGGCCGCCGGTCTGGCCGCGATCGCCGAGTTCGGCCACAACGGTTCCTACCCGGGCGTCCTGCTCGGTCTGGTGCTGATGGGCACCGGTGTCGCCTGCTCGCAGCCCACCATGGCCACCGCGGTGATGTCCTCGATCCCGCCGGAGAAGGCCGGTCTCGGGTCCGGCCTGATGGGCACGCTCAGCGAGCTGGGCAACTCGCTCGGCGTCGCGGTGCTCGGCGCGGTGCTCACCGCCGGGTTCGCCTCCTCGCTGCCCTCGGACATCCCGCACGCGGCCGCCCGCTCACTGCCGGACGCACTCGCCGCCGCCGGCCCGGACGCCGCCCACCAGCACCAGGTCCGCAGCGCCTTCGCGGACAGCCTGACCAGCAGCCAGCTGATCGGCGCGGTGGCCGTCCTGCTCGGCGGGCTCGTCGCCGCCTGGCTGCTCAGCCGGGCGGCGAGCCAGACGCCGCTGGCGGCCGAGGCCGGGCCCGAGTCCGAGCCTGCCGAGCCGCTGGCTCCGGCGGGCTGAACGACCGGCTCGGCGCCCGCCCCCTACCATCGCTGCGTGGCCGCTGACCAGCGGTCACGCGGCGATGACCCGAAGGACAGCGCATGACCGACAAGCCCCGCGATCCCACCGTCAGCATCTGGGTGCGCCCGCCCAAGCGCCCCAAGCGCGGCAGTGCCCCCACCGGCCTGAGCCGGGACCGGATCGTGTGCGCGACCGTGGCGCTGCTGGACGCCGAGGACGCGCAGAGCTTCTCCATGCGCAAGCTGGCGGCCGAGCTCGACGTCACGCCGATGTCGCTCTACTGGTACGTCGACACCAAGGACGAACTCCTCGAACTCGCCCTGGACCACGTGCTCGGCGAGACCCGCTCCTCGGCCCTGGAGGAGCACGAGGACTGGCGCCACCAGCTGCGCGCCATGGCCCACGCCTACCGCGACTGCTTCCAGCGGCACCCCTGGGCCGCCGCGCTGGCCGGCCAGTTCGTCGCCCTGGGCCCCAACTCCCTGGCCTTCTCCACCGGCGGAGTCCAGGCGGTCCTCGGCACCGGCCTGCCCCGCGAGCTGCTCAGCGCCGCCCTCGGCCTGATCTTCGAGTACACCTACGGCTTCGCGGTGCTCGAGGCGCAGTGGACCCGCCGGCTCCGCGAGTCGGGCCTGAGCGAGGACGAGTTCTACCGGCTCGTCTACGGCGTGGCCCAGCAGGTCGACCCCCGCTTCGTGGAGAACGCCGACAAGGTCGAGATGAGCCCCGCCGACGCCTTCGGCGCCGCCCGCACCCACCGCTTCACCCAGGGCCTGGAGCTCGCCCTGGCCGGCATCGAAGCCACCATCGTGGGGGGCCACCCGGCGCGTTGACGCACGGAGGACGTCCGGGAGCCGCCCGCCTCACCCGGATCGGCGCCGACCGACGGGCAGGAGGTAGGCGAGTACCTCGTCGACGCCGTCCAGCATGAACACCTCGTGTGCGATGTCGTCGTAGAAGCCGCCCACCACGCCCACGGACAGCTGGGTGGCCGCCGCGGTCAGGCCCAGGTTCTGCGCGAGGTGTCCGGCCTCCAGGAAGGCGAATCGCATCGCGCGCAGCCCGTAGCGCTCGCGGAGGGCGCCGAGGTCGACATAGAGGCCGACCATGGCGGGAAGCACCGCCACGTCGATGTACGGGTCGGCCGACTCATGACGCCCGAACCCCACGTAGGTGGCCTCCAGGTCGTCGGTCGTGGGAGCCGCCCCGATCGGCAGCAGGGTCCTGGTCGCCGGATCGAGTTCGTACATGCCCGGGCGCAGACCGTCGACGTCGCGGACGATGAGCCGCAGCCGGGCGACGTAGCCCGCACCCGCACTCGGGTACGGGCGGGGCACCCAACCACGGGCATCGGCCTCGGCCGCTCCGGCATAGGCCGACCACAGCAGGGTGCCGAGCTCCTGCGCGGCCATGGTCGTGCCGAGTTCTCCGCGCGCGCTCGCCCGGCGGGTCATCGCCTCACCCAGTGGCATGCTCGGCGGCTCTCCGGCCGGCAGAGCCACCGGCGGTCCGGCGAACGGACTGTGCGGCGGCTGCTTCGGGACCCGGGGTACGTTCCTCGGCCGCTGCCACCGCATCCGGCTCGGTGCGAAGTTACTGGCGTCGAGGTAGCGGCGGTCCACGGCGGCCGGGTGGTCGGCGAAGAAGTCGGTGGCCCCCTCCGGGGCGAGGAGGGACGAGGCGATGAACCACTGGAGCGAGCGCTCCTCGTCGGGCAGCACACCCATCCGGTTGAGGAGCATGTGCAGTTGGGAGGACCAGACCTGCAGCCAGCGCTCCCGGCCGACCTCGGACGCCGGCTCCAGTCGTGCGCGCGCCGCCCTGACGCAGGCGGCCCACTGGTCACGCAACCGCGTCCCGGAAGCGCCGGCAGCGCCGGAAGTGCCGGAAGTGTCCGATGCCCGGATGTCGTGCCAGCGCCGGAGAACGGCTGCGGACTGGGCCTGCGCCACGTCAAGTGCCGAGCCCTGGACGGTGGTCGGTGCCAGGACCGTGGTGCCGGGGTGCCCCCGCCAGGCGATCGCGCTGCGGCGCAGCCACCGGACGGCGCCGAGCGGGTCCAGGTCGAGCGCGACCGCGGTGGCCAGCACGAAGTCCGTTGCGGCGGCCAGTCGCCTGGCCGGCTCGGGGGTGCGAGCGACGGCGGCTGCGGCGATCGCGCTGGACCGGCAGAACACCTCCTCGGCGATCGGCAGCGCGGCGGCGCCGCCGTAGCGTTCGGTCTCCGGCTCGTAGGCCGTCTCGCACACCTCGCCGTGCTCGCGCGGGACCTGCGGGTCACCGGTGGCCCGCCGGGCGGCCGGCTCGACCGGGTACGGCTCGACCGGGTACGGCGCGGCCCGTACGGCTTCGGTCAGCTGCTCGCACAGCTCGCGCATCGTCGCCGGGCCGGCTCCCAGGACCCTGATCCGTAGGTGGGGCCCGTGCTCGGAGTAGCGGATGAAGAACCAGTCCTCGATCCGGCCGGCCGTGCGCAGGGCGTCCATCCGCGGTGCCAGGGTCTCGGTGAGGAAGGCGTCGGTGTGCTCGGGCCGCCAGCGCAGGAAGCAGTACGCGCTGCGCCAGGGAGGTGGAGTCACGGCCATGTCGGATCCTCCGGGGAAGTCAGGTCGTAGCAGAAGTCCAGGGCCCGAGGGCGGCCGATCAGCAGCATGTAGACGAGGTCCTCCCCGGGGTCAGCCTGCACGGTGGCCTCGACGGCGGGTTCGTCGAAGCTGCGCACCGGACGGCAGAACAGTCCGGCCGCGGCGGCCGCCGAGCAGACGTGCTGCGCGGTCGCCCCCGCGCTCATCAACGTGTTCGGGTAGCCGTCGGGGCCCTGGCCACGGAGCACGGCCCCGATATCGGCGGTGATCACCCAGACCACGTTCATCCCGGCCACGTCGACGTCACCTGGGCCGAGCCCGAACGCGGACTGGATCCGCTCGGTGACCCGACCCGGCTGGATGAGCACCAGCCCGCCTTCGTCCAGTGCGTACAACCCGTCCCGGACGCCGGTCACCCCTCGGACGGCGAGCCTGTGTCGCAGGCCGTGCGCACCGGACGGCCCGGCCAACGAGCCCTCCGGCGGCCGGCTGTCCCGGATCAGGCGCTGCAGGATCTCGGCGGGCAGCGGCCTGGGATCCGCGGACAGGCCCAGCGGGCTCAGCGCCGAACTGCGTGCGGCGACCACCCGTTCCCACGACCAGGTCACCGCCGTGCCGTGGCTCAGCGTCACCTCCGTCACCACGCCGGACGCTCCCCCGGCACCCCGGGCCCGGGCCTGCGCGGCCAGCCCGGCGGCGAGGCCCGCCTCGACGAGAGCCCCGCCGAGGTGGCCCGCCTCCAGCAGGGCGAGCGCGTCACGCAGGGTGCCGTACCCGTCGGGCAGCCTCCCGGGATCGACGGTCAGCTCGATGGCGGCCGAGGTGACGGTGGACGGGTCCGGTAGGGGTTCGGCTCCTTCCAGGAGGAGTCTGACCGGGTCTATCGGCCGGCGATCCGCGCCGAGCCGCAGCGTCGCGTCCACCAGGTACGCGGAGCGCGCGGACGGGTAGGCCCGGTGGTCGTTGTACATGTTCCAGGGCTCCCACCGGCGGGGGGCCAGCGCTGCGGTCAGCGTGCGGACCAGGGCGGGGCCCAGAAGCGGGATGTCCGCGAGGCGGCTCAGGCCGACGGAGTGCGCTCGGCGGTTCCTGACGGGGGGTGCGGTCCAGCGCGGCGCCCGGACCGCCTTGCCGGGTCCGTGCGCGTAGGCGGCGGCCAACTCGGTGCGGATCGCTTCGGCCGGCTCGGCCCGCTCGGCGGAGCTCAAGGGAACCCGCTCGGCGGCGCTCAAGGGAAGGGATGGGGGTCGAGGGACAGGTCCTGGTACCGGGGGCGAGCCGCCAGCCGGCCCAGTTGCCACGGCACGTCGAGCAGCCGTGGCAGACCGAGGGTCCGGCGGTGGACATGACCGAAGGTCATCGGCAGCGCGCCGGGCACCACCACCTTCGCCGCGTACAGACCGAGGCCCTCGCGCACCACCGGGTCCGTCTGGTCGACGACGACGACGTCCATGCCGGCCCGTACGACCTGGGCGGCCAGCTCCGTCAGCAGGGCGCCGAGATCGTCCACCGGTTTCGGCCTGCCGGGCCAGACCTCCTGCCACGGTCGGGCAGGCGCACCGTCCGCGAGCAGGAACTCGAAGCGCGCGCGAGCCTCGGGCAGCGTGTACAGCCCGATGTGATCGTCCAGTGCGGCCACCAGCCCCGGCTCGTCGAGCATCGGCCGCAGGCGGTCCCGGTCGAACTTGGCGGGCCGGGCGCGGGCCTGTTCCGCCGCGAGTTCGAGGTTGACCACCGCCTCGACGGCGGCGGAGCGGATCGCCTCCCGGGGGTCGAGATGGGCTCCGGCCGCGAAGAACGCTTGCGGGGCCGAGGACCGGGCGTCGCGGCAGAGCACGAGCGAGGCCACCACCGGAACGCCGAAGTCGTTGTCGGCCGCGAAGAGCAGCAGGTCGTAGCCGAGCGCGTCGAGCCGATCGACGAAGTGGCCCACCAGCGGGTCGTCACCGGGAGTCGCCACCCGGGTCAGCGGTGTGCGCGCGTACCAGGCCATCAGGAACGCGTCCCGCTCGGCGACCTCCAGCAGGCCGTAGAGCACCGCCTCCGCCAGGCTGTTGCCCAGGCCGCAGCCGTTGGAACTCTCCTGGACGAACGTCGCCGACCCGCCACCGTCCGGCGCCTCGGTAAGGCCCCAGTACGCCACCTGCTCGGGCACCGCCAGCGCCCGGTCCTCGCCCATCGACCAGCCGTACACCCAACTCATGGACAGGTCCGGGGTGTAGCGGGCGAGCCGGAACGACGGCGAGTCCACCACCTCCGGCTCGAACAGCCCCAGCCGGGCGGGATCGAGCGCGCGCTCCGGCCCGAGCTCGGCGAAGCTCCCGTGCAGCACGGTGCGCTTGCCACGCGGAGTCATCCCGGTCATCCGCTCGACCGCTTCGAACAGTGCGATCCGTTCGGCGTCGGCGAAGGTCGACGCGCGGCCGTATCCGCCCTCGCGCTCCTCCCAGGGGCCGACCACCTCGGCGTTGGCGAGGGCTATCGGGTACCTGTCAGGACGGGACACGTACGCCACCGGTCCCAGCCTCCGGTCGAGCAGCGCGGAGCGCAGCCCTGCCACGGTGGTGGCCGGGTTGTCCTGACGCAGCCGGTACGGATCGGGCAGCGGCAGCCGGGCAGGAGCGAACCTGGCCCCCTCCCGCGTGTCCTCGGGCAGCGGCCCGCAGATCGGGCAGCCACCGTGGCGAGGCCTGGACCGGTGGGTGGTGCAGGCGCCGTCCTCGGAACGGACCGCCCACACCGTGCCCGGCCGGCCGGCGGGGTCGGCCAGGGCAGCAGCGGCGAGGGCGGCGAGCACGGGCAGCACGGTCGGCGCGGCGACGCCGCCGAGGAGCAGATCGCCCTGGTCCCGAGGGGTACGGCCGCCGATGGTCGCGAGTCGCTCCGTCTCCACGCAGCTCAGGCAGGCCGGGGCGCCGCGGTGCAGCACCGGCCCGATCAGCGCCGTGGTTCCGTCGACCCGGACGGGCAGCAGCGTGGCTCCGGTCCGCCAGGCGTGCGCGGACAGGGCGTTGGCCTGGTCCGGGGTCCACTCGTCCAGTGCCACCATCGCGACCGGGGCAGCAGCACCGGCCTCCGCAGTGGTGCTCAGGGCCGTCGCGAGGTCCAGGACCGGCCACGGCTGACCGGAGTCGGCCAGCTCGGCGGCGAGCAGGTCGGCCAACCGCTGTGTCATGGCGTGACCTCCAGGGCAGCGAAACCGGCGGCCGCCAGCGCCCGGGTCAGCGGTGTGTTCGGCGCGGCCGGCGCGGCGCACGGCGCACGGGTGCCGAGCAGACGACGCAGCCCCTGTTGCAGGGCGGCCTCCCGTTCAGCCGCGCCGGCCGGCCAGACCCCCGTGGCGCCGTCCCAGGGCGCGGGGTGCTGCCCGTCCGTGGCGGCTGTGGGAGTGGCACCACAGGGTGCGTGAACCGTTGCCGACGGGTTCCCGCCGGCGGCCCGCCACTGCAGCGCGCCGGCTGCGGCCAGCGCACAGAACGCCGCCGCATCCGCCGGGCCGGCCTCCACGGCCCAACCCAACAGCTCACTGCGGGTGCGCAGTTCGGCGTGATGGACACCATCGGCCAGCCGGCGCACTCGTAGCTCGGCCCGGACCCCGAAGCGCAGGGTCACCGCCTTGAACCAGCGTCGGGCCTCAGGGGACGCCCACTCGCGGCCGTCCAACTCCGTGCCCTGCGGGTGCGGGTGACGTCGGTGGACCCACCGGCGCAGGAGAACACCCTCGGCGTGGGTGCTGTCGGCGCCCACCACGCCATCCGCGAGGCCGACCAGGTGCTCCGCGGCACCCACGGCAGCACTCAGCCGGGCCGTGCCGGCATCAGGGCCGATGCCGCAGACGAGGTCGGCGCCGACCCGGCACCGGGCGAGTCCGGCCGGGAGCTGCGGCAGGTCGTCGAGTTCGAGGACGGGCAGTACGCCGGTCTCCGGGTCCCCCAGCGCCGCCACCCGGGCCAGCGCGGCGTCCAGGTCGATCCGCCCGCCCACCGAAGGTGCCCGCTCGGCGCAGGCCAACCACGGGTGGTACTCGGCACGCAGCGGATCGAGACGGGCGACGAGGGCTGTCGGGTGGCGGAACGCGGCCGGCGGCGGTGCGTCGGCCGGCGTGTCCTCGCCGGGGTCGGGCAGACCCGCGATCCCGCACACCAGACGATGCGCGGCGGCGCCGCCGACCAGCGCGGCGAGGACGACCGGCGACGGCGTCCCGGCCCGGAGCCCGATCCGGTCGGCGATCGCCGCGGCCTGGCCCCATGCCGCTGCGGCGGATCCGGACGGGGCCGCCGACACCGGGACTGCCGACGTCGGGTCCGCCGACGTCAGGTCCGCCGACGTCAGGTCCGCCGACGTCAGGACTGCGGATACGGGTGCCACGAAGCCGACTTCGCCGCCGACCGCCGCCACCACCGACGCCTCGCAGGTGGCGAGCACGACGGGCGCGGTCACCTCGCCACCGGCCTGCTCCGGTCGGCGCACCCTCACACCGGCGCCCGCGAGGGCCCGGGCAGCGGCGGCGGCGACCGGGCCGGGCCCGCCGACGGTCACCGACGCGGACCTGAGCCGCTGCCACGCGTCAGCGGGATCCGGTGCGACCGCCGCCAGCCAACCGGCGATCCGCGCGGGCGGGTCGGCGGGGCCGAACGACTCACCCCAGCCCGGAGGCACCGCGACCAGCATGTCGTGTTCGTCCAACTGCCGCACCATCATGGCCACTGCGGCCCGGACGGCGGGGTTGGGGCCCAGCTCCAGCAGTTGTTCGCGAGAACGGCCGTCGGCCAGGGCCACCGAGACCGCCTGCCACAGCCGCCACAGCCCCGAACCGCCGTTCATGGTGAAACTCGACCGCGCCCCCCGGACGTGAACTCCGTCGCGCACCGGACTGGCGTGCACGACCGGACGCAGTCGCAGCACCACCGCGCGGTCCATGGCGCGCTCCACCGCAAGGGATGTGGCTGTCACGGGTGACTCCTGTAGGTCTCGGCGACGATCTCGACGGTGCGTGCGCCCGGCCTCGGCTCCGGCAACGCCTCCTCGACGATCACGCCGCCGGGGTAGCGGGCGAGGGTGCGCGACAGGCAGCGCAGGTGCAGGGCACTGCCGAGGTCCACGTACTGGGACTTGGGTTGTTCGAAGAAGGACATGACCGCGCTCAGCCCGCCGGCGTCCTCGGCAGGCGCCGCAGCGACGAAGATCTGCTCGGGCAGCCCGAGTTGAGCCCGCCAGCGGGACGCGGCCGCTGCGGGTGGCTCCTGGTCGAGGTCGGCGCGCCAGTCCCGTACCAGCTCGGCCGGCAGCCGCCACTTGGCACGGGACACGATCACGTCGCGGTAGCGCAGCCGGGGCCGGTACCGGATGCGGCCCACGGCGGTGTCCCGGCTCCGAGTCGCCACCAGGCCCTTCCCGAGATCCACGACGCCCGACCCCAGGTCGTTCAGCATCGGCATCAGCCGGCCCGGCAGGACGAACGGGGCGAGGAATCCCAGGTACAGAACGTTGATCAGCTCGCCCGTGGCGGCGACCCGCAGCCGGAGTTGGTCGTCGGCGGCGTCGTGGACCAGCTGGAGCTGCTCGGGCCGCAGCGTTGCCCAGGCCGGGGTCTCCGACACCTCATCAGCCACCAGTCGGGGGTGGAGGTTCGCGTTGAAGCCGGACACCGGGCGGATCTGGGCGACGCGTTCCGTCGCGGGAAGTGCGTCCCCGATCCGGGCCGAGACCAGTGCCTTGGCGCCCGGGTCGAGGTATTCGAGGTAGCGGCTGGTGAAACGCCCCCAACCGCCGTAGACATGGTTGACGCACAGTCGGGTGGAGCCGTCGTCCCGTGGGACGGGCTGGACGAAGACTCCGTACGAGGCCGGGCGCTTCCGCAGCCAGTGCGGCCTTCGACGCCCGGCCTCGACGACGACCTCCTCCGGTAGCACCACCTCGCCGACCGGGACGGCGGCCGGGACGGCGCGGGCCAGCTCGGCACGCAGCCGCAGCAGATCCCGCAGCTCGCGGCCGACGGGCGGCCCGCCGTCGGCGTCGGCTGCCGTGCCGGCCGGGTCGACGAGGTCGAGTGCCCGCCACGTGTCGGCGAGCTCCTCGGCGAAGTCACCGACCGCCCCGCAGCTCCCGCCGACGCCGAACCGTGCGACGAACCGGTCCCGCGCCATCCGGCGGATCACCGCGTACTCGTCGAACACCTCGAACAGGGGGACGAGTCGGGCGATGTCCGGGAGGACCTGACTTCCGTGGCCGAGGCCGAGGTCCAGGACCGTGCGGACGGCGACGTCCTCGGTGAGCGGCACCCGGTGGCTCACCGGCTCGGCGCCGACCCGCGCGAACGCCTGTGACCAGTGCGAACGGATCCTGACCAGGCAGGCGGGCCTGGCCTGCGCGGGCAGCCGCGCGTACCGCTCGGTGTCCGTTCCGATCTCGGCCAGGATCGCCGCCAGGTCGGCGAACCCGACGTCGACCAGCCAGCCGCTGAGCTCGCGGACGACGTCCGTCGACTGCGGGTCGACCGGATACGCCGGCTGAAGCAGCCCCTGGTCGATGAGCGAGGCGACGTACGCCGCTGCGGCGTGCTCCGCCTGCTCCCGAGGGCCGCCGAGCCGGCCGGCGATCCCGGCCGTGAGCTCGGCCGGCCGCACCGCGCCACCGGCCCCGACGGCGGCCAGCACATGGCGCAGCGGCGCGTTCAGCGGCAGGAACACCTGCTCCTCCGGGAGCGCCCGGGGGGAGGTCCGGTCGCCCGGGGGCGACCGGCGGTAGACCACCTGCGAGCCGTCCGAACGCAGACCCGGTACGAGCTGGTAGTGCACTGCCTCGCGCAGCTCCGGGCGCCGCAGAACCGCTTGGACCAGGGCTTCCAGCGTCCACCGGTCCACCCGGGTCACCGCGGACGGATCGGCCGCGCCCTCCGGGATCGACCGGATCGGGCCCGGGCCCGGCTCAGGTCCGTCGGCGTCCTCGTGCCATCGGCCCCAGCCGACGTGCGAGAACCAGGACAGCGGGGCGGTCTTGGTGACGGCGCGCATCGCGTACCGCAGCACGGTGGCCTCGGACTTGCGGGCACGGCCGTCCGGGGCGGCGCCCTGCGCGGCCGCACGTCGCACCGCACGCAGCAGATCCGAACTGGTGAGGGCCACCGCGCGTTGCAGGTCCTCGGACCGGCAGAGCGCGGCCAGCGCGGTGCGGTCACTCTCCAGGGCCGGGCCGGTGAGCGTGTCGAGCAGCTCGCCGATCCGGTCGATCTCGTCGCGCGCGGCCAGCCACTCGTCCAGCAACGGCACCTGCCGGGGCAGGTCCGCCAGTGCGGCCCGCAGCGGCGGCCGTGGCGATCGGCGGTTGTGCACGTCACGCCGCAGCGGAACCAGCACCCGTCTGCGGGCATCCGACGGCGCGGATCCGGCCAGTTCGTAGAGGGTGTCGCAGAGTTCGGGACCGGCCTGTTCGCACCGGACGATCAGGTCGACCAGCCGTCCGACGTGCTCGCGGAACTCGCCCGCGATCGACGAGGGCTGCGGGGCGGGGAGTGCCACCGTCCGGACCACCGCATACGGCGCCACCGTCACCGCGCCCGGCGAGGCGGCCGGCAGATCCGCTGCGGCGACCGTCGTGTCGGTCATCTGGACTCCTCGGCTGCCGGATCGTGTGATCCGAGGCTCGCAGCCGCCCCCGCCCGGCCGCATCGGTAGAACTACCGAACCGTCTACGGACGACTCCGGCAGATCAGGCCCGCGCAGCTTGCGTAAACCGATTAGGTACTTCTACCGATGCCAGGCAGGGGCCACAGGCCGACAGTGTGGAAGGACCGGACACGTAGCGTCCGGTCCGACCCGAAGGAGGGCGTCATGCCCCAGATCGTCGAAACCACCAGCCTGCTCGACGAGTTCGACCTCGGCGACCTCAACCTCAGCGCGCTGACCGTGGTCAGCATGCGCGACTCGGCCGAGCAGTCCGGGCCCGTCACCGCCTCGGCGGGCAGCTCCTGCTGCTCCTGCACCTGGCACCAGAGCATGTGAGGTGACGCCCAACCACCCGAACGGAACCGGCCCGACGGCCACAGCACGACCGAACAACCGGATTGGACAGACATGACCCAGACGATCAGTCACCTCGACATCAGCACCATCACCGACGAGTTCGACCTCGCCGACCTCGACCTCGGCGCGCTGACCGTGGTCAGCATGAACGACTCGGCAACGAAGCCCGATACCGCCCTCGCCTTCAGCACCTGCTCGTGCTGCTGCACCATCCCCATCAAGATCGACTGACCTGACGGTATGGGCAGGCGCTCAAGGCACCTGCCCATACCGCCGGCGATCCGTGGCGTGGCGGTGGCGGCCGCGATGGCAGGCCGACCGGGTGTGCGGCAGGTGTGCCGAAGGTCGATCGACCGAACGAAGGTCGATCGACCTGATGAACATGTTCGTTCTGGGTGGGCGCGGACGGTTTCGAACCGCCGACATCCGCTTTGTAAGAGCGGCGCTCTACCACTGAGCTACGCACCCCCGCCGCATGGTGGTCCCGGGTGAGGGGTCCTGCGGTGAAAGGTAAGAGTACCTGGTCCCGGGTACGGCGCGGTGCAGGGTGCGGGGCGGGGCTGGGGAGGAGGGGGGTGATCGGGGAGAATGAGGGCTCCAGTTCGGTGGAGCAGGGAGCGCGCGGTGAGGGCGGGTAGCACGCGGGGGTACGCGGGGCGGGTCACGGCGGAGCTGCTGGTGGTACCCGTGGCGATGGCCGGGGTCCTCGTGGCGGTGGCCGGGTCCTTCAGTGGGCCGGGGGCCGGCGGTGGGCGGCCCTGGTGGCGGCGCGGGGAGGACGGGCAGCGGGCGGCGGCGGTGGCCGCGCGGGACGCAGCGCAGGAGGCGTTCTACGAGCTGGACTCCGCGCAGCGCGAGGTGGAACTCGCCGTCGAGACGGTGCGGGCCGCCGAGGACGGCGCTTCGGTGCGCCAGGCACTCGCCGACTTCCAGGATCTGAGCGGCCGGATCAACCAGGTCACCATGGCCTACCTGGCGGCGCTGGACGCGGTCGACCTGGAGGCCGCGGAACTGGCGCCGGGTGCTGCTGCCCAGGCCAGGCAGCAGTTGGAGCAGGCCAAGCGCGAGCTGGCGGCCAAGCAGGCGGAGCTGGCGAACTTCCTGCAGCGCCTGCAGCCGCTGGTGCAGCACGCGGAGGCTCAGCTGGTGCGGGTGACACCGGCGGTCGAGCAGGCCAAGCGGGCGCTGCTGGCGGCCGGCGGCGGGCTGGAGGCAGTGCGGGCGGCGGGCCTGGGCGCGGACGACCTGGCGGCCCGGCTGGCCGAGCTGCGGCCGGAGCTGACCAAGCTGAACGAGGGCGCGGCCCGGCACGGCGTGGCGGACACGCTGCGGCGGGCCGAGGACGTACGCCTGCGGGCGGCCGCGATCCTGGCGGACGCCGAGCAGCGGCCGGAGCGGGCCCGCGAGATCGACCGCCGGGTGGCGAGCCTGCGGACCCGGGTGCAGGCGCTGGAGACCAAGGCCGGCACGGTCGAGCCGACACTCAGCGAGCTGCGCCGACGGTTCTCGGCGGGCTGCTGGCAGGACCTGCAGCAGGTGCCGCGGCAGGTCGCGGAGGCGGGCCGGGCGGCGCAGGCCAGGCTTGCGGAGGCGGCGCGGGCCCGCGACGAGCAGCGGTGGGCGGACGCGGCGACGGTGCTCGGAACGGTGCGGGCGCTGCTGGAGACGGCCGACGGCTCGGTGGCCGCGGTGGCCGACCGGCTGCGCCGGCTGAACGAGGCGGAGCGTGATCCGCAGGCGGAGGTGCAGCGCGCACGGTTCGCGCTGCGGGACGCCCAGCGGCTGGCGATGGCCGGCCGCCAGGCACCCGATCCGCGCCATGCCGGACCGCTGGACGCGGCGGTGGGGCGGCTGGACCGGGCGGTCGCCGCGCTGACGGCGGCCGGCCGGCACCCGGACTACTGGCACTTCCTCACCGAGCTGGACGGGGTGCGCGCGACGGCGGCCGAGGTGGTGGAGCTGATCCGCGGTCAGCTCGGCCGGCAGTAGCCGGGCTTCGCACGGAATCGGCCGGTGCCGGGGTGAGCCCGCCCCGGCCGGGTACGCTGCGGGCATGCCACGCTATGACTTCCGCTGCCGTTCCTGCGGTGCGACCTTCGAACTCCGCCGCGCCATGGCCCAGGCCAACGACCCGGCGACCTGCCCGCAGGGGCACCCGGACACCGTGAAGCTGCTCTCCACCGTCGCCGTGACCGGCGCGGGCGGCGGCAGCGCCCCGCAGCCGCCCGCCGGTGGCGGCGGTGGTGGCTGCTGCGGTGGGGGCTGCTGCGGCTAGTCTCCTGCGCCGGACGTTCCATCGACGGCTGTCATAACGGACCCCGCTCTTCCGCCTGACGCCCCCGTTCGTCACACTGACGCCGTGCCTCGAACAGCCACCGCCACCTCGTCCCGGCAGGTCCGCCACCTCACCACGATCGCGTTCTTCGGTCCGCCGGTGATCGTCGGGCTGTCGTTGCCGGCCGCCGATCCGGACAGGAGCGGGATCGACATCGCCGCGTGGGCACTGCCGGTGGTCCTGGTGCTCTTCGAGCTGCTGGTCTGGCTGTCCCGGCGGGCCGGGCTGCGCCGGTTCGAGGGCCGCTGATGGCGCCCGGGTCCCGGAAGAACGTGGCCTGGCCCCCGCACGTGGTGCGGCGGCTCGCCCGGATAGCCGCGCTCGTCCCCCTGTTGATGGTGGGCATCGGCGTGCTCGGCACCAGCCCGGACTGGTTTCCGGCGGCGCTGCTCCTCGGTGTGCTGACCGTGACCCTCGCGATCGCGGTGCTGATGGCGACCGCGACCAAGGGGTGGGTGTTCTTTGCCGGGTTGATCATCGGACTGGCCGCCGTGCTCGGCTCCGGGCTGGTCTTCCAGGCCGCGCTGATGCAGAGCCAGGGACAGCGCACCGAGGTGCGGATCACCTCGGTGTACACCACCAAGGGCAAGACCGGCCCGATCTACCACTGCAGGCTGAAGCGGACCGACGGCAAGCCGATGGACCACGCCGATATCGTCGACATGGGCTGCAACGGCACGGAGGACGCGGGCACCACCGAGGACCTGCTGGTGGACCCGAGCGGCTGGCTGGCCCCACAACCCGCCGATGCCGACTTCAGCTCCCTCCCCGTCGGCGTCGCGGGAGTCGGCGTCGCGATCGGGTTGTGGGAGCTGACCGTCTGGCAGACCCGCCGGATCGGCCTGCGCGAGGCCGCGGCGAACCCGCCGGCGCCCGGCCCGCTGAACGGTGCCAAGCCGAGCGCCGACAACCGGAGCAAGAAGAAGCGCAAGCGGCGCTAGCTGACACCAGGGAGCAGGCCCGGCCCGCCGGACAAGGGCGACAGGCCCTAGCCGGTGATCCGGCCGGTCAGGCTTCGGACGTGGGCGAGCAGGGCACTCAGGATCTGCTCGCCCGCGAGCGCGCCGCGCTGTTCCAGCGCGGTCACCCGCGGACCGGTCCAGCCCCGCTCCGCCAACTCGCCGTGGCCGGGGCGCCAGGCACGGTCGGCGGCGAGCAGCAGGTCGGCGTCGAGCAGCGAGTCCCCGGCCGCCAGCACCGTGACCCGGCCACCCTGGCGGCGGACCACCTCCGCGACCGCGGCGCTCTTGGTCAGCACGCGGGGGACGGCATAGAGCTTGCGGCCCTGGAGCGAGACGGTCCAGCCGCGTTCCGCGCACCAGGCGGTCAACTCGTCGAGCCAGGCGGCGGGCAGCCGCTCACGATCCACGAGCGCGTAGACGAACAGACCCTCGGCCACCCGCTGCCGCAGCAGCCAGCCACCAGCAGCACCGCCGCTGCCGTCAGCGCCACTGCCGCCGGCGCCGGCACCGCCGGCTGCCAGCCGCTCGGCCACCTCGGGCAGCGGGGCGGCGTGCTCGGCGAGCCGCCACGCCACCACGGCGGCCCAGTCCTGGTCCGGCTCGCCCGCGACCAGCAGCCGGCCGCCGTTGGCGCAGACCGCGTACGGCGGGCACCAGTGGGCCCCGCCGCCACCGGCTGCCGGGCCGGGCAGCCGGATCCGCCGGTACTGCTCGACGGTGCGGGTGGTGGCCGGTACGACCACCGCCTCCCGGGCCAGCGCGGCGAGCAACTGGGCTGCCCGCTCGGTGAGATGACTGAGCGGAGCGCCCTCGCCGTCACGCTCCACCAGGCGCAGCCGCACCGGCGATCCGGGCGGCAGCTCGGCCGAGCGCAGCGAGTAGATCAGCGTGCGGTCCAGATCGCTCGCCACCAGCACAGCCGACCCCGACACGGCGGCCGACACCGACGCAGCCGACCCCGGCACCACCGCCCCCGACACGGCGGCCGACACCGACACGGCCGACATCGGCGACCCACTGCGACGCTCCGTCATACCGCCAGCCCCGTCGGCCCGGTCGCGCCCCGGCTGAACGTCGGATGGATCAGGCCCACGCAGGAGTAGGGCAACTCGTCCACCTCCTCCACCGGCACGCCACGCTGCGCGGCCAGCAGCCGGACGTGGTCCAGGTCCGCCCCCGCGCCCCGGCGGGCCAGGATCCGCCACGGCACCCGGCGCAGCAGGACCCGGGTGGTCTCACCCACGCCGGGCTTGACCAGGTTGAGGCTGCCGATCCCGTACTCGGCGCTGATCCGCTCCACCGCGGCCCAGCCCGTCCAGGTCGGTGCCCGGTCCGCGTCGGCCGGTGGCTCGGCGGCGGCCACCTCCCGGCGGACCTCGGGGAACCACTCGGTCACGGTGTCCAGGAAGGCGCGCGAGACGTCCGCGGCCGCCAGCTCCTGGTAGTACTTGGCGCCGTGGAAGTCGCCGGGACCGATCAGGTCGGCCCGCAGCACGGTACGCGAAATCAGGCCGGACACCGTCGAGTTGAGGCAGGCGGACGGGATCAGGAAGTCCTGCCTGGTGCCGAAGGTCCGCACACAGCGGCCGGGGTCGGCGAGCACCGCGAGGTCGGGGTCGAACGGGGTTCCGGCCAGCGCCTCGGACAGCTCCCGGGTGATCGCGCCCTTCCCGGTCCAGCCGTCCACGAAGACCACCTGACGCGGATCGTGACAATCCGTCAGATAGTGCAGGGCGGCCGGATCGACGCCCCGGCCGCGGATGATCGAGACGGCGTAGTGCGGCGCGTCGAAGCCGTGCTCGGCGGCCAGCCAGCGGCGGATCAGGATGCCGACCGGGGTGCCGGCCCGGGCCAGCGAGGCCAGCACCAGGCCACGGCCGCGCTCGCGGACCAGCGTCTCGGCGACCGTGCCGACCGCCAGCGCGATCCGCCGGGCCGAGCCGCGCAGCGCCTGCTGGAACAGCTCCAGGTACTCGGGGCCGGGGTGGTACTCCACCGGCAACGACTCCGCGTAGTGGGCGCCGCCGGACTGCACGGCCTCCTCCCGCTCCTCGGTGGGCGCCTCCAGCGCGACGCCGGACAGATCGGTGAGCAGCCAGCCCACTTCCTCGGCCGGGTAGGAGGAGAACGCCGGGCCACGCAGCGGAACCGGCAGCGACCCCATCGGCAGCGCACCCGTCTGCGATGCACCCGTCCGCAACGCACCCGCCGGCAGCCGAACCGACGGAGCCGGCGACGGCTGGGCCGAGGGCACGGTGCCCCGGCCGGGGCACCAGACCGGCAGCACCACCAGCACCACCCGGTCCGTCACCATCCGCAGCCGGTCCAACAGCCCGTCCGTCGCATGCAGTTCGGGCGTGTCGGACGCGGCGTCGACGACCAGCACGATCGTGTCGAACCGCCGCGCCGCCTCACACCCCGGTGCCACGTTGTAGGCGAAGCGGGTGCCGCCGCCCTCGGCCGGCGCGCCGTGCGCGGGGAAGACCAGCCCGGTCCGTATCGCGTAACCGGGGTCGTCCACCGCGAGCACCGGCGAGCGCGTGGTCGTCGAGAAGCTCACCGACGCGCCCGCGCAGTCCACGGCCGTCTCCAGCGCCTCCGCCAGCGCCTCCGCCAGCCGCAGCGGCGCGTAGCTCAACTCCTCGCAGCCCAGCACCAGCACCCGCCGCTCGCTGCCGAGCAGCTCCTTGGCCAGCCGCTCCCCCAGCTCGGGCAGCGCCGCCTCCAGCACCCGGCGCTGCGCCGGCAGGAACCCGTGCCGCCCGCCCTCGGGAACCTCGGCCGGCCACGGCAGTTCGGCCCGCACCAGCTCGCCCCGCGACGCCCCGCCGGACCCCGAGCCCCCGCCCGCACCCAGCGCCGCCACCAGCTCCTGCCCCCGCGCAGCCGCGCCCACAGGCAGCCGCACCCGCCCCTGGGCCAGTGCCACCACCTCGATGCTCGCGCCCAACTCGGCCGCGAACTCGGTCAATCGCACCCGGTCGGCGTCGCCGCGCAGGTCGACGAGTGCCGCCAGCAGGTAGCGCCGACGCGGCCGGCTCCGGTGCAGCGCCTCGATCGTGTTCAACACCGTCTGTCCGGTGGACAGTTCGTCGTCCACCAGAACCAACGTCCCGCCGCCTGCGAGCAGTTCGGGATCGGCAGGCAGCAGCAAGTGCGAGGTGGCGTGCGAGTGCTCCTCCTCGAAGCCGGCCGCCGGCCGCATCCCGGCCACCGGCCGCCGGGTGGAGTGCAGATAGCGCGCGTCCAGCTCGTCGGCCACGCAGTGGCCGAGCCCGGTCGCGGTCTCGGCAAAGCCCAGCACCAGCACCGGCCCGGCAGCGCGCGCGGCACCCCCCAGCGCGCTCCCCAGCGGATCAGCCCTGCCGCTCAGCCGCTCGCGCACGGCCGCACCCAGCCGCCGCCCGGCGCCGAGCACCAGCCCCGGACGCTGCGGCACATGCTTGCCGAGCACCTGCGAGACCAGCAACTGCGCCCGCTTCGGATTGTCCCGGACCGCCAGCCCGAGCAGATCGGTCAGCTCAGGGTCTCCCGCCAGCTCCATGCCCAGCCGCTCGGTCACCCACTGCCCGGACCACACCGCACCGTCACCCACGTCAGCGCCCACCACGAACCTCCGCATCCCGGCAGGCCGCGAACAGCTCCGCGAACCCGACCCCCGCCCGGGCCACCCCGAACAGCTCGGCGCGCCCCAGTACCCGCTCCGCCCAAGCGCGGTGCGGCTTGACCTCGTTCATCTTGTTGGCGTACGCCGAGCCCGCCACGCCCCCACCGCGCTCGGAGGCGCCGTTGAGCACGTCGCGCGCGTCGCAGTACTCCTCGTGTCCGACCACCAGGCCGGCGTGCACTGCCGGCACCTGGCTGGGGTGCACACAGGTCTTGCCCAGCAGCCCGTTGACCCGGTCGAGCGCGAGCTCGCGCAGCAGACCGGTCAGCTCCGCCCCGGTGCGCCCGAGCGGGAAGTACTCCCAGACCGGCCCGGTCACGGTGAACCCGCTGCCGTCCGCCCGGCCCAGCACATTGACCACGTCCCCGATCACCCCGGCCACCAGGGCCAGGTCGTAGGCGGTCGACTCGGGCGAGCGGCGCAGCCCGTAGGCCGCGCACAGGTCGGTGACGCCGAGCCGGACGGCCAGCACCCGGTCCCGGTACTTCGCCAACAGCGCGGCGATGCCCAGCAGTTCGGAGCGCCGGTGCTCCAGATGGGCGAGTTCCGGCGACTCCAGCACCGGCATGCTGAACAGCCGCTCTCCGCAGGCGAGTTCGGCATCGGCCACGGCCTCCAGGTAGTGTCCGCCGTTCTCCTCGGTGAACTTGGGCAGGACGAAGCCGCTCAGCAGCCGGGCCGCCGGGCCCAACCGGCCGACCAGCACACCGATCTGCTCGGGGTCCCGGACCCGCACGAAGAGCAGCGGCAACCCCACGAGCGGCGGCACCCCGGTCGACACCGGCCCGGCCAGCGCGCGCAGCCCGTCGACCACGTTCGCCTCGGCGGCCGCCACCTCGCCGTCGGCAATCGCGTCCTCCAGGCAGAGCACCATCGAGGTCACCCCGCGGGCCGCCTGCCTGCGCACATCGGTCACCAGAGTGGGGCGGGTGGCGGGCAGGTAGAGGGTGGCGCCCAGTGCGGTGGCCAGCGTCGCCGCCGGGGCATGCCGGTCGAACGCCGCCGGCTCGACCAGGAAGAGCCGGCGGCGGACGTCCACGCCGAGGTGGCCGAAATGGCGCAAAATGCACTCCCAGGAGCGTCACGACGAACGGGCAGAGCGGAACCGAGAAGTCAGCGGACCGACCGGTGAAGCGGACGAGGCGGCGGACCACGGAACGGACGAGCGGCTCGGCGCGAGTGGGACCGACTGCTTTCCCCACGAACCGACGTGCCCGACGAACCGTCGGCCGGACGGGCCGAAACTCTCGATTCCGCAGCTCGCACCCCCTTCGGCCGCCATCGTACGGTCCATGGCGAGACCTGGCAGCGGCAGGGAACATGGAATTCGCTGAACATTCCCCGACCGGACCGAACACCGGCAAAAGCCCGGGCGGAAGAAGCGACAGAACAGCGGCCGGCACATTGGCGCCCACGAATTACTTGCTCAATTGCGCAAGTTTTCAGCCATTCCAATCCCCCGTGCCACCCCGCCGGACACCAGCACCCACGTTGTCCGCAGTGGTCCCCAGCAGGCAGGATGGGCAGTTATGACGCACGTGATGGCGAAGGGCGCCAACATCTCGCTGACCGCGGCCGCGGTCCGCGCCGTGCTGCGCTGGAGCGCGGCGACGGGGGCGCCGGATCTGGACGCCTCCGCGCTGCTGCTCGACGCCGCCGGCAAGGTCCGCTCCGATGCCGACTTCGTCTTCTACAACCAGCCCCGGCACCCCTCGGGCACGGTGCGCCACCTGCCCAAGCACCAGGCCCCGGGCCACCAGGAGATCACCGACACCATCGAGGTGGACCTCGGGAAGCTGTCGGCCGAGGTCCACCGGGTGGTACTGGCCGGCTCGGTCGAGGGCGGCGACTTCCGCGCCGTCCACGGGCTGCGGGTACTGCTCTACGACGCGGCCGCGCCCGGCGGCGAGCCGCTGGCCGAGTTCCCGGTCAACGAGAGCGAGCCGGTCTCGGCCCTGGTCTGCGCCGAGCTCTACCGGCGCGACGGCGGCTGGAAGTTCCGCGCGGTCGGCCAGGGCTACGCCTCCGGCCTCGGCGGCCTGGCCACCGACTTCGGGATCGCGGTCGAGGAGGACTCGGCTGTCGCGGCCGCCGCCACCCGGCCCGGCGCGAGTGCCCCGGCCGCCCCGGCGCAGCCCACCGCGCCCCCGGCACGGCCCGCACCGCGCACCGCGGAGCCGGGCACCTACACGCTCGCCCCGGCCGTCCCGCCGCCACCCACCGGCGCCCCGACGACGCCCCCGCCGCCCGCCACCGCGCCCACCTCCGCGCCCACCGCCGCGCCCGTCACCCCGCCCGGGTACGGCTACCCGCAGCAGCCCCCGGCCGTCACCACCCCCAGCTACCCGCCGGCCCCGCCACAGCAGCCACAGCCGCAGCCGCACCAGCCCAGCTACGGATACCCGCAGCAGCAGCCCCCCTACGGCTACCCCCAACAGCCCCCGGCGCCGACCACCATCCCGGCACCGGCTCCCGCTCCCGCTCCCGCTCCCACGTACGGCTATCCCCAGCAACCGCCGCCCTACGGCTACCCGCAGCAGCCCCCGGCACCCCAGCCCACCCAGGTGCTCGACCCGGACTTCGCCCTGCCCCCGCAGGGCCCCCAGTTCCAGCCCCGCTGAGCCCCGGCCGCGGCACCGCCCGGCCGGCGCCGGCACACACGCCGCCCTACTCCTCCTTGTACCCCCGCTGCCACTCCATCCCGAAGCCGTACAGCCGGTCCAGGTCCGACTGGAACCCGTGCACGTACCGCACCTCCCGACGGGCCATCAGCTCCCCGTCCTTGTTCTCGATCAGCACCACCGCGCACGAACGGGCCGCCGCCGCCCGCTCGTCCAGGTTGATCTCCAGTCGCGGCCCGCTCGGCGGCACGATCTGGATCTGCGCGTGCGTCTGGTCGAAGGCCGGCGTGCCGTCGTAGATGTAGACGAAGATCAGCAGCCGCCTGAACTGGTCCTTCTTCTCCAGGTTGATGTACATCGTCTCGCCGGACGGCGCCCCGTACTTGTCGTCGCCGCTCAGCTTGATGTACGGCGGGTGCTGCAGGTCCCCGAAGAACTTCCCGAGCGGCTGCACCACGCCCCGGGTCCCGTCGGTGAGTTCGTACATGCAGGCCAGGTCGAGGTCCACGTTCTCGGCGCCGCCCTGGGTGGTCTCGGTCTGGGCCGGGCGCAGCAGCCGGGGCTGGAGCAGCTTGCGGCGCAGCGCGCCCTGCGAGCCGGCGACCAGGCGGGCCGTCCAGTGCAGGTTGACGTAGAGGGTCCCGGTGGTCGGCCCGGAGGTGGTGATCAGGTGCTGCGGGCGGGACTTGGTGAGCGTCACCTTTCCCACCTGCCCCATCATGTCGGGCAGGTTGCGCTCGCCGCGCAGGTACTCCCAGATCGTGGCCATCCCGACCGCCCCCAGCCCAGAGGTGTCGCCGCCCGGCCCGTTGCCGTTCAGCTGACGAATCATTGTGCACTGCGGTCCATACCCAGCAGCGGCTCTGAGTCACCGTCGGTTTCGAACACCGACGTCGGATGTCCGGTCACCGGTTCGGCACTGCCACCCGAGCGGCGGATAGCAGCACGAACGTGACTCCCGTACCATGCCGCCCCGTCAGACGCGATATCGTCTAGCCGCACAGGTGTCCCCGTCACCCGCGCGAGCTAGCCCCACCCGTCCCAGCCGCGCATTCCTGCGTGCACGACGGACCATCAGGGCGGGTGCTCGCTCTGGGAACTGACGCCGTTCCGGCCCCCGCCGGGGACCGTCCACTCCCACCCGACCGCGGAAAGCAGAGGCCAACGCCGCAATGTCATTCTCGTCCACACAGCTGGCCTGGGTCGTCGTCGGCGGCGCGGCCCTGCTCGTCATAGCCGTCCTGACGGCCACGCTGCGCTTCAAGAGCGCCAAGACCCAGGAGAACGGGGACTCCTGGGAGCGCAGCGAGGAGCGCCGCCGCCGCAAGGAGATGGTGTACGGGATCTCCTCCTACGTGCTGCTCTTCTGCTGCGCCGGCGTCGCGGCCGCGCTCTCCTTCCACGGTCTGGTCGGCTTCGGCACCCAGAACCTGGGCCTGTCGGGCGGCTGGGAGTACCTGGTCCCGTTCGGCCTGGACGGCGCCGCGATGTTCTGCTCGGTGCTCGCCGTGCGCGAGGCCAGCCACGGTGACGCGGCGCTCGGCTCGCGTCTGCTGGTCTGGCTCTTCGCCTTCGCCTCGGCCTGGTTCAACTGGGTGCACGCGCCGCGCGGCGGCGACCACGCCGGTGCTCCGCAGTTCTTCTCCGGCATGTCGATCTCGGCCGCCGTGCTCTTCGACCGCGCGCTCAAGCAGACCCGCCGGGCGGCGCTGCGCGAGCAGGGCCTGATACCGCGTCCGCTGCCGCAGATCCGCATCGTGCGCTGGCTGCGCGCCCCGCGCGAGACCTACGCGGCCTGGTCGCTGATGCTGCTGGAGAACGTCCGCAGCCTGGACGAGGCGGTGGAGGAGGTCCGCGAGGAGCGGCAGGCGAAGCTGGACGCCAAGGTGCAGGCGCGCAGTGCGGACCGCCGCGAGCGGGCCGAGCTGAAGGCGATCTCCCGCGGTGGCGTGCTGGCCCGGACCCGCGGCGGACGCCAGGTGCCCGCGCTGACCGCCGGCTCCGGCGACGGCCAGCCCGCTACGGAGCCTGCCCTAGCCGAAGCCGCCCGCACCGACCCCGCGTTGAGCGACGCCGCCCTGACCGGAGCCGACGCCACGCGAGCCAAGGTCGGCCGGTCCGCGCTGGAGCCCGCCGCGCTCTCCGCCTCCCCGCGCCGCACGGCCGTCGGCGGCGGCCGCGCCGGGCTCGACAGCGTCGACCTGACGGCCGAGGACGACACCCTCTCGCTGCCCAAGCTCGACTCGCCCTTCGACTCCCTGGAGCGCAAGCTGCGCGCCATGGAGAAGCGCCTGGGCTGACCGACCCGAGAACGACGGAAGGGCCCTGCTCCCACGAGCAGGGCCCTTCCCGTATCCGGCCGTCCGGCTGTCCGGCACGCCACCCCCGACCGACAACCCCCGACCCGGCAAGCGGCAACCGGCAACCGGCGCGACTAGCGCTTGCCGGCCACCGTCGGCTCCGGTTCGGCCACCGCCTCCAGCGCCGCGGTGCGCCGGTTGCGCAGCATCGAGGAGGCGAGCGCGGCGCCGATGAAGGCCACGCCGATCAGCCCGGTGACGATCTCCGGGATCTTGTACTCGATCGAGATCAGCAGGATCGCCGCCAGCGCGCCGATCGCGTAGTGGGCGCCGTGCTCCAGGTAGACGTAGTCGTCCAGGGTGCCCTTGCGGACCAGGAAGACGGTCAGCGAGCGGATGTACATCGCCCCGATGCCCAGGCCCAGGGTGATCTGGAAGATGTCGTTGGAGATCGCGAAGGCGCCGACGACCCCGTCGAAGGAGAACGAGGCGTCCAGCACCTCCAGGTACAGGAAGAGGAAGAACGCGGCCTTCCCGGCCACCTGGACCAGCGACTTGCCGGGCTTCGCGGCGGCACCGGCCTCCTCGCCCTCCTCGTCGGCGTCCTCGGCGGACTCCATGTTCGACTCGAAGACGCCCGAGAGCCCGTTGACCGCGAGGTAGGTGGCCAGCCCCAGCAGCCCCGCGAGCAGGACCGTTTCCGCGTGCCCCGCCGCGAAGAAGCGGGCCGCCAGCGCCAGCGTGACCAGCGCGATCACCGAGGAGAGCGCCTCCAGCCGGCCGATCCGCTCCAGCGGACGCTCGACCCAGCGCAGCCAGTGGTAGTCCTTCTCCTCGAGGATGAAGTCCAGGAAGATCATCAGCAGGAAGGTCCCGCCGAACGCGGCGATCGCCGGGTTGGCCGCTTCCAGATGCTGGCCGTAGGTCAGACCGTGGTACGTGTGGCCCGAGTTGAGCGCGAGGTCGATCACCGTGCTCGGGCCGATGTGCGCGGTCAGGCCAACGACCAGCAGCGGGAAGAGCAGCCGCATCCCGAAGACGGCGATCAGCACACCCACCGTCAGGAAGATCTTCTGCCAGAACGGACTCATCCGCTTCAGCACCGTGGCGTTGACGACCGCGTTGTCGAACGAGAGCGAGATCTCCAGGATCGCGAGGATCAGCACCACGCCGAAACCCTCGGCGCCCCAGATCAGCCCGGCCGCGATGAGCCCGGCGACCGTGGTCGCGAAGGACCATCCGAAAGTGCGGAGGAACACGGTATTACTACCTTTCGGTGACATGGCGCGCCGAGAATTTGACGATGCCTTTACTGTACGTTGACCCCAAAGTCGAGGGCGATTCCGCGCAGACCTGACGCGTACCCCTGACCGACCGCCCGGAACTTCCACTCGCCCTGGTAGCGGTAGAGCTCACCGAAGATCATCGCGGTCTCGCTGGAGGCGTCCTCGGTCAGGTCGTAGCGGGCGATCTCCTGACCGCCGGCCTGGTTGACCACCCGGATGTAGGCGTTGCGCACCTGGCCGAAGCTCTGCAGCCGCGCGTCCGCGTCGTAGATCGAGACCGGGAAGACCACCTTGTCGACCTGCGCGGGCACCAGATCCAGGTTGACCAGCATCACTTCCTCGTCGCCCTCGTCGCCCTCCTGGCCGCCGACCAGGTTGTCGCCCAGGTGCTCGACCGAGCCCTCCGGGCTCTTGAGGTTGTTGTAGAAGACGAAGTACTCGTCGCCGAGCACCCGACCGCCCGAGCAGAGCAGTGCGCTCGCGTCGAGGTCGAAGGGCGCGCCGGTGGTCGACCTGGCGTCCCAGCCCAGGCCGATCTGAACCTGGGTCAGGCCGGGCGCGGCCTTGCTCAGCGAGACGTTGCCGCCCTTGGCGAGCGTGACACTCATCGTCGTCTTTCCTCCCACTCCCTGGCGGCCGGCACCGTGCGGTGAGACACAGAGGGCGAACTCCACATGTACGCCCTCCAGCCCCCGAACGGTTCCGAACCGCCCACTGAACATCCTGAACTTCGAACCTATCAAGGGGCCGAATCCCCGGTTCCGCCCGGCGTTCGGCTGCCGGGCCGCCGGGCCGCGCACTCCCTGCGCCGGGCCGTCAGCGGACGCACCGTTTCGCCGCACGCACGACCAGGACCCTGGTCGCCCGCTCGGGCGACCAGGGTCCTGGTCGTGCCATCCGCCTGAAGTGCCGTCAGACGTTGACGCCGAAGTCCTGGGCGATGCCGCGCAGCCCCGAGGCGTAGCCCTGGCCGATGGCGCGGAACTTCCACTCGGCGCCGCTGCGGTAGAGCTCGCCGAAGACCATCGCCGTCTCGGTGGAGGCGTCCTCGGTCAGGTCGTAGCGGGCGATCTCCTGACCGCCGGACTGGTTGACCACCCGGATGTAGGCGTTGCGGACCTGGCCGAAGTTCTGCAGCCGGGTCTCCGCCTCGTAGATCGAGACCGGGAAGACGATCTTGGCGACCGAGGCCGGCACGGCGGCCAGGTTGACCTTGATCGTCTCGTCGTCGCCCTCGCCCTCACCGGTCAGGTTGTCGCCGGTGTGCTCCACCGAACCGTCCGGGCTGGTCAGGTTGTTGAAGAAGACGAAGTCGCTGTCCTTGGCGACCTTGCCCTGCTCGGTGCAGAGCAGCGCGCTGGCGTCCAGGTCGAACTCCGCACCGGTCGTGGTGCGCGCGTCCCAGCCGAGGGCGACGAGCACCGCGGTCAGGCCCGGGGCCTCCTTGGTCAGCGAGACGTTGCCGCCCTTGCTCAGGCTGACACCCACAGGTTCCTCCAAGATGCGGGAGGCACCCCTCGGGCGCCTCGGCGATGTGGCCGTTGAGCCCTTGGGACCGGCCCACGCTCCTGCCAACGGCCAGATCGTAGTACCGGGTTCCCGACCGGAACACTAGGCGGCCCGGCGTGGCTGGCGGAGATCTCCGGCCGACGCGCTCCGGAGGATCTCCGCCCGGGGATCCCGGCCCGAGGATCGCGTCGAGGCCGCCCCCTGAGGCCGCCTCAGAGCGCGGCGAGCACCTTGAGGTACTCCTGCTCGTCCCGCGCGTCCGGCAGGCCGTTGACCACCGACCAGCGCACCACGCCGGCCTTGTCGATCACGAAGGTACCGCGCACCGCGCAGCCCTTCTCGCTGTCGAAGACGCCGTAGGCCTCGGAGACCGCGCCGTGCGGCCAGAAGTCCGACAGCAGCGGGTACGACAGGCCCTCCTGGTCGGCGAAGACCCGCAGGGTGAACGGCGAGTCGTTGGAGACCGCCAGGATCTGCACGTCCTCGTTCTGGAGCCGCGGCAGCTCCTTCTCGATCGCGCAGACCTCGCCGGTGCAGACACCGGTGAAGGCGAAGGGGTAGAAGACCAGGACGACGTTCTTCTCGCCCCGGAACTCGGAGAGCTTGACCAGCTCACCGTGCTGGTTCTTCAGCTCGAAATCCGGAGCCTGGGTGCCGACCTCGATGGCCATGGTGAGACCTTTCTCAGCGGTGGGCGCGGCGCGCACCGTGCCCACGGGTTTCCCGCGGGCGGCGCAGCGGCCGACCGCGCGCTCATCCTCGCATCCGGGCTGCGGATTTCGGCCGTACGAGTGACTCGGCAGCACCCGTCACGGGCATTTCCGGACTGATTTCGCCGTGAGCGAACAGCAGGCTCGGCGATCTCGCCAAACCGGCCGCGCCGACGGCGGGACCCCGCTGGAGACTCCTCCAGCGGGGTCCGTCATGCTCCGGGCGGGCCGGACTCAGGTCGGTCCGGGCTCAGCGCGGGGCCGGGCTCAGCGCCGGCCGGACTTCGCCGCCTTCGGCGTGGCCAGGCGGGTACCGGCCCAGTCCTTGGCCACCGTGATCGAGCTGGTCTGCGAGAGGCCGGCGGTCTGCGCGGCCTCGGCGACCTCGTGCGCCTCGACGTGGCCATCACGGCCCTTCTTGGGCGTCAGCAGCCAGATCAGGCCGCCATCGGCCAGGTACTCCTGGGCGTCGACGAGGGCATCGGTGAGATCCCCGTCCTCCTCGCGGTGCCACAGCAGGACGGCGTCGGCGACGTCGTCGTAGTCCTCGTCGACGAGGTCCTCACCAGTGATCTCCTCGATGCCCTCGCGGAGCTCCTGGTCGGTGTCTTCGTCGTACCCGAGCTCCTGAACGATCTGGCCGGGCTCGAAGCCCAGCTTGTTAGCCGGGTTGGACTTGTCCGCGGGGTCCGCGGTCGCGCTCACGGGAATAACCTCCAGTATTCGGCCTGGCATCGATGCCAGGGCTGTGGCCGTAGTCCACACGGGCGCGGCGGTTCGCGCAAGTACCCGACCCCCGATCCCACCCAAAGGTTGACGTCTCGTAGCAAGACACGCCGAGTCCTGTGCCGGGAATCACACCGATTTGCCCTTTTGCGGACCGTTCGCCCATGCTGCGGATGCCGCTCGTCCACCGGCGGGTTCGCGACCAGTCGACCGCCTTCCCGCCCGCGATACGAACGGCATTCGAGACCAGCGCGATCACGGGCGTAAAGTCTCCTGTTGGCCCTCACCCCGACCGCCCGCCATCGGACGAGCGGGGAACCTGGAGCAGTCCAGGTACCAGGTCGGACCACCTCTTCGTAAGACCCGGTGGAGGTCGGCGACGGCGACGACGCCCGAACCGCCCCCACCTGACCGATTCGCCCACCAGGCGCTTCGGTTACCCATCGGTAGAGATGACGGATCTCCGAGTTGCGGTACACGATGGAGGCGGCGCGACACACCTCAGTTTCGACCGACAGTGAAGGAACAGCGTGGCTTCCGGATCCGATCGCAACCCGATCATCATTGGCGGCCTTCCGAGTCAGGTCCCGGACTTCGATCCCGAGGAGACCGCGGAATGGCTGGAGTCGCTCGACGCGGCCATCGACGAGCGGGGCCGTGAGCGCGCCCGCTACCTGATGCTCCGCCTGATCGAGCGCGCCCGCGAGAAGCGTGTCGCCGTGCCCGAGATGCGCAGCACGGACTACGTCAACACCATCGCCACCAAGGACGAGCCGTTCTTCCCCGGCAACGAGGAGATCGAGCGCAAGGTCCTGAACGCGACCCGCTGGAACGCGGCCGTGATGGTCTCCCGGGCCCAGCGCCCGGGCATCGGTGTCGGTGGCCACATCGCCACCTTCGCCTCCTCCGCGTCCCTGTACGACGTGGGCTTCAACTACTTCTTCCGTGGCAAGGACGCCGACGGCGAGTCCGGCGACCAGATCTTCTTCCAGGGCCACGCCTCCCCCGGCATCTACGCCCGCGCCTTCCTGCTGGACCGACTGAGCGAGCAGCAGCTCGACGCCTTCCGCCAGGAGAAGTCGAAGGCCCCCTACGGCCTGTCCAGCTACCCGCACCCGCGGCTGATGCCGGACTTCTGGGAGTTCCCGACCGTCTCGATGGGCCTCGGCCCGCTCGGCGCGATCTACCAGGCGCGGATGAACCGCTACCTGGAGCACCGCGGGATCAAGGACACCTCCGACAGCCACGTCTACGCCTTCCTCGGCGACGGCGAGATGGACGAGCCGGAGTCGCTGGGCCAGCTGTCGCTCGCCGCGCGCGAGGGCCTGGACAACCTGACCTTCGTGGTCAACTGCAACCTGCAGCGCCTGGACGGCCCGGTCCGCGGCAACGGCAAGATCATCCAGGAGCTGGAGTCGCAGTTCCGCGGCGCCGGCTGGAACGTCATCAAGCTGGTCTGGGACCGCAGCTGGGACCCGCTGCTGGCCCAGGACCGTGACGGCATCCTGGTCAACAAGCTGAACTCCACCCCGGACGGCCAGTTCCAGACCTACGCCACCGAGACCGGCGCGTACATCCGCGACCACTTCTTCGGTGACGACCTGCGGCTGCGTGCGATGGTCGAGAACATGTCCGACCAGCAGATCCAGCACCTGGGTCGCGGCGGCCACGACCACAAGAAGGTCTACGCGGCCTTCAAGGCGGCCCGCGAGCACAAGGGCCAGCCGACCGTCATCCTGGCGCAGACCGTCAAGGGCTGGACGCTGGGCCCCAACTTCGAGGGCCGCAACGCCACCCACCAGATGAAGAAGCTGACGGTCGAGGACCTGAAGCGCTTCCGCGACCGCCTGCACATCCCGATCACGGACAAGCAGCTCGACGAGGGCTACCCGCCCTACTACCACCCGGGCAAGGACTCCGAAGAGATCCAGTACATGCACGACCGCCGCAGCGAGCTGGGCGGCTACATGCCGACCCGCAAGGTGCGGCCGCGCAAGCTGGAGCTGCCGGGCGACGACGCCTACAAGGGCGTCAAGAAGGGTTCCGGCCAGCAGACCATCGCCACCACCATGGCGTTCGTCCGCGTGCTCAAGGACCTGATGCGGGACAAGGGCATCGGCAACCGCTTCGTGCCGATCGCACCGGACGAGTACCGCACCTTCGGCATGGACTCGCTCTTCCCGTCCGCCAAGATCTACAACCCGCTCGGCCAGACCTACGAGTCGGTCGACCGCGAGCTGCTGCTGGCGTACAAGGAGTCCCCGACCGGCCAGATGCTGCACGACGGCATCTCCGAGGCGGGCTGTACCGCCTCGCTGATCGCCGCCGGCTCGTCCTACGCCACCCACGGCGAGCCGCTGATCCCGGTCTACGTCTTCTACTCGATGTTCGGGTTCCAGCGCACCGGCGACCAGTTCTGGCAGATGGCCGACCAGCTGGCCCGCGGCTTCGTGATCGGCGCCACCGCCGGCCGCACCACGCTGACCGGTGAGGGCCTGCAGCACGCCGACGGCCACTCGCACCTGCTGGCCTCGACCAACCCGGCCGTCGTCGCCTACGACCCGGCCTACGGCTTCGAGATCGCGCACATCATGCAGGACGGTCTGCGCCGCATGTACGGCTCCTCCGCCGAGCACCCGCACGGCGAGGACGTCTTCTACTACATGACGGTCTACAACGAGCCGATCCAGATGCCGGCCGAGCCCGAGAACGTGGACGTCGAGGGCATCCTCAAGGGCATCCACCGCTACCAGGCCGGCACCGCGGGCCAGATCCCGGCGCAGATCCTCGCCTCCGGCGTGGCCGTGCCGTGGGCCCTTGCGGCCCAGCGGATCCTGGCCGAGGAGTGGAACGTCAAGGCCGACGTCTGGTCCGCGACCTCCTGGAACGAGCTGCGCCGCGACGCGGTGGAGGCCGAGGAGTTCAACCTGCTGCACCCCGAGGAGCCGCAGCGTGTCCCGTACGTGACGGAGAAGCTCTCCGGTGCCGAGGGCCCGTTCGTCGCGGTCTCCGACTGGATGCGCGCGGTGCCGGACCAGATCGCGCGCTGGGTGCCGGGTCAGTACCAGTCGCTGGGTGCCGACGGTTTCGGCTTCGCCGACACCCGTGGCGCGGCGCGCCGGTTCTTCCACATCGACGCGCAGTCGGTGGTGCTGGGCGTGCTGACCGAGCTGGCCAAGCAGGGCAAGATCGACCGCCACGCGCTCAAGGAGGCGATCGACCGCTACCAGCTGCTGGACGTGACCGCCGCCCACCCGGGCGCGGCGGGCGGCGACGCCTGAGCCGTCGAGCGTCGAAACACCCGAGGGCCGGACTCCACTGGAGTCCGGCCCTCGGGCCGTCTGGCGGCAGGCCGCAGGGGGCCGGCCATCGTCCGGCTCAGTCCGGCGTGCCGGCCGGGCGCCCCGGTGGTGATGATCGCCCCATGCACGACGACGAGATCCTCACCCGGGCGCGCTGGCTGCTGTGCGAGGTGCACCTGTCCCCCGCCGAGGCGAACACCCGCCTGCTGGACTACTTCCCGGATCTGGAGCGCGAGGAGCGCAGCCGCTATCTGCGCGAGGCGGCCGCGGTACCGGTCGAGCACCCCGGCCTGACCGGCCGGCGCTGAATCGGCCGACGCCGAGCCGGCCGCAGCCGCGGGCGGGGGCGGAGGCGGAGGCGGAGGCGGGGCCGGGAGCGATGAACGGGTGGCGCCCGGGCCCGCCCGTCCCCACGAGCTCATCGGCCACGCGGGCGCCACCGCGAAGAGATTATGTCAGCAGCTGACAATCGGCAATCTCTGACTTCTGGCCGCGCGGCGACGGCCTGCCATCGATGAACCCCCGAGCCCGTCGGCTTCACCTCCCGGCCGGGCCCGGTCCGCGCGCTATCGTGTCGGCATGTCCACCACCACCGCTGCCCCGCGCCCCACACCCCCGGGGCTGCGCGAGCGCAAGAAGCAGCGCACCCGGGACGCCCTGGTGGACGCGGCACACCGGCTCTTCCTCACCCAGGGGTACGCCCGCACCACCGTGGACGAGATCGCCGCCGCCGTGGACGTCTCGCAGCGCACCTTCTTCCGCTACTTCGCCAACAAGGAGGAGGCCGCCCTCGCGGTGCTGGCCGACGCCGAGCGGTACTTCCTGCAGCGCCTGCGCGCCCGGCCGGCCGCCGAGAACCCGCTCACCGCGATGCACGCGGCCATCTGCGAGTCCTGGCGCGATCTGCACACCTCGCACCGGCACGACGGGCGCGGCGCCACCGCCGCGCTGGAGCTGGTCGCACTGATCGAGTCGACCCCCACGCTGCTCGCCGCCCACCTGCGCCGCTCGGCCGAGCAGGAGCAGCGGGTGGTCGAGGTGCTGGCCGCCCGCGAGGGGGTGGACCCGGCCACCGACCTGCGACCGCAGCTGCTGGCGGCCACCTTCGGGGCCGTGATCCGCTCCGCCCACCAGGCCTGGACGGCCGCCGGGGGCCGACCCGCCGCCGACGGCCCGGACGGCATGATCGCCATGATCGGGCGTCATCTCGACCAGCTCGGACCGGCGTTGGCCGGCGACTGGCACTGAGAACGAGCAGGGCACGCAGAGGTCACTGTGACTCAACCCACAGTTTAGGGCGGCTCCAGCACTCCTTCGGACCGAATACGCTGGCCGACTGAACGTTGTCTTAGCCAGGCCGCCGTGTGGATCCGATCACTCGATCGTCCCGGCCGTCATAGCACCAGGAGTTGACGCGAATGCAGCGCAGGCGGCTGAAGCGCATGCTGATCGGCGCTTTCGCGGCCTGCTCGGTGCTGGCCGACGCCGGCGCCGCGGCCGCCCAGGCCGCGGCCTCCAACGAGCAGGTCGCGATCACCACCCCGCCCGCCGGTTCGGACGCCTGGGTGCACGACACCTCGCTCGGCCACCCGCTGCCCGACCCGGCCACCGCCGACGCGGCCACCGTGGCGGCCTTCTTCGCCGCGCTCTCCCCCGCCCAGCAGGACCGGCTGGCGCACGCCTACCCGCTGGTGGTGGGCAACCTGGACGGCGCCCCGCTGCAGCTGCGCTACCGGGCCAACGCGCTGGCGCTGGCGGCCGAGGTGGCCCGGGCCAGGGCCCAGGCCGCAGACCGCAAGGTGGACCCCACCACCCACGCACTCGCCGTCTCCCGCGCCAACGACTGCCAGGCACTGCTGGCCCCGGGCCGCCAGATCCTGGCCTTCGACCCGCGCGGCCGCGGCCTGGTCACCGAGGTCTTCGGCGACCTGGCGAGCGCCCAGCGGGTCTCGGTGATCGTGCCCGGCTCGGACACCGACCTCGGCCACCACGACCGCGCGGTCGACCCGCTGCGCTCGCCCGCCGGGATGGCTCGCGCGCTGCAGTCCGAGGAGCGCAGCCAGGAGCCCGGCGTGAAGACCGCCGTCATCGCCTGGACCGGCTACGTCACCCCGGTGGGCCTGGGCCCGGACGCGGTCACCTCCCGGCTGTCCGACGCCGGTGCGCCCCGGCTGGCCCGGCTGCTCGACGGCCTGGCGCAGACCAGCTCCCCCGTCGCCCCGCCGGCCCTGATCTGCCACTCCTACGGCACCGTGGTCTGCGGCACCGTGGCGCCCAGGCTGCACGGCCGCACCACCGACATGGTGGTGCTGGGCAGCCCTGGCATGGGTGTGCAGAACGTGGACGAGCTCGGCTCCGGGGTCCACCTGTGGGCCACCCGCAACCCGAGCGACTGGATCGGCGCGGTCCCCTACCTCCAGGTCGGCGGCCTGGGCCACGGGGCCGACCCGACCAGCGCCGACTTCGGCGCCGAGCAGATCTCCTCGGCCGGCGCCTCGGGCCACGTGGGCTACTTCGACCCCGGGACCACCAGCCTGCACAACTTCGCGGCGATCGCGCTGGGCGACTACCGGTCGGTGGTCTACCGCACGGGCTGACCCGGCGCCAAGTGGCCTGGAGCGTCCGTCAGTAGGGGGCCGGCGACGCCGACGCCCTACTGACGGGCCCTCCCCCCTACTCGCGGGCGGTGGCGGTGAAGGTCATGTCCGGGTAGCGGGTGCCGGCGACCTCGGCGGCCAGCGGCTCCAGCGCGGCAAGTTCGGCCGCGTCCAGCAACAGCGTTGCGGCGGCGGTGTTCTCGGCCAGCCGGCTGCGCTTGCGGGTGCCGGGGATCGGAACCACCGTCAGGCCGTGCACCTCGGCCCGCTGGTGGACCCAGGCGAGCGCGACCTGAGCCGCCGTCACTCCGCGGTCCGCGGCGATCCGCTGGATCGGGGCGATCAGCGCGGCGTTGGCGGCCGCGTTGTCCCCGCTGAAGCGCGGCTGGTGGCGGCGGAAGTCGTCCTCGGCCAGCTCGGCGGAGCTGGCGAAGGCACCGGTCAGGAAGCCGCGACCGAGCGGCGAGTACGGGACGAAGCCGACCCCCAGCTCGGCGGCGGCCCCGACCACGCTCTGCTCCACGTCACGGGAGAAGAGCGACCACTCCTGCTGGACGGCCGCGATCGGGTGCACCGCGTGCGCCTCGCGCAGCTCGGCCCCGGTCACCTCGGACAGGCCCAGGTGGCGCACCTTGCCGGCCTGCACCAGCTCGGCCATCGCGCCCACCGACTCGGCCAGCGGGACGTTCGGGTCGCGGCGGTGCATGTAGTAGAGGTCGATCACCTCGATGCCCAGGCGGCGCAGCGAAGCGTCCACCGCGCCGCGGATGTAGCCGGGGTCGTTGCGGATGGCGCGGTAGTGCGGGTCGTCGGCCCTGCGCTCGACGGCGAACTTGGTGGCCAGCACCACCTGGTCGCGGTGGGCCCGCACGAACGGGCCGATCAGCTCCTCGTTGTGGCCCGAGCCGTAGATGTCGGCGGTGTCGAAGTGGGTGACCCCGGCGTCCAGCGCGGCCTCCAGGGTGGCCAGCGCCTCGGCGGTGTCGGTCGGGCCGTAGAACTCGCTCATGCCCATGCAGCCCAGACCCTGGACGCCGACGAGCGGTCCGTCCGTGCCCAGGCGGGCGGTCGGGAGGCCGGCGGGGAGGTCGGAGGTGTGGGTGGGCGTCGACTGCGTCATGCGTACTACTTCTTCCCTGAGTAGAGGTCGATCTTGTGGTCGATCACCGCGAGGGTGGCGTGCAGGTCGGCGATCTTCTGCCGGACCCCGTCGCGGTGGGCGACCAGCAGCTCACGCCGCTCGTCGAAGGTGTGGTCGCCCTCGCGGGCCAGCTCGACGTAGCGCAGCATGTCCGCCACCGGCATGCCGGTCAGCCGCAGCCGGCTCAGGAAGGCCAGCCGGTTGAGGTCGCCGTCGCTGTACAGGCGGCGGCCCGCGTGCGAGCGGTCCACCGGGTCGAGCAGGCCGATCCGCTCGTACCAGCGCAGCGTGTGCGCGGTCAGCCCGGTGCGGGTGGCCACCTCACTGATGGTGTGGCGCAGCTGATGGGCGGCGGGGTCGGTGGGAAAGGCGGTGGGCGTGTGGTAGTCGGCCAGACCACAGCTGTTCAGTACCGGGTCGAGCGCGAGTTCGACGGCGGGCAGGGCACTCATGGCGGGCTCCCCCGAAGGTCGTGCGGCGTGATGCACCCGACGTTATCGAGTTCGAGTGCACTCGAAGCAAGCTCCCCCGGTCACCGCACTACAGTTCCTGCCATGCAGAGCTTGCGGATGATCGAGGACTGGCCGGTCGACACGGCGGCCGTGGCGGTGGTGCGGGGCGCGGACGGCGCGCTGCTGGGCGCACACGGCCCGCAGCACCACCGTTTCCAACTGGCGTCGGTGACCAAACCACTGACCGCCTACGCGGCCCTGGTCGCGGTCGAGGAGGGCGTCTTCGAGCTGGACGACCCCGCGGGCCCGGCGGGCTCCACGGTGCGCCACCTGCTGGCCCACGCCTCGGGTCTGGCCTTCGACGACAACCGCCCGATGGCCGAGCCGGGGACCAGGCGGCTCTACTCCAACGCCGGCTTCGACGTGCTCGCGGACACGCTGGCCAAGGCGGCCGGGATCCCCTTCGAGCAGTACGCCACCGAGGCGGTCTTCGAGCCGCTGGGCATGACGGACACCGCCATCGAGGCGACCCACCGCACCCCGGCCGGGGCCGGCGGCGTCTCCACCGCCGCCGACCTGGCCAGGTTCGCGGCCGAGCTGCAGGCCCCCCGGCTGCTGCACCCCTCGACGCTGGCCGCCGCCACCCGCGAGGTGGCCTTCCCCGGGCTGGGCGGAGTGCTGCCCGGCTTCGGACACCAGAAGCCCAACGACTGGGGGCTGGGCTTCGAGATCCGCGACCACAAGGCGCCGCACTGGACGGGCGGTGCCAGCTCGCCCGAGACCTTCGGCCACTTCGGCCAGTCCGGCACCTTCCTGTGGGTGGACCCGGCCGTGGGCGTGGCCTGCGTGGCACTGGCCGACCGGGACTTCGGGCCGTGGGCGGCCGAGGTGTGGCCGGTCTTCACCGACGCGGTGCTCGCAGAGCTGCGCGGCTGACGGCTACCCGACCTTCAGGTCGGAGTGCATCTCCCAGAGCAGCAGCTCGGCGCCCTCGGGCCCGGCCACCGGGTTGGCGAAGGCCTCCCCGGTGAGCCGCAGGCTGTCGCCCGGCTCCATCGAGCGGCCCACCCCGCGCGGTCCGGGGATGGTGCGGTAGCCGAGCGAACCCGCCGTCAGGTGCGCGTAGCGCCAGTGGGCTTCGGGCAGGTCGGGCAGCGCCTGCCCGGGACCGGCGGTGACCAGGTGCAGCGCGGCGTCCGAGCGGCGCAGCCGCAGCGCCTCGGTGCCGGCGTCGCGCTCCAGCCCGGAGGCGAGCAGGGTGACCGTGTCCGCGGCCGGCGCCACCCGGCGCAGGCCGTAGGAGGGCTCGGAGTCGAACACGTCCGGCTGGAGCCACATCTGGACGAACCGGACCGGGACGTCGGCCCCGCCGACGTTACGCTCCGTGTGGCTGGTCCCGCGCCCGGCGCTCAGATGCTGGACCATCCCGGGGCGCACCACCCCGGCGTGACCGTCCGCGTCCCGGTGCGCCAGCGCGCCCTCCAGCACCCAGGTGACGATCTCCACGTCGCGGTGCCGGTGCGCCTCGAACCCGGCTCCCGGCTGCAGCGTCTCCTCGTTGCAGGCCAGCAGCGCGCCGAAGTGAACGTTCTTCGGGTCGTAGTGGCCCGCGAACGAGAAGGCATGCCGGGTTTCGACCCCGGGTGCGGGCGTCGAGCGGTAGCGTTCAGCGGTACGGCGCAGGTCGGCCCTAGGGCGCGCGGGGTCGGTCATCTGACCCACCGTAGCGGTTGTGCGCGGCCCCATCCGTGCTCAGCGCGAGGGGGGGCGGGCGCGAGGTCGGCGCGCGGTGAGGCAGTCTTGTCCCTGTGCCAGCCCCCTCAGATCCAGAAGCTCCAGCGGACCCGGCGGCGAGCGAGCAGTCGCCGCCCGCCAAGCGGACCGTACGCAAGACCGCCACCTCCGGTGCCACCGCCACCGCCACCGAACGCCGGCTCGCGGCCGAGCGCGCCGAGCTGCGCGCCGCCACGCTGAAACGGCTGGAGAAGTCGGCCGGCAAGCTGGCCACCGCCGCGATCGCCCGGATGGACGACCAGCTCGGCTGGTACCGGCGGATGCCACCGGAGCACCGCTCCTGGATCGGCCTGGTCGCCCAGGCCGGTATCGCCGCCTTCACCGAGTGGTACCGCCACCCGGAGGCCCCCCAGGCGATCAGCACCGACGTCTTCGGCACCGCCCCGCGCGAGCTGACCCGGGCGATCACGCTGCGCCAGACCGTGGAGCTGATCCGCACCACGATCGAGGTGATGGAGGAGGCGATCCCCGAGGTCGCCGCACCCGGCGACGAGGACGGGATGCGCGAGTCGGTGCTCGTCTACGCCCGCGAGATCGCCTTCGCCACCGCCCAGGTGTACGCCCAGGCGGCCGAGGCGCGCGGCGCCTGGGACGCCCGGCTGGAAGCCCTGGTGGTGAACTCGCTGCTCTCCGGGGACGCCGACGAGGGCGTGCTGTCCCGGGCCGCCGCCCTGGGCTGGGGCCAGCCCAGCCAGGTGCGGGTGGTGATGGGCAGCGCCCCGGACGGCGACAGCGAGGCGGTGGTCGAGGCGATCCGGCGGGCCGCCCGGTACGCCCGGCTGCACGTGCTCACCGGGGTGCTCGGCAAGCGCCTGGTGGTGGTGGTCGGCGGCGAGAAGGAGCCGGTGCACGCCGCGCGGGCACTGATCGGCCAGTTCGCGCCCGGTCCCGTGGTGATCGGCCCGACCGTCGGCGATCTGCTCTCGGCCACCCGTTCGGCCCATGCGGCCGCCGCGGGCCTGCGGGCCTGCGCCGCCTGGCCGGACGCCCCGCGCCCGGTGCTCGCCGATGATCTGCTGCCGGAGCGCGCGCTGGCGGGCGACCAGGTCGCGCGCCGTCAGCTGGTGGAGGAGATCTACACACCGCTGAACGAGGCCGGCTCGGCACTCCTGGAGACGCTGAGTGTCTATCTGGAGCAGGCCTCCTCCCTGGAGGGCGCCGCCCGGATGCTCTTCGTCCACCCGAATACCGTGCGCTACCGGCTACGTCGTGTGACTGACGTCACCGGCTACGCCCCCTCGGACGTGCGTTCGGCCTTCACGCTCCGCATTGCCCTGGCCCTGGGTCGGCTGGACTCCACCGGGGACTGACTCGGTCCCCCTGTGGAGACCCCACAATCCGAGGTCCTTATCTTCGTTACCGTCGCCTACCCGCCCACGGGCGCCTGGCGAGAGAGGGTTGAACCGTGCTCGTAATCGTCGCCCCTGGACAGGGTGCCCAGACCCCCGGATTCCTCAGCCCCTGGCTCGAGCTGGACGGCGTTGCCGACCGGCTGCGCGCCTGGTCGGAGGTGGCCGGGATCGACTTGGTGCACTACGGGACCGAAGCCTCGGCCGAGGAGATCAAGGACACCGCCGTCGCCCAGCCGCTGCTGGTCGCCGCCGGCCTGGTCACCGCCCGTGCGCTCTTCCCCGATGAGCAGGACGCCCGCAAGCCGGTCGGCGCCGTGGCCGGCCACAGCGTCGGTGAGATCACCGCCGCGGCCTGGGCCGGCGTGCTCAGCGCCGCCGACGCGCTGACCTTCGTGCGCGAACGCGGCCGGGCGATGGCCGAGGCCGCCGCGGTCACCGAGACCGGCATGCTCGCGGTGCTGGGCGGCGACCCGCAGGAGGTCGCGGCCAAGCTGGCCGAGCACGGCCTGACCGCGGCCAACAACAACGGCGGCGGCCAGATCGTGGCGGCCGGCACGCTGGACCAGCTGGAGGCGCTGCGCGCCGACCCGCCGGCCAAGGCGAAGCTGGTCGCGCTCAAGGTGGCCGGCGCCTTCCACACCGAGCACATGGCTCCGGGGGTGGCCCGGCTCGCCGAACTGGCCCCCAGCCTGACGGTGGCCGACCCGGCGGTGCCCTACATCTCGAACAAGGACGGCGAGGTCGTCCAGTCCGGTGCCGAGGTGCTGGCCCGGCTGGTCGCCCAGGTCTCCAACCCGGTCCGCTGGGACCTGTGCATGGAGACCATCGAGCAGCTCGGCGCGACCTGCGTGATCGAGCTGTCCCCCGCCGGCACGCTGACCGGCCTGGTCAAGCGCAACGTCAAGGGCGTCGCGACGCTGGCCCTGAAGACCCCGGCCGACCTGGAGAAGGCCGCCGCCCTGGTGGCCGAACACGCTGGTGAGGAGAACGCCGCATGACCGCCGTTCCACAGATCCGACCCGCCGGCGGTGCCGCGTTCTCCCGGATCCACGGCGTCGGCGGCTACCGTCCGGTCCGGGTGATCCCCAACAGCGAGGTGCTGACCTGGATCGACTCCTCCGACGAGTGGATCCGCACCCGCAGCGGCATCACCGAGCGCCGCTGGGCCGGCCCGGAGGAGACCGTCACCGAGATGTCGGTGCAGGCCGCCGGCAAGGCGATCGCCCAGGCGGGCATCGACCCGGCACAGATCGGCGGCGTGATCGTGGCCACCGTCTCGCACTTCAAGCAGACCCCGGCGGTGGCCACCGAGATCGCGCTGCGGCTGGGCTGCGGCACCGCGCCGGCCTTCGACATCTCCGCGGCCTGCGCCGGCTTCGGCTACGGGCTCAACCTGGCCGACGGCATGATCCGCGGCGGCAGCGCCGAGTACGTGCTGGTGATCGGCGTGGAGCGGCTCAGCGACCTCACCGACATGCATGATCGTTCCACCGCCTTCATCTTCGGTGACGGCGCGGGCGCGGCGGTCGTGGGCCCCTCGGACACCCCGGGCATCGGCAAGGTCATCTGGGGTTCGGACGCCTCGCAGAAGGACGTCATCACCCAGACCGAGGCCTGGGACACCGCCTTCGCCAAGCCGGACGCCGTCAACGGCCGAACCGAGCACCCCGAGGCCGGCCCCCAGTGGCCCGCGCTGCGGATGGACGGCCAGCCGGTCTTCCGCTGGGCGGTCTGGGAGATGGCCAAGGTGGCCCAGCAGGCGCTGGACGCCGCCGGGGTGAGCGCCGACCAGCTCGGTGCCTTCATCCCCCACCAGGCCAACATGCGCATCACCGATGCCATGATCAAGGCCCTCAAGCTCCCCGAATCGGTGCCGGTCGCCCGCGACATCGCCGAGACCGGGAACACCTCGGCTGCCTCCATCCCGCTCGCCATGGAGCGGATGCTGGAGAGCGGCGAAGCCAAGAGCGGAGACCTCGCCCTGATCATCGGGTTCGGGGCGGGTCTGGTCTACGCTGCGGCAGTCGTTACCCTCCCATAGGCACACATAGCGCCTTACGTACCGTCAAACCGGCGCCGAGCATCCCGCCTGGCGTCACCATCACTCAGAGGAGCAGCCAAGATGGCTACCAAGGAAGCGGTCCTGGAAGGTCTCGCGGAGATCGTCAACGAGATCGCCGGGATCCCGGCCGAGGACGTCGAACTCGACAAGTCCTTCACCGATGACCTGGACGTCGACTCGCTCTCCATGGTCGAGGTTGTCGTGGCCGCCGAGGAGCGCTTCGACGTCAAGATCCCGGACGACAAGGTCAAGGACCTGAAGACCGTCGGCGACGCGGTGGAGTACATCCTCGCCAACGCCTGATCCCCCACCGGGTGGGGGCGGCCGATCCGCCGCCCCCGCCCGGGCCCCCTCCGGCCGGTCGGCCCCACCCCGCCCCCGCACACGTGAGAGAAGAAGAACCAGTGACCGCTGAAAACCGCACCGTGGTAGTCACGGGTATCGGCGCCTTCACGCCGCTGGGCGGCGACGCCGCCACCACCTGGGAGGGACTGCTCGCCGGGCGCTCCGGGGTTGCCGCTCTGACCGAGGAGTGGGCAGCCGACCTGCCGGTCCGGATCGCCGCGCGCACCGCGGTGGACCCCGGCGAGGTGCTGCCCCGCCCGCTGGCCCGCAAGCTGGACCGCTCGGCCCAGTTCGCGCTGATCGCCGCCCGCGAGGCCTGGGCCGACGCCGGCTACCAGGTCGCGGCCACCAACGAGGCCTCCACCCTGAACCCCGAGCGACTGGGCACCGTGATCGCCTCCGGCATCGGCGGCGTGACCACCCTGCTCGACCAGTACGACGTGCTGAAGGAGAAGGGCGTTCGCAAGGTGTCCCCGCACACCGTGCCGATGCTCATGCCCAACAGCCCCTCCGCCAACGTGGGCATCGAGGTCGGCGCCCAGGCCGGTGTGCACACCCCGGTCTCGGCCTGCGCCTCGGGCGCCGAGGCGATCGGCTACGCGATCGAGATGATCCGCAGCGGCCGCGCCGACGTCGTGGTGGCCGGCGGCACCGAGGCGGCGATCCACCCGCTGCCGATCGTCGCCTTCGCCAACATGATGGCGATGTCCAAGAACAACGACGAGCCGCAGCGCGCCTCCCGTCCCTTCGACAAGGGCCGCGACGGCTTCGTGCTGGGCGAGGGCGCCGGCGTGGTGGTGCTGGAGTCGGCCGAGCACGCGGCTGCCCGCGGCGCCAAGGTCTACTGCGAGGCGGTCGGCCAGGGCCTGTCCTCGGACGCCCACCACATCGCGCAGCCGGAGCCGACCGGCTCGGGCATCGCCCGGGCCCTGGCCCACCTGTTCGCCTCCACCGACCTGGACAAGGCCGAGGTGGTGCACGTCAACGCGCACGCCACCTCCACCCCGCAGGGCGACGTCGCCGAGATCAAGGCGCTGCGCAAGGAGCTCGGCGAGCACCTGGACCACGTGGCGGTCTCCTCCACCAAGTCGATGACCGGCCACCTGCTGGGCGGCGCCGGCGGCATCGAGACGGTGGCCACCGTGCTGGCGCTCGCCAACCGGCAGGCTCCGCCGACCATCAACGTGGACGACCTGGACGACGACGTGGACGCGGACATCGTCCGCTTCGAGCCGCGCGAGCTGCCCGCCGAGGGCCGGATCGCCGCGCTGAACAACTCCTTCGGCTTCGGCGGTCACAACGTGGTGCTGGCTTTCCGCACCGTCTGACCGACCGCCTGACGAAGGCCTGGACCGGTCCGCTCGGCAACCGCACCGCCTGACGGACCAGCACGTGAGAAGGGGCCCCCTGCCGGGGGCCCCTTCTCACGTCGGGCCTTTCGCGTCGGGCTCAGACCACCTGGTGCAGCCAGCGCACCGGGGCGCCCTCGCCGGCGTACCGGAACGGCTCCAGCTCGTCGTCCCAGGGCTTGCCGAGCAGCCGGGACAGCTCCGCCTCCAGGTCGCTGCCCTCGCTGCGGGCCCGCAGCAGCACCGCGCGCAGCCGGTCCTCGGGGATCAGGATGTCGCCGTGGATGCCGGTGACGGCGTGGAAGATGCCGAGCGTGGGGGTGCTGCTGTAGCGCTCGCCCTCGGCCCCGGTGCAGGGCTCGCTGGTCACCTCGTAGCGCATCAGCTGCCAGCCGCGCAGCGCGGAGGCGAGCTTGGAGGCGGTGCCCACCTCCCCCTGCCAGGACAGCTCCGAGCGCCACAGGCCGGGGGCGGCCGGCTGGCGGATCCAGTCAAGGCTGACCCGCACGTTGAGCACGCCCGCCACCGCCCATTCGACGTGCGGGCACAGCGCGCGGGGCGCGGAGTGGATGTACAGGACTCCACGTGTCGTCACCGGGACCTCCAGGCTGTGGACGAGGGTCGCCTTCCCCAGCTGCCTCGTGCCGGTGGCCGGTTGGTCCTGGGCGCCACTTGGCCGACTCCTGTCCGATTCTGATCCAGTTGTGACTCAGATCAACCGACATTAAGTCACTAACTTGAGCAAAACGGACAGGCTTCCACCATGGTAGTCAGTTCCGAGGAGAGGTCTACCCCTGATCGGGATCTCTCCCCCGAACGGCCCCATCGGGTGGCGCTACGGCGGTGCCTTCACGCTATCGCGCCACGACCAGGGCCGTCTGACGCTCCGTCGGAACCGGCCGGAACGCGCCACTCGGGGTCGCGCGCGACAACGCCGCGCGCCCCGACCGGCCTTGACGGCCGATCGGGGCGCGGGAGCGGATCCGGAGCGCCGGAGCGCGCGGGTCACACGATGCTGAGCGCGACCTCGATGTTGCCACGGGTGGCGTTGGAGTACGGGCAGACCTGGTGCGCGGCCTCGACCAACTGCCGCGCCTGGTCGGCCGGCAGGCCCGGCAGCTTGACCGCGAGCTCGACGGCCAGCGCGTAACCGCCCTCGGCGTCCGGGCCGATGCCGACCTGCGCGGTCACCTCGCAGCCGGTGACATCGGCCTTCGCCCGGCGGGCCACCACGAACAGCGCGCTCTGGAAGCAGGCCGCGTAGCCGGCCGCGAAGAGCTGCTCCGGGTTGGTGCCCTCGCCGCTGCCGCCCAGCTCCTTGGGCGGGCGGACGACGACGTCGAGCCGGCCGTCCGAGGAGGCGACCCGGCCGTCGCGGCCACCCTCGGCGGTGGCTACGGCGGTGTAGGCGATCTTGACAGGGTTGGACACGATCTCTCCTGGGTGTGAGCGAAGGGAAGCTGAAGCTGACGCCGGGTCAGGAGGCGAGGCGAACGACCATCTTGCCGGTGTTCTCGCCCTGCATCAGGCCGATGAAGGCGTCCATCATGTGCTCGACGCCGTCCACCACCGTCTCGTCGTAGTGCAGGCTGCCGTCCTTCAGCCAGCCGGCCACCTCGGCCACGAACTGCGGCTGCAGCGCGGCGTGGTCGCCCACCAGCAGACCCTGCAGCCGCAGCCGCTTGCCGATCGCCAGCGCCAGGTTGCGCGGACCGGCCGGCGGCGCGGTCTCGTTGTACTGGGCGATGGCGCCGCAGAGCACCGCGCGGCCGTGCACGTTGAGGGCGCCGATCGCGGCCTCCAGGTGGTCGCCGCCGACGTTGTCGAAGTAGACGTCGATGCCCTCGGGCGCGGCCTCGGCGAGCTGCTCGGCCACCGGGCCCTGCTTGTAGTCGAAGGCGGCGTCGAAGCCGTAGTCGTCCACCAGCTTGGCCACCTTGGCCGCCGAACCGGCCGAACCGACCACCCGGGAGGCACCCTTGAGCCGGGCGATCTGGCCGACCAGCGAACCGACCGCGCCGGCCGCACCGGAGACGAAGACCGCGTCGCCCGGCTTGATGCCGGCCACCTCGACCAGGCCCGCGTAGGCGGTCAGGCCGGGCATGCCGAGCACGCCGAGGTAGTACGAGAGCGGCGCCTGCGCCGGGTCCACCTTGACCGCGCGCGCCGCCGGCACGGTGGCGTACTCGCGCCAGCCCAGGCCGTGCAGCACGGCGTCGCCCACCGCGAAGCCCTCGGCGGCCGAGGCCACCACGTAACCGACCGCGCCGCCGTCCATCGGCTGGTCCAGCGCGAACGGCGGGACGTAGGACTTGACGTCGTTCATCCGGCCACGCATGTACGGGTCGACCGAGAGGTAGGCGTTGCGCACCAGGATCTCGCCCGGCTGCGGCTCGCGGACCGGCGCCTCGACCAGGGCGGCGTCGGACGGCACCGGCCAGCCGTCGGGCCGGGCCTTGAGGTGCCACTCGCGGGCAGTGGCGGGCACGGGCTGCTCAGCCATCGGTTCGCTCCTTGCTGTTCGTTCCACCTGAAAGGTTGATGCAATGAAGTAACCATGGCCATGAAAGGTTCACTATGTCAAATATTCAGGTAGACTACCGGCATGTCGAACGAGGAGCTGACCCGCGAGGACGCGCTGACCCGCGAGGTGGTCGACCTGATGGCCGGCCTGGTCGCGATCTTCCACCGCGAGTACGAGGAAGCCGCCGCCGCCCGCTCGCTGACCGGCGCCCAGGCCAAGGTGCTCGCGCTGCTGCGGCACGGCCCCAGGCCCATGCGCCACATCGCCCAGACGCTCAGCTGCGAACCGTCGAACATCACCGGCATCGTGGACCGGCTGGAGGCGCGCGGCTTCGTGACCCGGGAGAGCGATCCGCAGGACCGCCGGGTCAAGCTGGTCGCCGCCACCGAACAGGGCCGAGCGGCCTCCGCGGAGCTCCGCGAGTCGCTGAACTTCGCCCGCGAGCCGCTGGCCACCCTCGGCCCCGAGGAGCGCCGGACGCTGCGCGACCTGCTGCACCGGATGCTGGTCGGCGCGAGCGGCTGAGGCCGGTCCGGCAGTCGAGCCGGGGTCAGGAGACCCGGGCGCGCTCCAGCCGCCACCACCAGAGCCAGCGACCCGCGCCGAGCAGCGCCGCGTACCCCGCCACCACCAGCGCCAGCGGACCGTAGGCGGCCAGCGGCAGCGCCTCGAAGCCGAGCCGCTCGCCCAGCGGGCTGGCCGGCAGCAGCAGCCCGACGACCGCGAGCAGCCCCGCCGCCCACCAGACCGGGCGCGGCGGGCGCAGCCGGGTGCGGCTCAGCCGGTAGAGCACCGGCAGCGCGATCGCCTGGGTGACCAGGTTCTCGGTGAACCAGGCGGTGTGGAACATCGACTCCGAGCTCGCGGCCGTGAAGCCGTGGGTGACCGTGCGCATCGCCTGGAACATCGCGATGTCGGAGAGCGAGTTGAGCAGCCCGAAGGCGGCCGCGAAGCCGGCCAGGGCGCCCCAGCGCAGTTTGACCGGCCGCTCCCCCGGGCCGGCGGCCCGGCCGCTGACCGCGAAGGAGAGCTGCGCCACGTCGAAGCAGAGGTTCTGCAGCAGCACCTGGGCCGGCTGCATCGGCAGGAACGGCAGCAGCACCCCGCCGGCCAGCATCGAGACGGCGTTGCCCAGGTTGCAGGAGAGCGCGATCCGCAGGTACGCGGCCACCCGGGCGGTGGCCTCACGGCCCACCGCCAGCGCCCGGCCGAGCAGCACCAGGTCGCGCCCGCCGAGCAGCAGGTCGGCCCACTCACGGGCGGCGCCGACCGCACCGGCCGTGCCGATCCCGAGGTCCGCCGCGCGCAGCGCGGGGACGTCGTTCACCCCGTCCCCCAGGAAACCGACCGAGCGGTGCGCCCGCCGCAGCGCCCGCACCACCCGTGCCTTCTGCTCGGGGGTGCAGCGGGCGAAGACCGCCTGCTCGGCCGCCGCCGCGGCGATCTCCGCCTCGTCCAGGCCGGCCAGCTCGGCGCCGAGCAGCACCCGGCCGGGGGCCAGTGCGAGCCGCTCGGCCAGTCGCAGCGCGGTGCGCGGATGGTCCCCGGTCAGCACCGTGAGGGTGACACCGGAGCGGCTCAGCAGTGCGAGCGCCTCCTCGGCCGAGTCCACCGGCTCGTCGGAGAGCTCGACGAAGCCGAGCAGGGTCAGCCCCTCCTCGTCCGCGAGCCGGTGCCCCCCGAGCCGTGGCTCGTGCTCGGCCCGGGCCACGGCGATCAGCCGCAGCCCCCGCCCCGTACGGTCCTCGACCAGCCGGTCGAGTTCGACGCGCGCCGGCGCGTCCAGCGGCCGGGGCGCCTGGCCGGGGCGCGCCGGGGCCAGCCTGGTGCAGCGCTCCAGCACCGCCTCCGGCGCACCCTTGAGCACCAGCAGGCGCCGGCTCCCCTCGCGCAGCACCGCGCCGGAGCGCCGGAGCTCCGGATCGAAGGGGATCACCTCCAGCACAGCGGGCGCGGGGCCGGCCAGCAGCCCGGCGGCCTCCGCGGCGTCCAGCAGTGCCTCGTCCAGCGGGTCCAGCAGGCCCGGCTCGTCGTGCAGCAGCGCGGCCTCGCCCAGCAGCGCGGCCCACCGCAGCGGCTGCGGGTCCGGGCGCCCGGCCGGGTCCAGCGCGCCGGCCACGGCCAGCTCGCCGGTGGTCAGGGTGCCGGTCTTGTCCAGGCAGAGCACGTCGAGGGCGCCCAGCTCGCTGATCGCCGGCAGCCGGCGCACCAGCAGGCCCTCGGCGGCCAGCTGACGGCTGCCGCGGGCCAGCACCGAGCTGACCACCACCGGCAGCAGCTCCGGGGTGAGCCCGACCGCCGCGGCCACCGCGAACGGCAGCAGGGTGCCGGTCCAGCCGTGCAGCAGGGTGTCGGTGCCGATGGTGACCGGAACGGCGGCGAGCATGAAGAGGATCAGCGCCAGCACCGCGCGCCGCACCCCGCGCTCGACCGCCGAGGGTCCCTGGTCCGCCGCAGCTCCCGGCTGGTGCGCGGCGCCGAAGCGGGTGGCGGCGCCGGTGGCCAGCACCAGGCCGGTGCCACTGCCGGTGACCACCGTGCTGCCCGCGAAACAGAGCTGCGGCTCGTCGAAAGGCCCGCCCGGCGGCTGGGCGGGCGGCAGGTCGAGCGCGTGGCGCGGCACCGCGGTGGCCTCGCCGGTGAGCGCCGACTGGTCCACCGTCAGCCCCTGGGCGCGCAGCAGGCGCAGGTCGGCCGGGACGGCGTCGCCGCCGGCCAGCCGGACCACGTCACCGGGGACCAGTTGCTCGGCCGGGATCTCCCGGGCGGTCGGCAGTTCGCTGCGCCCGGCCCGGCGCAGCACGGTCGCGGTGCTCGGCGCCAGCGCGCGCAGCGCCCGCAGCGCCGCCGCCGTACGGCGCTCGCCGTGCAGCCGCAGCAGGCCCGCGGTCAGCACCAGGGCGCCCAGTATCAGCGCGCTGCCCCAGGAACCGATCAGCGCGCAGACGCCGGCCAGCGCGGCCAGCAGGGCGGCGAACGGGTCGGCGAGGGCGGCCCGCAGCCGGCCGGGCCAGGTCGGCTCGGGCAGCGGCAGCACCAGGTTGTCGCCGTACTCGGCGAGCCGGGACTCCGCCTCGCCCTCGGTCAGGCCGCGCGGCGTTGCGGCCACCGCACGCAGCGCGGCCAGCCGGCTGAGCCGGGCGGCGTCGCCGTACTGCGGTCCGGGCAGCGGTCGGGGGCCCGGCGCGCGGCCGCCGGGCAGCGGGAGCAGGCGCGCCCCCTCCTCAGGCACCGCTGCTCCGGAACCGGTACACCTCGCCGCCGCCGGCTCGCGGCGGCTGCTGGGGCAGGGCACCCGGGCCCGCGAGCTTCTCGATCATCAACCGCACCAGGGTGGCCACCTGGGGGTCGTCCACGCCGTAGACCTGGCGGCGGCCCTCACGGCGGTTGGAGACCATGCCGGCCAGTTTGAGCTTGGCCAGGTGCTGGCTGACCGCTTGCAGGGTGCCGCCGACCCGCTCGGCCAGCGTGCCCACGTCGGCCTCGCCCTGGCTCAGCACCCAGACGATGTGCAGCCGCATGGTGGAGGCGAGCAGCCCGAAGGAGGCCGCCGCCGCTTGGAGCAGCTCGGCGGACGGGTCGTCCGATCCGCTGACGCCCGCCATCCGTACCGCCCTCTTCCTGGTCGCCCCTGGTCCCCACCGTGGCCCGTTCACTGCGCCCGGGCCGGCCACCCGGGCAGGCCGCCCATGGTCGCGAAGGCGCTCAGTCTAACCGCGCCGCCCCCCGGCGCGAAGGGTCCGGCGCACCACCCCCGAGCAGGCCGGTGGCTCGGCGCCCCCTCGGTTCGTGCGAGAATTCGCCGGTCCAGAGTGCCGTGCCGGTGGGGAGTTCGTGTGATAGGCAGCCAGCGGACCGAGGGCCAACGCGGAGCCGACCGCCGCCGCAACATCGAGCTGGTGATGCTGCTCTTCGCCCTCGTGGTCTGCTTCTACGCCTACATCGATGCCGATGAGGCACTGAACGACAAGCTGCCGCCCGGCCTGCTGGTCTACGGGGTTTCGTTCACCGCGCTCACCCTGGGCGTGCATCTGGTGGTCCGGCGCTTCGCGCGGTACGCCGACCCGTTGATCCTGCCGTGCGCGACGCTGCTCAGCGGACTCGGCCTGGTGCTGCTCAACCGGCTGGACCAGTCGTACGCGATCGCGCACTCCGCCAAGGGCGACTACCAGAAGCTGCCCTCCGCACCCTCCCAGGTGATGTGGCTGTTCATCGCGGTGCCGGTGGCCATGAGCCTGGTCGTGTTCATCAAGCACCACCGCTTCTTCCAGCGCTACGTCTACATCCTGATGATCGGTGCGCTGATCCTGCTGGCCGCACCCGCCTTCTTCCCCGGCGACGACTTCGGTGCCAAGCGGTGGATCCACCTGCCCGGCATCCAGGTCGAGCCGGACGAGTTCGTCAAACTCGCCATCTGCGTCTTCTTCGCCGGTTATCTGACGATCAGCCGGGATGCGCTGGCGCTGGTGGGCCGCAAGGTCTGGGGTCTGAGCCTGCCGCGCGGGCGCAACGCGGGACCGGTGCTGGCGATCTGGGTGATCAGCCTGCTGGTGCTGATCTTCGAGCGTGACCTGGGCACCTCACTGATCTTCTTCGGCGTCTTCATCGTCATGCTCTACGCGGCCACCGAGCGGACCAGCTGGGTGGTGCTGGGCGTGATCATGGCCGTCGGCGGGGCGGCCGTGGTCGGCACCCTGGAGCCGCACGTGCACGGCCGGGTCACCGCCTGGCTGGACCCGCTGGAGTACTACAAGACCAACCCGCCGGGCAGCGGGGCGGTCCCCTCCTTCCAGCCCGCCGAGGCGCTGTTCAGCTTCGGCAGCGGCCACATGCTCGGCACCGGGCTCGGCTCGGGCTACCCCTGGCTGATCGGCTTCGCCGGCCGCAGCGACTTCATCTTCACCACGGTCGCCGAGGAGCTGGGCCTGGCCGGGGTGACCGCGGTACTGCTGGTCTACGCGCTCTTCTTCCAGCGCGCCCTGAAGACCGCGCTGATGCTGTCGGACCCGTTCGGCAAGCTGCTGGCCGTGGGCCTGGCGAGCGCCGTGGCGCTGCAGGTCTTCGTGGTGGTCGGCGGCGTGTCCGGCCTGATCCCGCTGACCGGTAAGGCGCTGCCGTTCCTGGCCGCCGGTGGCTCCTCGACCCTGGCGAACTGGCTGCTCACCGCACTGCTGATCAAGCTGAGCGACGCCGCCGGGCGCACCGAGCTGGAGCCCGAACCGGAGCCGACCGGCACCATCGCGCCGCCGAAGCCGGTCGTGACCGCCGAGGGCGGCGTGCCCGGCCAGCAGGGCGGCGGCACGCTGCACGGCTCGCCGGTGCCGTACGGGTCGCCGACCCTGCACGGGACCGCGACGGGCGGCGGCGGCTCGGGAACCGGCGGCGGCACCGGCCCGGGGACCGAGACGCAGGGCCCCACACCCACCGCCCCCGGAACGCCCGCGCCCGGCACCGGCATCCCGCAGCCGGCCTCGCCCGGCGGGCCGACCGACCAGCAGCAGCCGGGCTACCCCGGTGGTCAGCCGGGTCCGGCCGGCCACCCGGGCACCCTGCCCGGCCACCCGGCGGCGGGCTACCCCGGCGCGCAGGGCGGCCAGCCGCCGATGCCGGGTTACCCCGGTGCCCAGCCGACGGCGCCCGCCCACCCCGGCGGGGGCTGGCCCACGGGAGCGCAGAACCCCGGCTACCCCCAGCCGGCCAACACCCCCACCGGCTACCCCGCGTACCCCAACTCCGGTTTCCCGACCGGCAGCCACCCCGAGTACCTGACCGGGTCGGCGATGGAGTACCCGCCGCGCACCGAGCCGGGCGCGCCGACGCCGGGCTTCTGACAGCTGCTCACCTGACGCGACGGCCGGGGATCCACCACCCGGCCGTCGTCGTCGCCCACCCGTCTGGCGGTGTTGCCAAGGTGGGTTCCATGTCCAATACTTGCTAGATTGCGCAACTGTGCAACCGGCTACCCGGCCGAGCCGTCCTATCGAGCAACCAGACCGGCTCGCCGGCGACCGCACGGAGAACGCCTCATGACCGATCCCGAGGGCGGCCTCGGACCACAGCGCTCCCGTCCCACGGCCGAAGACCCCACCTTACGGCCCGAGTCCGGGCCTGCCCGGACACGACACCGCCGACTGGTCAGGATCGCCGCCGCGACCGCCGCCGGCCTGGTGCTGCTCACCGCGGGCGCCGGCGTCTGGCTCTACCAGCACCTCACGGGCAACCTCAGCACCTTCGACAGCGCGGGCGTCGCCGCCAGCCGCCCCCCGGCCGGCCCGAGCGACGCCTCCGGCTCGGCCCCCGTCAACGTGCTGCTGCTCGGCTCGGACAGCCGGGCCCACGGGAACGACGAGCTGGCCGGCGGCGACGTGGGCACCGGCAACTCGGACACCGCGATCCTGCTGCACGTCTACGCCGACCACCGGCACGCCGTCGGGGTCTCGATCCCGCGCGACTCCCTGGTGGACATCCCGCCCTGCCTGCTGCCGAACGGCCGGTGGACCGCCCCGCAGCACAACCAGATGTTCAACTCGGCCTTCTCCGTGGGCAGTGCCCCGAACGGCAACCCCGCCTGCTCGCAGAACACCGTGGAGACCCTGACCGGCCTGCGGATCGACCACACCGTGGTGGTCGACTTCAAGGGCTTCGCCGCGATGACCTCGGCGGTCGGCGGCGTGCCGGTCTGCGTGCCCAACGACGTGGACGGGTTCGGCATCCGGCTGAAGAAGGGCCGTCAGACCGTCTCCGGCCAGCAGGCGTTGGCCTTCGTCCGGGCCCGGCACGGGATCGGCGACGGCTCGGACATCGGCCGGATGCGGCGTCAGCAGGCCTTCCTGTCCGCGCTGATCCAGAAGATCCAGGCCCAGGGCTTCGACCTCACCACGCTGCTGCCGCTCGCCGATGCGGCGACCAAGGCACTCACCGTCGACCAGGGGCTCGGCACCGCGCTCAAGCTGGCCTCCTTCGTCCAGTCCCTGCACGGCGTCACGCTGGCCGACATCACCTTCGTCACCGCGCCCTGGCGGTACGCGGGCGACCGGGTCGCGCTGCTCCACCCCGACGCCGATACTCTGTGGACGCTGCTGCGCCAGGACCGCACACTGGATGGCCGGAGCACCGGCCAGGTGGCCGCCCCCACCTCCACCGGCGCGAGCCCGACCCAGCCCGCCGATCTCACGGTGCCGATCACCGTGCAGAACGGCACGCACACCCCGGGACTGACCCTCAAGGCGGTCCGCGACCTGCAGGCCAAGGGCTACCAGCAGGTCACCGAGGAGGACGGCGGCATCGACCACGCCGTCACCGGCATCGGCTACGGTCCGGGCCACCAGGCGGACGCCGAGCGGCTCGCCCGGCTGTTCCCCGGCGCGGACGTGCGGGCCGACTCCGAGAGCACCACGGTGACGATCACCCTCGGCACCGACTACGCCACGGCCGTCACGACCCCGGGCCCGAGCGGCACGCCGGGCGCCTCGCCCGGCGCGGTGCCCGGCGGGATCGCCCAGAACGCCCGACCCGCTGACACTGACGCCTGCAGCGGACTCAGCTATGGCTGACCCACCCTCAGCACCCGGGGCCCCCGGGGCTGTCGACCCTGCGAGCGACCGGAACCAGCCCACCCACCACGGAAGGAACGACGCTGACCATGTCCTGGGGGGACCACGCGTCCACCGACTCCGCCACCCTGCGCCTGGCCGCGGCCGTCGCCGAGATCGAGGGCCTGCACGCCGCCCTGACGCACACCAGCGAGCCCGAGCAACGCCGCCGGCTGCTGGCCGAGCTGGCCCGCTCCGCCGCCCGGCTCGCCGACCTGGCCGCCACGCCGCCGGGCCGGATCCCCGCCCAGGCCCGCTTCAACTCCCGGCGCCAGCGCCGCCGGGCCGCCGTGCTGCGCGGCGCCCGCTGGTTGACCGACCGGTTGAGCTAGGCACCGGCGGGGGCTGGGCAGGGGCCGCTCCCACCTCGGAGCTGACGCCCGCTCAGGACTGTGATCATCACGATGCCGACGGCGTCGGCGGGATACGGCAGCATGGTCGCCATGAGCCGAATCCGCCACCCCAGGATCAGTGAGATACCCCGCCGGCTCGGCCGGCTCAGCCCGGTCGAGCGGCGGGTCTGGCAGGCCTTCCCCCATGGCGACCTGGTCGATCTGCGCACCGGGGACGAGGAGTTGGACCGCCCGGCGCAGGCCGACCAGTGGGGCGAGGACCGGGTGGTGCGCGGCGAGGTGATCGCCGCCCTGCTGCTCGGCGCCCGGCCGACGGTGGCCGGAGCGGTCTCGGCACTGCGGCTCGCCGGCGCCCGGATCACCGGTCGGCTCAGCGGGGCGCACGGGCGGTTCACCTCCCAAGTGCTGCTCCAGGGCTGCCGGTTCGAGGGGCCGGTCACGCTGGACGAGGCGACCACCGGACCGATCGATCTGAGCGGCTCCCACCTGACCACCCTCAGCGCGTACGGCGCCCAGGTGCACGGCACCCTCGACCTGCGCGACGCGGTGGTCGAGGGCGGCGAGCGCTTCGCGGTGCACGCCGACGGCATCACGGTCGAGGGCAGCCTGCTGGCCAACCGGATCACCGTCACCGGCTCGTTCAGCCTGATCAACGCGGTGGTCAGCGGCCAGGTGACGGTGAACGACGCGAGGCTGCTGAACACCGCGCCCGGCGGCAAGTCACTCAACGCCGGTGGTATCCGGGTCGGCCGAAGCCTGCTGGCCCAGCGGCTGGAGGCGGTCGGCGAAGTGCGGCTGCCGGGGGCGCACATCGGCAGCGCCCTGCTGTTCGACGGCGCCACGCTGACCGGCCCGGAGGGCGGCGCGTTCAACGGCACCTCGATGACCGTCGCCAGTGAGGCATCCTTCCGTCCGGACCGGACCACCGCCGAGGAGCGGAACTTCACCGCCCACGGCTCGATGAGCCTGCTCGGCGCGTGGATCGGCGCCAGCCTGATGATGAGCGGGGCGACCCTGCACCGGCCCGCCCCGGCGGACGGCGCCAGGGCGACCTGGGAGCAGGCGGTGCTGAACGCGAGCCGGATGACGGTGGCCGGCACCCTGAACCTGAGCAACGGCTTCACCACCGACGGCGAGATCCGGCTGACCAGCGCCCGCGTCGGCCACCTCGACGTGCGGGGAATGACCAGCCCCGAGGCCCTGCTGACCCTCTACGGCGCGACCGTCGAGTCCGGGATCCGCGACGACCTGGTGTCCTGGCCGGACCGGCTCAACCTGGACGGCTTCAGCTACGGCTCCTTCGCCCGCTACCTGGAAGCCCGCGACCGGCTGCGGTTGCTCCGCCGCCAGGTGCGCACCGACCGGACCAGTACCGGCAGCTACCGCGCCCAGCCCTACGAGCAACTGGCCTCCTACTACCGCGCGCTCGGCAACGACGGCGAGGCCCGGACCGTGCTGCTCGCGAAGATGCGCTCGCTGAGCGCCCATCTGCCCTGGTGGCGCCGGATACCCGGCCGGCTGCTGGACGCCCTGGTCGGCTACGGCTACCGGCCGATGCGCGCCTTCGGCTGGGCGGTCGGCCTGCTGGTCGTCGCCAGCTGCTACTTCAGCACCGTGCGGCCGCAACACGTGAGCAGCGAGGACGAGTCGGCCTTCAACCCGGTGCTCTACGCCGCCGACCGCCTGATCCCGATCATCCACTTCGGCCAGGTCGACGTCTGGCAGTACCACGGGGTCCCGGCGGTGGTCACGGTGGTGCTGACCGTCCTCGGCTGGACGCTGGGCCTGGCCATCGCCGCGGCCGCCACCCGCACCTTCACCCGGAGTTGACCGGGGCCGGCGGTTCGGGGCCAACGGTTCGGCCATGGAGGTGAATTCCGGCGTGGCGCGGGGCCCGAGGGCAGCCCGGTGGCCTATGCTCTGGCCTGACGAGCGAGGGTTTCCGCAGGTCAGCCACCCGGATTCGATGGATGGACCCCGAGGATCCCGGAGTAGGGCGGGTGGGACTCGAACCCACGACCCAGGGATTATGAGTCCCCTGCTCTAACCGGCTGAGCTACCGCCCCGACTCACCGCGTCGGTACTGGCCACCACAGTGGCTGTCCATCGCAGCACAGACGGCCCCGCTGGGCCGCCTCGGGCAGCATATCCGGTCGATCAGCCGTGGTGCGCGCCGGGGGCGCACCACGAATGCGCTCCCGGGCCCGGTCCAGCGGCCCACGGGTCGTCGAGAGCCCGGTCGGCTCCGGGGTGGCAGTACGCTGCCGCCCGAGTGAAGCTGGTGCCCCAGGAGCCGGTGGAGGGAGTCCGAATGACGGCGCGTAGGGTGCCGCTCGGCCTGGCGGCCGCCCTGGTGATCTCGGTCACCACCGCGGGCTGCGGTTCGTCCGACGGACGACCGGGCCAGGCGCTCTCCCCCGGCTCCTCGGCCGGTGCGAGCGCCTCGCCGGGCCCGCACCACGGCGGCTGGAACAAGCAGCGGTTCCTGGCCGCCTTCGACAAGCACAAGGGCACCACCAGGACCGCCTCCCCCACCACGATCAACGCGCTGGTCGGCGCGGTCTTCACCAATGACGCCTCGGGTGACCACTTCTGCACCGCCAGCGTGGTGGACAGCGCGGGGCAGAACCTGATCGTCACCGCCGCGCACTGCGTCTACGACCCAGGGGTGGGTCAGCGGGCCGACCTGGTCTTCGTCCCCGGCTACCGCGGCGGGGACGCGCCGAACGGCGTCTGGCCACTGTCGGCGATCACGGTGGACCCGAGCTGGGCGCAGCAGGGCAACCCGGATCTGGACGTGGCCTTCGCCGTCGTCCAGCCGCAGGGCGGCAAGCAGGTCCAGCAGGTGCTGGGGGCCAACAAGCTCGGCGTCGACAAGGGCTACCAGCTGCCGGTGCGGATGACCGGCTACCCGAGCACCGCGGACGTGCCGATCACCTGCATGAACACCACCGCCGAGCAGAGCACCACCCAGCTGAGGATCGCCTGCCCCGACTACACCGGCGGCACCAGCGGCAGCCCGTGGGTGACCGGCTTCGACCCGCGGACCAAGACCGGCACGGTGGTCGGGGTGATCGGCGGATACCAGCAGGGCGGGAACACCCCGGACATCTCCTACAGCAGCTACTTCGACGACACCGTCCAGGCGCTCTACGACCGCGCCACCGGCTGACTCCGCGTCGGGCGGCCACCGCATCGCGGCCCGCACCTGGCGCGGGCCGGTGTCGGCCTGATAGATCTTGAGGCTGACGTCCGGCGCGCCGCGCCGGAGCGGGCCGAAGGGTGCGGCGGATGACCGGGCGGGGGCAGGCGCGCCGCGCGCTGGCGATTTGCGCCGCGCTGGCCGGTGTCCTGGCCGCCGCCGGCTGCCGGCCGCCCGGCGCGCACCCGCCACCCGGGCTGAGCGCCAGCGCCGCCCCACCGGACGCGCTCGACCAGCGGGTCGGGGTGCTGCTGGCCGACCAGGGCAGCAGCCGCTCCTGCACCGCCAGCGTGGTGGACAGCCCCTCCCACGACCTGTTGATCACCGCCGCGCACTGCGTCACCAACTCCGACGGCACCCCGATGACCGGCCTGTCCTTCGCGCCCGGCTACCGGGACGGCCAGACGGAGCTCGGTACCTGGACGGTGGACCGGGTCGTCACCGACGAGCGCTGGCAGAAGGACGCCGACCCGGAGTACGACGTGGCGTTCCTCACGGTCCAGCCGTCCGCCGGCAAGCAGATCGAGGACGTGGTGGGCGGCAACCGGCTGGGGGTGAACCGCGGCTTCGACCTGGCGGTGACCATCACCGGTTACCCGTACGACCACGAGGAGCCGATCACCTGCTCCACCAGGACCAGCGCGCAGAGCGCCACCCAGGAGCGGTTCGACTGCGGCGGCTTCTCGGACGGCACCAGCGGCAGCCCCTGGCTCACCGACCTGGGCCCGGCCGACGGCGGCGGCACGGTGGTGGGCGTGATCGGCGGGTACCAGGAGGGCGGCGACAGCCCGGCCGTCTCCTACAGCGTGAGCTTCGACGACCGGGTCTCGGCGCTGTACCAGCAGGCCACCGGCTGACACCGGGTCAGCCCGCACCGACCGCCAGGAGGCGGGCGGGACAGGCGGGACAGGTCGGGGCAAGCGGGACGGGAACGACAAACGCCCCCCGGCGGACCGGAGGGCGTCGAGCTGCTCCCCCAATTGGACTCGAACCAATAACCTGCCGATTAACAGTCGGCTGCTCTGCCAATTGAGCTATGGGGGATCACTGTGTCAAGCGACCCGAGCCGGATGACACCGGCTCAGCTGCTTGAGCTCCCGCAATTGGACTCGAACCAATAACCTGCCGATTAACAGTCGGCTGCTCTGCCAATTGAGCTATGCGGGATTGTGTTGTTCGCAGCGCACACTGTCGGGCGCTTGCTGCGGGACATACATTAGCGCATCCAGGGGGGTGCTCCGCCAATCGCTTTCCCGGGCCGGCCCCGCCCGGCCGCGGCTTCGCCCCCTCCGGCGTGCCCCGGCGCGCCCTGCGGGTCCGGGGCGAGGATGCTGGACGGGACGCGGGGCGGTTCACCGACCGGCGGGACGGGTAGGGCATCGCGGCAGGCGCCGCGTGAAGAGGGTGGAGGCCCAGAGATGTGGAAGCTGACGTTCGTCGTGGGGGCCGCGACCGGCTACGTGCTGGGAGCCCGGGCCGGCCGGCAGCGCTACGAGCAGATCGCCGCCGCCGCGCAGAAGGTCGCGCAGCACCCGACGGTGCAGGGCGCCACCCAGCGGGCCAAGGAGTCGGCCGGCTCGGCGGCGGGCAAGGCGGTGGGCGCGGTCACCGGGCGGGTCGGCGAGAAGCTGCCGAACGCGCTCACCGACCGGGTGGCCTGCTTCAACCGCAAACGGGAAGCGGATGACAGCTGGGGCACCGTACGCCCCTGAAGGTGCCGGCTCTCGCCGTGCGCTCACGGCCGGCCGCCGTGGGTGACGGGTGAGGCCCGGCCGCCACCGGCGGGCGTACCGAGTGGGCAACACTTGCGCGGGACGGCGGAACGGGCGGCCCCGGCTGCGGCATGATCTCTCTCATGGCCATCGTCGCGGGCATCGACAGCTCGACCCTTCGCACCCGGATCGTCGCGTGTGACGCCGACACCGGGGCCGTGCTGCGCTCCGGCAAGGCCCCGCACCCGGCCTCCGAGGCCTCGCAGGCCCGTGCCACCGAGGCGGACCCGCAGTCCTGGCTGCACTCGCTGGGCGAGGCGGCCACCGGCGGGCTGCTGGAGGGGGTGCGGGCGATCGGGGTCTCCGCCCAGCAGCACAGTCTGATCGGCCTGGACGCGGGTGGCGTGCTGGTGCGCCCGGCGCTGCTGTGGACCGACCCGCGCTCCTCGGGGGCCGCGGCCGCGCTGGTGGACGCGCTCGGCGGCCCGGCCGCCTGGACGGAGGCGATCGGCGCGGTCCCGGCCGCCACCTACACCATCGCCAAGCTGCGCTGGCTGGCCGAGTTCGAGCCGGCCAACGCCCGGCGGATCGCCGAGGTGCTGCTGCCGCACGACTGGCTGGTCTGGCAGTTGCTCGGCCACCCGCAGCGGCGCACCACCGACCGCGGCGACGCCTCCGGCACCGGCTACTGGTCGCCGATCACCGGCGAGTACCGGCAGGACCTGATCAAGCTGGCGCTCGGCCATGAGCTGCTGCGGCTGCCCGAGGTACTCGGCCCCAACGAGCCCGCCGGCCACACCCCCGAGGGCCTGCTGATCTCGGCCGGCACCGGCGACAACATGGCCGCCGCGCTGGGCCTTGGCCTGTTGCCGGGCGATGCGGTGGTCTCGCTCGGCGCCTTCGGGACCATCTTCGCGGTGCACGAGCAGCCGGTGGTGGACCCCAGCGGCACCGTCTCCTCCTTCGCCGACGCCACCGGGCACCACCTGCCGATGATCGGCACGCTCAACGCCGCCCAGGTGCTGCGGTCCACCGCCAACCTGCTCGGTCGCGACCTGGAGGGGCTGAGCGAGCTGGCGCTGCACTCCTCCCCCGGCGCCTACGGGATGGTCCTGCTGCCCTACCTGGAGGGCGAGCGCACGCCCCGACTACCGCACGCGGCGGGCACCCTGACGGGTCTGCGGGCCGAGTCGATGACGCCCGAGCACCTGGCCAGGGCCGCCGTGGAGGGCATGCTCTGCAACATCGCCGATGCCCTGGACGCGCTGCGCGCCAAGGGCGTGACGGTCCGTCGGGTCTTCCTGCTGGGCGCGGTCGGGCGGCTGGCGGCGGTGCGCGAGATCGCCCCGGCGATCTTCGGCGTGCCGGTGGTGATCCCGCCGCCGGGCGACCACGCGGCGCGCGGCGCGGCCCGGCAGGCCGCCTGGGCGCTGGCCGGCACGCCCGAGCCACCGCAGTGGGAGCTGCCGGAGGCGCAGACCTTCGAGCCCGACCCGGACCAGCCGTTCGGTGCCGCCGTCCGGCAGCAGTACGGCGTGGTGCGCGACCAAACCCACCCTGAGATCGCCTAGATGGCCCAGGGCCTTTCCGGCGGACCTTGCCGCGCGCTGATCCGACAAGGTCCGCCGGAAAGGCCGTAGCGTGGAAAGCCCTGGTCTCCCACGAAGGGCTTCTGAGGCATGGCGCTGCACACCGGCTCGAGCGCGGACCACCGACTGGCCGTCAATGCCCTGCTGGGCGAGGCGGATCCGGTCGGGACGATGCGGATGGCACCACCCAAGCACCGGCTGCACCACGCCCCGCTGCCGCCGCACATCGCCTACCAGCTGATCCACGACGAGCTGATGCTGGACGGCAACGCCAAGCTCAACCTGGCGACCTTCGTCACCACGCAGATGGAGCCGGAGGCCGACCGGCTGATGGCCGAGTGTGCCGACAAGAACATGATCGACAAGGACGAGTACCCGCAGACCGCCGAGCTGGAGCGGCGCTGCGTGGCGATCCTGGCCGACCTGTGGCACGCGCCGGACCCGGAGCAGGTGGTCGGCTGCTCCACCACCGGCTCCAGCGAGGCCTGCATGCTCGCCGGCCTCGCGCTCAAGCGCCGCTGGATGCGCCGCAACCAGGACCGGTACGACGCCGGGGCCCGGCCGAACCTGGTGATGGGCGTCAATGTCCAGATCTGCTGGGAGAAGTTCTGCAACTTCTGGGAGGTGGAGTGCCGGCTGGCGCCGATGGAGGGCGAGCGGTACCACCTGGACGCCGAGTCGGCGCTGGCGCTCTGCGACGAGAACACCATCGGCGTGGTCGGCGTGCTCGGCTCCACCTTCGACGGCTCCTACGAGCCGATCCAGCAGATCTGCGCGGCGCTGGACGAGTTGCAGCAGCGCACCGGCCTGGACATCCCGGTGCACGTGGACGGCGCCTCCGGCGGCATGGTGGCGCCGTTCCTCGACCCCGACCTGCTCTGGGACTTCCGGCTGCCCCGGGTCGCCTCGATCAACACCTCGGGCCACAAGTACGGGCTGGTCTACCCGGGCGTGGGCTGGGCACTGTGGCGCGACCACGAGGCGCTGCCCAAGGAACTCGTCTTCAAGGTCAACTACCTGGGCGGCGAGATGCCGACCTTCGCGCTGAACTTCTCCCGGCCCGGCGCCGAAGTGGTCGCGCAGTACTTCAACTTCCTGCGGCTGGGCCGCGAGGGCTACCGCGCGGTGCAGCAGTCCTGCCGCCGGGTGGCCCGTCATCTGGCCGCCGAAATCGAGAAGTTGGGCTCCTTCCGACTACTCACCCGGGGTGACCAGCTGCCGGTCTTCGCCTTCACGGTGGCCGACGGGGTGACGGCCTTCGACGTCTTCGACGTCTCCCGGCGGCTGCGCGAGCGCGGCTGGCAGGTTCCCGCCTACACCTTCCCGGACAACCTGACGGACCTGTCGGTGCTGCGGGTGGTCTGCCGCAACGGGTTCACCATGGACCTGGCGGACCTGCTGCTCGCCGACCTCGCCCGGCTGCTGCCCGAGCTGTCGCGCCAGCCGGGACCCGCGCAGGAGCGGGGAATCCAACCGGAGAGCGGCTTCCACCACTGAGGCCGCCGCCATCGGGCGGCGACGGGCCGACCGGTGGCGACAGGTCAACAGGCGACGCCGGAGTCAACTGGTGGCGTGAGAACAGAAGCTGAACAGATGACCGATCCCACCATGCGTTATCACGCTCCGCACGGGAACACTGACAGTGAGTCAGGAGGTGGGATCAGTTGCGCATCTTGCGACGCCCGAAAATCTCGCGCCACCTGCGGCCCCAGCGGCCCCCACGCCCGCCACGCCCGTCCCGGCAGGCGAGCCCCGTCCGTCCCTCCGGCACCCGCCGTCCATCCGGCACCCGCCGCCCCGAACGCCATCCGCGCGCCTGGCGGCGGCGGAGTTCGGTGGCTCTGGCGGCCTGCGCGACACTCGTGACGGCGAGTTGCGCCCAACCCGCGCCCGCGGCCAACGCCACCACCAGAGCGGCCACCGCGAGCTCCGCCGGTCCGTACACGGCGCCGCGCACCACGGTCAACGACCCGGCCCAGTACGTGAATCCGTTCGTCGGCACGCAGCCCGGCGCGCCCGACTACGGGAACGGCGGTGGGTCCGGCAACACCTTCCCCGGCGCCGTCGCCCCCTTCGGGATGATGCAGTGGAGCCCGGACACGGTCACCGACCAGCACGGCGGCTACTTCTACGACGACAACCGGATCCGCGGGTTCAGTCTCACCCACATATCCGGCGCCGGCTGCGGCGACTACGAGAACGTCCCGTTCATGCCGACCCTCGGCATTGGCCCGGCCGCCTACGCCACCTTCTCCCACACCAACGAGTCGGCCTCGCCGGGGACTTACTCGGTCACCTTCGACAACGGGATCAGAACCGACCTGGCCGTCACCCAGCGCTCGGGGATCGCCCAGTTCAGCTACCCGGCCGGCCGGCCCGCCGCACTGACGGTGAACGCCGGCGAAGCGGCCAACACCGCCACCGGTGCGATCACGATCGGGACGGACCAGCTCTCCGGCTACACCGACAGCGGAAACTTCTGCGGCTCCGGCAACCACTACCGGCTGTACTTCGTGGCCGTCTTCGACCGTCCGTTCAGCCAGGCCACGCTGACCGGCGGTTCACTCGCCCAGGTCTCCTTCGACACCTCGGCCAACCGCACCGTCACCGCCCGGGTCGGCATCTCCTTCGTCAGTACCGCGGGCGCGCTGGCCAACCTGCAGGCCGAGCAGGGCACCAGCACCTTCGGCCAGATCCAGGCCGCCACCCGGACCGGTTGGGACGGCATGCTGGACCGGATCGCCGTCGCGGGCGGCACCCTGGCGGACACCCGGACCTTCTACACCGCGCTGTACCACTCCCTGATGGATCCGAGCGTGTTCAGCGATACCGACGGGCGCTATCTCGGCTTCGACGGACAGCTGCACACGGTCGCGGCCGGCCACGCCCAGTACGCGGACTTCTCCGGCTGGGACATCTACCGGTCCGAGGCCCAGCTGCTCGCGTTCCTGGCTCCCCAACAGGCCTCCGACATCGGCCAGTCGATCGTCAACCAGGGCAACCAGGCCGGATACCTGGACCGCTGGACGCTGGCGAACAGCGGCACCGGGGTGATGATCGGGGATCCACTGCCGATCATCGCGAGCGACCTGTACGCCTTCGGTGCGACCGACTTCGACGCCTGGGGTCTGATCTGGCTGGCGCTGGCCGGCACGACCAAGGACAACGAGCGCCCCGGGCACGCCCTCTACGACAGCGAGGGCTTCATCCCCTCCGGTTCGACCGAGTTCTGGCCGGCCTCGGAGACCCTGGAGTACGCCAGTGCCGACTTCGCGATCTCCCAACTCGCGGGCCGGCTGGGCTTCACCCTGGCGCAGGACGTCTACCTGCACCGCTCGGCCGACTGGCGCGACCTCTTCAACATCGGCACCGACTACCTGCAGCCCCGCTACGCCGACCACAACTGGCCCAACTTCGAACCGAGTTCGCCGGACGGGTTCACCGAGGGCGACGGCGCGCAGTACACCTGGGCAGTGCCGCAGAACCTGCGCGGCCTGTTCGACGCGATGGGCGGCAACGACGCGGTGGCGAGCCGACTGGACTCCTTCTTCGGCCAGCTCAACGCCGGCCCGACCGCGCCCTACGCCTACCTGGGCAACGAACCCTCGGTCGGCACCCCCTGGCTCTACGACTACGCGGGCCGCCCGTACCGCACCCAGGCCGTGGTCCGCCAGGCACTGACCGGCCTCTTCTCCGACGCGCCGAACGGCGAGCCCGGCAACGACGACCTCGGGGAGATCTCCTCCTGGGCCGTCTGGGCCTCGATCGGCCTGTACCCGGAAGTACCGGGGCGGTCCGAACTGGCCATCGCCGGCCCGCTCTTCCCCGCCGTGACGATCACCCGCGGCAACGGCGTGGTGATCAACCTCAACGCCCCGGCCGCCGCGGACAACGCACCCTACGTCTACGGCCTGAACGTCAACGGCACCTGGACCCAGCAGCCCTGGCTGAGCGAGCAGTTCGTCCGGACCGGCGGCACCGTGGACTACGGGCTGAGCACGTCACCGGACCCGTGGTGGGGCAACACACCGGCCGACGCACCACCGTCCTTCGACGTCGGGCCGGCCGCCCCGGCCACCGGCACGATCACCGGACTGGCCGGCAAGTGCCTCGACGTCGATCACAGCCAGAGCGCCGACGGCACCAAGGTGCAGCTCTGGACCTGCAACGGCAGCGCCGCCCAGCAGTGGACGACGGCCTCGGACGGCTCCGTCCAGGCCTTCGGCGGCCACTGCCTGGACATCACCCAGAGCGGTACCGCCGCCGGCACCAAGGTGCAGCTGTGGACCTGCAACGGCACCGGCGCCCAGCAGTGGTGGCCGCGCTCGGACGGCTCACTGCTCAACCCGCCCTCCGGCCTGTGCCTGGATCTACCGAGCAGCAACACCACCGACGGCACCCAGCCGCAGATCTGGCCCTGCAACGGCAGCGGTGCCCAACGCTGGACCGTCCCAGGCTAGTTGACGGCCCAGCCAGTCCATCAGTCCAGGTATCCGCGCAACTGGTCGGCGAACGCGTGATCGCGCAGCTTGGCCAGGGTCTTGGCCTCGATCTGGCGGATCCGCTCCCGGGTCACCCCGAAGAGCGCGCCGATCTCCTCCAGGGTGCGCGGCCTCCCGTCGGCGAGCCCGTAGCGCAGTTCCACCACCTTGCGCTCGCGCTCGCCGAGCGTGGCCAGCACCGCCTCCAAGTGCTCGCGCAGCAGCAGGAAGGCGGCGCTCTCGGCCGGGGAGGCGGCGTCGGCGTCCTCGATCAGGTCGCCGAGCGCCACCTCCTCCTCGGCCCCGATCGGGGTGTGCAGCGAGACCGGCTCCTGGGCCAGCCGCAGCACCTCGCGCACCCGTACCTCGGTCAGCTCCAGCGCCAGGCCCAGCTGGGCCATGGTGGGCTCGGTGCCGTGCTCCTGGAGCAGCCGGCGCTGCACCCGCAGCACCCGGTTGATCAGCTCGACCACATGGACCGGGACCCGGATGGTTCGGGCCTGGTCGGCCAGCGCGCGGCTCATCGCCTGGCGGATCCACCAGGTCGCGTAGGTGGAGAACTTGTAGCCGCGGGTGTAGTCGAACTTCTCGACGGCCCGGATCAGGCCGAGGTTCCCCTCCTGGACCAGGTCCAGCATGGTCAGGCCGCGGCCGATGAAGCGCTTGGCGACCGAGACCACCAGACGCAGGTTGGCCTCGATCAGCCGCCGCTTGGCGATCCGGCCGAGCACCACCAGCTGGTCCAACTCATCGGCCAACGGGCCCTCCGGCAGGCCGTGTTCACCGAGGTACTGCTCGGCGAAGAGGCCGGCCTCGACCTGCCGGGCCAGCTCCACCTCCTCGACGGCGGACAGCAGCTTGATCCGGCCGATCTCGCGCAGGTACTGGCGGAACAGGTCGGCGGCGGGGCCCTGGGCGTCCTGCCCGGCCAGGGCCGCGGACAGGCCTCGGCCGTCCGGCTCGGCCGGAGCGCGGTCGTCGGTGTCGGGCTCGTCGATGTCAGGCCCATCGGCGTCGGGCTCGGCGGGGCCCGGCGCCGGTTCCGGCTCGGCGGGGCCCGGCCCGGCCGCGAACCCGGCGGTGGGCGGCACCTCCTCGGGCGCTCTGACGATCTCCAAGGGGCCCACCCTCCGCGGGCGAGGACGCCCGGACATCGACGGACTTGAGACCCCTTCAGTGTGGGGTACGCCACAGGTCCGCGCCGATAGTCCGATGCTGAAAATCCGTCACCAGCCGCCCGCCCGGGCCGGCCCGCGGGTCACAGCCCGGCGGGCCCGCGCGTCTTCAGGTTGTCGTCGTACTGCTGCAGTGCCCACAACTCCTGCTGCACCGGACCGAGTTCCTCGGCCGTGGCGCGGTTGCCCAGCCGCTGGAGCTGGGCCCGGACCTCCTGGACCCGGCGGCTGACCGAGGCACGGCGCAGCTTGACCAGGAACTCGCCCGCGTAGATCTCGTCCGGCTTGCGCCGGGTGCGCACCGGCTCGACCGTCAACTCGTTGATCAGCGAGCGGATCTGGTCGTTCTCGGCGATCTCCTGGACCTGGGTGAGGAAGTGCGGCAGCGCGGCACCGTAGGTGGTGCCGCCGGCCTTGCCGATCGACCGGCGCACGGCCGCGTACGGCGGGGCCGTGAACTCCTCCTCGGCGTACTGGTCGAAGGCCGGGCTGACCAGCTCGGGGTGCTGCAGCGCGAGCTTGAGCAGCTCGCGCTCGACGAACTGGGCCGGGTCGCGCGGGTCCAGACGCAGCACCGGCCGGGACGGCGCGACCTGCGGCTCGATCCTGCGCTGCTGGCCGCGGCCCTGCTGCGGCGACTCGCGCTGCCAGCGGGAGATCTGGCCCACCCGGCGGACCACGAACTGCTCGTCCAGGATGCCGAGCAGACCGGCGAGCTGGACCGCGTACTCGTGCCGGATCGACGGGTCCTTGATCTTGGCGACGATCGGGGCCGCCTCCTCCAGCGCGGCGGCGCGGCCCTCGGCCGCGTCCACCCGGTGCCGGGCGACGGTGGAGCGCAGCGCGAACTCGAAGAGCGGCACCGGGTTGGCGATCAGCTCGCGGACCGCCTCCTCGCCCTGGGCCAGCCGCAGTTCGCACGGGTCCATGCCGTCGGGAGTGATCGCGATCGAGGTGCGGGCGGCGAACTTCTGGTCGTCCTCGAAGGCGCGCAGCGCGGCCTTCTGGCCGGCCGCATCGCCGTCGAAGGTGAAGACCGTCTCGCCGCGGTACTGGCTGGTGTCCATCAGCAGCCGACGGATGATCTTGATGTGATCCTCGGCGAAGGCGGTACCGCAGGTGGCCACCGCCGTGGTGACACCGGCCAGATGACAGGCCATCACATCGGTGTAGCCCTCGACCACCACCGCGCGCCCGGTCTTGGCGATCTCCTTCTTGGCGAGGTCGATGCCGTACAGCACGTGCGACTTCTTGTAGATCGGCGTCTCGGGGGTGTTGAGATACTTGGGCCCGTTGTCGTCCTCGCGCAGCCGGCGCGCGCCGAAGCCGACCACTTCGCCCGCCACATCCCTGATCGGCCAGACGAGACGGCCACGGAAGCGGTCGATCAGCCCGCCGCGCTGGCCCTGCGAGGCCAGGCCGCCCTGCAGGATCTCCCGGTCCGTGAACCCCTTGCCGCGCAGATAGCGGACCAGGTGCTCCCAGCCGGCCGGGGCGTAGCCGACGCCGAACCGCGCGGCCGCCTCGGCATCGAAGCCGCGCTCGGCCAGGAAGGAGCGGCCGATCTGGCCCTCCGGCGTCTCCAGCTGCTCGCGGTACCAGGCGGCAGCCACCTTGTGGGCCTCCACCAGCCGGGTGCGCTCACCCTGCTGCCCGCGCGAGGAGTAGCCGCCCTCCTCGTAACGCAGCGTGATGTTGGCCTGGGTGGCCATCCGCTCGACGGCCTCGGCGAAGGAGAAGTGCTCGATCTTCATCAGGAAGGAGATCGTGTCGCCGCTCTCCTGGCAGCCGAAGCAGTGGAAGACACCCTTGCTCGGACTGACGTAGAAGGAGGCGGACTTCTCGTCGTGGAACGGGCAGACGCCCTTCAGCTGGCCCCCGCCGCCGTTGGTGAGCTGCACGTAGTCGCCGACGACCACGTCGATGGGCAGCGCGTCGCGCACCGCCTGTACGTCTTCATCCCTGATCCGTCCCGCCACCTTGGAAGTGTACGGGGTCGGGTCAGGGCCGGGCGGCGGAAACCAGGCGGGCGTGCCAGGCCAGCGCCGAGGCGTCGGTGAGGGTGGCGATCTGGTCGATCACGGCGCGTAGCGCCCCCTGGTCGTCCTCGGCCTCGGCGTACTGGGCGGCGAAGACCGGGTCCAGGTCGGCCGGGTCGCCGGCGGCCAGCAGCTCGGCCAGCTCGGCGATCACGATCCGCTGCCGGGTCCGCAGCTGGGCCTGCTCGTCGCGCTGCATCACGTAGCGGACGGCGACGGCCTTGAGCACCGCGCACTCCAGCCGTACGCCGATGGGGACCACCAGCTCGGCCGCGTACCTGGTCAGCCTTCCCGGGCCGTAGCGCGCCCGGGTCGCCTGCTCGGCGGCCAGGCAGAACCGGCCGATCAGCTGGCTGGTCATGTCCTTGAGCCCGGCCCGGCTGCGCGGCGAGCCGTCGTAGGAGGCGGGCCACCACTCCTCGGCCTGCAGGCGGTCCAGTGCCGCGCCGAACTCCTCGGGCTCGGCGCCGGGCGCGTACCGCTCGGCCACCTTGAACAGCTCGGCCCGCTCGTCCGCGCTGCGCAGCGCGGCCGGGTCGATGTGCCCGGCGTACAGGCCGTCCTCCACGTCGTGGGTGGAGTAGGCGACGTCGTCCGACCAGTCCATCACGGTGGCCTCGAAGCACCTGCGGCCCTGCGGGGCCCCCGAGCGCAGCCAGCGGAAGACCGGCAGGTCGTCGGCGTAGACGCCGAACTTGGCGGAGTCCGGGTCGAGGGGGTGGCCGCCGCGCGGCCACGGGTACTTGGTGGCGGCGTCCAGCGCGGCCCGGCTCAGGTTGAGGCCGACGCTGCGCCCGGGGCGGGGCGCCAGCCGGACCGGGGCCTCGTCGAGCGGAGCGAAGCGCTTGGGCTCCAGGCGGGTCAGGATGCGCAGCGACTGGGCGTTGCCCTCGAAGCCCCCGCACTCCTTGGCGGCCTGGTCCAGCGCCTCCTCGCCGGTGTGGCCGAACGGCGGGTGGCCGATGTCGTGCGCCAGGCAGGCGGTCTCCACCAGGTCCGGGTCGCAGCCCAGCGCGGCGCCCAACTCCCGGCCCACCTGCGCGCATTCCAGCGAGTGGGTGAGCCGGGTGCGGGGGAAGTCGCTGCGCATCGGGGCCACCACCTGGGTGGTGCCGGCCAGTCGGCGCAGCGCGGCGGAGTGCAGCACCCGGGCCCGGTCGCGCTGGTAGGCGGTGCGGCCGGGGCGTTTGTCCGGCTCGGGCACCCAGCGGGCCTCGGCGTGCTCGTCGGGCCGGCCGCCCGATGGGCCGTCAGGTCGGTCGTCGTGCGGGTCGTCGTGCGGGTCCTGGTGCGCGGCAGCGTACGTGGCGTCCATATGACAGCTACCGTACGCCGCCACTGTGACGGTTCCGACGCAGCACGCTCGAAATATTGCAGAGAACTCTCTGCACATTCTCCCATGCAGAGGATCCTCTGCAAGCTAGTCTCTGCATCATGACCAACGAGCCCCCGGCCGAACCCACTGGCCCCACCGGCCCCACCGGCCCGTCCGACTCCCGGACCGTCGACCCGCGCAGCCTGCGCGCCCTCGCCCACCCGCTGCGGATGCGGATCCTGGACCTGCTCAGCGACCAGGGCCCCGCCACCTCGGCCAGGCTCGCCGCCCAGCTCGGCGAGAACACCGGCACCGTCAGCTGGCACCTGCGCCACCTGGCCGAGCACGGCTACATCGAGGAGGAGATGGGGCGCGGCACCAAGCGCGAGCGCTGGTGGCGACGGAAGGACCGCACGCTGGTGCTCAACACCCGCGAGCTGTCGGTGGACCCGGAGACCAGCCAGGCGCTGTCGGTCTACCAGCAGCACTACCTGGAGCGGACCTTCCGGCGGGCGGCGCGCGCCCTGTCGGTGCCGCTGACCGGCGACTGGGTCGGCTCCGGGCACATGTCCGACTGGGGCGACGTTCGCCTCACCCCCTCCCAACTCCACGCCCTCGGGCAGGAGTTGCTGGCCGTGGTGCGGCGCCACGTGCCCGATCCCGAGGCGCCCGTGCCGGACGGGGCCCAGCCCGTCCTGATCCAGTTCCAGGTCCTGCCCATGCTGCCCGAACCGACCGGGCCGACCGCACCGACCGCACCGACCGCACCGACCGAGGAGTCCGAGTGAAGACCGCCACCGCCACCACCGACACCTCCTGGGCGATCACGCCCCGCCGCAGCCTGCTGCGCCGCCACCGCGACTTCAGGCTGCTCTTCGCCGGCGAGGTGGCGGGCAAGTACGGCTCCTCGGTCACCGGCCTGGCGTTACCGCTGATCGCCGTCACCCGGCTGCACGCCAGCGCCTTCGAGGTCGCCGCGCTGCCCGCCGCCACCTGGCTGCCCTGGCTGCTGATCGGCCTGCCGGTGGGCGCCTGGGTGGACCGGCTGCGCCGGCGGACCGTCATGCTGGCCTCGGCCGCCGCCTCGCTGCTGCTCTACCTGACCGTTCCGCCGGCCGCCGTGCTCGGCCTGCTGAGCTACCCCCAGCTGCTGCTCGTCGCACTCTGCGCCGGCACCAGCACCGTCTTCTTCCAGACCGCCTACACCGCCTACCTGCCGAGCCTGGTGGCCGAGCCGGACCGCGCCGAGGGCAACGCCAAGCTGCAGGGCAGCGCCTCGGCGGCGCAGATCGTGGGCCTGGGCACCGGCGGCGCCCTCGCACAGGTCTTCGGGCCGGTCAACAGCCTGCTGGCGAACACCGCGACCTTCCTCGTCTCGCTGCTCTGCACCGGTTCGATCCGGCAGCGCGAGGCGGTCACCGCGCCGGACGACCGCAAGCCGGTGACCCTGCTCAGCGAGGTCGGCGAGGGCCTGCGGGTGATCGTCCGGGACTCCTGGCTGCGCTGCTTCATGATCTACGGGGCCCTGGGCAACCTGGCCCTGACGGCCTACCAGTCGATCCAGGTGGTCTTCCTGCTCGGCCGCGCCCAGCTGCCGGAGAGCGCGCTCGGCACCCTGATCGGCGCCGCCAGCATCGGCGGCATCCTGGGCGCGCTGGTGGCCCGCCGGGTCGGCGCCGCGCTCGGCACCGCCCGGGCGATGCTCTTCTTCCTGATCGGCCTGCCCGGCCTGGTCCTGCTGATCCCGCTCACCGGACCCGGCGCCGGGATGCTCTGCTACCTGATCGGCGGCGCGGCCGTCTCGGCGGGCGTGGTGGCGGGCAACGTGCTGCGCGCCACCTTCACCCAGAGCTACGTCCCCGCCGAGCTGCTCGGCCGGATCACCGCGAGCAGCTCGTTCCTCGCCTACAGCCTGATGCCGCTCGGAGCGCTGCTCGGCGGGGCACTGGCCGATTGGCTCGGCGTCCTGCCCGCGATGTGGCTGACCTGCGCCGCGCTACCGCTGGCGGGCCTGACCCTGTGGTTCTCCCCGCTGCGCCGCTACCGCGACCTGCCGGCGGGTTCCCTCGTGCGGGCCGTGGCCGCCTGAGGCGTCGGCGCGCGCTCGACCAGGAAGAACCCGAGCGCCACCCCCAACAGCGGCACCGCCCTGAGCGGGCGTCAGCCACCGCGGACGGTCCTGAGCACCGCCGCCGCCATCGCCTGCTGGCCCGCGGCGTTCGGGTGCAGCGGGGCCCGTCCGGCGGCGGGGAACGGCGGCTCGATCCAGCGGGTCGACTGGCCGGAGCACATGTCATGCCCGAGCGAGGGCGTGTAGGTGTCCACGAACACCGCGCCGGCCGCCTTGGCCCGGTCCTTCAGCACCGCGTTCAACTGCTGTTCCTGGGCGGCCAGGAAGCTCAGGTCGCCGGCGGTGACCGCGCCGCCGAGCAGCGAACCGCAGCTCGCCGGGTCGGTGGGCAGCAGCGCCGGGTAGCCGACCAGGTACACCCTGGCGTGCGGAGCCCGGCGGGTGACCTCGCCCAGCACCCCGGCCACCTTGTCCCCGACGGTGCCGATCACCCCGGCCAGCTTGTCGCTGCCGTCCGACGCGGTGTACGAGTCCCGGCAGGGCGCGTCCTTGGCGCCCTTGGGGTCGATGGCCCGCAACAGCGTGGCGGCCACGCCCTGCTCGGCGCAGTGCTCCATCACCTTCATGAAGCCCGCGTCGTTGCCGCCGATCCCGATGGTGACCAGGCCGGTCCCGGCGTTGAGCGCGTCCAGTTGCGGCGGATTGCTGCCACCGGTCACCTGCTGGGCCGCCGTGAGGTCGGCCGTGGTGGCGGAGGAGCAGCTCACGTCGGTGAACCCGCCCGGCGCCAGGTGCAGGCCCGCGGCCACCAGGGACGGGTAGTTGGCCGCCGAGCGGGAGCAGCCCTTGACCCCGCCGCCCGCCGGGTCGACCTTCAGTCCGGCGGTGTAGGAGTCGCCGATCGCCACGTACGGGCCGCTCGGCACGGTGGGGCTCGGCGTGACGACCGTAGGGTGCTGCCGGTCGGCCTGCGTCGCGCCGCCGGTGCAGCCGGCCAGCGCCAGCAGTGCGGCCAGCACACCCACGCCGGACAGACCGGCACGCCTCGGTCGGCCGATCACACGCGCCTCCCGGGCGGCACTGCCATGGGGGTCATGGCCAACCGGTGGTGACGGCCGGTCACCACCACCCGGGCAACGAACGACCGGGCACCGATGACTCCCGGCTCCGACAACGCCGAGGGCGCGAACCGCGCCCGCCGCTACTGCTCGCCGCGCTCGTGCTCGGCCAGGAACTCCTCGAAGCGGCGGCCCAGCTCGTCGGCCGAGGGCAGCTCGGCGGCCTCGGCCAGCAGGCTCTCGCGGCCCTCGGCACCGGCCACCGCGTCGTACTGGCCCTCCATGCCGCGGATCGCCGAGCGCAGCTCGCCGTCGCCCTGGGCCAGCTGCTCCTCGATGTCGGCGTAGACCTCACCGACCCGCTCGCGCAGCTGGTTGCCGGGCAGCACCAGGCCGGTGGCGGACTGGACGGCCTCCAGGATCAGTACGGCGGCGGCCGGGTAGGGGGAGCGGGCCACGTAGTGCGGCACGTGCACGGCGAAGCCCAGCACCTCGTGGCCGGCCTCGGCCAGCCGGTACTCGACCAGCGCCTGCGCGCTGCCGGGCACCTGGGCCTTCTCGAACCACTGCGGGTAGCCGGCGGCCAGGTCGAGGCGGTTGCCGTGCGGGGTCAGCCCGACCGGGCGGGTGTGCGGCACGCCCATCGGGATGCCGTGGAAGTCCACCACCAGGCGCACCCCCAGCTGCTCCACCAGGCCGGCGATCGCGGCCGCGAAGGCCTCCCACTCGACGTCCGGCTCCGGGCCGGTGAGCAGCAGGAACGGGGCACCGGTGGCGTCCTGGACCAGCTGGAGCAGGATCTGCGGCGGGTCGTAGGAGGTCCAGCTCTCGCGGTCGAAGGTCATCGCGGGACGGCGGGCCCGGTAGTCCACCAGTCGATCGTGGTCGAACCTGGCCACCACCTGCGGGCTGCCCTGGGCCAGCAGATGGGTCATCACCTGCTCGCCGGCCTCTCCCGCGTCCATGAAGCCCTCGAAGTGGTAGAGCAGCACCAGGCCGCCGGGGGCGTCGCCCTCGGTCGTGGACATCACGGCCGCGTTCGCAGCCGCCACCGCCGCCATGCCCTGCGGTTCCAGCTCGTACAGCGCCTCGGGATCACGCACCGCGCACCCAACCGTTTCTCGTCGTCGGCCCTAACCTGCCCGGACTCCCCGCCCCGCCGACCTCGGCCGGCGGTGCGTTCCGGTCTACACACCAGCGTGCCGCGCGGCACCGACATTCCCGGCTGCCGGGGCAACGCTGGAATCCTCTCATCCCCGGGCCGGGCCCCAGGCCCGGCTCCCTGCCCACGGCCAGGGCATCGGCGCAGGTCAGAGCGGGGAAAGTCGGCGGGCCACTGGCCCTCGGCGCCCGGCGGGGCGTAGCATCAGGACACTTGCGCCGCCGACCCGCGTGCCGCGAAGTGACGCACGGGGCCAAGCCGGGTATGGTCCTCTCGCTGCCACGCATCATCGCGTCGTCGCCACGTCGTCTGTCACGCCGTGGGCCGCGGTCCCGATCCATGCACGAGCAGCCACCCACATCGCACCTTGCCTTCACCTGGCCGCCTGCTTCCCTTCGCGCACTCCTTCCTCTCTCGGCCATCTCGCGGACGCACACTGTCCCCCCGCACCTCCCCGCCGGACCGGTCCCGTGCACCGTGCCCGCTCCGGCACCGCGCTGCCTGCCTTCGGGCCACCCCCACCCCGCCGTACGGCCGAGTTCCGGCGTACCCGGGGCGTGGTGGAACACCTCGGGGCGGGGCGAACTGTCCACTCCCGGACGCCCGTCACCCGGGCGCGAGGGTCCCTCCGACTGCCGAAGGACCGAAGGTTCCGTGCCAGCACCTGTCACCCTCACCGGCCGCACCGTTCGGCTGGAGCCCCTCTCCGAGCAGCACGCCGAGGCCTTGGCCGAAGCCGGCTCGAAGGACCGCACGACGTACGCCTTCACCGCCGTCCCCCAGGACCTGGACGCCGCGCGCGAGTTCATCGCCACCGCGCGGGCCGACCAGGCGGCGGGCCGCTCGCTCGCCTTCGCCACCGTGCGCGCCTCGGACGGTGTGGTGGTCGGCTCCACCCGGTTCCTGGAACTCGACTACTGGCAGGGCCCGGTGGTCTGGCCGCCGCTGCCCGCCGGCCCGGTCGGCGACCCGGCCACCGCCGTGCCGGACGCCGCCGAGATCGGCCGCACCTGGCTCTCCCCGCTCGCCCAGGGCACCGGCATCAACACCGAGGCCAAGCTACTGATGCTGCGCCACGCCTTCGAGGCCTGGGGCGTGCAGCGGATCTCGCTGCGGGCCGACGCCCGCAACCTGCGCTCGCGCGCGGCGATCGAGCGGCTCGGGGCCACCTCCGAGGGGGTGCGCCGGGCCCACAGCCGGGGGCTGGACGGGGTGGTGCGCAGCACCGCCTTCTACTCGATCCTGGCCGACGAGTGGCCGGCCGTGCGCGACATCATCGAGCTGCGGATCGCGGCCGCGATCGCGCCGAGTGCGCCGGAGCGGCGGATCGACCGGGGCCTGGGGCGCGAGCTCGACCAGGAGTGCGTCAGACACGCCGGCTCGCTGGTCCCCGGTGCGCTGAGCACCGCCTCGCTGATCACGGTCTGACCGGACCGGCCCCCGCGGGGGCCGGAGTCAACCTGCGGCAGCGGTGACCTCCTGCGGGGGATATTTCGCATACCCACCGTTCTGTTGGGCACCACCCCGCCATGACTGCCCTCGATTCCGTCCGGCTGCTCGGCGCCGACCAGCAGCACATCGTCACCCGCGCGCAGCTGATCGAACACGGGGTCCCCTCGGGGACCATCGCGCACCGGCTGCGCCCGGGCGGGCCCTGGCAGCGGGTCCTGCCCCGGGTGATCTGCCTGCAGAGCGGACGGCTGACACCGCATCAGCGACTGCGCGCCGCGCTCAGCTACGCCGCCCCGAAGGGCGAGCGGCCACTGCCGGGCGCCGTCCTGCTCACCGGGCTGGCCGTGCTGGCCGACGCCGGGCTGACCAGCGCCGGGCACCCCTCGGACCTCGACATGGTCGACGTCCTGATCCCGGCCGGGCGGCGGGTGGCCAGCCGGGACTTCGTCCGGGTGCACCGCGCCCCGGCGAGATCGAGCACGCTGCCGGCCGGCTTCGAGCGGGACGACGGCCTGTGGAGCGTCGGGGTGGGGCGCGCGCTGTCGGACGTCGCGCCGTACCTGACCAGCAGCCGGCAGTTCCGGGCGCTGTGCGCGGAGGCGGTGCAGGGCCGGCACTGCGAGCGGGCCGACCTGCTCGCCCGGCTGCTGGGCGGCCCGCCGGCCACCGTGGCGCTGCCCCAGGTGCGGCAGGTGGCCGACGAGCTGACCTGCGGGATCTACTCGATCGCGGAGAGCGAGGCGCGCGAACTGCTGCACCGCGGCGGCCTGCCGGAGCCGCTGTGGAACCCGGTGCTGCTGCTGGACGGACGGTTCCTGGCGATCCCCGACGCGTTCTGGCCGCAGGCCTGCGTGGCCCTGGAGATCGACTCGCGGGCCTGGCACCTGCGCCCGGCCGACTACGAGCGCACCCTGACCCGGGGCAACCGCCTGCAGGCGGCCCGACTGCCGGTGGTCCGCGCCACTCCGCACCAGCTGCGCACCGACTCGGCCACGGTGCTGCGCGAGCTGCGCACCCTGCTGGCGACCGGGCCGCACGGGCCCTACCACCGGATCACCTGGACCAGGGCCCGGGTCGGCTAGCGCGGCCCCCGGCGTCAGGGCCCCGGTGCAAGGGCCCCGGCGTCAGGACTCCGGCTCGCCGCCGGCCGCGCCCGCGGCGCCCGCGGCGGCGGCCAGCGCCTGCAGGGCGGCCAGATGGGCGGTCAGGGTGGCGCGGCCGGCCTTGGTCGCGGCCAGCCAGGTGCGCGGGCGCTTGCCCACGTACCCCTTCTTCATGGTCAGGTAGCCGGCCGCCTCCAGGGCGCCGGCCGCCTTGCTGAGCACCGAGTCGGAGACCTCGCAGTAGTCCCGCACCACCCCGAACTCCGCCTCGGCGCAACCACAGAGGAAGGCCAGCAGGGTCAGCCGGGTGGGGTGCTGCAGCAGCGGGTCGATGGCGTTCACGCGGCGGCCGGTTCCCGGCGGGCCCGGCGGTTGGCCAGCAGCGTGAGCACCCACATGGCCAGGCCCGCGGCCACCCCCGCGGCGGCGTCGGCCCCCAGGGCGTCACCCCGCACCGCCCAGCCGATCGCCCCGCCGACCCCGGCCGCCAGCACCACCGCCCCGGTGCCGCCGAAGACGAAGCCGCGCCAGCCGCCGAGCTGGGTGGGCCGGTTGACCACCCCGGTACTGCGCGCGGCGAGCTGGACCGCCAGCCCGATCCCCAGGCCCATCAGCACGCAGTCGAGGATCATCAGCCAGGTCAGGTCATAGGCCTGCGCCACACCGGTGAGCACGCCGTAGCCGGCGAGCACCGCGCCGATCACCGGCCCGTACCAGCCGGGCATCAGCCGCGGGCGCACCGCGGCGGCCTGCGCGCGCTCGGCCAGCGCCAGCGCCTGGGTGGGATCGAGCGGTACGGCGGTGGAATCGGTGGACATGCTGCTACCCCCTGGCATGGAAACGTGATTCCAGGGTGGCACATAGTTTCCAGATTGGAAAGTGAATGGTGGCAGGCATCGCCTCAGCAGCGGGCGTCGATCCGCTGGAAGGTGGCGTAGTGGTCCGCCGTCCAGTACTCCTCGCCCGCGCCGCCGGTGACGATCCGCCTGGCCCCGCGGTCCCCCGAGCCCGGGGTGACCACGGTGTACTCGTGGTAGTAGCCGCTGGGCTCCTTGGGCAGCCGCTTCTCGCGGTTGTCGAAGACCACGCCGTCCGTGCGGTACGGGTAGGGGCCGCCCTTGCCGATCAGCGCCAGGGTGTCGCGCGCCTGGCCGGGCAGCCGGCTCTGGCAGACCCCGCCCGCGGCGGCCGTGCCGGCGGTGGTCGTCCGGGACGCGGAGGCGGCGGGGCCGGCGGGGCCGTGGTGCCGTCCCGTCGCGTACAGGACGGCGGCCGCCACCGCGCACAGCAGCACGGCGACGACGGCGATCAGGCGGAGGCGGCTGGACATACGCATCCGAACAGCGTAGAGCCGGGGCGGGTCCGGACGCCGTTGTCCGTACCCGCCCCGGCTCTGTACGGCCGGCGGTTCTCCTGCGCCGAGCACCGCCGGTCGCCCCTCCCCGTTGGAGGGGGTGCGGATCAGCGTGAGTCGCTGCCCGCAGTCTCAAGGGCGGCGCGACCGGCCTCCAGGCGCGCCACCGGGATCCGGAACGGCGAGCAGGAGACGTAGTCCAGGCCCGCCTCGTGGAAGAAGTGCACCGACTCCGGGTCACCGCCGTGCTCGCCGCAGACGCCGAGCTTCAGGTCGGGACGGGTCGCCCGGCCCTCCTTCACCGCGTGCTTGACCAGCGCGCCGACACCGTCACGGTCGATGGTCTCGAACGGGGAGACCCCGAAGATGCCCTTCTCCAGGTAGGCGGTGAAGAACGAGGCCTCCACGTCGTCCCGGGAGAAGCCCCACACCGTCTGGGTGAGGTCGTTGGTGCCGAAGGAGAAGAACTCGGCAGCCTCGGCGATCTGACCGGCCGTGACGGCCGCGCGGGGCAGCTCGATCATCGTGCCGAGCTTGATGTCCAGGCTGACGCCGGTGGACACCGCGACCTCGGCCAGCACCCGCTCGCACTCGTCGCGCACCAGCTCCAGCTCCTGGACGGTGCCGACCAGCGGGATCATCACCTCGGGGCGCGGGTCGCCGCCGGCCAGCCGGCGCTCGGCGGCCGCCTCGGCGATCGCCCGCACCTGCATGCCGAACAGACCGGGGATGACCAGGCCGAGGCGCACACCGCGCAGGCCCAGCATCGGGTTCTGCTCGTGCAGCTTGTGCACGGCCTGCAGCAGGCGCAGGTCGTTCTCGTTGGGGTCCTTGCGGGCCTCGGCGAGCGCGACGCGCACCGACAGCTCGGTGATGTCGGGCAGGAACTCGTGCAGCGGCGGGTCGAGCAGGCGGACCGTCACCGGCAGCCCGTCCATCGACTGGAAGAGCTCGACGAAGTCGCTCTTCTGCAGCGGCAGCAGGGTGGAGAGCGCCTGCTCGCGGTCCTTGTCGTTGTCCGCCAGGATCAGGTGCTCGACCTCCTTGCGGCGCTCCTCGCCGAGGAACATGTGCTCGGTGCGGCACAGGCCGATGCCCTGGGCGCCGTAGCGGCGGGCGCGGTTCGCGTCCTCGGCGTTGTCGGCGTTGGCCCGCACGGCCAGCCGGCGGCGCACGTCGGCGTGCGCCATCAGGCGGTGCACCGCCTGGACCAGACCGCCCTGGACGTCGGCGCCGGCGTGCAGGGTGCCCTCGAAGTACTCGACCACCGGGGACGGCAGAACGGGCACCTCGCCCAGATAGACCTTGCCGGTGCCGCCGTCGATCGAGACGACCTCGCCCTCCTCGATGACCAGGCCGTCGGCGGTGATCATCTTGCGGCGCTTGGTGTCGACCTCGAGCTCCTCGGCACCGCAGACACAGGTCTTGCCCATGCCGCGGGCCACCACGGCGGCGTGCGAGGTCTTGCCGCCGCGCGAGGTCAGGATGCCCTCGGCGGCGATCATGCCGTCCAGGTCGTCCGGGTTGGTCTCGCGGCGGACCAGGATGACCTTCTCGCCGGAGCGCGACCACTTGACCGCGGTGTAGGAGTCGAAGACCACCTTGCCGATCGCGGCGCCGGGCGAGGCGGCCAGGCCCCGGGCGATCTGCTTGGAGGTGGACTCCGGGGCGAAGCGCGGGAACATCAGCTGGGCCAGCTGGCCGCCGGTCACCCGGTGCAGCGCCTCGTCCAGGTCGATCAGGCCCTGGTCGACGAGCTGGACGGCGATCCGGAAGGCGGCCGCGGCGGTGCGCTTGCCGATCCGGGTCTGCAGCATCCACAGCTTGCCGCGCTCGATGGTGAACTCGATGTCGCACAGGTCGCGGTAGTGCAGTTCGAGCTTCTGCATGATCGCCATCAGCTCGTCGTACGACTTCTTGTCCAGCTGCTCCAGGTCGGCGAGCTGCAGGGTGTTGCGGATGCCCGCGACCACGTCCTCACCCTGGGCGTTGGAGAGGTAGTCGCCGTAGACGCCGACCGCGCCGGTGGAGGGGTCGCGGGTGAAGGCGACACCGGTGCCGGAGTCCTCGCCGAGGTTGCCGAAGACCATGGAGCAGATGTTGACGGCGGTGCCCAGGTCGTTGGGGATCCGCTCCTGGCGGCGGTAGAGCCGGGCCCGGTCGCCGTTCCAGGAGTGGAAGACGGCGTGGACGGCCAGGTCCATCTGCTCGCGCGGCTCCTGCGGGAACTCCCGCCCGGTCTCGCGCAGCACGATCGCCTTGAAGGTCTCGACCAGCGCCTTGAGGTCCGCGGCGTCCAGGTCCAGGTCGCTGGTGGTGCCCTTGGCGTGCTTGGCCTCCTCCAGCGCCTCCTCGAACAGCTCGCCCTCGACGCCCAGCACGGTCTTGCCGAACATCTGGACCAGGCGGCGGTAGGAGTCCCAGGCGAACCGCTCGTTGCCGGACTGGGCGGCCAGGCCCGCGACCGAGACGTCGGACAGGCCGATGTTCAGGACGGTGTCCATCATGCCGGGCATGGAGAACTTGGCGCCGGAGCGCACCGAGACCAGCAGCGGGTTGTCGGCCTGGCCGAGCTTCTTGCCCATCTGCTGCTCAAGGGCCGCCAGGTGGTCGCTGACCTCCTGGTTCAGCGAGGCCGGCTCGGCCCCGGTCTCCAGGAAGACCTTGCAGGCCTCGGTGGTGAGGGTGAACCCGGGGGGGACCGGGAGACCGAGGTTGGTCATCTCGGCCAGGTTCGCGCCCTTGCCGCCCAGCAGGTCCTTGAGGTCCTTGTTTCCTTCGGTGAAGGAGTAAACAAACTTCTGCGTCGCCGCCACGGGTCGGTCTCCTCGCACGGGGTTGCCCTGACGCCGGAGAACATACCCATTTCGAAGGCGGTTTCGCGCCGTCGACAGGCCGTCCGATCCCGGGGGCCGGGCTCGACCCATGAGATCAAAAGCTTGTGAAGGCGTTCACCTCTGTTGCTGAAATCGTCCGGCTGACGCTAGCGATCGTTCAAGTCTTGAAGGCATCGGCGCTGAAGATCACCAGGATCGGACGGAGGGTAGCGGTGAGGCGACCACCTTGTTTCCCCGGCTTGATTTCCTGCAGTCAAGGGGGCGATCGGCTGCGGCGCCCGTTCGGGAAGCGATTTGGACACCGTGGCACTTTCGACACCCCTGACATGCCGTCAGTCGTGCCACGGTGTGGCCAGTGTCACGGACGCGGCTCACTCATCGTACGTATCGAAACTCGTACGTTCGTCGCCCAACGCGCCGATCCGACTGCGCTCCGTAAGGAAAATCTGCCAGAAAGGAGCCCTCTTGGCCAGATTGGCCAAGAGGGCTGGGACATCGCGTCCCGCCGCCTTCGAGCGGCTACTTCGACGCTTTGGATGAATCAGCCGCCAGAGGTGTCCGATTCGGCCTCAACGCCCGGCACGGCACAGTCATACGGATCGTCCAACCAGCCTTCCGGCAGGACCACCCGTCCATTGCCACTGGTGCGCCCGCGCGGACCGTCCGCGCCGGCCGGCCAGCGCTGCTCCTGGTCCACCTCGGCGAGCAGGCCCGCCAGTTCGTCGAGCGAGCTGGCCGTGGCCAGCTTGACCCGCAGCTGGGAGCCGACCGAGAAGCCCTTGGTGTACCAGGCCACGTGCTTGCGGAAGTCGACCACGCCGCGCTGCTCGTCCCCGATCCAGCGGCCCAGCAGCTCGGCGTGGCGCAGCATGGCGGCGCCGACCTCGGCGAAGCTCGGGCGGACCGGGTCGGTGACGCCCTCGAAGACGGCGACCAGGTCCTTGAAGAGCCAGGGCCGGCCCAGGCAGCCGCGGCCGACCACCACGCCGTCGCAGCCCGTCTCGCGCATCATCCGCAGCGCGTCCGGCGCCGACCAGATGTCGCCGTTGCCGAGCACCGGGATGTGCGCCGGGACCGCCTCGCGCAGCCGGGCGATCGCCGACCAGTCGGCGGTGCCGCCGTAGTGCTGGGAGGCGGTGCGGCCGTGCAGCGCGATCGCCGAGACGCCCTCCTCGGCACCGATCCGCCCGGCGTCCAGGTAGGTCAGGTGGTCGTCGTCGATGCCCTTGCGCATCTTCATGGTGACCGGCAGCCCGCCCGCGCCCGCCACCGCCTCGCGCAGCAGCTCGCGCAGCAGGTTGCGCTTGTAGGGGAGCGCCGAGCCGCCGCCCTTGCGGGTCACCTTGGGCACCGGGCAGCCGAAGTTCAGGTCGATGTGGTCGGCCAGGTCCTCCTCGGCGATCATGCGCACGGCCTTGCCGACGGTGGCCGGGTCCACGCCGTAGAGCTGGATCGAGCGCGGCTTCTCACTCGGGTCGAAGTGGATCAGCTGCATGGTCTTGGCGTTGCGCTCGACCAGCGCCCGGGTGGTGATCATCTCGCTGACGAAGAGACCCTTGCCGCCGGACTGCTCGCGGCACAGGGTGCGGAACGGCGCGTTGGTGATCCCCGCCATCGGCGCCAGCACCACTGGGGGCCAGACCCGCAGCGGGCCGATCGAGAGCGTCGCGAACTCACCGCCGGGGGCGGGCTCGCTCGGCGGGGTCGCCGCGGCCTCGGGCACAGCGGCCTCGGTCGCGGCAGGGGCGTTGGGGGCTTCGGGCGTGGCGGTCATGCGCGGCGGGTCCTCGGCGGGAGCGGGCGGAGTGGACTCTCCATTGTCCCCCACCCGGAGCAGCGCCCCTGAGGACCGGCCGGTCGCCCCGCTCGACCGCCCCGGTCAGCCGCCGGTCGTGTAGCCCAGGCTGGTGTGCCCCGAGCCGACGCTCGCCGTGATCGACCGGGTCGCGTTCGAGTCGTTCAGCGCCGGGTCCAGGTCGGCCGAACCGTGCACGTTGAGCCGGTAGGTGGTACCCGGCGGCAGCCCCGCGGTGACCGACCCCGAGGTGGCGGTCACCGACACGCTCTGCGGCGGGGCGGCGAACTGCAGGTCCAGCGACCCGGAGGTGGTGTGGGCCTGCACCTGGGCGGAGGAGACCCGCTGGGCGGTGAGCGAGCCGCTGGTGAGCTGGGCGGCGACCCGGCCCGAGACCTTGTCCAGCTCGATCGAGCCGGAGGTGGTGCGCAGGCTCAGATCGCCGCTCAGGCCGCGGATCTTGGTGTCGCCCGAGGTGCTCCGGACCGTCACGGCGGTGCTCGCCGGGGCACCGATGTCCAACTCCACCGAACAGGAGGGCTCGTTGATCCCCAGCACCTTGGGGCACCGGGCCGAGATCTTCAGCGTGCTGCCCACCACGACGCGGCTGATCTGCGGCTGGCTCACCGTCCAGCGCTCGGCCTCCTGGACGGACAGCTGGTCGTCACCGCCGGCGGTGATCGTGGCGTTCGCGTTCTGCAGGTCCAGCTCCAGTGCGGTGACCGTGCTCGGGTAGAGGTTCGGGCGGATGCTGGTCTGGCGCACCAGGCTGGTCCAGGTCTGCCCGGCGCCGAAGAGGAGCACCCCTGCTCCGGCCAGCGTGCCGACCACCCGCCAGGCCCGTCGCTCACCGCCCCCGGGCCGGTCAGCGGCCTGCTGCGCCGAGGCCACCGCTAGCCCTCCCCGAGGAAGCGGAGCACCGCGAGCACCCGGCGGTGGGTCGCATCGGCGGCCGGCAGCTCCAGCTTGGTGAAGATGCTGTTGATGTGCTTGGCCACCGCGCTGTCGCTGACCACCAGCGCCCCGGCGATCGCGGCGTTGGAGTGGCCCTGGGCCATCAGCGCCAGCACGTCCCGCTCGCGCGGGGTCAGCCGCTCCAGCGGATCGCGGTGCCGGCGCACCAGCAGCTGAGCGACCACCTCGGGGTCCAGCGCGGTGCCGCCGGCCGCGACCCGCTCCAGCGCCTCCAGGAAGTCGTCCACGTTGGCCACCCGCTCCTTGAGCAGATAGCCCACCCCGCTGGTGTTCGTGGCCAGCAGATCGGCCGCGTACCGCTCCTCCACGTACTGGGAGAGCAGCAGCACCGCTATCCCGGGCCACTGCCGGCGGATCATCAGCGCGGCCCGCACGCCCTCGTCGCTCATGCCGGGCGGCATCCGCACATCGGTCACCACCACCTGCGGCTGGTGCTCCTCGACGGCTACCAGCAGCGCGTCCGCGTCGCCGACCGCGGCGGCCACCTCGTAGCCCACCGCTTCCAGGACCTTGACCAGGCCCACCCGCAGCAGGACCGAGTCCTCGGCGATCACAGCTCGCACGGCAACTCCACAGTGATGATGGTGGGACCCCCGAGGGGGCTGCTGATGGCGAGGGTGCCGTCCACCGAGGCGGCGCGCTTGCGCAGCCCGGTCAGGCCGGTCCCCCGGGAGGCGTCGGCGCCGCCGACACCGTCGTCATGGATCACGATCCGCAGCCTCGGGCCCAGCTGGCCGACCGACAGGTCGACCCGGGAGGCCCGGGCGTGCTTGGCCACATTGGCCAGCGCCTCGGAGACCACGAAGTAGGCGACCGCCTCGACGGTGGGCGACATCGGCGCCGACAGGCTGACGGTCAGGCGCACCGGCAGCGGGGCCCGGGCCGCGATGCCGGAGAGCGCCGCGTCCAGGCCGCGGTCCTCCAGCACCACCGGGTGCAGCCCGCGCACCAGGTCGCGCAGCTCCACGATGGCCGCCTGCGCCTCCTCGTGCGCCTCGACGATCACCCGCATCGCCTCCGGCGGGACGTCCTTGAGGGTCTTGCGGGCCAGGCCCAGATTCATCGCGAGCGAGACCAGCCGCTGCTGGGCGCCGTCGTGCAGGTCGCGCTCGATCCGGCGGCGCTCGGCGTCGGCCGCGTCCACCACGCCGGCCCGGCTCTCGGCCAGGTCCTCGACCCGGCGCTCCAGCTCGCGCGCCCGGCTCGGCCCGAGCAGCGCGCGGGCCGCCCGCCGGTCCACCCGGGCCGCGCGCACGGCCAGCCAGGGGCCGACGAAGAGCAGCAGCACGCCGAGGGCGGTGAGCACCAGGTCGATCACCGCGTGGCCGCGGTCGTTGCGCACCAGGCTGCCGTGCGGCATCAGCCCGTGCCAGGCGAAGACGGTGGACATGGTCAGCCCCGCGCCCAGCCCCAGCAGGCCGAGCAGTCCGAAGAGGGCCAGGGTCGGGCCGATCAGCACGTGGTAGCCGACCTGGCGCCAGGTCGACTCCGAGCCGAGCGCGACCAGCCAGCGTTTCGGGGCCGAGGTGCCGGGCGGCGTCAGCGGCGGGTGCTCGGGGATCTCCAGGTCGCCCAGCGCCCGGAACCGGCTGCGCTGGGCGCGGGTCAGCAGCGGCAGGAAGAGCAGCAGCAGCACACAGACCGAGTTGACCAGCTTGTTGGAGGTCGCCACGACCAGCAGCGGCAGCAGGAAGGGCAGCCCCGCCGCCACCAGCCACAGGTCGCTCAGCGCCCGCGCGAACCGGGCCCCGGGCAGGTGAGGCCGGTCGGTCGGCTGCCCCCCGCCCGGCTGCCGCTCGTCGTGACCGGACCAGAGCCAGGCCAGGCTGGGGTGCGCGGTGCCCCGGCGCATCCCCTCGCGCAGTCGGCGCCGCCAGCTGGTCCTGATCACCCGGACAGCTTAGGGCGCGCGCCTGAGGGCGGGCAGTGCAGCTGGATACCGCCCGGGGGTGTAGCTAGGTACACCCCCAAGACGGCAGTGCACGACAACGACGGCGGCACCCCTCAGGCGGGAGGCTGGAGCCTGTCGGCGCCCGGAGCGCGCCGTGGCAGAGCGGCAGGACGCGGCACACGACGCGATGGCGGACGGGGCAGGGACGTGAACGGGGTGGCGCAGATGGGCACGGCACGCGAGGCCGCCGAGGACCGGCCGACCGGGGACACCACCCGGGCCGGCTGGACCTGGCCGGTGGACGGACCCTGGTCGATCCGGCTGACCGGCGGCGGCGCGCGCCCCGCGCTGGAGGTCTACGAGCACGGCGAGCTGATCGACGTGCTGGTGGCCAGCAGCCTCAGCGAGGACCTGCTGCGCGGGGCGCGGCGGTTCGACGGGGCGGGGCGGCTCGACGGCTCGGGGCTGGTGGACGCGGCGGGGCTGGTGGACGGCTCGGGTGTGGTGGAGGTGGCCGGGCCGGGCGGCGGGGCGGCGGCCGGCTTCGCCTGGGGGCGGGTGGACGCGGACGGCAGCGCGCCGGAGGTCGCCTTCACCGGCGGCCGGCTGCGCCGCACCTGGCGGCCTGCCGAGGTGGTGGTGGTCGGCGGCGAATTCTGGCTGGGCTGGGCGCCCGGGCCGCTGGTGGACGTGCGGGCCCACCGGCCCGACGGCGGCACCGAGCGGCTGCGGGCCGGCCGGGCGCGCTGAGCGAAGGCCGGGTCGGGCGCGCTGAGCGAAGGCCCGGTCGCTGAGCGAAGGCCGGCCGAGGACAGCGGTACGGGCTCGGTCGCGGGCCTGCTGGAGCACGTCGTCGAGGGAACGGGAGGAAGCGTCATGAGGATCGGGAGCGAGTGGCCGACGGTGCGGCGCCAGGCGCTGCTGCTCGGCGGCGCGGGCGTGGTGCTGCTGCCGTGGATCGCCGTCCTGATGCTGACGCTGCGTGACTCGGCGGGCTGGGTCGCGCTCGACCTGGCCGAGGCCGCCTGCCTGCTCGGCACGGCCGGGCTGCTGCGCGCCGGCCACCGCCTGCACCGCCCGCTGGCCGGGTGCGCGGCGCTGCTGCTGGTGAGCGACGCGCTGTGGGACCTCGGTACGGCGAACGCCACCTCGGGGCTGCTGGTCGCGCTCGCGATGGCCGTGCTGGCGGAGCTGCCGCTGGCGGCGCTCTGCGCGGTGCTCGCGCTGCGCGGGCCGGGGCGGGCGGTGGGCCGCCGGGTGACCGGGGCGCCGGTGCTGGCGCTGGCCGCGTGAGGGGGATCGCCTTGCGGCGTTCGGGGTGAACTGGCCCGATGTCAACGAGGACCACGACCGAGGCAGAGATCAGCGCCGGGCTCGACGCCGAGGTGGACCCCGGGCTGGACGAGGAGGACGCGCAGCTCGTCGCCGGGCCCGGACCCCTGCCCAAGGAACCAACAACGTAATAGACTCTATTCATCAGTGACTATTACATCGGGGGATCCACTGTGCTGACCGACACCACCCTGTTCGCCGCCACCGACCGCCTGCTGCTGCGCCGGCCCACCCCCGCCGACGGGCCCGCCGTCTTCGCGGTGCACGGGGACCCGGCCACCAACCGCTACAACGCGCACGGCCCGCACCGTGATCTGGAGCAGAGCGAGACCTCGCTGCGCACCTGGCTCACCGACTGGACCGAACAGGGCATCGGGTACTGCGCGGTGAGCCTGCGCACCGATCCGGAGACGGTGATCGGCTTCACCGGAACGCGGCTGTTCGAACTCGACGGCACGCCCACCCTCAACCTCTACTACCGGTACTCCCCCACCGCCTGGGGTCGGGGCCTTGCCGCCGAGGGCGCCCGGGCCGCGCTCGGGCAGGCCGCCGAACTGCGCCCGCAGACGCCGGTGGTGGCGCTGATCGACGACGTCAACCTGCCCTCCCGCCGCCTCGCCGAGGCCCTCGGGCTCCGCAACTCGGGCAGCAACGACCGTGAGGGGCGCGGCATCTACCGCTTCCCGGACCGGCCGGGAGCCTGACGCGGCGCCGGCGGGCCCCTCGCCGTGCGACACGGCCGCCACCACCCCTGCCATTCGGCCCGCGAGAGGCGTGCAATAGAGGCATGGCAACGCAACGAGGGACAGCGGCGACCGAGCCGCGCGGTACCGGGCATGGCTAGCGCGGTCGAGGTCGACGGTGTGCACAAGCGCTACGGCGCGGTGGCGGCGGTGGCCGGGGTGAGCTTCAGCGTCGAGCCCGGGGAGATCTTCGCACTGCTCGGGCCCAACGGCGCCGGCAAGACCACCACGGTAGAGATCCTCGAAGGGTTCCGCGCCCGGGACGCCGGGCGGGTCGCGGTGCTCGGCATCGACCCCGGCGACCGGGCGAGCGGACGGGCACTGCGCGAGCGGATCGGGCTGGTGCTGCAGGACATCGCCGTGGAGCCGTATCTGACGGTGCGCGCGACGATCGCCCGCAACGCCGGCTACTACCCGGCCCCGCGCGACGTCGCCGAGGTGATCGGCCTGGTCGGCCTCGCCGGGCTGGAGCGCCGCAAGGTCCGCACGCTCTCCGGCGGGCAGAAGCGGCGGCTGGACCTGGCACTGGGGATGATCGGCGACCCGAGTCTGCTCTTCCTGGACGAGCCGACCACCGGCTTCGACCCGAACGCCCGCCGCGGCGCCTGGCAGCTGGTGCGCGACCTGCGCGAGGCGGGCACCACCATCCTGCTCACCACGCACTACATGGAGGAGGCCCAGGCGCTGGCCGACCGGGTGGCGGTGCTGGCCGGCGGCCGGATCGTGGCCGAGGGGACACCCGCCACCCTCGGCGGCCGCGACCGGGACCGGACCCTGATCCGCTTCACGCTGCCCTCGGAGCACCGCGGCGCCGAGCCGCCGCTCGCCACCGGGCGGGGCGCGGGCCGGTACACCGTGGAGACCGCGGAGCCGACCGCGGCACTGCACCAACTCACCGGCTGGGCACTGGAACACGGACTGACGCTCAGTCAACTCACCGTCGAGCGGCCGAGCCTGGAGGACGTCTATCTGCGCCTGACCGAAGGAGGCGCCGAGTGAACCCCACAACCGCCGTCCGCCCGGCCCCGCGCCGTGAACTCGCCCTGCTGTGGCACCAGATCCGCTACGAGCAGCTGACCTTCTGGCGCAATCCGCAGAGCGCGTTCTTCACCTTCGTCTTCCCGGTCGTGATCATCGCGATCTTCGGTGCGCTGTTCCGCGACCCGACCCCGAGCTCGTACTTCGACGGGCTCAGCGCACTGCGGTACTACGTCTGCACGATCGCCGCGCTCTCCGTACTGAGCTCCTGCTACAGCCAGTTGGCGATCGTGCTCGCGACGCGACGGCAGAACGGGATCCTCAAGCGGGTCCGGGCGACGCCGCTCCCCGCGTGGCTGTACTTCCTCGGGCTGCTGGCGCACTGCGTCCTGGTGAGCGTGGTGGACGTGGCGCTGATCGTGATCGTCGGGAGCTGCTACGGGGTGCCGGTCCCCGAGCCCGCGCACTGGCCGGCGATCGCGCTGACGCTGCTGCTCGGGGCGGCCGCCTTCTGCGCGCTGGGCGCGGCGGTCGCCTCGCTGATCCGCAACGCCGAGGCGGCGCCGGCGGTCGTCCAGTTCGTGCTGTTCCCGCTCGTCTTCATCTCGGGCACCTACCTGCCGATCCACTCCGGCGCGCTGAACGGCGTCGCCGCCGCACTGCCCGTGCGGCCGTTCAACGAGGCGCTGCTGCACTCGCTCGCCGGGCAGGGCGGCAGCGCCCCCGCCTGGCGCAGCCTCGGGGTGCTGCTCGCCTGGGGCGCCGCCGGGGCGGTCGTCGCGATCCGGCGCTTCCGCTGGGATCCGCGGCCGGAGTGACGGCCCGGCCGTCCCGGCGGCTGTCAGCCCTTCGCCATCAGCCCTCCGCCAGCCGCGCCAGCTTGGCCCGGCCCTCCTCGTCGCTGGGGCTGTACACGACCAGCCGGGTGCCCTCACGCGGGCCGAACCACATGTTGGTGTAGTCCATCCGCAGCACCCCCACCTCGGGGTGCAGGAAGCCCTTGTTGCCGTTCCCGCGGCCCAGCACCTCGTGCCGCTGCCACCTCTCCTCGAACTCCGGTGAGGCCTGCCGCAGTCGGGCCACCAGTGCCTTCCAGGCCGGATCGGACACATGGTCGGCCATCGCACCGCGCATCCGGCCCACCACCTGCTGCTGGGCGGCCTCCAGATCGAGCCAACGCGACTGGTAGGCCGGGTTGGTGAAGATCAGCCAGACCACATTGCGGTCCTCGGGGGGCAGTTGGCCGAAGTCGCCGAGCAGCCGCACGCACATCTCGTTGTAGGCCAGGATGTCGTAGCGGCTGTTCAGCACCCAACTGGGCAGCAGCGTCATCTGGTCGAGCATCTGCCGCACCGCCGGGGTGATCACCGGACAGTCCCGGCCGGGCGTGGGGTGACCGGCCCCGGCCAGGACGTAGAGGTGCTCGCGCTCGTTGGGGTCGAGCAGCAGCGCACGGGAGACCGCCTCCAGCACCTGCCCCGACACCTGGATGTCACGCCCCTGCTCCAACCACGTGTACCAGGTCACCCCGACCGCGGCGAGCTGCGCGACCTCCTCGCGCCGCAGGCCCGGGGTGCGGCGCCGCCCGGTGCTCGGCAGGCCGACCTGCTCGGGCGAGATCCGCTCCCGGCGGCTGCGCAGGAAGGCGGCCAGCTCCTGGCGGCGCAGGTCCGGCACCTCGGACACCGTGGCGACCGGCGCCAGGGCGGGCCCCTTGCCAGGGGGGTCCGTGGCGGGCACGTTGACTGTGGTGGGCGAGTTCACGATGCGCATGCCACCAGCATGCGCCCGGCGCGCGCCGGGGGCGACCCTGGTGCCTGGTAGTCGTTATAACAGGATAACGAGACTCTGGTACCAGGGTAGGAACTGCCGGATCGTAGGACCCGTGACTCAGCAACTGGAACGCCCACAGGCTCTCCCCATCAGCTCATCGCACCTGACCGCAGCGGCTCCCACCCGTCACACCCTGACGACGGCCGGCCTGGTCACCGTCCTGCTCGGCGCCTTTCTGCCCATGCTGGACTTCTTCATCGTCAACGTCGCGCTGCCCAGCATCGACCACCAGCTCTCGGCCGGCCCCGCCGTGCTGGAGCTGATCGCGGCCGGCTACGGCATCGCCTTCGCCGTCCTGCTCGTGCTCGGCGGCCGCCTCGGCGACAGCCTGGGGCGCCGCAAGCTCTTCCTGATCGGCGTCGCCGCCTTCGCCGTCACCTCGCTCGCCTGCGGCCTGGCCCCCACCGCCTGGACCCTGGTCGCCGCCCGGGTCGCCCAGGGCGCCTCGGCCGCGCTGCTCGTCCCGCAGGTGCTCGCCATCATCACCGCCACCACCGAAGGCGCCCACCGCGCCCGCGCCCTGAGCATCTACGGCGCCGTGGGCGGGATCAGCGTGGTGATCGGCCAGGTGCTCGGCGGCATGCTGGTCCAGGCCGACCTGTTCGGCAGCAGCTGGCGCTCGGTCTTCCTGCTCAACGTGCCGTTCGCGGTGGCCACCATGCTGCTGGCGCTGCGCTTCGTCCCCGAGAACCGCTCCGCCGCCCCCAGCCGGGTCGACCTGCCCGGGACCGCGCTGCTCAGCACCGCGCTGCTCAGCCTCTTCGTCCCGCTGATGGAGGGCCGGGCCGTCGGCTGGCCGCTCTGGACCTGGCTGCTGCTCGCCCTCTTCCCGTTCGCCGCCTGGGCGTTCGTGGTCGTGGAGCGCCGCACCGAGCAGGCCGGCGGCAGCCCGCTGGTGCCGCTGTCGCTGCTGCGGATCCCCGACATGCGGCGCGGCCTGGGCATCGCGGTGCCGTACTTCACCAACTTCGGCGCCTTCATGTTCATCCTGGCCATCACCCTGCAGCAGGGCCTCCAGCTCAGCCCCGTCAACGCGGGCCTGGCCCTGGTCCCGCTGGCCGTCGGCTACTTCGCCTCCTCGCTGGCCGGCCCTCGGCTGATCGGCCGGTTCGGCAGCCGCGTCATCACCGCCGGCTCGCTGATCAACCCGCTGGGCACGGTGGTGCTGCTGGTCACCGTGCTGACCGACTTCCACGGCCTGAGCGTCCTGACCCTGCTGCCCGGCATGGCCCTGACCGGCCTGGGCAACGGCCTGATCGGCACCCCGCTGTTCCGGGTCGTCCTGGCCAAGGTCCCGCTGGAGCGAGCCGGCGTCGGCAGCGGCGTGCTGGCGACCACCCAGCAGTCCAGCCTGGCCCTGGGCGTCGCGACACTCGGCACCCTCTTCCTCTCCCTGGTCCCGTCGATCGGCATGGCACACAGCCTCGCGGTGGTCCTGGGCATCGAGCTGGTGGGCGCGGTGGTCATCACCTACCTGAGCACCCGGCTACCGCGCAGCATGAACTGAGCCACACACAGCTGATGGGCACTCCCTCAGCCCTCGCCCGGCCCCGGTTTCCGGGGCACCCGGGCGAGGGCTGCGCCGTTCCCGAATTCTGTTCGCCCTCCCCCGCCCCACCCTGGGACGATTCCCCCATGAACCACCCCGAGCTGAACCACCCCGAGCTGAACGATCCCGAGCTGGACCGCCCCGCCGATGTGAACCACCCCGCCGACGCCCGCACCCGCGACGATCTCGCCGCCCTGGTCGCGGCCGGTGCGCGGCCCAAGTACCTCTTCTTCTGGGGCCACCAGCCGCAGCGCGACGGCCGGATCGGGTCCGGCGCGCTGAGCCAGTGGTGGCCCTCGGCGTTCACCGTCGACGGCGTCACCTACGCCTCTGCCGAGCACTGGATGATGGCCGGCAAGGCGCGGCTCTTCGCGGACAGCGAGACCGAGGCGCGGATCCTGGCCGCGCGCACTCCGGCCGAGGCGAAGAAACTCGGGCGGCTGGTGCGCGGCTTCGACGAGGAGCGGTGGGCGGCCGAGCGGTTCGAGCTCGTGGTGGCCGGCAGCGTGGCCAAGTTCGGGCAGGACAAGGCGCTGCGCGACTACCTGCTCGGCACCGGCAAGCGGGTGCTGGTGGAGGCCAGTCCGCTGGACCGGGTCTGGGGGATCGGCCGGGCCGCCCACGAGTTGGGGGCCGAAGATCCGCAACGCTGGCGCGGGCTCAACCTGTTGGGCTTCGCCCTGATGGCGGCCCGCGAGCAGTTGGCCCAGCCCGCGAGCAGCTGACCCAGATCGTCGGGCTCCCGGCGCCCCAGGTGATCAGGCCGTTCAGCAACTGACATTGCCCTGATGCCCCTTGGTGACCCCGGACCGCAGCCGCCCGACTATTCTGGTCGCCTCGGTCCTGGCACCATCCAACACCGCATCTTCATGGGGGAACTAGTCATGCGGGAACCCGTTCAGGTGGAACCCGACGCGCTGGTCGCGTACGGCCAGTTGATAGACCAGCAGTACAGCGAGCTGAGCCAGATACAGGCGACGCTCGCCCAGGTCCAGATTCCCGACGGGGCGTTCGGCAAGCTGCCGGACTCCGCCGGACTGCTCGACGCGTACACCGGCCACGCCGACGCCGAGCAGCAGAACTGCAGCGACCTGATGGACTGCCTGGACTACGCCACCAGCGGCCTGCAGACCACGGCAGGCAACTACGCGGGCACCGACGCCGACATGGCCGGGATGTTCGGGGGTGCGCAGTGAGGGCTCCCGACCCGACCGGCAACGCCTACGGGTGGGCCAGCGCGCCGCCCCCGGCACCGCTGAAGCCGCTGCCGCAGATCCACGCCGACAACCCGGGCGCGATCGGCTCGTTCCTCGACGACGTGGTCAAGGGCGTGCTCGAAGCCACCGGGCTGCTCGACCAGCTCGACAAGGTGACCGGCCAGCCGCAGGCCCTGCTCACCGCCGCCCAGACCTGGCAGGACCAGGCCATGGCACTGCGCGGTGTCGCCGAGTCACTGCGCCAGGGCGCCGGGCCGGTCTCCCAGCAGTGGCACGGCAGCGCCTCCAACGCCTTCGGCGCCCACATGGGCCAGGTCGTCGCCGCGATCGACGCCACCGCCGACGACGCCGCCAACACCGCCCAGATCATCGGCTCGGCGGCGGCGGAGTGCCAGCTCGCCGAGGACACGGTGATCGGCATCATCCGCGAGGCCATCGAGTGGATCGGGATGACGGTGGCGGCGGGGTTCCTCGCGGACATCCTGACCCTGGGCCTGGCCTCGATCGTGGACGGGCTGGTGGCGGACGCGGAGATCACGGCGTTCGTGGGCCGGGTGGCCAAGGTGTCGGAGACACTGGCGGAGAAGTTGACGAAGCTCCAGGAGGCCATGAAGGAGCTACGGGAGGCCGAGAAGCTCGGCAAGGAGATCTCGGCGGCCAACAAAGCCCGCAAGGTGATCAAGAACATCCGCACCGGGGATCGGGAGCTCTTGAAGCTCAAGACCTACGGGAGCGCGTACAAGGGTGCCAACCTCGTCGGACAACTCGCGGTCAAGCCGATCAAGAGCGGCCTGGCCGCCCCGATCCTCGGGGGCCTCACCGGCGTGCACCCCGATCTGAAGGGCGAGGCCGAAAAGCTGGCGGGCGAACTGGACAGCCCCCCGCCGGCCGACCCGCCGGCGCCGTACCACGTGCCCGGCGGTCGGATCGAGCAGGCTTTCGGCTGACGTCCGTCCAAGGGTTTCAGGCGCTGAGAAGAGAGAGCATGGCGAACGAGGCACGGAGGCAGCGGCTCCTCACCGAGATTGCGGCCCGCGAGGCACAACGGGAGCAGGCGACGCGGGATCTGATCTCACCGTGGCTCCAGCCGCAGGAGCGGGTGCGCGGTGCGATGGACGTCGAGTTGCACGGGCTGATCCCGATGCGTGTACCTCGGCGCCTGCGGATCGCCAAGCCGGTACCGCCGGACGGCTGGGACACGGGGCCGGCCGATCACGTGTTCCGGTTTATCGCCATTGCACTGCTCGGTCCGCGAGTTGTCGCGGTGCGGATTCTCTGGCAGTACCCGCACGGCCGACCGTTCAAGGGCGGGTGGGCGAGTCAGGCCGGAGTCTTCCTCCGCATGGTGCGCACCGGCTCGTCCAGGCACCGGTACCACGAGAACCACGAGGCATTCCTCGTCTTCACCGATCGCCGCGTCCTGGTGCTGCACCGCAAGAGCGGCGAGCGCCTGGGCGAGCTGGCCCTGCATCACCTGGTCGTCGGCGAGCCCAAGGAACGCGAGTTCCGCCAGCCTGAGCGGGTCGACCTGAGCTTCACCGACGGCTCACTGCTCGCGCTGGACGCCGGGACCGACGAGCGCAAGCAGCTCCGCGCCCTGCTCGCCGGCCGAGCCTGACGCAGCGACCACGAAGGGGCCGCCCCCGCCGAAGCGGGAGCGGCCCCTTCACCACGTGGGTGGCCGGATCAGCAGCCGATCAGCCGCGCGCCCAGGTAGGACTTCACCTGGTCCAGCGAGACGCGCTCCTGCGCCATGGTGTCCCGCTCGCGGATGGTGACCGCGTTGTCCTCAAGGGTGTCGAAGTCGACGGTGACGCAGAACGGCGTGCCGATCTCGTCCTGGCGGCGGTAGCGCTTGCCGATCGCGCCCGCGTCGTCGAACTCGACGTTCCACGCCTGGCGCAGGTCGGCGGCCAGGCCGCGGGCCTTCGGCGAGAGGTCGGCGTTGCGCGACAGCGGCAGCACCGCGACCTTGACCGGCGCGAGCCGCGGGTCGAGCCGCATGCCGACGCGCTTCTCCATGACGCCCTTGGCGTTCGGCGCCTCGTCCTCGAAGTAGGCGTCGAGCAGGAAGGCCAGCATCGCGCGGTTGAGGCCCGCTGCCGGCTCGATGACGTACGGGAAGTACCGCTCGCCCGACTCCTGGTCGAAGTACTTGAGGTCCTGGCCGGAGGCCTCGCTGTGGGTCGCCAGGTCGTAGTCGGTCCGGTTGGCCACGCCCTCAAGCTCGGAGAACTCGCTGCCGCCGAAGTTGAAGCGGTACTCGATGTCGACCGTGCGCTTGGCGTAGTGCGAGAGCTTCTCCTTCGGGTGCTCGAAGTAGCGCATGTTCTCGGTGCGCAGGCCCAGGTCGGTGTACCAGTTCCAGCGCTGCTCGAGCCAGTACTCGTGCCACGTCTCGTCCTCGCCCGGCTTGACGAAGAACTCCATCTCCATCTGCTCGAACTCGCGGGTGCGGAAGATGAAGTTGCCGGGCGTGATCTCGTTGCGGAAGCTCTTGCCGACCTGGGCGATGCCGAACGGCGGCTTCTTGCGCGAGGTGGTCTGGACGGCCTTGAAATTGGTGAAGATGCCCTGCGCGGTCTCCGGGCGCAGGTAGGCCAGGCCGCCCGCGTCCTCGGTGACGCCCAGGTGCGTCTTCAGCATGCCCGAGAACTCCTTGGGCTCGGTGAAGGCGCCCTTGGTGCCGCAGTGCGGACAGTTGATGTCGGCCAGGCCGTTGGCCGGCAGCTTGCCGTGCTTGGCCTCGTAGGCCTCCTCCAGGTGGTCCGCGCGGTAGCGCTTGTGGCAGGAGGTGCACTCGGTCAGCGGGTCGTTGAAGGTGGCGACGTGGCCGGAGGCCTCCCAGACCTCGCGGGCCAGGATCACCGAAGAGTCGAGCCCGACGACGTCCTCGCGAGCGGTGACCACCGCACGCCACCACTGGCGCTTGATGTTCTCCTTGAGCTCGACGCCCAGTGGCCCGTAGTCCCAGGCGGCTTTGGTGCCACCGTAGATCTCGCTGCAGGGGTAGACGAATCCACGGCGCTTGCTCAGGCTGACGATCGTGTCGATCTTGTCGGCGGCCACAGTGCTCTCTTCAGACGACGTCGCAACTCGGTACGACGGCACGGTCAGGGCGCGGCTGGTTGCGCGCACCCGAATACCTCAGGTTACCGGGCGGGCGGGTGAGGGGTTCAAATCGATAATGTCCGCGCGGGTTCGAGGCAGCGAACAGCCCCCCTCCGCCATCGGAAGTTGACAATCATTTCCAATTAAGATGAGAATGGTTGTCATGATGCTCCGCCCCCTCCGCACCTCCATAGCCCTGGCGGCCACCGCCGCCGTCGGCGCGCTGCTGCTCACCGCCTGCGGTTCGAGCGGCGCCGGCAGCTCCGACGCCAAGAGCGCGAGCGGCAAGGTGGGCGTGGTCGCCTCCTTCTATCCGATGCAGTACCTGGCCGAGCGGATCGGCGGTGACCAGGTGAAGGTCAGCGATCTGACCCCGGCCGGCACCGAACCGCACGACCTGGAGCTCACCGCCAAGCAGGTGGGCGCCGTCCAGAAGGCCGACGTCGTGCTCTACCTCAAGGGCCTGCAGCCCACGGTGGACAAGGCCGTCGCGCAGTCGCACAGCAAGCACGTGGTGGATGCCGCCGCGATCTCGCCGCTGGCCGACCACCACCTCGACGAGGGCACCGAGGAGACCGACAGCGCCGGGCACACCCACGAGCACCCCGGCCCGAGCGGCGACCCGCACATCTGGCTGGACCCGACCCGGTACGCGGCCGTCGCCCAGGGGGTCGGCGCCGAACTGGCCAAGGCCGACCCGGCGCACGCCGCCACCTACCAGCGCAACACCGAGGACCTGGTCAGCCGGCTCGGCACCCTGGACCAGAGCTTCAGGAGCGGGCTCCAGGGCTGCACCGACACCTCCTTCGTCACCAGCCACGCCGCCTTCGGCTACCTCGCCGACCACTACGGGCTGCACCAGATCGCGATCAACGGGGTGGACCCGGAGTCCGAGCCGACCCCGGCCCGGATGGCGCAGATCCAGCAGGCGGCCAAGGCCAACGGGGTGACCACGATCTTCTTCGAGACCCTGGTCAGCCCGAAGCTGGCGGACAGCGTGGCCAAGGACCTGAACCTGAGGACCGCGGTGCTCGACCCCCTGGAGGGCGTCAAGAAGGGCAGCGGCGACGACTACTTCTCGATCATGCAGCAGAACCTGACCAACCTGCGGTCGGCGCTCGGCTGCGCGAGCTGACGGGAGGTCAGTGACGATGAGCACCCCCAACGAGGTGGCCCGACCCGGCGACACGCCCCGGCCCGCCGACGTGATCCGGCTGAGCGGCGCGCACGCCGCGCTCGGCGGCCGCCCGGTGCTGCGCGGGGTCGACCTGCGCGTGGCCCCGGGCGAGGTGGTCGCACTGCTCGGCGCCAACGGCTCCGGCAAGTCCACCACCGTGAAGACGGTGGTCGGCTCGGTACCGCTGACCGGCGGCGGGCGCGAACTGTTCGGCACGCCGGGGGCGAGGTTCCGCGCCTGGCACCGGATCGGCTACGTCCCGCAGCGCACCACCGCGGCCGGCGGGGTGCCGGCCACCGTGCGCGAGGTGGTCGCGACCGGGCGGCTGGCACGGCACGGGCTGCTGCCGCTACGGCGCCGGGACCGGGCCGCGGTCGATGAGGCACTGGACGCCGTGGGCCTGCTGGACCGGGCCGGCGACTCGGTGGCGAACCTGTCCGGCGGGCAGCAGCAGCGGGTGCTGATCGCCCGAGCGCTGGTCGGCGGGCCGGAGCTGCTGATCATGGACGAGCCGATGGCCGGGGTGGACCTGGCCAGCCAGCGGGTGCTCGCCGACACGCTGCGCCGCGAGGTGGCCAAGGGTGTGGCGGTCCTGCTGGTGCTGCACGAACTGGGACCGCTGGAGCCGCTGATCGATCGCGCGGTGCTGCTGCGGGACGGGCGGGTGTGGCACGACGGGCCACCGGCGACGGCCCCGACGGCCGACGGCCACGGCCATCACGACCACGGCCACGGCCACGGCCACCATGACCACGACCGTCACGACCTGGCGCCCACCGCCCCGAACCCCCACGACCGCTCCCAGCCTGGACTGTTGATATGACCGGCCTGACCGACATGCTGTCCTACGACTTCATGCAGCGCGCGCTGCTCGCCGCCCTGCTGGTCGGCATCACCGCGCCGGCCGTCGGCGTCTACCTGGTGCAGCGCCGCCAGGCGCTGATGGGCGACGGCATCGGGCATGTGGCGCTGACCGGCGTGGGCCTCGGCCTGGTCTTCCAGACCAGCCCGGTCTGGATGGCGGTGCTGGTCTGCGTGGTGGCCGCCGTGATCATGGAGCTGGTCCGTTCCCGCGGCAACCAGCGCGGTGACATCGCCCTGGCCATGCTCTTCTACGGCGGGATGGCCTGCGGCCGGCTGCTGATCAGCAAGGCGCCGTCGGCCAGCGGGACCGGGGGCAGCCTGGACAGCTACCTCTGGGGCTCGATCCTGGCGGTGGACACCGGCGACCTGGTGACCATCGGGGTGCTCGGCGCGGTCGTCATCGCAGTCACCCTGGGGCTGCGGCGCCAGTTCTTCGCGGTCTGCCAGGACGAGGAGTTCGCCAAGGTCACCGGGGTTCCGGTGCGTCTGCTCAACCTGCTGCTCGCGGTGATGGCCGCGGTCACCGTCACGGTGGCGATGCGGGTGGTGGGGCTGCTGCTGGTGAGCGCGCTGATGGTGGTGCCGGTCGCGGCCGCCCAGTTGCTGACCCGCTCGTTCCTGGCCACCCAGATGCTGGCGATCGGGCTCGGCGTGCTGGTGTCGCTCGGCGGGGTGGCCACCTCCTACCAGGCCGACGTGCCGCCGGGTTCCGCGATCGTGCTGCTGGCGATCGCCGTCTTCGCGGTGTTCAGCGTGCTGGCCGCGCCGCTGGCCAGGCGCCGCCACCGCGGCACCGGCACCCCCGACACCGACCTGCGCGAGGACAGCACCACCGACAGCACCACCGACATCGGCAGCGATGTCGGCAGCGATGTCGGCAGCGACGGGGACGCAGGCGCCCGCCCGGCGATCCCGGGGCCCGCGAAAGCGGCCGCACCACACGACCCGGTCGGTAGTGCGAGGCTGGCACAATGAGCTGTGACCCGCCCCGACCTTCAGGAGGAGCACCGGTGACCACCGCAGGCCCGTCGCCACGCGCCCGATCCACCAGGCAGCGCGCCGCCGTTTCCGCGGCGCTGGACGAGATCGAGGATTTCCGCAGCGCGCAGGAACTGCACGACATGCTCAAGCACCGGGGCGATTCGGTGGGTCTGACCACCGTCTACCGCACGCTGCAGTCGCTCGCCGACGCCGGCGAGGTGGACGTGCTGCGCACGGCCGACGGCGAGGCCGTCTACCGGCGGTGCAGCAGCGGGCACCACCACCACCTGGTCTGCCGGCTCTGCGGCAGCACGGTGGAGGTCGAGGGCCCGGCGGTGGAGCGCTGGGCCAACACGGTGGCGGCCGAACACGGGTTCAGCGACATCGCGCACACGCTGGAGATCTTCGGCACCTGCGCCGAGTGCGCGGCCAAGCAGCGGGCCGGCGCCTGATCCCACCCCCGAGGCCGGGTCAGGACCAGCTGCGCCACTGCCAGACGGCGGCCGGAAAGGCCGCCACCAGCTGGTCCAACCGCTCGGCCAATGTGATGAGTTCCTCGTACGGACGGCGCCCGTCGGTCCAGCCGATCAGCCGGGCGCCGTCGATCCGCCAGCCGCAGTCGGCCGCCACGGTCAGCCGCTTGAGCTGGTCGGTGATCAGCAGCTCGCCGAATTCGTAGTCGGCGCAGACCCGTTCGACGTGCGCACCGGGCCCGCCGCCCGGCAGCGGGTGGCGCTGCCACAGGCCCGGCGGGATCGGCCAGGACCGCTCGCCGCGCCATTTGGCCGCCAGCCGACGCGGCGTCACGGCGGTGGCGGGCAGCGCCCGGGGCAGGTCGAGCGCGACCAGCGAGAAGTCGTGCAGCGCGCCGCCGCGGATGGGCGCCGCCGGCGCCACCAGCAGGTGCGCCAGCACCGCGGACCGGCCCGCCACCTGACCGCGCAGCAGGTCGTACAGCCGGTCGGTGCCGGAGCCGAGGGTGAACGGATAGCCCCGGGTGCCGAGGCCGACGTCATCGGCCGACGCCCGCCTGCGGTAGTCCCAGTGCGGGTCGCGCCGCAGGCGCCGGATGCCGCGCCTGACCTCGAACACCCGGGAGGCCTCGAACACCCGGCAGGCTCAGCGCTGCGCCGGCAGTTCGGCGGCGCCCGTCAGCTCCGCGGACGGCTCGGCCGGCAGCTCGTTGGGCAGCGCGCCGCCGAAGCGGCGGTCGCGCATCGCGTACTGCTCGCAGGCCCGCCACAGGTCACGGCGGTCGAAGTCCGGCCAGAGCACGTCCTGGAACACGAACTCGGCGTAAGCCGACTGCCAGAGCCAGAAGTTGGAGGTGCGCTGCTCGCCGCTGGGGCGCAGGAAGAGGTCCACGTCCGGCATGTCCGGGTGGTACATGTACTTGCCGAGGGTCTTCTCGTTGACCTTCTTCGGGTCCAGCTTGCCGGCCGCCACATCGGCGGCCATCGCGGCGGCGGCGTCGGCGACCTCGGCCCGGCCGCCGTAGTTGACGCACATGTAGAGGGTGACCAGGTCGTTGTCCTTGGTCTGCTCCTCGGCCACCTGGAGCTCCTGGACCACGCTCTTCCAGAGCTTGGGCATCCGCCCGGCCCAGCGGATCCGCACGCCCAGCTCGTCCAGCTCGTCGCGGCGGCGGCGGATCACGTCCCGGTTGAAGTTCATCAGGAACTTCACCTCATCCGGGGAACGCTTCCAGTTCTCGGTGGAGAAGGCGTAGAGCGAGATGTTCTTGACGCCCAGCTCGATCGCGCCCTTCAGCACGTCCAGCACCACGCTCTCGCCGACCTTGTGGCCCTCGGTGCGGGGCAGTCCGCGCTCCTTGGCCCAACGGCCGTTGCCGTCCATGACGATGGCGACGTGCTCCGGGACCAGCTCACCGGGGATCTTCGGTGGCCGGGCGCCGCTCGGGTGCGGGTCCGGGGTGCGGTAGGTCCGCTGCTTGCTGCCGCCGAAGAGCCGTCGCGCTGCCATGCTCACTTCTCCACGTATCTCATCGAGCGGATACCCCGCTCAAGGTGCCACTGCAGGTAGGCGGCGACCAGACCGCTGCCCTCCCGCCAGTACCGGGGTTCGCTGGCGTCCGCCGTCCGCCAGTCTCCGGAGAGCAGGGCACCGAGCAGAACCAGTGTCTCAGGGGAGGGTACGGCACAGCCAGGCACGCGGCAGTCCGCGCAGAGCACGCCGCCCGCCTGCAGCGAGAAGAACCGGTTGGGGCCGTCCAGGCCGCACTTGGCGCAGTCGGTGAAGCTGGCGCCGTAGCCGTTGACGGCCAGCGAGCGCAGCAGGAAGGCGTCCAGCACCAGGTGCGACTCGTGGGTGCCGGCGGCCAGCGTGCGCAGCGCGCCGATCAGCAGCAGGTACTGCTGGACGGCGGGTTCACCCTCGTTCTCGGCGAACCGCTCCGCCGTCTCCAGCATCGCGGTGCCCGCGGTGTAGCGGCCGTAGTCGGTGACGATGCCGCCGCCGTAGGGGGCGATGGTCTCCACCTGGGTGCAGAGCGGCAGCGAGCGGCCGAGCAGTTCGCTGCCCCGGCTGAAGAACTGCACGTCCACGTGGGAGAAGGGCTCCAGGCGGGCACCGAACTTGGACTTGGTCTTGCGCACCCCCCGGGCCACCGCGCGGACCTTGCCGTGCTGGCGGGTGAGCAGGGTGATGATCCGGTCGGCCTCGCCGAGCTTCTGGGCGCGCAGGACAACGCCGTCGTCACGGATCAGACTCATTCCCCCATTGTCCCGCACGGCGCGGGCCGCCCGGACAGGCCCTCGGACCCGGCCGGTCCGGCAGCCGGCGGCGGCGGACAGCCGGGCGCCGCACCGGGCACTCGGGGGAGCCGATGCGGGCACGGCGGGCCCGGAGGGGGGAACGGGCCCAGCTCGGGGGCGCCCCGGCGCGCGGGGCGCCGAGGTCAGTGCGGGGTACGGGCGGCCTCCAGCAGCCGGAGCACCACCTCGTCGGCCAGCCGCAGGCAGCGGCCCACCGCGGCCAGCGCGGCCCGCTCCTGCGGCAGGTAGCGGCCGTCGGCCAGCGCGATCCTGGCCCCCTGCAGGACCAGCCGCTCGCGTCCCTGCTGGGCCAGGTAAGGGGCCAACGGCTCCAGCGCGGCATGCAGTTCGATGGCCAGACCGGCGCCGGGGCCGCGCAGTTCGAGCGGTTCGCCGGTGTCGAGGCCGGACAGCGCGGCGAGCGAGGCCAGCACCTGGGCCTCGCCGCAGTCCTCGAAGCCCGCGGCGCGGACCAGCTCGCAGGCCTCGGCCCGGGCGGCGGCCGAGCCGGTGCCGCCGGCCGCGAGCAGGGTGAGCGCGATGGTGTACTGCGCGTCCCGCAGCAACCCGGTCAGCCGCCCGCTGGTGGGCTGCTCCAGGCACTCGATGCCGTACCGGCCATGGCAGTTGGTGCACTGCACGGTGGTCAGCACCGGGCCGAGCGGCAGCACCGGGCTACCGAGCAGCCGCAGCCACCGCCGGCCGTGCTGCCGACGGTAGTTGCGGTCCCCGCCGCAGCCCGGACAGAAGAACTCACCGAGCACATCCGTCCGCCACCGCGGGCGAACACCCCACAACCGTGTCACGGCGCCAACTCCCCAGACCTGGCAGGCGGCCTGCACGACAACGGGCAGGTCACGCGACCGGAGGCGCCGGCCGTCCCACCGACCGCGCTTCCGGTGGGTCGATGGTGCCACGGTTGCCAAGCGGTGTCAGCACCCCGAACGAGTGCCGGAAGGAAAAAGTGTGGCCCAGGACACAGCTGTTCCCGGACCGCACTCCGACCGCTGGTAGCGCGGCCGCCCGCCCCGCGCCGCCCGTCGCCGAGCGCGCCGGGTCAGCGCCGGCCGCTCCGGTTGACGGCGCTGATGATCGCCTTCAGCGAGGCGCGCACGGTGTTGGCGTCGATGCCGACCCCCCACAGCACCTGGCCGTCCACCGCGCACTCGACATAGGCGGCGGCCTGGGCGTCGCCGCCCTCGCTCAGCGCGTGCTCGGCGTAGTCCAGCACCCGTACGTCCACGCCGATGCCGGCCAGCGCGTTGGTGAAGGCGGAGACCGGGCCGTTGCCGGAGCCGGTCAGCTCGACCTCGGCGCCGTCCAGCAGCGCCTGCACCGAGAGCGCGTCGCGCCCGTCCTCGGTGGTCAGGCTCTGCTGCTCGCGCAGCGCGATCCGGCCCCACGGGTTCTCGGGGGTCGGCAGGTACTCGTCCTGGAAGACCGCCCAGATGTCGGCCGGGGTGACCTCGCCGCCCTCGGCGTCGGTCTTGGCCTGGATGATCTTCGAGAACTCGATCTGCATCCGGCGCGGCAGGTCCAGCTTGTGGTCGTTCTTCAGCACGTAGGCGATACCGCCCTTGCCGGACTGCGAGTTGACCCGGATGACCGCCTCGTAGGAGCGGCCCACGTCCTTGGGGTCGATCGGCAGGTAGGGCACGCCCCAGGTGTACTCGCCCACCGGGACACCGGCCGCCTTGGCGTCGGCCTCCAGGGCGTCGAAGCCCTTCTTGATCGCGTCCTGGTGCGAGCCGGAGAAGGAGGTGTACACCAGGTCGCCGGCGTAGGGGTGGCGCTCGGGGACGTTCATCTGGTTGCAGTACTCGTAGGTACGGCGGATCTCGTCGATGTTGGAGAAGTCGATCATCGGGTCGACGCCCTGCGAGAACAGGTTCATCCCGACGTTGACCAGGTCCAGGTTGCCGGTGCGCTCGCCCTGGCCGAACAGGCAGCCCTCGACCCGGTCGGCGCCGGCCATCACGGCCAGCTCGGCCGAGGCGACGCCGGTGCCGCGGTCGTTGTGCGGGTGGGTGGAGAGCGCGACGAACTGGCGGCGGGACAGGTTGCGGGACATCCACTCGATCTTGTCCGCATACACGTTCGGCGTCGAACGCTCCACCGTGGTCGGCAGGTTGAGGATGATCTCGCGGCCCTCGGCGGGCTGCCAGACGTCCATCACGCCCTCGCAGACCTCCAGCGCGAAGTCCAGCTCGGTGTCGATGAAGATCTCCGGCGAGTACTGGTAGCCGAAGACCGTCTCCTCCCCCAAGAGCTTCTCCGCGTACTCCATGACCAGCCGGGTGCCGTCCACCGCGATCTGCTTGATGTCCTCCCGGCTGCCCTTGAAGACCACCCGGCGGAACAGCGGCGAGGTGGCGTTGTACAGGTGCACGGTGGCGCGCGGGGCGCCGAGCAGCGACTCCACGGTGCGCTCGATCAGGTCCTCGCGGGCCTGGGTCAGCACCGAGATGGTGACGTCCTCGGGGATCGCGTCCTGCTCGATCAGCGAGCGGACGAAGTCGAAGTCGGTGGCCCCGGAGGACGGGAAGCCGACCTCGATCTCCTTGTACCCCATCGATACCAGCAGGTCGAACATCTTGCGCTTGCGGGCCGGCGACATCGGGTCGATCAGCGCCTGGTTGCCGTCGCGCAGGTCGGTGGAGAGCCAGCGCGGGGCCTTGCCGATCACCGTGTTCGGCCAGGTGCGGTCCGGCAGGTCGACCGCGCCGAACGGCAGGTAGCGCTCGAAGGGCATCCCGGACGGCTTCTGCCGCACCGTCCCCGCGGTGATCGGCGTGGGCCGGTCGATGAAGGGGCGGGCACGGAAAGCGCCGGTGACAGAAGACTGCTCAGTCATGTGATGAGACTCTCGGCTTCTCTTCGGATGCGGGCTGGTCGGGGGCTCTGGTCACCCGACGGGCCGACTGGGTGCGGCGCCACGATCCACGCGTGCGCACAGCACAGCCTCCGCGACGAGGGAGCCGGCCTTCAACGGTCTTACAGGCCCTCGCCGCGGCAGCTAAGAAGAAGCAGCCCGTTACGCATGATGGGGCCAGCGTAGCCGAGCGGCCCGCGCGACCGAAGCCCGGACCGCGACATTTCCACTCCGTGAGACGGCACCTGCGTGACACCCGGTGTCTTTGCCCGGACGCTGGGTGCCATGACGCAGCCCAGCACCCCGATCTGCTCGATCGTGCCGCCCTATCTGCTGGACCGGCTGGTCGAGCTCGGCGACGAGGACGCCCGGCGTTCACGCGAGACCGACGACGCCCTGCGCGCCACCCGCGCAGCACTGCCCGCCGCCCGGTCCGCCCCGGCCGGGCGCCCCGGGCGCACCATCGCGAACGCCGGGCACCACACGGCCCTGCCCGGTCGCACGGTGCGCACCGAGGGCGGGCCACCGACCGCCGACCCCGCCGTCAACCGCGCCTACGACGGGCTCGGCGCCACCCTCGCCCTGCTCCTGGAGGTCTACGGCCGCCGCTCGCTGGACGACGCCGGCCTGCCACTGCACGCCACGGTGCACTTCGGCGAGGGGTACGACAACGCCTTCTGGGACGGCGGCCGGATGGTCTTCGGTGACGGCGACGGCGTGCTGTTCGACGACTTCACCGGCTGCCTGGAGGTGATCGGCCACGAACTGGCTCACGGGCTGGTCCAGTACGGCCCGGCGCTGGCGTACCACGGCCAGTCCGGGGCGCTCAACGAGTCGGTGGCGGACGTCTTCGGCTCCCTGGTCAAGCAGTACGCGTTGGGCCAGCAGGTCGCGGACGCCGACTGGCTGATCGGCGCGGGGCTGCTGGGCCGGGGCGTGCGCGGGGTGGCGCTGCGCTCGCTGAAGGCGCCGGGCACCGCCTACGACGACCCCAGACTCGGCCGCGATCCGCAGCCGGACTCGATGGACGGCTACCTGGAGACCACCGCGGACGAGGGCGGGGTGCACATCAACTCCGGTATCCCCAACCGGGCTTTCCACCTGCTCGCGGCCGAGCTGGGCGGCGCGGCCTGGGAGCGGGCCGGGCGGATCTGGTACGACGCCGTCACCGGCCCCGCGGTGAGTCCGGACACCGACTTCGCCGGCTTCGCCCGGGCCACCCTGGCCGCCGCCCGGGCCCGGTACGGCGAGGGACCGGTGTCGGAGGCGGTGGCCGGTGCCTGGAAGCAGGTCGGCCTGGCGGTAGCCTGAGCGGCTCCGCACCGCCTCTTCTCGGCTCTGACGACACGCAGTTGAGGCCTTCTCAGGAAAATCCCAGCATCGACCAGCGGTGCGTAGCAGACTGGCGACCATGCGTATACAGGTGAGCAGGAACGGCGGCTTCACCGGGCAGGTTCTGCGGGCCGAGCTGGACACCGCCACCCGGATCGACGCGCCGCACGTGCACGCGCTGGCCCGCGAGGCGGTGGCCGGCGCCTCGCGGGCACCCGGATTCGGCGTGCCCGACGGCTACCACTACGAGATCACCGTGGACGGCCGCACGGTGCACTGCGCGGACCCGCGACTGACCGACTCCCAGCGGGAGTTGATCTCGCTGATCCTGCATCAGGGGATCGTGCTGCCGCCGCTCTCCCCCGGCGACGGCTGGTTCGCCGCACCCGCTTAGGACTGGTTCGCCGCACCCGCTGAGGGCCGGTTCGCCGGGCAGCTACGGCCGCCCCTCGAAGCGGACCGCGCCGCGGCCGTGGGCGGCGCCCCGGGAGGCCGGCGACTGGCCCACCAACTGCCCCGGCAGCCCGAAGAGTTCGCACAGCTGCGCGAGCAGCCGGGCACCCTCGGCCGGACCGCCGGGTGCGGCCGCCCCGTGGCACAGCCCAGCCAGCGCGGCACCCCGCCCGGGGTGGCCGGCCATGGTCGCGAGGCGGGCGCAGCGCCGCTCCCAGTCGGCCCGGTGCGCGGCCGCCCGGTGCGACCCGACGGGCCGCGCCCCCTGGACCGGCCAGTCGAGCGAGGCCGCCGCGCCCTCGGGGGTGACGAGCATGACGCGGGTGCCGCCCGGCCGGTCCAGCAGGTGCCAGACCGGGGCCGCCAGCGCGACGGCGAGGTCCCGGGCGAACCGGTGAGCCCGGCGCACGGGGTACCGTCCGTCGGGCCGCCCCAGCCGTAGGCGCGGCGGGTCGGGCAACAGCGCCGTGCCGCCGGGACCGGTGGCCAGCAGGTAGCCGCCGGTGCGCATCCACGGCAGCACCGCGCGGACCTCCTCGACCGGGACGGCGACGCCCACGGCATGGGTGATCACGTCATACTGCATCCAGCGATGATATTGAATTATTTCGCTTTCCCAAATCTCTGCCCCGATCAGGCAAAGAACAGGTAAAGCAGGGGCGGTCAGAAGCCGAGCTTGCGCAGCTGCTTGGGGTCGCGCTGCCAGTCCTTGGCCACCTTGACGTGCAGGTCGAGGTAGACCGGCGTGCCCAGCAGCGCCTCGATGTGCTTGCGGGCGGTCGTCCCGACGTGCTTGAGCCGGGCCCCCTTGGCGCCGATCACGATGGCCTTCTGGCTCTGCCGCTCGATGTAGACGTTCGCGTGGATGTCCAGCAGCGGGCGGTCGGCCGGCCGGTCCTCGCGCGGGATCATCTCCTCGACCACCACGGCCAGCGAGTGCGGCAGCTCGTCGCGCACGCCTTCCAGGGCGGCCTCCCGGATCAGCTCGGCGACCATGATCTGCTCGGGCTCGTCGGTCAGGTCGCCGTCCGGGTAGAGCGGCTGGCCCTTGGGGAGCAGCTTGGTGAGCAGCTCGGCCACCAGGCCGACCTGCTTGTCCGCGACCGCCGAGACCGGGATGATCTCCGCCCACTCGATGCCCAGCTCGGCGCCGAGCTGGGCGATGGCGATCAGCTGCTCGGCCAGCCGCTTGGAGTCGACCAGGTCGGTCTTGGTGACAATGGCCACCTTGGGGGTCTTCTTGATCTCGGCCAGTTCCTTGGCGATGAACTTGTCGCCGGGGCCGAGCTTCTGGTCGGCGGGCAGGCAGAAGCCGATCACGTCCACCTCGGCCCAGGTGGAGCGGACCAGGTCGTTGAGCCGCTCGCCGAGCAGGGTGCGCGGCTTGTGCAGGCCGGGGGTGTCGACCAGGACGAGCTGCGCGTCCGGGCGGTGCACGATGCCGCGCACGGTGTGCCGGGTGGTCTGCGGGCGGTCGGAGGTGATCGCGACCTTCGTTCCCACCAGGGCGTTGGTCAGGGTCGACTTGCCCGCGTTGGGTCGGCCGACGAAGCACGCGAAGCCCGAACGGTAGGGGGCTGCCGGGGAGGAGGGGGTGTCGCTCATGGGGACCATTCTCCCTGATCGGCCGATCACCCCCGGCCACCCCCGCCCCACAGCCGCGTCAAGACCACCGATCGGGGGCCGGAACGGGGGCGGGACGGGGTGTCCGGGGTCACTTGCGCCGCGACTGCAGCGCCCCGATCAGGGTGAGGACCAGCAGCGCGATCGAGCCGCCCAGCCAGTAGGGCGAGCCGGTCTCGTGCCAACGCCCCATGCCCATCACCACGGCCAGCAGCGCCGCGAAGAATCCGAGTGCCCCGAGCATTCCCCACCCCCTCGGGCGAGATTATCCGCCTTTCACACTTATGGCATCAGGCCACGGGGTGCTCAACGAGCGGGGTGGCTCGCAGACGGCTCGGGCCTCGGCCGGACGGCTCAGGCCTCGGCGCGAACCCGCAGGGAGCCGTCCGGCCCGGCCAGCAGCAGCGGCGTGCCCGGGCCGCCGAGGTCGCCGACCACGGCCAGGTCCACCGCCGCCGGGGCCGCCTCGGCCGTCACCACGGCCGCCGCCTCCAGCCCCTTGGCCCCGCTGGCCACCGCCATCGCCACAGCCGCCTGCACCGCGCTCAGCCGCAGCGAGGCCAGCTCCACCGAGCCGGCCACGTAGGTGCGCCCGGTCTCGTCGCGCACCGCCGCGCCTTCGGCCACACCATTGCGGGCCCGGGCGGAGCGGGCCAGCGTGATGATCTTCTGGTCTTCGGGATCAAGGTCAGTCATGCCGCCGAGCTTAGACGCCCACCCCTGGCCCGCCGAGCCGCTCCTCACCCCGCCGCCTGACCGGCGGCCAGGCGGGCGGCCAGGCGGCCAGGCGGGCGGGGGTCAGTCGGAGTCGCCCTGCTCCGGCTGGGCCTGCCGCAGCTGCGGCCCGACCGGGGCGGCCACCAGGGTGCCGATCCGGTTGCGCCGCCCGGCCGAGCTCTCCGCGGTCAGCCGGATCGCGGTGATCGCCGCGGGCCCCGCCGGACCGTCCGACGGCACCGGGATCTCACAGGCCGAGCCCGGGATCGGCACCCGGCCCAGGTGCTTGGCGAGCAGGCCGCCCACCGTCTCGACGTCCTCGTCCTCCAGCTCGATGCCGAACAGCTCGCCGAGGTCCTCCACCAGCAGGCGGGCGGTGATCCGGTAGGAGCCGTCGCCGAGGTCCTGGACCGGGGCGGTCTCCCGGTCGTACTCGTCGGTGATCTCGCCGACGATCTCCTCCAGGATGTCCTCGATGGTGACCAGGCCCGCGGTGCCGCCGTACTCGTCGATCACGATCGCCACGTGCGAGCGCATCTGCTGCATCTCGCGCAGCAGGTCGTCCACCGGCTTGCTGTCCGGGATGAAGACCGCCGGGCGCATCACGGTGTCCACCTGGTCGGCCTCCGCCTCCGGGTTGACGTGGGTGCGCCGGACCAGGTCCTTGAGGTAGACGATGCCGACCACGTCGTCCTCGTTGTCGCCGACCACCGGGATCCGCGAGAAGCCTGAGCGCAGCGCCAGGGTGAGGGTCTGGCGGACCGTCTTGTGCCGCTCGATCATCACCAGGTCGGTGCGCGGCACCATCACCTCGCGCACGATGGTGTCGCCCAGCTCGAAGACCGAGTGCACCATCCGGCGCTCGTCGTCCTCGATCAGGTCGTCCTTCTCGGCCAGGTCGACCAGGGCGCGCAGCTCCGCCTCGGAGGCGAAGGGGCCCTCGCGGTAACCCTTGCCGGGGGTGAGCGCGTTGCCCAGCAGGATCAGCAGCCGCGGGATCGGGCCGAGGATCGCGGCCAGCGGCAGCAGTACGAAGGAGGCCGCGGTGGCCGTGGTGAGCGGGTGCTGGCGGCCGATGGTGCGCGGTGAGACGCCGACCGCCACGAAGGAGACCAGCACCATCACGCCGAAGGCCAGCAGGATCGCCTGCCAGGCCTGGCTGAGGTTGCGCACGCAGACCACGGTGACCATGACCGCGGCCGCCATCTCGCTGGCCACCCGGATCAGGGTGGCCAGGTTGAGGTAGCGGATCGGGTCGGAGGCCACCGTCAGCAGCCGGTCGGCCCCGCGCCGCCCGGCCCGCACGGCCTCCTCGGCCCGGAACCGGGAGACCCGGGAGATGCCGGCCTCCGCACAGGCGGCCAGCCAGCCCAGCATCACCAGCAGGAAGGACGCGACAAGAAAGCTCGTACTGTCGCCACTCATGCGGCCGCCTCACTTCGCTCGGCAGGCGCTTCGCGGCACACGCACCTATCGATGATGAGCTCACTTCGTTCGCTCATGCGATATCAGTGCGTCGTGGGAGCCGGGGAGATCCCCGACAGCCCGCGACCGGCCCGCCAGTCGTCGAGGATCCGCTTCTGGAGGGCGAACATGACCTGCTCCTCCTCCGGCTCCTCGTGGTCGTAGCCGAGCACGTGCAGCACCCCGTGGACGGTGAGCAGCTGCAGCTCCTCGTCCATCGAGTGCTCGGAGGGCGCGGCCAGGCCCTGGGCCTTGGCCACCTCGGGGCAGAGCACGATGTCACCGAGCAGGCCCTGCGGCAGCTCCTCGCCCTCCTTGCCGGGACGCAGTTCGTCCATCGGGAAGGACATCACATCGGTGGGACCCGGCAGGTCCATCCACTGGATGTGCAGCTGCTCCATCGCCTCGGCGTCCACGAGGATCACGGACAGTTCGGACAGCGGATGGATCCGCATCTTGTCGAGGGCGAAGCGGGCGACGTCGAGGATGGACTCCTCGTCGGCCTCCCAGCCGGATTCATTGGCGATGTCGATGGACATGGAGCGGTGTCGACTCAGCTTTCGGTGCGATGGGGCTGTCGGGGGGTGCGGCTGCGGGGGCCGCGCGGGGCGCTCTTACGCGGGGACTGGCCCTGGGCCTCCCGGCCCGAGTCCTCGCCGTTCTCGGCGTCCCAGCGCTCGTAGGCGTCCACGATCCGGCCGACCAGCTTGTGGCGGACCACGTCGGTGCTGGTCAGGATCGAGAAGTGGATGTCCGGGACGCCGGCCAGGATCTCCTGGACCACCTTGAGACCGCTGCGGGTACCGCCCGGCAGGTCGATCTGGCTGGTGTCACCGGTGACCACGACCCGGGAGTTGAAGCCCAGGCGGGTCAGGAACATCTTCATCTGCTCGGGCGAGGTGTTCTGCGCCTCGTCCAGGATGATGAAGGCGTCGTTCAGGGTCCGGCCGCGCATGTAGGCGAGCGGGGCGACCTCGATGGTGCCCGCCGCCATCAGCCGCGGGATCGAGTCGGGGTCCATCATGTCGTGCAGCGCGTCGTAGAGCGGACGCAGGTAGGGGTCGATCTTCTCGTAGAGGGTGCCGGGCAGGAACCCGAGCCGCTCGCCGGCCTCGACCGCCGGGCGGGTCAGGATGATCCGGTTGACCTCCTTGGCCTGCAACGCCTGCACGGCCTTGGCCATCGCCAGATAGGTCTTGCCGGTACCGGCCGGGCCGATCCCGAAGGTGATCGTGTGCCGGTCGATCGCGTCGACGTAGTTCTTCTGGTTCACCGTCTTGGGGCGGATGGTGCGGCCCCGGTTGGAGAGGATGCTCGCGGTGAAGACCGCCGAGGGACTCTCGGCGGCGCCGTCCGGGTTGGCGGCGGCGCTCTTCAGCATCGCGATGGACCGCTCCACGGAGTCCTCGGTCAGCGGCTGTCCGGTGCGCAGCACCAGCATCATCTCGCTGAACAGCTGCTTGACCAGGGCGATGTCGGCGGTGTCGCCGGTGGCGGTCACCTCGTTGCCCCGCACGTGGATGTCGGTCTCCGGGAAGGAGCGCTCGATCACCCGCAGGAGGGAGTCGGTGGCACCGAGCAGGGTGACCATCGGGTGCTTCTCGGGAATCACGATCCGGGCGGTCGATCCGTCGCCGCCGCGCGCGCTGGGCCTCGTGCCGTTCCGCGCGCCGTGCTGTGCGGTGTCACTCATCGGTTCGCTCATGGGTCGGCGCTGAGGCCTGCCTCATCCCAATCCGTGTCTCGGGGTGCCACTCGGTCGGTTCCGGGGTCACCAGGGTACGCCGCGCACGTGTTCGCTGTGACGCGGCCCGATCGATGGTGGGCCAGTTCCGGGAGGGACGCCAACGCTTTTCGCCTCCCCCGCAATCCCCCGCAATCCCCCGGGAGCCCGCTGTGCCCCTCGGACCGCCCGCCCCCGACGGCTCGCCGTCGGCGTCACCGGCGCGGTGGCACCGGCACCCGGGCGAGGTCCTCGGCGATCACCAACTCGCCGTCGAAGTGCTCGCGGGCCTCGGCCAGGTGACCGGCCAGGTCCGGGTAGCGCTGCGAGAAGTGGGTCAGCACCAGGGTCCGCACCCCCGCCTCGGCGGCCAGCCGGGCGGCCTGGGCGGCGGTCAGGTGGCCGTGCTCCTCGGCGAGCCGGGCGTCGGCGGTCAGGAAGGTCGCCTCGATCACCAGCAGGTCCACGCCCTCGGCCAGGGCCTGCGCGCCCGGGCAGAGCCGGGTGTCCATCACGAAGGCGAAGCGCTGGCCGCGCCGCACCTCGCTGACCTCCGCCAGGGTGACCCGGCGCCCGTCCACCTCGACGGCGCCCTCGCGCTGCAGCCGGCCGACCGCCGGACCGGCGATGCCGAGGGCGGCCAGCCGCGCGGGCAGCAGGCGGCGCCCGTCGGGCTCGGTCAGGCGGTAGCCGAAGGCCTCCACCGGGTGCGAGAGCCGCACCGCCTCCAGCGTGAACGGCGCGCCCTCGGCGGGCAGCACGCCCGCCTCGGCGACCGGGTGCGGGCGCAGCTCGGCCGTCTCGTGGAAGGCCGTGGCCCGGCGCAGCCGGTCGAAGAAGACCTGGCCGCTCGCCGGGTAGTAGGCGTGCACCGGGTGCGGGACCTGGTCCAGGTTGATCCGCTGGACCACCCCGGCCAGACCCAGACTGTGGTCACCGTGGAAGTGGGTGACGCAGATCCGGGTCAGGTCGGTGGCCGAGACCCCGGCGTACTGCATCTGGCGCTGCGTGCCCTCCCCCGGGTCGAAGAGCAGGCCCTCGCCGTCCCAGCGCAGCAGGTAGCCGTTGTGGTTGCGGTGCCTGGTCGGCACCTGGCTGGCCGTACCGAGGACGACGAGTTCGCGCTGCGACACCGTCAGACCATGCCCTCACGCAGCGGCTTGCCGCCGAGCACGTGGACGTGGACGTGGAAGACCGTCTGACCGGCGCCCGCCCCGACGTTGAGGATCAGCCGGTAGTCGGCGATCCCCTCCTCGGCGGCGACCTCGGCGGCCTCGGTGAGCAGCTCGGCGGCGACCAGCGGCTCGGCGGCGGCGAGCTCGGGGGCGTTCGGGTAGTGCGCCCGGGGCATCACCAGGACGTGGGTGGGCGCCTGCGGGTTGATGTCCCGGATGGCGATGGTGCGCTCGGTCTTGCGGACCACGGTGGCCGGGATCTCACCCGCCACGATCTTGCAGAACAGGCAGTCCGCCTGCGGCTCGCCGGACATCCGGGGGCTCCTTCGCGCTACGTCGTTGGCATCTGATGGTCTGACGGAACGGCAGCCTAGCCGAGCCGCCCGGGCCCGCGGGCCGGGCGGGAACCTCCCGCCCGGCCCGGCCGCAACACCCGGGCCGCTGCGCCCTGCGGCGACCGCTCAGAGCTCGGGCAGCGGCGGCGGCGTCTTGGCGGGCGTGGTCGCCAGGCTGTCCAGCGCGATCCGCACCGCCTCGGCCAGCTGCGGGTCCTGCCCGGCCGCCCAGTGGTGCGGGGCGATCGGCACCTCGACGTCCGGGGTGACCCCGCGGTTCTCCAGGCCCCAGCCGTAGCCCTCCAGCCAGGTCGCGTACTTGGGCTGGGTCACCGAGGTGCCGTCCACCAGGCTGTAGCGGCTGTCGATGCCGATCACCCCGCCCCAGGTCCGGGTGCCGACCACCGGGCCGATGCCGAGCGCCTGGATCGCGGCGTTGACGATGTCGCCGTCCGAGCCGGCGTGCTCGTCGGCCAGGGCCACCACCGGTCCGCGCGGCGCCTCGCCCGGGTAGGGCTCGGCGGTGGCCAGACCGCGGCCGCGGCCCCAGCCGATGATCCGGCGGGAGAGCTTCTCCAGGATCAGCTGCGAGGTGTGGCCACCGCGGTTCTCCCGCAGGTCGACCAGCAGGCCCTCCTTGGCCAGCTCCACCCGCAGGTCGCGGTGGAGCTGGGCCCAGCCGGCGCTCATCATGTCCGGGATGTGCAGGTAGCCGAGCCGCCCCGCGGAGAGGCTGCGCACCTCGGCCCGCCGCCCCGCCACCCAGTCGTGGTAGCGCAGCGCCTCGTCGTCGGCGAGCGGGACGGCCACCGGGTGGCGCACGGTGCCGTCGGCCCGCCGGACGGTCAGCTCCACCGGCTGCCCGGCGGTGCCGGCCAGCAGCGGGGCCGGTCCGGTCACCGGGTCGACCGGGCGCCCGTCCACGGCCAGCAGCGCGTCGCCGGCCCGCACCGCGACGCCGGGGGCCATCAGCGGGGAGCGGGCCCTGGGGTCGGAGGACTCGCCGGGCAGGATCCGGGCGATCCGCCACACCTCACCGTCGCGCACCAGGTCGGCGCCGAGCAGGCCCTGCGGCCGCGCGCCGGGCGCGGCCCGCCCGGGCGGCGAGACATAGGCGTGCGAGGTGCCGAGTTCGCCGACCACCTCCCAGAGCAGGTCGACCAGGTCGTCGTGCGAGCCCAGCCGCTCGACCAGCGGGCGGTAGCGCACCAGCACCCCGGCCCAGTCCACGCCGCCGAGGTCGGCGCGCCAGAAGTTGTCGCGCATCAGGCGGCCGTTCTCGTCGAACATCTGGCGCCACTCGCCGGCCGGGTCGACGGTGACCCGCAGCCGCGCCAGGTCCACCCGGGTCTCGTCCTCCTCGGCGGCCTTGCGGTCGGCCGGCACGATCCGCAGCTCGCCGCCGTCCAGCACGGCCAGCCGGTTGCCGTCCGCGCTGACCGCGAAGGTGTCCAGACTGTCCAGCAGCTGCTCGACCCGCAGCTTGGCCAGGTCGTAGCGCTCCAGCACCGGGCCCGGGCGGTCGTCCTCCGGCGTGGCCGCGTCGTCACCGAGCTCGCCGATCACCTGGTAGCGGGTCCACAGCACGCCGTCCTTGGCCGCCCGCAGCCCGCCGAACCGGCCGCCCTCGACCGGGAACGGCACGATCCGGTCGGCCAGCCCCACCAGGTCCACCACGGTGGCGGGCGGCGGCGCGCCCTCGGTGGCCTCCGCGCCCGGCTGCTCCCCCGCCTCGGACTGCTCGGGCTTGGGCTCGGGCGTCCCGGCGCTCTCCTGCGCCCCGTCCACCGGGCGGCCGCCACGGCGGGGCCCGAACGGCGAGGGGGTGTCGGCGGCCAGCGTCAGCAGGTAGGGCCGGGCGCCGGTGGGGAAGCCCAGGTCGAAGCTGTGCGCGTCGTAGACCGGGTCGAAGTTGCGCATCGACAGGAAGGCGAGGTGCTTGCCGTCGGCGGTGAAGGCGGGCGAGGTGTCGATGAAGCGCTGCGGGGTGGCCTCGCCGACCTCCCCCGAGGCGAGGTTCGCCAGCATGATCTGGCGCAGCATCCAGGGGCCCAGGGTCGGCTGGGACCAGGCCAGCCAGCCCGAGTCCGGGGCGAAGGCCAGCCCGCTGACCTCGCCGTCCACGCTGCGGGCCAGCTCGCGCACGGCCCCGTCGGCCAGCGCGACCAGCAGCAGCCGGCCGTCGTCGGCGGCGACCGCGGCGTGCCGGCCGTCCGGGGCGACCTGCAGGCCGAGCACCCGGCCCAGGCCGCCGGCGGCGTACCGGCGCCGCTCGCCGGCCAGCACGTCCGGGGCGTACTCCAGCGCGTCGTCACCCTCGGCGTCGGTCACCCACAGCGCGCCCTGCGGGCCGCCCGCCTCGGTGGCCGGCACCACCCGGGCCAGCCGGGCACGCGCCCCCGGGGTCTCGGCCAGCACCCGGGCCGGGCCCTCGCGGTGGGTCAGCCAGTGCACGGTGCCGCGCACCACCACGGCGGCGGCGCGCCCGGTGGCGTCCGGGGCGGCGACGGACAGGCGTCCGGCGGCCGGCAGCGGGTAGGGGCGGCGGCCGGTGCGCGGACCGGCCGGGCGCACCTCCAGGCGGCGCGGCTGGGCCACGCCGTCCAGCCGGTCCAGCAGCCACAGCTCGCCGCCGCTGTGCCAGACGACCCGGGTGCCGTCGGTGGCGGCGTTGCGGGCGTAGAACGGGGCGTCGGCCGAGGGGTGGGTGTGGCGGCGCAGGTCCGAGCCGTCGGGACGGCTGGAGTAGAGGTGGCCGCTGCCCTCGTGGTCGCTCAGGAAGGCGATCCGGTCGCCCACCCAGAGCGGGGACTCGATGTTGCCGTCGAGCTCGCGGTGCAGGCGGCCGAACTCTCCGCCCACCGTGCCGATCCACAGCCGCCCGGCGGTGCCGCCGCGGTAGCGCTTCCAGCGGGCGGGCTCGGCGCTGTAGGCGGAGAGCAGCAGCACCCGGTCCCCGGGGGCTTGGTCGGCATCCGTCCGCGGGCTCGTGCCGGCGGCCTCGAAGGCGAGATGCCCGATCGGCCCGAACGGCAGCCGGCGCGGCTCGCCGCCGTCCAGCGGGACCGCGAAGGCCCAGGCCTGCCGGGGCGTCGACTGACCGGCGCTGGTGACCGCCACCGGCTCGCCCTGCGGGGTCCAGCCGCGCAGCAGGGTCCGGCTGGTGTGGCCCCAGTGGGTCAGCCGCCGGGCCTCGCCGCCGTCGACCGGCGCGAGGTGGATCTCCGCCGAGCCGTCCCGGGTGGAGGTCCAGGCGACCGAGCGGCCGTCCGGCGAGAAGCGCGGGTGGGAGACCGGGGAGCGGTCCGCGGTCAGCCGCCAGGCCCGGCCACCGTCCAGCGGGGCGAGCCAGATGTCGTCCTCGGCGACAAAGGTCACCAGGTCGCCGTGCAGGTGCGGGTGGCGCAGGTAGGCGCCGGCAGAGGTGCTCTCGGATTCCGTCACGGCGTCAGGTTATGCAGCGCCAGGCGGGTGCCACCAGTGATTCCCAGGAGCCCTGGACCCGCGAGGAGCGGAGATCGCCCACGGCGCGGGTTCAGCGGCGCCGCGGGATCAGGACCAGCGGCCGGTGCGGCCCAGCAGCAGGGCGCCCGCCGCCACCCCCGCGGTGGAGGTGCGCAGCACCGAGGGGCCCAGCCGGTAGGGCCGCGCGCCGGCCTCCGCGAAGGCCGCCAGCTCCTCCGGGCTCACCCCGCCCTCCGGGCCGACGATCAGCACCAGGTCGCCCTCGGCCGGCAGCGCGGCGGTGGCCAGCGGTTCGGCCCCCTCCTCGTGCAGCACGGCCGCGAACGCGGCGGCGGCCAGCAGCGGTGCCAGCTGGCGGGTCGTCATCGGCTCGCGCACCTCGGGAAAGCGCAGCCGGCGGGCCTGCTTGCCCGCCTCGCGCGCGGTGGAGCGCCACTTGGCCAGCGCCTTGGCGCCCCGGTCGCCCTTCCACTGGGTGATGCAGCGCGAGGCCGACCACGGGATCACCACGTCGACGCCGACCTCGGTCATCGTCTCCACCGCCAGCTCGCCCCGGTCCCCCTTGGGCAGGGCCTGGACCACGGTGATCCGCGGCCGCGGCTCGGCCTCGGTGCGCACGTCGGTGAGCGTGACGTCGAGCGCGTCCTTGCCGTGCACGGCGGTCACGGTGCCGTGGCCGCCCAGCCCCAGGCCGTCGGTCAGGGTCACGGCCTCGCCGGGCAGCAGGCGCTTGACGGCGGCCGCGTGCCGGCCCTCCGGTCCGTCCAGGCGGATGGAGTGCCCGGCCGCGGCGGTGGCCAGCAGGGCGGTCTCGACGACGAAGACGGGTGCGGTCATGGCGCGCTTTCCTCGGAACGGGTCGGGCCTCGAAAACGGGTCGGCCCCCGAAACGGGTCGGGGTGGGCCTGGCTGTTGCTCCAGGCCCACCCCTGCCGATGAACTGGTCGCCGCTCAGCGGCCGTTGAAGGCGTCCTTCAGCCGGGAGAAGAGCCCCTGCTGCCCGGGCGAGAACTGGCCCGAGGGCCGCTCCTCGCCGCGCAGCACCGCGAGGCGGCGCAGCAGGTCCTCCTGCTCGGGGTCGAGCTTGGTCGGCGTCTGGACCTCGACATGCACTATCAGGTCGCCCCGGCCTCCCCCGCGCAGGTGGGTGACGCCCCGCCCGTGCAGCGGGATCGACTGCCCGGACTGGGTGCCGGGCCGGATGTCGACCTCCTCCAGACCGTCCAGGGTCTGCAGCGGCACCTGGGTGCCGAGCGAGGCCGCCGTCATCGGGATGGTGACCGTGCAGTGCAGGTCGTCGCCGCGGCGCTGGAAGGTCGGGTGGTTGATCTCGGCGATCTCCACGTAGAGGTCACCGGCCGGACCACCACCGGGGCCGACCTCGCCCTCGCCGGCCAGCTGGATCCGGGTGCCGTTGTCGACCCCGGCGGGGATCTTGACGGTCAGCGTGCGCCGGGCCCGGACCCGGCCGTCGCCCGCGCACTCCGGGCACGGGGTGGGCACGACGGTGCCGAAGCCCTGACACTGCGGGCACGGGCGCGAGGTCATGACCTGGCCCAGGAAGGAGCGGGTGACCTGGGAGACCTCGCCCTTGCCGCGGCACATGTCGCAGGTCTGGGCCGAGGTGCCGGGGGCCGCGCCCTCGCCACTGCAGGTGGTGCAGGTGACGGCGGTGTCGACCTGGAGTTCCTTGGTGGTGCCGAAGGCGGCCTCATCCAGGGTGATCTCCAGGCGGATCATCGCGTCCTGACCGCGCCGGGTGCGCGAGCGCGGGCCGCGCTGGCCCGAGGCCGCCCCGAAGAAGGCGTCCATGATGTCGGAGAAGCCGAAGCCCGCCGCACCGCCGCCGAAGCCGCCCCCGCCGCCGCCCGGCGAGAGCGGGTCCCCGCCCAGGTCGTAGACCTGCCGCTTCTGCGGATCGGAGAGCACCTCGTAAGCGGCGTTGATCTCCTTGAACCGCTCCTGCGTCTTCGGGTCCGGGTTGACGTCCGGGTGCAGTTCACGGGCAAGGCGCCGGAACGCCTTCTTGATCTCGTCCTGCCCCGCGTCCCGTCGGACGCCGAGTACCGCGTAGTAGTCCGTGGCCACCAAATACTCCGCTTGTTCCGCCTCTAGAAAAGTGCTGCTGGTACTGCTCCTGCGCCACTCAATGTACGCAAGAACCGGTTAGGACTCTGCCAGGATCTGCCCCACATACCGGGCGACCGCCCGCACCGCCCCCATGGTGCCGGGGTAATCCATCCGGGTGGGACCGATCACACCCAGCTTGGCGACGCTCTCGTCGCCCGAGCCGTAGCCGACCGAGACGACCGAGGTGGAGTTCAGACCCTCGTACTCGTTCTCCCGGCCGATCCGCACGGTCATGCCGGCCTCGTTGGTCTCACCGAGCAGGCGCAGCAGGACCATGTGCTCCTCCAGCGCCTCCAGCACCGGCTGGATGGTGAGCGGGAAGTCATGGCCGAAGCGGGTCAGGTTGGCCGTGCCGGCCAGCATGATCCGCTCCTCGTTCTGCTCCACCAGGGACTCGAAGAGCGTGGAGAGCACGGTGGAGACGATCGGCCGCTCGGCCGGCTCGAAGGCCGCGGGCAGATCCTCCACCAGGGACGGGACGTCGGGGAAGCGCCGGCCGCCGGCCCGGGCGTTGAGCCGGGCGCGCAGGTCGGCCAGGGTGCTCTCGCGCACCGGGCCCGGGCAGTCGACCATCCGCTGCTCGACCCGGCCGGTGTTGGTGATCAGCACCAGCATCACCTTGGCCGGGGCCAGCGCGACCAGCTCGATGTGCCGGACCGTGGATCGGGTCAGCGAGGGGTACTGGACCACCGCGACCTGGCGGGTCAGCTGGGCCAGCAGCCGCACCGTGCGGGCGACCACGTCGTCCAGGTCGACCGCACCGTCCAGGAAGTGCCGGATCGCGCGCCGCTCGGGGGCGCTCATCGGCTTGACCTCGGCCAGCCGGTCGACGAAGAGCCGGTAGCCCTTGTCGGTCGGGATCCGGCCGGCGCTGGTGTGCGGCTGCTGGATGTAGCCGTCCTCTTCGAGGGTGGCCATGTCATTGCGCACGGTGGCCGGGGAGACGCCGAGGTTGTGCCGCTCGACCAGCGCCTTGGAGCCCACCGGCTCCTCGGTGCCGACGTAGTCCTGCACGATGGCGCGCAGCACGGAGAGCTTGCGCTCGTCGAGCTGGCGGACCTCCAGGCCGGCCGGCTCGCCGCCACCGGGGCGCGCGGCGGGCGCGGCGGACCCGCGCGCGGCAGAGCGCGTGCCGCCGCCACTACGCGTCGGCGCGGCCTTGGCCGTTGCCCGAGGGCCTGCGGCGGTGCGCTGAACTCTCGCGGCCCCGGTGGCCGGTGGACTGCCGGCCGCCGGCTCGCGGCCGGTCGGACGCGGATCGGAATCGGGTTCGTCGAACATGGCACGCACCTCCCTCTTCGCGCGTTGTCCAGGTACCAGGTCCTGCCCTGACAAGTACTGCCCGGTGATCGGCTTGGCACTCTGCCCGGACGAGTGCCAAAACCGTACCTGCCAGTGTAAGGCCCGGGTCCGATCGCAGGAACGCCCTGGCCCGGGATGCCGCGCGGATCACTCCGCATGGCACCCCGGTCCGCTGGGCACGACACGCCTGGAGCGAACGTCTCCGGGCCGGGTGGTGCCCGGCGCCGGACGAAGTGGCAGCATCGATAGCAACTGACACCCGAGCGCCGAAAGGGCCGCTCGGGCGACGGAAAACCCGCTGGATAACTTGAAGGACCAAGAGGAGCAGCCATGTCGGCGTCCGGCCCCCACACCCGCTTTGCGCCCGATCGTGGACTGACCGGTCGGATGGTCACCACGATGTTCCTGATCGGGCTGCTCTACGTCGGCTTCACGGGTGTGCTGATCGTCCTGCTGCGGGGCGCCTGGCCACTGATCGTCCTGCTGATGGGCGGGCTCTTCGTCGCGCAGTTCTGGTTCAGCGACAAGATCACCGAGCGGGCGATGGGCGCCCACGCGGTCACCCCGGAGCAGTACCCGCAGCTGCACGGCACCATCGACCGGCTCTGCGCGCTGGCCGACATGCCCAAGCCGCGCGTCGCGGTGGCCGACAACGACATGCCCAACGCCTTCGCCACCGGCCGCAACCCGCAGAACGCCGTGGTCTGCGTGACCACCGGGCTGCTGCGCCGCCTGGAGCCGGAGGAGCTGGAGGGCGTGCTGGCGCACGAGCTCTCGCACGTGGCGCACCGGGACGTCGCGGTGATGACGGTGGCCGGCTTCCTCGGTGTGCTGGCCGGCGCGATCACCCGGATCGCGCTCTACAGCGGCATGATGGGCGGCGGCAACCGGAACAACAACAACAATGACAGCGCCGCGATCGCGATGATCATCATCCCGCTGGTCAGCATGGTCGTCTACGCGCTCAGCTTCCTGCTCACCCGGCTGCTCTCGCGCTACCGCGAGCTGGCCGCCGACCGGGCCGCGGCCCAGCTCACCGGCCGGCCCAGCGCGCTGGCCTCGGCGCTGACCAAGGTGACCGGGCAGATCGCCGCGATCCCGACCCAGGACCTGCGCCGGGCCCAGCCGTACAACGCCTTCTACTTCGCCCCCGCGCTCAGCGCCAAGGAGGCGGCCACGCAGCTGCTCTCCACGCACCCCAGCCTGGAGCAGCGCCTGGAGCAGCTGGGCAAGATCTCCGCCGAACTGGGACGCTGACCTCCGGTCACCCCGCCGCGCTCCCCGGCCCCGCGCTGGGGAGCGCCCCCTTGGAAGGAACAACCCGTGGGATTCCTGGACTCGCTGCTCGGCCGGACCAAGCCGGTCAAGCCGGACCTCGACCAGCTCTTCGGTGTGCCCTCGGCCGCCCTGACCCTGGAGGCCGCCGCCGGCTTCACGCCCACCGGGCTCGGCTCGGTCTGCTTCGCCGCGGTCGAGGGCGGCGCGTTCGGCGAGGTGGAGCGCCAGGTCCGGGCCCTGCTGGACGCCGACACGCCGAACGGCGGCACCCCGGTCGAGGCCAGCCGCGACGAGTACGGCTACTCCTGGCTGCTGGCCCGGCACACCCCCGAGGAGCTGCCGGAGCTGGTCAACGACCTGCACGCGGTCAACAGCGAGCTGGAGGCCAACGGCTTCGGTCCGCAGCTGCTCTGCTCCCTGGTCGGCTTCCGCAACGAGGCCGGGCAGTCGCTGGCGCTGGTCTACCTCTACAAGCGCGGCTCCTTCTACCCCTTCGCCCCGATGCCCGGCGGCGGCGAGCGGCGCAACAGCCCGCTGGAGCTCCAGGTGAAGGCGATGCTCGGCAACGACCTGCGACTGGAGAACGACCTGAGCCGCTGGTTCCCGGTCTGGGGCGCGCCCGGACTGTGAGCCTGACGGGCCGTCGGAGCCGGCCTCGCGGAGGGGATTTCCTATAGTTCCCTCCATGCGCAGCACTCAGTACGGTCCCGACCTCACCCCGCCGTGGAAGCGGCAGAAGCCCGCCCCCGAGGTGGCCGCCGAGCGGGACCTGGTGGTCGAGGAGGCCGCCACCGGTTTCTGCGGCGCGGTGGTGCGCTGCGAGAAGACCGCCGAGGGACCGACCGTCACCCTGGAGGACCGGTTCGGCAAGCACCGGGTCTTCCCCCTGGTGCCGCGCGGGTTCCTGCTGGACGGCCAGGTGGTCACCCTGGTCCGCCCGAGCGGGCCGGCCCCTGCCCGCGGTCCCGCCCGCACCGCCTCCGGCTCGGTCGCCGTCCCCGGCGCCCGGGCCCGGGTCGCCCGCGAGTCGCGGATCTACGTCGAGGGCCGGCACGACGCCGAACTCGTCGAGCGGGTCTGGGGCGACGACCTGCGGATCGAGGGCGTGGTGGTCGAGTACCTGGAGGGCATCGACGACCTGCCCGCCATCGTGGCCGAGTTCGGCCCGGGCCCGCAGCGGCGGCTGGGCGTGCTGGTGGACCACCTGCTGCCCGGCACCAAGGAGCACCGGATCGCCTCGGCGGTCACCGGCGAGGCCGTCCTGGTGGTGGGCCACCCGTTCATCGACATCTGGCAGGCCGTCAAGCCGGCCAGCGTGGGCATCCCCGGCTGGCCGGACGTGCCCTACGGGGAGGTCTGGAAGGAGGGCATCTGCCGCCGCCTGGGCTGGCCGGTGGAGACCCCGGCCGCCTGGAAGCGGATCCTGGCCTCGGTGAACTCGTTCAAGGACCTGGAGCCGGCCCTGCTCGGCCGGGTCGAAGAGTTGATCGATTTCGTCACGGAACCCGGGCACTAGGACCCGACCTGGCCCGCCGCCGGGTCTCAGTCCACCAGGTCCCGCACCACCGCGTCGGCCAGCAGGCGCCCGCGCAGGGTCAGCGCGGCCCGTCCGGCGGCGAACGGCTCGGCGGCCAGCAGGCCGTCCGCCAGCGCCTGTTCGGCCGCGCGCAGCCCGGCGGCGGTGAGCAGGTCGAGCGGACAGCCGTCGACCAGGCGCAGCTCCAGCAGGATCCGCTCGACCCGCTGGTCCTCGGCCGGCAGCACCTCGCGCCCCTGGGCCGGCGTGCGGCCCTCGGCGAGCGCCTGGGCGTAGGCGGCGGGGTGCTTGGCGTTCCACCAACGCACGCCGCCCACGTGGCTGTGCGCCCCCGGGCCGGCGCCCCACCAGTCGCCGCCGGTCCAGTAGAGCTCGTTGTGCCGGCAGCGCCCGGCCTCGGTGGTGGCCCAGTTGGAGACCTCGTACCAGGCGTAGCCCGCCTCGCTGAGCGCCTGCTCGGCGATCAGGTAGCGGTCCGCGTGCACGTCGTCGTCGACCATCGGCAGTTCGCCGCGCTTGATCCGGCCGGCCAGCCGGGTGCCCTCCTCGACGATCAGCGAGTAGGCGGAGACGTGGTCGGGCCCGGCGCCGATGGCGGCCGCCAGCGAGGCCTGCCAGTCCTGGTCGGACTCCCCCGGTGTGCCGTAGATGAGGTCCAGGTTGACGTGGTCGAAGCCGGCCGCGCGGGCCTCGGCGACGCAGGCCTCCGGACGGCCGGGCGTGTGGTGGCGGTCGAGCACCTTGAGCACGTGCGGCCGGGCACTCTGCATCCCGAAGGAGATCCGGTTGAAGCCGCCCTCGCGCAGCTCGGTCAGATAGGCCGGGTCGACCGACTCGGGGTTGGCCTCGGTGGTCACCTCGGCGTCCGCGGCGAGCCCGAACTCCTCCCGGATCGCGGCCAGCATCGCCACCAGGTCGCGGGCCGGCAGCAGGGTCGGCGTGCCGCCGCCGAGGAAGACGGTGCGCACCGGCAGGTCGACCGCGCCCAGCACCTTGCGGGCCAGCCGGATCTCGCCGATCAGGTTCTGCGCGTACGTCTCCTGCGTGGCAACGGGGCCGCGTCCGGCCTGCGCGTGCAGCTCGGTGGCGGTGTAGGTGTTGAAGTCGCAGTAGCCGCAGCGGGTGGCGCAGTACGGCACGTGCAGATAGAAGCCGAAGGGCCGCTCGCCCAGCCCCGTCAGGGCGTGGGCGGGCAGCGAACCATCGGACGGCACGGGTTCGCCGTCGGGGAGTGCGGAGGGCATGCGTCCATTGTCCGGTACGGCGCGGGTTACCCCGCGACTGGGCTGCGACGCGGTGCAGGAGCAGCCCACCGAGCGGCCGAATGTCGCGCCGCACCCGGACCGTGGGTGCCTCAGGCCTCGTTGGCGCCCGCGTACATCTCCGCGACGGTCTCGGCGTAGGTCCGCTCGACCACCGGGCGCTTGATCTTCAGGCTCGGGGTCAGCTCGCCGTGCTCGATGTCCAGGTCACGCGGCAGGATGCTGAACTTCTTGATCGTCTGCCAGCGCTGCAGCTCGCCGTTGAGCTTCTTGACGAAGCCCTCGATCAGGGTCCTCACCTCGGGCGAGCCGACCACCTCGGCGTAGCTCCGGCCCTTCTGGCCGTGCTCGGCGGCCCACTGCATGATCACCGGCTCGTCCAGCGCGATCAGCGCGGTGCAGAAGTTTCGGCCGCTGCCGATCACCAGGATGTTGCTGACGAACGGGCAGAGCGCCTTGAACTTGCCCTCGACCTCGCTGGGCGCGACGTACTTGCCGCCGGAGGTCTTGAACATGTCCTTCTTGCGGTCGGTGATCCGCAGGTACCCGCCGGGGCCCAGCTCGCCGATGTCGCCGGTGTGGAACCAGCCGTCCGCCTCCAGCACCTCGGCGGTCCGCTCGGGGTCCTCGTGGTAGCCGCGCATCACACCGGGGCCGCGCAGCAGGATCTCGCCGTCCTCGGCGATCCGGACCTCGGTGCCGGGCAGCGGCAGGCCCACGGTGCCGATCCGGACGTCCTCGGCGGGGTTGACCGCCGAGCCGGCGCTGGTCTCGCTGAGCCCGTAGCCCTCCAGGATCGGCACACCGGCACCCATGAAGAAGTAGCCGATCTCGGGGGCCAGCGCGGCGCTGCCGGAGACCGAGCCGCGCAGCCGCCCGCCGAAAGCCGTGCGGATCTTGGCGTAGACCAGCTTGTCGGCGATCGCGTGCTGCACCGACAGGGCCAGCGGAGCGCTGTCGCGGCCGGTGGCGATCCGGTTGGCCTGGGTGGTGCGGGCGTACTCGCGGGCCACCCTGGCCGCCCAGAGGAAGATCTTGTACTTGGCCCCGCCCTCTGCTCTGGCCCGGCCCGCGATGCCGTTGTAGACCTTCTCGAAGATCCGCGGCGCGGAGGCCATCAGGGTGGGCTTGATGACCGGCAGGTTGTGGATGATCCGGTCGACCCGGCCGTCCACCGCCATCACGTGGCCGGTGGCGATCTGGCCCGAGATCAGCGTCTTGCCGAAGACGTGGGACAGCGGCAGCCACATGAACTGCACGTCCTCGGCGCGCAGCAGACCGCTCTCCTGCTGCGCGATGCCCTCGTAGGCCCAGCAGTCGTGCACCAGGCGCACGCCCTTGGGGCGCCCGGTGGTGCCGGAGGTGTAGATCAGGGTGGCGAGCTGCTCGGGGTCCAGCGCGTCGACCGCCTCGCGGACGGCCTGCGGGTGCTCCTTGAGGTGGGCCGCGCCGCGCTCCTCCAGCTCGGCCAGGGTGAGCACGGTCAGGCCCTCGGCCTCGGGCCGCTCGGCCGGGGCGTCGAAGAGGATCACCGTGGCCAGCCCGGGCAGTTGGTCGCGCTGGTCGACCACCTTGGCGAACTGGGCGGCGTTCTCGGCGAAGATCGCCCGGCTGCCGGAGTTGGCGAGGATGAAGCCGGTCTCGTCGGCGTTGGTGCTCGGGTAGACGGTGGTGGTGGCGGCGCCCGCGCACATGTTGCCGAGGTCGGCCAGGATCCACTCGACCCGGGTCGAGGCGGCGATCGCCACCCGGTCCTCGGGCTCGATGCCCAGGGACATCAGGCCGGCCGCGATCTGCTGCACCCGCACGGCGGTCTGCGCCCAACTGAGCGAACGCCACTGCTCGGCGCCCGGCGCACCGTCGGCCGCGTGCTCGTCGACCGGAACGGGGAACCGGTATGCCTCGTCGTCCGGGGTGGCCTCTACCCTACTGAGAAAGAGATGCGCCACTGAGGCCGGGCGCCCGGCGATCTTGTCGGAGCCGATGACGGACTGCGCTGAACTCAACGAGACCTCCGGGGGACCAGGTGGCCGAGGGTGGATTCCGTACGGGGGCTGAGGGGTGGACCACCCGACGGGCTTGGTAACCGGCGAGTAATTAACTGGCGGGTAACAAGACTGGCGACAGCCTAGGCCCAACAGGGCGCCCCTGTTAAGAGGGCACGAATGTCTGACACGTCCCAAAGGCACCAGTGCAGCGAAACGGTGGCGGACACCGGGCCGTTCACCGATCGGGGACGAGCACAGCGATCCGGCCCGGCCCCGGCCGGATCGAGTGATAACGCCGCAACCCTGCGGTGGGAAGGCACAAAATGAGGGTGCGAATCCTCCCGTCGACAACGAGAGTGTCCGAGTGCTGATCAGACTCCTGAGGGCCCATCTAAGGCCCTATACCAAACCCATCCTGCTCCTGGTCCTGCTCCAGCTGGTATCCACCATCGCCACGCTGTACCTGCCCACCCTCAACGCCGACATCATCGACAGCGGGGTGATCAAGGGCGACACCGGCTACATCATGCGGATCGGCGGCGTGATGCTCGGGGTCACCCTCGTCCAGGTGATCTGCTCGGTCGGCGCCGTCTACTTCGGCGCCCGCACCGCCATGGCGATCGGCCGGGACCTGCGGACCTCGGTCTTCGACCAGGTGCAGAGCTTCTCGGCCCGCGAGGTCGGCCAGTTCGGCGCGCCCTCACTGATCACCCGCACCACCAACGACGTCCAGCAGGTCCAGATGCTGGTGCTGACCTCGTTCACGCTGCTGGTCGCCGCGCCGATCATGTGCGTGGGCGGCATCGTCATGGCGCTCAACCAGGACGTCCCGCTCTCCAGCCTGCTGATCGTCGTGGTCCCGCTGCTCGGCCTGGTGATCTACCTGATGGTGCGCAAGCTGCGCCCGGCCTTCCGGGGCATGCAGGTGCGGATCGACGCGGTCAACCGGATCCTGCGCGAGCAGATCACCGGCATCCGGGTGATCCGCGCGTTCGTCAAGGACGGCCACGAGCAGGAGCGGTTCGGCGGCGCCAACGACCAACTGACCGACTTCTCGCTGCGCACCGGCCGGCTGATGGCCTTCATGTTCCCGTCCGTGATGCTGGTGGTGAACGTCTCCAGCATCGCCGTGCTCTGGTTCGGCGCGCACCGGATCGACAGCGGCGGCATGCAGATCGGGGCCCTGACGGCCTTCCTGTCCTACCTGATGCAGATCCTCATGAGCGTCATGATGGCCACCTTCATGTTCATGATGATTCCGCGGGCCGAGGTCTGCGCCGAGCGCATCGTCGAGGTGCTCGACACCGAGTCCAGCGTGGTGCCACCGACCGCACCGGTCACCGAGCTGCGTCAGCACGGCCACCTCGAAGTACGCGACGTCGACTTCCGCTTCCCGGGTGCCGAGGCCTCGGTGCTGCGCGGGATAGCGTTCACCGCCCGTCCCGGCGAGACCACCGCCGTGATCGGCAGCACCGGCAGCGGCAAGAGCACCCTGCTCAGCCTGATCCCCCGGCTGATCGACGCCACCGACGGCCAGGTGCTGGTCAACGGGGTGAACGTGCGCGAGATCGCGCCGGCCACGATGGCCGAACTGGTCGGCCTGGTCCCGCAGAAGCCGTACCTCTTCACCGGCACGGTGGCCAGCAACCTGCGCTACGGCAAGCCCGACGCCACCGACGAGGAGCTCTGGCGCGCGCTGGAGACCGCGCAGGCCAAGGACTTCGTGGAGCGCCTGGAGGGCGGCCTCGAAGCCCCGATCGCCCAGGGCGGCAGCAACGTCTCCGGCGGCCAGCGCCAGCGCCTGGCGATCGCCCGGGCCCTGGTCCGCAAGCCCGAGATCTACCTGTTCGACGACTCCTTCTCGGCGCTCGACTACGCCACCGACGCCAGGCTGCGCGCGGCGCTGGCCCAGGAGACGGCCGAGGCGACGGTGGTGATCGTCGCCCAGCGGGTGAGCACCATCCGCGACGCCGACCGGATCGTGGTGCTGGACGAGGGCGCGGTCGTCGGCACCGGGACGCACCACGAGCTGATGGCCGACAACCCGACATACCGGGAGATCGTGCTCTCCCAGCTCACCGAGCAGGAGGCGGCGTGACCACCGCGCAGGAGCCCGGCGGCAACGCCGAGCCGGACAAGGAGGCGCCCGCCGCCGCTTCCACGGAGGCGGCCGCCCGGCGGGGACCCGCCGGTCCCGGCCGCATGATGGCCGGTGGCGGCGCCGAGAAGTCGATGAACTTCAAGGCCTCCAGCCGCCGGATGCTCGGACTGCTCACCGCGGAGCGGGCCTCGCTGGTCGGCCTGCTGGTGCTCGGCACCCTCAGCGTGGGCTGCGCCGTGATCGGGCCCAAGGTGCTCGGTCACGCCACCGACCTGATCGTGGCGGGCGTGATGGGGCACCGCATCCGCACCTCCCAGATGCTGCAGGCTGTCATCCACGGCGGCGGCAAGCAGGCCGACCTGCTGCGCTCGCTGCACTTCACACCCGGCCAGGGCATCGACTTCGACGCCATCGGCACCGTGCTGCTCTGGGTGCTGCTGATCTACGTGTTCTCGTCCGTCTTCGGTGTGCTGCAGGGCAGGCTGGTGGCGCGCGCGGTCAACCGCTCGGTCAACCGGCTGCGCGGCGACGTGGACGCCAAGCTCAGCCGGTTGCCGCTGAGCTACTTCGACAAGCAGCCGCGCGGCGAGGTGCTCAGCCGGGTCACCAACGACATCGACAACGTCGGCCAGTCGATGCAGCAGACCATGAGCCAGGTGATCAACTCGGTGCTCACCATCGTCGGCGTGCTGGCGATGATGTTCTGGATCTCCTGGCTGCTGGCCCTCATCGCGCTGATCTCGGTGCCGCTGTCGGTCCTGGTGGCCGCCCGGGTCGGCAAGCGGGCCCAGCCGCAGTTCGTCGCCCAGTGGAAGACCACCGGCAAGCTGAACGCGCACATCGAGGAGATGTACACCGGCCACGCCCTGGTGAAGGTCTTCGGCCGGCAGCACGAGGCCGCCGAGACCTTCCGGCAGGAGAACGAGGAGCTCTTCGCCTCCAGCTTCAAGGCGCAGTTCATCTCCGGCATCATCCAGCCCGCGATGATGTTCATCGGCAACATCAACTACGTGCTGGTGGCCGTGGTCGGCGGTCTGCGGGTGGCCAGCGGCGCGCTGACCATCGGCGACGTGCAGGCCTTCATCCAGTACTCGCGCCAGTTCAGCCAGCCGCTGGCCCAGGTGGCCAGCATGGCCAACCTGGTGCAGTCCGGCGTCGCCTCGGCCGAGCGGGTCTTCGAACTGCTCGACGCCGAGGAGCAGTCCGCCGAGCCGCAGCAGCCGGAGCGGCCCGCCGAGCTGCGCGGCCTGGTCTCCTTCGAGGACGTGGCCTTCCGGTACACGGCCGACAAGCCGCTGATCGAGGACCTCTCGCTCAAGGTGGAGCCCGGCCAGACGGTGGCCATCGTCGGTCCCACCGGGGCCGGCAAGACCACCCTGGTCAACCTGCTGATGCGGTTCTACGAGGTCAGCGGCGGACGGATCACGCTGGACGGCGTCGACATCGCGGCAATGTCCCGCGAGGAACTGCGCTCCGGGATCGGCATGGTGCTCCAGGACACCTGGCTGTTCGGCGGCTCGATCGCCGACAACATCGCCTACGGGTCCACCGGCGCCACCCGCGAGCAGGTGATCGAGGCCGCGAAGGCGGCCCACGTCGACCGCTTCGTGCGCACCCTGCCCGAGGGCTACGAGACGGTCATCGACGACGAGGGCACCAACGTCAGCACCGGCGAGAAGCAGCTCATCACGATCGCCCGGGCCTTCCTCGCCCAGCCCAGCATCCTGGTCCTGGACGAGGCCACCAGCTCGGTCGACACCCGTACCGAGGTGCTGATCCAGCGGGCCATGGCCCGGCTGCGCAGCGGCCGCACCAGCTTCGTCATCGCGCACCGCCTGTCCACCATCCGCGACGCGGACGTGATCCTGGTGATGGAGAACGGCGCGATCGTCGAGCAGGGCACGCACGACGAGCTGATCGCCGCCGAGGGGGCCTACGACCGGCTCTACCAGGCGCAGTTCGCCCAGGCCGTCGCCGAGATGGACTGATCGCCGAGACTGTCCGACCGAGGTTGTCCGACCGGGGCCACCGACCGGGGGCCCACTGACCGGGGGCCACCGACCGGCCGACCGGGGGCCACTGACCGGCACGCCGAAGGGGCCGCCGTCCGAGTGATCGGACGGCGGCCCCTTCGGTCTTGGCGCCTGGGGCGGACCCGGTTACTTCTTGGCGTCCTTGGGAGCGTCGGAGTCGGTGGACAGCGCGGCGATGAAGGCCTCCTGCGGGACCTCCACGCGGCCGACCATCTTCATCCGCTTCTTGCCCTCCTTCTGCTTCTCCAGCAGCTTCCGCTTACGGGAGATGTCACCGCCGTAGCACTTGGCGAGGACGTCCTTGCGGATCGCGCGGACCGTCTCACGGGCGATCACCCGGGAGCCGATCGCGGCCTGGATCGGCACCTCGAACTGCTGGCGCGGGATGAGCTTCTGCAGCTTCCCGGCCATCATGACGCCGTAGTTGTAGGCCTTGTCCTTGTGCACGATGGCGGAGAAGGCGTCCACCGCGTCACCGTGCAGCAGGATGTCGACCTTGACCAGGCTGGCGCTCTGCTCGCCGATGGGCTCGTAGTCGAACGAACCGTAGCCGCGGGTCTTGGACTTCAGCTGGTCGAAGAAGTCGAAGACGATCTCGGCCAGCGGCAGCGTGTAGCGCAGCTCGACCCGGTCCTCGGAGAGGTAGTCCATGCCCTGCAGGTTGCCGCGGCGGGCCTGGCAGAGCTCCATGATCGCGCCGACGAACTCGTTCGGGGCCAGGATGGTGCCGCGCACCACCGGCTCGTACACCTCGGCGATCTTGCCGGTGGGGAACTCGCTCGGGTTGGTGACGGTGTGCTCGGTGCCGTCCTCCATCGCCACGCGGTAGATCACGTTGGGGGCGGTGGAGATCAGGTCCAGGTTGAACTCGCGCTCCAGGCGCTCCCGGATGATCTCCAGGTGGAGCAGGCCGAGGAAGCCACAGCGGTAGCCGAAGCCGAGTGCGACCGAGGTCTCCGGCTCGTAGACCAGCGCGGCGTCGTTGAGCCGCAGCTTGTCCAGCGCGTCGCGCAGCAGCGGGTAGTCGGAGCCGTCCAGCGGGTAGAGGCCGGAGAAGACCATCGGGCGCGGGTCCTTGTAGCCGCCCAGCGGCTCGGTCGCCCCCTTGTGCATCGAGGTGATCGTGTCACCGACCTTGGACTGCCGCACGTCCTTCACGCCGGTGATGATGTAGCCCACCTCGCCGACGCCCAGGCCGTTGGCGACCTTGGGCTCGGGCGAGATGACGCCGATCTCCAGCAGCTCGTGGGTGGCGCCGGTGGACATCATCGCGATCCGCTCGCGCTTGGTCAGCTCACCGTCGACCACACGGACGTAGGTGACCACGCCCCGGTAGGAGTCGTAGACCGAGTCGAAGATCATCGCGCGGGCCGGGGCGTCCTTGACGCCGACCGGGGCGGGAATCTTCGCGACCACGTGGTCGAGCAGGTCCTCGACGCCCAGGCCGGTCTTGGCGCTGACCTTGAGCACGTCCTCCGGGTCGCAGCCGATGATGTGCGCGAGTTCGGCCGCGTACTTCTCCGGCTGGGCGGCGGGCAGGTCGATCTTGTTGAGGACCGGGATGATCGTGAGGTCGTTCTCCAGGGCCAGGTAGAGGTTGGCCAGGGTCTGCGCCTCGATGCCCTGGGCCGCGTCCACCACCAGGACGGTGCCCTCGCACGCCGCCAGCGAGCGGGACACCTCATAGGTGAAGTCCACGTGACCGGGGGTGTCGATCATGTTGAGGATGTGGGTCGTACCCTCATCGGCACCGGTCCGCGGGGCCCAGGGAAGGCGCACCGCCTGCGACTTGATGGTGATGCCGCGCTCGCGCTCGATGTCCATCCGGTCGAGGTACTGGGCACGCATCTGACGCGGGTCGACCACGCCGGTGATCTGCAGCATCCGGTCGGCGAGCGTCGACTTGCCGTGGTCGATGTGGGCGATGATGCAGAAGTTGCGGATCAGCGCCGGGTCGGTACGGCTGGGCTCTGGCACGTTCGTAGGGGTCGCGGGCACCTTGGTCCGATTCTCCGTTGGTCCGGTGGGCCGGACGCTGTCGTCCGATCCAGGAGCCCTGGGATGTCTCACTCACTACCAGGGTTCTGCCCATCTTCCCACGAGCCCGCCGCCGCCCGCCGGTTTGGGGGGCGCGGCAGGGCCCTGGTAGCGTGGGGCGCTGCACCTCGCTTTTCGGCATGCCCTCTCAGCCTGGCGGAAGCGAAGGTCACACCCGTAGAACCCCCTGGCCCCCGGGCTCGGGGTGCCCACAACACAGACAAAGACTGAGGCTCCTTCGTGGCGAACATCAAGTCCCAGATCAAGCGCAACAAGACCAACGAGAAGGCGCGCCTGCGCAACAAGGCCGTCAAGTCCTCGCTGAAGACCGCGCTGCGCAAGGCCCGCGAGGCCTCTGCCGCCGGTGAGACCGAGAAGGCCGCCGTGCTGGCCCGCGAGGCCTCCAAGGCCCTCGACAAGGCCGTGAGCAAGGGCGTCATCCACAAGAACCAGGCCGCCAACAAGAAGTCGGCGATCACCAAGCAGGTTGTCGCCACCCAGGCCTGAGCCTCGCGCTCCAGCCCTGGGGCCCGCCGCTCGGGCGGGCCCGGCAGGACCTTCGCAGCACTCCTCGGGTGACCCCGGCCCTCTACCCGGAGCCCTGAGGCGCACAGACTCGTACCGCACGCGGCCTGCGTTCGCCACGCGGGTGCGGTGCACAGCTTGACCGGCAGGCGCCGTGGCTCGTTCCCTTCCCCGGGACGCCCACGGCGCCTGTCGGCGTTTTCGCGTCTGCGCGCGGTATCTGTCGGCGTTTTCGCGTCTGCGCGCGGTATCTGTCGGCGTTTTCGCGTCTGCGCGCGGTATAGGGTCGAGCGGCATGCGTCCGGCCACGCTCTGTTCGACCTCATCACGCTCCGCCACGCCCTGGGGGACCGCTCTTGTCGACACCACCCTCGCAGGCCGCGCCCGGCTACGGCCACCCGTCGATACCGGGCCAACCGCCGCCCGGGGCCGGGCGGCCGCAGGCGCGCGGGCGGCGGCTGCTGCGAGGGGCCCGGTGGGGGTTCGGCGGGGCGCTGCTGGCCTCGGTGGCCTGGACCGTGGCGGTGTGGACGGTGCCCTCGATGGTCAGACCGCCCTCCGCCGCGCTCCCGACCGGGCCCTACCAGGTGGCGGACAACCTCTGCGCGACGGCGGGCCTGAACCAGTTCGGCCGGCTCTACCCCGTGCAGAGCGGCGCTCCGTACCACTACACGACGCGGGCCGGCGCGCTGGACGACATGTACTGCAGCGAGTACCTGAAGAAGGTCGGTACCGACAGCGGGTACGTGACCCTCTACCTGGAGGTCCAGCTGCACCACGCGGTCAACCCGGCACCGGAGTTCGAGGCGCAGCGCGCCGGGTTCGCGCAACGGCGGTTCCAGCTGAGCGACGTCCCGGGGCTGGGCGACGAGGCCTTCGTCGCGTACCTGGACGACCAGAGCGGGGCGGACCGCAGCCGGCACTACCTCACGCAGACGCTCTACGTGCGTGACGGCGCGATGACGTGCTACCTGAACTGGTCGGGCTCCTACCAGGAGGGCACGCAGACGCCGCCGGACCGGGACGCGATCCGCCAGGCGCTGCTGATCGACACCCGGGACGCGTTGCGAGCCCTGGGCGGCCGGGGCTGAGCGTGCGGTCAGTACGGGCGGGAGCCGGACCGGGCGGCCCGGGCCACCGTGACCACCGCGCGTTCCAGGGCGTAGGCCGGGTCGTCCGAGCCGCCCTTGACGGCGGCGTCGGCCTGCGCGATCGCGGTCAGCGCGAGGGCCACCCCGTCACCGGTCCAGCCGCGCATCTGCTGGCGGACCCGCTCGATCTTCCACGGGGGCATCCCCAGTTCGCGGGCCAGGTCGGCCGGACGCATCGAGCGGTCCGCGGTGGCGAGCCGGCCGATGCTGCGCACGCCGGAGGCCAGCGCGTAGGTGATCCCGGTGGGTGGCTGCCCCACGGCCAGCGCCCAGCGCAACCGCTCCAGCGCGTCGGCCGCGCGGCCGGTCACGGCGAAGTCGGCGACCTCGAAGCCGGTGGCCTCGGCCCGGCCGCTGTAGTAGCGGGCCACCACCCGCTCGTCGATGGTGCCCTCGACATCGGCGGTGAGCTGGCTGCACGCTGCGGCCAGCTCGCGCAGGTCCCCGCCGAGCGAGTCCAGCAGCGCCTGGCAGGCCTCCGGGCTGGCCGAGCGACCGAGAGTGCGGAACTCCCCGCGGACGAAGGCGATCCGCTCGCTCGCCTTGGTCAGCTTGGGGCAGGCCACCTCGCGGGCGCCGGCCTTGCGGGCCGCGTCCAGCAGCCCCTTGCCCTTGGCTCCGCCCGCGTGCACCAGGATCATGATCACCTCGTCGGCGGGCGCGTCGAGGTAGGCCTTGACCTCCTTGACCGACTCCGCCGCGAGGTCCTGAGCGGCCCGGACCACGATCACCTTGCGCTCGGCGAAGAGCGAGGGCGTGGTGAGCTCGGCCAGGCTGCCGGGCTGCAGACCGCCCGGCGCCAGGTCGCGCACGTCCGTGTCCGGGTCGGCCGCCTTCGCCGCGGCCACCACCTGGGCGACCGCACGATCGAGCAGCAGCTCCTCCTGGCCGACCACGAGGGTCAGCGGGGCGAGCAGGTCATCGGGTGCACTCTTCCTGGCCATCGCGTACCAGCATCCCACGCCCGACCGACAGCACCGGGCGCCCAGGCCCTGGCCGAAGGCGGGGCCGGGGCAGGGAGAATGGCTGTCGTGAGCTCTCGTAACGCCGACGACACCGATGACCAGAACCACCGCCCGGTGGCCAGCGGCCGACAGCTGCTGGTTCTCGCCGACCGCGACGCCGCCGAGGAGGTGGCGCGGGCCCTGCTCGAACGGTGGCCGTTGCTGGGCCCCTTCGAGTTGGTCCGCGACGCCCTGGCCGGCGAGGACGACGCCGAGGACGCGCAGTGGCTGGTGGTTCTGGAGGAGCCCGCGCAGGCCTGGGAGCGGGCTCTGCTGGCTGAGGTCGACGCGGTGGTGGCGGCGCACGACGGCTGGCGCGAGGACGGCTGAGGGGTCCGGAACCCGCGGGTTCGGCGGCGGCCTCGGCGGCCGGGTGGGGGTGGGTGACCGCGCGCAGGGTGGCCGGGGTGTCGCCCAGCACCGCGATGTCGCCGGCCCGGTCGGTGCGCAGCACGGTGCTGCCCAGCGCGCGCAGGTGGTCCACCGTGCGGAGGGACGGGTGGCCATAGGGGTTGCTGTCGCCGACCGAGACCAGCGCCAGGCGCGGGCGCAGGGCACGGGCCAGCTCCCAGTCCTGGTTGGCCGAGCCGTGGTGCGCCACCTTGAGGACGTCCACCGCCCCGGGCCGGACCCGGTTCAACAGCTCGGCCTGGGCGGCCGGTTCGAGGTCACCGAGCAGCGCGAAGCGCAGTGCTCCCGCGGTGACCAGGAGGGCGACGCTGGCATTGTTCGCCCCGGGCGTCTCGGGGCCCAGCCGCCCGGTCGGCCACAGCACGTCCCAGGACAGCTCGGGGCCGGCGCTGCGGTGCTCCCCCGGGGTGACCCGCAGCAACGGCACCTGGGCCTCGGCCGCCCAGCGGGAGACCTTGGCCACCTCGCCCTCCGGCAGGTCCACGGTGGTCGTCTCGACCGCCCCGACCGCCCGGTGGCGCAGCACTCCGGGCAGGCCCTCGCTGTGATCGGCGTGGAAATGGGTCAGGACGACCAGGGCGACCCTGGTGATGCCGAGGTCGCGCAGGCAGACATCGGCCGCCGCCGGGTCCGGGCCGGTGTCGACGACCACCGCGGTGTCGGGCACCCCGGCGGCGGGACCGGCCGGGACCGGGAGGACGAGGAGGTCCCCCTGGCCCACCGAGCACATCACCAGCCTGGCGCCGACGGGCGGCCAGCCGGTGGCGATCCGCACCAACGCGGGCGGACGGAGCAGCAGGGCGAGGAACCCGGCGGCGAGCAGGGCGGCCACCAGGGCCCTGGCCACCCGAACCGTCCGGCTGGTGCGGTGCTCGACAGGCTGCCCGATGCCGGGCAGCCCGGCATCGGAGGGCCCGGCGCCCGGCAACCGGGCGTCGACTGGCTGGGCGTCAGCTGACCGGGCATCGAGCGGCCGGCCGTCGGACCGCTGGACGCCGGGTGGCCGGGCCACCCCACGCCAGGCCACCCCACGCCGGGCCGCCGCGGACCCGCCGTCGGGCTCCTGCGACCGCCGGCCGGGTGGCAGGAGCGGCGGCACGGCGTAGCAGGCGGTCAGGACGGTGATCGCGAGGGTGACGGAGCCCGGCCAGCCCGGGCTCCAGGCCAGCTCCGCACCCGGCAGAGCCGCGCCGTACCTGGCCACCGCCGCGAGCCACTCGGTCGGCCATGCGGCCAGTTCCGCGAGGAAGCGGGCCAGGCCGGCCGAGAACGGGGCACTGATCAGCGCGGCGAAGCCGATCAACGTAACCGGGGTGACGGCGAGTTCGGCGAGCAGATTGCACGGGATGCCGACCAGGCTGACCCGCGGCGCCAGCAGGACCGTGGCTGGAGCACAGAACGCCTGGGCGGCGGCGGCCGCGGCGATCCCGTCCGCGAGATGGTGCGGCCAGCCCCGTGCGTGCAGCGCCTTGGCCCAGCGCCGACCGGCGGTGAGCAGGCCGAGGGTGGCCAGCGCCGACAGCAGGAACCCATAGGAGCGGGCCAGGAACGGATCCACCAGCAGCAGGACCAGTACGGCGCCGGCCAGCGCCGGTACCGCCTGCCGGGGACGTCCGAGGGCGAGCGCGAGCAGGCCGAGCAGGCCGGTCGCGGCAGCCCGCAGCACACTCGGATCCGGTCGGCACAGGGTGACGAAAGCCACCGTGAGCACCGCGCCCAGCAGTGCGGAGACGCGCAGCGGGAGCCCGACGAGGGCGGCCAGCCCACCACGTTCGGCGGTCCCCGCCCGGGCGGGCGCGCCGAGCAGCACGGCGAGCACGATGGAGAGGTTGGCCCCGCTGACCGCCGTGAGATGGACCAGGTCGGTGACGTGGAAGGCTTCGTCCAGCTCGTCCGGGATCGCGGAGGTGTCGCCGATCACGAGGCCCGGCAGCAGGGCGCGGGCGTCCGGGGACAGCCCTGCGCAGGCCTGGCGCAGACCCGCCCGCAGGCGTCCGGCCAACCGCTGGGCCCGGTTCGCCGGCGCGAGCACCCGCGGCGGGCCCTGGGCGAGCAGGGCAGCCCCGGTGTCCCGCCCGGCTCGGGAGGCGGACAGGACCCGGGCCTCGGCGGCGATCCGGGCGGATGGCAGCAGGCCCTGCCAAGCCGCCGTGTCGCGCTCCTGGACGATCACGATGACCGGTGTGCGGGTGCGAGTGGTGGCCGCCGCGGTGCTGACCTGGTCAGCGGTCGCCTCGACGGTCAGCACCGGCCGCCCCGGGTTGGAGCCGCGCGCCCGGGCGGTGCGGGAGCGTGGGTCACCGGTGACGGTGAGGTCCACACTCACGGCGCCGCGTGCGGCGGCAGAGCCTGGGCCGGCGGCCGACGCTCCGTCAACTGTCGTGCTGTCAGCCGACTCGACCGCGAGCGCGGGGATCGGGCCGCGGTACAGGTCGGCGGTGTGCAGCACGGTGCAGGTGGTGGCGGCCGCACAGGTCAGCAGCACGGCGGCGGTCATCGTGGCGAGCGAATGCGGGCGGTCGACCCCAGGGCGCTCGGGCTCAGGACGGTCAGGTTCGGGACGGTCAGGTTCAGGGCGGTCAGGTTCAGGGCGGTCGGGCTGAGAGCGGCGGCGGTCGCGGTGGTGGGCGACCAGCAGGAGCAGCGCGCCGCAACCAGCCGCGACGACGGCGGCGATCAGGAGGGCGGGGGCGGCGTGGGCATCGGCTCCGAGCAGCAGCGCGGTGACGCACCACGCGGCGACGGTCGGCAGCAGCAGGCGCAGGTCGAGGGAGGGCGGCGACGGGGCGACCGGGGATCGGCCGGCGGCGACGGGAGGCTTGGACATCGGAGTCCCCCGGGGATGGTGGTGTGGCAGGGGCAGGGCCGCGCAGAGGTCAGAGGGTGAGCAGCGGTTTGAGGTCGCTGAGCTTGCGTTCGCCGATCCCGCTGATCTGACGGAGTTGCTCGACCGACCGGAACGGGCCGTGTGAGCTGCGGAAATCGAGGATGTGCTTGGCGAGGGCCGGTCCGACGCCGGGCAGCGCGTCGAGCTGCTCCAGGGTCGCCCGGTTGAGGCTGATCGGCGGCTTGGGCGCCGCCGAGGGCTGGGCGGCGACCGGCGGGGCGGGCGCACCGACCAGGACCTGCTCACCGTCGACCAGCACCCGGGCCAGGTTGAGCCCGTCGGTGTCCACCCCGGGCAGCGCGCCGCCGGCCGCGCGAAGCGCGTCGGCCACCCGCGAGCCGCCGGTCAGGGTGCGGACACCCGGGTGCGTGACGCGACCGGCGATATCGACCACGACGGGTGCGAGAGCGGGCGCAGCACGCCCCGGCCCGCTGCTCGGCGGGGCGGCGGGCTCCGAGCCGTCGGCTGCCGCTGCCGCGACCGGGGCGGCCGAGGCAGCCGGCTCCGACTGGGCGGCGGCCTCCGGCGGTACGGCCGGCTCCGGCAGGGCCCCGGGATCGGCCTGGGCAACCGCGCGGGTCACTGGTCCGACCGCGGCGACCGGGACGGCCACAGCCTGCGGACGGCCGAACCAGAAGTGCTGCACCGCATAGCCGACGGCGAGCAGGAACAGGAGCACCAGGCCGAGCACCGCCTTGCGGTCGACCCAGAGCAGCGACTGCAGGGCGCCGGGCCATCGGAACCCGACCCGGCCGACCCGGCGGGCGTGTCGGGCGGACGGCACGGCAAGGGGGTCGAGCGGAACAACCGTGCCCAGGGCGGCAGGCACGGGGTCGGCCACCGGGTCGGCCGCGCGGTCGGCCCCGGGCGTGGACGTGGCGCGGCGGCGGCCGGCGCGGCGCCCGTAGCCGTGCGGCCAGTCGTCCGGCAGACGGTTGGCCACCCTGTCGGCACCCTGAACCGAAGCGGCCCCAGACAGCGCGGGCTCAGACGAAGCGGCCCCAGACAGCGCGGGCTCAGACAGCGCGACCCCAGGCGGCGCATGCTCAAGCAGCGCGGGCTCAGGATCGAGCAAGCCCCCGGAGCCCGCAGCCGGTGGACCGAGCCCGGGCGAGTCGGGTGGAAGGAGGAGCGCGAGCCGGCTCCGCGCAAGCTCGGCGGCCTCGCGACGGCGGGTGGTGACGGGAGCGGGTAGACCTTTCATGCCGCCGAACGTACGCAGCGCCCCACAACGCCCGCAGATTCGGTTCGAAATCTGTGGACAACCGCACCACTGTGGATAACTGACCGTCCGTCAGATCAGATCATCGACACTCGGACCGTCATACCAGCACACCGCACAACCGCTCAGTCACCCGCCGGCGCGACCACCACAGCCAGCAGCCCGGGCCCGACATGAGCACCGATCACCGCCCCCACCTCCAGCACCTCCACCTCGCGCACCCCCGGCACCCGCTCCCGCAGCCGCTGCGCCAGCGGCTCGGCCCGCTCGGCCGCGGCGAGATGGTGGACGGTGATGTCCACCTCCCCCTGGCCGGCCTGCTCGACCGCGATCTCCTCCAGCCGCGCGATCGCCCGCGACGCCGTCCGCACCTTCTCCAGCGGCTCGATCCGCCCGCCCGCGAGGTGCAGCAGCGGCTTCACCGCGAGCGCCGAGCCGAGCAGCGCGCGCGCCGTACCGATCCGGCCGCCGCGCCGCAGGTGTTCAAGGGTGTCGACATAGAAGAAGCCCCGGGTGTCCGCGGCCCGGCGCACGGCCGCCGCGGCGACCTCGGCCGGGGCCAGCCCGGCGTCCCGTGCCCGGGCGGCGGCCAGCACCGCGTAGCCCAGCGCCATCCCGACCAGCCGGCTGTCCACCACCTCGACCGGAATCGGCGCCCGGGCGGCAGCCAGCCGGGCCGCCTCGGCCGTGCCGGACAGCTCGGCCGAGAGGTGGATCGACAGGACCGCCTCGGCGCCCCCCTCGGCGGCCGCGCGGTAGGCGGCGGCGAAGGTCTCCGGGTTGGGCCGTGAGGTGGTCAGCCGCTGCTTGGCGCGCAGCGCCTCGGCGACGTCCTTGGGGGCGATCTCGACGCCCTCCGTCAGCACCTCCTCGCCCACCACCACACTCAGCGGGACCACCGAGATTCCGTACCGGTCGACAGCCTGCTGAGGCAGGTAGGCCGTGGAGTCGGTGACAAGCGCGAGGTCGGCGGGCATGTGCCGGAGGTTACTCCCCGAAGGCGACCGAGGACAGCCGAGCCCGACCTCCTGCCCTCAGCCCACCGAGGAGCCGGGGTCGGCCTTGCGCAGCCGCTGTCCGAGCCGGCTGAGCGGCTCGCTCAGGTTCAGCGCCTCCTGCGCGCTCAACCGCCCGACCCGCGCCGCGATCCCCGGCCGACCGGCTCCGGCACTGGCTCCGGCTCCGGCTCCGGCTCCAGCTCCAGCTCCAGCTCCAGCGAAGCCACCAGCCGCGGCCCCCGAACCGGCGGCGGAGCCACCAGCGGCAGCATCACCGGCCGGGCCGGCGGCGCCGCCGGCCCCCCGCTCCCCCACCCGGTCCCAGTGCCGCAGCGCCCCGGCCTCGCTCTCGCACTCCTCGCTCAGCCGGCTCAGCTCGTCCTCGGCGAAGCGCTGCATCCGGTCCTGCGCCGCCCAGCGCATCGACTCGGCGGAGTGCGTGATCCGGTCCGCCCGCTCGCGCAGCTCGGGCAGCTTGGCCGCGATCCGGGAGGCCTGCGGCTCGCGCTCCAGCATGCGCAGCTCGGCGTCCAGCTCCAGCGCGTGCGCGTCCAGCCGGTCCAGCAGCCCCAGCGCCTCGGTGAGCTGCTCGTCGGAGCCGACGCCGGCCGCCAGGACCTCGCGCGTACCGGTGAGCGAGGTGCGCAACCCCAGGCGGACCGCGGCGAGTTCGCCCTGCGCTCCCGGCTTGGTGAAGGTCTTGGCCTTCAGCGTGACGTTCTCCACCGCCCGGCGGGCCTGCGCCTCGGTCCGCTCGACCTTCGCCGCCACCGCCCTGGTCGCCTTGACCGCGCCGACCACCAGCAGCGTGACCACGGCGATCCCGAACAGCGAGAGCAGGATGACCAGTGCGCCGATCGCTTCCATCAGGGTGCCGCCTTCCACCAGGGCGGGCTCGTAGGGGCTCCGCGTCAGCTTCCACGGTAGCCGTCGCGGAGCGGGCTGAACCCGGCCGAAGGGGGAATCGCGGGGCAGATCAGGGTCGGCTCAGGGATGTCCCTGAGCAACGAGGCCCACCGACGGCAAGGGCCGGCCGCCCCGCGAACGGAGCGGCCGGCCCGGCAACCGACGTGCGGCGGTCAGCCGGTGACGATGTTCACCAGCTTCGGCGCCCGCGCGATCACCTTGCGCACCGGCGCGTCCCCGATCGCGGCGACCACCGCGGGGTCGGCCAGCGCCAGCGCCTCCAGCTCGGCGTCCGAGATGGTCGGCGGCACCTCCAGGCGGGCCTTGACCTTGCCCTTGATCTGGATCACGCAGGTCACCGCCTCGTCGACCACATAGGCCGGGTCGGCGACCGGGAAGTCGGCGAAGGCCAGCGAGTCGGTGTGACCCAGCCGGTGCCACAGCTCCTCGGCGATGTGCGGGGCCAGCGGCGCCACCATCAGGACCAGCGATTCGGCCACCTCGCGCGGCGTCGAACCACGCTTGACCAGGTGGTTGTTCAGCTCGATCGCCTTGGCTACGGCGGTGTTGAAGCGCAGCCCGGCCAGGTCGCCGCGGATCCCGTCGATCGCCTTGTGCAGCGCCCGCAGGGTCGCCTCGTCGGCCGGCTCCTCGCCGACCACCAGCTCGCCGGTCTCCTCGGAGACCACGTTGCGCCACAGCCGCTGCAGGAAGCGGTAGGAGCCGACCACCGCACGCGGGTCCCACGGACGGGAGACGTCCAGCGGGCCCATCGACATCTCGTACAGGCGCAGCGTGTCGGCGCCGTACTCCTCGCAGATGGTGTCGGGCGCGATCGCGTTCTTCAGCGACTTGCCCATCTTGCCGGCCTCGCGGGTGACCGCCTCGCCCTGCCAGTAGTAGCCGCCGTCGCGCTCCTCGACCTCGACCGCGGGCACCGGGAAGCCGCGCGCGTCACGGTAGACGTCAGCGGTGATCATGCCCTGGTTGAACAGCTTGTGGAACGGCTCGACGGAGGAGACGTGGCCCAGGTCGTGCAGCACCTTGTGCCAGAAGCGGGCGTACAGCAGGTGCAGCACCGCGTGCTCGGCGCCGCCGACGTACAGGTCGACACCACCGGCCGGCTTCTGCTCGGTCGGGCCCAGCCAGTACGCCTCGTTGGCCGGGTCGACCACCTTCGCGGCGTTGACCGGGTCGACGTAGCGCAGCTCGTACCAGCAGGAACCCGCCCAGTTGGGCATGGTGTTGGTCTCGCGGCGGTAGGTCCGCACGCCGTCGCCCAGGTCCAGCTCGACGGTGACCCAGGCCTCGTTGCGCGACAGCGGGGTCTTCGGGGTGCTGGCGGCGTCGTCGGGGTCGTAGGTGTGCGGCGAGTAGTCGTCCACCTCGGGGACCTCGACCGGCAGCATCGACTCGGGCAGCGCGTGCATCACGCCGTCCTCGTCGTAGACGATCGGGAACGGCTCGCCCCAGTACCGCTGCCGGCTGAACAGCCAGTCGCGCAGGCGGAAGTTGACGGTGCCCTCGCCGATCCCGCGCTCGGTCAGCCAGGCGGTGGCGGCGGCCTTGGCGTCGACCACCCGCAGGCCGTCCAGCGAGATGCCCTCGGCCGCCGAGTTGACGATCACCGAGTCGTAGGTGTCGAAGGCCTCGTCCCAGTTCGCCGGGTCCGCCTCGCGCCCGTCGGTCGGCTCGACCACGCAGGTCATCGGCAGCGAGAAGGCGCGTGCGAAGGCGAAGTCGCGCTGGTCGTGGGCGGGCACGGCCATGATCGCGCCGGTGCCGTAACCCATCAGCACGTAGTCGGCGATGAAGACCGGGATCGGCTTGCCGGTGACCGGGTTGGTCGCGTAGGCGCCGGTGAAGACGCCGGTCTTGACCTTGGCGTCGACCTGGCGCTCGACGTCCGACTTGGCGGCGGCCATGGCCCGGTAAGCGGCGACGGCCTCGGCCGGGGTGTGCGCCTCGCCCTTCCAGTCGGCGTGCGTCTGGGCCGGCCAGGCGGCCGGGACGATCGAGTCGACCAGCTCGTGCTCGGGCGCCAGCACCATGTAGGTGGCGCCGAACAGGGTGTCCGGGCGGGTGGTGAAGACGGTGATCGCCCGGTCCTGCGCGCCCCCGTTGTGCGCCTTGACCGGGAAGTCCACCCGGGCGCCCTCGGAACGCCCGATCCAGTTGCGCTGCTGCAGCTTGATCGCCTCGGGCCAGTCCAGCTGGTCCAGGTCGGCGATCAGGCGGTCGCCGTAGGCGGTGATCCGCATCATCCACTGGCGCAGCTTGGACTTGAAGACGGGGAAGTTGCCGCGCTCGGAGCGGCCGTCGGCGGTGACCTCCTCGTTGGCCAGCACGGTGCCCAGGCCGGGGCACCAGTTGACCGGCACCTCCTTGCTGTACGCCAGGCGGTACTCGCCCAGCACCTCCTCGCGCTCCAGGCCGGACAGCTCGGACCAGGCGCGGCCGTCCGGGGTCGGGCGCGAACCGTCGGCGAACCGGGCGATCAGCTCGGCGATCGGGCGGGCCTTCGAGGTCTCCTGGTCGTACCAGGAGTTGAAGATCTGCAGGAAGATCCACTGGGTCCAGCGGTAGTACTCCGGGTCGATCGTGGAGATCGACCGGCGGGAGTCGTGGCCCAGGCCCAGGCGGCGCAGCTGGGACCGCATGTTGGCGATGGCCGCCTCGGTGGAGATCCGGGGGTGCACGCCGGTGGCGACCGCGTGCTGCTCGGCGGGCAGGCCGAAGGCGTCGTAGCCCAGCGTGTGCAGCACGTTGTGGCCGTTCATCCGCTGGAAGCGGGCGTAGACGTCGGTGGCGATGTACCCCAGCGGGTGGCCGACGTGCAGGCCCGCGCCGGAGGGGTACGGGAACATGTCCATGATGAAGCTGTGCGGCTTGGCGGCGACCTCACCGGCACCGACGGTCGCGGAGGCCAGCGGGCCCACCGGGTTGGGGGCGTTGAACGTCCCCTCCTTCTCCCAGCTGTCCTGCCAGCGGGCCTCGATGTCGGCGGCCAGGCTTGCGCCGTATTTGAACGTCGGCGTCCGGAACGGCTCGGTGGCCGCCGCGGTGGCGGCGGGGGTCGTCTCGCTCATGATCCTTCAGGCTCCATCGTGTCAGATCGCGAATCGTCAGCGGGGTCGGCGGGCGCGGCGCGCAGGGCCCGGAGAAACAAAAAAGCCCCTCGACAGGAGGGGGCGCCACGCTGACTCCGGCGTGGCCCGCTGGGCTCGGCCGGTCCTGGTCAGCGCGGCCGGCTAAGGAGCAGGCGCACGGTTCGCATGGCAGCAGGGTACCGCAGGCGTGCTCGGGGCGTGGCGAGTGCCCCGAGCACGCCTGCGCTCAGGCCAGCCGCTCGTCGCGGATCTCGGCCCAGCGCAGCGAGTCGCGAATGCCCTCGGCGAGGCTGAACTGCGGCTGCCAGCCGAGCAGGCGCTTGGCCCGGTCGCTGCGGGTGAAGGCGCCGGCCACGTCGCCGGGGCGGGTCCCGGTCTCGACCTTCGTCACCGGCGGGGTGACCACGCTGTTGAAGGCGTCGATCAGCTCGTTGACGGTGGTCCCGGTGCCGGTGCCGAGGTTGATCACCGAGGAGCGCTTGCCCTCCAGCGCCGCCTCGAACTCCTTCAGCGCCGCGACGTGCGCACCAGCCAGGTCCCAGACGTGCACGTAGTCGCGGATGCCGGAGCCGTCGCGGGTCGGCCAGTGGGTGCCGGTGACCTGGAACGGCACGCCGGCCTCCTGGGCCTCGATCAGCTTGCCGAGCGCGTGGCTGGGCCGGCGCACCTGCAGGCCGGTCCGCAGCGCGGGGTCGGCGCCGATCGGGTTGAAGTAGCGCAGCGAGAGGATCCGGATCGGCTGGGTGGCGGCGATGTCGGCGAACATGGCCTCGCAGACCGCCTTGGTGCGCGCGTACGGGCTCTGCGGGGCGATGCCCGACTCCTCGTCCACGCTGAAGTCCTCGCCGGGCAGGTAGATCGACCCGGAGGACGAGAAGATCATCTTCTCGCAGCCGTTGCGGATCAGGTGCTCGACGAAGTCCAGACTCTTGGCCACGTTCGCCCGGTAGTACCCGATCGGGTCGCCCACCGAGTCCGGCACCACGATCAGCGCCGCGCAGTGCACGACCGCCTCGATCTCCGGGTGCTCGGCGAAGATCCGGTCCACCAGCGCGCCGTCCGCGATGTCACCCTGGTAGAAGGCCCGACCCTCGGTGAACTCCTGACGGCCGGTCACCAGGCTGTCCAGGACGACGGGCGTGATGCCGGCATCCAGGCAGGCCGAAGCGACGGTGCTGCCGATGTACCCGGCGCCACCGGAGATCAGTACCTTCATGAGCTGCGAGCCTTCCCGTCCGTCCGCTGTGTCCCGGGAAGCGTAGCCCAGCGCTCCGCACCCGAAGGTCCGCCGGACGCCCGGGCCCGGCCTACGCCGCCTGGCCAGGACGCCCGTCCAGCTCCCGCAGCGCCCGGGCGACCACCTGGGACTGCATCCCGGCCGCCAGCCGGCGCGCCTGGTCGGCGGCCTCGCCCGCCCGTACGGGTTCGCCGGTGCGCCGCCAGGAGTCGGCCAGCCGGATCAGCAGCAGCGCCCGGGCCCTGACCCCGGCCGCACCGGCCACCGCCTCGGTCAGCATCGGCCGGGCCCGCTCGTGCTCCTCCAGGAACAGGTAGGCCCCGCCGACCAGGCCGAGCAGCTCGGCCCGCCGCCGGCCACCCTCCGCGCCGAGCAGGGCGAAGGCCTCCTCGGCCGCCGCCTCGGCACCCGCCCGCTGCCCGAGCCTGGCCCGGGCCAGCGCCAGCCGGCCCAGCTGGCGGGCCTGCTGGCGCGGCGAGAGCCGATCGCCGACCGCCGCCAGCGCGCGGCCCAGCAGCGCGGCCGGGTCCAGACCGCGCCCGGTGCCCTGGTAGGTGATCTGCACGGCCAGGCCGCCGACCACACTCATCGCCAACCGCGGCTGCCCGGCCGCATGGGCGGCCCGCAGCGCCGCCACGTAGGAGCGCTGGGCGGCCGCCTCCTGCCCGAGGTCGGCGGCGGCCCAGCCGACCAGCCGGGCCAGCCGCCCGGCCGCTCCGTAGAGCGCGCGCCCCAGCCGCTCGTCCTGCGCGTAGCCGCCCAGCTCCAGCAGCTTGCCCGCCATCACCAGCTCGGCCCTGGCCGGCTCCAGCACCAGACCGCCGCCACAGGCCTGGGCCAGCCGGCACTTGCCGTGGTAGCCGAGCCGCAGGTCGGTCAGCTGCCCGCCGGTCACGCGCAGCGCGCCCTCGCCGCCGGTGAGCGGCGGCGGCTGGGTCGACCAGTGCTCGACCGCCGCCGCCAGCTCCTCGCCGCGGAACAGGTCGGTGAGCCGGACCGGCGCTGCCTGCGCCCCCGCCTCACGCAGCGCCACCTGCGCGGTGTCCGCCGTCCACGGGTCGGTCAGCAGTCGGGCCGACAGCACCTTGGCGCCCCGGTTGCTGCCCATCCGGCCCCACAGCTGCTCATAGGTCACCGCGATCCCCACCGCGCGGCTGAGCACCTCGCAGACCGTCAGATCGTGCGGAGCGCGCGGCACCATGCCGCGGTCACGCCACTTGTACGGCGCGGTCAGGCTGATCGACAGACCGGCGGGGAGCACCAGGTTGACCTCACGCGCCAGCCGCTCCGGGCTCCAGGAGAGCTGGTGGAGTATCCGGGCGAGTTCTTCGTTGCGTTTGCGGACGAGGTCGGCCATGGCCCGACGGTAGCGGGCCTTCGCCGGGACTCGCGCGCTATCACACGCAGGTCACCCTCCGTATTCCGAACGGCCGATTGGGCCAGCTCTTTCACCAGCCCAGGGCGGCCACTGCCGCAACGCGTAACCAGAAGCGGTCACACAGCGTAAGACATCCGGAACCCGGCGTCCGCGTGCTCGGCTGCCCGTCACGCGGCCGGGAGATGAGAAGAGTGCCATGAGAAGAACGGTGATCCCCGTGCAGTCAGCCATCCTGATCCCCCACCCCGGTCTCGACGGGGCCGCCCCGCCCAGGCGCCGACGGCGGATCGGCCGCCGCCGGGGCCTGGTGGCCGCCGCCGTGGTGCTCAATCAGCTGGCCTACGGGGCCATCTACTCCTGGAGCATCCTGTCGGCCGGGCTGCAGAATCCGGACAGCAGCTTCGCGCTCGGCCGCGGCGAGGCCGGGCTGCCGTTCGCCACCGCGCACGCGCTCGTCTTCCTGGGCACCGTGCTGGGCGGGCTGCTGATGAGCAAGCGGCCGCCACGCGGGATCGCGCTGCTGGCCGGCCTGCTCTACTCCGGCGGCCTGCTGCTGGCGGGCTGCGCCCACGGCCGGGCCGACTTCTGGCTGGTGCTGCTGGGCTACGGCGTGGTGAGCGGAGTGGGCCTCGGGCTCGGCTACATCGTGCCGACCACCCTGCTGCAGCGCTGGTTCCCCGGGCACCGGGCGCTCGCGGCGGCCGTCGCCGCGGGTGGCTTCGGCCTGGGATCGGTGCTCAGCGCGCCGCTCGCCCGGCTGCTGGTGGCGCACTTCGCGGCCGACCCCGCGCGGGCGCTGCTGGTGCTCGGCGGGATCTTCCTGGTGACCACGCTCACCGGCGCGGCCTTCTTCCGCAATCCGCCGCGCCCCCTGGCCATCCCGGCCCAGCAGGGTCCGCTCGCCGCCCGTGACTACCGCCCGGCCCAGGCGCTGCGCACCCGGCAGTGGTACCTGCTGACCCTGATCCTCTTCTTCAACACCGCGGCCGGGATCAGCATGCTCTCGGTCCTGGCCCCGGCGGCCCGCAACCTGACCGGGCTGAGCCCGACCGCGGCCGCCGCCGTGACCGGCGCGCTCGGGGTCTTCAACACGGTCGGCCGGCCGATGTGGGCGTGGCTGTCGGGGCGCACCGGGCTGACCGGCGCCTTCATGCTGATGCTCGCCTCGCAGGGGATCTGCCTGATCGCGCTCTCCCAGGTCAGCACCCCCGGGCTCTTCCTCCCGCTGGCCGCGCTGGTCTGCCTCTCCTTCGGCGGCGGCTTCGCCACCATGCCGGCCATGGCCTCGGAGTTCTTCGGGCTGACCCACGCGGGCGGGGTGTACGGGCTGATGCTGATCGGCTGGAGCCTGGCGGGCATCGCCGGCCCGCTGGCGGTCTCCGAGCTGGCCGCGCGGTCCTCCTACGGGACGGCCTTCCTGGTGCTCGGCACCGTCACCGTCGCGGCGGCGCTGCTGCCCAGGTTCGCCCGGTCGCCGCGGCGCTGCTGAGCCCGGCACCCGGTTCCGGAGCCCGGCACCGGTGACCAGAAACGCCCGAGGGTCGCCTCCCGATGTGGAAGGCGACCCTCGGATCACTGTGGAGCTACGGGGAATTGAACCCCGGACCTCTTGCATGCCATGCAAGCGCTCTACCAACTGAGCTACAGCCCCGTATGCGATTTTCGTGGCGCATATTTTTGCCGCCCTGGTCTCCCGCGGCGACACGTCTTACTTTACACGGTCGACGGGATGGTTAACGAATCCGTTCCCCGCCCCGCCCCGAGGAGGTCGGGGCGGGACGGAAGGGACGGGACGGACCGTGCGCCGGGGCCCGGCGCGGGCTCAGCCGAGGGTCGCCGCACGGCGGGTGCGCGAGGCGAAGCCCGCCGCCACCACCGAGGAGACCGCCAGCACGGCGGTGGTGACGGCCAGCGCGCGGCCGGAGACGGCGGCCGACGCCGGGTAGTGCACCGAGCTGAGGAAGACCGTCCCGACCAGGGAGACCCCGACCACCTGCCCGAGTTGGACCATCGTCACCAGCACACCGCTGGCGTCCGGCGCGTCCGCGGGCGCCACCCGGCTGAGCGCCCGGGCGAAGAGCGGGCTGTAGGCGCAGCCCGAGGCCGCCCCCACCACCAGCAGCACCGCGGTGGCGATGCCCAACTGCCCACCCGAGCGCATCAGCTGGCCCACCGCCAGGTAGCCGAGCGCGACCACCAGCAGGGCGGCCACCGGCAGCGACGGGTGCAGGCGCTCGGGCAACCGCTGCCAGTACAGGCCGAAGACCCCGAAACCGAGCGCGATCGGACCGAACAGCAGACCGGCGCGGAGCGGGCTGTCACCCAGGCCCGCCTGCAGGTGCAGCGCGAAGGAGAACATGAAGCCGGAGAAGTTGAGCATGACCACGAAGATCCCGACCGAGGCGGGCAGCAGCCCCGGCGAGCGCAGCACCCGGCCGTGGATCAGCGGCTGGCCACCGCGCGCCGCGATCCGGCGCTCGACCAGGACGAAGAGCCCGAAAGCGAGGACCGAACCGGCCATCGCCGCCCACGTCCACCGCGGCCAGCCGAGGTCGTGGCCGAGCACCAGCGGCACCACCAGCAGCCCGATCGCCAGCGCCAGGACCACCAGACCCAGCAGGTCGAAGCGGCGCTCACGGTCCACCGGCAGCCGGGGCAGCGTCCAGTGGCCGGCCACCAGCAGCAGGACGCCGATCGGCACGTTCACCAGGAAGACCGGCCGCCAGCCCGAGCCGAAGAGGTCGGCGCCGACCAGCACCCCGCCCAGGATCTGGCCGACCACGGTGGCACCGGCCAGCACAGCGGTGTAGATGCCGAGCGCCCGGGCCCGGGCCGCACCGGTGAAGGTCTTCTGGATCAGGCTCATCACCTGGGGCACCATCAGCGCGGACCCGACCCCCTGGAGCACCCGGAAGGCGATCAGGCTGCCGGTGTCCTGGGCCAGGCCGCAGGCCAGCGAACCGGCGGTGAAGACGGCCAGACCGGCCTGGAAGAGCGGCCGGTGACCGAACCGGGCCCCCAGCCGGGCACCGGTGATCAGCAGCACCGCGTACGCGATGGTGTAGCCGGCGATCACCAGTTGCAGGCCGGCGCCGGAGGCGTGCAGGTCGAGCCGGATGGTCGGGACCGCGACGTTGACGATCGCCACGTCCAGCACCGCCATGAACTGGCCGGTCAGGATGAGGGCGAGGAGCAGGCCCGAGCGGTCGCGGGCCGCCCTGCCCGCCTGCTCGGGGGGCTGCGTCCCCGGGCCGTGGGCCCGGGCCGGTCGGGAGGTCGGTGCTGGTCGGGGGGTCGGTGCTGGTCGGGAGGTCGGGGCTGGTCCGGCGAGCTGAAGGTCCGTCATGGGAACCAGCCTGCCGGGGTGCTGATACTGGTGGTTAGAGCCTGCTGATCCTGGTACCAGCGCTACCCCCCACGGCCCCCGGTGCTGCGTCAGGATAGGGGCATGACCGTGCTCGACAGCCCTCCCGTGACCGCCGCCACCCCCGGCCCGACGACCGGCACCGGCCAGGCGCAGGCCCGCCGCACCGAGTTGGCGGCCTTCCTCAAGGCTTGCCGGGCCCGGGTCGCACCGGGGGACGTCGGCCTGCCGCCCGGCCTGCGCCGCCGCACCCCGGGGCTGCGCCGTGAGGAGGTGGCGCAGCTCGCCGGCGTCGGGGTCACCTGGTACACGTGGCTGGAGCAGGGGCGCCCGATCAACGCCAGCGAACAGGTGCTGTCGGCCATCGCCCGGGCGCTGCTGCTCGACGACGTGCAGCGCGCCCACCTGTACCGCCTGGCCGGACTGTCCGCGGACGACGCCGGGGGCGCGTCCTGCCCCGTCATCGACCCCGCGATGCAGAAGATCCTGGACGCGCTGGCCCCGATGCCCGCCGCGATCAGCAACCGCTGCTACGACCTGCTGGCCTACAACGCCGGCTACGACGCGCTCTTCCCCGGCGCCACCCGGTCCGTGGCACCGCACGGCAAGCGCAACTCGATGTGGTGCGCCCTGACCGTGCCCGACTGCTGCAACCCGTTCGTCAACCGCGACGAGGAACTGCCCCGGATGGTCGGGGTGATGCGCGCCGCCTACGCCTCGCACGTCGGCGAGCCGGCCTGGGAGCGATGGGTGCGCGAGCTGTGCGCGACCAGCTCCCGGTTCCGTGAGCTGTGGGCGACCCAGCAGGTGGCACCGCCCACCACCACGCTGAAGGTGTTCCGGCACGCCGCGGTGGGCGAGATCCGGGTCCAGGCCGCCTACCTGACCATGCCGGGCCATCCGGAGCTGTACCTGGTGGCCTACACCCCCGAGCGCCCGATCGATCACGAGCGGATGGCCTGGATCACCGCCAACCCCGACGCCCCGGTCACCGATCACAGCCACTGAGCGCCTGGCGCGCGGCACGCGAAAGGGCCGGTACCTGGAGGTACCGGCCCTTGGGCGGTTTGTGGAGCTACGGGGAATTGAACCCCGGACCTCTTGCATGCCATGCAAGCGCTCTACCAACTGAGCTACAGCCCCGCGACACGCACGGCCCTCGCGGACCGCTGGTGCGGAGTGGAGCTACGGGGAATTGAACCCCGGACCTCTTGCATGCCATGCAAGCGCTCTACCAACTGAGCTACAGCCCCGCACTCCCAGGATCCCCCGCTTCCCTTGCGGGCCGCGTTCTCTCCTGCGAACGAGGAAGACTCTAGCTGGTCAGACCCGGAATGACGAAATCCCGCCGTCCCCCACCGTCCGGCGGACCGCCCTCCCACGGACGCTCCACCGCCGCGACCGGTCGCGGCGGGTTCAGGTGTCGTCGCCGATCACCGGCTCCGGCAGCGACCCCGCGTTGTGCTCCAGCAGCCGCCAGCCGCGGGCGCCCGGCCCCAGCACCGACCAGGAGCAGTTGGACAGCCCGCCGAAGCACTCCCACTGGCTCGGGTCCAGGCCCAGCAGCCGGCCGAGCATGGTGCGGATGGTGCCGCCGTGGCTGACCACCACCAGGGTGCCGTCGTCGGGCAGCTTCTCGAAGGCCGCCAGCACCGGCGGGACCGCGCGGTCGGCGACCTCGGTGCTCAGTTCGCCGCCACCGCGCCGCACCGCCTCGCCGCGCCCGAAGGCCGCGTACTCCTCGGGATAGCGCTCGCGGATCTCGGCATGGGTCAGGCCCTGCCAGCTGCCGGCGTAGGTCTCCCGCAGGCCCTCGTGCAGCTGCACGTCCAGCCCGGTGACCCGGGACAGCTCGGCCGCGGTGGCCACGGCCCGCTGCAGGTCGGAGGAGATCAGCAGGTCGGGGCGCAGGCCGGCGAGCAGCCGGGCCGCCCGCCTGGCCTGGTCCAGGCCGGCCTCGGTGAGCGGAATGTCGGTGCTGCCCTGGAACCGGGACTCCAGGTTCCAGGAGGTCTGGCCGTGCCGCCAGAAGACGATCCGCGGTCCCCCCGCGCGGCCGGTCAGCTGAAGTCCTGGATGAAGTACTCACCGGCGGGGGCGACGGCGTTGCCCGCCTCGTCGGTGTCGGCGTCCTCCGGGCGGTTGCGGGTGGCCATCGCGTCCGCGGGCAGCGGCAGCTCCGGGCAGTCCTTCCAGAGGCGGTCCAGCGAGTAGAAGGAGCGCTCCTCGGAGTGCTGGACGTGGACCACGATGTCCAGGTAGTCGAGCAGGATCCAGCGGCCCTCGCGCTCGCCCTCGCGGCGCACCGGCTTGACGTCCAGCTTCTCGCGCAGCGCCTCCTCGATCTCCTCCGCGATCGCCTTGACCTGGCGGTCGTTGGCCGCCGAGGCGATCAGGAAGGCGTCGGTGATCGACAGGACGTCGCTGACGTCGAAGGCGATCACATTCTGTGCGAGCTTGTCGGCCGCCGCCTGGGCGGCGACGGTGATCAGTTCCTGCGAGCGTTCGGTTGCGGTCACGGTGTTCTTCCGGTCGATGACATGAATTTCCTCATCCAGGATCTCACGCCAGCACGAGCGCCCCGGTCGGAGTTTTCCGACCGGGGCCAGGCGGCGAGTTGCGCCTACTGCTTGGGCGGCTGGTAGTCCTTGCCCAGCACCACCACGATGTCCGCGGTCTGCGCGGTGCCGACCTTCTTCACCGCCGAGGCCGGCAGGCCCAGGCTGGTGGCCAGCGACTGGGCGGCCTGCGCTCGGCCGTCGTCGGTGTAGTCGATCTCACTGGTGGCCTGCGGGCTGGGCGCGGTGGCGCCACCGGGGACGAAGTTCAGACCGGCGTCGACCACCTGGATCTGGGCGGCCTGGGCCGTGCTGCCGCCGCTGCCGGTGGCGTCCACGATGCTGACCCGGGCCGGGCCGCCGGTGGCGGCCGCGGTGTGCACGGTGCCGCCGAGCACGTCCTTGACCACCGGACCCGCCTTGCCCTGGTCGAGCGTGCCGTCCGGCTGGACCGGCAGCACGGTGGTGGCGAGGTGCCCCGCCCCCGCCTGCTGGGACAGCTCGACCAGCAGGCCCGCCAGCGCCTTCTCCGGCAGCGAGGGGTCGAGCACCGCGCCCATCCGATGCACGTCGTCGGTGGCCTCCGGGAGCGTGGTGGGCATCGCGGCGATCACCGCCGAGAGCACCTGGCCGAACCGGGCCAGCTGGGCGTCGCGGCTCTCGCCCGACGCCTGGTAGGTGGCGTAGGCCACCGCGGCCTGCCCGGTCAGCGTGCGCTGGCTGCCCTGCTCGACCAGCGTCTTGCCGTCCGGGCCGGTGAGCTGCGCGTTGGTGTCCACCTTGATGCCGCCCAGCTGGGAGACCAGCAGCTGGAGGTAGGGGGTGTCCAGCCGCCAGGTGCCGGCCACCGGGGCGCCGAGCAGGTTGCTGAGCGCGTCCCGGGTGGCGGCCGGTCCGACCGAGTCCATCGCGGCGCCGAGCTGGGTGGTGGGGGTGTCGCCGCCGGTGGGCAGCTGCAGGGTGTCCGACATCAGCAGGATCGAGCCCTTGTGCCCGGCCGCGTCGTTGATCAGCAACGCACTGCTCACCTTGCCCTGCAGGTCGCGCATGTGGACCACGACCACGTTGCGCGCGCCGACCGCCGCGGCCACCGACTGGGAGTTGCCCAGCGCGCCCGTGTAGAAGAGGTAGCCCACCGTGCCACCGGCCACCAGGGCCAGCGCGACCGCGCCACCGATCAGCCGGGTGCGCAGCTTGCGGCGGCGCTCGTCCCGGCGCTCGGTGCGCGACTCGGCGAACTTGAGCCAGTCGATGACGTCCTCGGTCTCCTCCGCCTGCTCATCGACGAAGGTGAACTCGCCCGTCTGGTACGGGTCCTGGTCGCTGTCACGGGCCGGCTTGGCGACGTTGCGGCGACCGCCGACCTGCTCCGAGGGCGCCTCGGGGGCCACGGCGACGGCACTGGGCGCGGCGGCCGCCGGGCGGGGGCGCGGCCGCGGCGGCGCGGCCGCCCGGACCGGAGCGCCGGGGGCCGGCGGAACCGGCGCCGGCGCGGCGGGGGCCTGCGGGACGGGAGCCTGCGGCTGGTACGGCTGCTGGTAGGCCTGCTCCTGGTACGGCTGCGCGTACCCCTGCTGCGCGTAGCCCTGCTGCTCGTACGTCGGCTGCTCGTACCCCGGCTGCTGGTAGACCGACGGCTCGTACGGCTGCTGTCCGCTGTACCCCTGGGGCTGGTGCGCCTGCTCGTAGCCCTGCTGCTGGTAGGCCTGCTCCTGGTACGGCTGGGCATACCCCTGCTGCTCGTACCCGGCGTACTGCTGCTGCCCGCCGCCGTAGCCCTGTTGCTGGTGGGCCTGTTGCTGGTGGGCCTGCTGCTCATACGGGTACGCCTGCTGCGGGTACTGCCCCGTGGACCACTCGCCGTCCTCGGGCCCGCCGTGGTCTGCCGTTCCGGTCACGCCGTCCTCACAAGGTCTTCCGCAAGCTCAGCCCGCGTCCAGGTAGAGCGCTCGCTTGTCGATGTAGCGCACCACGCCGTCGGGGACGAGGTACCAGACCGGCTCGCCCTTGGCGACCCGCTGCCGACAGTCGGTGGAGGAGATGGCCAGCGCCGGCACCTCGACCAGCGAGACCCCGCCGGCCGGCAGCCCGGCATCGCTGAGCGTGTGCCCCGGCCGGGTGCAGCCGATGAAGTGGGCCAGCGCGAAGAGCTCCTCGGCGTCGCGCCAGGACAGGATCTGGGCCAGCGCGTCGGCGCCGGTGATGAAGAAGAGATCGGCGTCCGGGTGCTGGGCCCGCAGCTCGCGCAGGGTGTCGACGGTGTAGGTGGCGCCGCCTCGGTCGATGTCGATCCGGCTGACCGAGAACTGCGGGTTCTCGGCGGTGGCGATCACCGTCATCAGGTACCGGTCCTCGGGCGAGGAGACGGCCGTGCCGCTCTTCTGCCAGGGCTGCCCGGTCGGGACGAAGATCACCTCGTCCAGGTGGAAGGCGCTGGCCACCTCACTGGCCGCGACCAGGTGGCCGTGGTGGATCGGGTCGAAGGTACCGCCCATCACACCGAGCCGCTCGCGCCGCCGGGGCTCCACCGTCGGCCTGCTCTCTCCCATGCCGAGACACCTTACGCGACCTGTCCGGCGCCCGGTTGCGCCACCTTCGTCGGCCTACACCGAAGGGAGCGTCCCGTCGCCCGGGGCGCTCCCTCTGATCGCACGCGTCTGATCGCGCGCATGCGCCACTCAGCGGTCCCGGTTGAAGCGGGTCACCACGAAGAGCATCAGGAAGAGGATGAACAGCGCGCTGCCACCGGTGAGCAGCGGGTTCAGGCTGTGGTGGTTGCTGCCCTCGGCAAGGCTGGTCAGGGCGGGCAGAGCGCGTGAGGTCATGATCGGCAGGGCCTTCTCGACTCGGTGGGGGGCCAGGACGCGGGTCCCGGCGAGCCGGGGCGGCCCGCGGGGTCATCGTACGGGGCCCGGGTACGCAACCGCGCGGCGGCTCCCCGCGTCTGACTGCAGGTGAGGCGTCCGGGCAGTGGTGGCCGGGGATCAGTTGTTGCGGCCGGCCCGGACCAGGATCCAGGCGAGCAGGCACACGCCGACCATGGAGCCCAGCACGATCAGGCGCAGGAAGAGCCCCGGGCCAGGGCCGTTGGAGATCGCGGCCAGGTTCACCAGGTCGGCGTGAGACATCGGCGGACTCCTTGAAAAGAGTGGAGAGAGTGGTGGCGAAACGGTGGTGACAAATCGGGAAGCCAGCCTAGACCCGGTCCTTCGGGACACCGCGCACCACCCCCACGGCGATGTCGCGCCGCCGTCGTACGCTGAGCCGGGGACGAGTACGCGCACGCAGGCGTTCAGCAGTCGAAGCAGCGGGGGCCGGCGCACCGCCGGGACCGGCGTCGAGCAGGAGGTACTCAGCACATGACCGATTCCACCCAGCCCAGCGGCACCCCGGGCTCCCCCAGCCGTCGTCGCCGGCGCTTTCCCGACATCTCCACCCGCGCCTGGGAGCACCCGGCCGACCGCTCCGCCCTGGTCGCACTGCGCAAGCTCTCCGGCTTCGACGACGTCCTGAGGAAGCTGGCCGGCCTGGTCTCCGAGCGCAGCGTGCGGCTGATGTTCCTGGCCACCGCGGTGAAGACCTCCGAGCGCCAGTACCCCGAGCTGTTCAGCATGGTCCGGGACGCGGCCTACGTGCTGGACCTGGAGCAGGTGCCCGACCTGTACGTGACGCAGGACCCCAACGTCAACGCGATGTGCATCGGGATGGAGACCCCGGTGATCGTGGTGACCTCCGGCCTGGTGGAGCTGCTGGACGAGGAGGAGCTGCGGGCGGTGATCGGCCACGAGGTCGGGCACGCGATGTCCGGCCACGCGGTCTACCGCACGATGCTGCTCATCCTCACCAACCTGGCCACCCGGGTCGGCTGGATCCCGCTGGGCAACCTGGCGATCATGGCGCTGATCACCGCGCTCAAGGAGTGGTTCCGCAAGGCCGAGATCTCCTGCGACCGGGCCGGCCTGCTGGCCGGCCAGGACCCGCAGGCCGCGATGCGCGGCCTGATGAAGCTGGCCGGCGGCCACAACCTCGGCGAGATGAACGTGGACGCTTTCCTGGAGCAGGCCGAGGAGTACGAGAAGGCCGGCGATCTGCGCGACAGCGTGCTGAAGCTGCTCCAGGTGCTGCCGCAGACCCACCCGTTCGCGGTGGTGCGGGTGGCCAAGCTCAAGCAGTGGTCGGAGAGCGAGGAGTACCGCTCGATCCTGGCCGGCGCCTACCCGCGCCGCTCCGACGACCCGGACGCCTCGGTCGCCGACCAGTGGCGGGCGGCCGCCGACTCCTACGGCAAGTCGATCAAGGAGAGCAAGGACCCGCTCTTCAACCTGCTGCGGGACATCGCGGACGGCGCCGGCACGGTGGGCGGCAAACTGCGCGACACCTTCACCGGGGCCCGCAGCGGCGGCGACCGCGGCCCGCAGGACGGGCCGCGCGACCAGGACTGACCGGGGCTACTCCGTCCCCGCCCAGTGGTAGACCGTGACGCCGCCGCCGCGCGCCACGGTCCGGTAGCCGGCCCGGGTCAGCTGGGCGATCGAGTCCAGCTCCTGGGCCGGCGGCGTGGGAAAGCCGTTCGGCCGGTCGAAGGCGGCCACCCAGTCGGCCACCGGCCGGTTGGCCGGGCCCTGCTGCCCCGGGTAGGTCAGGTAGGGGAAGAGCGAGACCTCGCAGCGCCCGGTCAGCTGCGGGTCCAGCAGGTTGCTGGCGGCCACCGACGCACCGTCGGGGATCACCGCCAGCGTCTGGCGGATGGCGACCACCGTCGGACCGGGCCCGGACAGGTCGGGGGTCGGCGCGGCCAGCAGCGCCAGCGCCAGCGCAGCGCCCGGCACGAGGCCGGCCAGCCCAGCGGCCACCCGCCCCGGGCCGCGGGCCTTGATCCGGCGCAGCCCGTCCACCATCGCCAGGAAGAGGATCGGCATCAGCACCGCGTTGTACTGCTGGGCGGCCTCCCAGTACACCGGGGCCGGGGTCCAGAACCGGCCCGCCAGTGGCAGCACCAGCAGCAGGCCGAGTGGCGACCGCAGCGCCAGGAAGAGCGTGGGCAGCAGCAGCACGACCACCGTGTGCCACTTCTCCATCGGCAGCAGCAGCCGGGTCAGCGGGTTGCCGCCGTCCCAGCGCCCGTTGGCCGCGTAGTCGTAGATGCCGTGCGGGTTGGCGGCGGGGATCAGCACCAGCACGATCAGCGCGGTGCCGAGCACGGCCACCGCCACGGTGGCCGCGCCGAGCAGCCGGCGGCGACCGAGCAGGAACACCAGGGCGCCGATCCCGGCCAGCACCAGTCCCTGGTCCTCCTTGACCAGCATCAGCGGCAGCCCCCAGCAGACCGCAGCCCGCCACCGTCCACGGGCCAGCGCGGCCACCGACCAGGCGATCAGCGGCACCGCCAGCGCCACCTCGTGGAAGTCGAACTGGTCCAACTGCCAGAGGCCCCACGAGAGTCCGTAGGCCAGCCCGACGGCCACCGCCTGCCGCCGGCCGAGCACCAGCTGGGCCAGCGCGGTGACCGGCACCACCGAGAGCCCGAGCAGCAGGGCCTGGACGACCAGCAGGGTGACCGGGGTCGGGAACACCCGGTAGACCGGGGCCAGCACCGCGAGCAGCGGGCTGAAGTGGTCGCCGAGCTGGCTGTAGCCGGTGCCCTTGAGGGTGACCACCGGCGCGTGCAGGCTCGCGTAGGCCCGGACCACCTGCTCGAAGATCCCGAGGTCGAACCCGGCGCTCTCCATCCGCCACTGCCGCGGGACGGCGAGCGCCAGCTGGAAGAGCGTGACCGGGAGGGCGACCAGCCACGGGAGCAGCCGTTCGCCGCGCACGGAGCGCCGGTCGCGCGTGAACGGGGCGGTCCGCACGGCGGACGGGCGGGGCGTCAGCTGAAAGGTGGTCACCTTGGCGACGCTAGGAAAGCGCCGCTGAGGGATTCCTGAACGGAGCTGAGGATTCGTTCAGTTGGGACAAACGGGACGGTTCGGACAGTGCGCCCGGAACGGCCGGGGCTAGCTCTTCGGCGCGGCCATGACCGCACAGCTCTGCCAGGCCGGGACGGAGTGATCGGCCGGATCGATGGCCGCGGGTCCTGCGGTGCCGGTGCCCGCGTTGCCGACCGGCAGCGGCTGCAGGAACTCCGCCTGCCCCGCCCCGCAGGAGCTCGGCCCGGCCTGCTCCACCGAGTCGACCAGGGTGATCTGGCGGGCCGCGATGTCGGTGCGGCTCAGGTCGAAGCGCAGCTCGCGGCGGACCGTGTAGAGGCTGACCGGCCCGCTGTTCTCCGCGCCGGCCGGACGCACCGCGTAGACCAGCGTGTGGTCGCTGCTGAGTTCCAGGGTGCCGCTGTCCAGCTCGGTCACCCGGACCGCGCCGGCCACCTTGACGGTGTCCGTGGCCAGGGCGGTGCGCATCGGGTCGAAGCGCACCATCCAGCCGGTCGCCGCATGGTGCTGGTCGTCGCTGGGGGCGGTCAGGCTCTGGTCGAACTGGCTCTGCTCGGTGGGCGCCAGCAGCGCGCGCACCGGCGTCGTCTCCCCCTGCACCAGCACCGCCGGGGACAGTTCGGAGGCCTCCAGGTAGCGCCGGACGGTGTCCACCGCCGCGCTGACCTGGGCCTGGCCGAAGTGCGCGGTGGAGCTGCCGGCGGCAGGCAGGCCGAAGCCCGCGCTGCCGTCCGCATAGCCCGTCGTGGCCGCGAGGTAGCCGAACGGGCTGCTCGGGTCGGCCGCTGCGACGATGCCCGCGGCCGGGGTGAGCACGGTGAGCTCGGTGGTCAGCTCGGCGCTCGGGCCGCCACCCGTCTCGCGCTGCGGCGAGCTGATGCCGAAGTAGACGGCGGCGGTGAAGGCCAGCAGCAGAAGCAACAGCAAGGTCAGCGCCTGGCGCGGCAGCGAGCCGAACGGGCCCTGGCCGAGCCGACGCCGGATCGCGTTCGCGGCGCCACCGTTCAGGCGCTCCTCGGCCGAGAGTTCGGTGATCCGGGCAGCCCTGACGAAGGACTCGTCGAACACGACGGATCGGTATTCGTCATCGCTTCCGGAACCGCCCTCGGGCGCACCCTCCGGAGGCTCACCCGGGTCACCCATGACTCAAGGGTAGAGCGCTCGGCAGGCCCGTTACGAGGCCCGGGAACGCAACGTGTCCGAGCGGTGACCTGCGACGGCCCGCCGACGTGAGAGGTCAGCCGGCCGGCAGCGGGATCGCCGCCGCGCTCGGCGGCGCGCCGGCTCCGGTGGTGGGCGGTGCCTGGGTCGCCGACCGGTTGGTGCCGACCTCGGGCCGCCGCACCGGCGCCTGGCCGGTGCCCCGGTAGACCGCCGCGACGGCGACGGCCACCAAGCTGACGCCCATCACGATCACCAGCACCCAGGCCAGCGGCCGGTGCCAGCGCTGCTGCGCGATCTGGCCCCGGGAACCGGCCCGCGGGCCGTAGCCGGGCCAGCGCACCGCCCGGCGGCGTCCGGGGCCCCGGTTGGAACCGACCCAGGGATCGGTGTAGATCCGGTCGTCCTCCAGGCCCAGCGGGTGCGGGCGCAGCTCCAGCGGGAGACCGTCGTAGCGGTCGGCGGCGTAGTCGGTGCCGCGGCCCGCGCCGCCCGGCTCGGGCTCGCTGCGCGCCTCGGCGGCCGCCAGCTGCCGCTCCCGGGCGGTGGGCTCGTGCACGGCGGCGGATCTGACGAAGGCCTCGTCAAGGACCACGGTGGCGAACTCGTCGTCCGTTCCACCGTGGTCGGCGCCGTCGGAATACGGCGAGCCCCCCAGATCCTCAGCCACGGAATCAGCGTATTACCGGGCGCGCGATTTGTCTGTGGCTCCCGGCACTTGAGCTCGACCGGAGTCGGCCGATCAGCCGCCGACAGTCTGGGTGGCCTCGCCGCGGACATGACCGTCACCAGTGACGATGTACTTGGTCGAGGTCAGCTCCGGCAGGCCCATCGGCCCGCGGGCGTGCAGCTTCTGGGTGGAGATGCCGATCTCGGCGCCGAAACCGAACTCACCCCCGTCGGTGAACCGGGTGGAGGCGTTGACCGCGACGGTGGTCGCGTCGACCAGTTGGGTGAAGCGGCGCGCGGCGCTCTGCGAAGTGGTCACGATCGCCTCGGTGTGCCCGGAGGACCAGCGGCGGATGTGCTCGACGGCGGCCTCCAGCGAGGGCACCACGGCGGCCGCCAGGTCGAGCGACAGGTACTCGGCGGCCCAGTCCTCGTCGGTGGCCGGCAGCACGGTGGCGGGCGAGTGCGCGGCCAGCTTCAGCACCGCCTCGTCGCCGTGCACGGTCACCCCCGCCTCGGCGAGGGCGGCCAGCGCCGGCGGCAGGAACTCCTCGGCCACGTCCTGATGGACCAGCAGGGTCTCCGCCGCGTTGCAGACGCTCACCCGCTGCGCCTTGGAGTTGAGCAGGATGCCCACCGCCATCGCGAGGTCGGTCTGCGCGTCCACGTAGACGTGGCAGTTGCCGGTGCCGGTCTCGATCACCGGAACGGTGGAACCCTCCACCACCGTCTTGATCAGCGAGGCGCCGCCGCGCGGGATCAGCACGTCGACCAGGCCGCGGGCGCGCATCAGCTCGGTCACCGACTCGCGGGTCTCCCCCGGCACCAGCTGGATCACATCGGCCGGCAGCCCGGCGGCGGCGACCGCCTCGCGCAGCACCGCGACCAGCGCGGTGTTGGAGCGGTAGGCGGAGGCCGAGCCGCGCAGCAGCACCGCGTTGCCGGACTTGAGGCAGAGCGCGGCGGCATCCACCGTGACGTTCGGGCGGGCCTCGTAGATGATGCCGACCACGCCGAGCGGGACCCGGACCTGGCGCACGTCCAGGCCGTTGGGCAGCGTGTAGCCGCGCACCACCTCGCCGACCGGGTCGGGCAGGCCGACCACGTCGCGCACATCGGCGGCGATCGCGGCGATCCGCTCCTCGGTCAGGGTCAGCCGGTCGAGCACCGACTCGGCGGTGCCGGCCGCCCTGGCCCGCTCGACGTCCTCGGCGTTGGCCGCGGTGATCTCGCCGGCCCTGGCGATCAGTGCGTCGGCGATCGCCAGCAGCGCGGCGTCCTTGGCCGAGCGCGGCAGCGGGGCGAGTGCGGCGGCGGCCGTACGGGCGCGGCGCGCGGTGGCGAGGACGGGGCTGTCGATGGTCATGCCCTGAAGGGTAACGACTGGACGGCCCCGCCCCGCACCGTCGTCACCCAGTGAGACGGACCGCGCGGCCGGGCCCGGCGGCCGGCTCAGTACGGGTGCACCCCGCCCAGCTGCGCGGTGGGCTCGCCGAAGCCCTCGGCGACCCGCTGGTGGTAGGTGGCCCGGTCCACCACCTCCAGGCCGACGATCTCCCAGGGCGGCAGCTTGGCGCTGGCCTTGTGCTCGCCCCACAGCCGCAGCGCGATGGCCGCCGCGTCGTGCAGATCGCGGGCCTGCTCCCAGTAGCGGATCTCGGCGTGGTCGGCGGCGTAGCGGGCCGTCAGGAAGAACGAGTGGTCATGGGCGAGCCGCTCCAGCCCCGCCCGCAGACCGGCCAGTGCGGTCACCTCACCGGACACGCTGAGCACCACGTGCCAGAGCCGGCCCTGTTCGACGGTCTCGGCCCGCTCGGCGCCGCCGGTCGCCGGGTGCAGCCGACGGACGGTGGCGCCGCCCTCCCCGGTCGGCTCGGGTAGCGTTCGGTCGCCCCTGCGTCCCACCGGCGGCCTCCTGTTCGACGCTGGATTGTCCCCGGCCCCGCCGCGACCGGACGGGCCGTCAACCGCGCAGCACCACCAGGTCGTCCCGGTGGATGACCTCGCGCTCGTAGGCGGCACCGAGCTCCTGGGCAAGGTCCCGGGTCGACCGGCCGAGCAGGCGCGGCAACTCCCTCGCATCAAAGTTGACCAGGCCACGGGCGATGATGTGGCCGTTTTCGGCAAGAAGGTCCACCGGATCACCCGCGGCGAACTCGCCGTCCACCTTGGTGACGCCCGCGGGCAGCAGCGACTTGCCGCCCTCCACCACCGCGCGCACCGCGCCTTCGTCGAGGTGCAGGGCGCCGCGCGGGCTGCTGGCGTGGGCCAGCCAGAGCAGCCGGTCCGCGGTGCGCGCACCGGTGCGGGTGAAGAGCGTGCCGGTGGGACGCCCGGCCAGCGCGTCGGCGGCGTGCCGGGCGGCGGTGAGCACCACCGGGATCCCGGCCCCGGTGGCGATCCGGGCCGCCTCGACCTTGGTCACCATGCCGCCGGTGCCGACCCCGGCCTTGCCGGTGCTGCCGATCTCGACGCCTTCGAGGTCCTGCGGGCCGCGCACCTCGGCGATCCGCCGGGTGCCGGGCTTGCCGGGGTCGCCGTCGTAGAGGCCGTCCACGTCGGAGAGCAGGATCAGCAGGTCGGCCCGGACCAGGTGGGCCACCAGGGCGGCCAGCCGGTCGTTGTCGCCGAACTTGATCTCGGCGGTGGCCACCGTGTCGTTCTCGTTGACCACCGGGACGGCGCCCATCGCCAGCAGCTGGTCCAGGGTGCGGTAGGCGTTGCGGTAGTGCGCGCGCCGGCTCGCGTCCTCGGCGGTGAGCAGCACCTGGCCCACCCGCAGGCCGTAGCGGGCGAAGGAGGCGGTGTAGCGCGCCACCAGCAGGCCCTGGCCGACGCTGGCGGCGGCCTGCTGACGGGCCAGGTCCCCCGGCCGCCTGGCCAGCCCCAACGGCGCCAGGCCCGCCGCGATCGCCCCGGAGGAGACCAGCACCACCTCGGGCGACGCGGGCCCGGTGAGGGTCTTGGCCAGCGCGTCGACCAGCGCGTCCACCCGGTCCGCGTCCAGCCCGCCGGCCGCGGTGGTGAGCGAGGAGGAACCGACCTTGACGACGATCCGCCGTGCCGACAGCACATCCTGACGCAGCGTCGGATCCGGCTGGGGTGTCTGATCGCTCATGTACTAATCCTCGCTGGTCCGGTCCGGTCCTTCGCGCAATCTACGCGAACGACCGGACCGGACCGAAGCGGGTTTCACCCGGTGGACTACTCGTCCTCGTCGTCGCCGGCCTCGCCGGAGTCGATGGCCGACGGGCGGCCGGAGGAGAGCGCCTCGAAGGCGAGGAACTCGTCCTCGGCGGCGTCGCGGCCCTTCGCCTTGTCGCGGCGGCGGTCGACGGCCGGGCGCGGGGTCTCGAAGCGGTGGTCCTCGCCGCGGCGGCCCAGCATCTCGGCGCCGGCGGCCATGGTCGGCTCCCAGTCGAAGACGACCGCGTTCTCGTCGGGACCGATGATGACGGTGTCACCCTCCTGGGCGCCGACCTTCCACAGCTGGTCCTCGACACCGAGGCGGGCGAGCCGGTCGGCCAGGTAGCCGACGGCCTCGTCGTTGCTGAAGTCGGTCTGGCGCACCCAGCGCTCCGGCTTGACGCCGCGCACCCGGAAGGCGCCGTCCTCCTCGGTGACGGTGAAGCCCGCGTCGTCCACGGCCTTGGGCCGCAGCACGATCCGGGTCGACTCCTCGATCGGCTTGGCGGCCCGCGCCTCGGCGACGATCCCGGCCAGCGCGAAGTTCAGCTCGCGCAGCCCGGAACGGGAGGCGGCGGAGACCTCGAAGACCCGGTAGCCGCGCTCCTCCAGCGAGGCACGGGTCAGGTCGGCGATGTCCTGGCCGTCCGGGACGTCCACCTTGTTCAGCGCCACCAGCCGCGGCCGGTCCTCCAGACCGCCGTACTGGGCGAGTTCGGCCTCGATGGTCTCCAGGTCGGTGAGCGGGTCGCGGCCGGGCTCCAGGGTCGCGCAGTCCAGCACGTGCACCAGCACCGAGCAGCGCTCGACGTGGCGCAGGAACTCCAGGCCCAGGCCCTTGCCCTGGCTGGCGCCGGGGATCAGCCCGGGCACGTCGGCGATGGTGTAGACGTTGTCACCGGCGGTGACCACACCGAGGTTGGGGACCAGCGTGGTGAACGGGTAGTCCGCGATCTTCGGCTTGGCGGCGGAGAGCACCGAGATCAGCGAGGACTTGCCGGCGCTCGGGTAGCCGACCAGGGCGACGTCGGCGACGGACTTGAGCTCCATCACGATGTCGCGGGCCTCGCCCGGCTCACCGAGCAGTGCGAAGCCGGGGGCCTTGCGGCGGGCCGAGGCCAGCGCCGAGTTGCCCAGGCCGCCGCGGCCGCCGGCGGCCGCGATGAAGCTGGTGCCGTGGCCGACCAGGTCGGCGAGCACATTGCCCTGCCTGTCGAGCACCACGGTGCCGTCCGGCACCGGCAGCACGATGCTCTCGCCGGTGGACCCGGTCCGGTGGCCGCCGGCGCCCGGCTTGCCGTTCTGGGCCTTGCGCTTGGGCGAGTGGTGGTACTCGAGCAGGGTGGTCACGTTGGCGTCGACCACCAGGGTGACGCTGCCGCCCTCCCCGCCGTTGCCGCCGTCCGGGCCGCCGAGCGGCTTGAACTTCTCCCGGTGAACGGAGGCGCAGCCGTGGCCTCCGTTACCCGCGGCGACGTGCAGTTCGACGCGGTCCACGAAGGTGGTCATGGGGTGTGCCTCCAGTTAGCGACAGGGTGGAGAAAAGCGTGCAGGGTGGACCGGAGAGACCCGATCCACCCTGCACAGGATCCAGCGGAAGAGCTGGATCAGGCCTCGACGGCCACGATGTTGACGACCTTGCGGCCGCGACGGGTGCCGAACTGAACCGCACCGGCGGTCAGCGCGAACAGGGTGTCGTCGCCACCGCGACCGACGCCCGCACCCGGGTGGAAGTGGGTGCCACGCTGGCGGACGAGGATCTCGCCGGCGCTGACAACCTGGCCGCCGAAGCGCTTCACGCCGAGGCGCTGGGCGTTCGAGTCACGACCGTTGCGGGTAGAGCTTGCGCCCTTCTTGTGTGCCATCTCGCTATCCCCTTACTTACTTCGCGGTGTCGATGCTGGTGATGCGGATGGCGGTGTGGCGCTGACGGTGACCCTGGCGCCGACGGTAGCCGGTCTTGTTCTTGTACCGAAGGATGACAATCTTGTCGCCCTTGGTGTGGTCGACGACCTCGGCGTGAACCTTCACACCGGCCAGCACCCACGGGTCGGAGGTGACGGCCTCGCCGTCGACGACCAGGATGGTCGAGAGCTCCACCGAGTCACCCGGCTTGACGTCAACACGGTCGATCTCCAGCACGTCACCCACGGCGACCTTGTGCTGGCGGCCGCCGGCGCGAACGATCGCGTACATGCGGTACCTGCTTTCCTTACTCGGTGCGGAACTCTCGATGCCAGCCACTGGGTATGGACACAGCGGCCTCCCCCACCCTTCTCGCGAACGAAATCGTGAGCGAGGCGGGAGGTGATGTGCTCGGGAGCGTGGCGTAGACACGCCGAAGGTCAAGAATACGGACCGCGAGCCCCCTGGGCAAACCGGCCGTACAGGACGCGGGGTGACCATGGCCACCCCGCGTCCCGGGTCACTCCGCCGCCGAATCACCCTCGGCAGCGGCTGCCTTCTTGGCCGCCGCGCTGGTCCGCTTGGTAGCGGTCTTGCGGGCGGTGGTCTTCTTGGCCGCCGTCGCCGTCGTCTTCTTGGCGGCGGCGGTGGTGGTCTTCTTGGCCGCCGTCGCCGTGGTCTTCTTGGCGGCGGCCTTGCGCGGTGCGCGCTTCTTCGGCGCGGCCTCCTCCTCGGCGGCGGGCTCGGCGCCCTCGGCCTCGGCAGCGGCCTCCTCGGACGCGGGCTGCTCGGCCTCGGGCTGCTCGGCCTCGGCGGCCTCCTCGGCGGCCTCGGTGAGCTGCTCGGCCACCACCGGGGCGGCGGCGGCCAGCGCGGCCTCCACGACGGCCTCGGCGCGCGACTGCAGCACCACGATCTCGGCCTCGCCCGGCGCACCGGCCGAAGCGGTCGCCTTGCGCACCGCACGGCGGCGGGTGCGACCGGCCACCGGGGCGGCGGCCGGCGGGATCTCCACCAGGCTGGGCTGTTCGGCGACCGGGGCCTCGGCGGCGGGCTCGGCGGCCTCGGCCTCGGCGGCCCGGGCGACCGGAGCCTCGGCGGCCGGAGCCTGCGGAGCGACCAGCTCGAACTCCTCGTGCTCGTGCTCGGCTGCCATCTGGTCCTCGACCAGGAACGGCTGCGGCTCCTCCTGCCCGGTCCCGCCCTTGCCGCGGCGACGGCGCTTGCTGACGCTCTCGCCCGAGGTGCCCACCGGGCCACCCCCGCCCGCGGGGGCGGTCGGCTGCTCCATGTGGACGATCACGCCGCGCCCGTTGCAGTGCACGCAGGACTCGGAGAAGGACTCCAGCAGGCCCTGGCCGACCCGCTTGCGGGTCATCTGCACCAGGCCCAGCGAGGTGACCTCGGCCACCTGGTGCTTGGTCCGGTCCCGGCCCAGGCACTCCAGCAGACGGCGCAGCACCAGGTCGCGGTTGGACTCCAGCACCATGTCGATGAAGTCGATCACGATGATGCCGCCGAGGTCGCGCAGCCGCAGCTGGCGGACGATCTCCTCGGCCGCCTCGATGTTGTTGCGGGTGACGGTCTCCTCGAGGTTGCCGCCCTGGCCGACGAACTTGCCGGTGTTGACGTCGACCACGACCATCGCCTCGGTCCGGTCGATCACCAGCGAACCGCCGCTGGGCAGCCAGACCTTGCGGTCCAGCGCCTTCATCAGCTGCTCGTCGATCCGGTAGGTGGCGAAGACGTCGACGTTGGACGTCCACTTCTGCAGCCGGTCCACCAGGTCGGGGGCCACGCCGCCGACGTACTCGTGGATGGTGTTCCACGCGTCGTTGCCGGAGACGATGACCTTGCTGAAGTCCTCGTTGAAGATGTCCCGGACCACCCGGACGGTCATGTCCGGCTCGCCGTAGAGCAGGGTCGGCGCGTTGCCGCCGGCCGCCTTCTTCTGGATCTCCTCCCACTGCTGCTGCAGGCGCTGCACGTCGCGGGTGAGCTCCTCCTCGCTCGCGCCCTCGGCGGCGGTGCGCACGATGACGCCCGCGTCGTCCGGCACGATCTTCTTGAGGATCTGCTTCAGGCGGGCCCGCTCGTTCTCCGGCAGCTTGCGGCTGATGCCGGTCATCGAGCCCTCGGGCACGTAGACCAGGTAGCGGCCGGGCAGCGAGATCTGGCTGGTCAGACGGGCGCCCTTGTGGCCGATCGGGTCCTTGGAGACCTGGACCAGCACGGACTGGCCGGACTTGAGCACCGACTCGATCCGGCGCGGACCGCTGTGGCCGAGCTGGCCGAAGTTGACCTCACCGGCGTAGAGCACCGCGTTGCGGCCCTTGCCGATGTCGACGAAGGCGGCCTCCATGGACGGCAGCACGTTCTGGACCTTGCCCAGGTAGACGTTGCCGACGTAGGAGGTGGCCTGCTCCTTGTTGACGTAGTGCTCGACCAGGACGCCGTCCTCCAGGACGCCGATCTGGGTGCGCTCGCCGTTCTGGCGGACCACCATCACGCGCTCGACCGACTCGCGGCGGGCCAGGAACTCGGCCTCGGTGATGATCGGCACCCGGCGGCGGCCCAGCTCGCGGCCCTCGCGGCGGCGCTGCTTCTTGGCCTCCAGGCGGGTGGAGCCCTTGATGGACTGCACCTCGTCCGGGTCGAAGGACGGCTCGGTGGAGCGACGGCGCGGCTCGCGCACCTTCACGACCGTGCGGACACCGTCCTCGTCGGCGGTCTCGGCGACCTCGACCCCGGTGTCCCCGCTGCGGCGGCGACGGCGGCGACGGCGGCGCGAGGAGGCCAGGCCACCGGCCAGGTCGTCCTCCTCGTCCTCGTCCGGCTCGGTGCTCTCAGCGAACTCGGCAGCTGCGGCGGCAGCGGCGGACTCGGCGCCGGCGGCCGCCGTGGGCTGCTCGGTCTCCTGGCCCTCGGTCTCGAACTCCTCGGCCTCACCACGACGGCGGCGACGGCCACCGCGGCGACGGCGACGCGAGGACGGACGGCCGTCCTCCTCCCAGTCGCTCTCCTGCTCGGGGCCCTGGGCGGGCGCGGCGGCGGCCACCGGCTCGGCGGGCGCGGGCGCCGGCGCGGGGGTCTCCACGGCGGCCGGGCGCGGCGGGGTGGCGGTGACCGCGGCAACCGCGGCCTTGCGGCTCTGCGCGGTCGAGCGGCCCGAGGCGCCGGTGCCGATCCGGACCGCCTGGCGGCCCCGGCGGCGGCGGCCGACGCCGCTGTACTCGTACTCGTCGTCCTCGGACGCTGCCGACGCGGCAGGCGCGGCGGCGGCCACCGGCTCGGCGGGCGCGGGCGCCGGCGTGGCGGCCGGCTGCTGCGGCGCGGCGGCCGGGGCGACGTAGGCGGTGGGCTCCTGGAAGACCGGGGCCTGGAAGACCGCGGTGGCCGGGCGCACGGCGCGACGGCGGGCGCGGGGGGCCTCGGTGTGCTGCTCGGCCTCGGGGGCCGGAGCGGCGGCGGCGGCGGGCTCCGCGGCAGCCGACGGCTCCTCGGTGGGCTCCTCCTCGGCCGGGGCCTCCTCGACGGCGGCGGGGCTGGCGACCGGCGCCTCCACCCGCTTGCGCGTCCGGCGTGCCCGCACCGGCTTCTCCGCCACCGGCTCCTCGACGACCGGCGCCGGGGCAGCGGCCTCCTCAGCTGGGGCCGGGGCCTCCTCAGCGGCGGCGGGGCTGGCGACCGGCGCCTCCGCCCGCTTACGGGTCCGGCGTGCCCGCACCGGCTTCTCCGCCACCGGCTCCTCGACGACCGGCGCCGGGGCAGCGGCCTCCTCAGCCGGGGCCGGGGCCTCCTCAGCGGCGGCGGGGCTGGCGACCGGCGCCTCCACCCGCTTACGCGTCCGACGCGCCCGCACCGGCGCCTCGGCCTGGACGGGCTCGGCCGCCGGCTCGGCGGCGGGGGTGGACGCGGTCACGGTCTCGACCGGGATGACCGTCTCGGCGCCCTCGGTGGCCGCCCCCTGCGGGGTTCCGGCCGGGCGCGACACGGCGCGGCGCCGGCGGCGCGGCGGGGCGGCGTCGCCGATCGGCTCGCCGCTGTTCTGTGCTGCTTCGTCTCGCTGCGAATCGTTGTTCTCAGGCATGCGGGTGGATCTCCCGTCAGGCCCCCGGGCTCCGCATCCGGGCACGGCCCGGCACCGGTGGCCGGCCCGGGGCGCTTCGGCGCCCAGGCCGACTCTCCACGGTGCCGCCGTGCGAACGCGAGGCCGCACAGGGGCTCGTAGTCTCGCTCGGCGCCCCGCACGGTGCGGGGTGTCGAAAAGTCTTCTGGTCTGGCCAGTGTTCTCAGGTTTTCCCAAGCTGCGCGGCCCCACAACCCAGGGTGGCTCCCGGGGCGGGCCCCACCGGCCCGAAGGCGGCGTGGTTCTCCTGGGGCCCGCCGACCCGGCGGGTCGAGGGGCCACCACAGAAGTGGCCTGTGCGCGACGACGCTCGCTCCCCTGGGGAGCCGCGGGGGCCTGGAGCGCGCAGCACCGGGCGGTTAATCCGGTCCTCGCCTCCGCCCGCTAGGCGGACGCTGCGGACTGCGGCTCAACGGCCGCCTCTGTAGGGACGGCCGGGGCCGCAGCGCGGTCGAGCGCCAGCGGGTCGGTCACCGTGCCGATCTCCTCGTCGAGCGGCCCCTGCGCCAGCCTGGTCACCTCTGCGGGGACCGGCAGCGCCAGGTCAGCCGTCGCCCGGAGACCGGACAAAACGTCGTCTGGTCGTACGGCGGGTGTGGCGTGTCGTACTACCAGGCGCAGTATCGCACAGGCCTGACCGGTACGAACATCGGAGGTGGCTGTGGATTCCCCGACCGGACCAACGCCGACCTGCGCCGGAACGATTTCCAGCCGGGCGACGGCCTCGCGCGCGTCGAAGACCCTTAGCCCATTCTTCGTCTGGCGTTGGACCTCGACCCGCTCGGCCGCCAGGAACAGCTCCACCGCCCGGCCTGCGGCCTCCTCGGTCACCTGCGGCAGCCGAAGCTCCCAGAGCGAGGCCTCCAGCCGCTCCACGAAGTTCGGGGTGCGTACCTCGACGGCGTCCACGATGTCCAGCCCGGTCGGCAGCGACTCGTCCAGCTGCGCGCGCAGCGCCTGCGGGTCCCGGAAGTCGGCCAGGCCGATCTCCAGATACTCCGCCTCGCTGGCCACCCCGGTCGGGGCAGCATTGGCGTAGGACACCTTGGGGTGCGGGGTGAACCCGGCCGAGTACGCCATCGGGACGGCGGATCGGCGCAGGGCCCGCTCGAAGGCGCGCTGGAAGTCGCGGTGGCTAGTGAAGCGCAGACGGCCCCGCTTGGTGTAGCGCAGTCGAATGCGCTGCACCGTCGGCGCGGGGGGCGGACCGTCGGGCGTGCGGCGTGCCAGGGTCGCTCAGTCCTTCGGGAGAAGTCGCGTCCAGGGCTGGTGGCCGGGTACAGCTGGGGCCACCGGGTGATGGACTCTGTCAAGGAGCAAGGGTACGCGCCCGTACCCACCCCTCGTGTCGCAGCTCAGCCCGGTGGCCCCGTTACCGCTCGCTCGGGACTACTTCAGCACCGTCAGGGGCAGCAGCTTCTTGCCCGTCGGACCGATTTGAATACTTGTATCCATCTGCGGACAGACGCCACAGTCGAAGCACGGGGTCCAACGGCAGTCGTCGACCTCGACCTCCTCCAGTGCGTCCTGCCAGTCCTCCCAGAGCCAGTCCTTGTCGAGGCCGCTGTCCAGGTGGTCCCAGGGCAGCACCTCCTCGTAGGCGCGCTCGCGGGTGGTGTACCACTCGACGTCGACGCCGGTGCCGCTCAGGCCCTTCTCGGCGGCCTGCATCCAGCGGTCGAAGGAGAAGTGCTCGCGCCAGCCGTCGAAGCGGCCGCCGTCCTCGTAGACCGCGCGGATGATCCTGCCGGTGCGGCGGTCGCCGCGGGAGAGCAGGCCCTCGACGATGCCGGGCTTGCCGTCGTGGTAGCGGAAGCCGATGTTCTTGCCGTACTTGCGGTCCTGGCGGATCGCGTCGCGCAGCTTGGCGAGCCGGGCGTCGGTGGCCTCGGCGGACAGCTGCGGGGCCCACTGGAAGGGCGTGTGCGGCTTGGGCACGAAACCGCCGATGGAGACCGTGCAGCGGATGTCGTTCTGCCCGGTGACCTCGCGGCCCTTCTGGATGACGTTCTTCGCCATCTCGGCGATCTGCAGCACGTCCTCGTCGGTCTCCGTCGGGAGGCCGACCATGAAGTACAGCTTCACCTGGCGCCAGCCGTTGCCGTAGGCCGCGGCGACGGTGCGGATCAGGTCCTCCTCCGACACCATCTTGTTGATCACCTTGCGGATCCGCTCACTGCCGCCCTCGGGGGCGAAGGTGAGGCCGGAGCGCCGGCCGTTGCGGGTCAGCTCGTTGGCGAGGTCGATGTTGAAGGCGTCGACCCGGGTGGAGGGCAGCGACAGGCCGATCTTGTCCTCGGTGTACCGGTCGGCCAGGCCCTTGGCGATGTCGCCGATCTCGGTGTGGTCGGCGGAGGAGAGCGAGAGCAGGCCGACCTCCTCGAAGCCGGTCGCCTTCAGCCCGCGCTCCACCATCTCGCCGATGCCGGTGATGCTTCGCTCCCGCACGGGGCGCGTGATCATGCCGGCCTGGCAGAAGCGGCAGCCGCGGGTGCAGCCGCGGAAGATCTCCACGGACATCCGCTCGTGCACCGTCTCGGCGAGCGGGACCAGCGGCTGCTTGGGGTAGGGCCACTCGTCCAGGTCCATCACGGTGTGCTTGGAGACCCGCCACGGCACGCCGGGGGCGTTGGGGACCACGCGGGCGATCCGGCCGTCCGGCAGGTACTCGACGTCGTAGAACCGCGGCACGTAGACCCCGCCGGTCCTGGCCAGGCGCAGCAGCAGCTCCTCGCGGCCGCCGGGGCGGCCCTCGGCCTTCCAGGCCCGGACGATCTCGGTGATGTCGAGCACGGCCTGCTCGCCGTCACCGACCACCGCGCAGTCGATGAAGTCCGCGATCGGCTCGGGGTTGAAGGCGGCGTGGCCGCCGGCCAGCACGATCGGGTCCTCGTCGGTGCGGTCGGCCGCCTCCAGCGGGATGCCGGCCAGGTCCAGCGCGGCCAGCATGTTGGTGTAGCCGAGTTCGGTGGAGAACGAGAGCCCGAACACGTCGAAGGCCTTGACCGGGCGGTGCGCGTCCACGGTGAACTGCGGGACCTGGTGCTCGCGCATCAGGGCCTCCAGGTCCGGCCAGACGCTGTAGGTCCGCTCGGCCAGCACGCCCTCGCGCTCGTTCAGCACCTCGTAGAGGATCATGACGCCCTGGTTGGGCAGCCCGACCTCGTACGCGTCCGGGTACATCAGCGCCCAGCGGACGTCGCAGGAGTCCCACTCCTTGACGGTCGAGTTGAGCTCGCCGCCGACGTACTGGATCGGCTTCTGGACGTGCGGGAGGAGGGCCTCCAGGCGTGGGAAGACCGATTCGACTGGCATGCGGCGAAACCCTTTGGCTTGACGGAGGGGATGACCCTCAAGGGTAGCGTGGCCGGAAGGTCGGCCACGCTGGCCCGGACGGTGGCCGCCACCGCCCGGGCCGCGCCTCAGATCGCTATCGGCCGCTGGGTGCGGACCGCCTGCAGCAGCCCGATGGCGATCCAGCCCGCGAACATCGAGGAACCGCCGTAGCTGACGAAGGGCAGTGGGATGCCGGCCACCGGCATGATGCCCAGGGTCATGCCGATGTTCTCGAAGGACTGGAAGGCGAACCAGGCGATCACGCCGCCCGCCACCACGGTGCCGAACAGGTCGGTGGCCTGGCGGGCGATCCGGCAGGCGCGCCAGAGGATCACCCCGACCAGCAGGATGATCCCCAGCCCGCCGACGAAGCCCAGCTCCTCCCCCGCGACCGTGAAGACGAAGTCGGTCTGCTGCTCGGGGACGAACTGCCCTATCGTCTGGGTGCCGTGGAACAGGCCCTTGCCGGTCAGGCCGCCGGAGCCGATCGCGATCCGGGCCTGAGCGGTGTTGTAGCCCACGCCCGACGGGTCCAGCGCCGGGTTGGCGAAGGCCGCGAAGCGGTCGATCTGGTACTTGCTCAGCACGTGCAGCTTCCAGACGCCCGCGGCGCCGAGCCCGCCGGTGGCCAGCAGACCGAAGATCCACCGGTTGGCCACCCCGGAGGCCAGCAGGATGCCCAGGATGGTCACCACCATCACCATGACCGAGCCGAGGTCGGGCATCAGCAGCACGATGCAGATCGGCAGCCCGCCCAGCACCAGCGCCTGGAGCACGGTGCGCCCAGGCGGTATCTCCCGCTCGCCGGTGTCCACCCGGGAGGAGAGCACCATGGCCATCCCGAGCACGATGGCCAGCTTGGCGAACTCGGCCGGCTGGATCGAGAATCCGCCGCCGAACTGGATCCAGGAGTGCGCGCCGTTGATGGTCGAGCCCAGCGGACTGAGCGTGGCCAGCAGCATCAGGATGGAGAGCGCGTAGAGGACCGGCACCGCGGCGCGGATCCGCTGGTGCCCTATCGCGATGGCACCGGCACAGAGCACCACGCCGATCACCAGGTTGGTCAGGTGCCGGTAGAGGAAGTACTGCGGATCACCGTGGGTCAGCGAGTCGCGTCCCCGGGTCGCCGACCACACCAGCATCGAGCTGCCCAGCGACAGCGCCAGCGCGGCCAGGATTATCACCCAGTCCAGCCGGCGCAGCGGGGCGTCCTTGGCCAGTGCCCGGGCCAGTGGACCGCGCTGCGGCGAGAACCGCAGCTGGCGGTAGGAGCTGTAGGAGGAGGTCATGCCCGGCTCCTTCCGACGCCGCGCTGCGCCGGCTCCAGCGCGTACAGATCGGTGTAGACGGCCGACCGGGCCGGCACCGGCGGGATGTCGGCGAAGGCGACCGACTTGAGGATGGCGGTGCCGTCCGGGTTGAACTTGGGCAGGTCGGTCTGCGGACTGGGCAGCAGCGCCTTGCTCTGGTCGATGTTGCCCTTGTCGTCCACGCCGTACAGCGCCTGGTAGATCCGGCGGACCGCGTCACCGGAGCCGCCCGAGCCGGTGCCGCCCTGGCTGATCGTCATGACCACCGCGTAGTCCTTGCTGTAGGTGGTCAGCCAGGAGGTGGTCTGCTTGCCGTAGACCTCGGCGGTACCGGTCTTGGCGTGCAGCTGGATCTTGTCCTGCGGCCAGCCCGCGCCGGTGAACTTCCAGGCCGCGGTGCCCTCGGTGATGACGCCGGCGGTGGCCTGGTCGATGTACTGCAGGGTCTTGTCGTCGTCCGGCAGCTTGCCGTCCACGTGCGGGTCGATGTCGCGCACCAGCTGGCCGCTGGGGGTGACGACGGCCTTGGCGACGGTGGGGCGGTAGAGGGTGCCGCCGTTGGCGATCGCCGAGTAGATGGTGGCCATCTGGATCGGGGTGACCAGCGTGTCGCCCTGACCGATCGCGTAGTTGACCGAGTCACCGGCACGCAGCACGTTGCCGTCCACGCAGTTCTCGCGGGCGATCTGGGTGGCGTAGTCGGTGCCGCCGCCGGCCGCCTGCTTGCACCAGGCGTCCTTGTTGGCGTTGAAGAAGTCGGTCTTCCACTGCCGGTCGGGCACCCGGCCCGGGACCTCGGCCGGCAGGTCGATGCCGGTCTTGGCGCCGAGGCCGAACTGGTGGGCCGTCTTGTAGAACCAGTCGGCGGGGTCGGACTTGGGCTTGGTGCCGCCGTCCTTCATCCACTGGTCGTAGGACAGGCCGTAGAAGACGGTGTCGCAGGAGATCTCCAGCGCCTTCTCCAGCGAGATGTCACCGGCCGACTCGCCCTCGAAGTTCTTGAACTCGCGGCCGCCGATGGTCAGGCTCGACGGGCACGGGTAGTGGCCGTCCAGCGAGTAGCCGGCCTGCACGGCGGCGCTGGTGGAGACCACCTTGAAGGTCGAGCCGGGTGCCGACTGGCCCTGGATGGCCCGGTTGAGCAGCGGGTAGTTGCTGTCCTGGCCGGTCAGTCCGGCGTAGTCCTTGGCGGAGATGCCGCCGACCCAGAGGTTGGGGTCGTAGGTCGGGGCGCTGGCCATCGCGATGATCCGACCGGTGTGCACGTCCATCACTATGGCCGCGCCGGAATCGGCCACGAAGTTCTGGTTGGTCACCGTGTCATAGGTGTTGCGGGCGTCCTTCATCGCCTGCAGCAGGTTGTCCTCGACCACCTTCTGCACCCGGGCGTCCAGGCTGGTCACCACGTTGTCGCCGGGCTGGGCGGGGGTGCTGCCGGCGCTGCCGATCACCCGGCCGAGGTTGTCCACCTCCAGCCGGTCCACGCCGGTGGTGCCGCGCAGGTCGTTGTCGTAGACCGACTCCAGGCCGGCCCGGCCGATCTGGTCGCTGGGCAGGTACTTGTTCTTGCCGCTCTGGTTCGCGCTCTTGGTGACCTCGTCGTCGGTGACCGGCGACAGGTAGCCGAGCACCTGGGCCATGTTGGCGCCGTCCGGGCCCGGGTACTGGCGCACGGCGGTGGGCTGGGCGGTGATGCCGGGGAAGTCCTCGCGGCGTTCCATTATCTGCATCGCCTGCTGGGTGGTGGCCTGGTCGGTCACCGGGATCGGCTGGTAGGGCGAGCCGTTCCAGCAGGGCTGCGGAGTCTTGGCGTCGCAGAGCCGGACCTTGTCCTGGACGTCCTTGGGGTTCATCCCGAGCACTTGGGCCAGCTTGGTCAGTGCCGCCTTGCCGTGGTCCTTCTGCTCCAGCAGCGAGGTGCGGCTGACCGAGACCACGAGCTTGGTCTGGTTGCCGGCCAGCACCCGGCCGTCGGCGTCCAGGAGCTCGCCGCGGATCGCCGGTGAGACCACCTCACGGATGTGGTTGTTGGAGGCCTGGGCGGTGTACTGGCTGCCGTTGCGGATCTGCAGGTACCACAGCCGGCCGCCGAGGGTGGCGAGCAGCGAGAGCACCAGGATCTGCAGAACGACCAGACGGATCGTCACCCGGCGGGTGCGACCGGTCTCCGGGATGTTGCTCACCTCGAGGACTCCCCGCTTGAGAGGTGGTCGGTAGTGGGCCGGCCGGCTATCAGGACTTGATCCGGATCTTGCGACCGCCGGCCGGCAGTCCGGAGGACTCCCGGGTGGTGCGGTAGCGGGCGATGGTGCCAAGGCCCGGCCCGGTCACCTCGCCGCTCGACCCCGACGGGTCCGCCCAGCGGGCCAGCAGCATCACCGCGGGCACCACGAAGGGGGCCAGCAGCAGGTCGTAGAGGAGCGCGGTGCCCATCAGCGAGGGCAGTCCGACGTGCCGGGCGGCGGTGTCGCCGACCAGTGCGCCGACCGCCGCGTAGAGCACCGTGGAGACCACCGCGGCACCGGCCACCACCAGCAGCGGCACCAGCACCGAGCGCGGTCGGCCCGGCTCGGCCCGCAGCAGCCCGGCCGCGTAGCCGATCAGGCAGAGCACCAGCGCGTAGCGGCCGATCGCGTGGTCGGAGGGCGGGGCCAGGTCGGCCAGCAGCCCGGCGCTGAAGCCGGTCAGGCAGCCGCCGGAGGGGCCGAAGACCAGGCCGAGGCCGACCACCACGAGCAGCAGCAGGTCCGGGGTGGCCCCGGGCAGCTGCAGCCGGCCCAGCACGCTGACCTGCAGCAGCAGGGCGAGCAGGACCAGGACGGCGGAGAGCAGGGCGCGCTTGATGACCATCGGTCAGTTCCCCCCGGTCGGCGAGTCGGACGGCTGCTGCGGGGCGCCCGAGGGCTGCGCCGCGGGTGCGGCGGGCGGCTGGGCGGGCGCCACGGGGGTGGGGCTCGGCGGGGCCGGTGGCAGCACGGAGTCCCTGGGGTCGGTGCGCGGCGGCACCACGACCACCCCGACCAGGTCGAGCCGGGTGAAGGAGACGAACGGATCGACCAGCACGGTCTTGGTCAGCTCGCCCGGGGTGGCCTGTACCTGGGTGACCGTGCCCACCGGCACGCCCGGCACGAACGGACGCCCGTTCTGCGAGCCGAAGGTGACCAGCCGGTCGCCCGGCTTGACCTGCGCCTTGCCGTTGAGCAGCTGCACCTTCATCGGGCCCTGGCCCTGACCGGCCGCGAAGCCGATCTCGCCGGTGCCCTCCATCCGGGTGCCGGCGGTGAAGCCGGGGTCGGTGGCGAGCAGCACCGTGGCGGTGGTCGGGGCGACCGTGGTGACCCGGCCGACCAGGCCCTGGCCGTTGATCACGGTCATGTCCCGCTGCAGGCCGTCGTCGCTGCCCGCGTCGATGGTGATGGTCCAGGAGAAGCCCTGGGCCGCGCCGATGGCGATCACCTGCGCGGCCTTGATGGTGTATCCGCCGGCCCCGGCGGTGCGCAGCATGTCGTCCAGCTGCTTGGTCCGCCCGGTGGCGGTGTCCGAGGAGGCCAGCTTCTGGCGCAGCTCGGTGTTCTCGGCGCCGATCTGGTCCAGCCGCTGCTGCTCGGTGCCGGAGTCGCGGATCGCCCGCACCGTGCGGGCTATCGGGTCGACGGCCCCCGCGGCGCCGCGCTCCACCGGACCGAACAGGTCGGCGGCGGTGCGGCGGGCGCCGTTCAGCGGGGAGCTCTCGCCGCCCTTGATGTCCACGGTGATCAGCGCGAAGGCTACGGCCACCAACAGGATGAGCAGCAGTCGGCTCTCTCGTGTGTCCCTCACGGCGACGGGGCTGCCCCTTCTGGATGTGTCGGGTCTGACGGGGTGTCTAACGACGCGGCTGCGCGTCCAGTACCTGCTGCAGGGCCTCGAACTCCTCGACGCAGCGGCCCGAACCGAGCGCCACCGAGTCCAGCGGGTTCTCCGCGATGTGGATCGGCATCCCGGTCTCCCGGCGCAGCCGCTCGTCCAGCCCGCGCAGCAGCGCGCCGCCACCGGTGAGCACCACGCCGCGGTCCATCACATCGCCTGCCAGCTCCGGCGGGCACTGGTCCAGGGTGGTCTTGACGGCGTCGATGATCGAGTTGACCGGTTCGTCGATCGCCTCGCGGACCTCGGCGGCGGAGATCACCACGGTCTTCGGCAGGCCGCTGACCAGGTCCCGGCCGCGGATCTCGGCGTGCTCGTCCTTCTCGTTCTCCGAGCCCCAGGCCGAGCCGATGCTCATCTTGATCTGCTCGGCGCTGCGCTCGCCGAGCAGCAGCGAGTACTCCTTCTTGATGTGCTGGACGATCGCGTTGTCCAGCTCGTCGCCGGCCACCCGGATCGACTGCGCGGTGACGATGCCGCCCAGCGAGATGACCGCGACCTCGGTGGTGCCGCCGCCGATGTCCACCACCATGTTGCCGGTGGCCTCGTGGACCGGCAGGCCAGCGCCGATCGCGGCGGCCATCGGCTCCTCGATGATGTGCACCTGGCGGGCGCCGGCCAGGTGACTGGCCTCCACCACGGCGCGGCGCTCGACGCCGGTGATGCCGCTGGGCACGCAGACCACGACCCGCGGGCGGACCAGGTAGCGGCGGCGGTGGATCTTCTGGATGAAGTACCGCAGCATCCGCTGGGTGATCTCGAAGTCGGCGATCACGCCGTCCTTGAGCGGGCGGATGGCGATGATGTTGCCGGGCGTACGCCCGATCATCTTCTTCGCCTCGGACCCGACCGCCAGGATGCCGCCGGTGTTGGTGTTGACCGCCACGACTGACGGCTCGTTCAGGACGATCCCCTTGCCCCTGACGTACACCAGCGTGTTGGCAGTGCCGAGGTCGATCGCCAGGTCACGGCCGATGAACGACAGATTGTTGGCCATGGAGTGTGGAACGCCTTCCCGAACTGGATGTCATGGGCAGGGAGTTGAGCCTCACACGAGGCCCGCACAGCAGCGCGCGAACCGCGCGCGACGGGCCGTTCGGGCCCGTAGGGTGCCTCCATCGTAGCCACGCCCGGCGAACTGGTCGGCGGGATGGGCTTGGCGTCCATTCTCCGTCGCAGGATCGGTTCTCCCCGGATTGGGACGCCGTGTCGGACTATTGAGTTCCATATTTGAGGATCAGATTCCCACGGTTGGCTGAGCCTGACCGGCTCGGCCAACCGCGGGCCGCCGTGATGTCACGTCAGGCGTAGGCGGGGAAGAAGATCTTGATCTCGCGCTCGGCCGAGGCCTCCGAGTCCGAGGCGTGGATCAGGTTCTCCCGGGTGATCGTGGCGAAGTCGCCACGGATGGTGCCGGGGCCCGCGGCCAGCGGGTCGGTGGCGCCGGCCAGCGCGCGCACGCCCGGGATCACGTTCTCGCCCTCGACGATCAGCGCGAGCGAGGGGCCGGAGGTCATGAACTCGAGCAGCGGCTCGTAGAACGGACGGCCGAGGTGCTCGGCGTAGTGCGTCTCCAGCGTCGCCCGGTCGAAGGTGCGCAGCTCGACGGCGGCCAGCTGCCAGCCCGCCTTGCGCTCGATCCGGCTGATGATCTCACCGGTCAGACCACGGCGGACGGCGTCGGGCTTGAGCAGGACGAGAGTGCGCTGGGTCACGGTGCGGCTCCAGAGGTTTCGGGGCTAAATGGTGTATGCCACTGCCCCAGAGGTTACCTTGCGTGAACAGCGGGTCAGCGACCGCCACCGCGAAGCCGCAGCCGCTCCCGGCGGCCGGTCAGGCGGGGACGCCGACCGTCTGGCGCTCGCGCTCCGCCTTACTGCGCTCCTCCTTGATGACGTCGATCTTGCGGCCGTAGTGCACCGAGCACCACCAGAGGCCGGCGAAGATCACGCCCAGCGCGTACATGGTCGGCAGCAGCAGCCCGGTGGCGATCAGGCCCAGCTGGAGCGCCCAGCCGATCGGCACGGCGCCACGGCGGGTGATCATGCCGCACAGCAGCACGCAGCCGAGCATCACCGCCCCGCTGACCCCCCAGATCACCGCGGTCGAGACGTCCGTCATCTTCATCGCGACACAGGCCGCGAAGAGCACCACGAAGACCTCGCCGATGAGCGTGGACGCACAGAGCGTACGCATCGTCACTTCCTCCCGAGCAGCAGGCGGGCCTCGCCCACGGTGATCACCGAGCCGGTGATCAGCACCCCGGAGCCGGTGAGGTCGCCCTCCGCCTCGGCCAGCGCCACGGCGGCGTCGATCGCGTCGTCCAGCCGGGGCTCCACCTGCACCCGGTCCTCGCCGAAGATCTCCACGGCCTGGGCCGCGAGCTGGTCGACCGGCATCGCCCGGTGGGTGGAGTTCTCGGTGATCACCACCTCGGCCAGGATCGGTTCGAAGGCCTCCAGCAGGCCGGTGACGTCCTTGTCGCCACTGGTGGCGATCACCCCGACGAGCCGGTTGAAAGCGAAGGCCTCGCCGACCGCGGCCGCGGCGACCTGGGCACCGGCCGGGTTGTGCGCGGCGTCCAGCAGGATGGTGGGGCTGCGCCGGACCACTTCGAGGCGACCGGGCGAGCTGACGCCGGTGAAGGCGTGGCGCACCTTGTCGACGTCCAGCTGGTGCTCGCGGGCCGCGCCGATGCCGAAGAACGCCTCCACCGCGGCCAGCGCGAGGGCCGCGTTGTGCGCCTGGTGCTCGCCGTGCAGCGGGATGAAGATGTCGCTGTACTCGGCCCCGCCCAGTCCGCGCAGGGTGATCACCTGCCCGCCGACCGCGACCTCGCGGCCCAGCACACCGAACTCCATGCCCTCGCGGGCCACCGTGGCGCCGACCTCGACCGAGCGCGCCAGGATCGCCTCGGCGGCGTCCAGCGGCTGCTGGGCGACCACCGCGAGGGCCTCGGGCTTGATGATCCCGGCCTTCTCGGTGGCGATCTGACCGGTGGTGGTGCCCAGGAACTTGGTGTGGTCCAGCGAGACCGGGGTGAGCACGGAGACGGCGGCGTCGATCACGTTGGTGGCGTCCCAGGTGCCGCCCATGCCGACCTCGACCACGGCCACGTCCACCGGCGCGTCGGCGAAGGCCGCGTACGCCATGGCGGTGAGCACCTCGAAGAAGGAGAGCGCGACGGGCTGCCGCTCGTCCACCATCCTGATGTAGGGCTCGATGTCGTTGTAGGTCTCGACGAACTTCTCGACGCTGATCGGCTGCCCGTCCAGGCTGATCCGCTCGGTCACCGACTCCACGTGCGGGCTGGTGTAGCGCCCGGTGCGCAGTTCGAAGGCGTTCAGCAGCTGCTCGACCATCCGAGCCGTGGACGTCTTGCCGTTGGTGCCGGTGATGTGGATGGACGGGTAGGAGCGCTGCGGCTCGCCGAGGATGTCCATCAGCGCCGCGATCCGGTCCAGCGAGGGTTCGAGCTTGTTCTCCGGCCAACGCCGGGCCAGCTCGGCCTCGACCTCGTGCAGACCGGTCGGCTGGTCGCCGGCCTCCGCGTTAGTGGGACGGCTGGTGTACGGGTTCGGCCCGGCGGTGCTGCTCACCCGCCCAGTGTACGAGCGCGGAGCCCGTCCGCCCGCCGCGGGGCCGCCGGTGTGCCGGTGTGCCGGTGTGATTGCGGCGCGTCCTCGGCCCGGCGGCGCACTCACGCGTGCGGACGGGGTTCAGACCGCGGCCGGCACCGGGCTCTGCCGCAGGCGCAACTCGGCGAGCACCTCGTCCACCTCGTCCTCGGGGACCAGCGGCAGCATCATGGCGACCGCCTGGAGCAGGCCGCCGAGCAGGAAGGTGGTGTCCGGGGTGGCGGCCACCAGCTGTCGCACCGCGGCCACCTGACCGCCCCGCACGGCCTCGATCAGCCGCGCCGCGTCCGCCGACTCCTCGTCCACCAGCACCCCGATCTCCCCCTGCGGCGCCCGGCGGGCCAGGGCGCGCAGCACCCGGTCGCCGACCTCGGGGGCATAGGCCTTGCGCACCGCCTCGGCCGCGACCCAGGCGAGCAGGGTGACCACCTCGCGCTCGGCCCGGTCGTCCAGCAGCCGGTCCAGGGCCGCGTCGAAGGCGACCTGATTGCCGTGCCGGAACGCGAGCAACAATGCCGCGGCCCGCCCCTTTGCCTCCTCGACCCGCTGCGCAGGAAGTTCGCCGGCCAACTTGTGCGCTGTCACCATGCCCTGCCTTCCCTTCACGAGTGCCCGTACTCGGAACTTCAGCACACCGTATACGGGACGCCTTCGCAGGTCACCGGACCTGGCCGCAAGAAGTGGCAGAAGAACGGAAAAAGCCGGTCACGGATTAAAGGCAATCAGAAATTCCTCGCCCGATTCCAAACCGAAACGCCACTGGCCGCACCCCGGTTGAGGGTGCGGCCAGTGGCGTGCTACGTCGACGGCCCGGCCTGGGCCGGCTCGGGTCAGGCCTTGGGCAGGCCGGCCAACTGCGCGGTGATCCGGGCGATGTCGGCCTCGGCCGCCTGCTGGCGGGCGCGGATCTTCACCACCACGTCCTCCGGAGCCTTGGCCAGGAAGCCCTCGTTGCCGAGCTTGGCCGCGGTCTGGGTGCGCTCCTTCTCGGCAGCCGCGAGGTCCTTCTCCAGGCGCTTGCGCTCGGCGGCCACATCGATGGTGCCGGACAGGTCCAGCGCCACCGTGGCACCGGCCACCGGCAGCGAGGCGGTGGCCGCGAAGCCCTCCTCGGGCTGGGTCAGACGCAGCAGCGAGCGCATCGCGTCCTCGTGCGCCCCCAGCACCGTGCCGCCCAACTCCAGTGCGGCCGGGACCTTCTGGCCCGGCTTGAGGCCCTGGTCGGAGCGGAACCGGCGGACCTCGGTGACCACCTGCTGAACGGTGGCGATCTCCGCCTCGGCGGCGGCGTCACGGAAACCGCTGTCCTTCGGCCACTCGGCGATCACCAGCGACTCGGCACCGGTCAGCGTGGTCCACAGCGCGTCGGTGACGAACGGGACGACCGGGTGCAGCAGCCGCAGCGTCACGTCCAGCACCTCGCCCAGCACCCGGCGCGCGGCATCGGCCTGCGGGCCGCCCTTGGCCAGGGTGGTCTTGGAGAGCTCGACGTACCAGTCGAAGACCTCGTCCCAGGCGAAGTGGAAGAGCGCGTCGGAGAGCTTGGCGAACTGGTAGTCGTCGTAGAGCGCGTCGACCTGGGCCACGGTCTCGTTCAGCCGGGACAGGATCCAGCGGTCCGCCGCGGTCATCTCCTCGGGCGCCGGCAGCGGGCCCTCGATGGTGGCGCCGTTCATCAGCGCGAACCGGGTGGCGTTCCAGATCTTGTTGCAGAAGTTGCGCGAGCCCTTGACCCACTCCTCGCCGATCGGCACGTCCGCACCGGGGTTGGCGCCGTTGGCCAGCGTGAAGCGGACCGCGTCGGCGCCGTAGGCGTCCATCCAGTCCAGCGGGTCGACCGCGTTCGGGTTCGACTTGGACATCTTCTTGCCGAACTGGTCACGGACCAGACCGGTGAGCGCGATGGTGTGGAACGGCGCCTGGCCGTCCATCGCGTACAGGCCGAACATCATCATCCGGGCGACCCAGAAGAAGATGATGTCGTGGCCGGTGAGCAGCACGTCGGTCGGGTAGAACTTCTCCAGGTCCGGGGTCTGCTCGGGCCAGCCCAGGGTGGAGAAGGGCCACAGGCCGCTGGAGAACCAGGTGTCCAGCACGTCCTGGTCCTGGGTCCAGCCCTCACCGGTGGGCGCCTGCTCGTCGGGGCCGACGCAGACGACCTCACCGTCCGGGCCGTACCAGACCGGGATCCGGTGACCCCACCAGAGCTGGCGCGAGATGCACCAGTCGTACATGTTGTCGACCCAGTCGAAGTAGCGGCGCTCCATCTCCTTCGGGTGGATCTGGACCCGGCCGTCACGGACCGCATCGCCGGCCGCCTGGGCCAGCGGCTCGACCTTGACCCACCACTGCAGCGACAGCCGCGGCTCGACGATGGTGTGGCAGCGCGAGCAGTGGCCCACCGCGTGCATGTAGGGGCGCTTCTCGGCGACGATCCGCCCCTGCTCACGCAGCTCGCCGACCACGGCCGAGCGCGCCTCCAGGCGGTCCAGGCCGAGGAAGGGACCGTGCACGGTGATCACGCCGCGCTCGTCCATCACGCTCAGGTTGGGCAGGTTGTGCCGCTGGCCGATGGCGAAGTCGTTGGGGTCGTGCGCGGGGGTCACCTTGACCGCGCCGGTGCCGAACTCCGGGTCGACGTGCGCGTCGGCGACCACCGGGATCCGGCGGTCGGTCAGCGGCAGCGCGATGGTGCGCCCGATCAGGTGCTGGTAGCGCTCGTCGTCCGGGTGGACGGCCACCGCGGTGTCGCCCAGCAGGGTCTCGGCGCGGGTGGTGGCCACCACGATCGAGTCGTCACCGTCGCCGTAGCGGATCGAGACCAGCTCGCCGGGGCTGTCCTCGTGCTCGACCTCGATGTCGGAGAGCGCGGTCAGGCAGCGCGGGCACCAGTTGATGATGCGCTCGGCGCGGTAGATCAGGCCGTCGTCGAAGAGCTTCTTGAAGATGGTCTGGACGGCGCGCGAGAGGCCCTCGTCCATGGTGAAGCGCTCCCGCGACCAGTCCACGCCGTCGCCCAGACGACGCATCTGGCCCAGGATCTTGCCGCCGTAGTTCTCCTTCCACTCCCACACCTTCTCGACGAAGGCCTCGCGGCCCAGGTCGTGGCGGGACTGGCCGGAGGCGGCGAGCTGCTGCTCCACCCGGTTCTGGGTGGCGATGCCGGCGTGGTCCATGCCCGGCAGCCAGAGCGCCTCGTAGCCCTGCATCCGCTTACGGCGCGTCAGGGCGTCCATCAGGGTGTGCTGGAAGGCGTGGCCCAGGTGCAGCGCACCGGTCACGTTCGGCGGCGGGATCACGATGGTGTACGGCGGCTTGTCGCTCTTGGCGTCGGCGGTGAAGTAACCGCGCGATACCCAGCGCTCGTACAGCTCGCCCTCTACCTCGCCCGGGGCGTAGGTGGTCGGGAGGGCTGCGGCGTTGTCCACGGACACGTCCGTGGAGTTGCCCTCGGACGTGTCGTCGGTGGGGCGCTGGTTCGTCTTGTCGGTCACGCCGAACAGTTTACGGAACCGGAGGTCGTGCCCTGCGCCCGCGCGCTGTGCGATAGCGTGCCGGTGCTCGGACACACGGTCGCCCGAGCCCGGCCAGGCCGGTGGAGCACGGGTGTTGCGCCGCGCAGGCGGCGGGGGAGCGAGAGCGCATGTACGGCCAGGGTCAGCCGCAGTATCCGCCGCAGGGCCAGCCGCAGCCCGGCTACGGACAGCCGCCGTACGGGCAGCCGCAGCCCGGGTACGGCCAGCCCCAGCCCGGCTATGGCCAGCCCCAGCCGGGGTACGGCCAGCCGCAGCCCGGCTACGGACAGCCCCAGCCGGGGTACGGCGTGCCGCCGCAGCAGCCCTACCCGCCGCAGCCGCAGGCCGGTTGGGGCCAGCAGCCGCAGTACGCGGGTGGCTATCCGCCGCCGGCGCCCAAGAAGGGCAAGGCCGGTGTGGTGGTCGGCGTGGTGATCGGCGCCCTGGTGCTGGGCGGTGGCGGCTTCGCCGCCTACAAGCTGACAAGCTCCGCCGCGGCCGGCAGCTACAAGCTCGCCGCGCCGCAGACGCTGGCCGGCGGCTACACCCAGAAGAGCGCCAAGAGCGCGCCGGCGGACCCCGCCAAGAGCGCGACCCTGGGCAGCGACGTCACCGCCCTGTCGGCCAGCTACGCCAGTGACGCCGACCCGACCGACACCATCACGGTCGGCGGCGACTACGGCAAGCTGGGCGACCCGGACAAGGCGATCGCCAACTTCTCCAGCCAGCTGACGCAGAGCGGCGCCACCTGGACCACGCCGCTGAGCAGCTACTCCGGCGGCAGCAACAAGGACGACGCCACGCTCAAGTGCGGCGTGCTGGACTTCAAGATCCCCGGCGCCCCGGACTCCGGCGGCCAGTCGGTCTGCGTCTGGGCCAGCCGCTCCACCATCGCCAGTGTCAGCTTCGCGAAGCTGAACGGGATCAAGCTGGTGACCCTCGCACCGGCCGACGCCGCCAAGAAGACCGAGGCGATCCACGACGCCATGGTGGTGGCGAAGTAGCCCACCGAGCCGGCACCCGGCACACAACGCCCAGGGCCCGCGACCGATCCGGTCGCGGGCCCTGGGCGTTACCGCCGTCGGGCGGTGTCCTCAGGCTCAGGCGCTCTTGTCGCGGCGCTCGCGCTTGATCATGTCGCGCGGAACCAGGGTCGGGATCGCGTGCTTGGAGACCACGTCGCCGGTGACCACCACGCGGGCGACGTCCTGACGCGAGGGAACCTCGTACATCACGGACATCAGCACCTCCTCCATGATGGCCCGCAGCCCGCGCGCGCCGGTGCCGCGCAGGATCGCCTGGTCGGCGATCGCCTCCAGCGCGTCACGGCTGAACTCCAGCTCCACGCCGTCCAGTTCGAAGAGCTTGCGGTACTGCTTGACCAGCGCGTTCTTCGGCTCGGTGAGGATCTGCAGCAGCGCCTCGCGGTCCAGGTTGTGCACGCTGGTGATCACCGGCAGCCGGCCGATGAACTCCGGGATCATGCCGAACTTGACCAGGTCCTCCGGCATCACCTGGCGGAAGTGATCGCTGGCGTCGCTCTCCCGCTTGGAGCGGATGTTGGCGCCGAAGCCGATGCCCTTGCCGCCGGCCCGGCCCTCGATGATCCGCTCCAGGCCCGCGAACGCACCGCCCACGATGAACAGCACGTTGGTGGTGTCGATCTGGATGAACTCCTGGTGCGGGTGCTTGCGTCCGCCCTGCGGCGGGACCGAGGCGGTGGTCCCCTCCAGGATCTTCAGCAGCGCCTGCTGGACGCCCTCGCCGGAGACGTCGCGGGTGATCGACGGGTTCTCGCTCTTGCGGGCGACCTTGTCGATCTCGTCGATGTAGATGATCCCGGTCTCGGCCTTCTTGACGTCGTAGTCCGCCGCCTGGATCAGCTTGAGCAGGATGTTCTCGACGTCCTCACCGACGTAGCCGGCCTCGGTGAGGGCGGTGGCGTCGGCGATGGCGAACGGCACGTTCAGCATCCGGGCCAGGGTCTGCGCGAGCAGCGTCTTGCCGGAGCCGGTGGGGCCGAGCAGCAGGATGTTGGACTTGGCCAGCTCGATGGCGTCCTCGCGGCCGCTGCCGCGCCCCGCCTCGCCGGCCTGCACCCGCTTGTAGTGGTTGTAGACCGCGACCGAGAGCGCCTTCTTGGCGAGGTCCTGGCCGACCACGTACTGGTCCAGGAACTCGTAGATCTCGCGCGGCTTCGGAAGCTCCTCGAAGCGCACCTCGGAGGACTCGGCGAGTTCCTCCTCGATGATCTCGTTGCACAGGTCGATGCACTCGTCGCAGATGTACACGCCTGGGCCGGCGATGAGCTTCTTCACCTGCTTCTGCGACTTGCCGCAGAACGAGCACTTGAGCAGGTCGCCACCGTCTCCGATGCGTGCCACGAGGTGCTTCCCCTTCGCCAGGGGCCCCGCGGGGGTCCGGGGCCTGGTGCTGTGGACCGCGGCCGCCACAGGCGGCGGCAGGTCTCGGTACCGACGGTACTCTGCCACCTCGCAGAATCCGTCGTCTTCGACAGCTCTGCCCTACGCCCTGGGCGAATTGATACCGAACAGATGCCGGCGGGCCGAGCGAAGTCTGTGGGCCGGAGCCCGGCGGGCGGAGCGTACTCGTCGGTACGCTCCGCCCGGATCCGCGGCGGGACTCAGTCGGTGAGCGAGGCCTTGCGGGTCGAGATGATCTGGTCGATCAGCCCGTACTCCAGGGCCTCCTCGGCGGTGAGGATCTTGTCGCGCTCGATGTCCTCGCGGACCTGCTCGACCGGCTTCTTGGAGTGCTTGGAGAGCATCTCCTCCAGCTGCTCGCGCATCCGGAAGATCTCCCTGGCCTGGATCTCCAGGTCGGAGACCTGGCCGCGGCCGGTCTCGGTGTACGGCTGGTGGATCAGGATCCGGGCGTTGGGGAGCGCCATCCGCTTGCCGGGGGTACCGGCGGCGAGCAGCACGGCCGCGGCGGAGGCCGCCTGGCCCATGCACACGGTCTGGATGTCCGGCTTCACGTACTGCATGGTGTCGTAGATCGCGGTGAGCGCGGTGAACGAGCCGCCGGGCGAGTTGATGTACATCTGGATCTCGCGGTCCGGGTCCATCGACTCCAGGCAGAGCAGCTGGGCCATGATGTCGTTCGCCGAGACATCGTCCACCTGGGAACCCAGGAAGATGATGCGCTCCTCGAAGAGCTTGGCGTACGGGTCGTACTCACGGATGCCCTGCGAGGTGCGCTCGACGAAACGCGGGACGATGTAGCGACCTTCTGCCCGCGGGGCAGTGAACTCGGTGCGGGCGCCCTGGTACTCGCCGCGGGGGGTGTAAAGGGGGTTCATTGCGGGTCTGCCTCCGGAAGCGTGCCGACGTGTAATGGGGTGCGGGGCGGGCGCTCAGGCCCCGGTGCCACCGCCGCCGGGGACGTCTGCGGCACTGTGCATGATGTCGTCGATCAGGCCGTACTCCTTGGCCTGCTCGGCGGTGAACCAGCGGTCGCGGTCGGAGTCCTTGGTGATCTGCTCGAAGGTCTGGCCGCTGTGGCTGGCGATCAGCTCGGACATCCGCTGCTTGGTGCGCAGCAGCTGCTCGGCCTGGATCCTGATGTCGGTGGCCGAGCCGCCGAGGCCCGCGGAGGGCTGGTGCATCAGGATGTTGGCGTTCGGCAGCGAGAACCGCTTGCCCGGAGTGCCGGCGGTGAGCAGGAACTGGCCCATCGAGGCCGCCATGCCCATCGCGATGGTGACCACGTCGTTCTTGATGTACTGCATGGTGTCGTAGATCGCCATGCCGGCCGTGATCGAGCCGCCCGGGGAGTTGATGTAGAGGTAGATGTCCTTGTCCGGCTCGGCGGCCAGAAGCAGCAGCTGGGCGGTGATCTTGTTGGCGATCTCGTCGTCCACCTGCTGGCCGAGGAAGATGATGCGCTCGTTGAGCAGCCGGTTGTAGACCTGGTCGCCCAGTCCGCCGAGCACGTCACCACCGGCGGCGCGCGGCGCCATGAGGCCAGGCATCTGCATCTGCGGGAACGTCACTTAGCCACCTGCTCAGTCGATTCGGACGGTTCCTCTATTTCGACCGTCGCTACGTCACATATGGGTCCGGGGCTGGGCTTCCTGGGCCTGGACCCACGTCGAGCCGCCCCGCCCACGCTGTTGATGCTTGCTCTCGTTGACCCTAACGCGCAGGTAGGGCCCGACCATCCCCCACGCTGAACTGTTCGCTGTGAGCGCAGGGTAGCGGCGGGGGAAGCCGAGGAAGACGAACGGGCCCGGACGCACGTCGGCGTCCGGGCCCGTCACAGGGGGTCTGGCAGGATCAGGCCTGCTCGGTGCCCTCGGTCTTGGCGGTCTCGGTCTCGGCGGTCTCGGCGGTAACGGCCTCGACCGTCTCCTCCTCCTCGTCGAAGTCGATGACCTTGCCCGTGGTGTCGGCGACCGTGGCGGCCTCGACGACCAGCGCCAGCGCCTTGCCGCGGGCGACCTCGCCGACCAGCAGCGAGACCTGGTTGCCCTGGACGACCTGCTGGGCGAACTGGTCCGGGGTCAGGCCGGAGCCGGCGGCGCGGCGGATGAGGTGCTCGGTGAGCTCCTCCTGGTTCACGCCCACCTCCTCCTTGGCCACGATCTCGTCCAGCACGAACTGGGTCTTGATGCCCTTCTTCGCCTGCTCCTCGGTCTCCTGGTCGAACTCCTCGCGGGTCTTGCCCTGCGCGGCGAGGTAGCCCTCCAGGTTCTGGCCGATCGGCTCCAGCTGGTGGTGCTCAAGGTTGTGCTTGCGGGTCTCGACCTCGTCCGCGAGCAGCTTGCCCGGGTACTCGATCTCGACCTTCTCCAGCAGGGCGTCCAGGACGCGCTCCTGGGCCTGGGTGGCCTGGTCGAACTCCTTCATCCGCTCCAGGCGCTTGCGCGAGTCGCCGCGCAGCTCCTCCAGGGTGTCGAACTCGCTGGCCAGCTGGGCGAACTCGTCGTCCAGCGCGGGCAGCTCCTTCTCCTGGACGGTGGTGACCGTGACGGTCACCTCGGAGGTCTTGCCGGCCTGGGTGCCGCCCTTGAGCTCGGTGTCGAAGGTCTTCGACTCGCCGGCGGACAGGCCGACGACGGCCTCGTCGATGCCGTCCAGCAGACGACCGGAGCCGATCTCGTAGCTCACGCCGGTGGCGGTGCCGTCCTCGGGGACCTCACCGTCGACCTTGGCCTCCAGGTCGATCACCACGATGTCGCCGGCGGCCGCGGCGCGCTCGACGTCCTTGACCGAGGAGAAACGCTCGCGCAGCTGCTCGAGGGACTTCTCGATGTCCTCGTCGGTGACCTCGATCGGGTCGACCTCGACGGAGATCTCGGAGAACTCCGGCAGGGTGATCTCCGGACGGACGTCCACCTCGGCGGTGAAGGTCAGGCCGGCAGCGGCCAGGTCCTCCACGCCCTTGATGTCGGTGATGTCGGGCTGGCCGAGGACCTCGATCTTGCCCTCGTCGACGGCCTGCGTGTAGAAGCGCGGCAGCGCGTCGTTCACGGCCTCCTCGAGAACCGCGGCCCGGCCGAAGCGCTGGTCGATGACCCGGGCCGGGATCTTGCCCTTGCGGAAGCCGGGAACCGTGACCTGCTGGTTGATCTTCTTGTACGCCGCGTCGAGGCTGGGCTTGAGCTCCTCGAAGGGCACCTCGACGGTGAGTCGAACCCGGGTCGGGTTCAGAGTCTCGACGGCGCTCTTCACGGTTGGGTCTCCTATGGGGCTTGCGGTCGGCTTGTCTGCATCCGGACCGTTGCCCTTACGGGCCGCGGGCCGGGCAGACGGGTGATGAGCCACCTGGTGCGGCATCTCCCGTATGGGGTGGACGGCGAGCGGCCCGTCCCCGGCTGGTTCGCGCGGGAAGGGGCGGTGGCTCTTCCGCCAGCGGCCCATCCTACCGGTACCACAAAGCCACATCGCAGATGGCTGTGATCGATGGCCGTGATCGAGACCATAATCAGTGATGGTCGGGGTGACCGGATTCGAACCGACGGCCTTCCGCTCCCAAAGCGGACGCGCTACCAAACTGCGCCACACCCCGCACTTCGCGAGAGGAAGCGTACACGCCGAGGCCGCTCCGCTCGGCGATATTTCAGGTGGTGGGCACCGGGCGAGTGGCTCGGGGGATGTCACGTGCGCGCGGGTCGCCCGACCAGGTACGCTGATCCCCGTCCAGCCCGGCCGATCGGCCGGGTGCGGACGCGTATGCGGGCGTAGCTCAATGGTAGAGCCCTAGTCTTCCAAACTAGTCACGCGAGTTCGATTCTCGTCGCCCGCTCTGTCACCAAGGCCCCGGCTTTCGCGAGCCGGGGCCTTTGGCATGCCCGGGTGCGTGGGCATGCCCGGTGCGACACAGAAGGAGGGCGGGTGGACCCCGAGCAGCGGCTGGCGGTCATACAGCGCGGCGTGGTGCGGGAAATGGCGCGATACGGGCGGGAGTTCACCGTGGACGGCACCCTGGTGCACGGCCCGGGCGGCACCGCCGTGGCGCTGCGCGAGCACCCGGGCCAGGGCGGCGGCCATGTCGACCTCGGCTTCGTGCTGCGCCTGGGCAGCGCGGAGGCGCCGGTGCTCTGGGACTGCACGGCGGGCCTGGGCACCACGGAGGAGGAGAAGCTCGACAGCGCGGTGCGGATGTGGGCCTCGACCACGGCCGCCGCGGTGATCGAGCACCTGGAGCGCCAGGGCCGGCACGGCGACCACCTGCGGTTGGCGGCGCTGCCGGGCTGGCAGGCGGTGCAGGGGCCGGCCACCGTCTTCGGTTTCCAGAGCGCGCGGCTGTCCGGCTGGCTGGGCGAGCGAGAGCTGCTGGCCGAGCTGGCGCCGTCACTGGCCGGGGAGTTGACCGACGAGCGGCTGAACGGCGTGAAGCTCTTCTTCGGCGGCCGGTCCGGCGACGAGGTGGCCGAGGTCCGGGTGAACGGCACCGTGGCGCACGACGCCTCCCGGGCGCTGGGCAGCCTGGACTGGCCGCGCGCCGAACGGTTCTGCTGGGCGCGGCTGTTCGTCCTGCTGGCAGCCGACGGGCAGGAGCCGGTGACGGACCGTCCGGCCGAGGACCCGCTGCTGTTGCCGGCGGCATACCCGCGGGCGCACTCCCCCGCCGCCGCCGGCCTGATGGCACGGCGGCGTGCGGCGATCGGCCGTTGGTGGCGGACCAGGCGCGCCGGGAGTTGAGCTCTGGGTGGCCCGTCCGGCGGGGCGGTGGCCCGCGCCGCGGTCGGCTGCCCGGGCGTCAGGTCCCGATGTTGGAGAGGGTCTTGGCCACCTGATTCAGGAAGTCCTGAATCGGCTTGGCGGCGGTGGACTGGTTCAGCATGAACCCGAAGAGCGCGGCCAGGATCGCGTGCGGCACCTTGATCTGCTTGTTGCGGATGAAGATGATGAGAATGATGCCGAACAGGACCAGCGCGGAGACGGAGAGTGCCACCCGGACTCACTTCCTCGTGTCGTGGCGGAACGGACCCCGGCCTGTCCGACGGTCCCGAGACGCAACCCGCCGCCACCTCCGTTCCCCCGAGATCCGGCCAGTCCCGCCCCGACTCAGTGTGGTCGACCGTGCCGACTGCGTAAAGGACTTGCCGCTGACCTGTGGCCAACATTCTGCGATGTGAGACGAGTTTCCGCCGGACGAGACGATAGCCCACCGGAGTTGACGCCGCGTCGGCCCCCTCTCCCAGCTGGGCCGTTCGTCCACCGAACACCCGCCGGCCGGGCCGAACCGAATTGGCCGAAGATCACCGTTGATCGTTGACACCGCCGCCGCTCCCGGTCCCGCGGGCGGGGCCGTGCGGCGGGCCGGTTTCGGCCGTCTCAGGCCCGCCAGAGCAGCAGCACGGCCCGGTCGTCGTTGATGTCCTTGGCCACCGTCTCGATCAGCCGCACCGCCGCGCCCACGCTGCCGCTGCCCAACTGGCCGCCGGCCACCAGCCGGTCGGCCTCGCCCATCAGCCGGTCCATGCCCTCGGACAGGTCCCGCCCCGGTGCCTCGACCATGCCGTCGGTGCAGAGCATCAGCACGTCGCCCGGGCCGAGCCGGCCGCGCACGCCCTCGAACTTGGCGCCGTCGTAGAGGCCGAGCAGCGGCCCCTCGGTGGCCTCCTTGACCTCCCAGCGCCCGGCCCCGGCCAGCCGCTGCATGCCCGGCAGGTGGCCGGCGGAGAGCAGCTCGTACTCCCCGGTGTCCAGATCGAGGGCGAGGTGGACGGCGCTGGCGAAGCCCTCGTCCCAGTCCTGGCGCAGCAGGTAGCCGTTGGCGGCGGGCAGGAACTCGTGCGGGGGCAGCGAGCCGAGCAGGCCGCCGAAGGCGCCGGAGAGCAGCAGGGCCCGCGAGCCGGCGTCCATCCCCTTGCCCGAGACATCGGCCAGCACGACCTCCAGCATCCGCCGGCCGGCGCCGGTGCGGGCCGCGACCACGAAGTCGCCCGAGAAGGACTGGCCGCCCGCCGGGCGCAGCGCCATGTCCGCGTGCCAGCCCTCGGGCAGATTCGGCAGCCGGCTCTGCACCTTGAGCCGCTCGCGCAGGTCGAAGAGCATCGAGCCGCCGCCGCGCCAGGGCACGCCGACCCGGCTGCGGAACTGGGCCAGCAGCAGCCCGGCCACCCCGACCGCGCCGACCACCAGGGCCGCGCCCGGCGTGACGCCGAAGACGTAGGCGTCGGGGTGCCGGCTGGCCGCCCGCTCGCCGGTGTGGATCACCGACTCGGTGGACAGGCCCAGCGCGGCGGTTGCGTAGAGCAGCACCAGCGAGACCGGGCGCAGCAGCAGCGCGCCGACCAGGATCGGCAGCACCAGCGCGGTGGGCGGGACCCAGGCCGGGATCCAGACGTTGAACGCGACCAGCAGCGGGACCAGCAGGAGCAGCACCGCGAAGGCGAGCCAGTCGGCGGCGTCGCCGCGGAAGTAGTCCACCCCGGTGCGGCGCAGGGTGCGGCGGGCCCGGTAGAGGCGCTTGCGCAACCGGGCCGTCAGCGGGTCCGCGGCCGTGGTCGCGGCGGTCCCCGTCGCACTCGTCTGGGGCGATGTGCCCGGCGTGGTGCCAGCCATGGGGCTTGACCCTATCCAGCGTTGACGGCCCACGTCGACGGGCGGTGCGCCACGAGCTGCGCAGGGGCTCGATTTCGGCTGCGCGGGCGCTTGCTTTCGGCCGGGAGGTGAGCCGACGTGGGGGCTCACCTCTGTGGCAAGCGAAGCGGTCAGGGGCGCGTCCCCGCAGTGTGCGCCGGGCGCGCGGGCATTCGCCAGCGCGCCGTCCGAGAATCGGCTCGCACCGTTCGGGCCCGGGTGATAGCTGTGGCATATGACACAGCCTGCCGACGCCCATGAAGCGCTCAGCCTGCGACCGCTCGCCGCGGCCGACTGGGACGCCTGGTACGACGCGCTGGAGGTGGCCTTCGGCGAGACGGAGTCGCCCGAGCGCCGGGCGCTGTGGCGGACACTGACCGAGGTGGACCGCTCACTCGGGGTCTGGGACGGCAGTACGGCGGTCGGCTCGGCCGGCGCCTTCTCGTTCCGGATGTCGGTGCCGGGCGGCGCGCTGCTCTCCACCGCCGGGGTCACCATGGTCGGCGTGCTGCCCACCCACCGCCGGCGCGGGGTGCTCACCGCGCTGATGCGCCACCAGCTGGACGAGGTGCACGAGCGCGGCGAGTCACTGGCGGTGCTGACCGCCTCGCAGCCGGCGATCTACGGCCGGTACGGCTACGGCCTGGCCACCTGGCAGCTCGCGGTGCGGATCGACCGGGCCCGGGTGCGGGTGGTGCGCACCGGGGCGCAGGACGACCGGATCCGGCTGCGGCTGGCCGATCCGGCGCGCGCCTCGGCGGCCTGCGAGCGGCTGTACGCGCGGCGGGTGCCGCTGCGCCCCGGGATGCTGGCCCGCGGCTCCGGCTGGGAACGACTGCCACTGCTGGACGCCCCCGACGAGCGGGACGGGCACACCGCGCTGCAGTGCGTGCTGGCCGAGGACCGGCGGGACGGCGAACTGCTGGGCTACGCGCGCTACTCGGTCCGCGCGGCCTGGCAGCACACGGGGCCGGCCGGGCAGGTGCGGGTACGCGAGGTGACGGCGGCCGACCCCGAGGCGGCGGCCGCGCTCTGGGGCTACCTGCTGGAGCTCGACCTGACCGAGACCGTGGAGGCGGCCAACCTGCCGGTGGACGACCCGCTGCTGCACCTGGTCTCCGACCCGCGCCGGCTCAGCTCCCAGCTCTCCGACTCGCTCTTCGTGCGACTGGTGGAGGTCGGCGACGCGCTCGGTTCCCGGCGGTACTCGGCGCCGGTGGACGTGGTGCTGGCGGTCACGGACGAGTTCTGTCCGTGGAACGCCGGGCACTGGCGGCTGCGCAGTGCCGGGCGGCAGGCCGGGGCGGTCTGCGAGCCGACCGACGCCCCGGCGGATCTGGCGCTCTCGGTGCGGGAGTTGGGCTCCGCCTACCTGGGCGGCCGCACGCTGGCGGCGCTGGCCGGGGCCGGGCTGGTGCGCGAACTGCGCCCCGGCGCGCTGGCCGAGGCCTCCGCGGCCTTCGCCTGGGACGTGGCGCCCTGGCTGCCGCACGGGTTCTGACGGCCCGTGCGGCAGGCGGGGCGAAACGCTCAGCCCTGCGGGTGCCCCTCGGGAATGGGCGGCAGCTCGCCGGTGGCCTCGTAGCGGGTCAGCATCTCGATCCGGCGGGTGTGCCGTTCCTCGTTGCTGTACGGGGTGTTGAGGAAGACCCCGACGAAGCGGGTCGCCTCGGCCTCGGTGTGCATCCGGCCGCCGACGCTGATCACGTTGGCGTTGTTGTGCTCGCGGCCGAGCGCGGCGGTCTGCTCGCTCCAGGCCAGCACGGCGCGCACGCCCTTGACCTTGTTGGCGGCGATCTGCTCGCCGTTGCCCGAGCCGCCGATCACGACGCCGAGCGCCTCGGGGTCGGCCGCGGTGCGCTCGGCGGCGCGCAGGCAGAACGGCGGGTAGTCGTCCACCGCGTCGTAGATGTGCGGGCCGCAGTCGATCGGCTCGTGGCCGGCCTCCTTGAGCCACGCGACAAGGTGGTTCTTCAGTTCGAATCCGGCATGGTCGGAACCCAGGTACACGCGCATGAGGAGAAGTCTGGCATGCGCGTGCCCCTGGGCCGTTGAAGGGCCGGTACGACGTCAGGTCCGTCGCTGCGACGTACCGGTTCGCGACGTACGGGCTTCAGGAGCGCCGCTCGCCCAGCAGCCGCCAGCCCAGCGGCAGCGCGCCCATCGCCAGCAGCACCTTCAGGCCGTCGCCCAGCAGGTAGGGGTAGAGGCCGAGGTCGGCCGCCCTGGCCAGCGGGACGTGCAGCGAGGCGGCCAGGTACGGCACGCCCACCGCGTAGATCGCCAGGTTGCCCAGCACCATCACGCCGGCCACCCGCAGCGGGGTGCGGTCCCCGCCGCGCCGGGCCAGCAGTCCGGTGAGGGCGGCCGCCAGCACGAAGCCGAGCACGTAGCCCAGGGTCGGCAGCGCCCAGCCGGAGCTGTGCTCGGCGAACCAGGGCAGCCCCGAGGCGCCGGCCAGCAGGTAGAGGGCGAGCGCGGCCGCGCCGCGCCGGGCGCCGAGCGCGGTGCCGACCAGCAGGGCGGCGAAGGTCTGGCCGGTGACCGGCACCGGCGAGCCCGGCACCGGCAGCGAGAGCTGGGCGGCCAGCCCGGTCAGCGCGGCACCGCCGGCCACCAGGCTCAGCTCGCGCAGGGCGGCGCCGAGCCGGCTGTCGGCGGCGGGCAGCAGGTCGGCCAGCACGGCGCGGGACGGTATCGCGGTGGCGAGGGCCATCAGGGACTCCTACGTCTTGGTCGTCTTCGGTAGTCGAACGGTTCCTCAGCGGAACGGCTGTACGAACGTATCCCATCACTGTGCGTCACCGTTCGTTCCGGATGGTGAGCCCATCGGGAAGCTCCTTGGCGTCGACCCCCCTCGAACCGGATAGTGAGATGGGTAGTCCGGTTACCGAACGTCTGGATCCGCTCGATGCCCACTCCCACCGCCCCGCCGGCGGCCCCCACCGCCCCCGAGGCGACGGCCCCCGCCGGCAGTCCGCAGCTGAGCCACGGCCTGAAGCAGCGTCACCTCTCGATGATCGCGCTCGGCGGCGTGATCGGGGCGGGCCTGTTCGTCGGCTCCGGCGCCGGCATCGCCGCCGCGGGCCCCGCGGTGATCCTCGCCTTCACCCTCTCCGGTCTGCTGGTCATGCTGATCATGCGGATGCTCGGCGAGATGTCGGCCGCCCACCCGGCCTCCGGCTCCTTCTCGGTGCACGCCGAGCGGGAGATCGGCCCCTGGGCCGGTGTCACGGCCGGCTGGATGTACTGGGTGATGCTCTGCTGCGGAGTGGCCGCCGAGGCCACCGCGGCCGGCTCGATCATGAACTCCTGGCTGCCCTCGGTGCCCGGCTGGGCCTGGGTCGGGGTCTTCATGGCCTTCTTCTGCGCCAGCAACCTGACCGCGGTGAAGAACTTCGGCGAGTTCGAGTTCTGGTTCGCCGCGATCAAGATCGCCGCCATCGTGGCCTTCCTGGTGCTCGGCGTGCTCGGCGTCTGCGGGGTGCTGGGCTCCGGCGCGCCCGGCGCGAGCAACCTGACCGGGCACGGCGGCTTCCTGCCCAACGGCGGCAGCGGCCTGGTCGCGGGCCTGCTGGCCTCGGTCTTCGCCTACGGCGGCCTGGAGACGGTGACCATCGCGGCCGCCGAGTCCGACGACCCGCGGCGCAACGTGGCCAACGCGGTGCGTACCGCGGTGTGGCGGATCGCCATCTTCTACATCGGCTCGATGGCCCTGGTGGTCACCCTGGTGCCGTGGAACGACCCCGACGTGGTCAAGCTGGGCCCGTACGTGACGGTGCTGCAGTTCCTGCACGTGCCGGGCGCCGCCCAGGTGATGCAGGGCGTGGTGCTGATCGCGCTGCTCAGCGCGATGAACGCGAACATCTACGGCTCCTCCCGGATGGCCTTCTCACTGGTCTCCCGCGGCCAGGGCCCGCGCGCGCTGGCGAAGGTGAGCGGCGGCGTGCCGCGGCTGGCGGTGCTGGCCTCCTGCGCGTTCGGCTTCGCGGCCGTGCTGGCCGGCTACTGGTGGCCGGACACCGTCTTCAGCTGGCTGATGAACACCACGGGCGTGGCGATCCTGGTGGTCTGGGTCTTCATCGCGGTGGCCCAGCTGCGGATGCGCAAGCGGCTGGAGCGCGAGAGCCCCGAGCTGCTGACGGTGCGGATGTGGGCCTACCCGTACCTGACCTGGATCGCGCTCGCGGCCGTGGTCGGGGTGCTGGCGCTGATGACCACCACGCCCGCCGACCGTGCCCAGCTGTACGCGGCCGGGGTGCTGGTGGTCGTGCTCAGCGGTGCCGGCTACTGGCGCCAGCGCCGGGTGGCCGCGCGCGGCTGACGGCGGGCGGCTAACCGCGGGCGGCGCGGGCAACCGCGGTGCGCCGAGCGGCCGTGCGGGCGGGTCCGGGGCCGCGGGCAACCGGCCAGTCCCGCCCGCACAGGCGCGTGAAAGGATGCCCCGGGGCAGGATCTGCCCCGCCACCTGCACAGCACCGTGCGAGCCGGACAAAGGAGTACCGCAGTGCCGGGCAAGAACCTCAGCCGGGACGAAGCGCACGCGCGCGCCGGCATCCTCAGCGTGGACGGCTACGAGGTTCGCCTCGACGTCAGCGGCGCTCCGCACGCCGCCAACGCGACCTTCCGTTCCACCACCACGATCCGCTTCCGCTGTGCCGAACCGGGCGCCGACAGCTTCGCCGACCTGCTCGCGCCGAACGTGCGCGCCGTCACCCTCAACGGCCGCGCACTCGACCCGGCCGTGGTCTTCGACGGCGCCCGGGTGGCGCTGGAGGACCTGGCCGCCGAGAACCTGCTGGTGGTGGACGCCGACTGCGCCTACAGCCGTACCGGCGAAGGCCTGCACCGGTTCACCGACCCGGCGGACGGCGAGACCTACCTCTACACCCACTACGAGCCCGCCGAGGCCCGCCGGGTGTTCGCCAACTTCGAGCAGCCGGACCTCAAGGCGCCCTACCTCTTCACCGTGACCGCCCCGGCCGCGTGGGACGTCTACGCGAACGCCGCCGAGCGCGAGGTCACCGAGCAGGAGACCCGCGAGGGCAGCGTCAGGACCTGGCACTTCCTGGAGACCAAGCCGATCTCCACCTACCTGACCGCCGTGGTGGCCGGCCCGTACCACGTGGCACGCGACCACTGGAGCCGTGAACTGCCCGACGGCAGCACCCTGGAGATCCCGCTCGCGGCCACCTGCCGCAAGTCGCTGGCGCCGTACTTCGACGCCGAGGAGATCTTCACGGTCACCAAGCAGGGCCTGGACTTCTTCCACGCGGAGTTCGACTATCCGTACCCGTTCGGCAAGTACGACCAGTGCTTCGTGCCGGAGTACAACATCGGCGCGATGGAGAACCCGGGCTGCGTGACCTTCCGCGAGGACTTCGTGTTCCGCTCGAAGGTCACCGAGGCCGCCTACGAGGGCCGGGCCAACGTCATCCTGCACGAGATGGCGCACATGTGGTTCGGCGACCTGGTCACCATGAAGTGGTGGGACGACCTGTGGCTGAAGGAGTCCTTCGCGGACTTCATGGGCTCCTTCGCGCTGCGCGAGGCCACCAAGTACCAGGCCGCCTGGGTGACCTTCGCCAACCAGCGCAAGGCGTGGGCCTACCGCCAGGACCAGTACCCGACCACCCACCCGATCACCGCGGACATCCGCGACGTCGAGGACGCCAAGCTCAACTTCGACGGCATCACCTACGCCAAGGGCGCCTCGGTCCTCAAGCAACTGGTCGCCTACGCCGGACGGGAGGCCTTCTTCGAGGGCGCCCGGCGCTACTTCCAGCAGCACGCCTTCGGCAACACCGTGCTCGGCGACCTGCTGGAGGTGCTGGCCGTCACCTCGGGCCGCGGCGAGCAGGCGATGGCCGAGTGGTCCCGGGCCTGGCTGCAGACGGCCGGCGTCAACGCGCTCACCCCGCAGCTGACCGTGGACGCCGAGGGCCGGATCACCGAGCTGGCCGTGCTCCAGGACGGCGCGACGCTGCGCCCGCACCGGATCGCCGTCGGCCTCTACGACCGTGAGCCGGACGGCACCCTGCTGCGCACCGCACGGGTCGAACTGGACGTCAGCGGGCCCCGCACCGTGGTCGAGGAGCTGGCCGGCCGCCCGCGCCCGGCGCTGGTGCTGGTCAACGACGACGACCTGACCTACTGCAAGATCCGCTTCGACGCGGACTCGCTGGCTACCGTGCGCACCTCGCTCGGCGACATCCAGGACACCCTGGCCCGTGCGCTGGCCTGGTCGGCCTGCTGGAACCTGACCCGGGACGCGCTGCTGCCGGCTCGCGACTACCTCGACCTGGTGCTGCGCTTCGCCGGCCGCGAGTCGGACGTCGGGGTGCTGCAGACGCTGCACGCCCAGGCCAAGCTGGCCCTCGACCTCTTCGTCGCCCCCGCCCACCACGCCGAGAGCGCACGGCAGTTGGCCGACTGCGCGGTGCGTGAGCTGCGCGCGGCCGCACCGGGCAGCGACCACCAGCTCGCCTGGGCCCGGTTCCTGGCGAGCACCGCGCACGACGCGGAGCAGTGGGCCCTGCTGGAGGGTCTGCTGGCCGGAACCGCCCGGATCGACGGCCTGGAGGTGGACCAGGACCTGCGCTGGTCGCTGTGGATCGCGCTGGCCGCCGCGGGTCGGGCCGACGCCGGGCAGCTGGCCGCCGAACGGCAGCGGGACAACACCGCCAGCGGCAACCAGAAGGCCACCCAGGCGCTGGCCGCCCGGCCGCTGGCCGAGGCCAAGGCCGCGGCCTGGTCCGCCGTGGTCGACGACGACTCGCTGCCCAACGCGATGGTCAGCGCGCAGACCGCGGGCTTCGCCCAGGCCGGGCAGCGCGAGCTGATCGCGCCGTACGCGGCGCGGTACTTCGAGCTGCTGGAGGCCATCTGGGCCGAGCGCAGCATCGAGATCGCGATGCGCTTCGTGGGCGGCTTCTTCCCGCGGCTGCAGACCGATGACGCCACGCTGGCCGCCACCGACACCTGGCTGGCGGACCACCAGGACGCGGCGCCCGCGCTGCGTCGGCTGGTGCTGGAGTCCCGCGACGAACTGGCCCGCGCGCTGCGGGCGCAGGCGGCCGACCGGGCCTGATCGGTCGGCACGGCCTGACGCCGAACGGCCCGCTCCCCTGGTGGGGGCGGGCCGTTCGTCATGGGCTGTGTCAGGCAAGCTACTTCAGGGTGGCCGAGGTGAGACCGGCCTGCACCTGGCGCTGGAAGGAGAGGTAGACCACCAGTACCGGCAGCATAGCGATCGTCATGCCGGCGAAGAGCGCCGGGAAGTCGCTGGCGTAGCCGGTCTGCTGGGCGAGGTTCAGCAGCCCCTGGGTCAGCATCGAGCGGTCCGGATCGCCACCGTGCTGCTGCTGCATCAGGGTCACCGGCAGCAGGTACTGGTTCCACTGGCCGAGCACGTTGAAGATGCCGACGCTGATCAGGCCGGACTTCGCCATCGGCACCATGACCTGGAAGAAGGCCCGGGTGTGCGAGCAGCCGTCGATCATCGCCGCCTCGTGCACGGCGGTGGGCAGCGAACGGAAGAAGGAGTACAGGAAGAAGACGGTGAACGGCAGCGAGTAGGCGACGTACACCAGGATCAGGCCCAGGTAGCTGTTCAGGCCGAGCAGCGGGCTGATGTCGCCGAGGTTCTTCACCATGAAGAAGAGCGGCACCAGCGCCAGGTAGACCGGGAACATGGCGCCGGCCACGAAGAAGTAGTAGATGATCCGGTTGCCCGGGAACTCGTAGCGGGCCAGCACATAGGCCGCCATCGCGCCGAGCAGCATCGTCAGGGTGACCGAACCCACGAGCACGATCAGGGTGTTGAGGAAGTAGTTGGCGATGCCCTTGTCCCAGGCGCTGGCGAAGGCCCGGAAGCTCCAGTGCGAGGGCCAGCTCCAGGCGCTGCCGCCGATCTGCGCGTTGGTCTTGAAGGAGCTGATCACGATCCAGACCAGCGGGGCGATGATCATCAGGGCCCACAGGGCCAGGAAGCCGTGCGAGAAGACGTTGAGCACGCCTCCGCCGTCGGCGAACCGCGCTTCCTTGGCCGGTCGCCCGGCGCCCGGGGCGCCGCCGCGCTGGGCCGGGACCTTGGTGCCGGTCTCGTCAGTCTTGGTGGTCATGGCTGGCCCCGCTCAGAACTCGATCCGCTCGCGGCGGGTGAGACGCAGCGAGACGACGGACAGGATCATGGTGATGAAGAAGATCACCACACCCATGGCGCAGGCGTAGCCGGCCTTGCCGAAGGTGATGAAGTTGCGCATCAGGTAGGTCGCCATGACCTCGGAGTGGTTGTTGGGACCACCGCCGTAGTAGGCGCCGGGCGTCATGGTGGAGACCAGTGCGAAGGCGTCCATGGCGGCGATGGCCAGGTACACCCACGCGGTCTGCACGGTCTCCCAGAGCAGCGGGAGAGTGATCTTCAGGAAGGTCTGGGTGCGCTCGGCGCCGTCCAGCAGCGCCGCCTCGTAGATGTCCTTGGGGATGTTCTGCATCGCGGCCGAGAAGAGCACCAGGTAGAAGCCGACGCCCGACCAGACCAGCACCCCGACGATGCACCACAGGGTCAGGTTGGGGTCGGAGAGCCACTGCAAGGGGTGGTCGGCGTCCTCCAGGCCCAGCTTGACCAGCACGCCGTTGAGCAGACCGCCGTCGTCGGTGCGGTAGACCGCCTGGAAGAGCACCGAGAGGATGGCCACCGACAGGACCTGCGGGAAGAAGAAGACCACCTTGTAGAAGGCCGCGCCGCGCACGCCCTGCACGCCGCCGGTGCCGCCCCGGCCACCGACGTTGAGCATGAAGGCGAAGAACAGCGCCAGCACGATGGTGACGACCGGCAACACGATCAGCAGGAGCAGGTTGTGCTCCAGTGCGGTGAGGAAGACGCTGTCGCCGAACAGCTTGGTGTAGTTCTGCAGGCCGACGAAGTGCATCGTCTGCGAGACCCCGGACCAGTCGGTCAGGGAGTAGCCGAAGGTCTGCAGGTACGGCCAGATGACCAGCACCATGTAGAGCACGACCGGGATGATGAGGAACCCCACGATGAAGGGGTATTTGCGGTGACGCATGCGCCTGCTCCTGTCCGCCACAGCCTGTGTCAGACAGGCTTTGGTACCGCGGGTATCACCCGAGAGCGTCCGAAGCACCGGGGTCCGCGTCGCGGCCCCCGGTGTCCGTGGACATCTCTCGTCGGCCCGATGACCGCTCGGGCCTCAGGGACTGTCAGACCTTCTTGGAGGTCGCCGCCTTGGCCGCGGCGATCCACTGCTGCGGGGTCATCCGGCTGTTGACCAGCTCGTTGGTGGCGTTCTGCAGCGCCTGGTCGAAGGCGGTCTGCAGGTCCGGGTAGGTGAAGTTGAAGGTGTTCGTGCCGGCCGCGGTGACCGCCGTCGCCGAGGACTTGGTCCCCGGCTTGAGCACCACGTCGGGGCCGATGCCGTCCTTCAGCACGGTCAGCGAGTTGGCGGCCGCGGCGAACTTGCCCGAGGCCTCCTTGGTCAGCATGATCCGCAGGAACTCCAGGCCGCCGGCCTGGTTCTTGGCCTTGCTCGGCACGATGAACGGCTCACCCGCGCCGGCCCGCACCGCGACCTGCGGCAGCTTGTCGCCGCTCTGCGAGGGCACCGGCAGGAAGGCCATGTCGAAGTCGGCCGGGGTGATCTTGATCATCTCGTTCTCGAGCCAGGACCCGCACGGGATGAAGGCGGCCTTGCCCTGGCACCAGGCGGTCTGCGACTCGGTGTGGGTCATGCCGTTGGTGCCCGTGAGCAGGTAGTCCTTCTGCATGATCTCGAAGAACGCGCTGACGCCCGCGAGCGCGGCCGGATCATCCCACGCGCTCGGGTCGAGCGCGTCGATCCGCTTCACCAGGTCCAGGCCGCCCTGCTTGGCGATCAGGTCCAGGATCAGGTAGTTGGCGTAGTACGGGTACTTGCCCTGGTGGCAGAAGGGCGCGATGCCGGCGGCCTTGATGGTGCCGCAGAGGGTGATGAAGTCGTCCCAGGTCTTGGGCGGGGTCCAGCCCTTCTCCTTGAAGAGCTTGTTGGAGTACCACAGGCCGTAGACGGTGTAGACGTAGTTCAGCGAGTACATCTTGCCGTCGATGGTGCCCTGGTCGATGGTGCCCGGCAGCAGCACGTCGCGGATCTTCTTCGACGTGTCGTCCCGGTAGGGCGCGTCGAGCAGCACGGTGAGGTCGGTGAGCTGGCTCGCCTTCTCCAGCACGTCGATCTTCATCTGCTGGGCGCCCGAGTCGTCGATGACGTCCGGCGGGTTGCCCGCGTTGAAGCGCGGCTGGAGCTTGCCGCTGATCTCCTGGGTGGCCAGGTGGGCGATGGTGGCACCGGTGTAGGTGGCCTTGTAGATGCCCTCGATGGCCTTGGCGTAGTCGTCGCCGTAGCCGCCGTTGAAGATGACGACGTCCAGCGGGTCGCTCGACTTGACCCCGAACGGGTTGGTGGCGGAGCCGGTGGCGGTGGCGCCGACACCGCTGTTGCTGCCACTGCCGCCACCGGCGGCGCAGGCGGCCAGCAGCGGGCCGCCGGCGGCTGCCATGACGGTGACAGCGGCCGCGCGCTTGAAGATGTCGCGGCGGTTGTACTCAGTTGCAGAGCCCATGTGTGCCCTAACCCCTCAGTGTCCAGATGGAGCGACGGTGCGTTGAACTCCGCGTCGGGCCACAGTGGTTGGCCGCGCGGACGAAGATTTCGGGTCGACCGACGATCCCGGCGTCAGATCTGATGGATCGTCAACCTTGTTCCCTCAACCGTGCCTTAACCGTGCCTCGCGGCGAAGGTGCCGGTCAGGAGGGGGTTTTGTCGATGCGCAAAGGTATAGTCCACTGTTCACCCGGCGGCAATAGTCTCCCCATTGGTAACGGCCCGCAGCACTCAAAGCGTTGTCGGCGGTGCAGCATGTGCAATGTTCAGGGAGCCTGCATATTTGCGCCACGCGCCGTCTGATGCACCGTGGATCAAGACATTAGCGTCGTTTTGCTCGTTTGAACATAGAAACGAGCAGCTTTGCGCATCCGGCTCGGTGTTCCCGCGCGCTTCCAGCGGCGTCCGCAGGGGCTCATCCGCTCGGCCACCCGTTTCTTCCCGCCGTTTCTTCCCGCCGGTCAACAGGTTCGAACCAGATCCCCCGGAAACGACGAAGGCCGCGCCCCTCCGGAGGAGGAGCGCGGCCTTCGTTCAGGTGCGACCGGCTACGGTCAGCCGATCAGGCTGCGCAGCACGTACTGCAGGATGCCGCCGTTGCGGTAGTAGTCCGCCTCGCCGGGGGTGTCGATGCGCACGACCGCGTCGAACTCGACAGCGTTCCCGGCCGCCGCGACAGCCTTGACCTTGACGGTCTTGGGGGTGCGGCCCTCGTTCAGCTCGGTCACGCCGGTGAAGGAGAAGGTCTCCTCGCCGGTCAGGCCCAGGCTGTCGGCGCTCTGGCCGGCCGGGAACTGCAGCGGCAGCACGCCCATGCCGATCAGGTTCGAGCGGTGGATGCGCTCGTAGGACTCGGCGATGACGGCCTTGACGCCGAGCAGCGCGGTGCCCTTGGCGGCCCAGTCGCGGGACGAGCCGGAGCCGTACTCCTTGCCGGCCAGCACGACCAGCGGGGTGCCGGCGGCCTGGTAGTTCTGCGCGGCGTCGTAGATGAACGCCACCGGCGCGTCGGCCTGGGTGAAGTCGCGGGTGTAGCCGCCCTCGGTGCCCGGCGCGATCTGGTTGCGCAGGCGGATGTTGGCGAAGGTGCCGCGGATCATCACCTCGTGGTTGCCACGGCGCGAGCCGTACGAGTTGAAGTCGCGCTTCTCCACACCGTGCTCGGTGAGGTACTGGGCGGCGGGCGTACCGGCCTTGATGTTGCCGGCCGGGGAGATGTGGTCGGTGGTGACCGAGTCGCCCAGCTTGGCCAGCACGCGGGCCGCGGCGATGTCGCTCACCGGGCTCGGGGTCTTGGCCATGCCCTCGAAGTACGGGGGCTTGCGGACGTAGGTGGACTCGGTGTCCCACTCGAAGGTGTTGCCGGTCGGGATCGACAGCGACTGCCAGCGGTGGTCACCGGCGAAGACGTCCGCGTAGTCCTTGGCGAACATGTCCTGGTCGATGGAGCGGGCGACGGTCTCCTCGATCTCCAGCTCGGTCGGCCAGATGTCGGCGAGGAAGACGTCGTTGCCGTCCGCGTCCTTGCCGAGCGCGTCGCGGGTGAGGTCGACGTTCATGTTGCCGGCCAGGGCGTAGGCGACCACCAGCGGCGGGGAGGCCAGGTAGTTCATCTTGACGTCCGGGTTGATCCGGCCCTCGAAGTTGCGGTTGCCGGAGAGGACCGAGACCACCGCGAGGTCGGAGGCGTTGACGGCGGCCGAGACCTCCTCGGGCAGCGGGCCCGAGTTGCCGATGCAGGTGACACAGCCGTAGCCGACCAGGTTGAAGCCCAGCTTCTCCATGTACGGGAGCAGGCCGGCCTTCTCGTAGTAGTCCATGACGACCTTGGACCCGGGGGCCAGGGTGGTCTTGACCCAGGGCTTGACGTGCAGGCCCTTCTCCACGGCCTTCTTCGCCAGCAGGGCGGCGCCCAGCATGACGGAGGGGTTGGAGGTGTTGGTGCAGGAGGTGATCGAGGCGATCACGACCGCGCCGTTGTCCAGCTCGTAGCTCGTCCCGTCCGGGGCGGTCACCGGGGTGGGCTTGGAGGCCTGCGCCGCGTAGGACGGCAGCACCTCGGCGAACTTGGCGGCGGCCTCGGCCAGGATCACGCGGTCCTGCGGGCGCTTCGGGCCGGCGATCGACGGCACGATGGTGGCCAGGTCCAGCTCCAGGTACTCGGAGTAGACCGGCTCGTGCGACGGGTCGTGCCACAGGCCCTGGGCCTTGGCGTAGGCCTCGACCAGGGCGAGCTGCTGCTCGTCGCGGCCGGTGAGCTTGAGGTAGTTGATGGTCTCGGCGTCGATCGGGAAGATCGCGCAGGTCGAGCCGAACTCCGGCGACATGTTGCCGATGGTGGCGCGGTTGGCCAGCGGGATCGCGGTGACGCCGGCGCCGTAGAACTCGACGAACTTGCCGACCACACCGTGCTTGCGCAGCATCTCGGTGATGGTGAGCACCAGGTCGGTGGCGGTGGCACCGGCCGGCAGCTGGCCGTTGAGCTTGAAGCCGACCACGCGCGGGATCAGCATGGAGACCGGCTGGCCCAGCATGGCCGCCTCGGCCTCGATGCCGCCGACGCCCCAGCCCAGCACGCCCAGGCCGTTGACCATGGTGGTGTGCGAGTCGGTGCCGACACAGGTGTCGGGGTAGGCCTGGCCACCACGGACCATGATGGTGCGGGCCAGGTGCTCGATGTTCACCTGGTGCACGATGCCGGTGCCCGGCGGGACGACCTTGAACTCGTCGAACGCGGTCTGGCCCCAGCGCAGGAACTGGTAGCGCTCCTTGTTGCGGCCGTACTCGATCTCGACGTTCTGGGTGAAGGCGTCCTTGGTGCCGAACTTGTCGGCGATCACCGAGTGGTCGATGACCAGCTCGGCCGGGGCCAGCGGGTTGATCTTGGCCGGGTCGCCGCCCAGCTCCTTGACGGCCTCACGCATGGTGGCGAGGTCGACGACGCAGGGCACGCCGGTGAAGTCCTGCATGATCACGCGGGCCGGCGTGAACTGGATCTCCTCGCTCGGCTCGGCGCTCTGGTCCCAGTTGCCGAGGGCGCGGATGTGGTCGGCGGTGATGTTCGCGCCGTCCTCGGTGCGCAGCAGGTTCTCCAGCAGCACCTTGAGGCTGTACGGCAGCCGCTCGGAACCCTCGACGGCGGAGAGCTTGAAGATCTCGTACGACTCGTCGCCCACCTGCAGCGAGCTGCGGGCGTCGAAGCTGTTCGCGGACACGACTGACTCCTTCTAGGTGCTTCGTGCTAGGTGCTTCCTGCGGCTGCATGGGCTCGGGTGGACCACGCGCTGAAGCCCGGATCGCCTCTCGGCAGTTATCTTGACGTCAAGATAAATCATAGTGCGGAGTTATCTCGATGTCGAGATAAACCATAGTGCATGGGTGGACACGGAGCGCCCTCAGGCACCCCCTTGGCGCGTCCGCGTTCCGGCGCCCACCGGCGCGGTTCGGGCAGGCATCGGGAGCCGCCCGACCCGCTACCGTAGCCCCCATGATCGTTGTGGATGCCTCCGCCCTGGTGCTCGCGCTGGCGGACCAGGGTGAGCGCGGCACGGCGGCCCGGGCCGCGCTCGCGGCGGACTCGCAGTGGGCCGCGCCGGAGCACCTGCTGATCGAGGTGATGCAGTCGCTCCGGGGCCGCTACCTGGCCGGCGAGAACAGTGCCGCGCAGGTCGCCGAGGTGGCCGCCGAGCTGCCCGCGATCGTGTTCCGCAAGGTGGAGCTGGCGCCGCTGCTGGGCCGGATCTGGGAGCTGAAGGACAACCTGACCCCCGATGACGCCGCCTACGTCGCGGTCGCGGAGCTGCTCGGGGCACCGCTGGTCACCGCCGACCTGCGACTGAGCCGGGCCAGCGGGCCGCGCTGCGAGATCCGGGGGATCAGACCGTCGGCGGCCGCGAAGCCTGCCGCCGACGGGTAGGAGGGGTCGGGACCATGAGAAGGGGTCAGGGCCATGAGAGGGGTCAGGGCCATGAGAGGGGTCAGGACCAGAGAGCGGCTCAGCTGCCCAGGGTGGCGACCAGCACCGCCTTGATGGTGTGCAGGCGGTTCTCCGCCTGGTCGAAGACGATCGAGTGCGACGACTCGAAGAGCTCGTCCGTGCACTCCAACTCGGCCAGGCCGGTGCTCTCGAACAGCTGCCGGCCGACCGCCGTCCCCAGATCGTGGAAGGCCGGCAGGCAGTGCAGGAACTTGACCCGCGGGTTGCCGGTGGCCCGGACGGTGTCCATCGAGACCTGGTAGGGCAGCAGCTGCTCGATCCGCTCGGCCCAGACCTCCTTGGGCTCCCCCATCGACACCCAGACGTCCGTGTAGAGGAAGTCGGCGCCGGCCACGCCGCTCGACACGTCCTCGGTGAGGGTGATCCGGGCGCCGCTCACCGCCGCCAGCTGCTCGGCCGACGCGCGGATCTCCTCGGTCGGCCAGTACGCCTCGGGGGCGACGATGCGGATGTCCATACCCAGCAGCGCGCCGGTGACCAGCAAGGAGTTGCCCATGTTGTACCGGGCGTCGCCCAGGTAGGCGAGCGTCACCTCGGTCAGCGGCTTGTCGGTGTGCTCCTGGATGGTGAGCAGGTCGGCCAGCATCTGGGTGGGGTGCCACTCGTCGGTGAGTCCGTTCCAGACCGGGACTCCGGCGAACTCGGCCAGCTCCTCGACGATCGCCTGACCGTGTCCCCGGTACTCGATGCCGTCGAACATCCGGCCCAGCACCCGGGCGGTGTCCTTGACCGACTCCTTGTGGCCGATCTGGGAACCGGACGGGTCCAGATAGGTGGTGGCGGCACCCTGGTCGGCGGCGGCGACCTCGAAGGCGCAGCGAGTCCTGGTCGAGGTCTTCTCGAAGATCAGCGCGATGTTCTTGCCGCGCAGGCGCGGCTGCTCGGTGCCGGCGTACTTGGCGGCCTTGAGCTGGGCGGCGAGGTCGAGCAGGAGGCGGAACTCCTGGGCCGTGAAGTCGAGTTCCTTGAGGAAGTGCCGGTTCCTGAGGTTCAAGGCCATGCCGGGCTCCTGGGATGACGGGACGGGTGACAGACGAGGGACCTGGCAATAGTATACGAATACTCGAATTTATATGCAGCCGGTTCTGTCGCACCACCCGGAACCGCGCCGGCCCGCCGCCCGGAGGGTGACGGGCCGGCCTTCCGCTACAGCCGCGGGTCCACCGGCTCCGACTCCAGTGCGAGGACGGCGAACACCGGCTCGTGCACCCGCCAGAGCGGCTCGCCGCCGGCCAGCCGGTCCAGCGCCTCCAGGCCCAGCGCGTACTCGCGCAGGGCGAGCGAGCGCTTGTGGCCGAGTGCCCGCTGGCGCAGCGCATCGAGGTGCTCGGTGTAGTCCGGACCGTAGATCAGCCGCAGGTACTCCCGGCCGCGGACCTTCAGCCCCGGCTGCACCAGACCGCCGGGCCGCCCCTCGCCGGGCGCGGTGCGCACCAGGGAGGCGAGCGGCTTGACCACCATGCCCTCACCGCCGGCGGCGGTGAGCTCCTCCCACCAGGCGACGCCGGCGGCGATCGAGGCCTCGTCCCCGGTGTCCACCAGGAGGCGGCCGGTGGCCCGCAGCAGCGGCTCGGGCCGCTGCCCGCTCTGCGCTCCGCCCTGCCCCTGCTGCCCGTCCACCCACTGCTCGTCCGCCGCGACCAGGCGGTCCAACCAGGCGAGGTGATCGTCGTGCGGCCGGACCGCGAGATTGGCACCCTCGGCGGCCAGCACCTGGAAGGGCGCCAGCCGGACCCCGGAGAGGCCCTCGGTGGGCCAGCAGTAGCGGCGGTAGGCGGCGCTGAACGCCTCCGCGTCCGCCACCCGACGCCGATGACGCTCGGTCAGCTCGGCCAGTCCGTCGATGCCGCGGGTGCTGGTGCGCTCCAGCGCGGCCAGTACCTCGGGCAGCGCCGAACGCGCCGCGGCACCCACCGCGGCGTACTGGCGGCGCAGCAGCTCGACCGCCTTGAGCGACCAGGGCAGCAGCTCGGCGTCCAGCAGCAGCCAGTCGGTGGCCAGCTCGGCGAAGAGACCGGAGCGCTCGGCGGCGGCCCGTACCCGGTCCAGCAGCGCCTCGGCCAGCTGTTCGTCGCCGAGGAAGGCACGCCCCGTCCTGGTCCAGATGGCACCCGGCCCGGCCAGGCCGAACCGCTTCTCCAGCGCCTGCGGATCGCGGGCCACCAGCAGCACGGCGCGCGAGCCCATGTGCTTCTCCTCGCAGATCACCTGGCGCACGCCGTCGGCCTGGTAGGCGAAGAAGGCCTCCTCGGGGTGCTCCAGGTATCCCTCGCGGCGCGAGGTGGCGCTCGGCGCCATGGTGGGCGGCAGGTAGCTGAGCACGCGCGGGTCGAGGGCGAAGCGGCTCATCACCTCCAGCGCGGCGGCGGCGTTCTCCTCGCGGACCGAGACCCGCCCGTGCAGCGAGGTCTCCACCACCCGGCGGCCCGCCACATCGGCGAGGTCCAGCGGGCGGCCCTCCCGGGCGCCCGGGGCGTCGGTGAGCATCGGCCGCACCGGCGCGTACCACTCCTGCTCGGCCGCGACGCTGACCACCTCGCGCTCCGGGTAGCGCAGCGCGGTGAGGCTGCCGCCGAAGACGCAGCCGGTGTCCAGGCAGATGGTGTTGTTGAGGAAGCTCGCCACCGGGACGGGGGTGTGGCCGTAGACCACCAGCGCCTTGCCCCGGTACTCCTCCGCCCACGGGTAGCGGACCGGCAGGCCGAACTCGTCGGTCTCACCGGTGGTGTCGCCGTACAGCGCGTGCGAGCGGACCCGCCCCGAGTTGCGGCCGTGGTACTTCTCCGGCAGACCCGCGTGGCAGACCACCAGCCGGCCACCGTCCAGCAGGTAGTGGCTGACCAGGTCGCGCATGAAGGCCCGGACCTCGGCGCGGAACTCCTCCGGCTCGGCGGCCAGCTGGTCCAGCGACTCCTGGAGGCCGTGCGCGACGGTGACCTGACGCCCGGCCATCGCGCGGCCGAGCTTGTTCTCGTGGTTGCCCGGCACGCAGAGCGCGTGGCCGGCCGCCACCATGCCCATCACCAGGCGCAGCACGCCCGGGGTGTCGGGCCCGCGGTCGACCAGGTCGCCGACGAAGACGGCCGTACGGCCCTCGGGGTGCTCGGCGTCGACCGGACGGCCCTGGTCGTCGCGGGTGAGGTGGTAGCCGAGCCGGGTGAGCAGGGTCTCCAGCTCGGCGCGGCAGCCGTGGATGTCGCCGACCAGGTCGAACGGGCCGGTGCGTTCGCGCAGGTCGTTCCAGCGCTTCTCCAGCACGATCTCGGCGGCCGCCACCTCGGCCACCCCGCGCAGGTGATGCACCTTGCGGAATCCCTCGCGCTCCAGCCCGCTGAGCGAGCGGCGCAGTTCGCGGTGCTGACGCGGGATGACGTGCCCGCCGAAGTCGCGGTCCGGACGGGAGCGGTTGCGCTCGGCGCAGACGCCGGGCGGCACGTCCAGGACGATCGCGATCGGCAGCACGTCGTGCTCGCGGGCGAGCGTGACCAGCTGCTTGCGCGCGGCCGGCTGCACGTTGGTCGCGTCGACCACGGTGAGGCGGCCGGCGGCCAGCCGCTTGCCGACGATGAAGTGCAGCAGCTCGAAAGCGTCGGCGGAGGCGGACTGGTCGTTCTCGTCGTCCGAGACCAGGCCTCGGCAGTAGTCGGAGGAGATCACCTGGGTGGGCGCGAAGTGTTCACGCGCGAAGGTGGACTTGCCCGACCCGCTGGTACCGATCAACACGACGAGGGAGAGGTCGGTGACGGGCAGGCGCCGGGGCTTGGCGGCGCCGTCAGGAGTGTGCTGCGTCTCGTCGGTCATCGGTTCGCGCTCCTCTCGGGGTTCGTGGTCGTGCTGGTGCCGGCCTGCTCGGTGCGTTCGGTGCGTTCGGCCTGCTCGGTGCGTTCGGTGTGCTCGGTGTGCTCGGTGTGCTCGGTGCGTTCGGTGCCGCGGCGGAACAGGGCGAGCTGGGTGGGCGGGCCCACCTCCGGGTCGTCCGGGCCCACCGGCCGGACCTCCACCGTGTACCCGTAGTTCGCCGCCACTCGCTCCGCCCAGCGGCGGAACGCGGCGCGGTCCCACTCGAAGCGGTGATCGGCGTGCCGGTGGTGGCCCGCCGGGAGGGTCTCCCAGCGGACGTTGTACTCGGCGTTGGGCGTGGTGACGATCACGGTCACCGGGCGCGCCGCACCGAACACCGCGTGTTCGAGCGCCGGGAGCCTGGGCAGATCCAGGTGCTCGATGACCTCGCTGAGCACCGCGGCGTCATACCCCTTGAGCCGGGCGTCGGTGTAGGTCAACGCGCCCTGGACCAGGCGCACCCGAGCGGCCTGACGCTCCGGCAGCCGGTCCAGCCGCAGCTTGCGGGTGGCGGCCGCCAGCGCGGTCACGGAGACGTCGACCCCGAGGATCTCGGTGATCCGCTTCTCCTTGAGCAGCGCGCCGACCAACTCGCCCTGGCCGCAGCCGAGGTCGAGCACCCGAGCCGCGCCCTCCTGGCGCAGCAGCTCGGTGATCGCCTCCCGGCGCTGCCGGGACAGCGGGACGGGCTTCGACTCCTCGGCGACCTCCTCGGCAGCTACGGCGTCCTCGGCCGCGTCGGCAGCGTCGGCCGTGGCCGGTGCCAGGACCACCGCGTTGTCCAGTTCCTCGGCCTCGCGGTCGTCGGCCTCGGCCAGCCGGGCCAGCTCCAGACGGCGCAGCGCCTCCGTGGCCAGCGACCAGCGCCGGTGCAGGTAGCGGCGGGTGATCAGGTCGCGCTCCGGGTGGTCCGCGAGCCAGCCGTCGCCCGCGGCGAGCAGCTTGTCGACCTCGTCGGGCGCCACCCAGTAGTGCTTGGCGCCGTCCAGCACCGGCAGCAGCACGTAGAGCTGCTGCAGTGCGTCCGCCAGCACCAGCGTGCCGGTCAGCTCCAGGCGCTGGTAGCGCGAATCCCCCCAGGCGGGGAAGGCCTCGTCCAGCGGGATCGCGGAAGCCTTGACCTGCCAGCCGAGCGGCTCGAAGAGCCGGTTGACCAGCGGGAGCTCCTCGTCCGGTCGGCTTCCCCCGCCGCCCACCGCCACCGCCGCAAGCAGCACGGTCAGCGGCCGCGGTCGCTCGGCCAGCCCGGGCCGCAGCTCGCAGACGCCCTTCATCGCTGTCCGGAACACCGTGCGCAGAGCCACCGCGAGCAGCGAAGAGGCCGCGTACGGGCGGTCGTTGACGTACTGCGAGAGGGCGAAGTCCGGAGAGCCGGCCCGCCCCCTGCCCCGGCTGCGCCGGACCAGCGCGATCGGGTCGACATCCAGCAGGAGGGCCGCAGTGCACCGCTGCTCGCTCGCCTCGGGGTAGAAGACATGCGCCTCGCCATGGGAGGTACTGAAGCGCTGTGCCTTCTCGGGGTGTTTGTGCAGCAGAAAGCCCAGATCGGTGGCCGGGTGCCCGGCAGTTCCTGTGGTGGAGATCGAGATGAACACCTGCTCGAGTATTCCTCTTCCGTACGGCCCCGAGCACATGGTTTTGCGCTGGCACCGGCCCATTCCGCAGGCCACACCGATCCGGCCGACGCGCCCCGGGGGCTCTGCCGCGGGCCGCCGCACCCGTCCGCTGCATGGGCGGTTTCGGCAGGGCCGGCCGGAATTGGTTACCGTGCACGGTGTGACTGCTGAAACGACCCCCTCCCGCCTCCGTGGTGCCACCGCGGTCGGCCTGGCGACCATCGCTGCCGACGGCACCGTTCTGGACACCTGGTTCCCCGCCCCCGCGCTGACCGACGAGCCCGGCCCGTCGGGCACCGAACGACTGACGGCCGAGCAGGCCGAGGCCGAACTCGGCGCGGGAGCCGGCGCCGCGCTGCGGACCGACGCCCGCCGTGGGGTCGAGGTCGTCGCCGTGCGCACCACGATCGGCTCGCTCGACGAGAAGCCGCTGGACACACACGACGTCTACCTTCGTCTGCACCTGCTGAGCCACCGTCTTGTCCAGCCGCACGGGCAGAACCTGGACGGCATCTTCGGGCTGCTGGCGAACGTGGCCTGGACGAGCATCGGCCCGGTGCCGGTGGACGCGGTCGAGCGGGCCCGGCTCGCGGTCCGCGCCGAAGGCGGTGCGCTGGCCGTCTACGGGATCGACAAGTTCCCCCGGATGACCGACTACGTCGCCCCGACCGGCGTGCGGATCGCGCACGCCGACCGCGTCCGGCTGGGCGCCCACCTCGCCTCCGGCACCACGGTGATGCACGAGGGCTTCGTGAACTTCAACGGCGGGACCCTCGGCACCTCGATGGTCGAGGGCCGGATCAGCGCCGGCGTCGTGGTCGGTGACCACAGCGACATCGGCGGCGGTGCCTCGATCATGGGCACCCTCTCGGGCGGTGGCAAGCAGGTCGTCTCGGTGGGCGAACGCTGCCTGCTCGGTGCCAACGCGGGCATCGGCATCTCGCTGGGCAACGACTGCGTGGTCGAGGCCGGCCTGTACGTCACCGCCGGCACCCGGGTCACCACCCCGAACGGCACGGTCGCCAAGGCGGTCGAGCTCTCCGGCCAGGACAATCTGCTGTTCCGCCGCAACTCGCAGTCCGGCGCCGTCGAGGTGATCGCCCGCTCCGGTTCGTGGGGCGGCCTGAACGCCGATCTTCACGCGCACAACTGACCTCCCAGCAGATGAGGTCCGCGGCCCCGGCCGTGCCACCCGGCACGCCCGGGGCCGCCGCGTCGACGGGTCGGGCAGCGAGAGCGCGGGGCCAAGGCGGGCGGGGGCCGGGAACACCGGGCCGAGGCGGCCGGCGTCGGCCCGGGGCATAGTCGAGGGGACCGGGACGGGGCAAGCCCGGATCACTCGGGAGACTGACCCATGGCCGGAGGTGGACCGCATCGGGTGGTCGGCGGTGACCCACCCCGCCGGGCCGTCGTTGAGCTGACGGGGTGACACGCCCCCGCGGAGCCCGGTCGCACGGTCGTGGCCGCCCGACGCATCAGATCGCACTCCCGAGCCGGAGGGTCCCCTCATGTCCGAGCCCAGGTACGAGGCGCCCTCCCCCAGCCTTCGGCCGGGGGAACCCCCGTCACCAACGCAGCACCCCGCCGTGCCCGCCGCTCCTGTCAAGAGCCTGCTGGACCAGCTCCAGGAACTCCTCGCCTCGGTCAACGCCGACCTGGCCGACCTCGCCGGTCCGGGCGTGGCTCCCGGCCCGGCCCTCGGCTCCGCCCGGGGTGCGCAGAGCGCGGACTTCGGGACCGGCCTGGAGCCCTCCGGTGCCCTCGCCGCGGACCGCCCGGGTTCGGCCGAGGCCGCCTGCGACCTGCGGGTCGGCGACCGGTAGCCCACTGCGGGCGGCGCCGGACGATCCAGTGGCGGAGCCAGCGTGATCACCAGCCGGGGCTCATCGTCGCCCAGGTCGTCACCACCGGGATCGCCATCGGCCTCACCCGCGACCGCTCCGCCCGCGAGCGGTTCCTCCTCCGCCGCGGTCTCCCCGGTCGGCGGCCCGTCGGCCCGGCCGCTCGGCACACCCATCGGCACCCGCCGCAGCACCCTGCCCGGCGGCCGCCCCGGCGGCGTGCCGACCGAACCCCGCGGTGGATCCGCACCCGGACCGGCGCCGCGCAGATCGCCACCGGGCTCACCAGCCGGCTCACCGTCGGCCGCCCGGCCCTCCTCACGGGCGAGTCGGCGCAGCACCCGGAGCAGCTCGATGACCAGGCAGCGGCATTCGGCGCTGGCGTCGAGCCCGTCGATCGCCAGCCAGTAGGCCCCCTGCGCCACCGAGTCGCTGGACCCGGCGATGGCGATCAGCGCCTCGGCGGACTCCGCGAGCAGCAGCCGCAACTGCTCCAGCAGCGGCCCGAGTTCACCGACCCGGCTGAGCCGGTCGGCCCGACCGGCCAAGGCCTGATCCCCCGGCTTGGGCGGGTCGGCCGCGGCCGCCAGCAGCCCGACGGCATGGCCGCCGGCGTGGGCGAGCAATCGGGCAGCGGTGGCCACCTCGTCCACCGGATGACCGCAGATCCGCTCGGCCAGCGCCTGGGTGAGCGCCACCGTCTGCCAGGCCTCGGACAGCACGTCGGGCACGGTGCGGGCCTCGGCGAGCGCGCGGCGGGTGGTCTTGATCAAGCGCAGTGCGTCCATGGCGGCGGCCTGCCCTTCACTCCGGTGTGGGCCTCGGGCCGTTCCGCTGAACGGCCCGTCAGGAGTCGAGGGTGTCGCCGAAACCGAGCCCGCGCGGCCGACCATCGCAAAGCTGTGGACAACCCGGGGGCTGTGGACAACCGCGCGACATGATCATCGGATCAGCGGAGCCACAGTCGGGCCAACCGGCCACGCGCGCACCGGTGATGCCGCCGGACGGCCCGGCTCACTCGTCGGGCGCCGCCGGGAACCGCAGCTCGTTGCGGTCGATCTTGGCGTCCAGCGCCGCCAGCGGGTCCACCCCGACAGCCGTGCAGAACTGCAGCAGGTAGGCGAGCACATCGGCCACCTCGTCCCGCACCCGGTGCGCGCTCTTCGGGTCGTCCATCACGACGGCGGCCTGCTCGGGAGTGAGCCACTGGAAGATCTCCAGGAGCTCCCCCGCCTCCACGCTGAGCGCCGCCGCCAGGTTCTTCGGTGTGTGGAACGGCTGCCAGCGGCGCGCGGCGGCGAACCCCGCCAGGCGTCCGGTGAGTTCGACGAGCGTGGGAGCGGGCTGCTGCGGATCTTGAGGTGCGGTCACTGGTCCAGGTCTACCGCATCCTCGGCCCCCGGCGCCGCCTCGCCCCCGGGCTGGGGCGGCACCCGGTGCGCCGGCGAGCGCAGCACGCTGTGACCGCTGGTCGGATCGCGCCGGCACTCCACCAGCTCGATCCCGTCCACCAGGTGGGCCGCCGCCGGGTCCTGCAGCGCCGCCAGCATCCTGAGGTGCTCCTTGCCGCACATCTCCCGGGCCAGCCGCAGCAGGGACGCCGTCTGCTCGGTCCCGAGGCCGGCGCCCAGGTCCTCGGCGAGCACCGCCAACTGCCGTCTGGCCCAGGGCACCTCGATGGCCGCGTCGAGGTCCAGCACGCCGGCCCCGGTGAGCAGCACGGCCGCGAAGGCGAGCACCCGCAGCATGCCGTCCGAGGCCTGGTCCGCGCCGGTGCGCCCGAGCACGCCCTCGTCGAAGACCGCGAGCAGTCGTTCCTGCGCCTGGGTGCCGCGCCGCGCCACGTCCAGCCCGAGCAGCGGGTGCGGGGCCGCGGCCTGCACCGCCTTCAGCAGCCGGCCGTACCGGCGGGGGCACTCGCCCTGCAGCCGGGCCAGCACCGCGGACAGGTTGGCGGCGTTCGGCAGCAGCCTGGCCTGCGGATCGGGCCGGATCCAGCCGCGCATCAGCGCCGGGACCGGGTGCACCGGGAAGACCTCGCGCAGGGCGGTGAGCAGCTGCTCGGCGGCGGTCAGCACCTTGCGCTCGCCCGCGGAGGAGCCGGCCACCCGGAGCGGGAGCTGGGCGGTGATCAGGCTGCCGCTGGGGAACGGCGCCCGGATGTCCCCCTGCCGGGTGTCGTTGTGCCAGCTGACGTTGACCCGGCCACCGGCCACGTCCTGCTCACCGGTCTCCACCAGGGTCCGGCCGTCGCAGGCCAGCCACTCGCGAGCCACCCGGACCCGCCCGTCGGTGCGGATGACCAGTTCCAGGCGGATCGGTCCGGCACAGGAGCGGACGGTGCAGCCGAGGATGATCGCGTTGCGCCCGTGCGGGACGCAGCCCAGCAGCCCGCCGCGGATGGGGGCGGCGAGCGGACCGCTCGAACCGCCCGTCCCGTCCAGCGAGGGCCCGATCTCCTCGCCCAGTGCCAGCCGGGAGAGCACCGCGAGGGCATCCAGCGCGTTCGACTTGCCGACCCCCGAGGGGCCGTGCAGCACGGTGAGCGAGGAGAGCGGGAGGGTGGCGCGGCGGTAGGACTTGAAGGAGGTGAGACGCAGTTCCTCAACGGTGGGCCGCAGCGCCGGGCGGGGCTCCGGCCTGGCTCTGGCCGCCGCATCGGCGGCGGGAGCGGCTGGCGGGGTGGCGGGCGGGGTGGCGGGCGCGGTGGCGGCAAGGCGCTGAACGACTTCGCTGGTCACCGAGCCGACCCTACTGACGGCACGTCAGTACATGGGCCGAAGAAACGTGCCTGCGCGCGCCGATTCATCCCATCGGGGAGCCGCCTCGGATACAGAAGTCGACGGAGCCGACGCCCGATGTCACGTCAGCACCTGCCGGCTCCGGAGTCCTCAGGATCAGCCGGCCCGCCGGTACCGCGCGACCCGGACCGAACCGGTCACCGGCACCGGCTCGGGCAGCCGCGCGAGCATCCCGGCCAGGCGCTCCGGATCGGTGTGCCAGGCGTTGGGCCCCATGCCGACCACGGCCGCCGCGGCCGCGTGCCCCAGGCGCAGCTCGAACTCCACCACCTCGCTCGCCACCGGGACCAGCCAGGGGCTGAGCTTCCGGTCGATCCGCCGGTCCTTCTCCTCGTCGACCGAGAGCAGGCTCAGCGTCTCCACCAGCTCCCGCAGATGGCGCGAGGTGGGCGAGACCAGCAGCAGGCTGCCGCCCGGGCGCAGCACCCGGTGGATCTCGGCGCCGTTGCGGGGCGCGAAGACGTTGAGCACCAGGTCGGCGCAGCCGTCGGCCAGCGGCAGCGGGCGCCACGCGTCGCAGACCACGGCACCGGCCCTGGGGTGCGCCTTGGCCGCGCGGCGCAGGGCGAACTTGGAGATGTCCAGCGCCGCACCGGCGGCGCCGGGCAGCGCGTCGAGCACCTGGGCCAGGTAGTAGCCGGTGCCCGCGCCCAGGTCCACCACCAGACGGCCCGACCCGTCCGCGGCGGCGGCCGCGGCGGCGGCTGCGGCTGCGGCTGCGGCTGCGGCTGCGGCTGCGGCTGCGGCTGCGGCTGCGGCGGCCAATGCCCGCGCGATCGGCTGGTAGTGCCCGTCGGCGAGGAAGTCGGCGCGGGCGGCGACCATCTCGGTGGTGTCCCCGGTGCCGGTGTGCGCGTCGCCGGGCAGCAGACTGACGTAGCCCTGCTTGGCGACGTCGAAGGCGTGGCCGCCGGCGCAGCGCAGGGTGCGCCCGGCCTCGTCGAACGCGAGGCCGAGGGCGCAGTGGGGGCAGGTCAGGTACCGCTCGATGTCCCGGAGCACCGACCTACCTTAGACCCCCGCCCCCGACCGCTCCTGCGTCACTCCGTGTCGTCGTCGCCGTCCTCGCCCGGCACCCCTTCGCCCGTCGCCTCGTCGACCACCCAGCCGCCCAGCCGCTCGGCTACCCCGTCGACGCCCAGCCTGCCCTCGCGGATCGCCCTGGCCAGGCTGCGCACCTCCCGGGCGGTGGTGGCGACATGGCAGCCGCTGGCCACCAGATAGGCGTAGGCGACCGCGGTGGCGAACAGTTCGTTGGTGCGCTCCAAGGCCGGCACCCGGATCAGCTGGTGCATCAGCGCGGCGGCCCGGTCCTGCGGCTCGGGGTAGACGGCGATGTCGAAGATCTCCGCCTGGTGCCGCGCGACGGCCGCCAGCAGCGAGCCGTAGTCGGTCACCTGTGGGTCCCCGGGGGTGTACTGCTCAGCGGTCATGAGCAGCCAGGACAGGTCGACCTCCAGCTTCAACGACGGCCGCCGGACCGCTCGTCGGCCGCAGTGCGCTCGCCGAACTCGGCGAGGAACTCGTGCTCGAACTCCTTCATGAACTGGGCCGCCGCGTCCACGAACGTCAGTCCGGCCTCGCCCATGTCCTGCTGGACGAGTCGCTCGATGTACTGGTTCATGCTGATCCCCTGCTGCTCCGCCCGTTCCCGGGCCATCTCGGCGGTGGTGGCGTCCACCCGCACGTTGAGCTGCTTCTTACCCATGCCCTCGAAGCTAGCGCTGTTGTGCTAGCTCGACAAGGGCGCGAACCGGGCCACCTCGTGCGCCCCCGGCCCGAGTCGCGAGCGGCCCGTTCTGCTCGGACGGTGGAGGGTATGACTCTCTTTCCGAACGAACCCCTCCCCGGCCCGCTGCGGCAGCTGGCGCGGGCCGCCTGGCAGGCGCTGCTGCTGGCGGGGCTCGCGGCCGCGGTGCTCGGTGTGCTGGTGCTGGCCTGGCCGCACGCGACGCTGGTTGTCGTCGGCGTGCTCTTCGGGCTGTTCCTGCTGGTCAGCGGGCTGGTTCAGCTCGCCGCCGCCTTCGGTACGCACACCGCGACGGCGCTGCGGGTGATGGCCTTCATCAGCGGCGCGCTGTCGATCGTGCTGGGCCTGTTCTGCTTCCGCGGCACGCTGGAGTCGATCCTGCTGCTGGGCCTGTGGATCGGCATCGGCTGGCTGTTCCGCGGGATCACCCAGATCATGGCGGCGGCCTCGGACCCCGGTACGCCCGCCCGCGGCTGGCTGATCCTGCTGGGCGCGATCAACGCGCTGGCCGGGATCGTGCTGGTCAGCTGGCCGATCCGCTCGGTCACGGTGCTGACCGTGGTCGCCGGCTGCTGGCTGCTGGCGGTCGGGCTGGTGGAGATCGCCACCGCGCTGCGGATGCGCCACCTGGCCAAGCGGGTCAGCGACAGCTGACCGGGGCGGCGAGGCCCGTCCGGCGGAACCGGAATCCGCCGGACGGGCCCCGCGCTCAGCTCATTCCCCGGCCACCGGCTCCAGGATCGCCACGCACTCGAAGTGGTGCGTCATCGGGAACAGGTCGAACGCGCGCAGCGAGACCGGGCGGTAGCCGCCCTCGGCGAAGAAGGCCAGGTCGCGCGCGAGGGCGGCCGGGTCGCAGGCCACGTAGGCGATCCGGCGGGCCTCCAGGCCGGCCAGGTGCTGTACGGTCTCGCGCCCCGCACCGGCCCGCGGCGGGTCGAGCACGATCAGGTCGGTGGTGGTGATCCCGGTGCGCGGCAGCAGGGTCTCCACCTTGTCGCACTCGATCTGCACGTTCTCCAGCTCGGCCAGGTTGTGCCGGGCGTCCTGCACCGCCTGCTTCGAGGACTCGATACCGAGCACCGCACCGTCCTCACCGACCCGGTCGGCCAGCGCGCCCGCGAAGAGCCCGACGCCGCAGTACAGGTCCAGCGCGTTCTCGCCCCACTGCGGGTCGAGGCCGGTCAGCACCGCCTCGACCAGGGTGTCCGGGGCCTCGGGGTGGATCTGCCAGAAGCCGCCGTTGGTCACCCGCCAGGTCCGCCCGGCCGCCCGCTCGCGCACGAAGTTGCGCCCGTGCACCCGGTGCAGCAGCTCCTGCTCGTCGATCCGGGAGATCGAGACCGGCTTGTCGAGCTCGACGAGCGGCAGCTGCTCGCCCGGCAGCGGACGCAGGATCAGCTGGCGGTCCGAGGAGCCGGTGGCAGCGATCGCCTCCACCGCGGCGAGGCCGGTCCAGTCCCGGGCCTCGATGCCCAGCTCGGTCACGCCGGGTGCGGCGATCAGGCAGCGGTCGATCAGCTGGACCTCGTGCGAGCGGTGCTTGCGCAGCCCGACCTGGCCGCTCTCGCCGTCCACCGTGTACTGCACCCGGGTCCGCCAGGCGGGCACCTCGCCGGCCTGCAGCTTGCCGCCCACCGGCTCCACGGTGCCGTCCCAGCCCGCCTGCGCCGGGGTGAGGCCGGCCAGCTTGGCCAGCTGCTCGGTGAGCACCTGGACCTTGAGCTTGCGCTGGCCGCCCGGGCTGACGTGCTGCCAGTCGCAGCCACCGCAGCGGCCGGGGCCGGAGAACGGGCAGGGCGCCTCGATCCGGTCCTTGGCGGGCTGCAGGATCTCCACGGCGTCGGCGCGCAGGAAACGCGACTTGGTGGTGCCCTCGGTGACCTCGACGATCGCCCGCTCGCCGGGCAGCGCGTGCCGCACGAAGAGCACCCGGCCCTCGTGCCGGGCCACGCAGTGTCCGCCACCGTGCGCGACCGCGCCGATCTCGACCTCGTAGCGCTCGCCGACCAGCGGGTCGCCGCCCGGGCCCTTGGGCACCCGCGGCGCGGCGGTCCGAGCGGTGCGCGACGGCCGCTGCGCGCGGGGGGCGCGCGCCTCCTTGGCGCCACCCTCCTTGGCGCCACCCTCCCTGGCGCCGCCCTTCTTGGCCGCCCCGGCAGCCTTCTTCGCCGCCCCGCCGCCCGAGGCCTTCACCGCCCCGGTCCGCACCTGGCCGACCGGCGCCGGACTCGGCCGGCCGCCGGCCTGCCCGTCGCGCGGCTCGCGCGGCGGCTCGCCCGGGGCCAGCGGCGCGGTCTGAGCCGTGTAGCCCTCACGGTCGGTGGCGGCCGGGCGCGCCGCCTTGGCCCCCCAGCGCGGCCGGGCGACCTGGCCGACCTTGCCGGGCTGCCCAGCCTTACCGGCCTTGCCCGACTTGCCAGACTTGCCCGAGGAGCGGGGCGGGTTGTTGCGACTCACGAAGCGGTGTCCTTGCTGGGTTCGGCGGAATTCTGGGCCGCACCGGGGAACCGGACCGAACCGGAGTCCTCGACTGCGACAGATGAAGCGGGTGCGTCGGCACCGCGGTCCTGGACCGGACCGGGGTTCTCGACGGAACCCGACGGTACCGTGCGCCGCCGCGGTTCGCCGCGCCGGACGTCCCCGGGTGCGGACCAGCTGCGCGGTGCCCGGCGCCGCTCGGCGGACTCCAGCTGCCAGGGCACCGAGGTCACCATCACCCCGGGCCGGAAGAGCAGCCGCCCCTTGAGCCGCAGCGCGCTCTGGTTGTGCAGCAGGTGCTCGTACCAGTGACCGACCACGTACTCGGGGATGTGGACGCTGACCACCGCGCCCGGGGTGGCCTGGCGCAGGCTCTTCACGTACGCCAGCACCGGACCGGTGATGTCCCGGTAGGGCGACTCCAGCACCCGCAGCGGTACGTCCACCTCGCGGGCCAGCCACTCCTCGCGCAGCGCCCGGGTGTCGGCCGGGTCCACGTCGACGGTGACCGCCTCCAGCGCGTCGGGCTGGGTCAGCCCGGCGTAGGCCAGCGCCCGCAGCGCCGGGTTGTGCAGCCGGGAGACCAGCACGATGGCGTGGATCCGGGTCGGCAGCGTGGCGGCCTCGGCCTGCGGGCCGGGGGTCAGCTCCTCGGCCACCCGGTCGTAGTGCCGCCGGATCGCCTTCATCAGCACGAAGAGCACCGCCATGGTGGCGATCGCGATCCAGGCGTGGCCGATCTTGGTGACCAGCACCACCAGCAGCACGGCCGCGGTCATCACCAGGCCGAAGGCGTTGATCGCGCGCGAGCGGAGCATCCGGCGCCGGGCCCTGGGGTCGGTCTCGGTGCGCAGCAGCCGGGTCCAGTGCCGGATCATGCCGGACTGGCTCATGTTGAAGGAGACGAAGACTCCGACTATGTACAGCTGGATCAGCCGGTTGGGGTCGGCACCGAAGGCCGCGATGAAGACGATGGCGACGGCGGCCAGCAGGATGATGCCGTTGGAGAAGGCCAGCCGGTCGCCCCTGGTGTGCAGTTGGCGCGGCAGGTAGCGGTCCTGGGCCAGGATCGAGCCGAGCACCGGGAACCCGTTGAAGGCGGTGTTCGCGGCCAGCACCAGGATCAGGCCGGTGACGGCGGCGATCAGGTAGAAGCCCGGGGTGAAGTTGGCGAAGACCGCTTCGGAGATCTGCGCCAGCGCCGTCTTCTGGTGGTAGCCGGCGGGGGCGCCGAGCAGTTGGCGGGCCGGGTCCTCGGCCATCTGGGTACCGGTCAGATGAGCCAGGTAGATGATCCCCATGAACATGGTGACGGCGACGACGGCCATCAGCAGCAGGGTGGTGGCGGCGTTCCTGCTCTTGGGCGCCCGGAAGGCCGGCACGCCGTTGCTGATCGCCTCGACCCCGGTGAGCGCGGCGCATCCCGAGGAGAAGGCGCGCAGCAGCAGGAAGACCAGCGCGAAGCCGGTCACCGCCTCGTTGCCCGGGGTCGGCTGCAGCTGGAAACCGGCACTCTCGGCGTGCATGGTGGCGCCGAGGACCAGGTGGCGCACCACCCCGTAGACCACCATGCCGAGCACACCGGCCATGAAGGCGTAGGTGGGGACGGCGAAGGCGGTGCCGGACTCCCGCACGCCGCGCAGGTTCATCGCCATCAGCAGCAGCACCAGGGTGACGCTCAGCAGCAGCTCGTGGCCGCGCAGGGCGGGCACCGCGGAGACCACGTTCGCCACGCCCGAGGTGGTGGAGACGGCCACGGTCAGCACGTAGTCGACCATCAGCGCGCTCGCCACCACCAGCCCGGCGCTCTGGCCGTGGTTGACGGTGGCGACCTCGTAGTCGCCGCCGCCGCTCGGGTAGGCGTGCACGTTCTGCCGGTAGGAGGCGACCACGGCGAGCATCACCATGGCCACCACCAGGCCGATCTGCCAGGAGAAGCGGATCGCCGAAACGCCCGCCAGGGAGAGGGTGAGCAGGATCTCCTCGGGCGCGTAGGCGACCGAGGAGAGCGCGTCCGAGGCGAACACCGGCAGTGCGATGCGCTTGGTCAGCAACGTCTCGCCGAGCTTGTCGCTGCGCAGTGCGCGGCCGATCAGAATGCGCTTGGGGACCTCGGTCAGACTGGGCACGTTAAGAAATCGTAAGGGCTCATTCGTCGCCGGCACAGCTCACCTCACGCCCGCCGCGACCTTGTCTGATGAACCGGATAGCGTGTCGGATGACGAACTTACGGGCAACACTCCGGTTGCCGAGCCGCTCCCGATCGACGGACGCGGCTCCCCACTCGCCCCCGGTCGCCGGGCACGGAAGGATGATGAACGGTGTTTGCGCAGGTCAAGACCCCAACGGACCGGGTGAGGTAAGAGCACCGTGCACATCGTCATCATGGGTTGCGGACGCGTTGGCTCCGCACTTGCCAGAGCCCTGGAGAAGCAGGGCCACTCGGTGGCCGTCGTCGACCAGGACCCCACCGCCTTCCGCCGCCTGGGCGCCGGGTTCCGCGGCCGCCGGGTGACCGGTGTCGGCTTCGACCAGGACACCCTGCGCGAGGCCGGGATCGAGGAGGCGGGCGCCTTCGCCGCCGTCAGCAGCGGCGACAACTCGAACATCATCGCGGCCCGGGTGGCCCGGGAGAACTTCGGCGTGGAGCACGTCGCGGCCCGGATCTACGACCCCCGCCGCGCCGAGGTCTACCAGCGCCTGGGCATCCCGACCGTGGCCACCGTGCGGTGGACGGCCGACCAGATGCTGCGGCGACTGCTGCCGACCGGCGCCGAGCCGCTGTGGCAGGACCCGAGCGGCACCGTCCAGCTGGCCGAGGTGGCCTTCGCCCCGTCCTGGATCGGTCACCGGGTCGCGGAGCTGGAGGAGGCGGCCGGCGCGCGGGTGGCGTACATCACCCGGCTCGGCGAGGGCGTGCTGCCCACCGCCCAGATGGTGGTGCAGGAAGGCGACCTGGTGCACCTGATGCTGCGCCGGGCGGATCAGGCGACGGTCGAGGCCGCGTTCGCCAAGGGTCCGGAGGAGGGTCACTGATGCGGGTAGCGATTGCGGGAGCGGGTGCGGTCGGCCGGTCGATCGCCGGCGAGCTGCTGGAGAACGGCCACGAGGTACTGCTCGTGGACAAGAACCCCAACTCCATCTCGGTGGAGCGGGTGCCGATGGCGGAGTGGCTGCTGGCCGACGCCTGCGAGATCACCGCACTGGACGAGGCGGCGCTCCAGCACTGCCACGTGGTGATCGCGGCCACCGGCGACGACAAGGTCAACCTGGTGGTCTCGCTGCTGGCGAAGACCGAGTACGGGGTGCCGCGGGTGGTCGCCCGGGTGAACAACCCGAAGAACGAGTGGCTCTTCAACGAGTCCTGGGGCGTGGACGTGGCGGTCTCCACACCGCGTCTGATGTCCGCGCTGGTCGAGGAGGCGGTGAGCGTCGGCGACCTGGTCCGGCTGATGCGCTTCAGCCAGGGCAACGCCAACCTGGTCGAGCTGACCCTGGCGCCGGACACCGAGCTGGTCGGCACCCGGGTCGGGGACGTCAGCTGGCCGACCGACACCGCGCTGGTGACGATCATCCGTGAGGGCCGGGTGCTGGTTCCGGCCCGGGACGACACCCTGGAGTCCGGCGACGAGCTGCTCTTCGTCGCCGCGCAGGAGCGTGAGGAGGAGCTGGAGACGCTGCTCTCGGCGGGCTCCGGCGCGCAGTAGGACAGGAACGGACGTGAGGGCCCGTCTCCCGATCGGGGAGGCGGGCCCTCACGCTGTGCGGTCGGTGCTGGGCGATCAATGTTGTGCGGTCAGGACTCCTCGGGCTGCTCCGCCTTGATCGGCGGCGGCGCGGTGAGCAGGATCCGCCAGGTCACGTACATCGCCAGCAGCATCGGCGGGATGCCGAGCGCCACCTTGAGCCAGCCCAGCAGGTTGATGTTGTTGGTGAAGTAGAGCGGGAAGAGGATCACCGGCTTGATGCCCATGATCACGGCCCAGGCCCAGGTGGCCTTGGTGTAGGCGCGCAGCCGGCCGGGGTTCTGGGTCCGCCAGGTGAACATCTCACCGGTCACCGGGCCCAGCGTCAGGCCGATCAGCGGCCAGCGGACCAGCGCGGAGACCGCCAGGCCCAGGGCGTAGCCGACGTTCCAGAGCAGCCCGGGCAGGTAGAAGTTCTCCGCCTTGCCGGTCTTCATCGAGATGTACGCGCCGATGGCCACCCCGAAGACGCCACTGAAGGCGTGCTGGATGGTCTCCCGGCGCAGCAGCCGGATCACCACGAAGACCGCGCTCAGGGCGAGCGCGCCCCAGGCGGCGGTGGACACCTGGTGGGTGAGGTTGTACGTGACGATGAAGGCCAGACCCGGCAAGGTCATGTCGATCATGCCGCGGACGCCGCCGAAGGCCTGGATGATCGAGTCGGCGGCCTCCTTGCGGGCGGCCTCGTCCTGGGCGGCCCGCTCGCGGGCCTCCTCCTCGGTCAGCACCGCGTCGGGCGAGACCCCCGGGGGGAACTGCTGGTTCTCAGTGATCAGTGTGTGCGGGGCGGCGTGGTCGCCACCGGGCGGATTGGTCACTGGTGATCGCTCCCCTGTCCCACCGGACGCAGCTCGTAGCGAGGGTTGAAGAGCACGCGGCGCCCGCGTGCATGACTGATCCGGCCGCTGGCGGTGAGCCGGCGGCCCGGCTCTATCCCCGCGATCGAGCGGCGGCCGAGCCAGACCACGTCCAGCGCGTCCGTCCCGTCGAAGAGCTCGGCCTCCAGCGCCGGCACCCCGGCCCGCGGGCGGAGCGTGACGGTGCGCAGGGTGCCCGCCACGGTGACCACATCGCGGTCGCCGCACTCGGCGATCGGCGTGCAGCCGCACACCACGGCGTCCTGGCGCAGCTCCTCGGCCTGAAGCTCCTCCGGGCTGGAGGTGAGCCGGTTGATCATCCGGCGCAGGCGGCCCTGCGGCTGGTCGCTGCTGTTACCACTCATGGTGAAAGGCTACCGGCTCGACCCCCGCCACCGAGGCCCCCTGACCCGTTCGCCTCAGGGTTCGAAGCGGTACCCCATACCGGCCTCGGTGATGAAGTGGCGCGGGTGCGAGGGGTCGACCTCCAGCTTGCGGCGCAGCTGGGCCAGGTAGACCCGCAGATAGTTGGTCTCGGTCCGGTACGCCGGGCCCCAGACCTCCTGCAGCAGCTGGGTCTGGCTGACCAGCCGGCCGGCGTTGCGCACCAGCACTTCGAGCAGGTGCCACTCGGTGGGGGTGAGGCGGATGTCGGTGCCGTCCCGGTTGACCTTCTTGGCCGCCAGGTCGACGGTGAACGCCTCGGTCGTCACCAGGGAGTCGTCCTCACCGGCCACCGGCTCGGCCCGGCGGACGGCGGCGCGCATCCGGGCCAGCAGCTCGTCCATGCCGAACGGCTTGGTGACGTAGTCGTCCGCCCCGGCGTCCAGCGCCTCGACCTTCTCGTCGGAGGCGTGCCGGGCCGACAGGACGATGATCGGCACCCGGGTCCAGCCGCGCAGACCCTTGATCACCTCGACCCCGTCCATGTCGGGCAGGCCGAGGTCGAGCACCACCACGTCGGGGTGGCGGGCGGCGGCCAGTTCGAGGGCGCTGGCGCCGTCATGGGCCGCGTCGACCTCGTACTTGCGGGCCTTGAGGTTGATCACCAGGGCGCGGACGATCTGCGGTTCGTCGTCCACGACGAGGACCCGGGTCATGCGAGCTCCGTCTTTCGGGGGGCCAGTGAAGAGGTGGTCAGCGAGGGTTCGGAGGGCGGATCGGGCGCCTGGTCGGAGCCCTTGGAGCCCTCCCCCGGCTCGGGCGGGTGTTCGGCGGCGGGCAGCGAGACCACCATGGTCAGACCACCGCCCGGGGTGTCCTCGGCCGTGATGGTGCCGCCCATCGCCTCGACGAAGCCGCGGGCCACGGCGAGGCCGAGCCCGACACCCGCGCCGCGCGGAGCGTCGCCGTAGCGCTGGAAGGGCGCGAAGATCTTCTCCTTGGCCTCCTCGGGGACCCCGGGGCCCCGGTCGACCACGCGCAGCTCGACTCTCCCCCAGTCATCGGCTGCCCCACGACTGGCCGGCACCGGCTCCAGCACATCGGCCTTGACCAGTACCTTCACGTCCGGCGGGCTGTACTTCACGGCGTTCTCGATCAGGTTGGCCAGCGCCCGCTCCAGCAGCCCGGCATCGGCCGGCACCATCGGCAGGGTCTCCGGCACCTCCAGACGCACCGACTCCAGCGGGACCCCGCCGAGTGCGAAGGGCACCACCTCGTCCAGGTCCACCTCCTGGATCAGCGGGGTGACCGTGCCGGTCTGCAGCCGGCTCATGTCCAGCAGGTTGTTGATCAGGTGGTCCAGCCGGTCGGCACCCGCCTCGATGCCCGCGAGCAGCTCCTGCTCGTCCGCCTCGTCCCACTGGACGTCCTCGGCCCGCAGCGAGGAGACGTTGGCCTTGATACCGGCCAGCGGGGTGCGCAGGTCGTGCGAGACGGCGGCCAGCAGCGCGGTGCGGATCCGGTTGCCCTCGGCCTGGCGGCGGGCGGCCGCGGCCTCCTTGGCCAGCCGGCGGCGCTCCAGCAGCACCGAGGCCTGGGCGGCGAAGGCGCCGAGCAGCCGGCGGTCCGCGGCCGGCAGTACACGACCGGAGAGGACCAGCGCGAGGTTCTCACCCAGCAGGACGTCCGCATCCCCCTCCTCGGGCCGGGTCGGTGGCGCGGAGCCGCTGGAGGCCGTGCAGGTCCACGGTTCGTGCTCGTCCAGGCGCTCCAGCAGTGCCACCGCGTCCTGCTGGAAGGTCTCCTTGACCTGGTCCAGCAGGGCGCTCAGCCCCTCTCCGGTGGGCGCCCGCAGCACGGTGCCGGCCAACGCGCTGAGCGTCTGCGCCTCGGCCTGGCTGCGCGCCGCCTCGTGGGTGCGCCGGGCGGCCAGGTCCACCACGGTGGCCACCGCGATGCCCACCGCCGTGAAGATGCCCACCGCCAGGATGTTCTGCGGATCCGAGATGGTCAGGGTGTGGGTCGGCGGGGTGAAGTAGTAGTTGAGCGCGGTGGAGCTGACCACCGCGGAGGCGATCGCCGGGAAGAGGCCGCCGACCAGCGCCGCCGAGATCGTCACCGAGAAGAACAGGAGCATGTCGGTGGGCAGCCCGGTGTCGCGCACCTGGGTCAGCAGCACGGCGAGCAGCGGTGGCCCGGCCACGCCGATCAGCCAGCCGCTGATGGCGCGCGGCCGGCCGAGGTCGGTCACCTTGCGCAGCGGCAGCCGCCCGCCGCGGCCGTGCGCCACATGCTCGTGGGTGACGATGTGCACGTCGATGTCGCCCGAGTCACGGGCCACCGTGGAGCCGACGCCGGGACCGTAGATGTACTGCCAGGCCTTGCGGCGGCTGGAGCCGAGCACGATCTGGGTCGCGTTCACCCCGCGGGCGAAGTCCAGCAGGGCGTGGGCCGGGTCGTCGCCGAGCACGGTGTGGAAGCTGCCGCCCAGGCTCTCCACCAGGGCCCGCTGCTCGATCAGCGCCTGCGGGGAGCCACCGGTCGCCAGGCCGTCGGAACGCGTGATGTGCACCGCGAGCAGTTCGCTGCCGGACCCCTTGGCGGCGATCCGCGCGGCCCGGCGGATCAGCGTGGCGCCCTCGGGACCGCCGGTCAGGCCGACCACGATCCGCTCGCGGGCCTGCCAGGTGCTGTCTATGCCCTGCTCGGCGCGGTAGGTCTGCAGGTACTCGTCCACCCGGTCGGCGGTCCACAGCAGCGCCAGCTCGCGCAGCGCGGTCAGGTTGCCGGGGCGGAAGTAGTTGGAGAGCGCCGCGTTGATCTTCTCCGGCGCGTACACGTTGCCGTGCGCCAGCCGCCGGCGCAGCGCCTGCGGGGACATGTCGACCAGCTCGATCTGGTCGGCCCGGCGGACCACCTCGTCGGGCACCGTCTCGCGCTGGCGCACGCCCGTGATGCCCTCCACCACGTCACCCAGCGACTCCAGGTGCTGGATGTTGACGGTGGATATCACGTCGATGCCGGCCGCGAGCAGCTCCTCGACGTCCTGCCAGCGCTTGGCGTTGCGGCTGCCCGGGACGTTGGTATGAGCCAGCTCGTCCACCAGGGCCACCTGCGGCCTGCGGGCCAGCAGCGCGTCCAGGTCGAGCTCGGTGAACTCGGCACCGCGGTGATCCATCGCCCGCCGCGGCACGGCCTCCAGGCCCTCCAGCAGCTCCGCGGTGTTGGCACGGTTGTGGTGCTCGACGAAGCCGACCACCACGTCCGTGCCGCGGGCCAGCCTCCGGTGCGCCTCGCAGAGCATCGCGTACGTCTTCCCCACCCCGGGGGCCGCCCCGAGGTAGATCCGCAGCCTTCCGCGTGCCATGCGTCCCATTCTTGATCGTGCCAACGCCCGGGACCACCCCCGGACGCCTGTTCGCGCAGTCGAGACTACGGGGTGAGGCGGGACCAGCCTTCGATCGGGCTGGTCGGAGGGCAGATTTAGCGGCATCTTGACGACGTATGGGGGCTCTCGCAGACGCGTTCGATGACGGCCCGCGCCCGCGCGTTACTCCACGATGTGGCCGTCGCGCAGCTCGATCACCCGGTCCGCCAACTCCATCAGCTGCGGGTCGTGCGTCGCCACCAGGACCGTCACGCCCTCGCTGCGCACCACGGCGCGCAGCAGCTCCATCACCGAGCGGCCGGTCTCCGAGTCGAGCTGGCCGGTCGGCTCGTCCGCGATGATCAGGGCCGGCTCGTTCGCCAGCGCTCGGGCGATCGCCACCCGCTGCTGCTGCCCGCCGGACATCTCAGTGGGCCGCTGCTCCGCGTGGTCGGCCAGACCCACCAGAGCAAGCAGGGTGGCCACCCGCTCCTCGCGCTGGGCCGTCGGGACCTTGCGCAGACGCATCGGCACGCCGACGTTCTCCGCCGCGGTCAGGATCGGGATCAGGCCGAAGGACTGGAAGACGAAGCCGATCCGGTCCCGGCGCAGCCCGAGGCGGCCGGCCTCGTCCAGCTCGGCGAGGTTCTCGCCGTCCAGCGTGATCCGGCCCGAGGTGGGCCCGTCCAGGCCGCCGACCAGGTTGAGCAGGGTGGTCTTGCCGGAGCCGGAGCGGCCGCGGAGCGCGGTGAGTTCACCGCGCCGAACGCTGAACGAGACACCGCGCAGGGCGTGCACGGCGGTGTCACCGCTGCCGAAGCTGCGCCAGACGTCCTCGACCTCGACCATGGGCGCGAGCGTGGTGCTGGTCTTCTGCTGACTCACTGTGCGGTCCCCTCCCGATCCGCCGGCATCCGGCAGTCACACATGGATCAGTACGGTAACCCCGAACAGGTGTCCGCGGGCGGTTCGCAGGCGAGGATTTCCCTTAGGGGCTGCCTGGGGCGGTACCGGATGCCGGGGCGGTACCGGCCGGCTTCGCGAACCGGTCATGAACGCGAAAAAGCCCCGCACCCGGTTTCCCGGGGCGGGGCTTTTCCTGAATGATTGTTCGGCGGCGTCCTACTCTCCCACAGGGTCCCCCCTGCAGTACCATCGGCGCTATGAGGCTTAGCTTCCGGGTTCGGAATGTAACCGGGCGTTTCCCTCACGCTATGACCACCGAAACACTATGAAACTGTCAACCGCACCACACCGTGACCTGGTGTGGGGTCGTTGTTTCAGAACAACACAGTGGACGCGAGCAACTGAGGACAAGCCCTCGGCCTATTAGTACCGGTCAGCTCCACCCCTTACAGGGCTTCCACATCCGGCCTATCAACCCAGTCGTCTACTGGGAGCC
>NZ_JBIBIJ010000002.1:0-764687 GCF_042957465.1 Kitasatospora sp. NPDC008050
CGCCCGGTTACATTCCGAACCCGGAAGCTAAGCCTCATAGCGCCGATGGTACTGCAGGGGGGACCCTGTGGGAGAGTAGGACGCCGCCGAACAATTATTCTAGAGAAGCCCCCTTCCTTCGGGAAGGGGGCTTCTCTGCGTTCACCCCACAATCCGCTCCTTACCGCGCGATGCGCCCGAGCGGCGGCCGCTCCCGGTGGAGCGCGATCGCGATGTCCACCAACGAGACCCGTTCCAGTTCCTCGACCTCCGCCAGCGGGATCCAGGCCGCCAGGTCCGTCGAGCCGTCCGTCTCGTCGCGCAGTTCGCCTCCGGTGATCCGGCCCTCGTAGACGATCCGCAGGCCGTGGAAGTCACGTGGCTGAGGGCTCACCGCGTCGGCTGGAATGAGGAAGTTCTCCGAGTCGACCCCGAGCAGCCGGACCAGCTCCACCTCGTAGCCGGTCTCCTCCCGCACCTCCCGGATCGCCGCGTCGTAGGGATCCTCCCCGTGGTCGAGCCCGCCTCCCGGCATGGTCCACAGCCGCTCCCCGTCCGCGCCGACCCAGCGCGCGAGCAGGATCCGGTCGTCCTGGACGCAGACCGCGTAGGCGGCCGGACGAACTCTTCGTATGGCATCTGATGACATGTGAGGCAGCGTAAGGTCCCGTCCATGGATACCGCCAAGACTCCCGAGTCCGAGTCCCACGTGAGCCCCGAGATCCTGGTGAGCGGCGGTCTGACCGCCGAGCAGCTCGACATCGCGCACTCCGTTCTGCGGGCCGCGGCGGTCGCCGACGGCCGGGAGGCCGTCTCCGAAGCGGGCCGGCTGCGGCTTCGGGTGGACGAGCCGCGCGAGGGCGTGCGGCATCTGGTGGCCGGCGTGGCCGAGACCCCGGCCGGCTACGCGCAGCTGGAGCTGCAGGAGGCCGCCGGCACCGCCGAGCTGGCCGTGCACCCCGACCGTCGCGGGCTGGGACTGGGCCGGTCGCTGGTCGGCGCGGTGCTGGCCGAGGCCGGCGAGCAGCGCGCCGTCGACTTCTGGGCGCACGGCGGCCACCCGGCGGCCCGGCGGCTGGCCGAGGTGTTCGGCGCGGAGCTGGTCCGCGAGCTGCGGCAGATGCGCCGTACCGCGGCGGCCCCCGCCGAGGTGCCGCTGCCGGAGGGCGTCACCCTGCGCACCTTCCGGCCCGGCGCGGACGACGAGGCCTGGCTGCGGCTCAACGCGCTGGCCTTCGCCCACCACCCCGAGCAGGGCTCCTGGACCGCCCGCGACCTGGCCGACCGGATCGCCGAGCCGTGGTTCGACCCGGCCGGCTTCTTCCTCGCGGTCCGCGGCGCGGGCACCGCACAGGAGCGCCCGGTCGGCTTCCACTGGACCAAGGTGCACCCGGCCACCGCCGCCGAGCCCGAGCTGGGCGAGGTCTACGTGGTCGGGGTGGACCCGGCCGAGCAGGGCAACGGGCTGGGCAAGGCGCTGACCGCCGCCGGGCTGCGCCATCTGGCGGTAGACCGCGCCCTGGCCACCGTGCTGCTCTACGTGGACGCGGACAACGCGGCCGCGGTGCGGGTCTACGAGCGGGTGGGATTCACGGTGCACGAGGTAGACCTGATGTATCGGGTCACCGAGGGTCGCCGGGTGCGCTAGCGGGCAGCAGGGCCGACCGCCTCAGCTTTCCTCCCGGCCATGCGGTGTTTACCGTGGATTCAATTGCCGACGCGAAGATCACAGGATGACGTCCGTAGTGTCTCGCTCCCGCAGCTTGGGCCACATCGCCGGGGTCGGTCGGCTATCGACCGCCCCGGGCGATCGGTCCGCTCCGCTGCGTGTGGCGGAACCGGGTGAGGACGGCCGCAGGCCGGCCCCGCCCGGGCACTCGGATCTCACGCCGCTGGAGGAGCTGGAACCCATGACCGTCCCCCGCCCGGTCGCGGCCGGTACGACGCCCGTAGCGTCAGACCCCTCAGGAGCCGATCCCATGCCCGAGTCCCCAGGCGTGCCCGCCCCGTCCCGGCTGACCAAGTCCCTGGGCGTGTCGCTCGACCAGTTCCCCGACGGCGTCGAGGGGCCGGACCTGGACGAGCTGCCGCAGGGCCGCTTCCTGGACCGGGAGCGCAGCTGGCTCGCGTTCAACGAGCGGGTGCTGGAGCTGGCCGAGGACCCGCAGATCCCGCTGCTGGAGCGGACCAAGTTCCTGGCGATCTTCGCCAGCAACCTGGACGAGTTCTTCATGGTGCGGGTGGCCGGCCTCAAGCGCCGGATCGCCACCGGAGTCGCCCAGCGCAGTGCCTCGGGCCTGCAGCCACGCGAGGTGCTCGATCTGATCTGGACCAGGTCCCGGGAGCTGATGGCCCGCCACGCGGCCGCCTTCCAGCACGACGTGCTGCCCGACCTCGCGGCCGAGGGCATCGAGCTGGTCCGCTGGGCGGAGCTGACCGAGAAGGAGCAGGGCCGCCTGCACAACCTGTTCCGGCAGCAGATCTTCCCGGTGCTGACCCCGCTGGCGGTCGACCCGGCGCACCCGTTCCCGTACATATCGGGCCTGAGCCTGAACCTGGCGGTGGTGGTGCGCAACCCGGTCTCCGGGCACAAGCACTTCGCCCGGGTGAAGGTGCCGCAGTCGCTCTTCCGTTTCCTGGAGGCCTCGCCGCAGCGGTACGTGCCGCTGGAAGACGTGATGGGGGCGCACCTGGAGGAGCTCTTCCCCGGTATGGAGGTGCTCGCCCACCACGCCTTCCGGGTGACCCGCAACGAGGACCTCGAAGTCGAGGAGGACGACACCGAGAACATCCTCAAGGCGCTGGAGAAGGAGCTGATGCGCCGTCGGTTCGGGCCGCCGGTGCGGCTGGAGGTGGAGGAGTCGATCGACCCCTACATCCTCGACCTGCTGGTGCGCGAGCTGAACATCACCGAGGCGGAGGTGTTCCCGCTGCCCGGTCCGCTCGACCTGACCGGGCTGTTCGGGATCGCCGGCCTGGACCGTCCGGAGCTGAAGTACGGCAAGTTCGTGGCCGGCACCGCGCGCGGTCTCACCGACGTCGAGACGGCTTCGCAGCCCGACATCTTCGCCGCGATGCGCGAGCGCGACGTGCTGCTGCACCACCCGTACGACAGCTTCTCCACCTCGGTGCAGGCCTTCCTGGAGCAGGCCGCGGCCGACCCGCACGTGCTGGCGATCAAGCAGACGCTGTACCGGACCTCGGGTGACTCACCGATCGTGGACGCGTTGATCGACGCGGCCGAGTCCGGCAAGCAGGTGCTGGTGCTGGTGGAGATCAAGGCGCGCTTCGACGAGCAGGCCAACATCAAGTGGGCCCGCAAGCTGGAGGAGGCGGGCTGCCACGTGGTCTACGGCCTGATCGGGCTGAAGACGCACTGCAAGCTGTCGCTGGTGGTGCGCCAGGAGGGCGAGACGCTGCGCCGCTACGCGCACGTGGGCACCGGCAACTACCACCCGAAGACCGCCAGGCTCTACGAGGACCTGGGGCTGCTCACCGCCGACCCGCAGGTCGGCGCCGACCTGTCCGACCTGTTCAACCGGCTCTCCGGCTACTCGCGCCGGGAGTCCTACCGCCGGCTGATGACGGCCCCGCGCGGACTGCGCGACGGGCTGGTCGCGCGGATCCAGAACGAGATCGCCAACCACCGGGCCGGCCTGCCGGCGTACGTGAAGCTCAAGGTCAACTCGATCGTCGACGAGCAGCTGATCGACACGCTCTACCGGGCCTCGCAGGCGGGCGTCCCGGTGGACGTCTGGGTGCGCGGGATCTGCGCGATCCGGCCCGGGGTGGTGGGGCTGAGCGAGAACATCCGGGTGCGCAGCATCCTGGGACGCTTCCTGGAGCACTCCCGGATCTTCGTCTTCGGCAACGGCGGTGATCCCGAAGTCTGGTTCGGCAGTGCGGATATGATGCACCGTAACCTGGACCGGAGGATCGAGGCCCTGGTCCGGGTCGCGGATCCGGCCCACCGGGCCGAGCTGTCCGCGCTGATCGACCTCGGCATGGCGCAGGACACCGCCTCCTGGCACCTGGGCCCGGACGGGGCCTGGAGCCGGCACAGCCAGGACACCGACGGGCACCGCCTGCGGGACATCCAGGAACTGCTCATCGACTCGCGCCAGCGCCGCAGGAGCACTGTCGCGGCGTTGTGACCCGAGTCTGCGGTCCCTGACCATCCGTCGACCATCCGTCGCCTGCCCTGGGGGAACGGGGAGTACCCACGACATGACTGACGCGCCCATGACGACCTCGGCGGCCACGGTGACCGCCGGGGAGGTCCTCTCCCGGTATCTCAACGAACAGGCCGGCCTCTTCCTTCGCGCGCTGCCACAGGCAGTGGGGGAGGCCGGGGCCCGGCCCGGTGCGCTGCCCTCGCTCAACTCGCCCACGGGGAGCGCCGGGACGGGGGATCTGCTGCGCTCGGTGCGCCGGATCGGCGGTGCGCTGCACACCTTCGGCGCGGTGTTCGAGCCGGGCTGGGCCCATGAGTCGCGCACCGAACTACGCTGGCTGCTCAACCTGTTGGCGCAGGAGCCGGCCTATCTGCGGCGTTCGGCGCGGTTGTTGGCGGCGCTGGACACGCTCAGCTCCACCGGCGGCGGGCCGCTCGGTGCGGCGGGCGAGTCGCGGGGACCGGGGATGCTGGCCGGGCATCCCGGCGCGCCCAAGGCCCGGGCGCTGCTGGACCGGCAGCTGACGCTGGCGCGCACCCGGGTGCACAGCTCGGTGCTGCAGGAGCTGCGCTCCTCGCGGCTGCACGCGCTGGCGGACCGGATGACGCTGCTGGTGGGCGAGGCGCCGGTGGTGGCGGCGGCCGGGAGCGCGGCGGGGGAGGTGCTGCTGCCGCAGGCGGCGGTGGCCTTCGCGGCGCTGGGCCAGGCGGTGCAGGCGCTGCCGTGGCAGCGGGCGGCGACGGCGTACCAGGGGGACGCGCTGCACCGGCTCGGTGCGGTCGCGCCGGCCCCTGCGCCCGTTGCCGCACCGCTGCCGGCGCAGGGGCGCTCGGGGGCAACCGGGGCAACGGGGGCGGCGGGGGACGCGGACGGCGCGCTGGCGGCGGATGACGCGCCGTGGCACCGGACGCGGATCCTGGTCAAGCGGGCCCGCTACGCCCTGGAGGTGTGCGGGCGCCCGGGCGGCGAACTGGACGCGCTCGACCAGGTGCTGGACCGGCATCAGGAGGCGGCGGATGCGGCGGTGACGGTGGCCACCGCGGCGCGGACGCCACGGATCACCCCCGCGACGGCCTATGTGCTGGGGGTGGTGCATGCTGATCAGCGACTGGAGGTCGAGGCGGCCAGATACGCCTTCGGCCGGCAGTGGCCGACCCTCCCGCAGCACGGATGGCATGAATGGGCGAGCGCCTGAGCGTTGAGCGGTACCCGGACCCGCGGATGGCGGCCCCGGCGGCGGCGGTTCCTGCCGCGGCATCCGCGGCGGGCGAGCAGTTGGCGCGCCGTCGGCGGCGGGAGGCCAAGCGGCAGGGGCTGCTGACCGGGCCCGGCCGCGGTGTCCCGGTCCACCCGGGCGCCGAGCCGTCGGCCGCGATCTCCAGGGAGCCGGCCGCAGCGCCGTCCACAGCGCTGTCCACAGAGCCGTCCGCCGAGCACGGCGCTCGCCCCGGCACGGTGCTGGCGGCGGGCGCGGTGCTCTGGCTGCCCGGCGGCCCGCGGAAGAACGGCCAGGGGCTGCGCAAGCCGCGGATCGCGCTGATCCACCGGCCCAAGTACGACGACTGGAGCCTGCCCAAGGGCAAGCTGATGGCCGGCGAGACGCCGTGGCAGGCGGCGCTGCGCGAGGTGGAGGAGGAGACGGGGCTGGTCTGCCGGCTGCTGGCGCCGCTGCCGGCCCAGCACTACCGGGCGCAGGGGCGGCCCAAGGAGGTGCGGTACTGGGCGGCGGTGCCGGTGCGCGGGGAGTTCCGGCCCAATCGGGAGGTGGACCGGATGAAGTGGCTCAAGCCGGAGAAGGCTCGGGCCAAGCTGACGCACGCCCGGGACCGGGAGCTGATCGACGCGCTGCTGGCGCGGCTGGAGCAGTTGGCGCCGCTGGTGGGCTGAGCGCGGGCGCGTCCGGTCCGCGTTGCCTGGTGGTTGGCGTCCCGTCACCTGACAGCGTGTCTTGGCCGATTCCTTACCGTGATGCAACCGTGACTACGAGCCGGTGTTTCCTGGCATCCCTCCGAGGTTCACTCTCCGTTCACTTGCGACCGGCTGACGTGTCACCTGTCCGGCCTAGCTTCGGTCCTACCGGCGGGCCGAAGAGGCCCCGGACCAACAGCTGGTACCACCCGCCCCCGACCTTCGGCTGGGCGCGCGTGGACTGTGCCAAAGAAAGGGACACCCTGTGAAGCTCCAGCGGAACGGCCGCACCAAGGCCCTCGCAATCGGTGCCGTGGCGCTCGTCAGCTCGCTGTCGCTCGCGGCCTGCGGCTCGGACAACAACACCACCAAGACCAGCAGCACCGCCAGTGGCGCCAGCAGCGCCGCGGCGATCACCTGTGCCGCGAAGCAGTCCCCCCTCCAGGGTGCCGGCTCCACCGCCCAGGGCAACGCGGTCGACGTCTGGAAGGCCGCTTACGGCGACGCCTGCTCGGGCTCGCAGGTCAGCTACAACGGTGTCGGCTCCGGTGCCGGTGTGGCCCAGTTCAACCAGGGCAAGGTGGCCTTCGCCGGCACCGACTTCGCCCTCAAGCAGAGCGACGTCGACGCCTCCAAGGCGGTCTGCCAGAACGGCGGCCAGGCGATCGACCTGCCGATGGTCGCCGGCCTGGTCACCCTGGTCTACAACGTCCCCGGCGTGGACAACCTGATCCTCGACGGCCAGACCTCCGCGAAGATCTTCGACGGTCAGATCACCAAGTGGAACGACCCGGCCATCGCCGCCCTCAACCCGGGCGTGACCCTGCCGGGTGACAACATCCAGACCTTCCACCGGTCGGACGACTCGGGCACCAGCTACAACCTGACCTCGTACTTCGCCAAGACCTCGAACGGCGCCTGGAGCTACGCGCCGAACAAGACCTGGCAGGGCAAGGGCGGCCAGTCGGCCACCGGCAGCGCCGGTGTCGCGGCCCAGATCAAGCAGACCTCGGACTCGATCGGCTACGTCGAGCTGTCCTACGCGCAGAACAACAGCCTGAAGACCGCCGCGATCGCGACCGGCGCCACCAAGGCGGTCGAGGCCACCTCCGCGAACGCCGCCACCACGCTGGCCAACTCCACCGTGATCGGCACCGGCAACGACCTGGCGCTGCAGCTGGACTACGGCACCAAGGCCGAGGGCGCCTACCCGATCGTCCTGGTGACCTACGAGATCGCCTGCGACAAGGGCAACAGCGCGGCCACCCTGCCGAGCCTGAAGTCCTTCTTCACCTACATCGCCAGCAACGGCGGCCAGCAGGCCATCGCCACCAAGGGCTACGTCCCGCTGCCGACCCCGATCGCCAGCAAGGTCCAGGCCGCGATCGGCAACCTGAGCTGAAACCCGAGCTGACCTTCGGGTCCGCTCAATGGTCGGCGGTCCCGCGTCGGGGGGACGGGATCGCCGACCGTCAGTACCGCTTTCCGTGAACGTTTTCGTCCGGGGCACCGCCGCCATGGTGCCGCCCGCCCGCCGGGCAGCACCACCAGACCGGAGTTAGAACCTCATGACCTCCTCCCCACCGCCCGGCTCCGCTGAGCAGCCAGGGCCTCCCACGTCCGTCCAGGGCCGGCCACCCGCGTCCGCCGAGCAGCCCGCGCGCAGCTCGTTGAAGGGCAACAGCCGGTTCGGTGACAGCCTGTTCTTCGGCCTGTCGGCCGGTTCCGGCATCCTGCTGCTGGTCATCATGGCCGCGATCGCGGGCTTCCTGCTGTACCGCAGCGGGATGGCGATCAGCAAGGACCAGACGAACTTCCTGACCACCTTCGGGTGGGACCCGGACAACCTCCTCAAGCCGAGCTTCGGCATCGCGGTGCTGGCCTTCGGCACGGTGGTGAGCGCGGCCATCGCGATGGCCATCGCGGTCCCGGTCGCGATCGGCATCGCGCTGTTCATCTCGCACTACGCGCCCCGCCGGATCGCCCAGCCGTTCGCCTACCTGGTGGACCTGCTGGCCGCGGTGCCCAGCATCGTCTACGGCCTGTGGGGTGCGCTCTTCCTGGTGCCGCACCTGAACGGCCTGATGAGCTGGCTGAACGACTACCTCGGCTGGACCTACATCTTCAAGACCACCCACCCCGGGGCGCCGGCGCGCAGCCTGTTCACCGTGGGCATCATCCTGGCGATCATGATCCTGCCGATCATCACCGCGGTCAGCCGCGAGGTGTTCCGCCAGGTGCCGCGGATGCACGAGGAGGCGGCGCTCGCACTGGGCGCGACCCGCTGGGAGATGGTCCGCACCGCGGTGATCCCCTTCGGCCGTCCGGGCATCATCTCCGCCTCGATGCTCGGTCTGGGCCGGGCGCTCGGCGAGACCATCGCGGTGGCCACCGTGCTGTCCTCCAGCAGCGAGCTGTCGCTGCACATCCTGGACGCGGGCGGCGGCACCTTCGCGCAGAACATCGCGCTGAAGTTCGGTGAGGCGGGCACGGTCGGCAAGGACGCGCTGATGGCGGCCGGCCTGGTGCTGTTCGCGATCACGCTGCTGGTGAACGGTGCGGCGCGGTTGATCATCTCCCGCCGCAAGGAGTACTCGGGGGCCAACGCATGACCACCGCACCTTCTGTCGCCGACCGCACGCCGGTCCCGCTGCTGCGCCACTCGCTGACCGCCGCCCGGCTGCCCCGCTGGGCCCCGCCCGGCATAGCCGTGCTCGCCATCGCGCTCGGCTGCGCGATCGGTGCGGGCTTCGGGCTGGCCAGCCACCTCCAGTGGGGCCTGATCGCGGCGCTGCTCTTCGTCGCGATCACCTTCGGCCTCTCGACCCGCGTCGAGGGGGTCCGGCAGGCCAAGGACCGGATCGCCACCTCGCTGATCTGGGTCGCCTTCATCCTCGCGATCATCCCGCTGGTCTCGCTGATGGCCTACACCATCCAGCAGGGCGCCGGCGTGGTGAACGGCGACTTCCTCAGCCACTCGATGCGCGGGGTGGTGGCCTCCTCCGGCCCCGGCGGCGGCGTCTACCACGCGCTGCTCGGCACCCTGCAGCAGATCGGCCTCGCCACCGCGATGGCCGCCCCGATCGGCCTGCTCACCGCGGTCTACCTGGTCGAGTACGGCCGGGGCCCGCTGGCGAAGGTCGTCACCTTCTTCGTCGACGTCATGACGGGCATCCCGTCGATCGTCGCCGGTCTGTTCGTCCTGTCCGTCTGGAACATCGCGCTCGGCTTCGCCTACTCCGGCTTCTCGGGCAGCCTCGCGCTGGCGATCCTGATGATGCCGGTGGTCGTCCGGTCCACCGAGGAGATGCTCAAGCTCGTCCCGAACGAGCTGCGCGAAGCCTCGTACGCGCTCGGCGTGCCCAAGTGGAAGACGATCCTGCGGATCGTCCTCCCGACCGCGATCGGCGGCATCGCCACCGGTGTGATGCTGGCGATCGCCCGCATCGCCGGTGAGACGGCGCCGGTCATGATGCTGGTCGGCGTCTGGGACTCGATCAACGCCAATCCGTTCGTCGGGCCCCAGGAGTCGCTGCCGGTCTTCATCTGGCAGCAGTACTCCCAGGTCAACAACCAGTACGGCTACGCCCGTGCCTGGGGGGCCGCGCTGGTGCTGATCGCCCTGGTGATGGGGCTCAACCTGATCGCCCGGGGCATCGCACGCTGGCGCTCGCCCAAGACCGGCCACTGACCGACCGACTGACGTACGAACAGACGAGAGAGACGAAAGATCATGGCAAAGCGCATCGACGTCAGCGGACTGTCGGCCTACTACGGCGCCACCCGGGCCATCGAGGACATCTCGATGACCGTCGAGCCCCGCTCGGTGACGGCCTTCATCGGCCCCTCCGGCTGCGGCAAGTCCACCTTCCTGCGCACCCTCAACCGGATGCACGAGGTGATCCCCGGCGCCCGGGTCGAGGGCAAGGTCATGCTGGACGACGAGAACCTCTACGGCTCCGGCGTGGACCCGGTGGCGGTGCGGCGCACCGTCGGCATGGTCTTCCAGCGGCCCAACCCGTTCCCCACCATGTCGATCTACGAGAACGTGGTGGCCGGCCTGAAGCTGGCCGGGGTGCGGAAGAAGTCGGTGCTGGACGGCGTGGTGGAGAGCTCGCTGAAGGGCGCCAACCTCTGGAACGAGGTCAAGGACCGGCTGAGCAAGCCGGGCGCGGGCCTGTCCGGTGGTCAGCAGCAGCGTCTGTGCATCGCCCGCGCGATCGCGGTCGAGCCCGAGGTCCTGCTGATGGACGAGCCCTGCTCGGCGCTGGACCCGATCTCCACGCTGGCGATCGAGGACCTGATCGGCCAGCTCAAGGAGCGGTTCACGATCGTCATCGTGACCCACAACATGCAGCAGGCCGCGCGCGTCTCGGACCGCACCGCCTTCTTCAACCTGGCCGGGGTCGGCCAGCCGGGCAAGCTGATCGAGCTGGACGACACCCAGCGGATCTTCTCCAACCCGTCGGTGCAGGCGACCGAGGACTACATCTCCGGCCGCTTCGGCTAGACCCACCGGCCGGCGGTGACATGACTGCTCCGCGGCGCTGCATGGCGGTGCCGCCGCGGAGTACGAGAGGAGGGCCCACCCCCGGGACGCGGGGGTGGGCCCTCCTGCTCGTGGACTCGTGCGGTCCGGGCGGTGCGGCCGGAGCGTCAGCCCACGGCCAGGTCGGTCAGCCAGTAGGCGAGCGCGGCGACCAGGGCCGCGGCCGGCATGGTGATGAACCAGCCGAGCACGATGTTCTTGGCCACTCCCCAGCGCACCGCGCGGACCCGCTTGGTGGCGCCCACGCCCATGATCGCCGAGGTGATCACGTGCGTGGTGGAGATCGGCGCCTTGAAGACGTACGAGGTGACGTACATGATCGCGGCGGAGGTGGACTCGGCGGCGAAGCCCTGCGGCGGGTCCAGTTCGATGATCTTGCGGCCCAGGGTCCGCATGATCCGCCAGCCGCCCGCGTAGGTGCCCAGCGAGAGCATGGTGGCGCAGGAGATCTTCACCCAGATCGGGATGCCGTTGCCGCTCTGGTGCCCGGAGATGGTCAGCGCCATCACCACGATGCCCATCGTCTTCTGGGCGTCCTGCAGACCGTGGGCCAGCGCCATCGCGGCGGCCGAGGCGGTCTGCGCGACCCGGAAGCCGCGCTTGGCCCGGTGCGGGTTGGCCTTGCGGAAGATCCACAGGATCGCCAGCATCACCAGGTAGCCGGCCACCAGACCGACGATCGGCGAGACCACCATCGGGATGATGACCTTGTCGATCACGCCGTGCCAGATCACCCCGGTGCCGCCGGCCAGCGCCGCGCCGACCAGGCCGCCGAAGAGCGCGTGCGAGGAGGAGGACGGCAGGCCGTAGTACCAGGTGACCAGGTTCCAGGCGATCGCACCGACCAGCGCGCCGAAGAGGATGGTCATCCCCTTGCTGCCGTGCGGGGTCTCGATCAGGCCCTTGGAGACGGTCTGGGCCACCCCGCTGCCCAGGAAGGCGCCGGCCAGGTTCATCACCGCGGCCATCGCGAGGGCGGCCCTCGGGGTCAGCGCCCGGGTGGAGACCGAGGTGGCGATGGCGTTCGCCGAGTCATGGAAGCCGTTGGTGTAGGTGAAGAAGAACGCCACACCGATGACGCAGATGAGTGCTGCCATGTCCACGCTGGTCAGGACTCCTTGACGGCGATGGTCTCCACCGTGTTGGCGACGTGCTCGAAGGCGTCGGCGGCCTCCTCCAGCACGTCCACGACCTGCTTGAGCTTGAGCACCTCGATCGCCTCGTACTGGCCGCTGAACAGGTGGGCCAGCAGCTTGCGGTGGATCTGGTCCGCCTGGTTCTCCAGCCGGTTGATCTCGATCCAGTACTCGTTCAGGTGCGCCATGCTGCGCAGCCGCGGCATCGCCTCGGCGGTCAGCTCGGCGGCCCGGGCCAGCACCTCGATCTGCTCCTCCACACCCTTGGGCAGGGTCTGGATGTCATAGAGCACGACCAGGTCGACGGCCTCCTCCATGAAGTCCATGATGTCGTCGAGCGAGGAGGCGAGGCTGTAGATGTCCTCGCGGTCGAACGGCGTGATGAAGGAGGAGTTCAGCTGGTGGAAGATCGCGTGGGTGGTGTCGTCGCCCGCGTGCTCGGCGGCGCGCATGCGCTCGACGATCTCCGCGCGGGCTGCCACGTCCGAGCCCAGCAGTTCCAGCAGGAGCTTCGATCCGACGACGAGGTTCTCCGCGGCGGCGGCGAACATGTCGTAGAAGCTCGTCTCCTTCGGGGTCAGGCTAAAACGCACGGAAATCTCCGATGAGCGGGGAGTGGACTGAACGATGCTAGGTGCTCTGCGTCAGGATTGTGCAAACGGGGTGCGCGACTGGGAACCGGATGCTCCTCTTCCGGGTCGCGGGTCGACTCGTCCGTCAGACCCCGGCGGGGACCTCGTACGTCGGCGTGCGGGTCGTGGATCTGTGAACCCTCAGTCTGACGGAACCTCGGGTGGAATGCGCCTGCCCGGCGCCCGATGATCCCGATCAGCCGCCCGGACGGGGTAACACCACCGGGGCCCGGGGTGCGGGACACTAGGGAGCACCGGCGGCGATCGGCCGGGCGAGGGACGAGAACGGGGCAGGCCGATGACCACCAGCAGCACGGACAGCAGCACCGGCACCCAGCCGACCGAGGCACCGGCGCACTCGGGGCACGGGGCGGGCCCGCACGGTTACAGCTCGCACAAGGCGGACCACCTCAAGCGGCTGCGCCGGATCGAGGGTCAGGCCCGCGGCCTGCAGCGGATGGTGGAGGAGGACGTCTACTGCATCGACATCCTCACCCAGGTCTCGGCCACCACCAAGGCGCTGCAGTCCTTCGCGCTGGCGCTGCTGGACGAGCACATCAAGCACTGCGTGGCGGCCGCCGTCGAGGAGGGCGGCTCGGCGATGGACGAGAAGGTCAGCGAGGCGATGACCGCGATCAGCCGCCTGCTGCGGAGCTGACGGCTAACCCTCCGGGGCGTTCGGCTCCTCGGCCTCCGGCGGCTGGTGCAGCAGCACCTCGTCGATCCGGGCGGTGGGCAGCCGCTCGGCGCTGCTGGCGGTGGCGGCGATCATCAGCTCGCCGGCCAGCTCGATCTCGTCGAGCGCCGCGCTCTCGTGGCCGGCGGTCCGATCCGCTCGACCTGTCCGATCCGCCGAGGACGACACCCTGCACCACCCCTTCACCACCCGCTCGCCGGGGCGGCAGGCACCCGTCCTCCAGCCTAGAGAGTGCGGGGCCCGCCCCCCATGGCACGGACGGGTCATCTCTGCCACCGAAACGGGTGGGCTGCCCGTGCCGCCGCACCCGGTCGGTGACGGCGCGTCACTTCGGGGAGGCGCTGGAGTCCTTCATCTCGACCACGTCGGCGGCCGGCGGCTCGGAGACCTCGACCGGCTGGCCGAAGGCGCTGAGCGAGACCGTGGAGGTCACCTTCACCTGGTCCTTGGCGTCCTTGGAGCCGGCCACCCCGGCGAAGGTGAAGACCTCGGTCACCTTGTGCAGCCGGCCCTGGGAGTCCAGCCAGGCGTCGAACGGGACGTCCTTGACGGTGAAGGTGCCCGCCGCCATCCGCAGCCCGTTCGCCGCCTGGCCGCCGGTGGCGTCGGCCGCCTTGGTCAGGTCCAGGGTGCCCTTGTAGTGCTTGAGCGGCACCCCGTCCAGCGTCTCGTCACCGACCACGCTCGCCTGCTGCACGCCGCGCAGCGCGCCGGCGGCGGTGGCCGGGTCGGTGGCGCCGTTGCTGATCAGATTGCCGTCGGCCAGCTGGCGCACGTCCAGCTCGACCCACTTGCCCGCGGGCACCTTGGCGCCGCTGTTCTGCAGGAAGACGATGCCCGGCTCGACCACCTCGACCACCTTGCCCGTGGTCGCGGCGCCCGGCGGGACCTGCACCTCGATCTTGCCGATCCGCTTGACGTAGTCATAGGGGCCGGCGCCGGTGAAGGCGGCCTTCTTGTCCGCCGACTCGGTGGTCAGCTGGGTGGCGGCCTGGGCGGAGCCGGTGCGGCCGGTGATGTCGGCGGCGTTGCGCACCGCCGTGACCGGGTCGTCGGCGAGCTTGTCGGCCACCGGGCTCTGGCTCGCGGAGGCGCTCGCGTTCGCGTTCGCGTCGGTGGAGCCGCCCGAGGTGCCGCCGCAGGCGGACAGTGCGGCGGCGAGCAGCACGGTGGCCGCGGCCGGGAGCAGGGCGCGAGTGGCGGGCGACGTGGTCATGGTGATCTCAACCCCCATGGTGATCCGGGCCCCCTCGGGCCGGATGACCGGCGGGCCGCCGCCCCTGGATGGGCGGGGCCGGTACTGGCGAGAACGACCGCGCGGCACCCCCGGTTACGCGGCGGACGGCGTGCGGCGCCCGGCGCGCGCCGGGTGGGCGGGGCGTTCGGGGTAAGGAAACCGGGTTACCGTTGAAGCCGTGCATACGGAGCCGTCGGCCCGGTCCGACTCCCGCGGTGACCCCTCCGAGGACACCGCCGAGGACGCCCCGGGGGCCGGCCACCGGGCAGAGGTCTCCGAGCGCGGTTCCTTCGCCCACGCGGCGTGCGACTGCGGCTGGTTCGCCCCGGCCCGGCGCTCGCGCGACCGGGCCCGGCGGGACGCCGCCGAGCACCTCGCCCAGCCGGACGGCTGACCGGACAGGCGCTAGGCGGCTCGGACGGCCCTAGGCCGCCAGATCGGAGTCGGTGGCCGCCGGGTGCTCCTGCTCCGGCCGCGGCCGGTCGACGGCGGCGCGGCGGCGCCGCTTGGCGGCACCGGCCGGGCCGGCCGTGATCAGCGGTGCGGCCGCGGTGCGGGAGACCGCATGGCACAGCGGCACCAGCAGGGCCATCGCGAGCGGGGCGAGCAGCAGCGCCACGGCGGTGGCCAGCGCGTAGCCGCCCAGGACGTCGGTGGGGTAGTGCACGCCCATGAACAGACGGCAGAACCCCTGCAGCAGCGCCAGCCCGCCGGCGATCGCGCCCAGCCGGCGGTTGACCAGGAAGAGCGCCACGGCGACGGTCATCGACATGGTCGCGTGGTCGCTGACGAAGGAGTGCGTCCCGGCCTTGCCGGCCACCAGGACGTCCAGGCCCGGGTGGTCGACGAACGGGCGCGGCCGGTTGACGATGGCGGCGATCGGCAGGTTGGCCAGCTCGGCGGCCACCACCGCGAGCGGCGCCCAGAGCACCCCGGCCACCGCCACCGGCGCGTCCGGGCGGCGGCGGGCCTGCAGCCAGCCGACCGCGCAGAGCGCGAACAGGCCCAGCAGGATCCCGTACTCCCCGATCCAGGAGACCAGGGAGTCCAGCCAGTGGGGGGCGTCCTTGGCCCACCCGTTGACGGTGTAGAGCAGTTCGAGGTCCGGGTTGCTGGTGTCGGCCAACAGCGTCGACACGCCGTACCTCCTGTGCTCCGCCGGCTTGGTTCGAGGGCCGGCTGATCGTGTGCTGCTTGCTCTGGGAGTTAACGAGCCGGGCAGGTCACAGCGTTCCATGCCGACGGGGTGTTATGGAAACTTGACGTGGGATGGTCAGATCTGGTGCGGCGTCAGGCCTGCTTGCCAGGCTTGCCGGTGGCGCCGGGCAGCGGGAGGTCGGCGGCCGCCCGGTTCGGCGCGGGTGCCCCCGGGAGCGGCGCGCCGGGGCTCTGCGCGGTGGGGTTCGGTGTGGAGGGGCTCGGCGTGGTGGGGCTCGGTGTGGTGGGGCTCGGCCCGCCCGGGCTCGCCGGGGCGGTCGCGGGCTGCGGCTGGCCGATCGTGGGGCCACCGGTGATGGTCCCGTCGCTGCCGCGCACGGGCAGCGCGGCGGCGCCGTCCTGGGTGACCCGGGTGGCGCCGATGTATCCCGTCTGATCGATGGAGTCGTAGCGGATCACCGCGCCGGTGTGCGGGGCGTTGATCATGTACCCGCCGCCGACGTAGATGCCCACGTGGTGGATGCTGCGCGGGTCGGTCAGGTCGTTGGCGAAGAAGACCAGGTCGCCGGGGCGCAGTTGGTCGCGCGAGGGGTGCGGGCCCGCGTACCACTGGTCGTTGGCCACCCGGGGCAGGTTGATCCCGACCGAGGCGTAGGCGGCCTGGGTGAGGCCCGAGCAGTCGAACTGGCCGTTCTGCGAGGGCAGTCCCTCACCGCCCCACAGATAGGGGGTGCCGAGCTTGGTCTGGGCGAAGTAGATGGCCCCGGAGGCCTGCGGGGAGACCGCCACGGGGGAGGTGGCGGCCGTGAAGCTCGGGAGCAGGGCGAGGATCGAGCGGACGTAGGCCTGGGTCTCCGGATAGGGCGGCACGCCCTGGTACTTGAGGACCGCGTCCTGGCCCGCGTTGTAGGCGGCGAGCATGTTGGCCACCGGGTCACCGGGGACGCCGGTGACCTGGTTGGCGAACTCGCAGTCGATGTGCGCGGCCATCGGGATGGCGTCGTTCGGGTCCCAGGGGTTCGTCTTGCCGGGCAGCGGATACGCCGTCCAGGTGCCCGGCATGATCTGGCCGATGCCCTGGGCGCCCACGCCGCTGCGCGCGGTCGGGTCGAAGCCGCTCTCCTGGTAGAGCTGGGCGGCCAGCAGCGGCGGCGACATCAGCGGGCAACTGCTGCTGCCGGCCTGCTGGATCAGGCCCTGGTAGGCGGCCGGGACGGTTCCCGGCGCCAGACCGGGCGCCGAGCCGGCCTGCGCGTAGCCGCTGGCGGCGTAGGTGCCGACCCCGATCAGCAGCAGGAAGCAGGTCGCAACAGCTCCCCCCGCGATCGCCGCACGGGCGCCTTTCCGGAGTACCATCAGCACCATCCCGATGCAGTGTCAGAGTGCTTGCGCCCCAGGGGAGCCAGGGGTAGAGCCTCCGGCGCGACACCGGTACGCATATGCCCCCCGCACGCGCCAGGTCGATCGGCCGACACCCCCACCAGTCTGCTGCAGGGCGTTGCTCAGCGCAATCATCGGAGATACAAAGAGTGAGCGCTATCCTTCGTACAGTGGACATCCTGGCGCACATGTCCCGTATCGCGCGACCAATCCTCAAGAAGTAGCCAAGTCGACATCAGATCTGGCCAAGAATAGGTCCCGGCTCTTCGCAGTCCCCAGGTGAGGGGCCTTCAATTGGCTGACCGGGCGGTGAGACAGGAATGCACGTGAGTGACACAGTGATGAGTGTGGGCAACACCGTGAGTGGCTACGCCAGCACTCTGCTGGCCGACGATCCGAACACCAAGAAGGGCAACATCGACACCATTATCGGTGGTATTGCCCCGGATTGGGGTCCGTTCTCCACGCTCGGCTCGGAAGCCAGGATCATGGTGGAGGTCGTGATGGCGGTGGCCATCCTGGCCTGCCTGGCGATCGCGGTCTGGGGCGCGGCGAAGCAGCGGATCGGGGCGACCGCGATGCGCGACACCTTCAGTGCCGAGCAGGGCAAGGGGCTGATCATCGCCGGGCTGACCGGCGTGTTCATCATTGGATCACTGGGCACCCTGTTCACCATTGTCTACGGCATGGCCATCTGACGATCAGACAGAGGGACCAGTCACACTGGTCCCTACCGGTTGACCCGGCTGGTCGGCCGCCCCGGCGGGCCTGCCGGTCGGCGCTGGTCGACTGCGGTCGGCATCGGTCAGAATCGGATGAAGCGGATCCGGTGGGCCAGGCCGGCCGGGCCCGGCTCAGCCGCCGGGCGCGCCGGACCTGACGGACCCGACGGGCTCGTCACCGGAACCCCGCAACCGACCGCCCCCGGTCGGTCGGGCTGCCGCAACCGACCGGATTGTCACGCTGGAGCCCACCACCGGCTCCCTGTCCCAGGAGGGCCGCCGTGCCGTTGCCCGACGACCAGCCGCACACCCGTACGCGGCTGCCGGTCGGCGAACAGTCCTCCCCGTACCCGACCGGCCGTCAGCCCCGCCCGCTGCGCACCCTGCTGACGGTGCTGCTGGTGGTCACCCTGCTGGTGGTCGCCATCGCGATCGCCAACCGCGACAAGCCCGCGCCCTCGGCCGGCGGACAGCACGGCCCCGCGCCCGCCCCGCCCACCGGCGCCCCCACCGCGGCCAGCGGCACCCAGCCGGTCGGCACCACCAGCAGCGGCATCGGCACCGGCTACCCCGACACCGACCAGGGCGCCCAGTCGGCGGCGGCCAACTACGCCGTCGCGCTGGGCGGCAGCGACATGTTCCGGCCCGACGGGCGGCGCACCGTGCTCGCCGCGATCGCCGATCCGGCCGTCGCCGACACGCTGCGCGCCCGGCTGGACCAGGCGATCACCCCCGCCGTGCTCAGCGGCTACGGCCTGGACGCCCAGGGCCAGCCGCCCAAGGGGCTCACCTTCGTCAGCCGCGCGGTGCCGATCGGCACCCACACCGACGGTTACACGGCCGACAGCACCAAGGCGCTGGTCTGGTGCGCGGGACTCGGCGGCCTGGCCGGGACCTCCTCGACCAAGCCGGTGACCGCCTCCTGGTACACCCTCACGCTGACCCTGCACTGGACCGGCGGGGACTGGAAGCTCACCGACTACACCCGCCAGGACGGGCCCGCGCCCGTCCCCGCCGACCAACAGGCCGCCAGTGCCGACGAGATCACCGGCGCCGTCCAGCAGTTCGGAGGCTTCCGCTATGCCCGCTGACGGCCCACAGCCCTCCCTCGCCCGCCGCGCCGGCGCGCTGGCGGGGACGCTGGCGACGCTGCAACTGGGGGCGCTGCTGCTGGCCCAACGCGTCTTCGCGGCGCCCAGCGCACCCCCTTCGGGGAGCCCCAGCCCCTCGGCGGGCCCGTCCCCTTCGTCGACGGGCAACTGCAGCGTGCTCCCGCTGCCCGGTAGTGACGTGTACTGCGCGCAGGGCGGTGGTGGCGGTCTCCCCGGCTCCTCCACCGTCGGTTCCGTCACCGACCCGCTCGGCTCCCTCGCCAAGGCCTGCGCCCAGGCCGCCGCCTGGGTGGTGCGCAGCCTGTCCGGCGCGATCGACGGCACCACGCAGGTGGACTTCACCAACGCCAGCTTCCTGCAGCAGTACGCCGTGGTCTTCGCCGGCGCCACCGTGGTGACCCTGGTGCTCTGGCTGCTCGCGGTGACCAAGCGGGCGGTGCGCGGGGTGCCGCTGCACCAGGCCTTCTCGGAGGCGATCGGCTTCCTCTGGCTGACCGTGGTGGCCTCCGCCTTCACCCCGCTGATCCTGTACACCCTGGTCGGCGCGACCGACGGGCTGACCACCGCGATCGCCTCCGGCACCAAGTCGGACACCGGCACCTACCTGGGCGGTCTGGCCGACACCCTGGAGCACGGCACGATCGGCGGCGGCCCGCTGATCCTGATCCTGGTCTCGCTGATCGGCGTGCTGGCTGCCGCCGTGCTCTGGATCGAGCTGCTGATCCGGGCCGCGATGCTCTATGTGGGAGCGCTGCTCGGCACCGCCGTCTACGCGGGCCTGGTGGACAAGCAGCTGTGGAAGCACGTGCGCCGCTGGGCCGGCCTGATGGCCGCGATCGACCTGGCCAAGCCGGTGATCGTGATCATCCTGGGTCTGGCCAGTGCGATCTCCACCGGCTCGGGGGCCTCGGACGACTTCGCCCGGATTCTCTCCGGGCTCGCCATCCTCTTCCTGTCGATCTTCGCCAGCAGTGCCATCTACCGCTTCGTGCCCGGCTTCGGCGACGAGATGCTGCACCTGCGCCAGGCCAGGGCGAGCGCCGTCTCGGCCGGGTCGGCGATGATCAACGGGCCGGCCAACCTGGTGAAGCAGGGCATCTCGACGCACGGCTCGCGCGGCGGTGCCGAGGGCGGGGCGGGTGGCGGCGGTGGCGGGGTCGGCGGCGGTTCGGTCGCGCCGGGCATCGCCGCGCACGCCTCGCGCAGCACCGCGCCGCCGGCCCCCGCCAAGCCGCCGGCTCCGGCCTCGGCTCCGGCACAGAACCCAGCGAAGGGAGGGTGACGCACCTTGAGCAGCGAACCGCTCGGCCAGTACGGGGGGCAGTACGCCCAGAGTTATGTCCACCAGCGCCGCACCTACCTGATCGGCAAGGCCCGGCCGAACGCGCCGATCGGGCGCAATCGGGAGTCCGGCGAGATCCTGCTGATCATCTTCGGTGCCTTCCTGGGCATGCTCTGGGGCCTGCTGATGCCGGTGCTGTCGCTGCGGATCGCGGGCCTGGTCGGCCTGCCGGCGCTGGCGCTGGCCGCGGTCTACATCCCCTACCGGCGCCGCACCTTCTACAAGTGGGCCGAGATCAACCGCACCTACCGGCGCACCCTGCGCAGCGGCCGGGCGGTGTGGCAGTCCACCGCGATGGACGCGGGCACCGCGCTGAACGGCCGGGAGGTCGAGGTCGGGCCGCCGCCCGGGGTGGGCCGGCAGCGCTGGCTGAGCGCGCCGTTCGGGCCGGACGAGGTCGGGGTGCTGATGCACCTGGAGCGGCGCACGGTGACCGCGGCGATCGAGATCGAGGGCCCGGGCGTGGGCCTGCGCGACTCCGAGGACCAGGAGGCCCTGGTCGACCGGTTCGGCACGCTGCTCAAGCACGTCGCCAACGGGGACGGCTTCGTGACCCGGCTGCAGATCCTGGCCCGCACCCTGCCCGCCGATCCGGACGCGCACGCCAAGGACGTCGAGCGGCGCGGTGACCACGAGGCGCCGCGCTGGCTCAAGGACTCCTACGACCAGTTGCAGTCGATGGTCTCCACCTCCTCCGAGCAGCACCGGGCCTACCTGGTGGCCTGCATGCACTACACCCGCGACCTGGCCGCCGAGGCGCACGCGATGGGCCGCACCTCCTACGACAAGCGGGCCGGCGGCGACGGCTCCCGGGACGACGACGGGCTGGCCGCCGTGATGGCCCGTGAACTGACCGACATCTGCGCCCGGCTGGCCGAGGCCGACATCCGGGTGCGGCAGCCGCTGGGCCAGGCCAGGCTCTCCTCGCTGCTGCACTCGATGTACGACCCGGACCACCCGATCGACCACATCCAGGCGATGAGCCGGCGCAACGCCTGGCCGGCCGAGCTGGACGCCACCCACCCGCAGTACCTGCAGGCCAAGACCCGCGAGTCGGTCACCCGGGAGCCCTGGTGCCACGCCACCGCCTGGGTCAAGGAGTGGCCGCTCACCCCGGTGGGCGTCAACTTCCTGGCCCCGCTGCTGGTGCACACCCCGGACGTGATCCGCACGGTGGCCGTCACCATGGACCTGGAACCGACCGACGTGGCCATCGAGCGGATGCTCACCGAGAAGACCAACGACGAGGCCGAGGCCAGCCGGGCCGCCAAGATGAATCGCACGGTCGACCCGCGCGACCTGGCCCACACCGGCCGGGTCGACCAGCGCGGCGACGATCTGGCCTCCGGCGCCGCCGGGGTCAACCTGGTCGGCTACATCACGGTCTCCTCCCGCAACCCCGAGGCGCTGGCTCGGGACAAGCGGACCATCCGGGCCTCGGCCGGCAAGAGCTACCTCAAGCTGGAGTGGTGCGACCGCGAGCACCACCGGGCCTTTGTCAACACCCTGCCGTTCGCCACCGGCATCCGCCGCTGACCTGCCCTGGAGGCCCCTCTTGGCGATTGGCAATCTCACCGACGCCTTCACCAGCCTGATGTTCGGCAAGGTGGAGACCACCCGACTGCCGGTGCGTACCTCCACCGGACAGGCCCAGGCGGTCTACCTGCCCACGGCCGCACCGGGGCTGGGCGACTCCGGGGTGATCATCGGCCGCGAGGTCTACAGTGGCAAGGGGTACGTCTACGACCCGTTCCAGCTCTACGGCCAGCAGCTGCCGGCCCCGCACTGGCTGGTCCTCGGCGAGTCCGGCAACGGCAAGTCGGCGCTGGAGAAGACCTATGTGCTGCGGCAGCTGAGGTTCCGCGACCGCCAGGTGGTGGTGCTCGACGCGCAGGGCGAGGACGGGGTCGGCGAGTGGAACCTGATCGCCGACGCGCTGGGCATAAAGTCGGTGCGCCTGGATCCGATGGCGGCCCGGGACGGCGGGGTGAAGCTCAATCCGCTGGACCCGGCGATCACCACCACCGGCCAGCTCTCGCTGCTGCGCACCATCATCGAGGTGGCCATGGGCCGCGGCCTGGAGGAGCGGGCCGGCTTCGCGCTGAAGGCCGCGCACGCGCACGTGCGGGCGACCGTGACGGAGCGTCAGCCGATCCTGGGCGACATCATCGACACGCTGCGCCGCCCCGACCTGTCCTCGGTGGAGTCGCTGGGGGTGGAGCCGCAGGAGGTGCAGTCCTGGGGCCTGGACGTGGCGTTGGTGCTGGACCGGCTGGTCGACGGTGACCTGCGCGGCATGTTCGACGGTCCCACCACGACCGGCATCGACCTGGACGCCCCACTGATCGTCTTCGACCTCTCGCACATCGACCGCAACTCGATCGCGATGCCGATCCTGATGGCGATCGTCGGCGTCTGGCTGGAGCACACCTGGATCCGCCCCGACCGCAGGAAGCGCATCTTCCTGGTCGAGGAGGCCTGGCACATCATCAACAGCCCCTTCGTCGCCCAGCTCTTCCAGCGGCTGCTGAAGTTCGGCCGAAGGCTGGGCCTGTCCTTCGTGGCGGTGGTCCACCACCTGTCCGACGTGGTGGACGGGGCGGCGGCCAAGGAGGCCTCGGCGATCCTCAAGATGGCCTCCACCCGCACCATCTACATGCAGAAGGCCGACGAGGCCCGGGCCACCGGGCGGGTGCTGGGTCTGCCCCGGTGGGCGGTGGAGATCATCCCGACCCTGTCACCCGGCATCGCGGTCTGGGACGTCAACGGCAACGTCCAGGTGGTGAAGCACATCATCACCGACAGCGAGCGTCCACTGGTCTACACCGACCGCGCGATGACCGAGGACATGGTGGCCGAACGGATCCGTGCCGACCGGCAGTTGGCGGCCGAGCCGGAGGTCTGAGCCGCAGCCCCGCCGCCGCTCGGCCGCCCCCACTCGACCACACCCACTCGACCACACCCACTCGATCACACCTGCTCGACCGCCCCCGCTCAACCGCCCCCGCCCGGTTCCGCGCCGGCCGGGCCGCTCGGCGGCTCGGTCGCGCCCGGCATCCGGATGATCGCCAGTGCCCCCGGCCCGCCGTCCTGGGCCGGGCCCAGCGCCACCTGGCCGCCGGAGTCCTGGACGGTCTGCGCCACGATCGACAGCCCCAGCCCCGAGCCGGGCAGCTGCCGGGAGGACGGGGAGCGCCAGAACCGGTCGAAGACGTACTGCAGTTCGTCGGCCGGGATGCCGGGCCCGTGGTCGCGCACGGTCAGCCGGCCCTGGCGCAGCTCGACGTCGATCGAGCTGGCCGGCGGGCTGTACTTCACGGCGTTGTCCAGCAGGTTCATCACGGCCCGCTCCAGCGCCGCGGCGTCCGCCCGCACGTACCAGGGCTCCAGCACGACGTTGAAGGTCAGCCCGGGGCCGCGCAGCTTGCCCCGGTCCACCGCGCGCTGGGTGATGTCGTGGAACGCGACGGTCGACACGTTCTGCCCGGGGCGCGGCGAGTCGGGCCGCGAGAGCTGCAGCAGATCGCCGATGAGCAGGGTGAGTTCCTGCATCTGCGCCTTCATGTTGCCCAGCAGCTTGGTGCGGGTGGCGGGCGGCAGCGGGCGTCCGGTGGAGTCGCTGCGGATCATCAGGTCGACGTTGGTGCGCAGCGAGGTGAGCGGGGTGCGCAGCTCGTGTCCGGCGTCCGCGATCAACCGGGTCTGCCGCTCGCGGGAGTTGGCCAGCGCGGTGCTCATCGAGTTGAAGGAGTCGGAGAGCCGGGCGATCTCGTCGCTGCCGTGCACCGGGATGGTGGTGCCGACCTCCTCGGTGCGGGCGATGTGCTCGACCAGGTCGGTGAGGTCGTGCACGGGCTTGAGCGCGGCGCGGGCCACGATGCGGCCGGTGATGCCGGCCACGGCCACGCCTATCGCGGCCACGCCCGCCAGCAGGAAGGCCAGTTGCTGCAGCGAGTGGTCGACGTCGGTGAGCGGCGAGGCGAGCAGCATCACCATGTCCTGGTGGGTGGTCCGGTCCACGTAGTGGGTGACCCGGATCATCGCCGGTGTGCCGTCGGTGAAGTGGCCCTGCCGGAAGTCGCCCTGGTTCGGGGGCAGGTTGAGCACGTCGTAGTCGGAGGGGACGGGCACGATGGCCCGGGTGGCGCCCAGGCTCAGGCAGACGCTGGTGGTGCCGGAGGGCAGGTACTCGGCGTCCCCGCCGCGGCTCGGCCCGGGCAGCGGCAGGTTGGGGTTGTCGGTCTCGAACTCCTGGTTGGCGGCCTTGACCTGGGTCAGGGCCCCCTGGGCGGAGCCCGCGCAGGTCGGCAGGGTGCGGCTGAACGGGACCGAGGGCAGCGGCACGTTGGAGAGCTGCGTGCGCTGGAGCTCGTAGAGCTTCTCCTGGACGATGAACCAGGCGGCCACCGAGCACATCGCGATCGCCAGCGCCACGGCCACCGAGGCCATGATCGCCAACCGGCTGCGCAGCGACCTGCTCTGGTACCACCCCTTCACCCGAACCGGCCCCCGTGCTCCTGCCGTGCGCGTCATGATTCTCAGGACGACGCCCCGCTGGGCGCGCGCAGAGCGTAGCCCACTCCGCGCACGGTCTGGATCAGGCGCGGCATGCCGCCCTGCTCGGTCTTGCGGCGCAGGTACATCACGTACACGTCGAGCGAGTTGGAGGAGGGCTCGAAGTCGAAGCCCCAGACCGCCTTGAGGATCTGTTCGCGGGTCAGCACCTGGCGCGGGTGCGCCAGGAACATCTCCAGCAGCATGAACTCGGTGCGGGTCAGCTCGACCGGGCGGCCGTCACGGGTGACCTCGCGGGTGGCGGTGTTCATCCGCAGGTCGGCGAAGGCGAGCACCTCGGAGTCGTCCTCGACGGCGGTGGCCCGGGCGGCCGCCTCGGTGGCGAGGGCGTTGCGGCGCAGCAGCGCGCGGACCCGGGCGAGCAGCTCGTCCAGCTCGAAGGGCTTGGCGAGGTAGTCGTCCGCGCCCACGTCCAGGCCGGTGACCCGGTCGCCGACGGCGTCGCGGGCGGTGAGCATCAGGACGGGCGCGGTGTCCCCGCGCGAGCGCATCCGGCGCACGGCGGTCAGGCCGTCCATCCGGGGCATCATGATGTCGAGCAGCACCAGGTCGGGCTGGTCGCGTTCGACGGCCTCCAGCGCCTCGTAGCCGTCGGTGGCGGTGGTGACCTCGTAACCCTCGAAGGCGAGGCTGCTCTCCAGCGCGTCGCGCAGCGCGGGTTCGTCGTCGACCACGAGCAGGCGCGCGGTGGTCGGCTGCTCGGCAGGGGTGCGGTCGTCGGCGGGGGGAGTCATCGGCGGTGTGGCCCTCTCTGGGTCCGGAAGGGGTTTAGCCATTGTGCGGGTTCGGCCGGTGGAACCGGGCGCACCCGGGGTGAGCCGGGTGCCCTGGGGCCGGGTCTAGAGCGTCTGGCCGGCCTGCATCTTCGGCAGGACCTGCTTGACGGCGTTGATCGGGATCGCGAAGCCCAGGCCCACACTGCCGGCCTGGCTGTTGCTGCTGGAGCTGCTTCCGCTGCCCGAGTACATCGCCGAGTTGATCCCGATCACCTGGCCGGCCGAGTTGATCAGCGGGCCGCCGGAGTTGCCGGGGTTGAGCGCGGCGTCGGTCTGCAGCGCGGAGTAGGTCGCGGTGTCGGAGGAGGACCCCGAGCCCGAGCCCGAGCCGGATCCGGAGCCGGACCCGAGGGACGGGCCGTTGCCGCCGAAGCCGGGGAAGTACGGGTAGCCGAAGCCGCCGTTGCCGCGCGTGGTGCTCTCGTCCACCTGCACGGTGACCTGGCGGTTCTTGGCGCTGATGATGCCGGAGGTGACGGTGCCGGTCAGGCCGTCGGGGTTGCCGATGGCCACCACCGGGTCGCCGACCGAGAGGGCGTCGGAGTCGCCGAAGGCCACCGGGGTCAGGCCGCCGGCGTTGCTCGCGGTGATCACCGCGACGTCCATCGACTTGTCGCTGCCGGTGACCGTGGCGCTGGTCTTGCTGCCGTTCTGGTACATCACGGTGATCGTGCCGTCCTGGCTGACGGCGCCGGCGATCACGTGGTAGTTGGTGAGGATCTGCCCGTTCGCGGTCAGGATGACACCGGTGCCGGTCGCGGTGCCGGTGTTGGTCTGCACGGTGATCTGGACGACGCTGGGGGAGAGGTTGGCGGCGATCGCCGCGACGTTCGCGGTGCCGTCGGACTTCGCGGACACCGGGCTGACCAGGGTGGCCGTGCTCGCGGTGGTGCTGCTGTGCCGGGCGTCGGCGACCGCGCCGCCGGCCAGGCCGCCGAGCACCGCGGCGACCGCCGCGACGGCGGTGACCAGGGCGAGCCGGCCGCGCAGGAAGCCGTTGCGGGCCTTGTGCGCGGGGCCGGCAGGCTCGGGGTCCGGGCCGGGCAGGGTGGGCGGCGGCCCGTAGTACGGGGGCTGACCGCCGCCGGCGTCCGCGGCGAAGTACTCGGGGCCGCCGGCGTAGGCGGCCTCGGCCGGGTAGCCGCCGGGGTGGCCCGGGGTGACCGGGATGACCGTGGTGTCCTCGTGAGCGGTGGGTGCTCCGGCCGGCTTCGGCGGGAGGGGATACCCCGACTCATCTGCGGTGGTGCGGTACGGGTCGCTCATGGACCAAACCGTCCGCCCGGGGCATGAAGAACGGATGAGAGTCGGGTCAGAACGCCCAGAGAAGCCCGTTGACTTCTCATAAAGACGAGCTACCCTGCGGACCCCGTGTCCTCGCCCGGGCAGCCGCAGGAGCGCCGCACCACCAGCCGCGAGGGGAACTTGCGCACCCGCTCGGTGCCCGAGCCCGGCACCATCAGCGAATCGTCCAGGACCAGCTCCACCGCCGCGCGGGCCATCGCCTCCCGCTCGCTGGCCACCGTGGTCAGCGGCGGGTCGGCCAGCGCCGCCTCGGGGATGTCGTCGAAGCCCGCCACCGCGAGGTCCTCGGGGACCCGCAGGCCCAGCTCGCGGGCGGCCCGCAGCACGCCGATCGCCTGGTCGTCGGTGGAGCAGAAGACGGCCGGCGGCCGGTCGGGTGAGCGCAGCAGGTCCAGCGCGACCTCGTAGGCGCCGTAGCGGTGGAAGGGCGCGTCGATCAGGTGCTGGTCGGCCGGCAGCTCGTGGGCGTCCATCGCCCGCTGCCAGCCCTCGACGTGGTCGATCACCGGGTCGCCGGGCGCGGGGGACTCCACCGGGCCGCCGAAGCAGGCCACGTACGGGTGGCCGTGCTCCTCCAGCAGGTGGCGCACGGCCAGCTCGGCGCCGCCGACGTCGTCGGTGACCACCGAGACGTCGTCGATGGCGTCGGGGCGGCGGTGCAGCAGCACCACCTTGGCGCCCTCCATCGCGGCGAACTCCTTGGCGGCGCGCTGCGGGGCGCCCTGGCTGACCAGGATCAGGCCGGAGACCCGCATGCCGAGGAAGGCCTGGATGTAGTGCATCTCGCGGTCGTCGGCGTAGTCGGAGTTGCCGATCAGCACGAGCTTGCCGCGGTCGGAGGCGGCGCGTTCGACCGCGTGTGCCATCTCGGCGAAGAACGGCTGCCGGGCGTCCGGCACGATCATGCCGATCAGGTTGGTGCGCCGCGAGGCCATCGCCTGCGCGACGCTGTTCGGCCGGTAGCCGAGCTGCTCGATCGCGGCGAGCACCCGCTCCTTGGTCGCGGGCGCCACCGGGCGCGGGCCATCGTTGATGACATAGCTGACGACCGCGGTCGAGGTCCCAGCCAGTCGAGCTACGTCGTCACGCGTCACCTTGGCCACGCAGGGAGTCTACGCGTGTTGTCCAGCCCCCCAGCGGGCCGGTCCCGCCGGGTGCCGGGGCCCGCCGCGCGGGCGCCGCCCCGGCCGGCTAGCGGGCGGTGGCCGGGTCGGCCGCGGGCTGCTCGAAGTCGCTGGGGCTGCCGCCGCGCTCGCCCTTCTCGCCCTGGGCGGGCATCACGAAGCGGTAGCCGACGTTGCGCACGGTGCCGATCAGCTGCTCGTGCTCGACCCCGAGCTTGGCGCGCAGCCGCCGCACGTGCACGTCGACGGTGCGGGTGCCGCCGAAGTAGTCGTAGCCCCAGACCTCCTGCAGCAGCTGGGCCCGGGTGAAGACCCGGCCCGGGTGCTGGGCGAGGTACTTGAGCAGCTCGAACTCCTTGAAGGTCAGGTCGAGCACCCGGCCCTTGAGCTTGGCCGAGTAGGTGGCCTCGTCCACGGTCAGGTCACCGTTGCGGATCTCGGTGGGGCTCTCGTCGGTGACCACCTGCTGCTGGCGGCCCACCGCCAGGCGCAGCCGGGCTTCCACCTCGGCGGGGCCCGCGGTGTCCAGCAGCACGTCGTCGATGCCCCACTCGGCGGTGACCGCCGCCAGGCCGCCCTCGGTGACCACCAGGATCAGTGGCGCGCTGACGCCGGTGGAGCGCAGCAGCTGGCACAGGCTGCGGATCTGCGGCAGGTCGCGCCGGCCGTCGACCAGTATCACGTCGGCGCTCGGCGTATCGACCAGCGCCGACCCCTCGGCCGGGGCCACCCGCACCTGGTGCAGCAGCAGCCCCAGCGCCGGCAACACCTCCGCCGATGGCTGCAGTGCGTTGGTGAGCAGGAGGAGAGAACTCATACCCGGGTCGTCCTCTTTTCTTCGCCGCGTGGTGTTTCTCCGCGTGGGCTGCCACTCGCAAGGACGTCCGGTTCGGAGTCCTGAAAGCACAAAAGGACCCGGGGGCGACTCTGCCCGGATCCCTTACGCCTTGAGAATAGCCCAACGGACCCGGTCGGCGAAGGGGCCACCAGGCGTGATCAAGGTCGCGTTCACGGCCGTGCGCCCGGGGTACGACCATGCTGGCCTGCGCGATTGCCGGTCGCCCGGGGGCGCGCGCCATCATGGAGCACGGCACCGACCGGCACACGTATGTGTACACCTTCGAGAAGGGGCCGCCATGACCGCGACCACCGAGCCCTCCGCCAGCGTCCGGCCGGGTGACACCCCCGGCGCCGTGGTGACCGGGACGATCCGCTACTGGGCCGCCGCCAAGGCCGAGGCGGGCATCGCCGAGGAGCTGTACCGGGCGGCGAGCCTGGCCGAGGCCCTGGCCCAGGTCAGGGCGCGGCACGCCGAGCGGCCGGCCTTCGTCCGCCTGTTGGGCATCTGTTCCTATCTGGTGGACAGCGAGCCGGTGGGCGGGCGCGACCACGCCACCGTCGAGCTGACCGAGGGCGGCACCGTCGAGGTGCTGCCGCCCTTCGCCGGGGGCTGAGCGGGACCGGGCCGCCGGGGAGGGGCTTTCCGGGGCCCCGGCGGCCGGGCACTCGCCCGGGTGTTCGGAACCAAGGGGGGCGCCGGATCGTCGTACCGGCGGTAGACGACCATGGTCGGATCAACGGGGAGAGTGTGCGATGCGCAGCTGGATCAAGGCGGTCAGCGCCGTCGCGGTGCTGGCCGGCCTGCTGGTGGGCGCCGACCGGATCGCGGTGGTGGTGGCGCAGAACGAGGCGGCGGACAAGCTGGCGGGCCACCAGGGCATCACCGGCAAGCCCTCGGTCTCCATCGGCGACTTCCCGTTCCTGACCGACCTGATCGACCGGAAGGTCGGCAGCCTGCACATCTCGGCCTCCGCGATGCAGCTGAGCGGCGCCGGTCAGAGCTTCCAACTGAACGACTTCGTCGCCGATCTGAAGGGTGTTCAGATCAGCGGTGACGAGAACTCGGCAACGGTGGACTCCGGTACCGGCACCGGGAAGATCAGCTACCAGCAGGTGCAGACCCTGCTCGACCTGGACTCCCGGATGTCGCTCGGCTACGGCGGTCCCGATCAGGTCAAGGTGAGCGCCTCGATGCTGGGGCAGAAGCTCGCCACCACGGTGAAGCTGCGCACCGAGGGCAACAAGGTGCTGGTGGACAGCGTGGGCGACCTGTCCGGGCTGGGCGCGCTGCCCGGGGTCGGTGCGGCGATCAACTCGGCGATCGGCACCAGGAGCTTCACCCTGCAGGGCATGCCGGTGGGTCTCGACCTGGACCAGGTCACCCCGGAGCCGGACGGCCTGGCGCTGAAGTTCCGCGGCTCCCACGTCCGCCTGTCCAACAGCTGATCCTCCGGTGGCGCCGAACCCGGGCGGGCACGGGCGGCTCCCGGTCAAATCCCACTATTCGAACATTTCAGTCTCGCCATTCGATACGCTAATGACAGGGGCGGGCCCGGCTCCCTAGCATCGTCCCCATGAAGCGACAGGCGGATCTCACGAAGCGGCGGGCGGTGGACCTCTGCCGCGTGGCCGCCTGCCTGTGTCGTATGCGCTAGCAGGCAGCCCGCTCCGGCAGAATCGACCTGCTGCCACGCCCGCTCTTCCGGCCCGACCAGGCACTTCCCGTCTGCGGCCGTCCCTTGAAAACCGCCTCTCGGCGCCCCGCCCCCAGCTTTTCCGGCCGGGGACCTGCATCTCTGCTTCGTCCCACTATCCGGACAGATTTTCGGACATTCTCGGAAATCGGCCCGGACCGGCGACCCAGAGCCCCGCAGTGGGCCGCCAGGCACCTCACCTTCCGCCAACCGCCCCCGGATGGAGACACACATCATGAGCCGCAGCGACGTCCTGGTCGACGCCGACTGGGTCCAGGCCCACCTGGACGACGCCAAGGTCGTCCTGGTCGAGGTCGACGAGGACACCTCCGCGTACGACAAGAACCACATCAAGAACGCCATCCGGATCGACTGGAAGAAGGACCTCCAGGACCCGGTCCGCCGCGACTTCGTCGATCAGGCCGGCTTCGAGGCGCTGCTGAGCGCCAAGGGCATCGCCAACGACGACACCGTGGTGCTCTACGGCGGCAACAACAACTGGTTCGCCTCGTACGCCTTCTGGTACTTCAAGCTGTACGGCCACGGCGACGTCCGCCTGCTGGACGGCGGCCGCAAGAAGTGGGAGCTGGACTCGCGCGACCTGGTCGACGGCTCCGCGGTTCCCAGCCGCCCGGCCACCGAGTACAAGGCGCAGGCCCAGGACACCGCGATCCGCGCCTTCCGCGACGACGTGGTGGCCGCCATCGGCAGCACCAACCTGGTCGACGTGCGCTCGCCCGACGAGTTCTCCGGCCGCCTGCTCGCCCCGGCCCACCTGCCGCAGGAGCAGTCGCAGCGCCCCGGCCACGTGCCCAGCGCCCGCAACATCCCGTGGTCGAAGAACGCCAACGACGACGGCACCTTCAAGTCCGACGACGAGCTGCGCGCGCTCTACGCGCAGGAGGGCGTCGACCTGTCCAAGGACACCATCGCCTACTGCCGGATCGGCGAGCGCTCCGCGCTCACCTGGTTCGTGCTGCACCAGCTGCTCGGCCAGGAGAACGTCCGCAACTACGACGGCTCGTGGACCGAGTACGGCAGCCTGGTGGGCGTGCCGATCGAGCTCGGCGCCTGAGCAGCACCGCGCCGTACCCGAGAGCAACAAGGAGACTGACGACATGTGTGGTGCGAAGGCCGGCGGCCCGGACCTGGCAGGAGTTGACGTGGCGAACGAGACGATCATCCAGGGTTCGGTGACCCGCGACGGAGAGCCGGTCAGCGGCTACGTGCGGCTGCTGAACGACGGCGGCGAGTTCACCGCCGAGGTGCCCACCTCGGCCACCGGGCAGTTCCGCTTCTTCGCGGCCCCCGGCAGCTGGACCGTGCGCGCGCTGGTCCCCGGCGCGACCGTGGACCGCAAGGTGGTCGCCTCCCAGGGCGCCCTGACCGAGGTCCCGATCGCGGTCTGAGCCACCGGCGGCGAGAGTCGGTGAAAAGTCCTGGAGCCCCCGTCCCGACGGGGGCTCCAGGCGCGTCGCGGGGCTACCGTTGGGGGTGTGCAGCAGCGGCGCAGGCACTACTACTACTTCGGCGCGATGGGCGTCTGCCTGGGGCTCTTCGTCCTCGCCTGGGGAGTCGTGCGGTTCTTCTCGGTGGGTGCGGCGATCGGGATGTGCGTGGTCGCCATGGTGATACCGCCGCTGGCCGCGGTCTTCGCCAACAAGCGCGACCCCGAGGACGACTGGTGGCGGGACCCGCGCTGGGACGACCCCCGCTGGGACCAGCCCGGCCACGACCGCGACAAGCCCGACCACGAGCGGCCCGAGAAGCGGGAGGGGCCTTAGCGGGCCCGCCGGCAGGGGGCCCGGAGCCTCAGCCGGCAGGAGCCCTGAGCCTCAGTAGACGAGGGCCTGGACGCCGTCGGCCATGATCTCGCTGACGAAGACCTGGGCACCCGCGATCCGGGCGCCCTCGATGAGGTCCGCCTCCACGATGTCGCGCCGGGCGGCGCACTGCGTGCACACCGTGAGCGTGCCGCCGCCGGCCAGGATCCCGTCCACCAGGTCCGGCAGCGGCGCGGCGTGCGGCAGCTCGAACTCGGCCGCCCGGCCCGGCAGCGCGTACCAGGACGCCTCCCCGGTCAGCCAGAGCGAGACCTCGACCCCGCTGGCGACCGCGACGGCCGCCACCGTGAACGCCTGCGAGCACCGCTCGGGCGCGTCGGCTCCGGCGGTGACCTTGATGACCAGCTTCTTCGACATCTCGTCAGCTTAGGCGGAGCGGCACGGCGCGTGTGGCGGCCCTCACCGCGAGCCGCGCGGCCCCGCCGGATAGACTCGCGCCGTCATCTTCCTGTCCGCCATCACCGCACCGGGAGCCCCACCGTGAGTGGTCTCGAGCTTTTCTTCGACTGCCTGCTCGGCATCATGGCCGTCGTGATCGTCTGGTTCGCCATCTTCTCCGTCTCGAAGCTGTACCAGGGCCAGCGCTGACCTCTCCCGTACCGTAGGGAGAGCCCACCGCCGACGACTGCGATACAGGACCATGATCGAGATCCCCTCTGACCTCCACAAGGACGTCGTTCCGCTGGCCTTCCTCCTCGGTACCTGGGAGGGCGCTGGCGTCTATGCCCCGCTGCCAGGTGAAGGGGGCCAGGGCAGCGAGAAGTGCAACTTCGGCCAGGAGGTCGTCTTCCGGCACGACGGCCGGCCCTTCCTGGAGTTCCGCTCCCGCACCTGGGTGCTGGACAGCGAGGGTGAGAAGGTCCGCCCGCTGGAGAACGAGCACGGCTTCTGGCGGATCACCAGCAACCAGCACGGCACCACCGGCGCGCGCGGCGTGGAGATCTCCATGGTCCGCGACGACGGCACCGTGGAGGTCTGGTACGGCGAGCTGGCCGACGGCAAGCCGCAGATCAACGTGTCCACCGACGCGGTCGCCCGGATCGAGGGCTCGGCCCCCTACAGCGGCGGCAAGCGGCTCTACGGCTTCGTCAACGACGAGCTGCTCTGGGTCGGCGAGAAGGCCGCCCCCGAGGTGCCGCTGCGCCCGTACATGTCCGCGCAGCTGAAGAAGGTGCTCAGCCCCGCTCAGCTGATCAAGGACATCAACGACCTGCCGGACGACGGAATCGCCTTCTTCCGCTGAGCCGCCTGCCCGCGCCCCGGTCCCTACACTGGTCGGCACGGCCCGGGTGCGGGCACGGCCGGCGAGCAGGGCAGGTGCAGAGCAGCGTGGCGAACAACGGAGCGGCCGCCTCCAGCGACTGGAAGAGCGACCTGCGTCAGCGTGGCTACCGCCTCACCCCCCAGCGCCAGCTGGTGCTGGAGGCGGTGGACACGCTCGACCACGCCACCCCGGACGAGCTCCTGGCGCAGGTCCGGCGCACCGCCAGTGGCGTCAACATCTCCACCGTCTACCGGACCCTGGAGCTGCTGGAGGAGCTGGGCCTGGTCTCGCACGCCCACCTGGGCCACGGCGCCCCGACCTACCACCTGGCCGACCGCCACCACCACCTGCACCTGGTCTGCCGGGACTGCGGCTCGGTGACCGAGACCGACACCGCGATCGCCACCCCGCTGATCGACAGCCTGCGCACCCAGCACGGCTTCGACACCGATCTCAAGCACTTCGCCATCTTCGGCCGCTGCGCCGACTGCACCGACCGGCCCGCAGCGTCACAGTCGTAGGCGGCACAGTCGTAAGCTGGCCGGCATGAAGAGCCCGCTGCTGTCCCTGCCCGGAGCCGTCCCCGCCGAGGGAGCCGACGAGGGCGTCGCGGCCCACTACGGCGACATCTTCCGCGAGCAGCGCGAGCTGGTGGCGGGCCGTGCCTTCACCGACCTGTCGCACCGCGGGGTGGTCACCGTGACCGGCCCCGACCGGCTCGCCTGGCTGCACCTGCTGCTCACCCAGCACGTCAGCGCGCTGCCGCCGGGGCAGGCCACCGAGGCGCTGATCCTCTCCCCGAACGGACACGTCGAGCACGCCCTCTACCTGGTCGACGACGGCACCACCAGCTGGGCGCACGTCGAGCCCGGCACCCAGGGCGCGCTGATCGAGTACCTGGAGCGCATGAAGTTCATGTACCGGGTCGAGATCGCCGACGCCACCGCCGAGTTCGCCGTGGTGTACCTGCCGGCGGGCTCCGCCGCCGAGGCCGTGGGAGCCGCCGCGGTGCGCGAACTGCCCTACGGGCGCGACCTGTTCCTGCCGCGCGCCGAACTGGCCGAGCAGGCCGAGGCGTTCGGCAGTCCGGCCGGGAGCTGGGCGTACGAGGCGCTGCGGATCGAGGCGCACCGCCCGCGGCTGGGCTTCGAGACCGACCACCGCACCATCCCGCACGAGGTGGACTGGCTGGGCACCGCCGTGCACCTGAACAAGGGCTGCTACCGCGGCCAGGAGACGGTGGCCCGGGTGCACAACCTGGGCAAGCCGCCGCGCCGGCTGGTCTTCCTGCACCTGGACGGCACCGAGGAGGTGCTGCCCCCGCACGGCGCCGAGGTGCGCCTGGCCGCCGAGCCCGGGGGAGGGCGGGCGCTGGGCTTCGTGACCTCCTCGGCCCGCCACCACGAGCTGGGCCCGATCGCGCTCGCGCTGGTCAAGCGGAACGTGCCGGTCGACGCGGTACTGCTGGCCGGCACGGTGCCGGCCGGCCAGGAGGTCGTGGTCGCGCCGTAAGGTCGCGCCGCAAGGGGGTCAGACCTCCACCAGCACGGTGAACGGCCCGTCGTTCACCAGCGAGACCTTCATGTCCGCCCCGAACCGGCCGGTGGCCACCACGGCGCCCAGCGCGCGCAGCCGCTCGACCACCTCGGCCACCAGCGGCTCGGCGACCGGTCCGGGGGCGGCCGCGTTCCAGGTGGGGCGGCGGCCCTTGCGCGCGTCGCCGTAGAGGGTGAACTGGCTGATCACCAGCAGCGGCGCGGCGAGGTCGGAGCAGGACAGCTCCGTCCCGTCACCGGGAAACAGCCGCAGCGTCCACAGCTTGCGGGCCAGCGCCGCCGCCTGCTCCTCGGTGTCCTGGTGGGTGACCCCCACCAGGACACAGAGCCCCGGCCCGCTGATCGCGCCGACCTGTTCCCCGGCCACCGTCACGGCTGCCTCGCTCACCCGCTGCACCACTGCTCGCATGCGGGCCATTGTGCCCGCGCCCGAGCGGTGCGCCGCACCCGCCGGCGGGCTGAGCGCTACCCGTTCGCCAGGCGCCCGTTCGGGTGCATCCAGGCCCCGCTGGCCGGCCCGGGGTGGCACGATGCCCAAGGCGGCCGCGCCGAAGGCCCGGACGGCCGTTCGTGCCGTTCGTATGCCTGTACTGACGGTGCTCGCCCGAGTGGGTGACGGCCGGGGGCGTGGGGAACCCGCCGGGGCCGCCGGGCGTGCAACGGGGTGAGGGGCGGCAAGGGTGGGATCAATGCGATGGCAGGTGGTTGGGTGATGGAGACGAACAGGGTGCCCGGTGGGCCGACGGCCCCAGGCGCGGAGCCGGTGGCGGTGGTGCCGGCGGTGGCTGTACCGGACACCGCGGCCCTGGGCCTCGACGAGCTGCGCACGCTGCGCCGCGACGCCCTGGAGCAGGAGGCCGACCTGTCGTACCTGCGCCGGCTGCTGCAGGGCCGGGTGGACATCCTGCGGGCCGAGCTGGACCGTCGCACCCTGGACCGCCACCCGCGCCCGCCGCGCCCCGACACACTGCTGCACCGGCTGCCGCAGATCCTCGCCGACGCTCCCTCCAACGTGCGCCAGTCGGCCCGGCACGTCACCCTGGGCACCCCGCGCGGCGAGCAGTACCAGGCGCAGGCCGACGCCCTGATGGGGGATGTCCAGCTGGCCGATCTGGCCGTGCACGCCTCCGCCGAGCTGCTCGCCGCCCTGGACCGGCTCACCGCGCACGAGCGCGAGGTCTCCGGGCGCCGCCAGCTGCTGCAGCGCACGGCGGACGGCTGCAGCGCCGAGATCACCCGGCGGTACCGTGAGGGGGAAGCGCGGGTCGACGACCTGCTGACCGGTCCTCACCTGTCCGACTGAGACCCAGCCGGCCCGGCGGGGCCGGTGTCCCACCCTCACCGTCCCGGAAGGCCGCTACCGCCGATGCCTGACTCCGCTGCCCAGCTGCCCGTCCTCGCCGAGGTCGTGCGCTCCGGTTTCACCGAGGGCCACCACCGTGGCTCGCTGGTCGTCCTCGCCCCCGACGGGTCGGTGGACTTCGCCCTCGGCGAGCCCGAGCGGCCGATCTTCCCGCGCTCGTGCAACAAGCCGTTCCAGGCCGTGGCCACGCTGCGGGCCGGCCTGCCGATCGAGGGCGAGCTGCTGGCCCTGGCGGCCGCCAGCCACTCCGGAGAATCGTTTCACCTGGACGGCGTGCGGCGGATCCTGGCGTCCGCCGGCCTGACTGCCGACGCGCTGCGGACCCCGCCGGACCTGCCGCTGGACCCGGTGGAGGCCGAGCAGTACCTGGCCGGCGGCGGGCACCGCGAGCCGCTGGTGATGAACTGCTCCGGCAAGCACGCCGCCTGGCTGGCCGCCAGCGTGGCCAACCACTGGCCGACCGAGAACTACCTGGACCGGGAGCACCCGATCCAGCTGCTGGCCGCCGAGGCACTGGCCGAGCTCGCCGACGAGGCGATAGCCGCGATCGGCACCGACGGCTGCGGCGCCCCGCTGCACGCCGTCTCGCTGGTGGGCCTGGCCCGCGGCTACCGGGCGCTGCTGCGCGCCGAGGAGGGCAGCGCGCCGCGCCGGGTGGCGGACGCGATGCGCGCCCACCCCGAGTACGTGGCCGGCAACCGGCGCCCGGACACCTGGCTGATGCGGGCGGTCCCCGGCGCGCTGTCCAAGATGGGTGCCGAGGCCGTGCAGGCGGTGGCGCTGCCGGACGGCCGGGCGCTGGCGTTCAAGATCGACGACGGTGGGAGCCGGGCGCTCGGCCCGGTGCTCGCCGCCGTGCTGCGCCGGATCGGCCTGCCGGGCGCCGAGGAGGCGCTGGCCCGGATCGGCACGGTGCCGCTGCACGGCGGCGGCGCGGTGGTCGGCGAGATCCGCGCGGTCATCTGACCCGGCGCGGGAGCCGGGCGGACGGCGAAGGCCGGGGCCGATGGACTGTCATCCATCAACCCCGGCCTTCGGGATCACCAGCCGTCAGCGGGCCTCGAAAGAACGAGAACGACCGGCAGGCGTCAGTGCGCGTCGCCGGACTCCGCCAGACGCTTGATCGAGGCGGTGATCTCGGCCTCGGCCTCGATCCGGCCGACCCAGGCAGCGCCCTCGACGGACTTGCCGGGCTCCAGGTCCTTGTAGACCTCGAAGAAGTGCTGGATCTCCAGACGGTCGAACTCCGACACGTGGTGGATGTCCCGCAGGTGCTCCCAGCGCGGGTCGGTGGCCGGGACGCAGAGCAGCTTGTCGTCGCCGCCCGCCTCGTCGGTCATCTGGAACATGCCGATCGCGCGGCACTTGATCAGGCAGCCGGGGAAGGTCGGCTCGTCGAGGATGACCAGGGCGTCCAGCGGGTCGCCGTCCTCGCCGAGAGTGCCCTCGACGAAGCCGTAGTCGGCCGGGTAGCGGGTCGAGGTGAAGAGCATCCGGTCCAGCCGAAGGCGACCGGACTCATGGTCGACCTCGTACTTGTTGCGGGAGCCCTTCGGGATCTCGATGGTGACGTCGAACTCCAACGGTTCCTCCAAGGTAGGGACTGACAGAATCCAAGTGTCTCCTACGGGAGGGAGTGCTGTGGAAAGGGGATGGGCTGTGACAGGGGCAGGGACACGCGCGGGGGCCCGCGGCGGCGTCGGCGTGAGCGTGGTGGCGGGGGTGGCGGGGGTCGCCCTGCTGGTCGGCGGCGGTTCGGTGGGGCCGCGGGCGTACGCCCAGGCGCCCGCCTCGGGGCCGGCCGCACCACCCGCCGCACCCCCGGCCGCGGCGCCGGTGCTCACCCCGGCCGTCACCGGCGGAGCCGACGGGCTGCCGACCGCGGCCGGCCTGACCGCCGCCCTCGGCCAGCTCACCTCGGACAAGGCGCTCGGCACGCTGACCTTCGCGATCGCCGACGGCGGCAGCGGCAAACTGCTGCTCGGCTCGGGCGAGACCACCCCGTCCACCCCCGCCTCCACCACCAAGCTGGCCACCACGGTGGCCGCGCTCAGCCTGCTGCCCGCCGACACCCGGCTGACCACCAAGGTGGTGCACGGTGCCACCCCCGCGGACATCGTGCTGGTGGGCGGCGGCGACCCGACGCTGACCGGGCTGCCGGTGGACCAGATCCGGATCGGCGGCTCCCCGGTGGACGCCGACTCGGCGCCCGCCTCGCTGATCGACCTGGCGAACCGGACCGCCACCGCCCTCAAGGCGGCCGGCGTCACCACCGTGCACCTGTCGTACGACACCTCGCTGTACACCGGCCCGGCGGCGCACAAGTTCAACGACGGCACCAACATCGGCCCGATGTCGTCGCTGATGATCGACGAGGGCCGGGTGGACGCCACCCAGGACATGGACGCCCCGGTGCGGGTCGCCGACCCGGCCGCCCAGGCGGTGGCCAAGTTCACCGACCTGCTCGGTGCCCAGGGCGTCAAGGTGGACGGCAAGCCCGCCCAGACCCAGGCCCCGGCGAACGCTGCGCCGGTCGCCGAGGTGCGGTCGCCGGTGCTGCCCCGGCTGGTGGAGCGGCTGCTCACCAACTCCGACAACACCCTCGCCGAGGCGGTGGCCCGGCAGGTGGCGGTGGCCCAGCACCAGCCGGTCAGCTACGACGGCGCGGCGCAGGCGGTCACCCAGACGCTCACCGGCCTCGGCATCCCGATGGCCGGGGTCTCGCTCAACGACGGCAGCGGGCTGAACGTCCACAACACCATCCCGCCGGTGGTGCTGGCCGACCTGCTGGCGCTGGCCGCCTCCCCCGACCACCCGCAGCTGCGCCCGGTGCTGACCGGCCTGCCGATCGCCGGGCTGACCGGGACGCTGGACAAGCGCTTCGTCGCCGCCCAGGGCTCGGCCGACGGGGCCGGGGTGGTGCGGGCCAAGACCGGCAGCCTGAGCGGCGTCAACACGCTGGCCGGCACCCTGGTGGACGCCGACGGGCGGCTGCTCTCCTTCGCGCTGATGACCAGGACCCCGGCCGACGCCACCGTCGCCCGGGCCGCGATGGACCGGATCGTGGCCAAGCTGGTCTCCTGCGGCTGCAAGTAGCCGGGTCCGACGGCGCGGTCACAGGGGTGGGGCCGGCGGCCGCCAGCACGTACCGTGAGGGCATGACGAGCGCGAGTGGCGGTGCTGACATGGTCGACTGGAATCTCGCGGTCGCGACGGCGACCCGGCTGGCCCGGCCGGGTCCGCAGGTCACCCGGGAGCAGGCCCGCACCGTGGTGAGCGAGCTGCGCGGGCACGCGCTGGCGGCCGAGGAGGCGGTGCGCGAGTACACCGGCATGCGCCCGGCCCGGCTGGCGGCCGACGGGTCCGCGCCGGTGCTGGTGGTGGACCGCCCCGGCTGGGTGCGCGCCAACGTCGCGGGCTTTCGCACCGTGATCCGCCCGCTGGTGGAGAAGCTGGCCGCCCGGCGGGCCGAGACGCCCGGTGGCGCGGTGCTCGGCGTGGTCGGCGAGAAGGTGACCGGCGTCGAGGTGGGCGCGGTGCTGGCGCTGCTCTCCGGCAAGGTGCTGGGGCAGTACGAGACCTTCGCGGCCGCCGACCCGGGGCCCGGCCCCGCGGGCGCCCCGGCCGGCCCGGCCGACCTCTTCGACCAGCCCAGGCTCGGCGCCGACCCCACCGGTCCCGGCCGGCTGCTGCTGGTGGCCCCCAACATCGTCCAGGTGGAGCGGGAGCTGGACGTCGATCCGCACGACTTCCGGCTCTGGGTCTGCCTGCACGAGGAGACCCACCGCACCCAGTTCAGCGCCGTGCCCTGGCTGCGCGACCACGTGCAGTCCGAGGTGCAGGCGTTCCTGGCCGAGACCGATGTGGAGCCGATGGCCCTGCTGGAGCGGCTGCGCGAGGTGCTCGCCCCGGGCGAGCGCCCGAGCAGCGGGGCCGGCACCCTGCTGGACGTGGTCCAGACCCCGAACCAGCGCGAGATCCTGGCCCGGCTGACCGCGGTGATGTCGCTGCTCGAAGGGCATGCCGACGTGGTGATGGACGGCGTCGGGCCGGCCGTGGTGCCCAGCGTGCTGGAGATCAGGGAGAAGTTCCAGCGCCGTCGGGACAAGGGCGCCAGCCGGCTGGACCTGATGCTGCGCAAGCTGCTGGGGATGGACGCCAAGCTGCGCCAGTACCAGGACGGCGCGGTCTTCGTGCGCGGCGTGCTGGACCGGATCGGCATGGAGGGCTTCAACCGGATCTGGACCTCGCCGAACACCCTGCCGACCAAGGACGAGATCCACAACCCGGCCGCCTGGGTGGCGCGGGTCGGACGCCAGTCCCAGCCCAAGCCCCCGGACGAGTGAGGGGGCGTGTCGGCGGAACGTTTCTTCATTCACCCGTCCGGGGGACGGTGGTCGTACCGGTGGCGCGGGGGGCCGAGGGCCGCCCACCTTTCTGCGACGATCTGTGAGCGTTCGGTCACCACCAGCCAGAGGAGTTGCTCCCCGTGGGCCCACACCCCGCCGTCGCGGCGATACGCCTGGCCGTCCGCCGCGCCTTGATGGACCTCGCGGCCGAGGCCGCTGTCCCGATCCCGGTCGCCGCCTCGCGGCGCGCCGCTCCGATCCCCGTCCCCAGCTCCGCCGTCCCCACCCCGGTCGGCTCCGCCCCGGCCGGCCCCGCGCCGGTCACCGCGCAGAGCGTGTGCGCGCCGAGCACCGTGCTGATCGGCAACGCCCGCCGTCATCCCTCCGGACTGCCCCGGGTCCCCGCCGCCCCCGGCTCCCCGCTGGTCCTGGTCGCCGTCAGCGGCGGCGCGGACTCCATGGCACTCGCCATCGCCACCGCCTTCGAAGCCCCCAAGCTCGGCCTGCGGGTCGGTGCGGTCACCGTCGACCACGGCCTGCAGAGCGGCTCCGCCGAGCGGGCCCGCCAGGTCGCCGAACGCCTGCGGGCGCTGGGCCTGGACCCGGTGGAGGCCGTCCCGGTCCGGGTCGGGCGGCAGGGCGGCCCGGAGTCCGCCGCCCGGGACGCCCGCTACGCCGCGCTGGACGAGGCCGCCGACCGCCACCAGGCGCTGGCGGTCTTCCTCGGCCACACCCGCGACGACCAGGCCGAGACGGTGCTGCTGGGCCTGGCCCGCGGCTCCGGCGCCCGTTCGCTGGCCGGCATGCCCGCGCAGAAGGGCCGCTACCGCCGCCCGCTGCTCGACCTGGACCGTGCCGCCACCCGGCAGGCCTGCGCCGCGCAGTCCATCCCGGTCTGGGACGACCCGCACAACCTGGACCCCGCCTACACCCGGGCCCGGGTGCGCCACGAGGTGCTGCCGGTGCTGGAGAAGCACCTGGGCCACGGTGTGGTGGAGGCCCTGGCCCGCACCGCCCGGCTCTTCCGGGACGACGCGGACGCGCTCGACCAGTGGGCCAGCCGGGCCGAGCAGGAGCTCTACCGGCCCGACCAGGGCCCCGAGCGGGGCATCGGCCAGGGGGTGCTGCCGGTAGCCGCACTGGCCGAACTGCCCGCCGCGGTGCGCCGCCGGGTGCTGCGCCGGGCCGCGCTGCGCACCGGTTCCCCGGCCGGCGACCTGTTCGCCCGCCATCTGGAGACGGTCGACCTGCTGGTCACCGGCTGGCGCGGCCAGGGGCCGCTGCAGCTACCCGGGGGCGTCGAGGTCACCCGTAGGTGTGGCAACCTGGTGTTTCGGCGGCAGGACGACTGACCGCCGGCACAGGACCACAAACCCTTGAGGACGTACTCCCGGTGGACGACAAGGACATGGGCGCCGACCTGGCGAAGGTGCTCATCAGCAAGGCCGAGATCGACGCGAAGCTGCTGGAGCTGGCGGAGCGGATCGACCGGGACTACGCCGGGAAGGACCTGCTGATCGTCGGCGTCCTCAAGGGCGCGGTCATGGTCATGGCCGACCTCGCCCGGGCGCTGCACTCGCAGGTCACGATGGACTGGATGGCGGTCTCGTCCTACGGGATGGGCACCAAGTCCTCCGGGGTGGTGCGGATCCTCAAGGACCTGGACACCGACATCGCCGGCCGCGACGTGCTGATCGTCGAGGACATCATCGACTCCGGTCTGACGCTGTCCTGGCTGCTCGGCAACCTCGGCTCGCGCGGCCCGGCCTCGCTGGAGGTCTGCACCCTGCTGCGCAAGCCGGACGCCGCCAAGGTGGAGATCGACGTCAAGTACGTGGGCTTCGACATCCCCAACGAGTTCGTGGTCGGGTACGGCCTGGACTACGCCGAGAAGCTCCGCAACCTGCCGTTCATCGGTACGCTCGCCCCACACGTCTACGGCGGCTGAGCGGTCCAACTGAGCCGAAGGCGGGACGTCGGGGAACAGTTCGCCGATTTCACCCGTTGGAGTCGGCAGGCGTACAACTGCACAGAGTGGTGGCGCCTTGCTTCCACAGAGCAGGGCACTACTGCTGTACGGTCAAATTACCCTCTCGTCGTACGAGCGTGCTGACGAGGGCGGAGTGCACTCGCACATATCGGATTGCACCGACGGGCCAGCCGGCCCGGAGGGTGCCGTTGAGTGGCAGGAGGGACGGGGCGGCAACGCCCCGCATGGATGGACGTCAAGCGATACTTCCGCGCGCCGATCGCATGGATCCTCCTGGCAGTCGTCGCCGTCATTGTGCTGATGCAGGTCGTTTCGGACTCGAACGGCTACAAGACGGTGGACACCGGCCAGGTGGTGGCGGCGATCGACGCTGGCCAGGTCAAGCAGGCCCAGCTCACCACCGGTGACTCCAACACCATCAAGATCGAACTCAACCCCGGTGCCACGCTTTCCAGCGCCGGCTCCGGCGGCAAGAGCCCGTCCGGCAGCAAGTTCCAGGCCTCCTACATCGGGGACCAGGGCAAGGATCTCGCGGCCACGCTGCAGAGCCAGGTCGACAAGGGCCAGCTGCCGCAGGGCTACACGATCAGCCCCGAGAAGCAGTCGACCTTCGTCAGCCTGCTGCTCTCGATGCTGCCGATCGTCATCATCGTGCTGGTCTTCCTCTTCCTGATGAACCAGATGCAGGGTGGCGGCTCGCGGGTCATGCAGTTCGGCAAGTCCAAGGCCAAGCTGCTGACCAAGGACACCCCGAAGACCACCTTCGCCGACGTCGCCGGCGCCGACGAGGCGGTCGAGGAGCTCCACGAGATCAAGGAGTTCCTGCAGGAGCCGGCCAAGTTCCAGGCGGTCGGTGCCAAGATCCCCAAGGGCGTGCTGCTCTACGGCCCGCCCGGTACCGGCAAGACCCTGCTCGCCCGCGCGGTCGCGGGTGAGGCGGGCGTGCCGTTCTACTCGATCTCCGGGTCCGACTTCGTCGAGATGTTCGTCGGTGTCGGTGCCTCCCGGGTGCGCGACCTCTTCGAGCAGGCCAAGGCGAACGCCCCGGCGATCGTCTTCGTCGACGAGATCGACGCGGTCGGCCGCCACCGCGGCGCCGGCCTCGGCGGCGGTCACGACGAGCGCGAGCAGACCCTCAACCAGCTGCTGGTCGAGATGGACGGCTTCGACGTCAAGGGCGGCGTGATCCTGATCGCCGCCACCAACCGCCCGGACATCCTGGACCCGGCGCTCCTGCGCCCGGGCCGCTTCGACCGGCAGATCGCCGTCGAGCGCCCCGACCTGCAGGGCCGCCTGGACATCCTCAAGGTGCACCAGAAGGGCAAGCCGGTCGCGCCGGACGTCGACCTCAAGGCCGTCGCCAAGCGCACCCCGGGCTTCACCGGTGCGGACCTGGCGAACGTCCTCAACGAGGCCGCGCTGCTGACCGCCCGCTCCGACAAGAAGCTGGTCGACAACGTCACGCTGGACGAGGCGATCGACCGCGTGGTGGCCGGCCCGCAGAAGCGCACCCGGATCATGTCCGAGAAGGAAAAGAAGATCACCGCGTACCACGAGGGCGGCCACGCCCTGGTCGCGGCGGCCTGCCCGAACAGCGACCCGGTGCACAAGATCACCATCCTGTCCCGTGGTCGGGCGCTCGGCTACACCATGGTGTTGCCGGAGGAGGACAAGTACTCGACCACCCGTAACGAGATGCTCGACCAGCTGGCCTACATGCTGGGCGGGCGCGCGGCGGAGGAGCTGGTCTTCCACGACCCGACCACCGGCGCCTCGAACGACATCGAGAAGGCCACCGCCACCGCCCGCGCGATGGTCACCCAGTACGGCATGACCGAGCGCCTGGGTGCGATCAAGTTCGGCTCCGACAACGCCGAGCCGTTCCTGGGCCGTGAGATGGGCCACCAGCGCGACTACTCGGAAGAGGTCGCCGGGCTGGTGGACGAGGAGGTCAAGAAGCTGATCGAGAACGCGCACAACGAGGCCTGGGAGATCCTGGTCGAGAACCGCGACGTGCTCGACAACCTGGTTCTGGAGCTCCTGGAGAAGGAGACCCTGAACAAGGAGCAGATCGCCGAGATCTTCGCGCCCATCGTGAAGCGCCCGGCTCGCCCCGCCTGGACCGGTTCGGCCCGACGCACCCCGTCGACCCGCCCGCCGGTGCAGTCCCCGAAGGAGCTGGCGCTGACCAACGGCTCCGCCGCCTCCGTCGACTCCGCCCCGGTGGACATCGTCAAGCTCCCGCCGGTCGGTGGGGACTCGTCCCAGGGCTGAGCCTTCGGCCGGACGGAACGGCTGGACGGAATGGATGCCGCGTTTCCAGGGTTTGTACCCTGGAGGCGCGGCATTCGTGTGACTGGTGCCGCTCACTCTTCCCAGCTACTTGTGTGAGGTTCGCATGATCGATCCGGTGACGCTCGACGGACAGAGCGCCGTCGGCACCTTCGACCAGAAGCGAGCCGAGAACGCTGTGCGCGAGCTGCTGATCGCCGTCGGCGAGGACCCGGACCGCGAGGGGCTGCTGGAGACCCCCGCCCGGGTCGCGCGGGCCTACAAGGAGATCTTCTCCGGCCTCTGGCAGCAGCCGGAGGATGTGCTGACCACCACCTTCGACCTCGGCCACGACGAGATGGTGCTGGTGAAGGACATCGAGGTGTTCTCGACCTGCGAGCACCACCTGGTCCCCTTCCAGGGCGTGGCGCACGTCGGCTACATCCCGGCCATCAGCGGCAAGATCACCGGCCTGTCGAAGCTGGCCCGGCTGGTCGACGTCTTCGCGCGCCGCCCCCAGGTGCAGGAGCGGCTGACCAGCCAGGTCGCCGACTCGCTGATGCGGATCCTGGAGCCGCGCGGCGCGATCGTGGTGATCGAGTGCGAGCACATGTGCATGTCGATGCGCGGCATCCGCAAGCCGGGCGCCAAGACCATCACCTCGGCCGTCCGCGGCCAGCTGCGCGACCCCGCCACCCGCGCCGAGGCGATGAGCCTGATCATCGGGCGCTGACCCGGGTCGGGCCCACCCGTCGCCCCCTCGGCGGCCGCTTCGACGCCCGCTCAGGCTCGCGGTTCGCGGTCCTGTGGCGGCGCCAGGTGGTCGCTCATCCATTCCAGGGAGGCGGGCAGCTCGCGGCACCAGGTCTCGAAGTTGTGGCCGCCGTCGGGCAGGAAGAGCGAGTCGACGGTGAGTTCGGGGTGCGCGGCGGTGACCGGTGCCGCCGAGTTCAGGAACTGCTCGGTGGCCGGGTAGTTCTCCTCCGTCCGGGTGGTGACGATCATCAGGGAGCTCTTCGGCACGGGCAGGTTGTGCAGCCGCCAGCTCAGGTCGTAGCTCTGCGCCAGCTGCTGGTTGCCGCCGAACAGGTCACCGCTGGCCCACGGGTCCGGGACCACCTGGTAGTCCCCGTGCAGCGCGGCCGCCGAGCCGTAGGCGTCGGGATCGCGCAGCGTCAGGCGCAGGGCGCAGGCGCCGCCGGTGGAGTAGCCGAGCACGCCCCAGGAGGCGGGCGAGCGGCTCACCCGGTAGGCCGAGCGCAGCGCGGTGGGCACGTCCTTGGCGAACCAGGTCTCGCTCTGCGGACCGCCCGGGACGTCCACGCACTCGGTGTCGCGCGGAGCGGCCACCGCGGGCCGGGCCATCACCACGATGGTGGGTGCCATCCGGCCGGTGCGCTGCAGGTCCCAGGCGGTCTGCGGAGCGTGCAGATCACTCAGCAGCGCGAGCGCGGGGGCCGGAAAGCCGGCCAGGGTGAGCAGCACCGGAAAGCGCTCCCGGGAGTACTTCGGATTGAAGTACTCGGGTGGCAGATAGATGAACATCTGGTCCGACATCCCGGTCAGCTTGCCGGTCACCCGGATGGAATCCACCCGGCCGACGTCCTGCGGTCTGCCCTGTGGCAGGTCGGTGATGCCGGACAGGCCGCTCTCCTCGGCCGGCTGCACCAGCGCGCCGCCGCTCGGCGGGCCGCCCTTGCCGCCCGGCACCGGGCTGAGCGCCAGCTTGCTGGTGTCGGGGGAGAGCAGGTCGTGCCAGGAGGTGTAGAAGCCGTAGCTGTCGTTGACGGCCAGCCCGCAGATGGCCAGGACCAGTACCTGAGTGGCCGTCAGCATGCCCAGTCGGCCGAACAGGTGCACCGGTCCGGGCCCGGCGAGCCGGGGCCAGAGCCAGATCACGGCCGCGGTGATCAGCAGGGCGAACGCCACCATGACGTACACCAGCGCGCTGCTGGTCAGTTCCATCCCAGAGCCTTCCCTGGTGCGCCGGACGGGCTGGCGTGGCGTCAAAGACAGGCCCGGCCAGGCGTCACGGGGTTCAACACGTAGTCGGCGGGTACCGCTGACTCATCATCCGAGACGGATCGGCGGGCAGCCACCGGAGCCGCTCCAGCCCACTTGGGCAACGCCAGGTGAATGGCGGGCGGCACGGGTGCGCCGTCGTCAGCCGGTCGGCTTCACCCACAGGAACCAAAGCTCTAGACTTCGGCGTCGCCACTCGTGCGGGGGGCCGGGACCGGTCCGCCCGGCGGCCGGTTCCACGCGGTGGACCAGCCATTACTCGCTCTTGACGGTCTCATGGTCAAGGTAAGGACATACGTATGAAGGCCCATCACGGCTCATCCTTCTGGGTGACCGGGCACCTGTGCACACCCTCTAGGCTGAGTTCCCATGAGCGTTCCCGTGTCCACTGAGCAGGATTCTCAGGCCCCGGAGCAGCCCCGCCGAAGGGGCCTGCAGACGCTGCGCACCCAGGCTGCCGCCGTCCCGCGCGCCTGGCTGCCGGGTGCGGTGGGCTATGCCTGCCTGCTGATCGGGCTGGTGGACATCGCCAGCGCCGTCTTCCCGAAGCTGCGCCGCACCAGGATGCACACCTGGGCCGGTCAGCTGCCCGGCACCACCACCACGCTGGCCACCGCGGGCACCCTGCTGGTCGGCATCCTGCTGGTGCTGCTGGCGCACGCGCTGCGCCGGCGCAAGCAGCGGGCCTGGCGGATGGTCTGCGTGCTGCTGCCGGTCGGCGCCGCGCTGCACGTGCTGCGCTGGCACCAGGTCGGCCCCGCCATCGTCTCGGTGGTGCTCTTCGTGGTGATGCTGGTGCACCGCCGCGAGTTCTACGCCAAGGCCGACCCGCGCACCCGCTGGCGGGCGCTGCTGAACCTGGTCGTGATGGGCGCGATCAGCCTGGGCCTGGGCCTGCTGATCGTCAGCGCCCACCCGGCCAAGGAGATGGGCCACCCGAGTCTGCTCGACCGGCTGCACGAGACCGTCTGGGGCCTGTTCGGCCTGGACGGCCCGATCAGCTACCACCCGGACCGGATCGGCGACGTGGTCGGCTACTCGCTGGCCGGGCTCGGTCTGCTGACCGCCGTCTCCACCGCCTACCTGCTGCTGCGCCCGGAGAAGCCGGAGCCGGAGCTGACCGCCGACGAGGAGGTCAAGGTCCGCGCCCTGCTGGAGCGGCACGGCGAGCGCGACTCGCTGGGCTACTTCGCGCTGCGCCGGGACAAGAGCGTGCTCTTCTCGCCGACCGGCAAGGCGGCGATCTCCTACCGGGTGATCTCCGGCGTGATGCTCGCCTCCGGTGACCCGGTGGGCGACGTGGAGGCCTGGCCGGGTGCCATCAAGGTCTTCATGGCGCAGGCCCGCGAGCACGCCTGGGTGCCGGCCGTGGTCGGCTGCAGCGAGGTCGGCGGCGAGGTCTGGACCCGCGAGGCCGGGCTGGACGCGCTGGAGCTGGGCGACGAGGCGATCGTGGACGCGACCACCTTCTCGATGGCCGGGCGCGCGATGCGCAACGTGCGTCAGATGGTCAAGCGGATCGAGCGCAACGGCTACTCCTGCCAGGTGCGCCGGGTCAGCGACCTGACCCGCGAGGAGAAGCTGCGGATCGCCGACGCCGCCGCCCGCTGGCGCGGCACCGACACCGAGCGCGGTTTCTCGATGGCGCTGGGCCGTTTCGGTGACCCGGCGGACGACAACTGCGTGGTGGTCACCGCGCACAAGGAGCCGGAGGAGGGCGACGCCAGCGGAGACGACCTCAAGGCCGTGCTGCACTTCGTGCCGTGGGGACCGGACGGCATCTCGCTGGAGCTGATGCGCCGCGACCGCGCGGCCGACCCCGGCCTGAACGAGCTGCTGATCGTGGCGGCGCTGCAGGCGGTGCCGGCCATGGGCATCCGCCGGGTCTCGCTGAACTTCGCGATGTTCCGCTCCGCGCTGGCCCGTGGTGAGCGGATCGGCGCCGGTCCGGTGCTGCGGGCCTGGCGCGGGCTGCTGGTCTTCCTCTCGCGCTGGTTCCAGATCGAGTCGCTGTACAAGTTCAACGCCAAGTTCCAGCCGGAGTGGGAGCCGCGGTTCATGGTCTACCCGAACACCCGGGACCTGCCGCGGATCGGCTTCGCGGTGATGCAGGCCGAGGCGTTCATCACGCTGGGCATGCCGAAGTTCGGCCGCAAGCGCCAGCGTCAGGGGCTCATGCCGGTGCCCGCGGGCGACAGCACGTCGATCGCCCCGGCGGCCTAGCCGCATCCTTCGCCCGCTGCCCAGCCCCTGCCGGCCCTGCCCGGCAGGGGCTGGGGTGTTCTCGGGAGCCGGGCCGATAATGGGCTCATGAACAACCCGCTGCCCGGTTTTCCGCACCTCGAACGCTGTGCCGTGATGGGCGTCGTCAACGTGACGCCCGATTCCTTCTCGGACGGCGGGCAGTGGCTGGATCCGGCTGCCGCGGTGGCGCACGGTCTTGACCTGGTGGCCCGCGGCGCGGACCTGGTGGATGTCGGCGGGGAGTCGACCCGCCCCGGTTCGCAGCGGGTCACCGAGGCGGAGGAGCTGCGCCGGGTGCTGCCGGTGGTCCGGCAGCTGGCGGCGGCCGGGGTGCTGGTCTCGGTGGACACCATGCGGGCCGTGGTGGCGGAGCAGGCGCTGGCGGCCGGGGCGGTGCTGGTCAACGACGTCTCCGGCGGGCTGGCCGACCCGGCGATGGCCGCGGTGGTGGCCGAGCACGGGGCGCCCTTCGTGGTGATGCACTGGCGCGGCCAGTCCGCGGACATGGACCGGCTCGCGGTCTACGAGGACGTGGTGGCCGATGTGGTGGCCGAGCTCACCGTGCGGATCGAGGCGCTGCTGGCGGCGGGCGTCAAGGAGGAGCAGCTGATCCTGGACCCGGGGCTCGGCTTCGCCAAGACCAGCGAGCACAACTGGTCGCTGCTGGCGGGTTTGGACGCGCTCACCGCCTTGGGTCGCCCGGTACTGGTGGCGGCATCCCGCAAGCGCTTCCTGGGTACGCTGCTCGCCGACCCGGAAACCGGGCAGCTGCGCCCGGCCCGGCAGCGCGACGACGCCACGGCGGCGATCTCGGTGCTCTCGGCCCGGGCCGGGGCCTGGGCCGTGCGGGTGCACGACGTGGCGGGCACCGCGGACGCCGTCCGGGTGGTGGCCGCCTGGCAGGCGGCCGGTGCCAGCTGAGCCGGCCGCGGCCAAGCCGGATCGCCCGGGGCCGGGGCACCGGGGCCCGGAGCCGGGTCGGGGACCCGGCACCGGGGCCCGGAGCCGGGTCGGGGGGAGCGGGACCGAAGGAACAGACGGACGAACAGACGAGGACGCGAACGGAAGCGGGTGGTCGCGTGACTGGTGACGGCACGGTGGGCAACGGCATGCTGGACAACGGCGCGGCGGCCGCTCGGGCCGCCGCCGACCGGGAGGCAGTGCTGGCCGCCAACCAGCGGCTCTACGAGGCGCTGGAGAACGGCGATCTGGAGGCCATCGAGGACGTCTGGCTCTCCGCCGCGGACGCCGACGACAAGTCCGGCGTGGTCTGTGTGCACCCGGGGTGGCCGGTGCTGCGCGGGCGGGCCCAGGTCACCCGGTCGTATCTGCTGATCATGATGAACACCGAGTACATCCAGTTCTTCCTGACCGACGTCGAGTGCGAGGTCCAGGGCGATGTGGCCCTGGTCACCTGCACCGAGAACATCCTGTCCGGCGGCGAGGCCGAGGAGGAGGGCGAGCTGGGCCCGCTGGTCGGCGGCAAGGTCGTCTCCAGCAACCTGTTCCGTCGCACCGCCTCCGGCTGGCGCCTCTGGTCGCACCACGGCTCACCCGTACTGACCAGCGGGGATGACGAGGACGAGGACTGAGTCGCGGTCCGTTTCGGCTGCAAGGGTAGATTCGACGGACGGCGGGCGACCACGCCTGCCGTTCCAAGATCAGGAGCAGTGATTCAGTTGCTGGACCGCGTCACCCTGCGGGGCCTGCGTGCCCGCGGCCACCACGGCGTCTTCGAGCGTGAGCGGATCGAGGGGCAGACCTTCGTGGTCGACCTGGTCCTCTTCCTCGACACCCGCCCGGCCGCCTCCGGTGACGACCTCACTCGCACGGCCCACTACGGGATCGTCGCCGAGCAGGTCACGGCGATCATCGCCGGTGAACCCGTGGACCTGATCGAGACCCTGGCTCAGCGGATCGCCGACCAGTGCCTCGAGCACGAGGCGGTGGAGGAGGTCGAGGTCACGGTGCACAAGCCGGACGCGCCGATCACGGTGCCGTTCGACGATGTGACCATCACCATCCTCCGGCGCCGCGCATGAGGGTTACGGTGATTCCTGCATTTGAGCCGCCAGCCGAAGAGGACTTCTGATGAGTACCAGCGACCCGACGGCTTCGCCGACCACCTTCAACCTCGAGTACCGAGTGGACAGCGTCGACACCACCCTGCAGAACCCGCGCACCGCGGTGCTGGCCCTCGGCAGCAACCTCGGCAACCGGCTGGAGACCCTGCAGGGGGCCGTGGACGCGCTGGCGGACACGCCGGGCCTGCGGATCACCGCCGTCTCCGCGGTCTTCGAGACCGCCGCCCTGGGCGGACCGGGCGAGCAGCCCAACTACTACAACGCGGTGGTGGTGCTGCGCACCACGCTGCCGCCGTACTCCCTGCTGGAGCGGGCCAACGCGATCGAGGACGCCTTCGGGCGCGAGCGCGCCGTGCGCTGGGGTGCCCGCACGCTGGACGTCGACATCATCACCTACGAGGGCATGCTGAGCAGCGACCCGGTGCTGCTGCTGCCGCACCCGCGCGCCCACGAGCGCGTCTTCGTGCTCGCGCCGTGGAGCGACGCGGACCCGGACGGCGAGCTGCCGGACCACGGCAAGGTCACCGACCTGCTGGGCCGCCTCGGTGGCGAGGGCGCCCAGGGCGTGCGGCGCCGCACCGACATCCAGCTGCGCCTGCCCGAGTAAGCGTCCGACCGGCACGTGGGGCGGCCGGTGGCCGGTAATCGGCGCCGCGGGTGCGGGTACGGTGGGTTGGCGCTGCCCGCACCCCCGCCGCCCGGAAGGACCCTCTGTCCAGTGAAGCCGCTCCGCCTCCGTCTCCTGCTGGGCATCTTCGTGGTCGCGACGGCGCTGGCCTGGGCCGGTGCCAAGCTCTGGAACTCACTGGACACACTGCCGGGGGTGCCGGCCGCGGCCCCGGTGGTGCTGGCGGTCATCGCGGTGATCCTGCTCGCGACGGCGATCTCGCTGCGTTCCCGGCTGAAGGCGATGCGGGAGCGCACGCCGGGTGCCAAGCGGGTGGACCCGCTGAGCGCGGCCCGGGCGGTGGTGCTCGGGCAGGCCAGTGCGCTGGTCTCGGCGCTGGTCAGCGGTGTCTACGCGGGCCTGGGCATCGAGCTCCTCACGCTGCCCGACTTCAACGCCCACCGGGGCGCGGCGCTCACCGCGGGCCTGGCGGTGGTCGCCGGGGCCGGTGTGGTGGCGGCCGCGCTCTGGCTCCAGCACATCTGCAAGCTGCCGGAGGACGGCGGCGGCCACAACGGCAAGGGCGCGGCACCCTCGGCGCGGTGACGTGCCGTCAGTCGCCGACCGGCCCGGAGCCGACCTCCCACTGCCGAGGCGGGATGTGGGCTCAGGCTGACAGTGCCGCTATTCGCACGCTAGTTTCTTGCTCATGTCTCGCGGACGCCACCGACACTCCTCTCTGCTCAACCGCGCGCTACCGTACGCCGCGGCCGCCGCCCTGACCCTGGCCGCGCTCGCCGCTCTGCTCGCCAGCGCGGACGGCGTGGTGGTCCGCTCGGTCGGCGTCGCGTCGGTGCTCGCGGTGCTGGGCCTGGCCATGGTGCTGCGTCAGCGCGACCGTGCGGCCCGGGCCGCGGCGGACACCGCCGCGGTGCGCCGGGTGCGCGACGAGGAGCGGTACGAGGAGCAGCTGGCCGAGGCCGAGTACGCCGCCGAGGTCGCCGAGGAGCGGGCCAGCAGGCTCGGGCGCCGGCTGACGGCGGAGAAGTCGCGGCTGGCGAAGGCGGAGACCGAGATCGCCCGGTTGCTGCGCGAGCGGGCGGTGCAGGCGGCCGCGCAGGCGCTCAAGGAGGCCGAGGCCGCCCAGCAGGCGATCGAGGCGGCCCGCCCCGAGCACCCGGTGACGCCGGTGGCCTACCTGCGGGCGGCCAACGCGCTGCGGTTCCTGGAGCGGCGCGCGGAGCGTGCGGCGCGGGCCACCGCCGAGACGGAGCTGACGGCCCGTCGGAAGGCGTCGGCCTCGGCCGCCGCGGTGATCGCCACCCGGCCCGTCGCCCAGTTGTTGTCCGCCCAGCCCGCCGGCCAGCCATCCGTCACGCAGCCGTCCGTCGCTCAGCCGTCCGTCGCTCGGTCCGATGCTCGGCCGTCCGGTGGGAGCGCTGCCGAGGGGCCTGCCGAGGGCCCCGTCGCCGCTCCCCGGTCCGCCGTGCTGCCCGAGGTGCGCACCGCCTACCTGCCCGCCGGGCCGGCTCCGGCGGTACCGGCCGGGCGGATCGGTCGGCTGACGCCGCCCGAGGAGCGCCAGGAGCGCCAGGAGCGGCCCGCCGTGGCCGCCTCGCCGGTGCGCCCGGTGCTGCCGGCCATGGCGGCCGAGGCGGGCACGGCCGCGGCCGTGGTCCCGGTGGAGCGCCAGCGCCCGCGCCCGCAGCAGGGCGGGACCCGGGGTGCGGGCTTCAGCTTCTTCGACCGCGGCGCCGCGGTGCGGGCGGCGGCGCCGGCGCCCACGGTCGGCTCGGTCGCCGAGCTGGCGGAGCGCTCCGAGCTGGTCGAGCGCCCCGCGCCCGCCGCCGCGCCGGTGACGGTGGGCCGCCCGGTGCCGGAGCAGGATCTGGCGGACGTGCTCGGCGACGAGGTGGCGGCCGAGCACGAGCGCCGGCCCGAGGTGGTCGACCTGTCGCCGGACGACGAGACCGAGCTGCTCGACCTGCCGGAGCTGCGTGCCAACCAGGGCTAGCCGGCGACCGGACAGCCGTCGGGAGCACCGACCGGGTCGTCGAAGATCCGGCCGCCGAAAAACATGAGCCCGGCTCGAAACGAGCCGGGCTCAGGCGGTTGCCGGACCGGTCAGACGTTCACGCCGAAGTCCTGGGCGATGCCGACCAGGCCGGAGGCGTAGCCCTGGCCGACCGCGCGGAACTTCCACTCGCCGCCGTTGCGGTAGAGCTCGCCGAAGATCATCGCGGTCTCGGTGGCGGCGTCCTCGGAGAGGTCGTAGCGGGCGATCTCGGTGCCGCCGTGCGCGTTGAGCACCCGGATGTAGGCGTTGCGCACCTGGCCGAAGCTCTGCGCCCGGGCCACCCCGTCGTAGACGGTCACCGGGAAGACGATCCGCTCGGCCTGCGCGGGCAGGCCCGCCAGGTGGACGTTGATCTGCTCGTCGTCCCCCTCGCCGTCGCCGGTGCGGTTGTCGCCGGTGTGCACCACGGTGTCGTCGGGGGTGCGCAGGTTGTTGAAGAAGACGAAGTGGCCGTTGGAGAGCGCCTTGCCGGTCGCGTCCAGCACGATCGCGCTGGCGTCCAGGTCGAACTCGGCGCCGGTGGTGGTCCGGGCGTCCCAGCCCAGGCCCACGGTCACCGCGGCCAGCCCGGGGGCCTCCTTGGTCAGCGAGACGTTGCCGCCCTTGGTCAGGCTCACAGCCATGATCGTTTCCGGTCCCTTCGTCGACGTGCCGTCCTCGGGACAACGCCGCCGGTGGGCCGGGTGGTTCCCTTCGGCCCGGTCATGGCCTGGTCACGGCCGGTCAGACCCGGGGGAAGCGCGCCTGGACGGTCCAGATGTTCGGGTTGTCGGCCAGCGCGGGGTGCAGGTCGACGAGGTCGGCCAGCACGTCCTGCAGGAAGTCCCGGGCCTCGCGGCGCAGCGTGGCGTGCCGCACCACCACCGGCTCCTCGTCCAGCCAGGTGGCCGAGACCTCGACCAGGCCGAACCGGCGGGCGAACCGCAGCAGTTCGGTGGACTGGGTGAAGTCCAGGTCGGCCCGCTGGATGGCGGCCGCCCGGCTGCCGCGCGGGTCCTCGTCCAGCTGCTCGACGATGTCGCACAGCGCCCAGGCGAAGTCCAGCACCGGCACCCATCCCCAGGCTGTGGACAACTCCTGCTCGTCGTCGGCGAGGTAGACGTCGCCGCAGAACAGGTCGTGGCGCAGCGACCGCACGTCCGCGGTGCGGTAGTCGGTCTGCGGGGGGTCGGGGAACCGGACGGAGAGGGAGTAGCCGAGCTCGATCACGCGCTCATTGTCGCGGCCCGCGGCCGTGCGCGATAACCGGGTGACGGCGGCGGTGCGCGGCAGGGATGATGGACGCATGCCCGAGCCCATTCGCGTGCGGGGCTCGGTGGTGGTTCCGGAGGCCGAGCTCCAGTGGCGGTTCTCCCGCTCCAGCGGCCCCGGTGGCCAGCACGTCAACACCTCCGACACCCAGGTCGAGCTGCGCTACGACCTGGCCGCCTCGGCCGCCCTGCCCGAGGTGTGGAAGCAACGCGCCCTGGAGCGCCTGGCCGCCCGCCTGGTGGACGGCCGGGTGCTGGTGGTGCGCGCCAGCGAGCACCGCTCGCAGTGGCGCAACCGCGAGATCGCGGCCGCCCGGCTGGCCTCGCTGCTCGGCGAGGCGACCGCGCCGCCGCCCAAGGCGCGCCGGGCCACCAAGCCGAGCCGGGGCATGGTGGAGCGGCGGCTGGAGAACAAGCGGCGCCGCTCCGAGGTCAAGCGCGGCCGCGGCTCGCTGCGGGGCGAGTGACGCCCGGGCGGCGAGGCGTGTCCGGGCGCCCGAGCGCGGCCGTGTGCCCGAGCGCGTCCGGCCGCCGGGCCCGGTGCCGAGGCGGGCTCATGTTGGGTGGTGCTCAGGCCAGGTGCCGGTAGCCGGACCGGAAGTAGAGCAGCGGCCGCCCGTCCGGTGCGGGCACCTTGGCCTCCAGCACCCGTCCCACCAGCAGCGTGTGGTCGCCCGCGGCTATCCGCTGCTCGGTGCGGCACTCCACGGTGGCCAGTGCCCCCGTCACCAGCGGCGCGCCGCTGGCCGGGCCGCGCTGGTGCGGGGTGTCCGCGAAGAGCAGCCGGTCGCTCAGCCGGCCCTTCATGGCGAACCGCGAGGCCAGCGTCCGGTGCTGCTCGCCGAGCAGCGAGACCGCCCACAGGTCCAGCCGGGACAGCAGCTCGTCCATCCGGGAGTCCTCGCGCACCGAGATCAGCACCAGCGGCGGCTCCAGCGACACCGACAGGAACGAGGTCGCGGTCATCCCGGCGTCCTCGCCCGGCCCCGGGTCGGCCTGGCTGCCTTCGCCGGAGTCGTGAACGGTCACCAGCGCGACGCCGGCGGCGAGCTGGGACAGGGCGGCCCGGAACTCGTCCGGCGTGGCGAGGGAGGCAGCGGCGGGCTGCGGCGACATGGACACGTACCGCACGGTAGCCGTCGCACGGGGGCTGTGACATCAGGCGGTGGTCCTAGGCCCTGGGACGGGGTGCGACCGGGCCGGCCAGAGGGAGCCCTGGTGCGCTCGCGCCCGCCGGTCGGCCGTCTGGCCGCGTGGCATTCACCCTGGTCGGGGCCGTTCTCACCCGCAGCGGTGAAGTCCTGCGGCGAAGCGGCGGGCGGTCGCTACAGATTCGGCCGCACCCGACCGAACCGGAGGATGGCCATCGCAACATCGTGTCCGGGCATGACCGGGATGAACCGGGTTTGCCTGTCTATGCGTTGTGTGATTTGAGTCACAAGTGACGACCTATTGCTGACCGAGCGTGCCGATCGCTGTGCTCGCTGTGATTCAGTTCTTCTGGCAATCGGACGATAACCATCAAGACCTATCCGAAGAAGCCGGGGAGCCCCCGCATGGAAGCCGAGTCGGAGCCGTACGTCCGCCTCGCGACCCTCCGCACCTTGCACCGGGTCGTGGCGGACCTCAATGCTGCCCGCAGCCTGGCGGGCACCCTGCAGGCCGTGGTGGAGGGCTCGGTGCACGGCCTGGGCTTCGACGCGGCCGCGCTCAGCCTGGTGCGCCCGGACGGCGACCTGGTGGTGGCGGCGGTCTGGGAGTACGAGGACCGCGACTACGGCGGCCCCGCGGTGCTGCTCGGCCAGGTCGGCTCGCGCGAGTCCTGGGACCGGCTGCTGGCGGTCAGCGACCACTGGGGCACCCTGCGCTTCCTGCCGCACGACCGGGGCTGGGCGGTGGGCACCGACGTCCCGCGCTGGACCGGCGACGGCCCGCTGCCGGTCTACGCCAACGACTGGCACCCGGAGGACGGGCTGCTGGCTCCGATGTACAGCGCCGGCGGCGAGCTGCTCGGGGTGCTGAGCGTGGACCGCCCGCGCAGCGGCAAGCGCCCGGGCGCCTGGACCCGCGAGGCGCTGGAGATGTTCTCCCTGCAGGCCTCCATCGCCATCGGCAACGCCCGGCTACGCGCGGAGATGCAGCGCGCGCTGGCCCGGCTGGAGAAGGAGCAGCAGGCGCTGCGGGCCAGCGAGGAGAGCTTCCGGCAGGCCTTCGAGTACGCCCCCAGCGGGATGGCCATCACCGAGCTGCACGGCGCCGGGCGCGGCCAGCTGACCCGGGTCAACGACGCGCTCTGCCGGCTGCTCGGGCGCCCGCGCGCGGCGCTGCGCCAGCAGAGCTTCCTGGACCTGGTGCACCCCGAGGACCGCGGCCTGCTGGAGCGCACCAGCGCCGAGAGCGGCCGGGCCGAGCTGCGGCTGGCCCGGCGCGACGGCGGCTACCAGTGGGTCTGCCTGCGCAACTCGATCGTCGCGGACCCCGCCGAGGGCCCCAGCTTCCTGCTCACCCACGTGGAGGACATCGAGGACCGCAAGCGCCACGAGCTCCAGCTCGCCCACCGGGCCAGCCACGACGCGCTCACCGGCCTGCCGAACGGGTCCGAGCTGCGCGCCCGGCTGGCCCGCCGGCTCTGCTCGCTGCCGCAGGGCCCGGGCGGCGCCGCCGAGCACGGTGCGGTGGACCAGGTCCCCTGCGCGCTGGAGGGAGCGGCCACCACGCAGGTCTCCTCGGGCGCCTACGGGCCGCACAGCCCCCGCTGCGGGCAGGAGAGCCTGGAGCCCGCCGCGGGGCCGCTGGAGGGCGGCTGGAGCGTTCCGCCGCGCGGCGGGACGCTGGTGCACGGCTACTCGGAACGGCCCGGCGCGCCCGAGCGCTCCGGTTACGGCGCCCCGGCCCCCGAGCACGTGCATGCGGTGGTCCCCACCGGCGCCGGCTCCGAGAGTCCACCAGAGCCCTGGCACGGCCGCTCACGCGGCACCGCGACGCCCGCGCAGAAGGGGCTCGCGGTGCTCTTCTGTGACCTGGACGGGTTCAAGTCGGTCAACGACCGCTTCGGCCACAACGCCGGGGACGCGGTGCTGGTCGAGGTGGCCCGGCGGTTGCAGCAGGCGGTCCGTGAGGAGGACACGGTGGCCCGCCTCGGCGGCGACGAGTTCGTGGTGCTGGCCGACGGCCTCGGCGGCGAGGAGGCGAGCGACCTGGCGGTGCGGCTGCGCAACGCGGTCATCCCGCCGATGCGGATAGCCGGCCGGGTGGTCCGGGTCGGGGTCAGCATGGGGATCGGCTGGGCGGGCTGCGGGATGAGCATCGAAGAGGTGCTGCACGCGGCCGACAAGCGGATGTACGACGAGAAGCGGGCCCGTGGCGGGGCGGTGCGCGGCGCGCGGGGTGAACGCTCCCACCGCCGTGCGGTCTGACGCCGCCTCCGCGGCCGGCGGCCCGGTCGGCCGGGGTCCGGGACGGTTCGCCTGTTGACCGGCTTTCTCTCCGGTCACGGCAGGCGGGTAGGGTGCCCTGGGTACGGGTCCGGACACGGCACAGGGGAGTTGACCACCGCGATGACAGCCGACGGCAGCCAGGGACCCGAGGGCACGGAGCGGCCAGCCGGCGAGGACGACCCGTTCGCGTACCTCTACCGCCCTGAGGGCGGCGAGGGGGAGAGCGTGCCGGAGCGTGCGCCGGGCGTGCCCCGCACCCCGTACACCCGCCCGATGGAGGTCGGCCGGGCCCAGTACGGCCCGCCCGCCTCCTACCAGCCGCAGGGCGGCTACCCGCCGCCGTACCAGCAGCAGCGCCCGTACGGGCCGGGGCCGGGCCAGCAGGGTCAGGGGCCGGAGGCGACCACGCAGCTGCCGAACCAGCAGCCCCGCTACGCCGAGCGCTCGCGCCCGCAGCCCGGCGACGAGGCACCGCGCCGGCGCAGCCGGGGTCCGGTGATCGCCGTGGTCGCGGTGGTGGCGGCGATAGCGATCGGCTCGGGCATCGCGCTCTCCGGCAACGACGGCAAGACCACCAAGGACAACGCGGCGCCGGGCCCGGTCACCTCGGCCAACCACACCGGGGGCGCGCCCGCCTCCCCGGGCGGCGCCGGCACCTCGGGTTCGGCCTCGGTCTCGGCCTCGCCCTCCGGCTCGCCCTCGGCCCCGGCGAGTGTCAACAGCGGGTCGACCACCTTCCTGGACGCCTCGCAGGCGCAGGGCGGGACCACGTCGAACACCGTCAAGGGCGCGGTCTCCTCGGACGGCGGCTACCTGACGCTCCAGCAGGGCACCACGGCGAGCTGGACGGTCAACGTGGCGACCGCCGGCCAGTACACCTTCTGGCTGCACTACAACAACAGCGGCGGTTCCACGGTGCACGTGGCGATCGGCGTCAACGGCCAGGACCACGCGGGCGGTACGAACTTCAAGAGTTGGCCCGGCAGCAACGGCGACGCCTCGCGCTCCTGGTCCTACACGTACATATACGCGGACCTGCAGGCCGGGGCGAACACCTTCACGCTTGCCCCGGCCGGCGGCCCGGTCCTGCTGGACCAGGCCGCGGTCACCGCGGGGAACGGGAGCGGCGGCTACCCGGCCGCGCCCGGGGCGGCCTCGCCCTCCGCCTCCTGACGCGCCTGGCGCAGCGCTGAGCCCTGCTCGGGGATACCTGAGCAGGGCTCAGCTGTGCGGCGACCGCCGGCCGGCAGCTCGGCCGGCCGCGAGGCGACCACCAGGGCCAGGTGGGCGACCACGCCGGCCATCGCCTCGCGGCCGCGCGCCAGGTAGCCGCGCGGGTCCACCGCGTCCGGCTCGGCGGCCAGCGCGGCGCGCACCGCCGGGGTGAAGGCGGAGTTCAGCGCCGTGCCGATGTTGATCTTCACCAGGCCGGCCGCCACCGCCGCCGCCAGCTCCGCGTCCGGCACCCCGGAACTGCCGTGCAGCACCAGCGGGACGGGCACCGCGGCGGCGAGCCGGGCGATCAGCTCGTGGTCCAGCGAGGCGGTCCGGCTGGTCATCGCGTGCGAGCTGCCGACCGCGACGGCCAGCGCGTCCACCCCGGTGGCCTCGACGAAGGCGGCGGCCTCCGCCGGATCGGTGCGCGCGCCGGGGGCGTGCGCGGGCAGCGGCGGGGCGCCGTCCTTGCCGCCGACCCGGCCCAGCTCGGCCTCCAGGTGCAGGCCGTGCCAGTGCGCGAAGTCGGCGGCCTCGGCGGTGGCCTGGAGGTTGTCGGCGTGCTCCAGGTGCGAGGCGTCGAACATCACCGAGGAGAAGCCGGCCCCGGGCGCGGCCCGCAGCAGCTCGATGTCCTCGACGTGGTCCAGGTGCAGGGCGGTGGGCACCCGGGCGGCTTCGGCCACCTCGGCGCAGGCGCGGGCCAGCGGCAGCAGCCGGCCGCCGTGGTAGGCGACCGCGTTCTGGCTGATCTGCAGGATCACCGGGGTGCCGGCGAGTTCGGCGCCGGCGGTGATCGCCTCGGCGTGCTCCAGGGTGATCACGTTGAAGGCGGGCAGGCCGCGGCGGGCCTCGGCGGCCTCGGCGAGCAGGTCGGCGGTACGGGCCAGTGGCATGGGTGTCCCCTCGGGAGGTGGGTGCGGGTGTTCAGCACCGCTCACCTCCCGAGGGGGAGAAGCTGAGGTGAGCTCAGCTCCCGGTCGAGAAGCGCTCGGCGCCCTTGATCCATTCGCCGCGGCGGACCACGGCGACCAGGTCGTACGTGTCGGAGTCGAGAACGGCCAGGTCGGCCTGGTGGCCGACGGTCAGCGAGCCGACCCTGTCCGCGAGCCCGAGCAGGGCCGCGGGCGTGGTCGAGATCGACTGCACGGTCTGAGTCAGGCTCAGCTTGTTGACGGTCACCGAGCGCTTGAAGGCGACGTCCAGGGTCAGCGTGGAGCCGGCGATCGAGCCGCCCTCCACCAGGCGGGCGACGCCGTCCTCGACCCGCACCTGCAGCGGGCCCAGCGGGTAGAGGCCGTCGCCCATGCCGGCCGCGCCCATCGCGTCGGTGATCAGCGCGACCCGGGCGGCGCCGGCGGTGCCGTACGCCAGGTCCAGCACCGAGGGGTGCAGGTGGGTGCCGTCGTTGATCAGCTCGACGGTGACCCGCTCGTCCTCCAGCAGGGCGACGATCGGGCCGGGCGCGCGGTGCTGGATGCCCGGCATCGCGTTGAACAGGTGGGTGGCGACGGTGGCGCCGGCCTCGATCGCCTCCAGGGTCCCGGCGTAGTCGGAGTCGGTGTGGCCGACCGCCGCGATCACCCCGAGGTCGGCCAGCAGGCGCACCGACTCCAGGCCGCCGGGCAGTTCGGGTGCGAGCGTGACCATCTTCGCGGTGCCGCGGGCGGCGTCCACCAGCTTGCGCACCAGCGCCGGGTCCGGGTCGCGCAGCAGGTCGGGGCGGTGCGCGCCGCAGCGCCCCGGCGAGATGAACGGGCCCTCGAAGTGGACGCCGGCCAGCACGCCGTCCTCGACCAGTTCGGACAGCACGGCGGCCTGCCGGCAGACCTCGTCGATCTCCCCGGTGACGGTGGAGGCGACCGTGGTGGTGGTGCCGTGTTCGAGGTGGGTGCGGGCGGCGGTCAGCGCCTCCTCGGCGAGGCCGGAGGCGTACGAGGCGCCGCCGCCGCCGTGCACGTGCAGGTCCACGAAGCCGGGGACCACGGTGTAGCCGCTCAGGTCCAGATCGCCCGGGGCGCGCTCGCCGCCGATCTGCGCGATGGTGCTGCCCGAGAAGGCCAGCCGGCCGTCCTCGACGATGCCGGTGGGCAGTACCAGCCGGGCCCCGGCCAGTGCGGTTTGGTCCGCGGTCACGCGGTCACCTCCAACGAGAGCAGGTCCCAGGCGAGCAGCCCGGCACCCAGGGATGCGGCGGTGTCCTTGAGCATGGCCGGTACGACCTTCGGGGGCATCTGGAAGGTCAGCCGCTCGGAAACCGCCGCGTGCAGGGGAGTGAAGAGCGTGTCACCGGCCTCGGCGAGGCCGCCGCCGACGATCACCGTGGCGGGGTCGAGCAGGCTCTGGGCCAGCACGATGCCGTCCGCCAGGCTGTCCACCGCGCTCTGCCAGACCGCCACCGCCCGCGGGTCGCCGGCCTCGACGGCCAGCGCGCAGGCGGCCGCGTCGGCCGACGGGTCGCCCGAGGCCTCGGCCCAGGCCCGGGAGACCGCCGAGGCCGAGGCCAGGGTCTCCAGGCAGCCGCGACCGCCGCAGCCGCACGCGGGGCCGCCGGGGCGGACCACCACGTGACCGATCTCGCCGCCGTAGCCGTGCGCGCCGGACTCGATGCGCCCGTCGATCCCGATCGCGCCGGCGATGCCGGTGCCCAGCGCGATGAACAGGAACCGCTCCACCCCGCGCCCGGCGCCGAGCCGCCCCTCGGCCAGTCCGCCGGAGCGGACGTCGTGGCCGAGGGCGACCGGCAGACCGCCGAGCCGCTCGCCGAGCAGCTTGCGCATCGGCAGGTCGCGCCAGCCGAGGTTGGCGGAGAAGACCGCGATCCCGTTCTTCTCGTCGATCGTCCCCGGCACCGCGACGCCGGCGGCCAGGGGGGCCTCGCCGAAGCGGCGGTGGCCCTCCTCACCGAGGTCGGCGGCGAAGTCGAGGATGGCGGTGACCACGGCGTCCGTGCCGTGCTCCCGCCCGGTCGGTCGGCGTGCTTCGAACAGCACGGAGCCGTCCTGGGCGAGCAGCGCGGCCTTCATGCCGGTGCCGCCTACATCGAGTGCGATGACGTGCTTCACGGGGGACAGTTTCCCTTGACCGAGGAGGAGAGGTCTAGTCCAGTGGTCGGGTTTGTCCGAACCGGACGAGGTGACCTTGGTCGCTCAGCAGCCCCTGGCGGGGGAGGAGGATGGATCAGAGCTGCACCGACCTGGTCAGCGCGCGCGGGTTGTCCGGGTCGAGCCCGCGGGCGGCGGCGAGCGCCACGGCCAGCCGCTGGGCCCGGACCAGGTCGGCCATCGGGTCCAGGCCGCCGGTGCCGGAGTCGGCCACCAGCAGGCCGCCGGTGGCGGCGACGTCGCCGGCCAGCCCCTCGGGCAGTTCGCCGAACATCCAGGCGGCGCGCCCGGGGCTGGTGATGGCGATCGGGCCGTGCCGGTACTCCATCGCGGGGTAGGCCTCGGTCCAGAAGCGGGCCGCCTCGCGCATCTTGAGCCCCGCCTCCAGGGCCAGGCCGTTGGTCCAGCCGGCGCCCAGGAAGGTGATCTGATCAGCTGTCAGCAGGCCGTCGGGCAGCGGGGCTTCGAGCGCGCGCTCGGCGTCCTCGGCCGCCTTCGCGATGCTGCCGGGCCCAGCGATGCTGCCGGGCCCCGCGGTGCCGGCGGCGGTGTCGGTCTCCAGGTGGGCCCGCAGCAGTGCCAGGGCGCTGGTGGCGAACCGGGTCTGCACGACCGAGCGCTCGTCGGCGAAGTCCAGCACCACCACCTGGTCGGCGGTGGTCATCACCGGGGTGTTCGGATCGGCGGTGAGTGCGGTGGTCGCGGTGCGCCCGCGCAGTGCCCCCAGCAGGGTGAGCACCTCGGTGGTGGTGCCCGAGCGGCTGATCGCCACCACCCGGTCGTAGTCGCGGGCGCCGGGGAACTCGGAGGCGGCGAAGGCGTCGGTCTCGCCCTGCCCGGCCGCTTCGCGCAGCGCCGCGTAGGACTGCGCCATGAACCAGGAGGTCCCGCAGCCGACCACGGCGATCCGCTCGCCGCGCCGGGGCAGTGCCGCCGCCGACGGCCCGGCCAGCGCCGCCGCCCGGCGCCAGCAGTCGGGCTGGGTGGCCAGCTCCTCGGCGGTGAGTGAGCTGTCGATGGCTGTCATGCCTACGACTCCCTTCTGCTCACGCGTCTGCGTGAAACTGATTGATTTATAGCCGTTTCGCGCAGGATCACGCAAGACCTTGGAGCGGGTACGAAATGCGGCCCAGGGCGCGCCCGGTGCTGTGCGACGCTGTCCACGCAACTGTGGGCGGGGTCGGAGCAGGTACTCATGCGGTCGGCAGGGAAGGTGTGGCGTGTCCAGATACGAGCGGTGGAACGGTCTTCTTGAACTCCTTGCCGAGCACGGCAAGTTGGAGGTCGAGGAGGCGGCGGTCGCGCTCGGCGTGTCCGCTGCCACGATCCGCCGCGACCTCGACCAGCTGGCCCGTCAGCAGATGGTCACCCGCACCCGCGGTGGCGCGGTGGCGCACAACGTCTCCTACGACCTGCCGCTGCGCTACAAGACCGCCCGCAACGCCGGGGCCAAGCAGCGGATCGGCCAGGCGGTCGCCGCGCTGATCGCGCCGGGCGAGGTGGTCGGGCTCAACGGCGGCACCACCACCACCGAGGTGGCCCGCGCGCTCGCGGTCCGCCCGGAGCTGACCGAGGGCGCCGAGGCGGGGCACGCGCTGACCGTGGTGACCAACGCGCTCAACATCGCCAACGAGCTGACCGTGCGGCCGGCCGTCAAGATCGTGGTGACCGGCGGCGTGGCCCGACCGCAGTCCTATGAGCTGATCGGACCGTTGGCCAGCACAGTGCTCGCCGAACTGACCCTGGACGTCACGGTGTTGGGCGTGGACGCACTCGACGTCGAGGTCGGCGCGAGCGCGCACCACGAGGGCGAGGCCAGCGTCAACCGGCTGCTGACCGAGCGGGCCCGGCGGGTGGTGGTGGCGGCCGACTCCTCCAAGCTGGGCCGGCGGGCCTTCGCCCGGATCTGCGGGCTTGAGACGATCGACACGTTGGTGACCGACGAGGCGGCCGGTGCGGAGCTCGTCGCCGCTTTCCGCGAGGCGGGCGTTCGCGTACTGACGGTCTGATCGGCGCTGGTTGCAGGATGTGCAATGCGGGCGATCACTTAGGTAACGTTCCTCGCCCAGGGGCCTCTGGTGTGGACCACAAGGGTCGTGATTTGACAACCTTTCGCCCACCTCTGCCCCCGGGAGGTCCCACCCCTGTGCTCGAAGGCGGTCCCCGTTGAAGTCCCGACTTTTCGCTGCGCTTTCCGCCGGCACCCTGCTGACCTGCGGGCTGACCGGCTGCAGCTTCCTCGGCATGGGCGGCGGTGGCCCGGTCACCCTCAAGCTGGTCGCCGCCGACTACGGGACCACCGCGGACACCAGCTCGCAGAAGTACTGGAGCCACCTGGCCAAGCAGTTCGAGGCGGCCAACCCCAAGATCAAGGTGGACGTCCAGGTCTTCAGCTGGAGCGACATCGACGGCAAGGTGGCCGACATGGTCAAGGCCGGCCACGCGCCGGACCTGGTGCAGACCGGCGGCTTCGCCGACAAGGTCGCCGCCGGCCAGCTCTACCCGGCCAGCGACGTGCTCTCGATCGACACCCAGACCAACTTCCTGGACAGCTTCAACCGCGCCGGGAACGTGCTCGGGACCCAGTACGGCATACCCTTCGCCGCCTCCTCGCGGACCTTCTTCTACAACAAGGCGATCTTCCGGCAGGCCGGGATCACCCAGCCGCCCGCCACCTGGGACGACCTGAAGAACGACGCCGCGCTGATCAAGGCCAAGGTCCCCGGGGTCACCCCGTACGCGCTGCCGCTCGGTCCCGAGGAGGCGCAGGCCGAGACCTCGATCTGGACGATGAGCGGTGGCAGCGGCATCACCGACGCCGCCGGCGTCTACTCGCTGGACAGCCAGCAGAACGTCGACACCTTCAACTGGCTCAAGCAGAACCTGGTCGACGCCCACCTGACCTATCCGGACCCGGGCAAGGTGAACCGGCAGAACGCCTTCACCGACTTCGCGAACGGCAAGGTGGCGATGCTCAACGGCCACCCGACGCTGCTCCAGCAGGCCCACCAGGGCAACGTCGACTTCGGCACCGCGCCGATCCCGGTCAAGAACGCGCAGATCAAGCCGGTCTCGCTCGGCGTCGCCGACTGGATGATGGCCTACAGCGCCAACGGCCACCGCAACGAGATCCGCACTTTCCTGAGCTTCGCGTTCAACAAGGACAACACCACCAAGTTCGACCAGCAGTACAACCTGCTGCCGGTCACCCAGGACGGCCTGGCGGCGATGACCGCCGGCGGGCAGAACCCCGAGCTCAAGCCGTTCCTGGACGCGCTGCCGAACGCCTCCTTCTACCCGTTCGGCGACCCGGCCTGGGACACCGTCAGCGGCCGGATCAAGACCGAGATCGGCAAGGCGGTGCAGGGCGACCCGAAGCCGGTGCTCAGCGACCTGCAGAACTTCGCGGTGGACGAGGCCAAGAGCAAGCGCCCGCAGTAGCGGCTCGCGCGCACAATGGCCCCATGACCGAGTTGACCGAACGGGAGCTGGCCGTGCTCGCCCTGGAGGCGGGCGGCTGGCGGACCCAGGGCGCCAAGGAGCAGGCCGTGCGGGAGCGCCTGGGCATCTCCGCCACCCGGTACTACCAGCTGCTGAATGGTCTGCTGGACCGCCCGGAGGCGCTGGAGCACAGTCCGGTGCTGGTCAACCGGCTGCGCCGGATCCGCGCCGCCCGCCGCGCCGAGCGTTAGCCCGTCGCGGCCCTGGGTAGGTTGGCGGTCATGGGTATCGCGCTGGAACCAATCACCGCCGAGGGACGCGAGGGGCTGGCCGCGCTGCTGGCCGACCCGGCGCGGGCACTGGTCGCACTGGACTTCGACGGCACCCTGTCCCCGATCGTCGCCGACCCCGAGCAGGCCTTCGCGCACCCCGGGGCCGCGGCCGCGCTGGCCGCGCTGGTGCCGCTGGTCGGCACCGTGGCCGTGGTGACCGGGCGCCCGGCGCTCAGCGCGGTGCGCCTGGGCGGCTTCGAGCGGCAGCCCGGGCTCGAATCCCTGGTGGTGCTCGGCCACTACGGCGCCGAGCGCTGGGCGGGCGGCACCCTGACCGCCCCGCCGCCGCACCCGGGCGTGGCCGCCGTGCGGGCCGAACTGCCCGCGCTGCTGGCCGCGGTGGGCGCGCCGGCGGGCACCGGCACGGAGGACAAGGAGCGCTCGGTGGCGGTGCACACCCGCCGCACCGCTGACCCCGCCGCCGCCTTCGCGCTGCTGCGCGAGCCGCTGGCCGCGCTCGCCGCCGCGCACGGCCTGGCCGTCGAACCGGGCCGCCTGGTCCTGGAGTTGCGCCCGCCGGGGGTGGACAAGGGGGTCGCACTGAGCGGCCTGGTGAGCGAGCGGGGTGCCCGTTCGGTGCTCTACGGGGGCGACGACCTGGGCGACCTGGCCGCCTTCGCGGCGGTGCGCCGACTGCGCGCGGCGGGCCTGGGCGGCCTGCTGGTGGCCAGCGGGCCGGTGACCGGCGAGCCGCCGGTGCGCGAGATCGCCGAGCAGGCGGACGTGTTGGTGCCGGGGCCGGCCGGCGTGGTGGAGCTGCTGGAGCGGCTGGGTCAGGCGCTCAGTTCGGCCAGCTGAGCCAGGAACCACTGCTGCGGCGGCAGCGCGGTGGCCGCCGCGGCCAGCCGCCGGGTGCGCTCGGCCCGCTCGGCCGCCGGCATGCTCAGCGCCCGGTGCAGCGCCTCGGCGGTGCCGACCACGTCGTAGGGGTTGATGCTCAGCGCGTCCTCGCCCAGCTCGGCGTGGGCGCCGGCCTCGCGGGAGAGCACCAGCGCGCAGCCGGCGTCGGAGACCACCGGGACCTCCTTGGCGACCAGGTTCATGCCGTCCCTGATCGGGTTGACCAGGGCCACGTCGGCCAGCCGGTAGGCCGCCAGCGAGCGCGCGAAGTCGTCCTCGACCTGGAGTATCAGCGGCTGCCAGGAGTCGGTGGCGAACTCCTCGGTGATCTCCTCGCTGAGCCGCCGCACGGCCGCGGTGTAGTCGCGGTACTCGGCCAGGTCCTGCCGGGAGGGGTAGGCGAAGGCGATGTGCACCACCCGCTCGCGCCACTCGGGGCGGCTGCGCAGCAGGTGCCGGTAGGCCTGCAGGCCGCGCACGATGTTCTTGCTCAGCTCGGTCCGGTCCACCCGCACGATGGTCCGGCGCCCGCCCACCGCCTCGCGCAGTGCGGCCAGCCGCTGGTCCACGTCCGCCCGGTGCGCGCGCTCGCGCAGGAAGTCGGCGTCGGCGCCCAGCGCGTGCACCCCGAGCCTGGTGGTGCGGCCCTGGTAGCTGACCGAGAGGTCGCCCGGGGCGCCCGCGCCGGAAATGATCTTGGCGTCCAGGACCTGCTCGCAGCAGTCCGCGAAGGCCTCGGCCCAGCGGCGGGTGTGGAAGCCGGCCCGGTCGGCGCCCAGCACGCCGGTGAGCACGGCGCTCGCCAGGTCGTCCGGGAGCAGCCGGAAGTAGTCCGCCGGGGCCCACGGGATGTGCAGGAAGTAGCTGATCCGCAGGTCGGGACGGAGTTCGCGCAGCAGCGCCGGCACCAGGGTCAGGTGGTAGTCCTGCACCAGCACGGCGGCGCCGGGCGCGGCCTCGGCGGCCAGCGCCTGGGCGAAGGCCGCGTTGTAGGCCTCGAAGGCCGTCCACCGGGCGGCGGCGTCCGCGTCGAAGACCGGCGCGGTGGGGGTGTTGTAGAGCAGGTGGTGCAGGAACCAGAGGGTGGAGTTGGCCACCCCGTTGTACGCCTGGTCGAAGACCTCGGGGGCGATGTCCAGCATCCGGACGGCCTGTCCGCCGACATCGAAGCCGCCCTGGTCCAGGCGCCCCTGCGGCGAGCGCCGGGCCGCCGTCCGGTCCGCCTCGCCGAGCGCGGCGCAGACCCAGACCGTGTTCGGGTCCTCGATCGCGGAGAGCCCCGAGACCAGCCCGCCGCCGCCGCGCCGCAGCGTCAGCGTCCCGTCCGGGCCGCTGCTGAAGGAGACCGGCCCCCGGTTGGATGCCACCAGGACGCGTGCGGGCGTGTGATCGGACATATCTTCAACCTTGCCGGGGGCGTGGGGACGCAAACCCGGACCTTGGTCACACGCGCCGCCTCCGGTACTGCGGCAGCCCGATCATCGGCGGCCGCTCCAGCGCGGTGACGTGGTAGCTGTGGGGGGTGAAGATGGGGCTGCCCCCGGCCGAGGGCTGGGGGGAGCCCGCGTCCCGGGTGAACTGGGTGAGCACCGGGCGGGCCAGGTCCTCGGCGGCCTTCAGGCGGTGGGTGCGGTCCAGCCGTTCGAGGGCGGTGCGGTAGATGGTGGCGGCCATCCGGCCCAGGGCCTGGCTGTCCTGGTGGCGGTGGTGGCGCACCCCCACGTCCACCTGGGCCAGCGCGTCCAGTCCCACCAGCTCCAGCGCGTCCACCAGCAGGCCCAGCTCCACCCCGTAGCCGGTCGGGAAGTGCAGCCGCTCCAGCAGCGAGCGGCGGGCCGCGTACTCGCCGCCCAGCGGCTGTACGAAGCCGGCCAGGGCCGGCCAGTGCAAGTCCAGCAGCGGGCGGGCGACCAGCTCGGTGACCCGGCCGCCGCCGGCCGGCACCACCGCTCCCTCGGTCTCCAGCGGGCGGTCGTACATCGCCTTGACCAGCTGCAGGTCGGGGTCGGTGAGCAGCGGGCCGATGATGCCGCTGACGAACGCCGGGTCGAACTCGCGCAGGTCGGCGTCGATGAAGCAGACGATCGCGCCGTCGGTCACCAGCAGCGAGCGCCAGAGCACCTCGCCCTTGCCCGGCACGGCCGGCAGCCCGGGCAGGATCGCGTCCCGGTGCACCACCCGGGCACCGGCGCTCGCGGCCACCTCGGCGGTGCGGTCCGCCGAACCGGAGTCGACCACCACCAGCTCGTCCACCAGCGGCAGCCGTTCCATCAGCTCGCGGCGGATCACCGTGACGATGTCGCCCACCGTGGACTCCTCGTCCAGCGCCGGGAGCACCACGCTGACGGTGCCGGCCGCCCCGGCGGCCCGCTTGGCGGCGAGCAGCGCGGCGGGCGGCCGATCGCCCGCCCGCCAGGAGCGTCGGCGCAGCCAGTCGGCCGCCTCCGGGAGTAGCGCGGGGCTCTGCTCGGCAGGCAAATCTCGCTCCTTGTGAATCTCGTCTCGCGGGTCGGACGGTCGACCTCCGCGGACCGCCCTTCGGATACAGTCTTCGTACTGCGGTCAGACCTTCGCACGCCGGGGTCGATCGCCTGGACCCACCAGCATTCCTGGTGTCCACAACTTCATAGAGCTCATCCAGAGGGACTGAGGGAACGGCCCGTCGACGTCCCGGCAACCTTCTCGTCCGGCCTTCGCGGGCCCCGGCGGGACAGGTGCCAATTCCGGCCTGTGGCGCGCCCGCGCCATGGGGAAGATGAGGAGAGAGGCCTCGCCATCATGGCTACCGCTACCCCTACAGCTGTCGGCTCTGTCGATCTCGGCCCCGCCGCCGCGCTGTCCTGTCGCGAGTGCGGCACCCGGTTCCCGCTCGGCCCCAGCTTCGCCTGCCTGGAGTGTTTCGGCCCGCTGGAGATCGCCTACGACTACGAGGGCTACGACGCCGACGAGCTGCGCAAGCGGATCGAGGCCGGCCCCGCCTCGATCTGGCGCTACGCCCCGCTGCTGCCGGTACCCGCGGACGTGGCCGGCAAGCCCAATCTGAACCCCGGCTGGACCCCGCTGGTGAAGGCCGACAACCTGGGCCGCGAGCTCGGTTTCACCGCCCAGTTGCACGTCAAGGACGACTCCGGCAACCCGACCCACTCCTTCAAGGACCGGGTGGTGGCCTGCGCGATCGAGGCCGCCCGCGCCTTCGACTTCACCACCCTGTCCTGCTCCTCCACCGGCAACCTGGCCGGTGCGGTGGGTGCCGCGGCCGCCCGGGCCGGCTTCAAGTCCTGCGTCTTCATTCCGCACGACCTGGAGCAGGGCAAGGTCGTGATGGCCGGGGTCTACGGCGGCGAACTGGTCGGCATCGAGGGCAACTACGACGATGTGAACCGGTTCTGCTCCGAGCTGATCGGCGACCCGGCCGGCGAGGGCTGGGGCTTCGTCAACGTCAACCTGCGCCCGTACTACGGCGAGGGCTCCAAGACGCTGGCCTTCGAGATCTGCGAGCAGCTCGGCTGGCGGTTGCCGGAGCAGATCGTGATCCCGATCGCCTCGGGCTCGCAGCTCACCAAGATCGACAAGGGGCTGCAGGAGCTGATCAAGCTCGGCCTGGTCGAGGACCGGCCGTACCGGATCTTCGGCGCCCAGGCGGCCGGCTGCTCGCCGGTCTCCGCGGCCTTCAAGGACGGCCGCGACGTGATCCGGCCGGTCAAGCCGGACACCATCGCCAAGTCGCTGGCGATCGGCAACCCGGCCGACGGCCCGTACGTGCTGGACATCGCCCGGCGCACCGGCGGCGCGGTCGAGGACGTCACCGACGCCGAGGTGGTGGCGGCGATCCGGCTGCTGGCCCGCACCGAGGGGATCTTCGCCGAGACCGCGGGCGGCGTGACCATCGGCGTGCTCAAGAAGCTGGTCGAGAACGGTGTGCTGGACCCGGCCAAGGAGACGGTGGCGATCAACACCGGGGACGGCCTGAAGACGCTGGACGCGGTGGCCGACTCGGGCCTGACCGCGACCATCCGGCCGACCCTGGACTCCTTCCGCGCCGCCGGCCTGGCGTCCTGACCCCACCCCCAGCAGCTGGGCCAGTGGCTCAGCCGGCAGTTCAGCAAGCGAGGAGACACCCGATGAGCGCGAACGTCCGTATCCCGACCATCCTGCGCACCTACACCGAGGGCGCGGCCGAGGTGAGCGCCGAGGGCGCCACCCTGCAGGAGGTCATCGCCGACCTGGAGCGCAACCACCCGGGCATCGCCGCCCGGATCCTGGACGAGGCGGGCAAGCTGCGCCGCTTCGTGAACGTGTACGTCAACGACGACGACGTGCGGTTCGCCGAGGGCCTGGCCACCGAGATCAAGGACGGCGCCGGCGTCTCGATCATCCCGGCCGTCGCGGGCGGCTGCTGACGGGGCATCAGCACCCCTTCGGGCACGCGTTCAGGGCGCCGTCCGGCCGTTGGCCGGGCGGCGCCCTGCTGTCGGCGCGCGGCCGCGGCGCTGCGGCGCGGCCGGTGTCCGTGGCTGTCCCCGGCAGGGCATAGGCTGTCCCCGAGCCCCGCGTCGGGCTCGCCGCGCCGCTCGAAGACCGGTTGAGCGCGGCTGGGGTCGTCCGGCCGGTGAGACGTATCTGCCGAGGTATCACCCAGACCCTGTCGGCGCCTCGTCAGAATTCTTTGGACTATTTGCGGGTTTCGTCCGCTATGTCCCAGCCGAATTGCCGAGGTCTGTCGCATTCATCCCCGACTATCCCTTGGCGCCCCAAGCGAATTGGCGTCCAGTGACCCTGTTGCGCAGGGCGCTGATGCGGATACATTCAGCCGCGGTCGATGCATTCGCCTGCTCCGTCAGCGCCAACTGGCGCTCGGGGGTGGGACGCTGCGGCATGCGGGAGCGCGCCCAGGGGGGTTACCTCGGGCCGGTCCGTCACGACCCGCGCCCGTGACCTGCGGGTGCGCGAAGGGCCAGCACAGCACTAGGGGAGTTCGGAATGGCTCAGGGCACCGTCAAGTGGTTCAACGCGGAGAAGGGCTACGGCTTCATCGCGGTCGACGGTGGTGCGGACGTGTTCGTCCACTACAGCGCGATCCAGATGGACGGCTACCGCACCCTTGAAGAGGGCCAGCGGGTCGAGTTCGAGATCTCCCAGGGGCAGAAGGGCCCGCAGGCGGACATGGTCCGCGCGGCGGTCTGACCTTTCCGAACCTCGGAGCCTCGGCTCTCACCGAGCTGGTGGTTCAGCAGCAGGCCCGTGAGGCTTCCCGGACACCGGGACGTCTCGCGGGCCTGCTGTTCGTCTGCCGCGAGTCGCCGCGAGTTGCCGCCAGGTCACCCGAGGAGCTTGCACTCGCCATGCCGGAGTGCTAACTATTGGCGTTAGCACTCACAGCATGAGAGTGACAACGGACCGGGTCGGTGAGGCCCCCGGGAGCGGTAGGGGACAGGACCCCCGCATACCAGGGCCGTCCGTCGCGGGCACCTCTGGTCCGAGCAGTCGACCGTGTCCTGGAGGACCACTTCCGATGGCCAAGATCATCGCGTTTGACGAGGAAGCTCGCCGCGGCCTTGAGCGCGGCATGAACCAGCTTGCCGACGCAGTCAAGGTGACGCTGGGCCCCAAGGGCCGCAACGTCGTCCTTGAGAAGAAGTGGGGCGCCCCCACGATCACCAACGACGGTGTCTCCATCGCCAAGGAGATCGAGCTCGAGGACCCCTACGAGAAGATCGGCGCGGAGCTCGTCAAGGAGGTCGCCAAGAAGACCGACGACGTCGCGGGTGACGGCACCACCACCGCCACCGTGCTGGCCCAGGCGCTCGTTCGCGAGGGTCTGCGCAACGTCGCCGCCGGCGCCAACCCGATGGCCCTCAAGCGCGGTATCGAGAAGGCCGTCGCGGCCGTCTCGGACCAGCTGCTGGCCCAGGCCAAGGATGTGGAGACCAAGGAGCAGATCGCTTCGACCGCCTCCATCTCGGCCGCCGACACCCAGATCGGCGAGCTCATCGCCGAGGCCATGGACAAGGTCGGCAAGGAAGGCGTCATCACCGTCGAGGAGAGCAACACCTTCGGTCTGGAGCTTGAGCTCACCGAGGGCATGCGCTTCGACAAGGGCTACATCTCGGCCTACTTCGCCACCGACCTGGAGCGGATGGAGGCCTCGTTCGACGAGCCCTACATCCTGATCGCCAACTCCAAGATCGGCTCGGTCAAGGACCTGCTCCCGCTGCTGGAGAAGGTCATGCAGAGCGGCAAGCCGCTGCTGATCATCGCCGAGGACGTCGAGGGCGAGGCCCTGTCGACCCTGGTGGTCAACAAGATCCGCGGCACCTTCAAGTCCGTCGCCGTCAAGGCCCCGGGCTTCGGCGACCGCCGCAAGGCCATGCTCGGCGACATCGCCATCCTCACCGGTGGCACCGTGATCTCCGAGGAGGTCGGCCTCAAGCTCGAGAACGCCGGTCTCGACCTGCTGGGCACCGCCCGCAAGGTGGTCATCACCAAGGACGAGACCACCATCGTCGACGGTGGCGGCGACAGCGACCAGGTCGCCGGGCGGGTCAACCAGATCCGCGCCGAGATCGAGAACAGCGACTCGGACTACGACCGCGAGAAGCTCCAGGAGCGCCTCGCCAAGCTGGCCGGCGGCGTGGCCGTCATCAAGGCCGGCGCGGCCACCGAGGTCGAGCTCAAGGAGCGCAAGCACCGCATCGAGGACGCCGTTCGCAACGCGAAGGCGGCCGTCGAGGAGGGCATCGTCGCGGGTGGTGGCGTCGCGCTGCTGCAGGCGTCGATCGCCTTCGACAAGCTGGAGCTGGAGGGCGACGAGGCCACCGGTGCCAACATCGTCAAGGTCGCGCTGGAGGCCCCGATCAAGCAGATCGCGGTCAACGCCGGCCTTGAGGGCGGTGTCGTGGTGGAGAAGGTGCGCAACCTCCCCGCCGGCCACGGCCTGAACGCCGCGACCAACGAGTACGTCGACCTGATCGCCGAGGGCATCATCGACCCGGCCAAGGTCACCCGCTCCGCGCTGCAGAACGCCGCCTCCATCGCGGCGCTCTTCCTCACCACCGAGGCCGTCATCGCCGACAAGCCGGAGAAGGCCGCTGCCGGCGCTCCGGGCGGCATGCCGGGCGGTGACATGGACTTCTGATCCTCCACCGAGGATCACGGGTTCTGAACAGGGCGGCCTCCTTCGGGAGGCCGCCCTTTCGCGTGCCGGTCCGGCTGCCCGGGGTGCGGGACAATGGCCGTATGTCCGACATCGAAGCCGCCCTGCACCAGGCCCGCGCGCTGATCCTCACCGACCTGTCCGCCCGCTCCGTCCTGGACCGCGACCCCGCCGCGGACGCCGCCGTGGTGTCGCTGGTGGAGGACGCCGTGACGCACCGGCGGTGGTGGCTGGAGCAGTGGCCGGACGGCGCCGGTTTCGTGGCCGGGCTGCTCGCCCAGGACGTCCAGGACGCGCTGCTGGAGGGCTACGGCCGCTGGCCGCTGTGCGAGGCCTGCGCGCGCGAGGGCGACCCGCACGCGCTCGGTGTGGAGCCCGAGTTGGGGGCCGATCCGCACTGGGTGTGCGGCAAGGAGGGCGTCGCGGTGGCGGCGGTCGGCTCGCTCCCGGCCCAGCCCTGAGCGTGTCCGGCTCTGAGCTCGTCCGGTCCTGAGCTCGTCCGGTCCTGAGCTCGTCCGGCTCTGAGCTCGTCCGGTCCTGAGCTCGTCCGGCTCTGAGCGTGTCCGGCCCTAGGCGAGCAGGGTGTTGATCTCCGCCAGCAGGTTGGCCCGGGCCTGCCGCTCGAACCGGCCGTGCCCGGCGGGGGTGCGGTAGAGCACCGGCAGCGCTATCAGCTGGTGCAGGATGATCGCGCGCTCGCGGCGGAACACCTCCTCGGGGATGAAGGCGTACTCCTCGCGGACCGCGGCGGCGTAGGCGGCGTACGCCTCGGGCGAGCGCCCGAGCACCGCGAGGTCGGCGTCGCAGAGCACCTCGCCGTCCCGGTCGCCGGGGCGCGGGAAGTGGCCGACGGTGAGCCGCACCAGCCGGACCACCTCGGCGATCAGCCCGGCCGCCAGCCCCGCCTCGCCCAGCGCCCGGATGGCCAACTGGGCGCTGCGCTCCTCGTTCTCGGAGCGGTCCGGCCGGTAGACGGCGTCGTGGAACCAGGCCGCCAGCCGTACGGTGTCCGGCGCGTCGGCGAACTCGGCGAGCACGTCCACCTCGTCCAGCACGGCCAGCAGGTGGTCCGTGGTGTGGTAGCGGCGGTGCGGCTCGGCCCAGCGTGCCAGCAGCGCGCGCCCGTACGGCTCGGGATCGACGGTGGCCGAGCAGCGCTCCAACAGGGCGGTCCAGCGATCGAGCAGGGCGTCGGCGGCGGGGTGCGGGTCGGATGCCATGACGGTCATTCTGCTCCTGAACATCTCTCAGATTCACCTCTGGACCCATATACCGATGATCGGTATATATAGACGCATGACAGAACGGGCCATGCAGGAGCCGACGCGGCTCCTGCTCACCGCGCTCGCCGATGCTCCCAGGCACGGCTACGCGCTCATTCAGGAGATCTCCGTGATCTCCGGCGGTCGGGTCACGATGCGCGCCGGCACGCTGTACGCGGCGCTCGACCGGCTGCTCGACCAGGGTTTGATCCACGTCGACCGCGACGAGGTGGTGGACGGGCGGGCCCGGCGCACCTACGCGCTGAGCGAGCCGGGGCGCACGCTGCTCGCCGAGGAGACCGAGCGGCTGCGCGTCCTCGTCGCCGAGGCCGAGCGACGGCTCTCGGTGGTCCGTCCGATCACCAGGGGGGCGTTCGCATGACCGGGAACCAGAGGTCGCTGCGGCTCGCCCTGGCCGTGTACCCGAAGCGCTACCGGGCCGAGCGCGGCACCGAGATCGCGGAGGTGTACGCGGACACGACGGCGGGCGCCGGCCTGCGCGTGCGGGCACGGGAGTGGTACGGGGTGGCCGGCTACGGGATGCGGATGCGGCTGGGGGTGACGTCGACCAGGCCGGCGGGCCGGCTGCTCGGCGAGGCGGCGCCGCTGATCGCGGGGGCGGCTGCGGGCGCGGGGCTGGGACAGCTCGCGCAGCTGCTCCGGTGGTCGGGCGGGGGGTACTTCCGGCCCCACCAGTACCTGCTCCTCGCGGTCGGCCTGCTCGCCGTTCCGATGCTCGCGGCCGTGCTCCGGGGACGGTGGAGTGCCGCCCGGGTGCTCGCGCTGGTGTCGGTGGCGGGCTGGGTGGTGGGCATGTGCGGGCAGGTCCAGGAGTCGCTCCCGCCTCACCACCATGCCGGCCACTGGCTCCTTCCGCTGGTCGTCTTGGCGGTGCTGACGCTGCTGGCGTACGTGCCGCCGCTGTTCTGGGCGCTGATGCTGTTGCTGACCCCGGCCGACCTGCTGGATCGCGGGGAGCGTCGGCGGCCGGCGCCGGCGATGACGCTGGTGGTCGCGGCGACCGTCTATCTGCAGGGCACCCGCACGATGTTCGAGTTCGAGCGCAGCCTGTCCGGGCTCACCGTGCTGACCGGTCTGGCGGTGTCGCTGCTGGCCGCCGCGTTGGTCGGGCGCGGCCGGGTGCCGGTGGCCGGGGTGGCGCTGGCCTGGCAGCCGCTGATCCTGACGGCTGCGGTGTCAGCGCTGGAGGGCCCCCGTCAGTTCGTCCTGTCGGCTGCGGCCGTCATGGGCGCGCTGACGCTGATCGGCGGCCTGACGGTGCGGCACTGGCGGCGGCTGGTCCGGACCTCCGGCGGGACGCCGCCGGCGTAGCTGCGGCGCGGTTTCCGGTAGGGGCTCGCGGCCGGGCGGGGCGGTGTGGCAGGCTACCGATATGTCTAGACCAATCTTCGAAGTCATCGCGCTGACGGCGCTCGATGCCCAGGCCGCGCAGTCGGGCGGCGCCGACCGGCTCGAACTGGTCACCGACATGGCCGCCGACGGACTGACCCCCGCACTCGCCGACTTCGCCGCGATCCGGGCGGCCGTGGACCTGCCGCTGCGGGTGATGCTGCGGATCCGGGACGGCTTCGGCGCCGGCGACCTGGCGGAGCTGGTGACCCGGGCGGCGGCACTGCGGGCCGAGGGCGCCGAGGAGTTCGTCCTCGGCTTCCTGGACCAGCGGGGCGACGTCGACCTGCCCGCCGTGCGCGCCGTGGCCGAGGCGGTGGCGGGCTGCCGCTGGACCTTCCACCGGGCGATCGACCACAGCGCCGACCGGGCCGCGCTGCGCGCCGCCGTCGGCGAGCTGCCGGGCCTGGACACCTTCCTCACCTCGGGGGCCGCCGCGGGGGTCGCGGCGGGCGGCGAGGTGCTGGCCGGTGAGCTGGCCAAGTCGGGGGAGCCGGGCTACCGGCAGCAGATCCTGATCGGTGGCGGACTGCACGCCGAGCACCTGCCGCGGCTGCGGGCCGAGGGCTTCGACGCCTTCCACGTGGGCGGCGCGGTGCGGGCCGCGGGCTGGAACTCGCCGGTGGACGCGGCCAAGGTCGCCCAGTGGCGGGCGCTGATCGACAGCTGAGCGGTTGAACGGCTGGGCGGCTGGGCGGTTGAACGGCTGAGCCGCCGTTCAGCGGCTCAGCTCGGCTCAGCTCAGCTCAACTCGGCCGGCAGCGGCTCGGCGTGCAGCACCGTGAGGCCGGAGACCGCACGGGTCAGCGAGACGTACAGCCGCCGCAGGCCGGTGCGCCGGTCCGGCTCGCCCGCCACCACGGCCGCCGGCTCGTCCAGCACCACGTAGTCGTACTCCAGACCCTTGGCCAACGAGGCCGGCACCAGGGTGAGCCGGCTCTCCGCGGTGGTCTCGGTGCCCGGCGTCAGATAGGCGAGCCCGGCCTCGGCCAGCGCGGCCTCGAAGAGCGGCAGGCGCGCGTCGGCGGCGATCAGGCCGGTCGAGCCCTCGTGCGCCAGCGCCTCCCGGCAGGCCCGCACCACCGCCGCGACCAGCTCCTCCTCGCCGGCCCGGCGGATCGTCAGCGAGTCGACGGCGGCACGGATCGAGGTGGCGGGCGCCAGGCCCGGGGCGATCGCCGGCAGCAGGCGCGAGGCGTAGGCGATCACCTCCTCGGGCACCCGGAAACCGGTGGTGAGCTCCTCGATGTGCGCGCCCGGCTTGCCCAGGTGCTGCAGCGCCTCCGGCCAACTGCCGGTCGCCCACGGGGTGGTGCCCTGCGCCAGGTCGCCCAGCACGGTGGCCGAGCCGGTGCTGCAGCGCCGGCCCACCGCGCGGTACTGCATCGGCGAGAGGTCCTGCGCCTCGTCCAGCACCACATGGCCGAGCGAGGGCGTGCGGTGCACCAGGTCGACGGCCTCGTCCACCAGCACCGCGTCCGCAGCCGTCCACGGCGCGGTCTTCGGCGAGCGGCCCGGCTTGGCCCACCGGATCGCCTCCTGCTCCGGCGCGTCCAGGATCCCGTCCGCGCAACTCGCCAGGAACTCGGCGTCGGTGAGCAGCCGGTGCACCAGCTTGGCCGGGTCCACCGGCGGCCAGCAGGCCTTGACCATGGCCTTGACCTCGCGCGAGCGGGCCACCGCGTCCTGTACCCGGTCGTCGGGGGCCTCGCCGCCCTGCTCCATCTTCAGCAGCACGGCGTGCGAGATCCGCTGGGGCAGCGCCTCCATGGCGGCCCCGTAGCGGATGTCCCGGCTCGCCAGCTCCTCGATGATCTCGACCTGCTCGAACACCGGGACCCGCCACCGCCGGGAGCCGCGCACCACCACGCAGGGCTCGGTGGGCAGCGTGATGCCCGAGCGCACGGCCCGGCGCAGCACCTGCGCCATCCGCGCGTCGCCCTTGATCCGGGCCGCCTCGGCCGAGTCGGTGCCGCGCACCTCGACATGCCGCACCAGCTCCTGGACGGTGGCCTGCGCCACGTCCAACTCGCCCAGCGCGGGCAGCACCTGCTCGATGTAGGAGAGGAAGGAGGCGTTCGGCCCGATCACCAGGGTGCCGGACTTGGCGAGCCGCTCGCGGTGCGCGTACAGCAGGTACGCCACCCGGTGCAGGCCCACCGCGGTCTTCCCGGTGCCGGGCGCGCCCTGCACGCAGACCGTGCCGGTCACCTCGGCACGCACGATCTCGTCCTGCTCGGGCTGGATGGTGGCCACGATGTCGCGCATCGGGCCGACGCGCGGCTTCTCGATCTCGGCCGCGAGCAGCGCGGAGGCGCTCTCCAACTCGGCCGGGTCGCTCAGGTTCTCGTCCTCGTAGGCGGTCAACTCGCCGCCGGTGTAGCCGAACCGGCGCCGCTTGCCGATGTCCATCGGGTCCTTGCGGCTGGCCCGGTAGAAGGTCTGGGAGACCGGCGCGCGCCAGTCGATCACCATCGGGTCGCCCTCGGCGTCGTGCACGTGGCGCCGCCCGATGTAGAACCGCTCTCCGCCGGCACCTTCGCTCGCATCACCGGAGATCGCGTGCAGGAAGTCCAGGCGGCCGAAGAAGAGCGGGGTGTGGGCGAGGTCGGCCAGCGCGGCGATCCGGCGCTCGACCTGCTTGCGCAGCACCTCGGCGGTCACCCAGGTGCCGGCCACGTCCGAGATGTCCAGGGCCTGGGCGTCCTCGCGCATCGCGCGCAGGGCGGCCCGGGAGAAGGCGAGGTGGTCGCGCTCGCGCTGCAGCGGGTCGGGCACGGCGGTGTCGGTGGTGGCGGGGGATGGCACAGCGAACCTTCCCGGCCGCGCCGTTGGGGGTCGCGGCGGTCTCGTCGTAGCTCACAGTGAAGGAACCTGACCGGTTGCCGAGCGGCCAGGGCCTCCCACGGCTGCCACGTACGGCACCACGGTTCGGGAGGGGGCAGACCGGACAGCATAGAGCGCCGTTCGTCCCCGCGCTAACGGATATTCGCCGGATAAGTGTCTCGGGGTCGGCTACGCCGGGGGGACGAGTTCGGCTCCTGCGACTACGGACTTTGGGCCGATGTATCCGCGGCGCTCGAAAACTACCGTGGAACACATGAGCACCGTCAACGTCACGGCGCCCCGGGCAGCGGCCAAGACCCCCCGGGCGCGCACCACCACCGAGTCCCTGACCAGCCCGCCCGTCGGCGCCACCGCGGCCTCCGCGATCGACGGCACGCGCCGGCGACGGCCGCTGAACCAGGCCGTGCGCAACGTCGGCATCGTGCTCGACACCGCCGCGCGCGTGGTCTTCCTCGGGCGCGACGGCGTCAAGCTGTAGTCCGCTGCCGACTACCGTCCGTTACACGTCTACTGTCCGTTACGCAGCTATCGTCCGCTACACGTCTACCGTCCGTTACACGTCGTCCGCGTCGATGATCCGGTAGGCGTACCCCTGCTCGGCCAGGAACCGCTGGCGGTGCGCCGCGAAGTCCTGGTCGACGGTGTCACGGGCCACCACCGAGTAGAAGTGCGCGGAGTGCCCGTCCGCCTTGGGCCGCAGCACCCGGCCCAGCCGCTGGGCCTCCTCCTGGCGGGAGCCGAAGGTCCCGGAGACCTGGATGGCCACCGTCGCCTCGGGCAGGTCGATCGAGAAGTTGGCCACCTTGGAGACCACCAGCACGCTGATCTCCTTGCTCCGGAACGCCTCGAAGAGCTTCTCGCGCTGCGCGTTGCTGGTCTCGCCCTTGATCACCGGTGCGTCCAGCACCTCGCCCAGCTCGTCGAGCTGGTCGATGTACTGCCCGATGATCAGTGTCTGGTCCTTCTCGTGCTTCTTGACCAGCGCCTCCACCACCCGGCGCTTGGTCGCCGTGGTGGAGCAGTAGCGGTAGCGCTCCTCCGGCTCGGCGGTGGCGTAGGCCAGCCGCTCGGAGTCGGTCAGGGTCACCCGCACCTCGCAGCAGTCGGCCGGCGCGATGTAGCCCTGCGCCTCGATCTCCTTCCACGGCGCGTCGAAGCGCTTGGGGCCGATCAGGCTGAACACGTCGCCCTCGCGGCCGTCCTCGCGCACCAGGGTCGCGGTCAGACCGAGCCGGCGGCGGGCCTGCAGGTCGGCGGTGAACTTGAAGACCGGCGCGGGCAGCAGGTGCACCTCGTCGTAGACCACCAGGCCCCAGTTGCGGGCGTCGAACAGCTCCAGGTGGGCGTAGGTGCCCTTCCGCTTGGTCGTCATCACCTGGTAGGTGGCGATGGTCACCGGGCGGATCTCCTTCCTGGTGCCGCTGTACTCACCGATCTCCTCCTCGGTCAGCGAGGTGCGCTTGACCAGCTCGTGCTTCCACTGCCGGGCCGAGACGGTGTTGGTGACCAGGATCAGCGTGGTCGACTTGGCCTCGGCCATCGCGGCCGCGCCGACCAGTGTCTTGCCCGCGCCACAGGGCAGCACGACCACGCCGCTGCCGCCGTGCCAGAAGCCCTCCACCGCCTGCTGCTGGTAGGGGCGCAGCTGCCAGCCGTTCTGGTCGAGCTCGATCGGGTGCGCCTCGCCGTCCACGTACCCGGCGTGGTCCTCGGCGGGCCAGCCCAGCTTGAGCAGCACCTGCTTGATCTGCCCGCGCTCGGAGGGGTGCACCACCACGGTGTCGGGCTCGACCCGGGCGCCGACCAGCGGGGCGATCTTCTTGGACTTCAGCACCTCCTCCAGCACCGGGCGGTCGGTGGTGGTCAGCACCAGCCCGTGCACCGGGTGCTTGAGCAGCTGCAGCCGCCCGTAGCGGGCCATCGTGTCGGCGACGTCGACCAGCAGCGCGTGTGGCACGGGGTAGCGCGAGTACTTCACCAGCGCGTCCACCACCTGCTCGGCGTCATGCCCGGCGGCCCGCGCGTTCCACAACCCCAGCGGCGTCACCCGATAGGTGTGCACGTGCTCGGGCGCCCGCTCCAGTTCGGCGAACGGCGCGATCACGCGACGGCAGTCGGCCGCCTGGGGGTGGTCGATCTCCAGCAGGAGAGTTTTGTCGCTCTGGACGATCAGTGGCCCGTTGTTCACGGTGAGAGGTCCTCCATCGGTCGGGCGCGGACCCTCCAGTGTCCCGCATCGGCGAAGCCTTCGGGGCCGGGAGTGGGGAAAGGCGGGGCGCGCGGGCCGTGAGTTGTGGCGCCCGGGGCGCGGTCGGGCTGCGGGCGCGCCCGGACCGCCCTGCCCTGTCACGGCTCTACGGGGGTGGCCCGGCAGCTGCGAAGGTCTCGCTTCGGGGTCCCTGTGAAGGTTCTCTGGCCGCGCGGTGCTACCAGGTAGCCGCGCGGTGGGGATCAGTCCCGTGGGTCGAGCCAGATGTAGGCGGCGAAGCGGCCGGTGGTCTGTTCGCGGCGGTGGGAGAAGAGGGCCGGGTCCTCGATGGTGCAGCGGGCGTCGTGGCGGATGTCCGTGAGGCCGGCGCGGGTCAGTTGGGCGGTGATGCCGGCGCGCAGGTCGAGGGCGGGGGTGTGCTGGCGGGTGGTGGACCAGACCTCGGGCAGGACGGCGGCGGACTCCTCGCGCATCGCGGCCGGGACCTCGTAGCACCTGCCGCAGGCGGCGGGGCCGATCAGCGCGGTCATCCGGGCCGGCTCGGCGCCGGCCTCGGCCATCGCGGCCACCAGGTTCGGGGCGACGCCGGTGAGCGTGCCGACCCGGCCCGAGTGGGCGGCGCCGACGATCCGGGCGACCGGGTCGGCGAGCAGCACGGCGGCGCAGTCCGCGCCCAGAGCGGCCAGCGCGAGGCCGGGCTCGGTGGTCCAGACGCCGTCCAGTGCCGGCGCCTCGCTGCCCCAAGGGGCGCTCACCTGCTGCACGGTGGCGCTGTGCACCTGGCGCATCCAGACCACCTTGTCCGGCGCCAGGCCGAACTGGCGGGCCGTCAGCGCCCGGTTGCGCAGCACGTTCTGGTAGTCGTCGGCGGTGGCTCCGCCCAGGTTGCGGCCGTAGGGGGCCGGGCTGACGCCGCCGTGACGGTCGGAGACGGCGCAGCGGATGCCGGGGGCGAGTTCCATATCCGCGACCCTACCCAGCTAGTCCTCGTCCAGTTCGGCCACGCCCGTGATCCGGTGCAGGGCGAAGGTGTTCAGCTTCTCCGCGTGGTGGTCGAAGGCGGTGACGTAGCCGCCCTCCACCTTGACCGGGTCGATCACCCGCTGCGAGGCCAGCCCCTCGGCGTTGATGTAGCCGATCCACATCCGCTCGCCGAGCATCACCGCGGTCTGCAGCGCGGCCAGCGTGTCGGCGGCCGCGGTGCGCGGCAGGTGGCGGGTGTCGGTGCGGGCCGGGCCTGCTTCGGGGCGGGCGGCGGCGGGGCCGGTGACGGTCTCGCGGCGGTGCGCCGTGGCGGCCCGGTCGCCGGCTCGGATCGCCTTGACGGCCGCGCCGAGCAGCACCTCGTCCGGGGCGGTGGGGCCGTCGGCGACCGGGGTGGGTGCGCTGCGCGGCGGGGTGCGGTGGCTGTCGGGGCGGGTGATCAGCAGGTCGCCCTCGGCGGACTCGGCGGCCGGCGCGTAGCCCATCGTGCGCAGCACCGTCAGCACCGTCTCCGGGCCGGCCTGGGCGGCCAGCACGGTGGGGGCGAGCAGCCGCAGCCGCAGCTCGGCGGCGCGGCGGTCGGCGAGCACCTCGGCGAGCAGCGCGGGGTCGTCGCAGCGCAGGTAGGAGCCGGCCGCGCCGACCCGCAGCACGCCGTGCCGGCGCGCGACGTCGTCGATCAGATAGCTGAGCGGTTGCGGGACGGGCGTGCGGGAGTGCTGTTCCAGGAAGGCGTGCAGGTCGGTGGCGGTCCGCCCGGCGTCCAGCGCTCGGCGAACCGATTCGGCGGTGAACCGGTAGACCGTGGCGCCACCCTTGGACTCGATCTCGGCGCACAGCGCCAGCGCCTGGGCGAGCGGGGTGAGCAGCGGGCCGGGGGCGATCGCGGTCAGGTCGGGCTGCAGGATCACGTGGTCCAGCGGCTGCGGCAGCAGCGGGGCCAGCACCGGCGCCGGGTCCTGCCCGGCCAGCAGGGCCCGGCCCGCCGCACCGAGCGCGCCGCGCCCGGTGACGCCGAGCAGCTCGGCCTCGGCCAGGCTCCACTGGGTCAGCTGGTCGCGCAGTTCGCGCCCGTCGGGGCCGGTGGGGCCGCCGCGCAGCGGGCGGTGCCAGCGCTGGACGGGCAGCAGTGCGTCGGCGTCGGCCACCGTGCCGGGCGGCAGCTCGGCGAGCAGGCCGAGCACGGCGCGCCGGGTCACCGGTGCCAGCACCCGGTCCAGCTCGGGTCCGAGGGCTGCGCGGGCCTTGCCCTTGCCGTCGGGCGCGCCGACCAGCCCGGCCACCCGGGTGCCGGCCAGCCAGCCGCGGGCCAGCACCACCCAGCGCTCGGCGGTCGGCTGTTGCAGCCACAGGTCGTAGGCGGGGGTGGGGGCCCAGACCTCGCCGGTCCGCCCGGCCAGCTCGCCCACCTCGCCGTCAGGGGCCAACAGGCCTGCACCGTAGGCAAGTTCGAGCCAGAAGGCAGCGCTCGTCTCGTCGGTCTCCAGGGCGAGGGCGGCCCGCTTGAGATCGCGCACGCCCAGGCCGCCGGCCCGCAGGGCGGCGGGCGGCTGCAGGCCCCACAGGTCGAGCAGCTCCTCGACGGTGCGGACCGCGGTGTGGGCCTGGCCGGCGGCCGCGCTGTCCACAGCCTGTGGATCGCGCTCGGCCGTGGGGACCACCACCGGTGGGACGGGCGCGACGGAGCGGTGGCTGCGTCCGCCGCGCAGGTGCAGCGCGAGCTCGCGGGGGAGCACCACGGTGCCGGGGCCGGAGGGCAGCAGCAGGCCGCGGGCCAGCAGCCACTCGACGGGGCTGCGCGCCTGATCGGCGGTGACCGGGCGCGCCGCGTCGGGGACGGTGCCGGTGGGCGGGCCCCAGACCAGCCGGTCCAGCACCCCGAGCGCGGCCGGCGGGGCCTCGGTGAGCAGCGCGGCGCACTGCTTGCGGTCGGCGAACAGCCCGCCGAGCGCGGCCACCGCGGTCACCGGGTCGGGCGTGCCGGGCAGGCCGGCGCCGGTGAGCAGCTGTTGCAGCCGGGCCGGGGACATCCCCAGGGTGGCCTCGGACAGGGTCGGCCCGAGGCCGGTGCCACCGGGCCCGGCGGCGCTGGGCGCCAGCGCCTCGCGGACCGCGATCACCAGGTGCGGCGCCGTGTCGGCGCCCCAGAGCAGCCCGCGTTCGCGCAGCGCGGCCAGCGCCCGGGGCAGCGCGGCGATCACCGCGGCCCGGTCCACCGGCTCGGCGCCGGGGTGCGCCTTGACCCGGGCCGGTCCGGCCAGCAGATCGCGCAGCACGGTGGCCGCACCGCCGTCGGGCATCGCCGCCAGCGCCTCGGCCACCTGCAGCGTGAAGCGGTCCAGCCGCTCCAGCGCGCGCAGCGCGGAAGCCCGGCTGGAGAGCCTGGCGGTCAGCTGGGTGAGGTCGGTCGGCACGGGGTTGAGCAGATCGGGGCGCAGGCGCAGCAGGGTGGCGAGTGCCTGGTCGCTGCTGGCGCGGAGTTCGTCGGCGAGGGTGCGGGCCCCGCCGGAGGCTCCGTTCGGCTCGGTGGTCATCCGACCCAGCGTAGTCGTAGCAGTTGGCGTGCGGGGTGCCGCGCCGGTGCGGAACCCCGGTGGGCTGTGCCACCCGCCGGCGACCCCCGGCGCTCGGGGGTGGCACGGCGACGCGCGGGGCATAGGGCGGGTAGCTCTCGCGTGGCTGGACGGCAGTCGGTAGCGTCAGCGGCGGCGGGGCCTGGCGTACGGAACAGGGTGGCGGACGATGGCGGGTGGGCAGTCGGGCGGACGGCCTGGCGAGCGGGGCGGTGCTCAGCCTGCGGGCGGTGCTCGGCCGGCGGGTGGCGAGGCCGGCGAGCGGCTGACCGGCGGCCTGTCGGGCGGCGAGTGGTGGCGGGTGGACGGGCCCTGGCGGGTGCTGGGCGCCGTGCCCGGCGCCGGCGCGCCCTCGGCAGCCGGTCCGGCGTCCGGCTCGGCGCCCGGCTCGGCGCCCGGATCGACGCCAGCTCAGGCCGCGGCGGAGGCCGGCGCGCAGGACGGGGTGTACCTGAGCGGGCCCGCCGTACCCCCGCGGCCGTCCGCGCCGCCCGCCGGGCAGTCGGCTGCGGGTCGGTCGGCTGCGGGTCATCCGTCCGCCGCCCCCGAGGCCCCGGCACGCCGGGCGTCGCACTCGATCTTCCGCAAGCGCACCCCGGCCGCCGGAGGGCGGCGTCAGGAGCCGGCCGCCGAGATCCCACGGCAGGCGTCCGCCGCGCCCGAGGACGGCACCCCCGCCGCCTGGCTGATCGCGCCGGCCACCCCCACCGCGGGGCCGCCGCCTGGCGCCGCCGACTTCCCCGGCTGGGACTCCGTCATGATCGAGTTCCCGCCGGACGACACCGTGACCGTCGAGCCGCCGGCCGAGGAGGTGCCGGTCCCCGAGCAGCGCGGCAAGGGGCGCAAGGCCGGCCGGCGCGGGAGGGGCGGTGAGGTCGGCAAGGGCGCCGAGGCGGAGCAGGAGCAGGAGATCGAGGCGGCGGGCGAGCTGCCCGCAGGCTCGGTGCTGGCAGGGCGGCGCCCCTCGCCGCTGCTGCTGCTCGCCGTCGCGGTGCTGGTGGGCGGTGCGGTGAGCGGGGTGATCCTGGTGCTGCTGGCCGGCTGGGGCCTGGCCTACCTCTCGGCCCGGCTCGGCAACCTGACCAAGAAGTTCGCGGTCTTCGGCATTCCGATGATCACCATGACCGCGTCCAGCATCTGGTTCTGGGGGCGCTCCGAGGGCCGCTGGGGCGACGCGCTGGCCAAGGGCGCCCCGGTGACCCATGCCACCCTCACCGCCGCGCCCGGCGTGCTGCGGCTGGCGGGGGTGCTGTCGGCCGTCTTCCTGCTGGCGGTGGCGATGCGCCGGCGCCCGCTGGGCTGATACCGGCGCCCGCTGGGCTGAGGCCGACGCCCGCGGGGTTGATACCGGCGCCCGCTGACCCGGGCCCGGCGCCCTGGCGCCCCCGGGCCCGGGTCACTGCCCGAGTTTGCGGGCCAGCTTGACCAGGGCCGCGCGCCGGCCGGCCAGGGTGTCGTCCGCCAGTCCGGTCATCACCATGGCGATCACCTTCGGCGCGGTGAACCACCAGGCGGAGAGCGCGAAGACGGCGTACAGCAGGTGCTGGGCGGGCAGCTCGCGGCTGATCGTCCCGGCCCGCTGGGCCTCCATGATCGCCGCGACCCGCTGGGCGTAGTAGGCGGCCCGCTCGTTGTCGCGGGCGGTGGGCTGCGGCTCGATCAGCAGGCCCTCCCAGCGCAGCAGGCGCAGGAAGGTGGGGTTGGCCGCGTGCCAGTCGAAGAGCAGTCCGGCGAACTCGCCGAGGTCCACGCAGTTCTCGGGCAGCGGTGAGGCGACGGCCATCACCTTGGCCAGTTCCTGGTCGATGACGTGCCCGAAGAGCTGTTCCTTGTTGCCGAAGTACTGGTAGATCCGCTCCTTGTTGACGCCGGCCAGCTTGGCGATCCGGTCCACCCGAGCACCTTCGGGGCCGTGCTCGGCGAATTCCCGCACGGCGGCGTCCAGCAGCAGCTGTTTGGTTCTCTCGGTGTCCCATGCCATGGCGGCAGTCTAGGACGAGATATCCAACTGAATGGTTGGACATTGCCCCGGAGGAGTGTCAGACTCACTCCAACCAGTTAGTTGGAGTTTTGCATTCCCCTGGGGGGTATCGCCATGTCCGCTCTCTCCGTGCACCATCGCGCCGTGATCACCTGGGTCGCCGTCTACCCGACCATCACCCTGGTGCTGGGCCTGCTCGGCCCGCACACCGCCCACCTGCCGCTCGTCGTCCGCACCCTGATCCTGTCCGGAATCGTGGTGCCGGTGGTGGTGTACGGGCTGATACCGGTGCTGCACCGGCTGCACGCCGCGACGATCGGCAAGCGGTGAGAGGGTCCGCCGGCGGGCGCCGGCGGACCCTCTACGCCCGCAGGGCCGTCGTGTAGCGGATCGCGGTGCGCCGCACCAGGCTGCCGTCGGCCGCCATGAGCGGGGCGAGCTCGGCGAGCGCCGCCAGTCGCGCCTCGTCGAGGCGCTCGGCCGGGATCGCCTCCAGCACCCCGCGCCACCCGCCCGCCCGCTGTGAGCGCCACCAGGCCTCGGCGTCCGGGTAGTGGGTGGCCGCGGGGTGTTCGACGGTGTGGACGTCGCCGAAGCCGGCCCGGTGCAGCAGCTCGGCCGCCTCCTCGGGGCTGCGGCCCAGCGGGTTGAACCTGGCCGCCCTGCTCTGCCGCACCCGGGCCGCCTCGGGCGGCAGGAAGGCGTTGAGTGCCGCGCCGGGCCGCTCCCAGCCGGGCTCGTCCGCGCCGAAGGCGGTGAAGGCGAACCGCCCGCCGGGCGCCAGCACCCGGTGCACCGAGGCCAGCGCGGCCGCCGGATCGGGGGTGAAGATCACCGCGAACGAGGAGAGCGCGGCCTCGAAGGAGCCGTCCGGGAAGCCGAGCGCCTCCGCGTCGTCCACCCGGACGCAGATGTTGCGCAGGCCCCGCCCGGCGGCCTGCGCGGCCGTGGCGCGGACCATGCCGGGGGCCAGGTCGATGCCGACCACGTAGCCCTCCTGGCCCACTTCGGCGAGCGCGGCGAAGAGCACCGCGCCCCGGCCGCAGCCGATGTCCAGCACCCGGTCCCCGGGGCGCAGGCCGGCCAGCCGGGCGAGGCGGGCGCCGATCGGATTGAAGAAGCCGCCGTTGGCCTCGTCGTACTCGTCGGCCGCGAGCGAGAACGCGTGGGCCAGGGCGGACTTGCGGCGATGGGCCGCCTCGTCCTGCCCGGCGGGTGACTCACCTCGGAGCTGAGTGTTCGTCATACCGCCATGGTGGTCCCGGTGTGGTGCGGGTCACAAGGGGTCGGTCAGGGCTGACGTGGGCGTGCGTGAGCGCCCTGCGGGCTCTAGGACGGGCTCCGGAGCAGGCCCTGGTACAGGCCCTAGTAGCTGAGCAGGGACTGCAGTTCGGCGAGGATCAGGCTGGCGCCGGTGTAGCCGATCCCCTCGAACCAGAGCTGGTCGTCCACCGGGAAGGCGCGGTGGCCGCGGACCGCGCCCAGCGCGTGCCAGGCCGGGCCGGCCAGCACCGGCGCGGCGCCGGCGGCCGCGCCGCCGTGGACGGCGTACAGCAGCACGTCACCGTCGGCCCCGGCGAGCTGGTCGGGGGCGACCTCGACGTCGAACTGGTCGACGTTCTGCGCCTCGGGCCGGCCGAGCTGGAGGTCGGCCAGGATCGTGCCGAGGAAGTTCTGCCGGCCGTAGAGCCGGATCCGCCCGCCCGGGGCGAACCGGACCAGGCTGACCCTGCGCGCGCCCGTGGCGCCCGGGCCGCCGAGCGCATGGCTCGTCGAGGCGAGCTGGCCGCGGTAGACGGCGGCCACCGCGTCGGCCTCCACCGGCCGGCCCAGCGCCCTGGCGTGCAGCTGGACGTTGTCCTTCCACGGGTACCCGGTGGTCCGGCTGAGCACGGTGGGCGCGATCGCGCGCAGCGCCTCGTAGTGCGCGCCGTCGCGCAGCAGGTTGCCCAGGATCAGTTCGGGCTGCAGCGCGCTGATCCGGGCCAGGTCCGGGGTGCCGATGCTGCCCGCGTCGGCCACCTCGGCGAGCCGGGAGGTGGGCCAGTAGCCCGGCAGGTCGGCGTCGTAGGGCGCCCGGCAGGCGCCGACGGGAGTGATCCCCAAGGTCATCGCCGAGTCCAGCTCGGCGGTGTCCAGTGTCACCACCCGCAGTGGTCGGCCCGGCACGGCCACCGCGCCGGTCGCCGCCGTGACGGTGGCGCTGGCCGCGGCGGTGGCGGTGCTCACCGGCCGCGGCGGCCGCACCCCCGGGGCCCGGCGGCAGCTGCCGAGTGCGGTCGCCAGCGCCGCGCCCAGCACGGCTCGGCGCGGTGGGTGACGGTGCATCGGGCTCCTCGGCGTCCGGCGGGCTGTCAGGGCGAGAGCGGGGCGGGGGAAGCGGACCCCTGGGAAGGATGTCCTATTTGCCGGAAATATAACGGGATGCGGGGCGCCTTAAGGTGAAGGTATGTCTGCGATCTCCGTGCCAGCCCCGCTCACCGTCGGTTTCGACCTCGACATGACCCTGCTCGACACCCGGCCGGGGATCAGGGCCACCTACCTGGCGCTGTCCGCCGAGACCGGCACCTACATCGACGCCGACCTCGCCGTCACCCGGCTCGGCCCGCCGCTCATCGTCGAGCTGACCAACTGGTTCGCCGAGGAGCAGCTGTCGGCCGCGCTGGACCGCTACCGCGCCCTCTACCCCGACTACGCCCTGGCGCCGACCGTGCCGCTGCCCGGCGCGCGGGAGTCGGTGGCGGCGGTCCGCGCGGCCGGCGGCCGGGTGGTGGTGATCACGGGCAAGTACGAGCCCAACGCGCGCCTGCACCTGGAGCACGCGGGCCTGGAGCACGACGCGCTGGTCGGCGACCTGTGGGCGGAGACCAAGGGCACGGCGCTGCGCGAGCACGGCGCCGAGATCTACGTCGGCGACCACCTCGGCGACATCATCGGCGCCCGGGCGGCCGGGGCGCTGGCGGTCGCGGTGGCCACCGGGCCGTACGACGCCGGGCAACTCGCCGAGGCCGGCGCGGACGTGGTGCTGGCGGACCTGCGGGAGTTCCCCGCCTGGCTGGCCGACCACCGCCGCGACAGCTAGCCGCGGCGGTGGTCGGCGCCGGTGCTCAGGCCTGGGCGTCGGCCCGGCGGGCCTGGGCGCGGGCCGAGCGGAACAGGCCGATCAGTGCGACCAGGAAGCCCAGCGGCATCAGCATGCTCGCGAAGTAGGCGGGGGTGGGCAGCGGGGTGAGGTGGAAGAAGAGCGGGACGAAGGTCGCGATGGTGGCCAGCGCGCCCATGATGAAGACCACCGCCCCGATCCGGACCAGGCCCTCGCCCGACGCCTTGCTGCTCACGGCCGCCTCCTGCTGCACCTGTCGCCCGTCCGCGGCACTCCCGCGGAGCCATCGCCCCAGTCTCGCAGAACCCGGACCGCAACCGGACCGCAACCGGGCCGCCGCCCGGCCGGTGCCCGCCGACCCCTCGTCACCTGCGTCGATCCGGGCCTCGTCACTGCCTGCGGTTCGCCGGGGACAGCGAGTTTCGGACTCCCGCTGGCGGGGGTATGCAGGTTTCGCACGGGGTCGCCCGATCCCATCGTCCAGTCAGGGGGTGTGAGCCTTGAGGTCTGCCCAGCCGTCGTCAGCAGGCCGTGCCACGCCCTGGCCGGCCGCACTCGCCAGAGCCGGATTCCAACCACCGGACGTGTGCGAGTGAAACCCTTGACCGGTCGTTAGCCTGCCGCCGACGGATCGCCGTTCACCGGCCCGTCCGCGCCGGCCTCCACCCGCGACCCACGCCGGACGCACCGCGCGACCGGCCACCCCCTCTCCGCACCGGGCACCCCGACGACGACGCCGGGGCGCCGCCACACCCAACCCATCCACACTGAGGACATTCGAGATGCCCACCGGCCAGGTCAAATGGTTCAACGAGACGAAGGGTTTCGGCTTCCTGTCGCGCGACGACGGTGATGACGTCTTCGTCCACAGCAAGGCGCTGCCCGCCGGCGTGAGCGCACTCAAGCCAGGTCAGCGGGTGGAGTTCGGGGTGGTCGCCGGGCACCGCGGCGACCAGGCGATGGGGGTCACCCTGCTGGACGCGCTGCCGTCGGTCGCCGCCGCGCAGCGCCGCAGCGCCGACGACATGGCGCCGATCGTGCAGGACCTGATCACCATGCTGGACGGCGCGCTGCCGGGGCTGCAGCACGGCCGCTACCCGGCCAAGCCGGCCGGGCAGAAGCTTGCCGTGGTGCTGCGCGCGGTGGCCGACCAGTTCGACATCTGAGCCCTGGGCAGGCCTTCCCGTGACGCGTTACGGGAAGGCCAGTGCCTCGGGTGCCAGGGCCGGGACCAGGCCCTCCTCGGCCGCCCGGGTCAGCAGCGCCCGCACGGCCGCGTAGCCCTCGTCGCCGAGCTCCGCGGTGAACTCGTTGACGTACAGGCCGATGTGCTGGTCGGCCACGGCCGGGTCCATCTCCTGCGCGTGCGCCAGCACGTACTCCCGGGAGGCCGCCGGATCGGCCCAGGCCGCCTCGACCGAGCCGCGCACCGCCGCCGCCAGCTCGCGCAGCCTGGCCGCGCCGAGCGAGCGCTTGGCGATGATCGCGCCCAGCGGGATCGGCAGCCCGGTCGCCGCCTCCCAGGCCTCGCCCATGTCGGCCAGCTTGGCCAGCCCGTACTCCTGGTAGGTGAAGCGCGCCTCGTGGATCACCAGTCCGGCGTCCACCCGGCCGTCCCGCACCGCCGGCATGATCTCGTGGAACGGCAGCACCACGATCTCGCCGAGCCCGCCGGGCACCGCCGTGGCGGCCCACAGCCGGAACAGCAGGTAGGCGGTGGAGCGCTCGCTGGGCACCGCGATCCGGCGCCCGCTCAGGTCGCCCTCCTCGCCGGGCCTGGTGAGCACCAGCGGCCCGCAGCCGCGGCCCAGCGCGCCGCCGCAGGGCAGCAGCGCGTACGTCTCCAGCAGCCAGGGCAGTGCGGCGTAGCTGACCTTGAGCATGTCCAGTTCGCCGCGCTCGGCCAGCCCGTTGGTGACGTCGATGTCCGCGAAGAGCACCTCGGGCGCCGCCTGGCCGGGCAGCAGCGCGTGCGTCCAGGCGTGGAAGACGAAGGTGTCGTTCGGGCAGGGCGAGTACGCGATCCGCAGCGGCTCAGCCACCGGTGGTCTCCTCAGTCGAGCGGGTGCAGTGCGGTCAGTCGGTCGTAGGGCAGCGCGGCGAAGGCGCGCTCCAGCGCGGCCAGTGCCTCGCCGATCCGCCAGGCGGCCCGGTCGCGCGGGCCCACGGCGTTGGAGACGGTGCGCAGCTCCAGTGCCGGCACGCCGCACCGGGCGGCCGCCTCGGCCACTCCGAAGCCCTCCATCGCCTCGGCCACCGCCCCCGGGTGGCGGCCGGTCAGCTCCGCGGCGCGGTCGGCGCTGCCGGTGACGGTGGAGACGGTCAGGACCGGCCCGACCACCGCCCCGGTGGCCTCGGCCAGCAGCGTGAGCGCGGCCGGTGGCGGGGTGTGCCGCACCGTGCCGAAGCCCAGTTCGGCCACGTCCTGGAAGCCGTCGGGGGTCTGCGCGCCCAGGTCGGCGGCGATGATCGCGTCGGCCGCCACCACCGAGCCGATCGGCGCGAGCGGGGCGAAGCCGCCGGCGATGCCGGCCGAGATCACCAGCGGGTGGCGCTCGGCGGCCAGCGCCAGGGCGGTGGCGCAGGCGGCGGCGGCCGGGCCGACGCCCGCGGTCACCACGGTGACGCGGCCGTCGGGAGCCCCGCGCAGCACTGCCTCGGCCTCGGCGGCCACCGCGACCACGACGAGCAGCCGAGCACCCCTGGGAGGGCTCGGCTGCTCGTCGGCGCGCTGCGGCAGGCTCACTGGCCCTGCGAGGGGTCCTGACCCTGCTGCTGGCCCTGGCTGGCGTCCTGCGACTGCTGGCCCACCGGGGCGGCGTCGTTCTTCAGGTTGAGGAACCAGACCGCGATGATGCCCGGCTTCGCCGAGTCGGCGGTCTTCGGGTCGAACTCGATGATGGTCAGCGTGGTGTCGCGGACCTGGGTCAGCACGTTCACGGCCGGGACCAGGCCGGAGAAGGTGCTGGTCTTCTGGTAGTTCGAGATGGTGGCCGTGCCCTGGCCGCCGCCGCCGTTGGTGTAGGCGCGCCAGCCGTTCTTCGCGCTGTCCGGGTCCAGGCCGACGCCGATCCGGTCGCTGGTCTTGACCGACAGCGTGCGGAACTGCGAGGGCTGGTTGGAGAACTGGGCGCAGGCCTGGTTGGCGGCCGCGTCCAGCGGCTTGCCGCCGTTGTAGCAGACCGGGTCCGGCGCGAACGCCTGCGAGGAACGGCCGATGGTGACGGTGGCCTTGGTCGCGATCGGCTTGGGCTGGCCCGAGGCGTAGGCGATGGACCCACCGAGCGTGCCGGCGCCGATCACGACCACGGCGCCGAGGGCGGCGATGACACGGGTGCTGAGGCTCATGGACGAAGGCTATCCAACTCTGCCGATCATGCGACGCGGGGGTGCGGTGCGCCGCCGCGTACCCCCAGCCGGACGAGTGCCAGCACTGTCCACAACAGGGCCACGGCCAGGATCGCGGCGGCGACCGACAGACCCAGCGTGCCGTTCAGCGGCAACAGGATGCCGAGCGCGCCGCCGGCCACCCAGCACAGCTGCATCAGGGTCTCCGAGCGCGCGAAGGTGGAGGTGCGCACCGCCTCGGGGACGTCGCGCTGGATCAGCGAGTCCAGCGCCAGCTTGGCCAGCGAGGCGGCGATCCCGGCGGCCGCGGCCACCGCCAGCACGGTGACCAGGTTGTACCAGATCGCGGCGGCCGCGGCGGCGCCGGTGGCCAGCAGCAGCATCGCGGTGATCAAGGCCTCCGAGCCGCGGCTGCGCAGCCAGGAGCCGAAGACCGAGCCGAGCGCGTTGCCGCCGCCCGCCGCCACCGCGAGCAGGCCCAGGCCCACCGTCGGCGACACGCCGCCGACCGGGGCCACCCGCAGCAGGAAGGCCAGGAAGAGGGTGAGGAAGCCGCTCAGCCCGCGCAGCGCCGCCACCGCCCGCAGGCCCAGGATCACCGAGGGACCCACCGTGCGCAGGGTGCCCTTGGGCCGGGGCGCCGCGTCGGTCTCGCCGGCCGGCCCGCCCGCGGCGTGCGGATCGGCGTGCGGGCTGGCGTGCAGCACCGCGCGCTGCTCGCCCTTGGCGGAGTCCACCTGGTGCGGCAGGTGAAAGGCCATCAGGGTGCCGATCACGAAGACCAGGAAGGCGCCGCGCAGCGGCCAGGAGGGCCCGACCAGGTGCAGCAGCCCGCCCACCGCGGCGGCGAGGCCGGTGGCCAGCAGGCCGGCCAGGGTCACCCGGGAGTTGGCCTTCACCAGCGTCACCCGGGCGGGCTTGAGCCGCGGCACCACCACGCTGCGCACCACGCCGTACGCCTTGGAGGCCACCAGGCAGCCCAGCGCCTCCGGATAGAGCGTCAGATTGCCGTCGGCGATCGAGCCCGCCATGGTCCAGGCGAGCACCGCCCGGGTCAGCATCGCCATCGCCATGGCGGCCCGCCGGCCGTGCGGCAGCCGGTCCAGCAGCGGGCCGATCACCGGGGCGAGCAGCGCGAACGGGGCCATGGTGACCAGCAGGTAGAGCGCCACCCGGCCGCGGGCCTCGCTGGTGGGCACCGAGAAGAAGATGGTGGAGGCGAGCGCGATGGTGATCAGCATGTCGCCGAAGGAGTTGAGCGCGTGCAGCTCGATCAGCTTGGCCAGCCCGGACTCGCCGGCGCCGTCGGCCGAGGTGGCCTTGCGGATCCGCCGTCCGGTGCCGTGCACCACCCGCCCGGTGCGCAGGCCGGCCGCCGAGGCGCCGCGGATCAGCAGGTTGCGGCGCGGCGGCGGCTCCGGGTCCGGCTCAGGCTCTGAATCCGGCTTCGGATCCGGCTCCGCGTCCGGGTCGGGCTCCGCGTCCGGGTCGGGCTGCGCGGCGGGCTCAGGCGCGGCCGCCGGGGCCGGCTCGGGCCGCGCGGACTTGGTCAGGTCGACCGGCGGACTCGCCCCGGTCGCGGGCGCCTCGGGCAGCGGGGACCCGTCCTCCGGCTGTGGGCCCGCATCGTCCACATCGGGGACCGAGAGCTGCTGTCGCGGCACGGCGACCGGCCTGGCGTGCTGCGACGGAGTTTCGTCCGCCACACAGGCAATCCTGCCTGACAAACCCGCCCGGGACGAGGGATTGCGGCCCGCTCGGCGCGGTCGGGCACACCTGCTACTCTCGACGGCCGCTCATCGGGCTGTCGCGTGGACCTGCCCGACGGGTAGCCTGCACTACGCGACCGGCTGGAATTGTCGGACAAGCCCTAGGGCGGAGCGCGCGGTGCACCGGTCGGCCTGGTCCGACGGCGGCGCGGCCGGTCCCCGTGGGGCTCGCGGTCACGCAGAATAGGGGCCGGTACCTCGAGTGAGTGGTACCGCGGTTCGGTCGACGACGCGATGGCCACGGGCGCGCGCCCCCGGCGGCCGCGACGGTCCCGAACGGCCCGGGCGAGTCACCGGGCGATTAGGCTGCAGGTAAGAAGACTGGAGAGAACCGACGCCGTGAGTGCTGCGATGCGAAGCCGTACCCCCGACCGGCTCTGTGCCGAGGCCGTCGAACTCGCCAGGCAGGCAGCGGTCGAGGCGGTCGGTACTGACGCCGTCGGCACGCATCTGGCGGCCCGGGCCGAAGGCGAACGAGTGGTCACCCACACCTTCGAGTGCTTGGACACCGCCTACCGAGGCTGGCAGTGGGCCGTCACCGTGGCCCGCGCGCCGCGCGCCAAGCTGGTCACCCTGGACGAGGTCGTGCTGCTGCCCGGCGCCGATGCGGTGCTCGCACCGCAGTGGGTGCCGTGGAGCGAGCGGCTGCGCCCCGGCGACCTGGGCCCCGGAGACCTGCTGCCCACCGGCGAGGACGATGCCCGGCTGACCCCCGGCTGGTCCGGCGAGGACGAGCCGGCGCCCAACTCGGCCGTCTTCGACGGCGAGGAGGACCTGGAGCTGTCCGACCCGCACGTGCAGCCGGCACCCGCCCGCGCGCAGATCGGCGCCGTCGCCGACGAGCTGGGGATGGCCCGCCCGCGGGTGCTCTCCCGGCTCGGCCTGCACCTGGCCGCCGACCGCTGGGAGAAGGCGCACGGCCCGCAGAGCCCGATGGCGCAGTCCGCCCCGGCCTCCTGCACCAGCTGCGGCTTCCTGATCCCGATCGGCGGCTCGCTCGGCCAGGCCTTCGGCGTCTGCGGCAACGAGTACGGACCGGCCGACGGCCAGATCGTCTCGCTGGCCTACGGCTGCGGCGGCCACTCCGAGGCGGCCGTGCTGCCGGCCCCGCCGGTGCCCGCCGAGCTGATCCTGGACGAGACCGTGGTCGAGCCGCTGCACCTGCACCCCGACCGGGCCGGCGGCTCGGTGGAGCCGGATGCCCCGGCGGAGGAGCTGGGCCACTCCTGACCCACCAGAGAGTCCGCCGGAGCCCCGGAGCGGTTTCGCCGCCCGGGGCTCCGCCGCGTCCGGGCCCACGGGGCGGCCCCACGGGCCCGGCCCGGCGGCCCTGGTCGGCGGGCGCCCGGACACGAGGGAGAATGCCCCCAACGGATCTCGTGTGACGGTTGGGGAAGGCGGGCGGGTCCTGTGGAGCCTCGCATCATCGGCAGTGGCGGCGACGGACAGGCGGCCGACCACTTCGGCACGGCCGAGGTGCGCCGCCGGGTGCTGGACGGCTGGACGGCCGCCGCGGCCCGGTTCCGGGAGGACGCCAACGCCGAGGAGGAGTTGGCGCTCGGCGGCTACCGGGACCGCCTGGTGGTCGAGTTGGCGCAGAACGCGGCCGATGCCGCCGCGCGCGCCGGACAGGGCCCGGGACGGCTGCGGCTGACCCTGCGGGACGGGGTGCTGGCGGTGGCCAACACCGGCGCGCCGCTGGACGCCGCGGCCGTCGAGTCGCTCTCCACCCTGCGGGCCTCCTCCAAGCGCGCCGACCTGACCCCCACGGTGGGCCGGTTCGGGGTCGGCTTCGCGGCCGTGCTGGCGGTCAGCGACGAGCCGGCCATCCTCGGTCACAGCGGGGCGGTGCGCTGGTCGCTGGCCGAGGCCCGCGCGCTGAGCGACCGCGCGGCACTGGCAGCGCCCGAGCTGGCGGAGGAGTTGCGCCGCCGCGACGGCCACGTGCCGCTGCTGCGGCTGCCGCTGGCCGCCGAGGGCGAGCCGCCGGCCGGCTACGACACGGTGGTGCTGCTGCCGCTGCGCGACGGCGCCGCCGAGGACCTGACCCGCCGTCTGCTCGACGGGGTGGACGACGCGCTGCTGCTCACCCTGCCGGGCCTGGGCGAGATCGTGATCGAGACGCCGGACGGGCGGGTGCGCACGCTGACCCGCTCGGCGGTCGAGCGCGCCGAGCGGTCCGAGCACGCCGAGCACGCCGGGGCGGGCCTGGGACAGGTCACCCTCACCGAGCAGAGCGAGCGGGGCACCGCCGTCTCGATCTGGCAGACCGTCACCAGCACCGGGGCGCTGGCCGCCGAGCTGCTGGCGGACCGCCCGGTGGAGGAGCGCGCCCGGCCGTACTGGACGGTGACCTGGGCCGTCCCGGTCTCCGCCGCCGGCACCCCGCAGCCGCTGCCGGTCGCCCCGGTGCTGCACGCGCCCACCCCGAGCGAGGAGCCGCTGGGCCTGCCCGCGCTGCTGATCGCCTCCTACCCGCTGGACTCCACCCGCCGCCACGTCGCGCCCGGGCCGCTCGCCGACTTCCTGACCGAACGCGCCGCCGAGGCCTACACCGACCTGCTGCGGGCCCGCGGCGCCGACCTCGGCTCGCTGGTCCTGGTGCCCGGACCGCTGGGCCAGGGCGCGCTGGACAACGCGCTGCGCGCCGCGGTGCTCTCCCGGTTGCCCGGCACCGCCTTCCTGCCGCACCCCACCGCCGTGGAGGAGGGCACCCCGGCGCTGCGCCCGCGCGACGCCACGCTGCTGGAGGGCGCCGACTCCTCGGTGGTCGAGGCGCTGGCCCCGATCTTCCCGGGGCTGCTGCCGGCCGGCCTGGAGCGGCGTGCGGAGCTGCGCGCCCTGCAGGTGCGCCGGATCCCGCTGGCCGAGGTGGTCGACCAGCTCGGCGGCCTGGACCGGGAGCCGGCCTGGTGGCGCAGCCTCTACGGGGCGCTGGCCGGCGCCGACCCGGAGTCGCTCGGCGCGCTGCCGGTGCCGCTGGCCACCGGACGCACCGTCACCGGGCCGCGCCGGGTGCTGCTGCCCTCCGACGACGCCGACTGGGCGGGCTTCCCCGGCTACCCGCAGGCGCTGGCCCAGGCGCTCGACCTGCTGGACCTGCGCCTGGCCCACCCCGACGCCGCGCACCCGCTGCTGGCCAAGCTCGGCGCCGCCGTCGCCACCCCGGCCGGCGTCCTGGCGACCCCCGAGCTGCGGGCCGCCGTGGCCCGCTCGCTCGACCTGGGCGAGGACGACTTCGACGCCGCCGCCGAACTGGCCGACGCGGTGCTCGGGCTGGTGCGGGCCGCCGGGGCGACGGCCGGCGAGCACCCGTGGCTGGCCCGCCTCGCGCTGCCCGACGACGAGGGCGAGCTGGCCCGGGCCGGCGAGCTGATCCTGCCCGACAGCCCGCTCGCCCGGCTGGCCCGCCCCGAGGACGCGCCCTTCGTGGACGAGGACCTGCTGGAGCGCTGGGGCCCCGAGGTCCTGGCCGCGGCCGGGGTGCTGGGCGACTTCGTCCTGGTGCGCGCCGAGGACGCGGTGCTCGACCCGGACGACCTGGAGCGCCTGGACCCCACCGCGCCCGCCGACCGCGCCGTCGGCGGCAACCCGACCGGCCTGCTGGACGAGGCGCCGGACGGGCTGGCCGACTGGTGCGAGGACGTCCTGGAGCAGCTGCACGTCGACGACGCCGAGGTCGGGGTGCCGCCGGTGGCCGCCGAGCTGCTGGTGGTGCGGGACCTGGACCTGGTGGACGAGGACGCCTGGCCCGAGGCGCTCGCCCGCCTCGCCCGGCCGCCCTACCGGGACGCGGTGATCACCCCCGTCCGCGCGCTGCTGCCCGACGGCAGCTACACCGACCTGCCGCCGTACACCGCCTGGTGGCTGCGCGACCACCCGGTGCTGGACGGCCGCGAGCCGGCCGGTCTGCGCGCGGCCGGCGGCGACTGGCTGCTGCGCGGCCTCTACGACGAGGCCCGCACCACGCTGGACGAGCAGTTCCTGCACGCCCTCGGGGTGCGCACCACGCTGGCCGCGCTGCTCGCCGAGCCGCACGGCTCGGAGGAGCTGCTGGACCACCTCACCGACCCGGTCAGCGAGGTGGGCCACCGCCAGCTGCACGGCATCTACACCGCGCTGGCCGCCGTCTCGGCCGAGTCCTCGCCGGCCTTCGGCTGGGGGGAGCCGCACGACGAGGTGCGCGCCCTGCCGCCGCTGGACGAGGCCACCGGGCGCCGCCCGGCGCACACCGTGGTGGTGGACGCCACCGAGGCCGTGGTCGCCGACGCCCCCGACCTGGTGCAGCTGCTCCACCCCTACCCGCTGATCCCGGTGGCCCCGGCGCTGGCCCCGGCCCTCGCCGAGCGGCTGCACGTCTCGCTGGCCAGTGAGGTGGCCGGTGGCCGGGTGCTCTCCGAGGGCACGCTGCACCGGGTGCCCTCGTTCGTCCGGGAGCTGCTGCCCGGCTGCCCGGCCGCCTACGAGGAGCACGAGGAGCTGCTGGTGGTCGGCCCGGACGGCGAGGAGGCCGCGGTCGACTGGCGCTGGGACACCGCCGCGCCGTCGCCCGAGCTGCCCTACGACCCGGAGCTGACCGAGGCCGGGGACGAGGAGGACGGCGCCTACTGGCCGACGGTGGGCGGCGAGTTCGAGGTGGCGCCGGTCTCCGGGCTGCTGCACGCGGCCACGCCCGAGGGGCTGGCCGCCGGGCTGGCCTGGTCGGTGGGCCAGTGGCACCGGCGCTTCGAGGTGCTGGCCGCGCTCACCGAGCCGGACCGGGCCTACGAGCTCTCGGCCGCCCGCGACTTCGAGTCCTGAGAAAGGCCCTGGAGCCCGGCGAGCGCCGGTGGCTACCCTGTGGCCATGATCGACATGGCCGAGGGCGCCACCGGGCGCCGGTTCCTCTTCCTGCTCGCGAGCACCCGCTCCGAGGGCAACACCGAACTGCTCACCCGGCGGGCGGCCGAACAGCTGCCCGCCGCGGTGGAGCAGCGCTGGCTGCGGCTGGGCGAGCTGCCGCTGCCGCCGTTCACCGACCTGCGGCACGAGGGCCAGGGCGGCTACCCGCAGCCCGAGGGCCACGCCAGGACGCTGCTGGAGGCCACCCTGTGGGCCACCGACCTGGTGATCGCCTCGCCGCTGTACTGGTACAGCGTCAGCGCCGACGCCAAGCTCTACCTGGACCACTGGGTCAGCTGGATGCGGGTGCCGGGCGTGGAGTTCAAGCCGAGCATGGCCGCCAAGACGCTCTGGGGCGTGTCCGTGCTGACCACCGAGGACCACGCGCCGGCCGATCCGCTGGTCGCCACCCTGCGGCTGTCCGCCGAGTACCTGAAGATGCGCTGGGGCGGCGCGCTGCTCGGCACCGCCAACAAGCCGGGCCAGATCGGCGAGGACCTCGGGGCGCTGGAGCGGGCGAAGACCTTCTTCGCCGGGTAGCGCTCCTCCGACAGGCCCTGGCGCTACTCCTCGTCCAGCGAGCGCCTGACGTACCGCCAGACCACCTCCAGCAGCAGCCCGGCGGCCACCGCGACGGCCACCCCCGTCCAGGGGTCGCGGATGCCGACCAGCTTGAGCTGGAAGAAGGTCGAGAGCCAGGGGACCACCAGCACCAGGGCGAAGGCCCCGCACATGGTGGCGATCAGCAGCAGCCGCCACCAGGTGTACGGGCGCGCCACGATCGCCAGCACCCAGATCGCCACGATGAAGAGCGTCAGGGTGGCCACGCTGGTGTCGGCCTTCAGGTCGGTGGCGTGGTCGCCGCGGGCCAGTGCGTAGGAGACGAAGGTGGCGGTGCCGGTGATCACCCCGCCGGGGATCGCCAGCCGCAGCACCCGGCGCACGAACCCGGTCCTGGCCCGCTCGTTGTTCGGTGCCAGCGCCAGGAAGAAGGCCGGGATGCCGATGGTCAGCCCGCTCAGCACGGTGGAGTGCCGGGGCAGGAACGGGTACGGCACCTGGGTGAAGACCACCAGCAGCGCCAGCAGCACTGAATAAACCGTTTTTACCAGGAACAGGCTGGCCACCCGCTCGATGTTGCCGATCACCCGGCGGCCCTCGGCCACCACCGAGGGCAGCGTGGCGAAGCTGTCGTTCAGCAGCACGATCTGGGCCACCGCCCGGGTCGCCTCGCTGCCCGAGCCCATCGCCACCCCGATGTCGGCGTCCTTGAGCGCCAGCACGTCGTTGACGCCGTCGCCGGTCATCGCCACGTGGTGCCCGCGCGACTGCAGCGCGCCGACCAGCTCGCGCTTCTGCTGCGGGGTCACCCGGCCGAAGACCGTGGTGCGCTCGGCGGTCTCGGCCAGCGCCTCGGCCTCGGTGGGCAGGGTGCGGGCGTCCAGCGGGTGTTCGGCCCCCGGCAGCTCCAGGCTCGCCGCCACCGCGCCGACCGAGACCGCGCTGTCGCCGGAGATCACCTTCGCCTGGACCCGCTGCTCCTCGAAGTAGCGCAGCGTCGCGGCGGCGTCCGGGCGCAGCCGCTGTTTGAGCACCAGCAGGGCCAGCGGCGCCAGGCCCTTGGCCGGGTCGGGAGCGTCCAGCGGGACGGTGGTGCGGCCCAGCAGCAGCACCCGCAGGCCCTGCGCGCCGAGTTCGTCCACCGCGGTCAGCGCCGGGTGGCCGGTGGGCAGCAGCACGTCGGGGGCGCCGAGCAGCCAGCCGGCCTCGGCGCCGTCCGGCTCGCGCAACTGGGCGCCGCTCCACTTGCGGGCGGAGGAGAACGGCACCGCCTCCAGTACCCGCCAGCCGTCCCGCTCGCTGGTGTCGTTGCTGGTGTCGGTGCTGGTGCTGGTGCTGGTGCTGGTGCTGGTGCCGGTGTCGTTGCCGTCGCCGTTGCGGGCGGCGGTGCCGTAGGCGTCCAGGATCGCCCGCATGCTCGGGTTGGGCCGGGCGTCGGCGCCCGCCAGGGTGCCCAGCACCTGCTGGAGCCGGCCCAGCTCCCCGTCGCCGTCCAGCGCGCGCAGCTCCTGCACGTCCATGCCGCCCTCGGTGAGGGTGCCGGTCTTGTCCAGGCAGACGGTGTCCACCCGGGCCAGCCCCTCGATCGCCGGCAGCTCCTGCACCAGGCACTGCTTGCGGCCCAGCCGGACCACCCCGATCGCGAAGGCCACCGAGGTCAGCAGCACCAGGCCCTCGGGCACCATCGGCACGATGCCGGCCACCGTGCGGCGCACCGCCTCGCGCCAGTCGTTGTGCTCGACCGACCACTGACTGATCACCAGGCCGATCGCGGTGGGGATCAGCAGGTAGGTGATGAACCGCAGGATGGTGTCGATGCCGGTGCGCAGCTCGGACTTGACCAGGGTGAACCGGCTGGCCTCCTCGGCCAGCTGGGCCGCGTAGGCCTGGCGGCCGACCTTGGTCGCGGTGAAGGCGCCGGAGCCCGCGACCACGAAGCTGCCCGACATCACCGCGTCGCCCGGGCGCTTGTGCACCGGGTCGGGCTCGCCGGTGAGCAGCGATTCGTCGATCTCCAGGCCGTCCGCCTCGGTGACCTCGCCGTCCACGATCACCTTGTCGCCGATGCCGAGCAGCACGGTGTCGTCCAGCACGATCTCGCCGACCGCGATCTGCGCGACCTGCCCGTCGCGGCGCACCTCGGGCCGGGCCTCGCCGATCAGCGCCAGGCTGTCCAGGGTCCGCTTGGCGCGCACCTCCTGGATCACGCCGATCGCGGTGTTGGCCACGATCACCAGGCCGAACAGGCCGTCCTGGATCGGGCCGACCACCAGGATCACCGCGAAGAGCACGCCGATGATCGCGTTGAACCGGGTGAGGACGTTGGCCCGGATGATCTCCGGCACCGACCGGCTGGACCGCACCGGAACGTCGTTGACCTGGCCCCGGGCCACCCGCTGCGCCACCTCGGCGGCGCTCAGGCCACCCGGACGGACGAGGGTGCCCGTGCCGGCCGCGGCGGGGTCGTCGGCGGGGTCGTCGGCGGGGGTGCTCCGGTCGGCGGGGTGCGTCATGGCACCGACTCTACGGGCGTGAAATGTCCGGTGCGTCCCTCTATGGGGCTGGTCGGGCCGACCGGGTGGACCGGTCGGCGGGGGTCTCGATCCTCCGCGCGGCGGACCCCTAGTCCGTGGGGGGTCCTGCCGGGGGTCCTGCCGGGGACCCGGTTCCGGCCGCCGCGGCCGCCTCGGCCCGGGAGCGCTGGATCGCGGCCCGCCTGGCCCGGCAGTACCACACGCCGAGCAGCCCGAGCAGCCCGCCGGCCAGGCAGATCCAGGGCCAGTTACCGTGCCCGTGGCCGAGCGAACCGCGCAGCGGGAGCAGCACCACGAAGCCCAGGAACCAGAGCGCCGTCCCGCCGCCGACGATCGCGACGTCGTTGGCTTCCACAGGAGGCGGCGAGGGGTGCAGCGGGGTCTTCGGCATGGGGCTCAGCCTACGGCTTCGGGTCCGCGCGACCCGGACTGCTCCGCCGCTGGGAAACGCGCCGGATCTACGCGCGAAGATGGCGCGTGCACGACCATGAACACATACTGAAGGCCCTCCTTTGCCCCCACCAGAGGACATATCGCATGCCTTCCGCGGCCCTCGACCGCTACTTCCGGATCTCCGAGCGCGGCTCCAGCCTGCCCAGGGAGATCCGTGGCGGCGTCGCCACCTTCTTCACCATGGCCTACATCCTGGTGCTGAACCCGATCATCCTGTCCAACGCCGTGGACGTGAACAAGCACGCGCTGAGCTTCCCTCAGCTGGTCACGGCCACCGCGCTCACCGCGGGGCTGACCACCCTGCTGATGGCGGTGATCGGCAACGTCCCGATCGGCCTGGCCGCGGGACTGGGCGTGAACACCATCGTCGCGCTCCAGCTCGCGCCCAAGATGACCTGGCCGGACGCCATGGGCATGGTCGTGCTGGCCGGCTTCTGCATCATGCTGCTGGTCGCCACCGGCCTGCGCGAGCGGGTGATGACCGCCGTGCCGCTCGGGCTGCGCAAGGCGATCGCGATCGGCATCGGCCTCTTCATCGCCCTGGTCGGCCTGGTCGACTCCGGTTTCGTCAGCCGGGTGCCCGACCTCGCCCACACCACCGTCCCGCTGGAACTCGGCATCGGCGGCCACCTGCACGGCTGGCCGGTGCTGGTCTTCGTGCTCGGCGTGCTGCTCACCCTGGTGCTGGTGGTGCGCAAGGTGCCGGGCGCGATCCTCATCTCCATCGTGGTGATGACCGTGGTCGCCGTGGTGATCCAGAAGGTGGCCAACCTGCCCGCCGAGGCCTGGGGCCTGACCGTGCCCAAGTGGCCGGGCAACCCGGTGTCCACCCCGGACTTCTCGCTGGTCGGCAAGGTCAGCCTGTTCGGCGGCTTCCACCACGTCAGCGTGCTGACCGGGATCCTCTTCGTCTTCACCGTGCTGATGAGCGCCTTCTTCGACGCGATGGGCACCATCCTCGGCGTCGCCGACGAGGCCCACCTGCTCGACCAGAACGGCGACCTGCCGGGCATCAACCGGGTCCTGATGGTCGACGGCGTGGCCACCGCCCTCGGCGGCGCCACCTCCTCCTCGGCCAACACCTGCTTCGTCGAGTCGACGGCGGGCGTCGGCGAGGGCGCCCGCACCGGCTTCGCCAGCCTGGTCACCGGCGCGCTCTTCATGCTCGCGCTCTTCCTGACCCCGCTGGCCACCATGGTCCCGGCCCAGGCGGCGACCCCGGCGCTGGTAACCGTCGGGTTCCTGATCCTGGCCAACTCGATCCGCGAGATCGACTGGAGCGACTACACGATCGCGATCCCGGCCTTCCTGACCATGGTGCTGATGCCGTTCACCTACAGCATCACCAACGGCATCGGGATGGGCTTCGTCACCTTCTGCGTGCTGCGGCTGGCGACCGGGCGCGGCCGCAGCGTGCCGGTGGCGCTGTACGTGGTGGCGGCGGTCTTCGCCTTCTACTACATGATGCCGGCGCTCGGACTGGCCAAGTAGCCGCCTGCTGAACGACCTGAGCCCGGCCCCCGCGGTGTGCGGTGGCCGGGCTCGGTCGTGTGGCGGTGGGTCAGGACTGGCCGTTGGTGCCGCTGGACCAGACACCGGAGTCGGCGGCGTAGAACACGAGGTTGTTGTCGTTCTGCAGCACGAGGTGGCCGCCGGGGACGGAGGTGTTGGTGCCCGTGGACCACAGGGCGGTTCCGTCGGGGCCGTAGACGACGAAGTTGCTGTCGCGTTGCATCACGGCGTGGGCGCCGGGGTGGCCCCAGGTGCCGGAGGACCACAGGGCGCGGCCGGTGGTCTTGGAGTAGAGGACGAGGTTGCCGTCGGCCTGCATGTCCAGACGGGCGCCGGCGCCGTTCACGCTGGTGCCGGCGAACAACTGGTCGCCGATCGCGATCGGGGTGCCGAGGCGGTTCGGGCCGTTGGTCGAGGTGAGGCTGTCCCAGAGCGCGTGCCCGTCCGGGCCGTAGAGCACGAGGTTGTCGTCGTCCTGGACGATCAGGTGCGCGCCGTGCGTGAAGACGAACTGCTCGACGGCCCACAGCGGCTTGCCGTCGGGGCCGTAGACGACGAAGTTGCCGTCGGGCTGCATGGCGGCGTAGGCGCCGGGGTGGCCCCAGGTGACGGTCGACCACAGGGCCTTGCCGGTGGTCTTGGAGTAGAGGACGAGGTTGCCGTCGGTCTGCATGGTCAGACGGGCGCCGGCGGCGTCCACGCTGTCGCCCCCGTAGAGGTGGGTGCCGACGATGACCGAGGTGCCGCGGCTGTCCGCGCCGGAGGCCGAGGTGCCGGTGGCCCAGATCGGGGCGCCGAAGCGGTCGTAGAGCACCAGGTTGCGGTCGTCCTGGACGATCAGCCGGGTGGTGGCGTGCCCGTTGGTGCCGCTGCTCCACAGCGCCTGGTTGTTCACGTCGTAGACGACGAGGTTGCCGTCGGGCTGCATGGCGGCGTAGGCGCCGGGATGGCCCCAGGTGACGGTGGACCACAGGGCCTTGCCGGTGGCCGTCGAGTAGAGCACCAGGTTGCCGTCGGCCTGCATGGTCAGCTTCGCGCCGGCGGAGGTGACGGCGTCGCCCGCGTGGAGGGTGGTGCCGGGGGTGATCAGCTGCCCGGCGGGGCCGAGCGCGGGGTCGCTGGTGTCGGAGGCCCACAGGCCGTTGCCGAAGCTGTCGCGCAGGACCAGGTTGCAGTCGTCCTGCACGGTGAGGACGGCGCGCGTTCCCTGGGTGTTGCTGGACCACAGGGTCTTGTTCGGGGCGGTGATGACCAGGTTGCCGCCGGAATCCAGCGTGGCGATGGCGCCCGGGTTGCCGCCGGTGTTGCTGGACCAGAGGGTCGCACCGGTGGCCAGCCTGGTCAGCACCAGGTTGCCGTCGGCCTGCATGGTCAGCTTGGCGCAGGAGCCGTAGCGGACGTCGTCCGGCAGCATCGAGCCGCCGGCGTACAGGACCCCGCCCCAGGCAAGTGATGCCTGGCCGAGTGAGACGCGCTCGCCGAACTGCGGCACGCCGCCCGTGGCCGGTCGGCCCGGGTAGTCGAAGACGAAGTCGTCGTGGTAGGTGGCGAAGCCGCTCGTCTCCGGCTCGTCCACGAAGAGGCCGGGGTTGCCGTCATGGTTGACATCGCCGAGCGAGGCGACCGGCGCCGCGACGTTCGGGTTGATCCGCGGGGAGACGCGCACGGAGAGCTCGGTCTGGCCGGGCACCACCGGGCTGAGCAGCGCGGTGGGCGTCCCGTCGGCGTTGAAGCCGTAACTGCGCGTGGAGATCTGGCCGGTGGTGTTGTCCACCACCCAGAGGGTGGGCGTGCCGCCGATCTTGCCGGGGGCGACGATCGTGGTGTTGCTCCAGTCGCCGGTGCCGAGCAGGACGGGGTCGCCGAGGATCGAGCCGGCCTTGCCCGGGTAGTACCAGAGTTTGCCGCCCTCGACCGTGACCACGTCCGGCAGGCCGTCGGTGCCGAGCACGGCGTCGGTGGCGACGAGCTGGGTGGTGCTCTTCCAGGTCGGGTCGTAGCCGGTGCAGTCGCTGCCGGGCGCGCAGGTGGCCGGCTTGGCGATCGCCGAGGCGTGCTTCGGGTTGGTGAAGTGGCCCGGCGTACCGCCGTAGTTGGCGTCGTTCGGGTAGAGGTACAGCTGGTGCCCGACGGTGTCCAGGGCGAGCAGGTCGTCCGTGCGCGAGCCGGTCAGCGAGCCGCGGTGGGTGACCACGTAGTCGGCCCAGCCCGGGGTGCCGGGCGCCTGGAACGAGGACGAGGCGGAGAACGGGACCGCGTTGGTCGGGTAGACCCGCAACTCGCCGCCGAAGCGCGGGTTGTCGAGGTTCTGTGTGCCGTACGGCGCCAGGAATGCGGGCACGCCGGTCCCGGTCAGGTCGCCCGGGACCTCGGCGGTGGGAGCATTCGCGCTGGTGGCGGCCTTCGTGGTGGCGGTGGTGCCGGCGGCGAACGCCGGGGTGGTGACCGCTCCGGCGGCGGTGACGACGCCGATCGCGGAGATGACGGCCAGTCTGCCGGCCGAGCCGCCGAGGCGGCGTGCGGCGCGGATGCGCTTGCTCATGGAGGTCCTTCTCGGGGTGGTGCGGTGGCGGGGACGGAGCCCGGGCGCCGCGGTTGCGGGGCCCGGCTCACGTCGTGTGGCGGCGGGTCAGGACTGGCCGTTGGTGCCGCTGGCCCACAGCGGGTTGCCCTGGGTGTCGTAGACGACGACGTTGTTGTCGTTCTGGACGACGGTGTGGGCGTTCGGGTGGCCGTTGCTCTTGCTGGACCACAGGGCGGCGCCGCCGGGGGCGTAGACGACCAGGTTGCCGTCCGGCTGCATGGTGGCCCAGGCGCCCGGGTGGCCCCAGGTGACGCTGGACCACAGGGCGCGGCCGGTGGTGCTGGAGTAGAGGACGAGGTTGCCGTCGGCCTGCATGTCCAGGTGGCCGCCCGCGGCGACGACGCTCGCACCGGCGAGCAGGCTGCTGCCGACGCCGATCGAGGTGCCGCGGCTGTCGGGGCCCGCGGCCCAGGTGCCGGTGGACCACAGCGGCTTGCCGTTGGCGTCGTAGACCACGAGGTTGCGGTCGTCCTGGATGCTCAGCCGGGAGCCCGGGTTGCCGTTGGTGCCGGTGGCCCACAGGGCGTTGTGACCGGCGTCGTAGACCACGATGTTGCCGTCGGGCTGCACGGTGGCCCAGGCGCCCGGGTGGCCCCAGGTGACGGAGGACCAGAGCGGTTGCCCGGTGGCCGTCGAGTAGAGCACCAGGTTGCCGTCGGTCTGCAGGGTCAGCTCGGCGCCGGCCGAGGTGACCGAGTCACCGCCGTGCAGGACGGTGCCCGCGGTGACGACCTGCCCGGTCGACCAGTACGCGGTGTCGCTGGACCAGAGCTGGGTGGCGCCCGCGCGCAGGACCAGGTCGCAGTCGTCCTGGACGGTCAGCAGCGCGCCGCCGGAGTTCGGCGTCCTGGTCGACCACATCAGCTGGTTGTCGGCGCGCCGGTTGATCCCGAAGCTGCCGTCGGCCTCCACCATGGCGTAGGCCGATCCCACGCCCGCGGTGCCGCTGGACCAGATCACCTGACCGGTCTTCAGCTTGGTCAGCACCAGGTCGCCGTCCAGCTGCAGGGTCAGCTTCGCGCAGTTCGAGTAGACGACGTCGAAGGTCGACAGGCCGTTCTGCGCGGCACCGATCGCCGGCGAGCGCGGGCTGTCGGCGCCGTACTCGACCCGGCTGCCGAACCGGGCGATGCCGTTGACGGCCGGCTGACCGGGGTACTGCTCGACCCAGCCGCCGAGGGTGAACAGGTCCGGGTCGCCGCCGGCGCCGTCACCGCTGGAGGTGAGGGTGTGCGCGGTGCCGAACTCCGCCAGTTCGGTGGTGTTCTGCGGCAGGCTCAGCGGCAGCACGGCCTGCGGGCTCGGCAGCGGCCCCAGACCCTGGGCGCTGGGCGTGCCCCAGAGCTGGGACGGGGCTCCGGTGCAGGCGGCGAGCTGGGTGATGTTCCCGAAGTAGTTGATGTCGGTGCTGGTCAGGCAGCGGCCCGACTGGCTGTCGACGATGGTGCCGGACTGCCCGAACACCCACTTCTGGTTGGCACCGCCGTTGCACGTGGCGGTCACGAGGTACGGGTTGTTCTGGGTGGCGCTGGCGCTGTCCAGGCAGCCGCCGTTCTCGCGCACGGTGCCGTCGGCGCCGAACAGCCAGTGGTCGACCGGCACGGTGGCGCAACTGCCGCCCTCCACACCGGCGATGTAGCAGAGGTGGCTGCCGTCGGCCGCCGTGGTGCCGTTCGCCAGCTGCGTGGTGCTCGGCGCGGCGAGCTGGGCGGCCGGGGTGCCGTCGCCCTTGAACGCCAGCGGGAGGGTGGCGAGGGCACCGGTGAAGTTCTCCCGGACCCAGAGGGTGGGCGCGGTGCCGACCTTGCCGGGGGCGACGATGGTGGTGTTGCTCCAGTCGCCGGTGCCGAGCGGAAGGGGGCTGCCGAGGATCGAGCCGGCCTTGCCCGGGTAGTACCAGAGCTTGCCGCCCTCGACCGTGAGCACGTCCGGCAGGCCGGCCGCGTTGTCGATGCCGTCGGTGGCGACCAGCTGGGTGGTGCTGTTCCAGGTCGGGTCGTAGCCGGTGCAGTCGCTGCCGGGCGCGCAGGTGGCCGGCTTGGCGATCTGCGTGGTGTGCCCGCTGGTGAAGTGCCCGGCGGCGCCGCCCGATTCGGCGTCGTTCGGGTAGAGGTAGAGCTTGTGCGAGCTGGTGTTCAGCGCGAGCAGGTCGTCGAGCTTGCCGCCGGTCAGGCTGCCGTGGTGGGTGACCACGTAGTCGGACCAGTTGTCGCCCTCGGGGCTGTGCGCGTCGTCCGAGGCCTTGAACGGGGCGCTGCCCGCGGCGAAGACGGCGAGGCTGCCCGCGGCCTTGGCGTAGCCGCCGCCGGAGACGACGGTGACCTGCGGTACACCGACGCCGCTGAGGTCGCCGGCGACCGCCGTGCTGCCTGCGGTCGCGGAGGTGTTGGATGCCGCGGGCCCGGCGGCCGCGGTGGCGGTGCCGCTCGCGCCGGCGGCCGCGAGGGTGCCGAGCGCGGCTATGGCGGCCAACTGGCGGGCCAGGCCGCGCCAGTGGCGATGCGGGGCGCTGCTGCGCTCCGTCATGGGTTCCCTCCCAGGGAAGTGGGTCAGTCGGATGCTCCGGACCATCGCGCTGCACCAGAGGCCTGGGACTTCTGGGAGGGGGATGAAGTCCTGGGGCTCCGGAGGAAGGCTAGTGGTCAAACCACCCGTGGAGCAACGGAGTAAGGGGCTAAAACGGCAGGTGAGGGATGGTGCCCGGGGTGTTCGGGGACCATCCCTCACCAGGGTGTGACCGGCAGTCAGCGGTCAGTGCTCGCCGTTGGTGCCGGAGGACCAGAGCGGGAGGCCGTCCCAGTCGTAGACCACGAGGTTGCCGTCGTCCTGGAGGACCAGGTAGGCCTGCAGGTTGCCGTCGGTGTGGGTCGACCAGAGCGCCTTGTTGTCGGTGTCGTAGACGACGACGTTGCCGTCGTACTGCACCTGCAGGTGGGCGCCGGGGTGGCCGTTGGTGCCGGCGGCCCACAGCGGATGGTTGGTCGAGGAGTACAGCACCAGGTTGCCGTCCGGCTGCATCGCCAGGCGGCTGCCGCCGGCCAGGTCGTGCTGGCCCCAGATGTTCATGGACGCGGGGGCCCGCAGCACGATGCCGCGCCAGGTGGGCGCGTCGCGGTTGGTGCCGCTCGACCACAGGGCGTTGTTCTGGTTGTCGTAGACCACGAAGTTGTTGTCGGCCTGCAGGACGGCGTGCGCGCTGTTGTGGCCGTTGGTGCCGCTGGCCCACAGGGCGTTGTGGCTGGCGTCGTAGACCACGAGGTTGCCGTCGGGCTGCATGGTGGCGGTGGCGCCGGGGTGGCCCCAGGTGACGGTGGACCAGAGCGCCCGGTGGGTGACGGAGTACAGCACGAGGTTGCCGTCGCCCTGCATGTCCAGCTCTCCGTTGGCGGCGGAGAGGAAGCCACCGGCGTGCAGGGTGGTGCCCACCGCGATCCAGGGGCCGAGGGTGTCGACACCGTAGGAGGAGGAGCCGCTGGCCCAGAGCACCTTGCTGTCGGCGTCGTACACCACGAGGTTGCCGTCGTTCTGCAGGATCGCGTGGCTGCCGGGGTGGCCGTTGCTGCCGCTGGCCCAGAGCGCGTTGCCGCTCGGGTCGTAGACGACGAGGTTGCCGTCGGGCTGCATGGTGGCGGTGGCGCCCGGGTGCCCGGCGGTGGCGGAGGTCCACAGGACACGGCCGCTGGCGGGGACGAGGACGAGGTTGCCGTCGGGCTGCATGGTCAGCGTGGCGCTGTCGACGGCGACGCTGTCACCCGGGTGCAGGACGGTGCCGGGCATCAGCGGGTGCCCGGTGGTGTCGCCGGCCGGCTGGTAGGTCCGGGTGGACCAGACGGGGTTGCCGCTCGGGTCGTGGATGACGAAGTTGCAGTCGGACCCGAAGGTGGCGAAGTACGGGTGCTGGTAGAACGTGTTGTAGTCGACCGTCCACGGCGCCTGCGGGTTGCCGGTCCAGCCGATCCGGTAGTTGTTGTCGGGCTCGACGACGTAGAAGCCGCCGTCGACGTTCAGCACGGCGTAGGCGCCCAGGTGTCCGTTGGTCCCGGTGGACCACAGGGTCTGCCCGTCACCGAGCCGGCGCAGGACGAGGTTGCCGTCCTCCTGCATGGCCAGCTCGCCGCAGGGGCCGTAGAAGGCCTGATCGGCCGAGAGGTCGATTCCGCTGATCCGCTGGCCGGGGGCCAGGCTGACCGGCAGGCCCGTGCCGGTGCTGCTGAGGGCCGCGCCCAACGGCACGGCGGTGCTGGTGAACTGGGCGGTCCCGCCCGCGGCCGGACGGCCCTGGTACTCCTTGAGGCCGATGGCGGCGATGACCACGAGGTCCGGGGCGCCGCTCGCGTCGCCGAGCGAGGTGAGCGCGAGCTGGCTGTCGCCGGTGGGGCCGCCGAAGACCAGCGGCAGGAGGGTCTGACGGGTCGTCGGCCGGCCCGCGGCCGCGCCGGGGGCGCCCCAGCTCTGGCCGGGCGTGCCGTCGCAGGCCGCCAGCACGGCCGCGGTCGGCGAGGCGAGGCCGGTGGCCGGCACCGCCAGGCAGCGGCCGGAGGCGGTGTCGGTCAGCGAGCCGTTCGCGCCCTGCTGCCAGTGCTGTTCGGTGGCACGCCCGTCACAGGTCTCCAGGGTGGCCTGACCGCCCGGGACGGCCGTGGCGGCGGCCGAGTCCAGGCACTTGCCGTCGTCGTGGACCGAGCCGTCGGTGCCGAAGACCCACTGCTGCTCCGGCGCGTTGTTGGCACAGGTGCTGACGGCGACACCGGTCCGGCTCTGACTGGTGACCGTCTGCGCGCCCAGGCACGGGTGGCTGCCGTCCGGCAGGGTGGCGGCCGGCTGGAGCTGGGTCGCGGTCGGAGCGGCGAGGGCGGCGGCCGGGGTCCGGTCGGCGTTGAAGGCGAGCGGGTAACTGGCGATGGTGCCGGTGGAGGTGTTCGACTCGGCCCACAGGGTGGGGGTGCCGGCGACCTTGCCGGGGGCGACCAGCCTGGTCCTGCTCCAGTCGCCGGTGCCGAGCCGGACCGGGCTGCCGAGCAGGGTGCCGGCGGCCCCCGGGTAGTACCAGAGCTGGCCGTTCTCGACGGTGATCAGGTCGGGCAGACCGTCGCCGTTGTCGATGCCGTTGGTCGCCAGGATCTGGGTGGTGGAGTGCCAGGAAGGGTCGTAGCCGGTGCAGTCGGTCGGGGCCGCGCAGGCGGGCTTGGCGACCGTGGTCACCTTGTCCTTGTGGCTGAACTGCCCGGGGGTGCCGCCGAACTCGGCGTCGTTCGGGTAGGCGTAGAGGGTGTGCGAGCCGGGGCTGAGGACGTAGAGGTCGTCGGTGCTGCCGCCGGTGAGGCTGCCGCGGTGGCTGACCTGGTACTGCGTCCACGGCACGCCTTCCGGGCTCTGCGCGGCCGTGGAGGCGGTGAACGGCTGTGCCGTCATCGGGAAGACGATCAGGTCGCCCCCGGTGGCGGCGGCGAGGTCCGGGGTGCCGTGGCCGGTCAGGCTGCCCGGCACCCCGGGCGTCGTGGCTGCCGGCTTGGCTGCCGGCTTGGCCGCCGGGGCGGCCGCGCGGGGGCTTGCGAGGGCGGGGCTCGTGGTCCCCGCGAGAGCTGTGCCGAGTACGGCTATGGCCGCCAGCCGGCGTCTGGTGACGCCGAGTTGGTGGCGCGGGGCGCTGCTGCGCTCCGTCATGGGGTTCCCTCCCGGGAGGTAAAAGGTCTCGGGGGCTCCGGTTCGCCGTGCTCGACCGGAGGCCTGGGACTCCTGGGAGGGCGGTGAAGGCCTGGGGCTCCGAGTGGAGATTAGTGGTAGGTCGGTTCGCACAGCAACGGCGGTTCTATCCGGACGAAGAGGGCGAAGTGGCCTGCTGTGTGAGCAAAACGGACTGCGCCGCTCCGGTGCGGACGGCGCGTCAGGTCGTCGGCTCGGTGGTCGGCCCGGCGTTCGGCTCGGTCGTCGGCCCGGGCATCGGCTGGGCCAGCAGGTCGGTCAGCCGCCGTGCGCTCCAGTGGCCGGCGGCGCCGGGGCGGCTGCTCAGGTAGGCGGCGATCTCGGTGGTCCGCCAGCCGTGCGCCTCGCGCAGGCCGGCGGCGAGGTGGTGCAGGTAGCGGGCGGAGGGCGGGGCGAGCGGGGCCTCGGCCAGCGGCCAGGGGGCGGTGAAGGTGAGCAGGGGGCGGCCGTCCAGGTCGCCCGGGTGGATCAGGGTGTCGTAGCGGCCCGGGCCCAGGACGGCGCGGCCTTCGCGCAGGACCTGGCGCAGATCGAGGTCGCCACCGGGTGGGCGGTGCATCTCCTGGGCGGCCAGGTCGCTCAGTTGGGCGGCGGTGATCAGGTAGGCGCGGGCCGCCGTCCCGCCGCAGGGCGCCGGCGCGGCGGCGGGGTCGATGCCGGGGTCGGTGCCGGGGCCGGCGCTGGCGTCAGGGGCGGCTTCGGGGTCGTAGAAGGCCATGCCGCCGGTCCAGACGGCCGACTCCAGGGCGAAGTACAACTGGCCCGGCAGCCGGATCGCGCGGCTGTCCCGCGGCGGGCGGGGGTCGCGGCAGCCGGGGTACTCGCGGGCGCCGCCGAGCGGGCGGCCACCGGCCAGGTAGGCGGTGAGCCTGGCCAGGTGCAGGTTGGAGCCGTAGGCGGCGTACCAGAGCAGCCTCTGGTCCGCCGACGGGCCGGGGCGGTCGGCGGTCATGGAGGCAGCGTAGGGCCTGAGGGGCCGAGCACCCTGGTAGGGGGATCTCAGGGGCGGGTGGGGGATGCTCCGGATATCGGCTGGGCGCACCGAAGCTGAACGATGCTCACATGCTCACAGATCTGCGGATGGCCCGGTCGACCGCGGTGGCGCTCTGCCGGCTGGCCGGGCCGGTCCCGCTGGGTGCCGAACTGCGGCGCGGTCCATGGCTGGTGGCCGAACTCGGGCTGCTCTGCGCGGTGGTGGCGCTGGTGGTGGCGGTGGCGCCGGCCTCGCCGGTGCGTCGGCGCAAGCGGCCGGCCGGGCAGGGTGAGTCGCGGCCGGGGTGAGGCGCAGGCAGGGTGAGTCGCGGCCAGGGTGAGCCACAGGGGCGCGCCGCCGGACCGGAGTTGGCCGGCTTCTGCGCGGTTTCGAGCTGGTTCCCAGCCGGCTCCGGGCCAGTTCTGGCCGACTCTGGCCGGCCGACCACCGGGGCTGACCGGAAACCGCGCTGTGTAGCCCAGTTGGCTCTGGGCATACTGCCCGTGAGGTGTGAGGGGGCACTTGCCGATGGCGCGATGGGACCCAACGGGGATCGACGAGGCGGACTTCCTGCCGGAGCAGTTCCGCACCGCCGACCAGGCGTCGATCGAGGCGCAGCGGCAGACGCTGCGCTGGTACCGCGGCCTGATCCTGATGCTGGTGGTCGCGGCGGCGGTCAGCGCGGTGATCGGTCCGGGCAGCGGCGGCCACGGCAGTGTCGCCCCGCTGATCTCGGTGGCGGCCTTCCTGGCGGCCGGCTACTTCTGGTCCAGGCTGCGGCAGGCGAACCCGCAGGCCCGCTGGTACGCCGCGCGCGCCGCCGCCGAGTCGGTGAAGACGCTGGCCTGGAAGTACACCGTGCGGGCCCGCCCGTTCGGCGGTCCGGCCGACTCGCCCGAGGTGGACGAGGAGTACCGCGCGCACATCGCCGAGGTGCTGCGGACCTTCGAGGACACCGGGGTGCTGGCGCCCGACGCGGTGCCGGAGATCACCGACGGCATGCGGGAGTTGCGCGCCGCCGGACTGACCGCGCGGCGCACCATGTACCTGCGGCTGCGGGTGGAGGGCCAGCGCACCTGGTACCTGGCCAAGGCGGACGCCTGCGAGTCGCAGTCCGTCTCCTGGGGCCTGGGGACGGTCGCGCTGATGATCATCGGTGGTGCCGCCGCCGTGGCGCAGTCCACCGGGGCGATCTCGGTGAGCCTGTTCGGCGCCTGCTCGGCCGCCGCTGCCGCGATCATCGCCTGGACCCAGCTCAAGCAACTGCGCCCGTTGGTCTCGGCCTACCAGCTGGCGGCCAAGGAACTCGACCTGGTCTGGGGCAAGTTGTCGGTCCTGGAGCCGAACGATCCGGACGCGGAGACGACCTGGACGCTGCTCGCCGGCGACGTCGAGGACGCGGTGGCGCGCGAGCACAGCAGCTGGCGCTCCCGGCGGGCCTTCCCGCGCTGAGGGGGCCCGGCTCTTGCGAGGGCGGTTCCGGGCTTGCTGTCCGGGGCGCCCTCGCCGCTTTCGGCTGACCGGTTGTCAGGGTGGCGGGCGTGGAGCCTGCTACCCGCCGTAGATCGAGTCCCGACGTCCGAGCCTGAGGATCCAGACGATCAGCCGGCCGTCTTCCACCGTGTACAGCACGCGGCGATCACCGACCCGCAGGCGTCTCACCTGCGGGTCGCCGACCAGGGACGCGGTGCCGTAACCGTAGGGGTCGTTCTCCAGCTCTGCCAGCTTGCGCAGCACGGCCATGGCCTGGTCTCGGGGGATCTTCCGCAGATCGGCCTGTGCGCTGGGCTTGAAGACGGTCCGGTACTTCATTCAGAGCGGGCCATGGTCTCGGCCATCATCTCCGCCAGCGTCGCGGTGGGCCCGGTCTCGGCCATGGCCTCGCGGACCAGTCGAAGATCCTCTTGCTCCTCCCAGATCCGGTACTGGCGCAGCATCGAGATGGGGATCACGGCGGCCACCTCCTTGCCGTGGCGGGTCAGCACGGTGACGTCGTCATGCGTCGCCCGCTCCGCGACCTCGGCCAGGCGTTCGCGGGCCTCTCGCATCGTGAGTACGGCATCCATGGAGCCAGATTACACAAAGGACATTGTGTACACAATGCCACAGTGGTCATGGTGGTGGATTTTTAATTAGAGAGAGTAATGACGTAAGCTAAGTATCATGTCCGAGATGTCCGAGGGCGACCTCGCCGCTGTCAGTCAGCTGCGGTCGTCCGTGATGCGGCTGGCGCGGCGGTTGCGGCACCAGCATGTGGAGCAGTCCCTGAGTCCCACCGAGATGGGTGTGCTGGGGACGCTCGCGCGGTGTGGCAGTGCCACGCCGGGGGAGTTGGCGCGGCGGGAGCATGTGCAGCCGCCCTCGATGACGCGAATCATCGCGATGTTGGAGGAGAAGGGGCTGGTGCGGCGGGAGCCGCACCCCGAGGACCGGCGGCAGGTGGTGGTCAGCATGACCGAGCAGGCCCAGGCGATCCTCGACGAGAGCCGCAGGCGGCGCAACGCCTGGCTCGCGGAGCTGGCCTCCGGGCTGACCGAGGAGGAGTGGGCGACCGTGCGCGCGGCCGCGCCCGCGTTGTACAAGCTCGCGCACCTGTAGCGCAGGCGCAGCAGGACATCGGACGAGAGAGAGGACCACAGCATCACTGCAGGACCGACCAGGAAGACCAGCAGCGCGGCCCCGGCGACCACCGGAGCCGCGCCACGAGGGGAGCAGTACGTGACACCGCAGGGCGCAGCCGGCGCCGTCAACCGTCCCGACGACACCACCATCCCGACCTCGACCCTTGCCACTCCCGTGGCCACGCCGGTGAGTCCGCCCGGCGACGACGACCCCTGCGAACGCACCGCGGCGGCTGACCCCGCCGCGTCAGCGCGGTTCACCCGGCCCGGGGGGATGTTCTCCTCGCTGCGGGTGCGCAACTACCGGTACTTCTTCGCCGGGCAGATCGTCAGCAACACCGGCAGCTGGATGCAGCGCATCGCCCAGGACTGGCTGGTGCTGAGCCTGACCGGCAGCCCGCTCGCGGTCGGTATCACCACCGCCATGCAGTTCCTGCCCACGCTGCTGCTCGGCCTCTTCGGCGGCGTGCTCGCCGACCGGATGCCCAAGCGCCGGCTGCTGATCGCCACCCAGGGCGCGATGGGCCTGCTGGCCGCCGCCCTGGCCGTGTTGACGGTCACCGGTGCGGTGACCGAGTACCACGTCTACGCCTTCGCCCTGCTGCTCGGCCTGGTGACCGTGGTGGACACCCCGACCCGGCAGGCCTTCGTCTCCGAGATGGTCGGCCCCGACCACCTGAGCAACGCGGTGAGCCTGAACGCCGCCAACTTCCAGACCGCCCGGCTGGTCGGCCCGGCGGTGGCCGGTCTGCTGATCGCGGCGGTGGGCAGCGGCTGGGCGTTCGCGCTCAACGCGGTCTCCTTCGCGGCCGTGATCGGCGGGCTGCTGGCGATGCGGACCAGTGAGCTGCGGCCGGTTGCCCGGATCCCGCGCGAGAAGGGCCAGTTGCGCGAGGGGCTGCGCTACGTCAAGGAGCGGCCCGACCTGATGTGGCCGCTGGTGCTGGCGGGCTTCGTCGGGACCTTCGGCTTCAACTTCCCGACCCTGCTGTCCGGTTTCGCCCGCGGCACCTTCCACGTCGGCCCCGGCCAGTACGGCCTGCTGAACACCGCGATGGCGCTCGGCTCGCTGGCCGGCGCGCTCTACGCCGCCCGCCGCGGCGCGCCGCGGCTGCGCTGGCTGGCCGGTGCGGCGCTGGTCTTCGGGTTGCTGGAGGTGCTGGCCTCGGCCGCGCCCGGCTACTGGAGCTTCGCGGTGCTGCTGACCCTGATCGGGATCTTCGGGCTGACCTTCAACACCTCGGTCAACTCCTATGTGCAGCTGTCCACCGATCCCGAGATGCGCGGCCGGGTGATGGGCCTGCTGGTGCTGGTCTTCACCGGCGGTACCCCGATCGGCGCCCCGCTGGTCGGCTGGGTGACGGGTGCCTACGGGGCCCGGGTGGGTCTGCTCGCCTGCGGCGTGGTCTCGGCGCTGGCCGCGGCCGGGGTCGGCCTGGTGCTGGCCCGCTGCGCGGACCTGCGGCTGCGGGTCGACCTGCACCGCGGCAGCCGGGTGGTGGCCTTCGTGCCGCGGCAGCCGACGCGCAACAGCGAGCTGGCGCCCGCCTGCTGACGATGCGTGACCTGTGGCCCGGTCAGAACCTGATCTCCAGGATCTGACCGGGCCAGGTGCTGCCGTCGGGCCGGGGGATCTCGAACGCTTGGCTCTCGGTGAAGCCGAGCGCCCGGTACTGGCGCACCAGCGCCCGGTCCTCGCTGCGGAAGCAGTCCACCCGCAGCAGCTCCAGCCCGCGCCGCACCGACTCCTCGCGCGCGTCGTCGATCAGCGCCGCGCCGATGCCACTGCCGCTGCGCGCGCGGTCGGTGAGCAGGAAGCGGACGTACAGCTCGGGGACGTCGGCCGGGGCGACCTGGGCGATGCAGTCGGACAGCTCCTCGGCCAGCACACAGGCGCCGATCACCTGGCCGTCCTGGTCCTCGGCGATCCGCAGCAGGTAGTCGCGGGCGTAGTGGTGCATCCGCTCGATGTCGGCCGGGCGGGTCGACCAGGGCCGGTCGCCCCACTGGCCGGTGCGCCCTTGGGCGGTCAGCCAGGCGACCGCCGAGTCGGCGAGGGCAATCATCGCGGGGACGTCTTCGGGGCCACCGTTACGGATCTTCATTCCCTCTTTGTAGTACCTGGTACCGGCGAGCGGAAGACGTCGCCGACGCCGCCGACCTGCTCACCGGCCCCGACGCCGGGCGCCTCGCCGCCCGCCACGGGCGCTCCACCCGCTGCGGCGGCCTGTTCGCCGCGACAACGACAATGGGGGCATGAGGCTCTTCGTCGCGGCCCACCCCTCCACCGACGCCGTCGCCGAGCTGACCGCCGCCGTCGCCCCGCTGCACGCGCTGCCCGGGGCGGACCGGTTGCGCTGGACGGCCGAGGAGGGCTGGCACCTCACGCTCGTGTTCCTCGGCTCGGTGGCCGAGGAGCGGCTGCCCGGGCTGCGGGAGGGGCTGGCGCAGGCGGCTGTCGGGTACCGGGCGCACCGGCTTCGGCTGGCCGGGGGCGGGCACTTCGGTGACCGCGTCCTCTGGGTGGGGCTGGCCGGGCAGACCTGGGCGTTGCGGTCGCTGGCCCGGGCGGTGACGCAGGTGACGGGGGAAGTGCTCGGCGCCGAAGAGGAGTTCTCCTACCACCCGCACCTCACCTTGGCCCGCACCGGGCGCGGCGGCCACCCCGGGCGCGAGGAGCGTGCCGCCCTGCGCACGGCGGCGGAGCAACTGCGGGAATTCCAGGGCGTCGAGTGGCCGGTGACGGAGTTCCAGCTGATGCGCAGCGACTTCGGCAGCGGCCGGTCCCGTTACACCGTCGTGGACCGCTGGGCGCTCAGCTCGTCCTGACGGGCTGTGCCGGCCAGGCGCGCATGGCCGCCTCGGCGACCAGCTCCAGCTCCGCCCGTCCGGCGCCGTCCCTGGCCTGCTGCGACATGCCCTGGATCACCGCGCCGACGAGTCGGGCCATGGTCGCCGGATCGGTGGCCGGCGGCTCCTCGCCGGTGGCCACGGCCGCCGCGATCCGCCGTTCCAGGTCGGCGATGTTGGCGCTGCGGATCGTTCGCAGGCTCGCCATCACCTCTTCGTTGCCGCAGTTGGCCGCGGCGCTGATGATCATGCAGCCGTGCGGGTGGCCGGGGGCGGTGTACTCGGCGGCCGTCTCGCGCAGCAGCCGGGCGATCCCGGCGCGCACCGTCGGCTCCTCCTCCAGCGCGCGCAGGCCGAAGGCGCCGTACGCCCTGCCGTATTCGGCCACCACCTCCTCGAACAGGGCCCGCTTGTCGCCGAAGGCCGCGTACAGGCTGGGAGCCCGGATGCCCATCGCCTCGGTCAGGTCGGCGATCGAGGTGGCCTCGTAGCCCTGCTCCCAGAACAGCAGCGTGGCGGCGGCCAGCGCCGCCTCGCGGTCGAAGGACCGGGGGCGGCCGCGGGTCGCGCCGGGCTGGGTGCTGGTCATCCCCAGATTCTATATCGCCCGCTACAGAAGTCGTGCTAGGTTCCTTTCTATAACGACCGCTACAGAAAGTTGGGGGCGATGAGCAGGCTTTCCGGGAAGACCGCACTGGTGACCGGCGGCAGCCGGGGGATCGGCAAGGGGATCGCGCTGCGGCTGGCCGCCGAGGGCGCGCTGGTCGCGGTGCACTACGGCACCAACGAGAGCGCCGCCAAGGAGACGGTGTCCGAGATCGAGGCGGCGGGCGGCCGGGCGTTCGCGATCGGCGCCGAGCTGGGTGTGCCGGGCGACGCGGCGGCGCTCTGGGCCGCCTTCGACGAGGCGCTGGCCGCGCACGACGGCGGTTCGGGCCTGGACATCCTGGTCAACAATGCGGGCGTGGGGCTCTACGGCGTGGTCGGCGAGGTGGCCGAGGCCGACTTCGACCGGGTCTTCGCGGTCAACACCAAGGCGCCGTACTTCATCATCCAGCAGGGCCTGGGGCGACTGAGGGACGGCGGCCGGGTGATCAACATCTCCTCCGGCGTGACCCGGATCGCCTACCCGATCACCAGCGCCTACTCGATGACCAAGGGCGCCATCAACACGCTCACGCTGACCCTGGCCCAGCAGCTGGGCCCGCGGGGGATCACCGTCAACGCGGTGGCCCCCGGCCTGGTCAACACCGACATGACCGCGGAGCTCCGGGAGCCAGCGGCGCAGGCGGAGGCCGCCGCGCTCTCGATCTTCAACCGGGTCGGCGAGCCGGCCGACATCGGCGACGCGGTGGCCTTCCTGGCCTCCGACGACGCCCGCTGGGTGACCGGCCAGGTGCTGGATGGCACGGGAGGCTCCCACCTCGGGATGTGACCCGGGCGGCCGGGTACGCTCGATGCGTGGATCCCAAGACTCGTATGCGTATCGTCTCCGGCGCCCTGGGGCTGCTCCTGGTCGCCGTGCTGATCGGCGCGCTGGTGCAGAAGTGACCCCGTCGCCGACCCCGTGACGGGCGAAGGGCCGCCACCGACGAATCGGTGGCGGCCCTCTCAGCAGCGCCTCAGCCGTGTCTCGGCCGCGCCTCGGTAGTGCCTCGGCGGCGGCAGGAGATCAGAGCTGCTCGACCACGTGGTCGATGCACGCGGTGAGCGCCTGCACGTCGGCCGGGTCGATCGCCGGGAACATCGCGACCCGCAGCTGGTTGCGGCCCAGCTTGCGGTAGGGCTCGGTGTCCACGATGCCGTTGGCCCGCAGCGCCTTGGCGACCGCGGCGGCGTCCACCGAGTCGTCGAAGTCGATGGTGCCGACCACCTGGGAGCGCTGCTCGGGCACGGCGACGAACGGCTGCGCGAAGGCGGACTTCTCGGCCCAGCCGTACAGGTGGGCCGCGGATTCAGCCGTACGGGTGACGGCCCAGTCGAGCCCGCCGTTGCCGTTCAGCCACTCCAGCTGGTCGGCCAGCAGGAAGAGCGTGGCGATCGAGGGGGTGTTGTACGTCTGGTCCTTCGAGGAGTTGTCGATCGCGGTCGGCAGGTCGAAGAACGGCGGGATGTAGCGGCCGGAGCCGGCGATCTCGGCGGCCCGCTCCAGCGCGGCCGGCGAGAAGGCGGCCAGCCAGAGCCCGCCCTCGGAGGCGAAGGACTTCTGCGGCGCGAAGTAGTAGACGTCGGTCTCGGTGATGTCCACCGGCAGACCGCCGGCGCCCGAGGTGGCGTCCACCAGGACCAGCGAGCCGGCGTCGGCGCCCGCCGGGCGGCGGATCGGCATCGCGACACCGGTGGAGGTCTCGTTGTGGGTGAGCGCGTAGACGTCCACCCCCGCCTCGGCGGTGGGCAGCGGGTGGGTGCCGGGCTCGGCCTTGATCACGCTCGGCTCGGCGAGCCACGGGGCGGCCTTGACCGAGCCGGCGAACTTGGCGGAGAACTCGCCGAAGTTCAGGTGCTGCGACTTCTGGCGCACCAGGCCGAAGGCGGCGATGTCCCAGAACGCGGTGGACCCGCCGTTGCCGAGCACCACCTGGTAGCCGTCGGGAAGCGAGAAGAGGCTGCTCACGCCGGCCCGTACGCGCTTGACCAGGTCCTTGACCGGAGCCTGGCGGTGCGAGGTGCCGAGCAGCGAGGTACCGGTGGCGGCGAGGGCACTGAGGGCCTCGGGGCGCACCTTGGACGGGCCGCAGCCGAAACGGCCGTCGGCGGGCTTGAGGTCAGCGGGGATCTGAATGTGGGCCACGCGCGCAGCCTACTGTGCCCGCTCCCGGGATTTCGCCCGTTGTCCGGCCGCTGAGATGAAGAACTCAGCGGCCGGTGGGCGCAGTCGGGCTGACCGGGCGTCAGCCTTCGGACGTCAGTGCGCGATCGAGCTGTAGCCCTCGATCTCCTGCGGGCCGCGCGGGCCGGGGCCGATGTAGCGGGCGGCCGGGCGCACCAGGCGGCCGGTGCGCTTCTGCTCCAGGATGTGCGCCGACCAGCCGGCGGTGCGGGCACAGGTGAACATCGAGGTGAACATGTGCGCCGGGACCTCGGCGAAGTCCAGCATGATGGCGGCCCAGAACTCCACGTTGGTGGCCAGCACCCGGTCCGGGCGGCGGTTGTGCAGCTCCTCCAGGGCGGCCTTCTCCAGCGCCTCGGCGACCTCGAAGCGCGGGGCGCCCAGCTCCTTGGCGGTGCGGCGCAGCACGCGGGCGCGCGGGTCCTCGGCGCGGTAGACGCGGTGGCCGAAGCCCATCAGGCGCTCGCCCTTGTCCAGCGCGTTCTTGACCCAGGCAGTGGCGTCGCCGGTGCGCTCGATCTCCTCGATCATGCCCAGCACGCGCGAGGGGGCGCCGCCGTGCAGCGGGCCCGACATCGCGCCGACCGCGCCGGACAGCGCCGCGGCCACGTCCGCGCCGGTGGAGGCGATCACCCGGGCGGTGAAGGTGGAGGCGTTCATGCCGTGCTCGGCGGCCGAGGTCCAGTAGGCGTCGATCGCCTTGACGTGCTTGGGGTCCGGCTCGCCGCGCCAGCGGATCATGAACCGCTCGACGACCGTCTCGGCCTTGTCGATCTCGCTCTGCGGGACCATCGGCAGGCCCTGGCCACGCGCCGACTGCGCGACGTAGGACAGGGCCATGACCGCTGCCCGGGCGAGGTCGTCGCGGGCTTGCTCGGCGGAGATGTCGAGCAGCGGCTTCAGGCCCCAGACCGGCGCGAGCATGGCCAGCGCGGACTGCACGTCGACCCGGATGTCACCGGAGTGGACCGGGATCGGGAACGGCTCGGCGGAGGGCAGGCCCGGGTTGAACTTCCCGTCCACCAGCAGGCCCCAGACGTTCCCGAAGGAGACGTGGCCGACCAGCTCGTCGATGTCGACGCCGCGGTAGCGCAGCGCACCGCCCTCGCGGTCCGGCTCGGCGATCTCGCTCTCGAAAGCGACGACTCCCTCAAGCCCGGGTACGAAATCGGACATCACGCGGCTCCTCAGTGACGTGACTGGCCCTGCGCCGTGGTGGGGCGGTGGGCCGGCGACCGTTTGGTGTTTGGCACTCGGTGCCAGGGTGGCAGGCACTGGGTGCATTGCGCCATACACCACTGCGGTGATGTTTCCCCAGTGGCCGCTCGATTTCCTGTCGGAACCGGTATGTCTCCGGGATCTTCCATGGCAAACCGGTTCGAACCGGGCAATCCGGGGGATCGCGGGGGACCACAGGGGGTCGAGCGATGGCGAGCCACCATATCTCTCGATGTCGAGATTCCATAGGCGGCGCATGGTCCGCCGCTTGTCGTACGGGATGATGTTGACGTGCAGACCCCGGAACGCGCCCAGCCCGCGCACCAGACCTCCGTCCCCGACCTCGCTCGGATGCGCCGTCAGTACGCCGAGGAGGGCCTGGCCGAGCACGAGTTGGCCCCCGATCCGGTCACCCAGTTCGCTCGCTGGTTCGACCAGGCCGAGCAGGCCGGGCTGGTGGAACCCAACGCGATGGTGCTCTCCACCGCCGACGCCGAGGGGCGCCCCAGCGCGCGCACGGTGCTGCTCAAGGGGGTGGACGAGCGCGGCTTCGTCTTCTTCACCAACTACGGCTCGCGCAAGGGCACCGAGCTGACCGCCAATCCCAACGCCGCGCTGCTCTTCCCCTGGCACCAGATCGACCGTCAGGTGATCGTCACCGGTGGCGTCGAGCGCACCGGCCGGGACGAGACCGCCGCCTACTTCCGCACCCGCCCGCACGGCTCGCAGCTGGGCGCCTGGGCGAGCGAGCAGTCCAGCCCGGTCGCCTCGCGCGAGGTGCTGGAGCAGCGCTTCGCCGAGCTCGCCTCGCGCTACCCCGAGGGCGAGGGGGTGCCGGTGCCGCCGTTCTGGGGCGGGTACCGGGTGATCCCGCGGGCCGTCGAGTTCTGGCAGGGGCGCCCCAACCGGCTGCACGACCGGTTGCGGTACACGGCGGGGCCGGACGGCTGGACGGTGGAGCGGCTCTGCCCGTAGGGGCCGCCCGTCCGCCCGTGGCCACGCCGTAGCCGCGCCCGAGCGTGACGGCGCGTAGAGCCTTGCCGGGCGCGGGAATTGCTCCGTCCGCCCCCTTCGGAAACGGCGCGCGCCGGTCCACACTGAACGGACGACGGACAGTGGGGGCGCGGGTGGAGGCGTACTTCTTTCTGAGCTACGCGCGGGCGGACGACAGCCCCGGGATCGCGGCGTTCTACCGCGACCTCGGCGCCCGGCTCCTCGCGCGGGACCCGGCCGCCGCCGAGCTGCCCCCCTTCCGGGACGTCGAGCAGATCCGGATCGGCGCGGACTGGGAGCAGGTACTGGCCGACGCGGTCGCCGGGTGCCGCGCGCTGGTGGCCCTCTACTCGCCCGGCTACTTCGCCAGCAGCTACTGCGGCAAGGAGTGGACCGCCTTCCACTCCAGGGTGGCCGCGTTCCGCGCGCAGACCGGCTGGGACCCCCGGGCACTCGTCCCGGTGCTGTGGCGCCCGGTGCCGGGCGCGCTGCCCGGGCCGGTGGCCGAACTCCAGTACAGCGAACCGGCCATGGGCGAACGCTACCTGCGGGTCGGGCTCGCCGAGCTGCTGGCGCAGGAGCCGCCGGGGGCGGAGTACCACCGGGTGCTCGACGTGCTGGCCGACCGGATCGCGCTCGCGGCCGGGCGGGCCCGGCTGCCCGGGCTGCCGGGGCTGAACCTGGGCGAGTTCGTCGGGGCGTTTCCCCTCGCGGCGCCCGAGCCGCCACCGCTGTCCCTCAGCTACGCCCCGGCCGACCGGCTGTGGGCCGAGTGGGCGGCCGCCGAACTCGCCGCGGCGGGCCGCCCCGCCGCCCTGCACGGTCTCGGCACGGCCGGTGCCGAACAGGCGCTGCACCGGGCGCTGGACGGCCGGGGGCGGGTGCTGGCGCTGCTGTCGCCCGACTATCCGCGCCATCCGGACGCGGCCGGCCTGTGGACCGCGCTGGCCGGGCACGAGTGGGCCCCCGGACACCGCGCGCTGCTGTCCGTCCCGGTCCGTGAACTCACCGAACCCCTGCCGGCGCCCTTCGCCGACCAGCTGCCGGGTGAACCGCTCGCGGCCGACCCGGCCGCGGCGGCCGGCCAACTGGCCGCCCTGGCGGGGGAGCCCGCGGACGGCGCGGCGCGGGCGGCCCGGCCCGCCCGCGGACCGCGCCCGCGCTTCCCGGCGGAGCGACCCACGGTCTTCGACGCACCGGCGTCCACCTCGAACTTCACCGGGCGGGACGAGGTGCTGGAGTCGCTGCGCGCCGGCTTCCTGGCAGCGGGCGGGCCGGCCGTCCAGGTGCTCCAGGGCATGGGCGGGGTGGGCAAGACCCAGACGGCGGCCGAGTACGCCCGGCGGTACGCGGCGGGGTACGACGTGGTCTGGTGGATCGCGGCCGAGCAGCCGGAGTTCATCGCCCCGCGGCTGGCCCAGCTGGCCCCGCGGCTCGGCCTGGCCGCCACCGACGACAGCGCCGACACCGCGGCCCAGGTGCTGGAGGCGCTGCGGGCCGGGCGGCCGTATCCGCGCTGGCTGCTGATCCTGGACAACGCCGGCGACCCGGCCGAGCTGCGCGGCCGGCTGCCCGATCCGTCGCCCGGCGGCCACCTGCTGATCACCTCACGCGACGCGGCCTGGGCCCGCCGCGACCGGGTGGTCGAACTCGGCGTGCTGCGCCGGGCGGAGAGCCTGCGGCTGCTGGATCGGCTGAACCCGGAACTGCCGGTGGCGGCCGCCAGGGAGCTGGCCGCCGCGCTGGGCGACCTGCCGCTGGCCATCGTCCCGGCGGCGGCCTGGCTGCGGGAGACGGGCATGCCGGTCGCCGGCTACCTGGAGCTGCTCGCGGCCACCGCCACCGAGCTGCTGGAGCGCAGCTGGCTGCCGGACGGGGACTACCCGCGCTCGGCCGCCGCGAGCTGGCTGCTGTCGCTGGCCGAGCTGCGACGCGGCAACCCGGCGGCCGCCGAACTGCTGGAGCTCTGCGTCCACTTCGGTCCCGAGCCGATCCCCACCCGGCTGCTCTTCGCCCCGCGGGCCGGTGTCACGGGTGAGCGGGGCACCGTTCCGGTGGAAGCCCGGTTGGCGGTCGGCGAGCTGATCAAGGCGATCCACCGCAGCGGGCTGGCCCGGGCGGCCGCCGGGACCGAGACGCTCACGGTGCACCGGCTGGTCCGCGGGGTGATCTGGGAGCAGGTCGGGCCGGAGCGGCGGACGTGGTTGCGCGGCACGGTGCAGGCGCTGCTCGCCGGGGCGGCCCGCCAGGCGCCCGGACCGCCCGACGCCTGGCCGGTCTACCAGGAACTGCTGCCGCACCTGTGGCCGAGCGGAGCGGCGCACAGCACGGACCCTCTGGTACGTCGGTGGCTGGTCGACTCGGTCGGCTACCTGGTGCAGTGCGGGCTCCACCAGGTGGCGTGCGACCTCGCCGAGCGCGTCCTGGCCTGTTGGGCGGAGCCGGGCGGCGGCGCGGACAGCGGCGCGCAGGTCCCGCAGCTGCGCCGGCAGCACGCCAACGCGCTGCGCCTGCTGGGGCGCTACCGCGAGTGCCACGTGATCGACCGCGAGGTGCTCGCGCAGCTGACCCGGGAACTGGGCGAGAGCCATCCGCAGACGTTGTTCGCCGCCAGCAGCCTGGCCGGGGACCTGCGCGGTCTGGGCCGCTTCGCCGAGTCCTGCGAGCTGGACCGCAGCACGCTGCGGACAGCCGAGGAGGACTTGGTGCCGGGCCACCCCCAGCAGTTGGTCTGCGCCCACAACCTCGCGGTGGCGCTGTACACGGTGGGCGAGCGGGCGGCCGCCCTCGACCTGCACGAGCGCACCTGGCGGCAGTGGGAGCGGACGGCGCCGGCCACGCTGAGCACCTTCATCTCCGCGATCGCCTACGCCCAGTCGCTGCGCGAGGCGGGCCGCCCCGCGGTGGCACTGCGGGTGCTGGAGGACACGGTGCGCCGCTTCGCGGGCGTGGTCGGGGAGCGGAACCCGTGGATGCTGCGCGCCCGGCGCGGTCTCGCCATGACCGAGTACCGGCTCGGTCGAACGCTCCGGTCGGAGGAGTTGGCCGAGCCGACCCACCGGACCACCGAGGAGGTGTTCGGGGCGGGCAGCTTCGAGACGCTGACGGCGGCCGCCACCCTGGCCGCCGTCCGGCACGCGCTGGGCGAGCACGTCCGGGCGGTGGCGGTCGGCGAGCGGGCCTACCGCGAGGGCCGGGCCCGGTTCGGCGGCCGGCATCCGCTGACCGTCCTGCTGGCCGCCAACCTGGCGCCCCAACTGCGGGCCGCGGGGCGCACCGAGGAGGCGGCGGTGCTGGGCCGTGAGGCGGTCGAGCGGTTCGAGGCGGCGCTGGGCCCGGACCACTGCGACCTGGGCGCGCTGCTGGTGAACCGGGCCACCGACCAGGCCGCCGGTGACCCGGCGTCGGCGGTCCGCACCGGCACCCGGGCGCTGGACCTGCTGACCGCGACGGTGGGGGCGGCCCACCACCACGCGCTGGCGGCCGGCTCCAACCTGGCGCTCGACCTGGCCGCGGTCGGTGAGCGGGGGCAGGCCGGGGAGCTGGCGGGCCGCTGCGCGGAGCTGGCGCGCACGGCGCTGGGGGACGGCCATGCGCTCACCCGCGCGGTGGCCGTCCGCAAGCGGCTTGATGTCCAGGTCGAGTTGTACCTGCTCTGAGCCGGCGTCCGCCCTTCGGATGGACCCCCAGGCCGGGTGGACCGGTGGCCGTCCGAATGGCGGACACGGCGTCGACACGCGGTGAAGATCGCTACGTCGAATGGCGGAACGCCAGATCACCGCAACGGGTGAACTCCATCGCGGGGGCCTCCCGAGTTCGGGTGGTGGGAAGGGCATCCGGGCAGATCGTGCCGGTCCGAACGACCGGGGGCCCGGAATCGTCTCCGGCGCTGACTGGAAATAGGCTAGCCAGACACTAGGTTGGTGCCAGGGCCACTGTGGGACACTCCCCAGCGCCCTATTACCCCCGTTCGGCACGGTTCAACCGTGCCAGGTCCGGAAGGATCGTCAAGTATGCACACCACGCTGGAAGTCGCGGAAACCACGTCCGGCAAGCCACTCACCTCGCAGGGCCGACGCCCGTCGCTGGCGGAGCTGTCGAACCAGGACGCCGATGTGCTGCTCGCCTCGCTGTACCGGTCGCTGCCGGGCCTCGACGGCGAGTCTGAGGGTGAGCCGGAGAGCGAGCCGCAGGGCGGGCCGGAGATCGAAAGCGGCTTCAACTCCTCGATCTGAAGAGGGCGGGGAGACGACGCCCGGTTGACAGCTCGGCCCTGCCGGTACTGCAGTTGGTCCGGCGAAGTGTCATCTCTCAATAGCAGGAAGTCACATGACGCACCAGCTGGTGCCATTCTCACAGTTCGTACTGAAGGTTCACAGTCGCTGCGACCTGGCCTGTGACCACTGCTACGTCTATGAGCACGCCGACACCAGCTGGCGCGGCAGACCACGGGCGATCACGGGGGTGGCCCTCGACCGGGTGGCCGAACGGATCGCGGAGCACGCGATCGGGCACCGACTGCCGGCCGTTCACGTGGTGTTGCACGGGGGCGAACCACTGCTGGCCGGCCCACAACTGCTGCGCCGGGCCGCCGAGCGGCTGCGTGCCGCGCTGCCCGCCGGCTGTGCGCTGGACCTGCGGATCCACACCAACGGGGTGCGGCTGGACCGCGCGTTCTGCGAGCTCTTCGACGAGTTGGACATCAAGGTCGGCATCTCACTGGACGGCGACGCGGCGGCCAACGACCGGCACCGCCGGTTCGCCGACGGCCGCAGCAGCCATGCCAAGGTGCTCGCCGCCGTCGAGCTGTTGCGCCGGCCGGAGTTCCGCCACCTGTACGCGGGCCTGCTCTGCACGATCGACGTGGAGAACGACCCGATCGCGGTCTACGAGGCGTTGCGCGTGCTGGAGCCGCCGCGCATCGACTTCCTGCTCCCGCATGCGACCTGGGACGAGCCGCCGAAGCGCCCGGCTGGCCTCGGCGAAAACCCCTACGCCCAGTGGCTGCTGGCGATCCATCAGCACTGGGAACGGCAGGGCCGGCCGATCCCGGTGCGCACCTTCGACTCGGTGCACCGCACGCTGCGCGGGCGCTCCAGCCTGACCGAGGCACTCGGGCTCGATCCCGCCGATCTGGTCGTGATCGAGACGGATGGCACATTCGAGCAGGCCGACAGTCTGAAAACGGCCTACGACGGTGCACCGGTGACCGGTTTCGACGTCTTCGCGAACAGCCTGGACGAGGTCGCCCGGCACCCGGGGATGATGGCCCGGCAGTCGGGGCTGGCCGGACTGAGCGCGACCTGCCGGTCCTGTCCGGTGGTCCGCAGTTGCGGCGGCGGTCTCTACGCGCACCGCTGGCGCACCGGCGCCGGCTTCGACAACCCTTCCGTCTTCTGCGGAGACCTCATGCGCCTGATCACCACCATTCGGGACCGGATCGCCCCGGCCCTCCCCGCTGCGGCCGCCGGCCCGGGCCCGGCTGCCCCGGGCCCCGGCCTGCGCCCCGACCAGCTCGGCCAACTGGCCCGTGGTCACGGGGACGCGGACACCGTCGCCGCGCTGGCCGCCGGACAGCTGGACCTGACCCGGCGACTGCTGGCGGCGGTCGGTCCGGCGGTGGGGGAGCCCTGGCAGGCGCTCGCCGAGCTGGACGCCTCGGCGCCCGGCGCGGTGGACGCGGTGCTCGCCCACCCGTACGTCCGCAGCTGGGCCGTCGGCCGGCTGCGCGCGGCGGCGGGCGACCCGTCGGCCGAGCCGGACACACTGGCCGAGATCGCGGCGGCCGCGCTGATCCGGGCCGGGCTGGAGGCCGAACTGCCGGTCCCGGTGCGCGGCGGCGTGATCCAGCTGCCCACCCTGGGCCGAGTGCTGGTCGGCGGCTCGGGGCAGGCCGTGGTGCGCGGCGGCGCGGACCGCTTCACGGTGCGCACCGCGGCCGGGGTGACGCGGGTGGTCGGCTTCGACCAGCCGGCCGACCAGCACTGGCTGCCGGTGCGGCGGTTGGGCTTCGTCGGCGGTTGGTCGGTGGCGCTGGAGGACACCGACCCGCAGCGCGACTGCCACCGATGGCCGGCCGAAGCGCGCCTCACCGAGGCCGCGCTGGGCGACTGGACCGGCGCCCTGCGCGAGGCCTGGGAGCTGCTGCTGCGCGACCTGCCGCAGTACGCCGCCGGGATCGCCGTGGGGCTGACGACCCTCACCCCGCTGCGTCCCGGCCCGGCCGCCCAGGGCGTCGGCACCGCCGCCCGGCAGGCCTTCGGCGCCGTCGCGATCGCCCGCCCGCGCACCGCGCCGGCCCTGGCGCGGCTGCTCGTGCGCGAGTTCCAGGCGGTCAAGCTGGGCGCGGTGCTGGACTTCCACGACCTGTACGACCGCACGGACCGGCGCGGCTACCGGGCACCCTGGCAGGCCGACCCGCGCCCGTTGGCCGAGCTGTTCCAGCAGACCTATGCCGAGCTGGCCGTGACCGAGTTCTGGGCCGGCCGGGCGCTGGCCTACCAGGGCGTGGGCGGCGAGGCCGCCGAGCATGCGCGTGAGCAGCTCGGGCGGCGGCGCGGGGACACCGAGCGGGCGCTCGACACCCTGCTCGGCTCCGGCTCGCTCACCGCGCTCGGCGAGCGGTTCGCCACGGGCCTGCGGGAGTCGCTGTCGCCCTGTCTGGTGATGCCGCTCGGAACGCCGCCCGCCGTTGCCGACCGGTCCGCCCGCGCCGGGGTCGCCGCCCCCGCCGAGCAGCCCGCGCCCGTCGAGCGCCCCGACGCTGCTGAGCGCTCCGACGCTGCCGAGCGCCCCGCGCCCGCCGATCACTCCGCCCCCGCCGGACGCTGAGGAGGCCCGCCGTGCTCACCGTTGCCGAGCTCACCGACCAGCTGCGCCGGCTCGGCCTGTCGCCGCGCTGCGGGCCGGTGCTGGTGCACGCCGCGCTGCGCTCGCTCGGCCCGGTGCAGGAGGGCTCGGCCGGGGTGATCGCCGCGCTGCGCGGCGCGATCGGCCCGCAGGGCACGCTGCTGGCCTTCACCGCGACTCCGGAGAACTCCGAGACCTCCCGGCTGGACGCGGCCGTCACCGCTGGGCTGAGCCGGGCGGAACTGCTGGCCTACCGGCGCACCATGGCGCCCTTCGACCCGGCGACCACCCCGAGTTCGCCGACCATGGGGCGGCTCTCCGAGGAGCTGCGCACCACGCCCGGCGCGCTGCGCAGCACGCATCCGCAGACCTCGTTCGCCGCCCTCGGACCGCTGGCCGCCGAACTCACCGCCGATCACCGGCTCGACTGCCACCTCGGCGAGCAGTCGCCGCTCGGGGCGCTGTACCGGGCGGGCGGCTCGGTGCTGATGCTGGGCGCCTCGGCGGAGCGCTGCACCGCCCTGCAGCTGGCCGAGTACCGGGTGCCGCACGGCCCGGTCAAGCGCTACGGCTGCATGGTCCGCGACGCCGCCGGGAGCCCGGCCTGGGTGCGGTTCGACGGGCTCGACCTGGACGACCAGTACTTTCCGCGGATGCTGGCCGCGATCGGGCCGCGGCTGACCGGGGCGCGGACCGGCCGGATCGCCGGTGCCGAGTGTCTGCTGTTGCCCGTGGTGCAGGCGGTGGACGCGGCGCTCTGGTGGCACCTGCGGCAGCGGGCGACGGTTGCGGCCGATCCGATTCGGGCAAACCGCTGACATCAGCAGGCCGACTGACGCATGATCAGAGGAGCTGATGGCAGAGGTTTTCCGCCGGGGTATTCCACTCGGGAAGCGGGGCTTCCTACACTGAGGATGCCCTGAGCGGGGCGGGCGAGGCCCCTGGGGAGGCGCGTGTGAACGACGCTGCGGGCAAGCAGAAGGCCCAGGCGAAGCCGCACTTCTTCCTCAGTTACGCCCATATGCCGCCGGTCGGTACCCGAAATCCCAATTCGCGGGTCAGCCAGTTCTACGAGGACCTGTGCGAGGCCGTGCTGCAGTTGACCCCGCTGCCCACCGCGGATCCGGTGGGCTTCATGGACGAGACCATGCACCAGGGCGACAACTGGGCGGTGAAGATCTCCGAGGCGCTGGCCACCTGCCGGGTCTTCGTGCCGCTCTACCACCCGCGGCTCTTCCGCAGCACCCCGTGCGGCCAGGAGTGGTACACCTTCGCCCAGCGCGCGGCCAACGCCCCGGGCGGCACCGCGCAGAACAGCGCCGTCGTGCCGGTGCTCTGGGTGGGCATGCGCGAGGGCGCGCTGCCCTCGGTGGCCAGCGCCGTGCAGTTCAACCACTCCAGCTTTCCGCGCGCCTATGCCGAGGACGGCCTGTACGCGCTGATGGCCCAGCGCCATCACCAGGGGCTGTACGAGAAGGTGGTCTACAAACTGGCCCGGCGCATTGTCGAGGTGGCGCTGGAGACGGTGGTCCCGGTGGTCGAGCCGGTCGACTTCACCACCAATCCCTCGGCCTTTCCCGGTCGTTCGCCCGCCGATGAACTCACCATCGCGGTCCTGGCGTTCAAGGACAGCGAGGTACCCGCGCACCGCGACCGGGGCTACTACGGGGCGCGTCGCATCGATTGGCAGCCGTACGTGCGCGGCGGGGACGCCGCGCTGGCCGAGAAGGCCGCGCAGCTGGCCCGGCAGTGCGATCTCAACCCGACCATCCACGAGTTCGAGCTGGCGGCCGCCCGGCTGATGGAGCTGGAACGGCCGCAGGGCCCCGGCGTGCTGCTGGTCGACCGCTGGGTGCTGCAGGACCCCCAGCGCTGCGCGCTGGTGCGCGAGTTCGCCCGCCGCAACCCCGCCTGGGTGGCGGTGGTGGAGCCGTGGAACCGCGACGATCCGCAGTGCGCGGCCGAGACCGGGCCGCTGGCCGCGCTGAGCGAGCAGGTGCTGCGCCACCGCGGCGGCAGCGTGCGCCCGTCCTTCCGGCCGATCGCGGGGGACGGCACCGACCCCGACGGGGTGCCCACCGCGAGCGACTTCGGCCTGGCCTTCCAGCACGCCGCGATCCGCGCGCAGAAGGCCTACAAGGAGCGCGCGCTCCCCAGGCCCCCGGTGACCGGTGAGTCCCGGCCGCGGCTGCGGGACGCCTTCGGCGACGCGGGCCGGCCGCCGCAGAACCGCTACGCCGACCCCGATCCTCCCGCTGAGCACGACGAGCACGACGAGAACGACGACCAGGACGAACAGGACGAGCACGACGGCGAGTTCGATCCCGATCTCGACGGTGAGTTCGACGAGGATGACGAAGGAGGAGATCATGACGTCTGACCAGACTCGCAACCTCCGGGCGGGCGGGCGTAGTTCAGCGGCCAAGCTGACCACGTCCGGGCCTGCGCCGGCCAGGACCGGCGAGGAGGACCGCCAGGGCCGGATCATCACCTTCTACTCCTACAAGGGCGGCACCGGGCGCACCATGGCGCTCGCCAACACCGCCTGGATCCTGGCCGCCAACGGCTTCCGGGTGCTCACCGTGGACTGGGACCTGGAGGCCCCCGGGCTGGCCAAGTTCTTCCACCCCTTCCTGGACGCGGCCGAACTCGCCGACTCTCCGGGCGTGATGACGCTGATCAACGACTACCGCGAGGAGGCGCTGCGGGAGACCGAGCTGCACGCCGACGCGCTGCTCGAACCCGAGCGCTACCAGCAGGAGCTGCTGGAGATCGGCCACCACCCGGGCTGGCACCTGGACTTCGCCAAGGTGGCCGGGCACGCGGTGCCGCTGTCCTGGGGCGGCTTCCCGGCCGGCGGCAGCATCGACTTCCTGGCCGCGGGCCGCCAGGACCGGGACTACTCCGGCACCCTGGGCAGCCTGGACTGGGACCTCTTCTACGAGCGCTTCGACGGCGGCCAGTTCTTCGACGCCCTCCGTGCCGACATGCGCAAGCGCTACGACTACGTGCTGATCGACAGCCGCACCGGTCTGTCCGACACCGCCGAGATCTGCACCGTGCAGATGCCCGACGATCTGGTGGTCTGCTTCACCCTGAGCGACCAGAGCATCGACGGCGCCTCCCGGATCGCCCAGCACATCGCGGACCGCTACCGCGACCGCGGGATCCGGATCCTGCCGGTGCCGATGCGGATCGACGACTTCGAGAAGGACAAGGCGGACGCCGGGCGGGCGCTGGCCCGGATCCGCTTCGACGGGCTGCCCTCGGGACTGACCAACGAGCAACTGGTCCACTACTGGGGCTCGGTGGAGATCCCGTACCGGCCGTTCTACGCCTACGAGGAGATCCTGGCCACCTTCGGCGACCAGGTGGGCACGCCGACCAGCATGCTCTCGGCCTGCGAGCGGCTGACCGACGTGATCACCGCGGGCCGGGTCGCCTCGCTGCCGCCGATGGACGAGGAGGTGCGGCTGCGCTACATCGAGGCGTTCACCCGCCGCCGCCCCACCGTGCCGGCCGACATCTACCTCAGCTACGTGCCCGAGGACCGGATGTGGGCCGACTGGATCGAGTTCGTGCTCAGCGCGGCCGGTTTCCGGGTGCTGCCCAGGGACGTGGGGGCGGGCACCGACGCGCGGGCCGAGACCGAGCGCTCGGTGGACGCGGCCTACCGGACCGTCGCGGTGCTCTCGCCCGCCTACCTGCGCGCCCCGCAGGCCCGCGCGCTGTGGGAGTCGGTGGTCGGCTCCGACCCGTCCGGCACCCGCCGCCAGCTGATCCCGGTGCGGGTCGGCTCCACCCCGCTGGCCGCTCCGTTCAGCAGCCGCAACCCGGTGGACCTGGTCAACCTCAAGGAGCCGCAGGCGCTGCTGGCCCTGGTCAAGGCGCTGGGCCGGGAGGAGGTGCCGGCCGTGGACACCGCGAGCGGGCCCCGGTTCCCCGGCACCCAGCCGGAGATCTGGAACGTCCCGCCGCGCAACACCTACTTCACCGGCCGGGCCGAGCTGCTGGAGCGGCTGCGCAACCAGCTCGGCGGCGGTGCGACCGCGGTGCTGCCGGTGCCGCAGACCCTCTACGGGCTCGGTGGCGTCGGCAAGACCCAGGTGGCACTGGAGTACGCCCACCGGTTCATGGCCGACTACGACCTGGTCTGGTGGGTCTCGGCCGAGCAGGAGGACGAGATCCAGGGGCAGATGGCCGAGCTGGCCCGCAAGATGGGCCGGGCCAGCAACGAGCCGGTGGCGCTGGCCACCGAGATCGCGCTGGAGTCGCTGCGCCGCGGTGAGCGGGCCAAGCGCTGGCTGCTGATCTTCGACAACGCGGACGAGCCGGCCGAGATCCGCCGTTACTTCCCCGGCGGCAACGGCCACATCCTGGTCACCTCGCGCAACCAGGCCTGGGCCACCCACGCCGAGGCGCTGACCATGGACGTCTTCACCCGCGGCGAGAGCATCGACCACCTGACCCGGCGCACCGGCGGCGCGCTCAGCCGGGTGGACGCGGACGCGGTGGCCGAGGCGGTGGGGGACCTGCCGCTGGCCGTCGAGGTGGCCGGCGCCTGGCTGAAGGCCACCGGCACCCCGGTCGCCGAGTACATCGCGGCCCTGCAGACCGAGGCCTCCCGGGTGCTGGAGCTCGGCCGTCCGGTGGACTACCCGATGACGGTCGGCGCCACCTGGCGGGTCTCCATCGCCCGGCTGCGCGAGCAGTCCCCGGCCGCCGCCCGGATGCTCCAGCTGTGCGCCTACTTCGCGCCCGAGCCGATCTCGATGAACCTCTTCTACAGCGACCAGATGATCCGTGCGCTGGTTCCCTACGACCCGGGGCTGAGCGACAAGTTCCTGCTCGGCCGGGTGATCCAGGCGATCGGCCGGTACGCGCTGGCCAAGGTGGACGCGGGGGCGAACAGCATCCAGGTCCACCGGCTGGTCCAGGAGGTGATCCGCTCGGAGATGAGCGCCGAGGAGCAGGTGGACACCGTGCACGAGGTGCACCGGATCCTGATCGGCGCCCGCCCGGTGACCGGGGACACCGACGACCCGGCCAACTGGCCCGTCTTCGAGGAGATCTGGCCGCACCTGTCGCCCTCCCGGGCGCACGACTGCGACGAGTCGGACACCCGGCAGCTGATGATCGACCGGGTCCGCTACCTGTGGAAGCGCGGCGAGTTCGGCCAGGCCCGCCGGATGGGCCACCTGCTGGACGAGGCGTGGACCGCCAAGCTCGGCGAGGACGACCGGCAGACCCTGCTGCTGCGCTTCCAGCTCGCCAACGTGATGCGCTCCCAGGGCCAGTACGCGCTGGCCGTGGAGCTGGACCAGGACACCCTGCAGCGTCAGCGGCGGGTGCTCGGCGAGCACCACCCCTACACCCTGATGACCGCCGGTTCGCTCGCCGCCGACCTGCGCGCGGTCGGCGACTTCGACAAGGCGCTGGAGCTGGACCGGGAGGCGCTGGACCGGTTCCGCGAGCAGTTCGGCGAGGACAACCCGCGCACCCTGTCCTGCGCCAACAACCTGGCCATCGACTACCGGCTGGCCGGCGACAGCGGGCCCGCCCAGGAGCTGGACCAGGACACCCTGGACCGGCGCAGCCTGGTGCTCGGCCCCAAGCACCCCTACACCCTGTCCACCAAGTCCAACCTGGCCCGTGACCTGCGCGAAACCGGCGACTACGAAGGCTCGGTGACGATCCACCAGGAGGTCGCCACGGCGTTCGCCGAGGTGCTCGACATCGACGTGCCGGAGATCCTGCGCAACGCCAAGTCGCTGGCCGTCTCGCTGCGCAAGGTGGGCCGGCAGGCCGAGGCGCGCCGGCTCACCAAGGAGACCTACGAGCGTTACCTGGAGCGCTATGGCGAGAACGCGCCGGACACGCTGGCCTGCGCGCTCAACCTGGCCGCCGACTACAGCGCGGGCGGCGACAAGGACGCGGCCCGCGATCTGGCCCGGCAGGTCTACGTCGGCCACCAGCAGCTCTACGGCCCCGAGCACCCGTTCACCCTGGTCTGCGCCAACAACCTGGTGATCTACCTGCGCGGCAGTGGCGGCCTGGCGGAGGCGCTGGAGCTGGGCGAGACCACGGTGGGCACGCTGACCCGGGTGGTGGGCGCCGAGCACCCGTACACCCTCAACGCGATGATCAACCTGGCCAACGCCTACGGCGACCAGGGCCGGCTGGTGGAGGCCGAGGAGCTGGAGCAGTCCGCCTACCGGAGCCTGTGCGAGCGCTACGGTCAGCGCCACCCCGACGCGGTGGCCTGCCAGGCCAACCTGGCGGTGACGCTGCGCTCGCAGGGCAAGGTCAACCAGGCCACCGAACTGCGCACCCGGGCGGTGGCCGAGCTGATCCGCCAGCTCGGCGAGGAGCACCCCAACACCGTCTCGGCCCGGGGCTGGAAGCGGATCAACCGGGACCTGGAACCGCAGCCGATCTGATCGTGTGACCGGGGCCTGTCCGGGTCGTCAGTCGGTGCCGCCCGCCGCCCACTTCAGGGCGGCGGTGAGCACCCGCAGTGAGCCGAAGTGGGCGGCGCCCGGCTCCAGGAAGAGCGTGGCGTCGGGGATGTGCGCGGCCAGCCAGCGGGAGTGGTCCACCGGCGACCACATGTCGTCGGCGCCGTGCCACAGCCAGGTGGCGGCCGTGACGTCCTGCGCCTTGAAGCCCCAGTCGGTGGTGAAGGCGAGCACGTCGTCGATCCAGCCGTCGGCGTTCTGCCGGAACGCCTCGCGGTAGTTGCTCAGCAGCATCCGGCGGATGCCCGCGTCGGAGACCACCGCCCGGTCCACGGCGGTCAGTTCCCGGCGCAGCCCGGCGAGCAGGGTGGCCGGATCGTCGCGCATCCGCCGGGCCCGCTGCTCCATGGTGGCGGCGATCCGCTGGTGGTCGCGCTCGGCGGCGCGGTAGTCACGGATGTTGGCGGCGGTCATCCCGGCGTACCAGTCGAGGTCCTCGGCGTTCCAGGGGGCCAGGCCCACCAGCACGGCCACCCGGTGGACCCGGCCGGGCAGCAGCGCGCCACAGGCCAGCGCGTGCGGTCCGCCGCCGGAGCGGCCCACCACGGCGAAACGTTCCAGCCCGAACTCGTCGGCGATCGCCTGCACGTCGGCGGCGGCCGCGGCCACCTGCCGGCCGCGCAGGCGGTCCGAGCCGCCGTAGCCGGGGCGGTCGAAGGAGATCAGCCGGACGCCGAGGTTGTAGAGCACGCTGCTGCGCGGGGTCGGGCCGAGCCGGCTGCCGGGTGTGCCGTGCATCAGGAAGACCGGGCGGCCTTCCGGGTCGCCGAAGGTCTGCACGGCGAGCCTGCGGCAGTCGGCGGTCTTCACCAGTCGGGGCTGCACGCCGGGGACCTCCAAAACTCGGGGACACGGGTAGGGGATCGAGGCCGGGACCGGCACAGGTCGCGGGCGACCTGTTGCGGATGCCGGGGTGAGGCCCTCAGTGGCCGGGCCCGCGGACCTCACGGCGGGCCTGCCAGGTGGTGTGCTCGCGCGACACGGCGTCCTCGGCGTCCCGGGCCAGTCGGGCCCAGATCTCCTCGGAGTCGGCGGCGGACAGGTCGAGCTGGGTCAACTGGGCGCGGACCAGCTCCAGTTCGTCGGCCGCCAGCCGGTAGGCGGCGGCCAGCGGGCGGTACTGGCGCAGCTGGGCCCAGGCGGTCACCGAGGCGGCCACCGCCGAGACGGTGCCCAACTGGTCGAAGGAGACGGTGTCCAGTGCCCGCAGCACCGCCAGCACCAGCCCCAGGGCCGGCAGCGCGACCCCGAGCAGTTCGGTGGTCCGCCCGGCCCGGTCGCAGTAGCCGGCCTTGGCCCGGTACCAGTCGTGCTGCACCAGAACCCGCTCGCGCAGGTAGACCTCCCGCCGCACGGTGAGCGGCTGCTCGCGCAGTTCCCGCATCGCGGCGGTCACCCCCGCGCGCCGCTCGGCATCGCCCGGCAGCGCCGGGCTGTGTCTGAAACCGCGCAGGATGCCGCGCAGCTGGAGGTCGTAGAGCCCCTCCGCGTCCGGCAGGGTGGTGGGCAGCGGCTGATAGGCGTCGGCCCGCACCGCGAACTTCCAGGCCAGCGTCTTGACCGACTCGGCGGCCGCCCGGCCCTCGTACCACAGGCCCTGCGGGTTGCGCCGGCTGACCACCACGGCCAGCCAGCCGGCCCCGAGGTAGGCCGCGGCGGCGACCCAGGCGTACGGGCGCCCGGCCAGCGAGCCGACCGCCGCCCCGGCGGTGAGCAGCAGCAGCTGCCAGCGGGCCAGCGTGATCGAGTGGCGCTGGCCGCGCTGCGAGGCGGAGTCGGCGACCCGGAACAGCTCGGGCAGCAGCTCGGCCTCGTGGACCGGGTCCGTCGATTGTGCGCCGGCTGCCATCCCGTCCCCCCGTCCCCCCGTGCGCCTGGTGTCCGCTGGTCCGTCCGTTGGCGCGTCCGTTGGCGCGTCCGTTGGCGCGTCCGTTGGCGCGTCCGCTGTCCGTTCCCGATGGACACTGACGTACTGCCCGCGGCGGAGGGCGGGTACGCCTTTCGCCCGGCTCAGTATGGGCGCCGGGCCGGTGCGCGCACAGGGGCTGGTATCCACCGCTTTGGGGCGGTTGAAGTGCGCGGGGCTTGTTGCGGGGCTCGTGCGGGTGGACGGCGCGATCGGTCAGAACGCGTAGAAGATCCGGTCCGCGTTCTCGGCCATCACCTTGGCGTTCCAGTCGGTGCCGCCGTCCACGTTGCCGGAGCGGAACAGCGGGGCACTGATTCCGCGCTCGGCCAGCTTGCCGACCGCGCTCACCACCACGGCCTGCATCAGCGCACTGGTGGTGATGGTGGAGACCGGGCCGAAGGAGGTCTCGACGCCCGGGTGGGTCAGCTCGCCGTCACCCACCGCGACCTTGTTGTCCAGCACCACGTCGCAGTGGTCCTTCAGGTAGCTGCCCGAGGGGTGCTGGGAGCTGACCTGGCCGGGGTAGGCGAGCGAGGTGACGCCGACCACGTGCAGGCCGCGGGCCCGGGCGTGCGCGGCCAGCTCGATCGGCATCACCTGGCGGCCGGAGAGCGAGATGACGAAGAGCAGGTCACCGGTGGTGGCGGGGGTCAGGTCCAGGGTCGCGGTGGCCAGCCCGGAGACCCGCTCCAGCGCGCTGCCCAGGTGCGCCGGGATCACGTTGACCCCGGTGGTGCCCGGCACGTTCAGCAGGTTGAGGACGACCAGGCCGCCGGCCCGGTAGACCACGTCCTGGGCGGGCAGCGAGGAGTGGCCGGCGCCGAAGGCGAAGATCCGCCGGCCCTCGGCGACCGCGTCGGCCAGCAGCGCGCCGGCCCGGTCGATCGACCCGGCCTCCTCCGTGCGCACCCGCTCCAGGTGTGCCGCCGCCGCCGCGAAGTACTGCCCGACCAGGTCATCCATGAAGATCTTCCCTAACCGCCAGTGGAGAAAGCTACGGCGAGCACGGTGCTGCCTGGGCGGGCAGGCTGTCAACAGGGACGAAACCACCGGGAAGCGGATTGCGCCGGGCTCGGTTGTCCCTGCCGTACGTCAGAATTGGCGGTGAGGATACCGAGGAACGGAGCCTGCGGCGATGTCTGGGCTGATCGACACGACTGAGATGTACCTTCGCACCATCCTGGAGCTGGAGGAAGAGGGCATCACCCCGATGCGCGCCCGGATCGCGGAGCGCCTGGAGCAGAGCGGCCCCACGGTCAGCCAGACGGTCGGCCGGATGGAGCGCGACGGCCTGCTCCAGGTCGCCGGGGACCGCCACCTGGAGCTGACCGAGGAGGGCCGCCGGCTCGCCGTGCGGGTGATGCGCAAGCACCGGATCGCGGAGTGCCTGCTGATCGACGTGATCGGCCTGGAGTGGGAGGAGGTCCACGAGGAGGCCTGCCGCTGGGAGCACGTGATGAGCGAGACGGTCGAGCGCAAGGTGCTCGCCATGCTCGGTCACCCCACCCAGTCGCCGTACGGCAACCCGATCCCGGGCCTGGACGAGCTGGGCGACAGCAAGGCCGAGGGCGAGGGCTTCGACGCCGCGCTGGTCACCCTGGACGCGCTGCGCCCCGGTGACGACGGCGCCAGCGTGGTGGTGCGCCGGATCGGCGAGCCGATCCAGACCGACGAGGAGCTGATGCGCACCCTGCGCCGGGCCGGGATCCGTCCGGGGGCCACCGTGCAGGTCGCCGCGGCGGTCGGCGGTGTGCTGGTCGGCAGCGGCGCGGAGGCGGCGGAGCTGGGCAAGGACATCGCGCAGCACGTCTTCGTGGCGCAGCCGTAGCGGTTGCGGTGGCCGGAGCAGGGCCGCCCGCTCGGCGTGGACTGAACTGAGGGCTCCGGCGCGTCCCCGCGCGCCGGAGCCCTCAGTTGGTCCCCACCCTGATCCCCACCCGGTCCCCCCGCTCCCTCCCGCTTCCCCTCCTGCGCCACGCCCGGCTTCCCCGTCCAGGCGTCCCCCCGGCTCCCCCGGCCCTGCTCCCCCATGACCGTCCCCGACGGCCGTCACCGGCAGTTCCCCGATGGCCCGTTCCCCGTGGGCCTGTTCCCTTGGTGGTTGCTCCCGGCGGTCCCTTTCGTCGTGGTTTGTGCGGTCCCTGTCTGCAGCGATTCATCCCCTGGACGGCAGGCGCCAATCCCCGGCCCCTGTCACTCGTCCGAGCGGCTTGCCCTGGCGGCCACCGGGTACGCCAGCTTCTTAGGACGATCACTCCGGCCCTCGGGCAGCGCCAACAGCGGGCCCGGAGTCCCGGGCCCGCTCGGTCTGCTGACGTTGCGTCAGCCTTGCGTATCGGCGCCGCGGGGGCGCTGCCTTTCTAGCGCCGCGGGGGCGCGGCCTTACTAGCGCCGCGGGGGCGCTGCCCTTCTAGCGCCGCGGGGGCGCGGCGACCGCGGCCGGTGGTGCCTTGGGCTGCGGTGGGGCCAGCCGCGCGGCCGGCGCGTCCCGGCCGCAGGCGTAGGCGAGCGGGTTGATCAGCTCGTCCGCGTCCGGCAGCCACCGGTTCATCGCGGACGGCTGGCGGGCCCACTGGGCGAAGGTGTAGGCGCCGATCCGGGAGGGCGGCGCGACGATCCAGCCGCCGTCTCCGTGACAGGTCAGGTCGAGACGCCCCGACGCCCAGCCGAGCTTGCGCAGCGCCTCGGGCACCTTGGCCTGGGCACCGGGCAGCACCAGGAAGAGCAGCCGCCGCCCGCGTTGCCCCGGCGAGGCCGGCACCGAGGCGACCGGGCCGAGCTGCAGCTGCAGGCGCTCCATCCGGGCCAGCGCCAGGCAGCCGGCCACCTCGGGGACGTCCAGCACGTCGAAGGAGCGGCCGGTGGGCAGCAGGATCGAGGCGTTCGGGTTCTCGGTCCACCAGCGGCGCACCACGCCGGGGCCCGAGGTGGCCCGCCGGTGCCAGTCCTGGGTGATGGGATGCGCGCCCGGCAGCGGGCAGTTCGGCGCGCCGCACGAGCAGCGGGCCGGGCCGTCGTCCTCGATCAGGTGGGTGCCGGGCACGACCTCCCAGTGCCGGTCCTCCGCGTACCTGACCGCCTCGATCAGCAGCGGGGAGATCGGTTTGCCGTCACTGCCCTGCTGCGGGGCTCCTGGGGTCTCTTCCACGTGCTGCACAACTACCGGCCGTTGGGCGGGTTACGGGATGCCCGGGGGCGAGCGGTCCCGGGCGGGCAATGTCACCCGAACCGGTGAGCCGCGCCGCGGGCCGCACTGCCGGGCGGGTGGTGGCGGGAGTGCGGCCGGCCGCCCCGCGCGGTGGCGGACCCTGGCGCGGAAGGTGGCGCTCCGCAGGCGTTGGCACGGCGTTGCCCTGGCGTTCGCCCCCCGTCGTCCAGGTGGGCGCAGCGGGGGCGCACAGGAGCATTTTCCAGGGCGCGCACGCTGATCCAGTCGTTCACATGGGTATCCCGATGGTGTCGTTGATCGCTAACCTGGCCTCAAGTTCCTTCACTGGCCGGGTAGTCGGCGCGCCACCGGGCCTCCTGCGGAGTCACGTCCGGCGCCTCGGCAACCAGAGCAGCAGAGTCGACGCCCGCCGGCCGAAACCGGGGGGCGCTGGGGAGGCGAAGCCCATGGCCGCGAGACCACTCGTCGCACGACAGCCCAACGAGCGCCTGCAGTCGCTGATCCAGGAGGCGAGCTGCTCCAATGCGGGTCTCGCCCGCCGGGTCAACCTCTGCGGTGCCGAGCACGGGCTCGACCTGCGCTACGACAAGACCTCGGTCGCGCGCTGGCTGCGCGGCCAGCAGCCGCGCGGCCAGGCGCCGGCGGTGATCGCCGAGGCGCTGGGCCGCAAGCTCGGCCGCGGCGTCACGGTGGACGAGATCGGCATGGCCGACGGCAAGAACCTCACCTCGGGGGTCGGCCTGCAGTTCGCCGCCACGCTCAGCGGTGCGCTGGAGCAGGTCTGCGAGCTGTGGCGCAGCGACGTCAGCCGCCGCGACTTCCTCAACGGCGCCTCGGTGGCCGCCTCCGCGCTGGTCGAGCCCAGCCGGGACTGGCTGATCACCCCGCCGGACCCGGTGGTCGCGCGCAGCGGCGGCCCGCGGGTCGGGCCGGCCGATGTCGCGGCGATCCGGGCCACCACCGAGATGCTGGTCGACCTGGACCACCGGTTCGGCAGCGGACACGTCCGCCCGGTGGTGGTGCACTACCTCAACAGCGTGGTCTCCGGGCTGCTCAGCGGCGGCTACCGGGAGGAGACCGGGCGCCAGCTGTTCGCGGCGGTGGCCCGGCTGACCGAACTGGCCGGCTACATGGCGGTGGACACCGGGCAGCCCGGGCTCGCCCAGCGCTACTACATCCAGGCGCTGCGCCTGGCCCAGGCCGCCGACGACCGCGGCTACGGCGGCTATGTGCTGGCCGCCTCGATGAGTCACCTGGCGGCCACCCTGGGCAACCCCCGGGAGATCGCCCAGCTGGCCCGTGCCGCGCAGGAGGGCGCCCGTTCGGTGGCCACCCCGACCGCGATGGCGATGTTCTACGCCGCCGAGGCGCGCGGCCACGCGCTGCTGGGCGACGCCCGCTCCTGCGAGCTGGTGGCGGCCAAGGCGGTGGAGGCGATGGAGCAGCGCAAGCCCGAGGACGACCCGGACTGGATCGTGCACTTCGACGCGGCCTACCTGGCCGACGAGTTGGCGCACTGCTACCGCGACCTGGAGCTGTCCAAGCAGGCCGAGCGGCAGGCCAGGATCGCCCTGGAGCTGCACCCGCCCACCCGGGTCCGGCGCCGTGCGGTGGACCTGGTCCTGCTGGCCACCGCGCAGTTGCAGCAGCGCGACATCGAACGGGCCTGCGAGACCGGGGCCCAGGCGGTGCGGCTGCTCAACGGGCTGCGCTCCAACCGGGGCGTGGAGTACTTGGACGACTTCCGGCGGCGGCTGGAGCCGTACCGCGACCACCGGGTGGTGCGCGAGTTCCAGCAGCGTGTGGACGTGGAGGCCGCGTGACCGAAGCTTGACGGTGCCGCGCGCGATCCTGTGGTGAACGGACGGGAACACCTGCCCGCGTGGTCACCCGTAGCGGTGAACCGGTAGCGTGGGCCGGAGGTAGTGAGGAACTCCAGAAGTGGTCCGCCGTCAGCTAGCGCGCGGAAGAACCGAGGAAGGCCCGGGTGCTCACACCGGACAGGGAGTACGGGCGGTCCACCAGTCATGGGACCGCCCGGCCGCCGCTTGCTGTCCCGGTGCGCCCGCAGCCGTGCACAGGTGAGGATTCGCGTTGAGCCAGCGCCGCTCGTACCCCAACTCCGGTGACTTCAACCTGGACGACCTGTTCCGCCCGGAGCCGGCTCCAGGGCAGCAGCCGCCCGTGCCGCCGCAGGGGGCTCCCCAGTCGCCGCCACCGGCGGTCACCCAGGCCGGGCAGGGCGGGCCGGAGTACCTCGGCCCGGGGGCGTCCTGGGGCGATGCGCCGACCGCCTATGTGCCCGAGGTGGGGCAGGAGCCCGCGGGGGAGACCCAGTACCTGCCGCCGTACCCGACCAGCGACCCGATGGCGGGCGGCGTGCCGGGGCAGGCCGGCCCGCACGGGCAGCCTGCGCAGCAGAGCATGGGCGGGCAGCAGCCCTTCCCGCAGAACCCGCCGCCCTTCCCGGGGCAGCCGAGCTACGGGGGCCAGCAGGGCTTCGGCGGTCAGCAGACCTTCGGCGGCCGGCCGCCGGCCGGGCAGCCGGCCTACGGCGGGCAGCAGTCCTTCAACCCCGCCGCCGGTTATGCCGCCACCGAGTACCAGACCCCCAACGAGCAGACCACCCGCCTGGGCCGTGCCTCGCTGCCGCCGGCCGGGTCGGACGGCGGCTCGCGGATGTCCCGCAAGGCCGTGATCGGTGGCGTGGTGGCCCTCTGCGTGGTGGGCGGCATCCTGGTGGGCGTCCTCGCCGGCGGCAGCGGTGACGACACCAAGACGAAGGACAAGGCCAAGGCCAAGCACACGGCGGCGCAGGGCACCGATGCCTCGGCCAGTGCCGACCCGAGCAGCTCCGGCAGCTCCAGTGCGCTCAGCGCGGACGCCCAGGGCCAGGCCAAGGCGCTGTCCGACCTGCTGGGCACCGCCAACTCCAGCCGTCAGGCGGTGATCGGCGCGGTCGGCGCGGTCAAGAAGTGCGACAACCCGGCCGCCGCCCAGACCGCGCTGACCCAGGCCTCGGCCCAGCGCAAGGAGCTGATGACCAAGCTGGCCGCCCTCAAGGTGGACAAGCTGCCCACCGGCAAGCAGTTGGTGGACCAGCTCAACGCGGCCTGGCAGGCCTCCGCCAACGCGGACGACGCCTATGCGGCCTGGGCCGGCGACTTCGCCCAGAGCTGTGACCCGACCAAGGTCGGCTCGGACGCCAACCTGGCCTCCGGCGACCAGGCCAGCGGCACCGCCACCACCGCCAAGGGGCAGGCTTCGGGCACCTGGAACGCCATCGCCCAGCAGGCCGGCCTGCCCTCGCTCAGCCCGGCCCAGCTCTGACCGGGCCGGCTGTGACCTGCCCGGCTGTGACCTGCCCGGCTGTGACCTGCCCGGCTGTGGCCGGGCCGGCCTGCCCGGTGCGGGTCAGCAGGGGCCGGTGCCGGGCCCGCCGAGGTGGAACGAGGTCGCCGTGACGCGTCCGGCACTGTAGAGCGCCGGGCTGGTGGCGGTGACCGTCAGGTGCGAGCGGTCGGTGGCGCCGAGCAGGTGGAAGTCGTCGATCCAGCCCGAGTCGTGCGCGGTGCCGGGCCGCCCGTCGCCCATCTGCTCGCAGGTGCTCCCCGCGGCGTGGGCGACCTCGCCGAAGGCGCTGATCATCTGGGCCCGGGTGTACTTCCCCTGCCAGAGCGAGCCGGGGAAGTAGCCCACCGCCTGGTCGTTGTAGAAGAGCCACCAGTCGCCGGCCACGTTCTGGATGCTGAACCGGGCGGCCGAGCCGGCCGGCAGCGCCATGCCGGCCTTCACGCTGTGCGAGACCTGGACGAAGCCGCAGCCGTTGTAGCAGCTCTCCGCGCCGTCCACCCAGTGGTAGACGAACAGGTGCGGCCGCAGGTCGCCGTTGAGCCCGAGGTCGACCGTCCAGCCGATCTCCACGGTGGACTTCTGGTCGCCGGACTGCAGGGCCAGCTCCTGCAGCGAGTGCGAGTCGGTGTCGCCGGGCTTGATCGCGGGGGCGGCCACCAGCATCCGCATCGTGGCCCCGCTGGCGTCGGTGACCTGACGGCCGTTCACGTAGTCGTAGCAGGCCCCGAACCAGCAGATCGGGCCGGTGGTGGCCGCCGCGGCGGCCGACTGCGGCAGCAGCGGCACCGCGGGGGCGAGGGGGGCCGCGCCGGCCGCGGGCGCGGCGGCCAGCAGGCCGAGGGCGGCCGCGAGAGTGGTGGTGGCGCCGATGATGGTCTGCCGGATGCGCATGGGTGGGGGTCCATTCCGCTGGGGGCGAGGGGGTTAAGTTCTGATGTAAGTTCACTTACATCGGCGGTTAAGCTAGTTGGCGGTGGGCCGCAGCCGCAATACCCTGACCCGGGAAAACGGCCAGGAAAGACGAGCGTGATGAACGAGACGATCGACCGGGCCGGCCTCGGCCGCCGCCTGCTGGCGCTGCGCACCGAACGCGGGCTCACCCAGCGGGCGCTGGCCGAGCCCGACTACACCGCCGCCTACGTCTCCACCGTGGAGTCCGGCAAGGTCCGCCCCTCGGAGGCCGCGCTGCGCCACCTCGCCGGCCGGCTCGGGGTCAGCGTCGAGCAGCTGGTCACCGGCCGCCCGCCGCACCTGGCCACCGAACTCGGCCTGCGGCTGGCCCAGGCGCACCAGGAGCTGGCGGGCGGCGACCCGGCGCGGGCCGGTGCCCGGTACGCCGAACTGGCCGACGAGGCCGCCCGCTACGACCTGCCGGAGCAGCACGCGGCCGCGCTGGTGGGGCTCGGCGACTGCGCGCTGGACAGCGGCGAACTCGACCGGGCGATCGAGCACTTCCAGGCCGCCGAGGAGCTGCTGCGCGCGGCCCCGCTGCCGCAGCGGGTGCCGGCCCTGCGCGGCCGCGCGGTCGCCCACCTGCTCGCCGGCGACCTGCGCTACTCCTGCTATCTGCTGGAGAGCGCGATCGACCAGCTCAACGCGAGCGGCCTGCCCGACCCGCAGGCGCTGCTGCTGCTCTACTCGGCGGTGATCGCGCCCTACCTGGACCTGGGCGCCCACCGGCGCGCCGCCCGGGCCGCCGAACTCGCCCTGGCGCTGGCCCCGCAGGTGGCCGACCCCGCCCTGGTGGCCCGGCTGCACCGCTCGGTGGCCCGCACCCTGCTCGCCGAGGGCCGGGCGGCCGAGGCCGACGCCTCGCTCGCCCAGGCCCAGGAGCTCTACCAGCAGCTGCACATCCGCACCGAACTCGCGCACTGCCACTGGATGCGCGGTTACCTGCGCGCCCAGGACGGCGACCTGCCCGCCGCCGAGCGCGAACTGCGCACCGCACGCGAACTGTTGAGCGGCCGCCAGGGCGGCCGGGCCAGCCTCTACACCCAGCAGATCGACGTCGAACTCGCCGACGTGCTGCACCGCTCGGGCCGCACCGGGCAGGCCTCGGCGCTGCTGGCCGACCTGCTGGACTCGCTGCACCCGGGACGCGGCGCGGTGCACGCGGGCGCCGCGCACCGCCTGCTGGGCCGGATCGCCGAGGAGGACGGGGACCCGGCGGCGGCCGAGGCGCACTACCGCGCGGCCCTCGAACTGCTGCAGGACGCGGGCGCGGTGGCCGATCTGGCGGACCTCTGCCGCCTGCTGGGCGACCTGCTGCGCCGGGTGGGCCGGCCGGCGGAGGCGCTGGACGTCTACCGCAGCGGTCTGGGCCACCAGGCCGCCCCGGGCACCACCACCCTCGGCCCGGCCCCGGCGGTGCCGCCGGCCTGAGCGGGCCTCGGCCGGGCCCCTGAACGGGCCTCAGCCGGGCCCCTGAACGGGCCTCAGCCGGGCCGGGAGCGGTTCAGGAGGGGGCACAGGGCGGGCTCAGGAGGGGACGGGGGAGGGGGTGCCGGGGCCGCTGGGCGGCGCGCCCCCGGTGAGGACCCAGCGGACGTCCACGAAGCCCGGCTGCTGCTCCACCAACCGCCCGCCCTGCACCTGCTGGAAGGTCACCGAGGTGTTCACCAGGCGCGGGGTGTCGGCGCTGGCCAGCATGTCGGTCAGCGCCCAGCTGAGCGGCGGGGTGGCGCCGCCGGTGCCGATCGGCTGGCCGTTCTCCAGCTGGTCGCGGAGCGCCTTGCTGGTGACCGGCTGGCTGCCCAGGCGCTGCACGGCCTGCAGGAAGACCTGGTAGGCGACCCAGGTGGTCTCCACCCCGGGGTCGGAGACGTCGATGGTGGTGAGGTCGGCGGCGTCCCTGGTGCGCACCACCGTGCGCAGCTGGTCCCAGACCTTGGAGTCCTCGGGCGGGTACCAGCCGGTCGCGTAGGCGCCGCTGAGCGGGCCCGCGTCGCCGCCGGTGGAGTCCACCACGGACTGCTGGAAGCTGCCGATCACCGAGGCGAGCAGGGTGTTCTGGTGCGGCTGGCGGCGCAGCGAGTCCAGCAGGTTGAGGGTGGGCACGGCGCTGAGCGCGGCGGTGACGCAGTTGCCGGGCCGGTCGGTGCCGATCGCCTGGCGGGCCTGGGCGGCGAAGTCGCTGGAGGTCTCGTTGGCCCGGATGTCGGTCAGCTTCACGTTGTTCGGCTGCAGGGCCGCGCCGAGCGCGCCGACCAGGGTGTCGCCGGCCGGGGTGTCGGGGCGGATCAGCGCCACCGTGCGGCAGCCGGCCGCGACCAGCTGCCGGCCGCTGCCGGCGATCAGCGCGGGCGTGCCGCCGGCCACCGGGTAGGAGACCGGGCTGGTGAACTCGGGGCCGGAGAGCCCGTAGCCGCCGATGTACGGGATCCCGCTGGTCTCCAGCTGCGGCATGAAGGCGTCGCCGAACTGGCTGTAGGAGCCGATCACCGCGACCGCGTGGGCCGTCACGGCTTGGCGGGCGCAGGCGGCGGCGCCGTCGGCGGTGTTGTGCTCGTTGCAGGTGAGCACCCGCAGCCGGTGGCCGCCCACGCCGCCCTGGGAGTTGATCGAGTCGCCGATCGCGGTGGCCAGCGCCGTCATGCCGGGCCGGTCGGCCGAGCCGGTGTTGGCGGGCGCCCAGGTCATCACCGTCAGCTCGGTCTTGTCGGCGGCGGCGCCGGCCGAACCCCCGCAGGCGGTGGTGCTCAGGAGCAGGGGGAGTAAGGCGGCCGCGACGGCCGCACCGCCGGTGCGCCGGCGCCCGGCCACCGGCCGTCCGGGTGTGTCGGTGCTCATCTGCTCGCTACCCCCACGTCCGAATCCGTTGGCCGACAGCCTTGACGCGGGTTCACTCCAGCAGAGGTCGGCCGGGCGAACATCGCGGGACGTGGCGATGAACTCGGAGTGTGGACGCGTGTAGATGTTGGGTGGATGGGGAACGTACGATCGTTTGCCATGGCGATCGGCACAGAATCTTCGGACGGCTCTCCGCGAAACCCTTCTCGTACGGGGCGCCGCTCCAGCACCATGGGCGGCATGCCGCTCAACGATCTGCCCTGGTGGCGCTGGCGCGCCCGGTTGCGCTCCGCCCTGCACATGCTCGCCGACCCCGCCTTCCAGCAGGAGTACTGGGCCGGTGGTCGCCCGGGCTACGGCGACGTGACCGACGCCGTCTACCGCCTGGTCGAGGACAGCTGGCTGGACCGCTGGTCCGCCGAGAAGTACATAGGCACCGTGATCCGGGACGCCACCGAGGCGGCCCTGGTGGACGCGGCGGTGCTGCGGGTGCTGCGCATCCTGCACGAGGTGGGCGCGGACGCCCCGGCCGCCGCCTACCTCGGCCACCCCGACTGGCCGGAGGCGGTGGCCGCCGCCCGCGCCGCGCACGAACTGCTGGCGGTCAACGACGGTGAGGACCCGGCGGCGGCGCCGCGTTCGCTCGAAGTACTGAGGATCCTCACCCGCATCGGCTGAGCGGTGCCCGGCTGTGCCACCCTTGACGGATCCAGCGGGCGATGAGTAAGGACCAGTGAAAGAGCCAGTGGTGGAGCAGCGGACCGCGACCGAACCGACCCAGTACGTGCTGACCCTGTCCTGCCCGGACAAGCAGGGGATCGTGCACGCGGTCTCCAGCTACCTGTTCATGACCGGCTGCAACATCATGGACAGCCAGCAGTTCGGCGACCGGGACACCGACAGCGGGCTCTTCTTCATGCGGGTGCACTTCTCCGCCGAGGCGCCGGTGACGGTGGACGGCCTGCGGGCCAGCTTCGCCGCGATCGGCGCCTCCTTCGGCATGGAGTGGGAGATCCACCCGGCCATCGAGAAGATGCGCGTGGTGCTGATGGTCAGCAGGTTCGGCCACTGCCTGAACGACCTGCTCTTCCGCACCTCGATCGGCGCGCTGCCGATCGAGATCGTCGCGGTGGTCTCCAACCACACCGACTTCGCGGAGCTGACCGCCTCGCACGGCGTCCCCTTCGTGCACATCCCGGTGACCCGGGAGGCCAAGGCGCAGGCGGAACAGCAGCTGCTCGACCTGGTCGAGGCCGAGCGGGTCGACCTGGTGGTGCTGGCCCGCTACATGCAGGTGCTCTCGGACGACCTGTGCAAGGCGCTCAACGGCCGGGTGATCAACATCCACCACTCCTTCCTGCCGAGCTTCAAGGGCGCCAAGCCCTACCACCAGGCGCACGCCCGGGGCGTGAAGCTGATCGGCGCGACGGCCCACTATGTGACGGCCGACCTGGACGAGGGCCCGATCATCGAGCAGGAGGTGGCCCGGGTGCAGCACGACGTGACGCCGGAGCAACTGGTCGCGCTCGGCCGGGACGTGGAGTGCCAGGCGCTGGCCCGCGCGGTGAAGTGGCACAGCGAGCACCGGGTGCTGCTGAACGGCACCCGGACCGTCGTCTTCGCCTGATCCGTCGGGTTCAGGGCTCACGGGTTCAGGGCCTCACGGGTTCAGGGCCGGGAGAGCAGCGGCACCGCCGCCAGCACCTCGCGGATCGCCGCCCGGTCGCCGTACTCGCCGACCGGGAGGCGGTCCGGGTCCCGGTGCGCGGCCGCGAGCTGGCAGAACTCCACGCCGTCGATCACCAGTTCGGCGACCGGATCGCCCATCGCCGCCGCTTCGCTCGACTCCTCCCGGTGCGCCGTCCCGTCCAGCGGGATCAGCCACTCCCCGTTGGCCGGCCCCTCGATCACCAGCCGCAGGGTGCGGGCCGAGCCACCGGCGCCGGGCGCGGTGCCCGCGTAGGCGGCCTGCCGCCGCCCGGCCAGCGCCACCGGCAGCATCCGGGCGGCCAGGTCGACCATCTGCCGCAGGTGCGGCGGGGTCGGCGCCGCATAGGGGTAGTCGACCGCGCGGGCCACGTCCTCGCCGTGGATCCAGGTCTCGAAGGCCCGGTCGACGAAGGCGTCGCGGACCGGCACGGTGGCGAAGCCGTAGTCCACGCACTTGTCGGCGGCGGCCGGCTCGGCGCCGCGCAGCATCGCCCGGGTCTGCGCCCGCCAGAGCGAGCGCACCTCCTGCGGGGCGGCGCCGGCGTGGGCGCGGGCCAACCGGTCGGAGCGGTCCAGCAGGGCGTGGAACGGATCGGCGGTCCCGGCCGGCGGACCGCCCTGCGCCGGCACCCGGCCCTCGGCGGTCGTCACCGGGTCCGGCAGGCCCAGCACCTGGGCGAGCAGGCCGTCCACGGCGGCCAGGTGGCAGAGCACCTCGGCCGGACGGCGTCTGAGCACCCCGCCGTGCCAGGGCAGTTCGGCCATCTCCTGCCACTCGCCGGGGCCCAGGTCACGCAGCAGCGCGTCCAGCTTGGCGGTCTCCGCGGCGTACGGCGCGGCCCAGGAGGCCACCGGGAGGTCGGCGGCGCGGCGGGTCAGGCAGAAGTCGAGCACCTGTTGGCGCAGCCCGTCCGGTTGGTCCAGCGGGTCGTCGGTGTGCAGCCGGGCGGCGGCCCGGCGCAGCCGTTCGCCCTCCTCGGCGCAGTCCGGGCAGCGGGTGAAGTGCCGCTCCAGCGCGGCGCCTTCCTCGGGCAGGCAGGCGCGCAGCGCCCAGGCACCGAGGAGGGCGCGCAGCACCTCGTGGTCCTGCTCCGTCAGCACGGCCCGGTCTCCTGTCACAGCCGATCCCCCGTCACAGCCGCTCCCCGGTCAGCAAGGTGCTCTCATCATGACCCGAACTCCAGTTCAGAAGCGAGCAGTTGCAGGCCAAGACGGAGACGCTGCTTGGCGGCCTGCTCGCTGATGCCCAGGCGTCGGGCGGTCTCCTGGTAGGTGCGGCCGTCCAGCCAGGTGGTCTCCAAGGTCTCGCGCAGTGGCGGCGGCAGCGCGGCCACCACGTACTGCACCTGCGCGGCGGCGGCCCGGTCGTGGATCTCCTCGGCGCACAGCTCGGCCCGGCGCAGCCGCTCCACGGCGCGCTGCTGGGTGAGTTCGCCGACCCAGGAGCGCAGCGAGCGCAGCGCGGGGTCGAACTCCTCCGGGTGCTCCCAGAGGTGGCCGAAGACCTCGCGGGTCAGGTTCGCCGCGGCCTGCTCGTCGCCCAGGATCCGTCCGGCCAGGCCGTGCACCAGGGGTGACAGCTGGTCATAGAGCTCGCCGAGCGCGCTCTCCTCGCCGCGGGCCAACCGCGACCGCATCTGCTGGTCCCAGTCGGGGACGGTCATGGCACCACGGTAGTAGCGGGTGCCGCCGGATGGAGGCCCTTTATCGGAAAAGCACTGCATCCGAAGAGAGCGGCTATCGGACGTAACCGGCTATCCGACGAGCTGGGCGGAGCTGTTCGAGAGCGGCTGGACATATGTCGCACGGGTGGTTTCGCCGCGTGGCCACAGCGGGTCACCGGGGGTGGGGCGGTAGGTTTCGTCACGCCGGACAGGCCCTGGGCCGCCGACGCCCGGACAGTCCTACCGGTAGCTCGTCATGCAGGTGGTGGAGCGGTGCAGGTGCTTCAGGTACAGCTCGCGGTGGCCGCCGACCCCGTGGAGGTCGGCCGGGCCCGCCGATGGGTCCGCGCCCAGGTGCTCGCCTTCGGGGCGGACCCAGGGGCGCCGTTCGCCGAGACCCTGGTGCTGGTGGTCTCCGAGCTGGTGACCAACGCGGTGGTGCACACCGGACGGCCCGCCGCGCTGCGGCTCAGCTGGCCGCCCGACCCGGCGGCGCCGCTGCGGGTGGAGGTGACCGATGCCAGCGGCACCGCGCCGGCACCCCGGCACGCGGCCGCCTCGGCCACCAACGGCCGCGGGCTGGAGCTGGTCGAACTGCTCTGCGCGCGCTGGGGCTGGTATCCGCAGGGCTCCGGCAAGCTGGTCTGGTGCGAGCTGGACCGGGGCCCGCTGGCCGACGGCGGGTCGGCGCGCGAGCACGGGATGCTGACGGCCTGACGGGCTCCAGGGCCGGTCGTCCTGACGGGTTCCGAAGCCGGCCGTCCCGACGGGCGGCGAGGCCGGTCGTCTTGACGGGACGCGAGGCCGGTCGGCGGCCGGATCCGGCTGGTCAGCAGGCCGAAAGCCAGCGCAACCCTTCGGAATTTCCGACAAACCATTGACGTGACGTATCCAGCTGATCACCCTTGGGTGAGCTCTCCGTCGCGAGGGGACGCCAAGGGCTGGTCAGCCAGGGGGATCGGGCCCGTGCGGGCCGGATCGGCTGCCGGTGCCCTTGGCGAGTGCGGAGCGCCCAGTGCGGGTCAGGGCCCGTACCGGCGGCCGCCCGGGCTGGGTACCCGGCGGCCGCCGTCGCCCTGGCTGTGCACCCGGATCGTGACCGGAAACCACTGGAAATCCGCTGTGGTCTATACCACCCTGCTCCCTGTGAACGGTCCCAGTGCCCCCACCGGCCCCTCATCTCCCACCAGCCCCACGCCTGCTGACGCCCCCGCCATCTGGTCCCGCTCGTTCCGCCTCTACTTCACCGCCCGCAGCTCGGGCCTGCTCGGGGACGCGATGCTGCCGGTCGCCGTCTCGGCCGGCCTGATCGGGTCCGGACACTCCGTCAGCACCGTCGGCTACGCGCTGGCCTGGTGGCTGGCCCCGTTCGCCGGGCTGATCCTGATCGGCGGGGTGCTGGCCGACCGGTTCACCGCCCGCCGGATGATGATCGGCGCCGACCTGACCAACCTGACCACCAGGATCCTGCTGGCGCTGCTCTTCTTCCACGGCATCCAGCACACCTGGCAGCTCTACGGGCTGCTCGCGCTGGCCGGGGCCGCCGGCGCGATGTTCCAGCCGGGTGCGGCCAGCACGGTGCCGCTGGTGGCCCGGGACGTCCAGGGCGCCAACGGCGTGCTGCGCACCGCCGAGGCCGTCAGCGCGCTGGGTGGCCCGGCGCTGGCCGGCGCGCTGGTCGGCGCGGCGGCCACCGGGTGGGTGATGGTGATCGCGGCCGTCACCTTCGGGCTCAGCGCACTGTGCCTGCTCGCCCTGCGCCTGGGCCCGGTGCCCGCGCCGCCGCCCGGCGACAGCCTCTGGCGCAACCTGGTGGTCGGCTGGCGCGAGTTCCGCTCCCGCGGCTGGATGTGGGGCGTCATCCTGATCTGGATGGGCTACAGCGTCTTCGGCTACGGGCCGGTGGTGCCGCTGGCCGCCAGTGTGCTGGTGCCCGCACACGGTTCGGCGGTGTACGGGCTGCTCAGCTCTGCCTACGGCGTGGGCACCGTCGTCGGCGGCGTGCTGGCGATCCGGTTCAAGCCGAACCGCCCGCTGGCCGTCGGCAGCCTGGCCATGCTGGCCGCGCCGCTCTACCCGCTGGGCATCGCGCTGGACCTGCCGGTGCCCGCGCTGATCGGCTGCCTGCTGATCGCCGGGACCGGCTACACCTTCTGGGGCGTCATGTGGGCCACCAGCGTGCAGACCCAGGTGCCGGGCGAGGTGCTCAACCGGATCCACGCCTACGAGGTGGCCGGTTCGGTCTGCATGGTCCCGCTCGGCAGCGCGCTGGCCGGTCCGGCCGCCGGGGCGTACGGGGCGCGGGCGGTGCTGCTCTTCGGCGCCGGGGTCACGGTCGCGGTGGTGGCGGCGCTGCTGCTCACCCCGGCGATCCGGGGCCTGCGCCGGGTGACCTCGCCGCCGGTCGCCCAGCCGGTCGCCCAGCCGGTCGCCCAGCCGCCTGCGCAGGCGGCCGGGCAACCGCCCGCCGATGGGGCCTCACCACGGGTCACAGCCGCGCAGTAGCATCCGGGACCATGACGCTGCACTTCACCCTCGATCCCGAACCGACCGCGGAGTTGCGCGCCGAGATCCTCACCCTGTGGACGGACGTCTCGAACGCGGGCGGCGCGGTCGGCTTCGTGCCGCCGGTCACCGAGGAGCAGGTGCGGCCGACGGCGGAACAGCAGCTCGCCGGCGTCGCCAGCCGCGCGGAGAGCGGCCCCGACCGGCTGCTGGTCGCCCGGGCCGAGCCCGCCGGCCCGCTGGCCGGGGTGCTCTTCTTCGAGTCCATGCGCTTCGACCTGATGGACCACTGGCGGATGCTGAAGCGGGTGATGATCGCCCCGTCCTGCCAGGGGCTCGGCTACGGCGCCGAGTTGATGGCCGAGGCCGAGCGGGTCGCGCGCGGCTGGGGCCTGGCCGGGCTGCAGCTGACCGCGCGCGGCGGGATGGGGCTGGAGAAGTTCTACGGCCGCTGCGGCTACACCGAGGTGGGCCGGGTGCCGGGCGCGATCCGGGTGGCGCCGGGCGACGACCGCGACGACATCACCTTCTGGCTCGACCTGCGCTGAGGCCGCCCGACCTGCGCCGGGGCCGCCCGACCGGTGCCGGGACCGGGCCCCGCGGTCGCGCGGAGCCGGGCCCTGACGTCGCGCCGGGCCGGGCTCCCGCCCTCGTGCCGAGGCGGGCGAGGGCCGCAACGATGGGCATGCTTCACTGGAAGGCCCCGTCACCCCTGCGAAGGCCGGCCGTAGCCCCACCGCCCGTCGAGAAGGAAGCCACCCGTGAGCAGCAGCAAGTCCCACGCCACGCTCCGCTACACCTCCATGCGGGCCAGCATCTTCCTCGCCTGCCTGCTGGTCACCACGCTGCTCGGCCACTTCGGGGTCATCCCCGTGGTGGGCGCCACCGGTTTCGTCTTCCTGGTGCTGCTGGCCGCCCTGGTCTCGGCGCCGATCAGCTACGTGGTGCTGAGCAAGCAGCGCGACGAGATGTCCGCGCAGGTCGTCAGCAAGGTCAGCACCATCCGCTCGCGCACCGCCAACCGGATCGCGGAGCAGAACGCCGAGGAGGACGCGGCCGACGACGCGGCCCGCGCCGCGAGCCCTGCGGCCACCGCACCCGCCCCGGCCCAGCAGTCCTGACCCGCGTGGCGAGCAGCGCCGAGCCGCCCACCGCGCCCGGACCCGCCCGCCGCCCCACCGGGCGCGACGTGGCCCAGCTGGCCGGCGTCTCGCAGGCCACCGTCTCGCTGGTCTTCTCGGGCTCCGAGGCGGGCCACCGGGTCTCCGACGCGACCCGCCAGCGCGTGCTGGAGGCGGCCCGCGGCCTCGGCTACCGCCCGCAGGCGGCCGGCCGGCAGCTGCGGCTGGGGCGCAGCGGCCTGGCCCTGCTCGCCGTGCCCAACCTGCAGGGGCCGTTCTTCGGCCGGGTCTTGGCCGGTGTGCACGAGGAGGCCGCGCGCCACGGTCTGGAGGTCGTGGTCAGCTCCGGCTGGAGCGCCGCCACCCTCGCCGAGGCCGCCACCACCAGCCGGTTCGACGGCCTGCTGATCTGCTCGCCGGACGACAGCCAGCTCGGCGCGCTGCCGGCCGGCACCCCGGCGGTCTTCCTGGACGCCGACCCGGCCTCGTCCGGCGGCGCCCCCACCGTCGAACTCGACGTCGCGGGCGGCATGGCCGCCGCCGTCGCGCACCTGGCCGCGCTCGGCCACCGGCGCTTGGGGCATCTGCGCTCCACCCACAGCGCCTACACCTTCCGGGTCCGTCAGGCCGCCTTCGAGGCCGCCGTCCACGGCCTGGAGGTGATCGAGGTCGGCGTCACCCTCAACCGCGGGGAGGCCGCCGCCCGGGTCGCCGCCACCGAGCTGCTGAGCCGCCCCGACCGCCCGCACGCCGTGGTCTGCGACGACGACGTGGTCGCCTCCGGCCTCTACCAGGCCGCCGCCGACCTCGGCCTGGGCATCCCCGCCGACGTCTCGGTGGTCGGCATCGACAACGTCTCCGTCGCCGCGCTGCTCACCCCGCCGCTGACCACCGTCGACCTCCCGGGCGAGGAGCTGGGCCGCGCGGGCGTGGCGGCGCTGGCCGCCCGCCTGGACGGCCGGGAGGTGGCGCCGGTGGCACCGCTGGAGACCTCGCTGATCGTCCGCTCCTCCACGGGACCGGCCCGGCTCTGATCCCGGTCCGGCCCTGGCCCTGGTCCGGCTCTGATCCCGGTCCGGCCCTGGCCCTGGTCCGGCTCTGATCCCGGTCCGGCCCTGGCCCTGGTCCGGCTCTGATCCCGGTCCGGCCCCGGCCTCAGCCCGCCAGGCTCGCGAGCACCGGTGCCGCCTGCGGGGCCGCCACCGGCCGCAGGCGGTGGCGGGCGGCGAAGAGCAGCAGCCCCCCGAGCGCGATCCCGCCGACCGAGCAGTACGCCACCCCGGTCAGGGAGTTGCCCGCCAGCGCGCCGGAGACGGCGTAGCCGAGCGCGTTGCCGGTGGCGAAGAGCGTGACCAGCCAGGCGAAGGCCTCGGTGACCGTGCCGGTCGGGGCGAGTTCGGCGACCAGCACGAAGGCGGCGGCGAGCAGCGGCGCCAGGCCGATGCCGGAGACGAAGGCGAGCACCGACATCAGGCCGGGGTCGGGGAGCAGCAGCAGCGGCAGGTAGCACAGGGCCATCGCCAGGGAGATCGCCCAGGTGCGGGTGGCCGTGCTGCTGCGCCAGCGGACCGCGCCGTAGGCCAGCGCGCCGAGCAGGCCGGCCAGCGCGGCGAGCGCGAGCAGCAGGCCGGCGCCGCCGGGCAGCTGGTGCGGGTGGCGCTCGGCGTAGGCGATGAAGAGCACGTTCTGCGCGCCGACCGTCCAGCCCGCGCCGGCCAGGCCGATCAGCAGCAGCACCAGGCCGGGGGAGCGCAGCGGGCCGAGCAGCCCGGCTCCGTGGTCGCGCGGCGGGGCCTGCCAGTGGCGGGCCGGTGCGGCGGTGGCGACCACCAGCGCGCCGGCCAGGCCGAGGCCGGCGGCGGCCCACAGCGCGGCGACGGGGCTGGCGACCGCGGCCAGGCCGGCCACGGCCAGCGGCCCGGCCACGTAGAGGATCTGCTGCGAGGCGGAGTCGAAGGCGTAGGCGGTGTCCAGCTGTTCCTCGGCGACCACGTCGGGCCACAGGGCGCGCAGGCAGGGTTCCAGCGGCGGCATCGCCAGGCCCGCGATCGCGGCGCCGCCGATCGCGGCCGCGGCGCTGCCGGGCGCGAGGGCGAGCAGCGCGTAGCCGAACCCGGCCGCGACGGCGGCGCAGAGCAGCACCTTGGGCTGGCCGGTGCGGTCCACGATCCGGCCGAGCACCGGGCCGCCGATCGCGGCGCAGATCGCGTAGGCGGCGGTGGCCAGCCCGATCCTGCTGTACGGCGCTCCGGCCTCGCGCAGGGCGAGGGCGATGACGAGCGCGGTCATGCCGGCCGGCAGTCGGCCGAGCAGGGTGCCGAGCAGCAGCCGGGTCACATGAGGGGCGCGGAGCAGGGCGAGGTAGCCCACGGGGGTCTCCCGGGCAGTGGCGGACAGCAGGGGTGGTGAAGCAAGGGTGGTGAAGCAGGGGCGCCGGGCATGCCAGGGCATGCGGGGGCGGAGAACAGTCAAGTTATACGTATAACCGGGCGCGGTCAATCCGACAGGCGGCCGACCGTGGCGCGCTCATGACTGTCCACATGTCAAACAACTACTTTGAAGATCTCAAATCTTTACTGTTAATGTGTCGACCATGACCACCCCAGGCGCACTCCGGCAGCAGGACATGAGCGGCCCGCTCATGCCGTGCGCGCTGCCGTCGATGCCGCCCTGCCCGGGGGCCGGTGGTGTGGCGGATGCCTGCCGCGGCGCGTGTCGCGTTCCGAGCTGTAGCTAGGCGGCGTACCTCCCCGCGAATCCCGCGGACTCTCCGGCCGATCGCTGATCAAGATCGATCGAACACGGACGTTTCCGGTGCGCCGCCTGCCTTCCTCCCCCCCCTGTCCTGCCTCCCCCCTGCCCCCCGGAGCCGCACTGCCATGTCCGCCCCCGCCGCTTCCTCCGCCCCCGCCGGTCCAACCGCGCCCACCGGCCTGGCCCGGCTGCGCCGCACCCCGTTCTGGGTGCAGATCATCGCCGGCCTGGTGCTCGGCGTCGTGCTCGGCTTCATCGCCCGGCAGAACGACGTCTCCTGGCTGAGCACCACGCTCGACACCATCGGCAAGACCTTCGTGCAGCTGCTCAAGCTGGCCGTGCCGCCGCTGGTGTTCACCGCCATCGTGGTCTCGATCGCCAACCTGCGGAACGTCACCAACGCCGCCCGGCTCGCCGCGCGCACCCTGCTCTGGTTCGGGATCACCAGCCTGATCGCGGTCTCCATCGGTCTGACGATCGGTCTGCTCACCGACCCGGGCCACGGCACCAACCTCTCCACCACCGGGCTCAAGGCCCCCGCCGACTCCGGCTCCTGGGTGGACTTCCTGACCGGCATCATCCCGACCAACATCGCGGACGCCTTCCTCAAGGTGAACGTGCTGCAGATCGTCTTCCTCGCGGTGGTGGCCGGTGCCGCGATCCTCAAGGTGGGCGAGAAGGCCACGCCGGTGCTCCGGCTGAACGAGTCGGTGCTCGAACTGGTGCAGACCGCGCTGTGGTGGGTCATCCGCCTGGCGCCGCTGGGCACCCTGGGCCTGATCGGCAAGTCCGTCGCCAAGTACGGCTGGGACCTGCTGCGCCCGCTGGCCACCTTCACCGCCGACATCTACGTCGGTTGCGCGCTGGTGCTGTTCGTCGTCTACTCCCTGCTGCTGCGCTTCGCCGGCGGACTGAACCCGGTGCGCTTCTTCCAGGGCGCCTGGCCCGCGATCCAGCTCGCCTTCGTCTCCCGCTCCTCGGTCGGCACCCTGCCGGTCACCCGCCGGGTCACCGAGCGGCTGGGTGTGCCGCGTGAGTACGCGAGCTTCGCGGTTCCGTTCGGCGCGACCACCAAGATGGACGGCTGCGCCGCGATCTACCCCTCGATCGCCGCGATCTTCGTCGCCCAGGTCTACGGCATCCACCTCGGCATCGGTGACTACCTGTTGATCGCCTTCGTCTCGGTGATCGGCTCGGCGGCCACCGCCGGCCTCACCGGCGCGATCGTGATGCTGACCCTGACCCTGTCCACCCTGGGTCTGCCGCTGGAGGGCGTGGGCCTGCTGCTGGCCATCGACCCGATCCTCGACATGATGCGCACCGCGACCAACGTGGCCGGTCAGGTCGTCGTCCCGATCCTGGTCTCGGCCCGCGAGAAGACCCTGGACCTCGCGGCCTACAACGCCCCGACCAGCCGGGAGCTGTACGAGGCCGACAGTGCCGAGGGTGCCGAGGGTGCCGACGGTGACGGCTCGGCGGTGCCGGCCCGGGCCGAGGGCGAGCGGGTACCGGCCGCCGTCTGACGGACGGACAGCGCGGAGCGACAGCGCGGAGGGGCGCGCCGCGGGCCGGAGCGAGCAGGACAGCTCCGGCCCGCGGCGCGTTCGCGCGTGTTTCCGGGTGCCGTGCGCCGGGTACCGTCCCCGTGCTTCAGCGGTGGCCAGGGCCGGCCCGACGTGTCGGCGCCACCAGGGGGAGAGAGCGACTCTCCAGTGGCAACAGTTGGTTGGACCGCCTCGATTGCGGCCTATCTGGCAGGCGGATTCTGGATCCTGCGTTACATCTGCGGCCAACTGGTCGATCTCTGCGGCGAAGTCTCCCGCGCACTGCGTGCGGTCCGGGTGCTGCGGGACGACTGGAAGAGCGGGCGACCGAAAAGCCGGGAGGCGCACGGGGCGCCCGCCCGGGGGCGCGCAGAAGTTAACGTGCCATCAAAATCGAGCCAACCTGAAAAGGGCTCGGGAAACTGCCCCAAAGGGAAAACGGCAGGGGGCCTGCCGGGCGAAGCGCGGCTGGCCCCCTTGGTGGTGCGCGTCATGCTCGGCGGCCCGGGGAGGGCCACGGGTGGACCCGGTGGTGGCCGGGTCCTGAGCGATCAGTCAGCAGAGAAGTGACGTCAGACGGTGGTGACGTTCTCCGCCTGCGGGCCCTTGGGGCCCTGGGTGACGTCGAAGGTGACCTGCTGGTTCTCCTCCAGCGAGCGGAAACCGTTCGCGTTGATGGCGGAGTAGTGGACGAAGACGTCGGGGCCGCCGCCCTCCTGGGCGATGAAGCCGAAGCCCTTCTCAGCGTTGAACCACTTGACGGTTCCCGTGGCCATGCCGTTCTCCTTGCGAGGGACGTATTGGTTACCACACCGTGTGGTAGCCGGTCCGCTGCGCTGATCGCCCCGCCTCCGGAGTGGGCCCGGAGTTTTTCGCATAATGCTGCAATGCTGAAAAACTACAAAAAGCCCGCGGTTACATGCTCCGCAGGCTTCAAGTACTGCAAGGGGAATCAAACTGCAACTGGATGAAACCGTAGCACGCAGGCGCGGGCTCGACCAGAGGTGTCTGCAGGGACCTGAGGGGCGTGTCGTAGATGGCTGAAAGCGTGTTGCGCGGGGGTCGCGCCGAACCACGGAAGGCACAGGCATACGCTGCCAGCACAGGACCGACGGGCAAGGGAGTACACCGTGGCTGAGCTGGTGCAATCGGCGGTAGAAGCGGTAGCGGGTGCGAGCGTGACGGGCGACGGCGGTCCGGGCGGCGCGCCGCTCACCCGGCCCCGGGTCGGCCATATCCAGTTCCTCAACTGCGTACCCCTCTACTGGGGTCTGGCCCGCACCGGCAGCCTGCTCGACCTGGACCTCACCAAGGACACCCCGGAGAAGCTCAGCGACCTGCTGGTCAACGGCGCGCTGGACATCGGCCCGATCACCTGCGTCGAGTACCTGCGGCACGCGGACGAGCTGGTGCTGCTGCCGGAGATCGCCGTCGGCAGCGACGGTCCGGTGATGTCCTGCGTGATCGTCAGCAAGCGCCCGCTCGACGAGTTGGACGGCCGGCCGGTCGCGCTCGGCTCCACCAGCCGGACCTCGGTGCGGCTCGCCCAGCTGCTGCTGGCCGAACAGCAGGGCGTCCAGCCGGAGTACTTCAGCTGCCCGCCGGATCTCGACGCGATGCTGGCGCGGGCGGACGCCGCGGTGCTGATCGGCGACCCGGCGCTGCGGGCCACCCTGGAGGCGCGGCCGGACAGCGGCTACACCGTCCACGACCTCGGGGAGATGTGGAAGGAGTGGACCGGGCTGCCGTTCGTCTTCGCGGTCTGGGCGGCCCGGCGCGAGTTCGTCGAGCGCCGGCCCGAGCTGGTGGCGGCGGTGCACCGGGCCTTCCTGGACTCGCGTGACCTGTCGCTGGCCGAGGCCGACCAGGTGGCCGCCCAGGCGGCGCGCTGGGAGTCCTTCGACGCCACGGTGCTGGAGCGGTACTTCAGCCAGGCACTGGACTTCTCGCTCGGGGAGCGGCAGTTGGCCGGCATCGCGGAGTTCGCCCGCCGGGTGGCGCACGACAGCGGCTTCGAACCCGAGGTGAGGTTCCGGCTGCTGGAGCCGGTGGCCTCCTGACCTCCACGCCCGGAGCCCGGCACGGATCCGCTGCCGGGTCCGGGGCAGACCCGGCCCGCCACGACGGTGGACGCGGGGCCGGGTACCCAGCCGCGCCCGGCGCCCGGGTATCCCCCGGCGGGCCTCACCCGCGTCTCCTGACCCGGCGCCCGACCGCCGGTGGCACACCGACGGCACACCCACGGATGGCCAAAACGCCTGGCGTAGGCTGGTTCGGTCATGTCGCCGGGCCGGCCCGGCATCCGTGAGCAAGAAAGTAGGCCGCCAGGTGTCCGAGCCCGTAGCGACTCTCGACGCGTCCAGCACCGACCTGCAGGCCGTCCTCGACCGCGCGGCGGCCGGCGGTCGGATCTCGCCCGAGGAGGCGCTGGAGCTCTACCGCTCCGCGCCGCTGCACGCGCTCGGCGCGGCGGCCGACGCGGTGCGCCGGCGCCGGTACGCGGGCACCGAGCACATCGCGACCTACATCATCGAACGCAACATCAACTACACCAACGTCTGCGTGACGGCGTGCAAGTTCTGCGCGTTCTACGTGCCGCCGAAGAGCGACAAGGGCTGGTCGCGCGAGCTGGACGAGATCCTGCGCCGCTGCGCGGAGACCGTCGAGCTGGGCGGCACCCAGATCATGTTCCAGGGCGGCCACCACCCGGACTACGGCGTGGAGTACTACGAGCGCGCGTTCTCCGCGATCAAGGCGGACTTCCCGCAGCTGGTGATCCACTCGCTGGGCGCCTCCGAGGTCGAGCACATGGCGCGGATCTCGGGCGTCTCCATCGAGGAGGCGATCACCCGGATCCACGCGGCGGGCCTGGACTCCTTCGCCGGCGCCGGTGCCGAGCTGCTGCCGGAGCGCCCGCGCAAGGCGATCGCCCCGCTCAAGGAGTCGGGCGAGCGCTGGCTGGAGATCATGGAGACCGCGCACCGGCTGGGTGTCGAGTCCACCTCCACCATGCTGATGGGCACCGGCGAGACCAACGCCGAGCGGATCGAGCACCTGCGGATGATCCGTGAGGTGCAGGACCGCACCGGCGGCTTCCGGGCGTTCATCCCGTACACCTACCAGCCGCAGAACAACCACCTCAAGGGCTCGACCCAGGCGACCGTCTTCGAGTACCTGCGGATGATCGCGATCGCCCGGCTCTTCCTGGACAACATCGCGCACATCCAGGGCTCCTGGCTGACCACCGGCAAGGAGGCCGGCCAGCTGTCGCTGCACTACGGCGCGGACGACCTGGGCTCGGTGATGCTGGAGGAGAACGTGGTCTCGGCGGCCGGTGCCAAGCACCGCTCCAACCTGACCGAGCTGATCCACCTGATCCGCACCGCGGGCCGGGTCCCGGCGCAGCGCGCCACCACCTACGAGCACCTGCGGGTGCTGGACGACCCGGCCAACGACCCGGTCGACCCGCGGGTCGCCTCGCACATCGCTTCCACCGCGATCGAGGGCGGCACGGCGCACCCGGAGCTGAAGATCCTCTCCACCAACTGAGCCGGCCGACCGAGACTGCCGACCGAGACTGCCGACGTGCTCACCCTGCACCGGGCCGCGGTCCTGGCGCCCTGCGAGACCGCCCCGTCGATCGACGACGGGGCGGTGCTGGTGCGGGGCGACCGGATCGCCGCCCTGGGCCGCCACGCCGAACTGGCGGCCGCTCACCCCTCGGCCCGGCTGCGCGACTGGGGCGATGACGCGCTCCTCGCGCCGGGGCGGGCCCAGCCGGACGGCGCGCTGCTGCTGGAGCGGCGCTACCACCCCGACCCGCGCGAGGGCCTGGGCAGCGCGCCGCTCCCGCTGCCGCCCGGCGGCATCGAGGCGGCGCACTACGGCGGGCTGGGCGGCAGCGCCCGGCGCGGGCTGCAGTTGATGCTGCGGCACGGGACCACCGCGCTGGCCGGCCCGTTCGAGCGGCCCGAGGTGCGCACGGCGGTGAGCCGCTCGGGGCTGCTGGTGCTCGCCCCGTTCGAACCGTCGAGGCCGCTGGACACCCTCGCCTTCGAAGCGGTCCCGAACGGGGCGCTGACCGTCGGCGGACGAGCGGATTTCGCCATCTTCGGTCGCGGGACCGGGGAGTGCCTGGGTACGGTACTCGCCGGTAAGTTGCTCTACCGGGGGCGCTGAACCGCCGGTGGCCAGCGGGGAGAAGGGCCGTCCGCCGTCGAACTCACCGCCTGGGCAGTCGATCTGATTCCGGTTCGCCGTGACCTGAGGGCCGGTCAGCGGTTACGATCCCGGTCGGTCCTCCGCCCGTCCGGCCGTCCCCCGGTCGGCGCAGGACCTGCCTCACCACATGCCTCACGGGAAGCCAGGTCAGCCCAGCCATGCGATCCCCGTCCGTGCCCGCGATCAAGAGGATCGGCCGGGGCTGGTACCTCGCGGCGGTGCTCAGCGCCGTGCTGGCGCTCGGCATGTGCCTGCTGGGGTGGCACCAGACCGAACTGGCCGACAAGATCGGCGCCGACCCGGTGCAGGTCCAGGGCACGATCACCCAGCTCCCCGGCGGCAGCGCCACCTACAGCGGCGTCAAGTACCTGGCCGACGGCCAGCTGCGCACCGCCACCGATCTCGCGCTGCCCGACAACGTCAAGGTCGGCGACCCGATCTGCCTGGAGCACGCGGCCAAGGACGCGGGCGCGGTGCGGGCCTGCAACGAGCACTACCCGCAGCCGGCCGGTGTCCGGCTGGCGCAGATCAGCGTGCCGGTGGCGGTGCTCTTCTGCCTGCTCTGTGTGCTGCGGATCACCCGGCACCGCCGCTCCACCAGCGCCGAGAGCCGGGGCGCGCGGGTGGTGGCCACCGTGGCGCTGGCCACCGAGGCGCTGGCCGAGGGGATGCCCGCGATAACCCAGGGCAAGCGCTCGCGCCGCCGCCGCAAGGGCGGGCGCCGCGCGCTGCGCTGAGCCCCGCGGCCTGCCGTGCCGCGTCAGGGTGAACAATGGGTCCCGTGACCCGAGCCTCGCTGGACAAGCAGCCCCACGAAGTCGCCGCCATGTTCGACGACGTCGCCGCCAAGTACGACCTGACCAACGACGTCCTCTCGTTGGGCCAGGCCCGCGCCTGGCGCCGCGCGGTGGCCGAGGCGGTCGGCGCCGGCCCCGGCGACCTGGTGCTCGACCTCGGAGCCGGTACCGGCACCTCCTCGCTGCCGTTCGTGGCGGCCGGTGCCCAGGTCGTTCCGTGCGACTTCTCGATCGGCATGCTCACCGAGGGCAAGAAGCGCCACCCCGAGCTGGCGCTGACCGCCGGCGACGCGACCCGGCTGCCGTTCGCCGACGCCTCGTTCGACGCGGTGACCATCTCCTTCGCGCTGCGCAACGTGCACCGGACCGAGGCGGCGCTCGCCGAGCTGTACCGGGTCACCAAGCCCGGCGGCCGGGTGGTGATCTGCGAGTTCTCCACGCCCACCTGGACCCCGCTGCGCACCGTCTACACCGAGTACCTGATGCGCGCGCTGCCGCCGGTGGCCACCAAGGTGAGCAGCAACCCCGACGCGTACGTCTACCTCGCCGAGTCCATCCGCGCCTGGCCCGACCAGCCCGCGCTCGCCGCGCTGCTCCAGCAGGCGGGCTGGACCAAGGTGGCCTGGCGCAACCTCACCGGCGGCATCGTCGCGCTGCACCGGGGCACCAAGGCCTGAGACCGACCGGTACCCGGTCGGCCTCAGGCCCTGAGCCTGCCGGACCTGTCCGGACCTGTCCGGACCGGTCCGGGGCGCCGGGTCAAAGCGCCGTAGACTGCTCGGGACCGTCAGCCAGTCCCGTAGTGCCAGGAGAGTGCCCACCGTGACCGAGACCGCCGTCGAGAGCTCCGCTGACGTCATCGTGGTCGGAGCCGGCCCGGCGGGCGCGACCACCGCCTACTACCTGGCCCAGGCCGGCCTGGACGTCCTGCTGCTGGAGAAGACCGAGTTCCCGCGCGAGAAGGTCTGCGGCGACGGCCTGACCCCGCGTGCCACCAAGCAGTTGGTGGACATGGGCATCGACGTCTCCACCGCCAACGGCTGGCTGCACAACAAGGGCTTGCGGATCATCGGCGGCGGGGTCCGGCTCGAACTGGACTGGCCCGAGCTGTCCTCGTTCCCGGACTACGGACTGGTCCGCAAGCGGGCCGACTTCGACGAGCTGCTGGCCCGTCAGGCCGAGAAGGCCGGCGCCCGGCTCTACGAGCGCTGCAACGTCTCCGGTCCGGTGCTGGACGAGCGCACCGGCAAGATCGTGGGCGTGACCGCCAAGTTGGGCCAGGACAAGCGCGAGGTCGTCTTCCGGGCACCGCTGGTGGTGGCCGCCGACGGCAACTCCACCCGCCTCTCGCTGGCGATGGGCCTGCACCGCCGCGAGGACCGCCCGATGGGCGTCGCCTACCGGACGTACTTCACCTCCCCGCGCGGCTCGGACGACTACCTGGAGTCCTGGCTGGAGCTGTGGGACACCCGCGGTGGCGAGAAGAAGCTGCTGCCGGGCTACGGCTGGATCTTCGGCATGGGCGACGGCACCTCCAACGTGGGCCTGGGCATCCTGGACTCCTCGCCCGCCTTCGGCGAGCTGGACTGGCGCGAGGTGCTCAAGTCCTGGTGCGCCAGCATGCCGGCCGAGTGGGGCTACACCCCCGAGAACATGACCGACCCGATCCGCGGCGCCGCGCTGCCGATGGCCTTCAACCGCCAGCCGCACTACACCCGCGGCCTGCTGCTGGTCGGTGACGCCGGCGGCATGGTCAACCCGTTCAACGGCGAGGGCATCGCCTATGCGATGGAGTCGGGCCAGATCGCCGCGCGCACCATCGTGCAGGCCTTCGCCCGGGTGACGGACGGCGGGCGCGAGCGCGCGCTGCACGCCTACCCGGCCACCCTCAAGGAGGTCTACGGCGGCTACTACACGCTCGGCCGGGCCTTCGTGAAGCTGATCGGCAACCCGAAGGTGATGCAGCTGGCCACCCAGCGCGGGCTGACCCACCCGATGCTGATGCGCTTCACGCTGAAGCTGCTGGCGAACCTGACGGAGCCGCAGGGCGGGGACGCGATGGACCGGATCATCAACGGCCTGGCCAAGGTGGCGCCGAACGCCTGAGCGGCCCCACGGACCGAGCCCGCGCGACACCGGTGCCCCGCCTTTTCGGGCGGGGCACCGGTGCTTGTCCGTAGCGCCTGCTCCGGCCGCTCGGTCGGTGGCGTCCGGTCGGTGGCGTCCGGTCAGTGGTTGCTGATCTTCACGCCGTGGATGTTCACCGGCAGGGTCGGGAACCCGTCGCCGGCCCCGTTCTGGTCGTCCTCGCCGCCGGCGGCGATCTTCTGCAGCACGTCCAGCCCACCGGTCACCTGCCCGAACGGCGTGTAGGCCGGGGGCAGCTTGGTGTCCTTCCAGACGAAGAAGAACTGGCTGCCGTTGGTGTTCGGGCCCGCGTTGGCCATCGCCACGGTGCCCGCCGGGTAGGTGGCGCCGGTCAGGTTCTCGTCGTTGAAGGAGTAGCCGGGGCCGCCGCTGCCCGTCCCGGTCGGGTCGCCGCACTGCAGCACGAAGATGCCCTGGGTGGTGAGCCGGTGGCAGTGGGTGTCGTTGAAGTAGTGGTGCTCGGCCAGGAAGCGGAACGAGAAGGTGGTGCACGGGGCCGCCGCCGTGAGCGCCTGGAAGGTCACCGAGCCCTGGCTGGTGCGCACCGTGGCGTGGAACGGCTTCGCGGCCTTCGCGGCGTCGAAGACCGGGATGCCCTGGAACTTGTCGGCGGGCACGGCCTTCGTGTAGCCGCAGGTGGCGGGTGCCCCGGTGGGCGCGGGCGCGGCCTGGGCGGGCTTGGCGTCCGGCGAGACGGTGGCGGCCGAGGCGGCGCTGGTCGCGCAGAGCACCAGGGTGGCGGCTGCTGCTGCGGTGGCGAGGCGGGTGCGGGCCATGGAGGACCTCTCGGGTGAGGGATGACTGACCGGGTGTCATGTGCGCTGTCGTGCGAGGCGTCGTGCGAGGTGTCATGCGCACAACGTCATGCCCACCGGTCACACAAGTCATTCCGGATCGGCGGGGCGGTGTCGTCCCGGCAGGTCAACGCCAGGATGGACGGCCCTCCTGACCTGCCCTCATCTCCGCTGGCCAATGGCTGAACCCCAGTACATTCTTGGCCGGAAGTCAACTTCTCAATATCAGATCGTTATGACTAAGTTGAATATCAGCATTAAGGGGGATTTCCGGAATCATTGCGATTCCTTTACCTAGGGGTGGGTTTGACTTCGACACACGTGTCCGTAGCAATCGTGGGTGGGGGCCCGCGCGGGCTCAGCGTTCTGGAACGGATCTGCGGCCTGGCCCGGATTCCCTGGGACGGCCTGTCGGTCCACCTCATCGACCCGCACCAGCCCGGCGCCGGTACCCATTACCCGGATCAGCCGAACTATCTGCTCATGAACACCGTCGCCGGCCAGGTCACGATGTTCCGCACCGGCGACGCCGCCGCTGCCGGGCAGTCGATTTCCGGCCCGAGCCTGGCCGACTGGGCCGGTGTCCCCGAGGACACCTATCTGCCGCGCGCCGTCCTCGGCCGCTACCTCGGCCACTGCTACCGGCGGCTGCGCCGGCACGCACCCGACAAGGTCCGGATCCACGAGCACCGGGCGAGCGCCGAGACGCTGCGCGCGCTGCGGGACGGGTCCTGGGCGCTCCACCTGTCGGACGGCGCGATCGTCGCCGCCGACTTCGTCTTCCTCACCACCGGGCACGGCACGAACCACCCGACCGGCGCGGATCACCAGGTCCAGCAGTTCGTCGCCGACCACCGCCACGTCAACCCGCGGCTGCGCTACCTGCGCAACTGCTACCCGCTGCAGAAGCTGGAGACCATCGAGCCGGGCGCCCGGGTCGCGGTCCGCGGCATGGGGCTGTCGGCGATCGACACGGTCGCCAGCCTCACCGTCGGCCGCGGCGGGCGGTTCCTGCCGGGGGCCGACGGCGACCTGGTCTACCGCCCCAGCGGCGAGGAGCCGCAGCTGCACGTCTACTCGCGCAGTGGCCGGATATTCTCGCCCCGGGCGGTGAACCAGAAAACGCCGGCGGACGTGTACCGCCCCGCATTCCTGACCCCGGAGGAGCTGCGCACCCTGCAACTGCGGCACGGGCAGCTCGACTTCGAGGAGCACCTGCTGCCGCTGCTGCAGGCCGAGCTGCGCCGGGCCGCGGAAATGGCCGGCGGAATACCGGGCTCCGACGAAATCGAGTCGATTCTCCGCAGGCCTGAACCCGGCCGCCGAACCCTCGGCGAATACCAGGCCGAGCTCGTCGAGTTCCTGCGGACCGACGAGCGCCGCGCCGCCGAGGGCAACCTGCGCAACCCGGTCAAGGCCGCCACCGACGCGCTGCGCGACCTGCGCGACGTCCTGCGCTGGGCCGTCGAACACCGGGGGCTGACGGCCGAATCGCACCAGCGGTTCTGCCAGGTGTACGCCCCGATGCTGAACGCGGTGGCCGCGGGACCGCCCCCCTCCCGGTCACGGGAGTGGCGCGCGCTCTTCGATCGCGGCCTGCTGCACCTCGGGGCCGGGCCGGGCGCGGCGGTGCGGACCGATCCGGACACCGCCGAGTTCGTCATCGAGAGCGGCCTGCAGTCCACCCCGGCGACCCGCTGCGATGTGCTGGTCGGCGCCGGTGTCGACCCTTTCCTGCCCGAGCAGGACAGCTCGCCGCTGGTCCGCTCGCTGCTCGCCGGCGGGCACGCCCGCCCCTTCGTCAACGACGGGTTCCGGCCCGGCGGGCTCGACATCGACACCGCCGGACGGCTGATCTCCGCGGGCGGCGAGGTCGTGCCGAACCTCTGCGCGCTGGGCCATCTCACCGAGGGCGCGCACTACTTCACCAACATGCTGCCGGCCCCCGGGGTCGACTCCCGGATCACCGCCGACGCCGCCGCGGCCGTCCAGGCCATGACCGACCACCTGCTGGCGCCGCAGCAGCACCCCACCGCCACCGCGATGGCCCCCTCGTCCCTGAAGCCGTCCCTGAAGCCGTCTCTGCAGCCGTCCCTGAAGTCGTCCCTGAAGGAGCAGTCAGCATGACCAGCACCACCCAGCAGCGCGCCCGGTGGATCGACCCGTTCACCGTGCACGGCGACCACGTCACGCTGGTCCCGCTCGAAGAAGGGCACGAGGCCCAGCTGGTGGAGGCCGTGCAGGACGGCCGGGTGTGGGACACCTGGTTCGCCGCGGTGCCCTCCCCGGAGGGCATGGCGCGCGAGATCGAGTGGCGGCTCGGCCTCGCCGAGCAGGGCCGGATGGTGCCCTTCACGGTGCTCGACGCCACCGGGCGCATCGCGGGCATGACCGCCTACATGAACGCCGACCCGGACAACCGGCGGCTGGAGATCGGGCACACCTGGTACCGCGGCAGCGTGCAGCGCACCGCGCTGAACACCGAGGCGAAGCTGCTGCTGCTCCGGCACGCCTTCGAGGAGGCGGACTGCATCGCGGTCGGCTTCCGCACCGCCTACTTCAACATGCCGAGCCGACGGGCGATCGAACGGCTCGGGGCGAAGCTGGAGGGTGTCTGGCGCAATCACGTGATCCTGCCCGACGGGACGCTGCGGGACACCTGCTACTACAGCGTCCTCAACAGCGAATGGCCCGCCGTGAAGCGGCACCTGACCTGGAAGCTCGACCGCGCCGGGGCGCCGGCGGTGGCCGGGGCCGGGCCGGCCGGCGAGTCGGCGTAGTGTCGCTGCGGGCCAGGACGGCCGTCTTCCTGCTCGGCCTGTGCGCCCTGCTCAACATCTACTCCACCCAGCCGCTGCTGCCCGACCTCGCCCGGGACCTGCACGTCCCGCTCGGCCGCAGCACCTGGACGATCACCGCGACGACCCTCGGGGTCGCGCTGGTCGCCCCGTTCGCCGGGTCGGTCTCGGACTACCTGGGCCGCAAGCGGGTGATGGTGGCGGCGATCGCGGGAGCGTTCGCCGCCACCCTCGCCTGTGCGGTGGCCTGGAACTTCGCCGCGATGCTGGCGTTCCGCCTCGTCCAGGGCCTGCTCATCCCGTTCGTCTTCGCGGTGGCCGTCTCCTACCTCGCCGAGGAGTACACCGGGCCGGCGGCGCAGCGGGCCAACGCCCTCTACGTCTCCGGCACGGCGTTCGGCGGGTTCTGCGGGCGGTTCCTGTCCGGCGCGGCCACCGAGCGGTTCGGCTGGCGGGCCTCGTTCGTCGTGCTGGCGCTCGTGCTGCTGGTGACGCTGGCGGCCACCGCGGCCTGGCTGCCCCGGGAGCGGGCCTTCTGCCGCTCGGACTCGCTGCTGGCCAGCCTGCGCGGCATCGGCGGGCACTTCGGCAACGCCCGGCTGCTGGGCACCTGCCTGATCGGGGCCTCGATCCTCTTCCTCCAGGTCGGCGCGTTCACCTACGCCGGAATGCGGCTCAAGGCCCCGCCGTTCGGGCTGAGCACCTTCGAGATCGGCGCGGTCTTCGCGGTCTTCCTGGTCGCGGTGGTGGTCACCCCGCTCACCGGCCGGCTGATCGGCCGGATCGGGCGGCTGCGGACCTACCTCCTGGTCAGCCTGGTGTCGCTGGCCGGCCTCGGGCTGACCCTGATCCCGTCCACCCCGGCCGTGATCGTGGGCCTGGCGGCCTCGTCGACCGGCGTCTTCTCCGGCCAGGCCTGCGCCATCGGCTACGCCGCCGAGGCCGGCGGAGCCGCCCGGTCGAGTGCGGTCGGGCTCTATCTCACCTGCTACTACGCCGGCGGCAGCATCGGCGCCGTCGCACCGTCACCCCTGTACACCGCCGCCGGGTGGAGCGCGTGCGCCGCCCTGCTGGCGGTGGTGGTCGGCGTCAGCGTCCTGGTGGCGCTCGCCGCCTGGCGGCCGGCCCCGGTCGGGCAGCCCCGTCGTCATCTTCTTGAGGAGCCTCTGTATGACCGATGATCTGAAGACCCGGGACACCTTCTACTGGCTCTGCGAGCTGGACAAGGCCTCCACCGTCATGACCGTGGAGGAGGGCATCGCACCGCGCGAGGTGGGCGCCCGCACGGCCGCCGCGATCGTCAAGGTGCTCGCAGACGCCGAGGCGCCCGGCGCCGAACGGCCCACCGACTACCTGCAGGTGGAGCCGCTGGTCCGCCGGCTGGTGGGGCCGGACAGCTCCCGGATCCACTCGGGCCGCAGCCGGCAGGACATGCTGCCCACCGTCTACCGGCTGCTGCTGCGCGACCGCCTGGTGCTGGTGCACCGCGCGCTCGGCGAGCTGCGCGCGGGCCTGCTCGCCCGTGCCGAGCAGTACGGCACGGCGATCGTGCCCGCCTACACCAACGGCGTCCAGGCCCAGCCGACCACCTTCGGGCACCTGTTGCTCGGCTACGAGGCGACTCTGCGGCGCTCGGCCGACCGGCTGGCCGCCGCGTACCCGCGCCTCAACGCCTGCCCGCTGGGCGCCGCCGCGCTGGCCACCTCCAGCTTCCCGGTCGACCGGGAGCGGCTGGCCGAACTGCTCGGCTTCGACGAGCCGGTGTCGAACTCCTTCGACGCGGCCCAGCTCTCGCCGATCGACGTCGGCTTCGAGGTGGCGTCGGCCGCGATGGCGATGGCGCTGTCGATCGGCACCTTCATCCAGGACGTGCACGCCCAGTACCACCACGCGCGGCCGTGGATCACCCTGGACAACACCGACCTGCTCAGCCCGAGCACCCTGATGCCGCAGAAGCGCAACCCCGTCGCGCTCAACCGCGCCCGGCTGCTGGCCAGCGAGGTGATCGGCGACGGGGTGTCCACCGCGCTCGCCGCCCACAACGTCTGCTCCGGGCTGACCGACTACAAGCGGGCCGAGGCGCAGCGCACCCTGGACCGCACCCTCGCGCTGCTCGCGGAGGTCAACGCGATCGTCGCCGGGCTGCGGCTGGACGAGCAGGCCGGGCTGGCGGAGGTGCGCTCCGACTACTCGACCACCTCGGAGCTGGCGAACGTGCTGCAGCGCGACGCCGACGTCCCGTTCCACGTCGGCCACCGGTTCGCCTCCGCGCTGGTCACCTACGGGCGCGGCGCCCAACTGACCGTGGAGCGGCTCGACTTCGCCGAGGCGCTGCGGCTCTACCGCGAGATCGCGGGGGAGTTCAGCGGAGTGAGTGCGGAACTCCCGATGACGGAGGAGGAGTTCCGCGCCGCGCTGGACCCGGTCAGCATGGTCGCCTCCTACCGGGGGCTCGGCGGGCCGCAGCCGGCCGAGTTCCAGCGGATGCTCGCGGCGGCCCAGGAGGCGTTGCGGGTCGACACCGGGTGGCTCGACGCGGTGGCCGGGCGGCTCGGCGCGGCGAAGGACGCGATGGAGGCGAGCTTCGCCGCGTTGGCGGGGTGATCAGCGGGTGAGGGCCCCTCAGGGGTGGTAGAGCTCGGTGATGGTGGTGATCTGGCCCGCGCCGTTGACGGTAACGTCGTAGTTGTTGCCGTAGCAGAGGTGCGGGCCGTCCGCGCCGGGGTTCTGGACGCACTGGTTGATGTGCGTCAGCAGGTCGGTGATCGAGACGGCCGTGCTGGGGTCCGTCGAGATGTAGCGCCCCAGCAGCGTGGCCTTGGCGTCCGGGGCGAAGGTGTAGCCGGTGTTCGGCGCGACGGCCTGGTAGTAGCCGTCGTTGGGGACGTCCGGGCCGCAGACGAACTTCGTCGCGTTCGCGCCGATCCGGTTCGGGTCGCCCCAGGCCACGGTGGCGTTGATGACCTTGTGGCCGGGGTGGTTCGCGGCGGCCGTGCAGTCGGAGCCGGGGGTGGGGGCGGCGGCGGTGGGCTTGGCCGTCGTCGGCTTCGCACTGGGCTTCGCGCTGGGCTGCGAGGTGGGCAGCCCGATGGGGGTGGTCTTCGGGGTCGGGGTCGCGGCCGGGTTCGAGGCCGGGGCACCGGTGACCGGGGCGCTGCTCGGGGCGGTGCTCGGGGCGGTGGTCGCAGGGGCGGTGGCGCTCGCGCTCGGGTTCGCCGTCGCGCTCGGGCCGGTGCTCTTGGCCGGGCCGGCGGCGGTCGTCTCGTCGGGGCCGCAGGCGCTGAGCGACAGGGTCAGCGCGGCGGCGAGCAGCGTGGTGGTGGCGAAGATCCGGCGGTTGCGCATGGTGAGTGTCCCCCTGGGTCGATGTGACGGCCCCTGCGGCCGCTCTCACTCAGGTACACGTGCCGGACCTTTGCCCAGGTCACGCGTGTTGCACGCCTGTGACGATCGTGGGTAACCCGTGACGAAAGCCGTGCGGGGGAGTGGAAGGGGGAGCGGAAGCCGGGCCGGCCGACTTCCGCTGCTATCCGGCCGGTGGTCACTCCTCGTCGTCCGCGGGGCGGATGGCCTCGGCGAGTTGGCGCACCTCGGTGGGGTGGAGCGGGCGGAGCTGGATGAGGACGGTGCCGTCGGGAGTGACGTACCAGCCGGCCGAAAGATCGTCCAGGTCGACGTCCGCGTCGTCCAGGGCGTCGGCCAACTCGTCCATGGCCGCCTTGGCCTGGCGACGGGAGGGCAGGCTCACGAGGGACGGACGAGCCATTTGACGTCCACCTCCCACTCGGGGCCGCCGCGTTCGGGGCGCAGGTAGACGAGGTCCCGCTGGCGGTCCATGAACGCGCCCGGGCGCTGGTTGAGCGTGTCGAACACCAACTCGCCGCGCCGGGTGGGGGAGTGGGGGTGCTCGGGGGGCTTGACGCGGCCGTCGTCGCGGACGACGGGGTAGCTGGGGGCGAGCCGGAGCATCGCCTCCGGGCGCCCGCCGCAGTCGGCCGGGCACTGGCACTCGGGGAGGCCGCGGTCGACGAGCGGGGGTGGGGGAGAGTAGATCTGATGATTTGTCATAACTGACTTTCAGTGCGCTCAGTGGGGAGAATCTCACGATCCGTGGAATAAGCGTCGCGCTCCGGAGTTAGCATCGCCAGGGGGGAAGCCTTCAAATCGGCTTGGTGTGAACGGGAGTGGCTATGCCTGCGCCGAAAGAACTCGATCCCACGGCATCCGTGGCCGCCTATCTCGGGGCCCAGATCCGCAAGAGACGCGAGGCGAGGGGGCTGACCCAGAAGCAGCTGGGGCAGCTCGTCTTCGTCTCGCACAACCGGATCGCCCAGATCGAGCTGGCGACCGACCCGCCGGGCTGGGAGATGATCAAGCTGCTGGATGCGGCGCTGGACGCGAACGGCGAGCTGATCGACCTGTGGCGCCACATCGGCGTCGCGCGGGTGGACGACTACGCGAGGATCTTCCTGCTGCGGCAGGGGCAGGCCAGGGTCATCCAGAGCTACGGTCCTGCGATCCCGGGCCTGGCGCAGACCGAAGGCTACGCGCGGGCGATCTTCAGCGCTGGGACGGTCCTGTCTGATGGCAGCGTCGAGGAGAAGGTCCCGATCCGCCTTGCCCGACAGGTGATCCTCGATGGGGATGATCCGCCCTGGTGCCGGTTCACGCTTGACGAGTCGGCCCTCTATCGCAATATCGGAGGCCGTCATGTGATGGGCGGGCAACTGGCCCACCTGCTGGACCTGAACGCGCGTCCCCGGATCGATGTGCAGGTGATCCCGTTCGGAGCGCTTGACCCCAACGTCGTAGTCGGATCGTTGTGCTTGCTCACCATGCCGGACGGCTCCCGGGCGGCCTACACCGAGGGGCTTCAGACCGGCCGATTCTTCGAGGAACCGGAGAAGGTTGCCCGCTTTACCGTCCTCTACGATCGGATTCAGGCCGCAGCGCTCGATCCCGAGATGTCGGCGGCCTTCATCCGGAACGTGATGGAGGAGCGGTATCTATGGGAACTCCCGCCCTTGACCTGAGCGCCGCTGCCTGGCGCAAGTCCAGCCACAGCGGCAGCACGCAGAACGACTGCATCGAGGTCGCGGACGGGTTCCCCGGTGTCCTCCCCGTCCGTGACTCGAAGGACCCCTCCGGTCCGGCCCTCGTCTTCCCCGCCGCCTCGTTCGCCGCGTTCCTCGCAGGTGTCAAGCGCGGCGAACTGGCATAGGAGGGGAACGATGGGGTTCTGGCCGTCCAAAGCCGACAAGCACGATGCCGTCGAGCCCGCCCCCCTCTCGGCGGCGGACGTCGAGCGCCTTCGGCAGGAGATCGCCGCACTGGGCGAGCTCGCCGCGGAGTTCACGCGCCGCGCCGCCGTGCTGCAGAGCCTTCTGCTGCCGCGTATGCCCGTCGCCGCCGCGCCGCAGGATCGGGTCCCCCCAGGTCTGCACCGGAGCACCGGCATCGTGAAGTGGTTCAACCCCGAGAAGGGCTTCGGCTTCATCACGCCGGATGAGCCGGGCCCCGATCTCTTCGCCCACTACTCCGAGATCGAGGCCACCGGCTTCCGCGAGCTGATCGACGGTCAGCGCGTCGAGTTCGAGACCTCCAAGGGACCGAAGGGCCCTCAGGCCGACCGCATCCGCCCCGTGGTCGACCGACCCGGGCCCGCGTCAAACACAGCGGACTTGCACGACGGGGACCGATGACGGACGAGGCGCCGACCATCTTCGGTGAAGTGTCCGGCGTCAGGCGACCGTTACCCCGCCTTCGGCGGAGTCGGTGGAGCGGCTGAGGTCTTCCCAGGCGTCGAAGTCGTCCTGGACGCGTCGGCGCCCGGCGCTGACCAGGCGGAGCGCGTCCGAGCCGAGCAGGAGGTGCACGGGAGGCTTCTCCACGTCCAGGAGGGTGAGGATGGCCTCGCCCGCGCGGTCGGGGTCACCGATGCCCTGACCCGCGAGGGCCTGGCGGCGGGTGCGGATCGGGTCGAACAGTGCGTCGTAGTCGGGGATGCTGCGTGGTGCGCGGACCAGTGACCTGCCGGCCCAGTCGGTCTTGAACGCGCCGGGGGCTACGGCGGTGACCCGCACGCCGAACTGGGTGACCTCCTGGGCGAGGGTGCCGGTGATGCCTTCCAGGGCGTGCTTGGTGCCTTCGTAGAAGGCCAGTCCGGGGAAGGTGGTGTGTCCGCCCATCGATGTGATGACGAAGATGTGGCCGGTGCGCCGTTCCCGCATGCCGGGCAGGACCGCTTTCACGGTCGCCACCGTGCCGAAGACGTTGACCTCGAACTGGCGGCGCAGATCGGCCATCGACGACTCCTCGAAGGTGCCTTCGAGCCCGTAGCCGGCGTTGGCCACGAGCACCTCGATCGGGCCCAGTTCCGCTTCGGCGGCCCGCACCGTGGGGTCGATCCGGTCCGCATCGGACAGGTCGAGGATGAAGGCCCGGGCGCGGTCGGGGTCCAGGGCGCGGAAGGCGGCCGCGTGCTGTTCGGTGCGCACGGTGCCCGCGACCCGGTGTCCGGCGGCCAGGGCTCGTCGGGCGATGGCCAGGCCGAGGCCGGTGCTGACGCCGGTGATCAGGAATGTCTTGCTCACTGGGGGAATCCTTTCGGGGATGGGTGTCAGGCCGCGGGGCGTGCGTGGGCACGGCGGCATCGACCCCGCGGGTACGGCGGGGTCGTGGCTGGGTGGTGTCGGTGCCGGTTCGCCCGGTTCGGGCGAACCGGTCAGGACTCGGCGGCGGCGGCCCGGGGCGTCGGGGTGGCGGGTGCGGTGGCGGGTGCGGTGCCCCAGCTGGCCAGCAGTCGCAGGCGCTCCTGGGACGGCGAGCCGGACGGCGCGCTGTAGACGACGAGCGATTGGCCCGGGTCGGCGACCGAGGTGAAGATCTCGTACTGCAGTTCCAGGTCACCGGCGACGGGGTGGTGGAGGCGCTTGAGGCCGGTGCTGCGTTCCTGGACGCGGTGTTCCGACCACCACGCCGGGAACTCGGGTGAGCGCATCATCAGCTCACCGATCAGGGTGGCGATGCGCTGGTTCCGCGGCTGGGCGGCGGAGGCCAGCCGCAAACCGTGCACGTAGTCGCGGGCGACGCGTTCCCAGTCGCACCACACCAGGCGAGCCCGCGGATCCAGCAGCGTCCAGCGCGCCATGCTGCGTTCCCGGCGCGGCAGCTCGGCCACATCGGGAAACAGCAGCGCCCACATCGTGTTCCCGCCGACGACGGTGAGGTTGCGGTCGCTGACGAAGGCAGGAGCAAGATCCATCGACTCCAACACCTGTCGCAGCGCCGGTCGTAGCGGTGACGCCTGCTCGGCCCGGTCCTGGTGCCCGGCTGCGGTGCCCGCGAGGGTGAACAGGTGCCGCCGCTCGATGTCATCGAACCGCAGCGCCTCGCAGAGGGCATGCAGGACCTGTTCGGACGGCTGCCGGGCGCGGCCCTGCTCCAGCCGGGTGTAGTACTCGGCGCTCACCCCGGCCAGCTGCGCGACCTCACCGCGTCGCAGACCGGCGACCCGGCGACCGGCTGCGCCGAACTCGGCCGGCAGACCGATCTCATCCGGCGTGAGTCCGGCACGGCGGGCCCGCAGGAAGTCGCCCAAGTCGTTGTTGCCCATGCCCTGAGTCTGCTCGTCACCCAGTCGATCACCAAGGGCGTAGCTGGCCCTGCCAGTACTACGCACCGTGGGCGCCCACGGCGCCGGCGGGGCTGCACGGGTGGGCGCGGCTGGACGACCACGGGCCGGTGCCCGACCCCGAGCACCTGGTGCGGGGCGGCTTCCCGGTGAAGCGGTAGTGCGGCGGCGGGGCCCGGTCGCCGCGTTTCGGGCTCACTCCGCCGCCTCGGGACGTGGCACCGAACCGAGGTCACCATCCGGCTCGCGGGTGACCAGCGCGAGCAGGGCGGGGTCGGCGTAGACCTCTGCGCTGTGCTGCCACTGAGTGAGCAGCAGCGCTATCGGGGCGAGGTTGTCGAGGGCCACCGCGCCGCGGGCCGTGTCCACCAGCTCCAGGAGCAGCGTGTCGACGTCCTCGGCGGGCAGGAACGTGCACCACGGAAGGGCCTCGGGCACGGCCTGGCGGAGGGCGTCGATGTTCCCGGTCCGCACCAGGCCGGCCAGAAGCCGGGACGTGAAGTCGACGACGGAGGCGTCCTGTTCCAACTGGTCGATGCGCATCAACGCGAGATCCCCGGCGTCGCGTCGGCGCAGCCGAAGGGCGCGGACGGCGTCCAGACGACGCGTGGTCGCGGCAGGGTGGTGCAGCAGCTCGCTGAACGGCACGTCCTCGTAGGCCACAGTCATGTCATCCACAGTAGCTCGGATGTCGGGCGAGGTGGCTGCTGTCACCCTGCCCGGATTCGGATCAATCCCGTTGATCATCTGATCGGCCATGCGCGACGATGATCGATCCACGCACCAGCCACCGCCCACCCCCACGGACGGATCCCGCATGCGAAGCCCTTCACAAGCCGCCACGCGCTCGCCGTTCGCCGATCTGCCGCTGCTCGCGGTGGCGGTGGTGTGGGGGTCGAGCTTCCTCGCGGTGAAGCACCTGGCCTCGGCCACCACGGTGGTGCCGATGCTGGTGCTGCGGTTCGGCGTGGTGCTGCCGCTGCTGGTGGGGTTCGCCTGGCGGGGGCTGCGCGGCCTGGGGGCCGCGCAGTGGCGGGGTGGGGCGGTGCTCGGGGGGATCCTGGGCGGCATCTTCCTGCTGGAGAGCTACGGGGTGGTGCACACCTCGGCGACCAATGCCGGGCTGATCATCAGCCTGACGATGATCCTCACGCCGCTCGCCGAGAGCGTGGTGACCCGCACCGCGATCCCGCGCGCCTTCGTCGGGGCGGCGGCGCTCTCGCTGCTCGGGGTCGGGCTGCTGACCGAGGGCTCGGGCTTGCGCGCGCCCTCGCTCGGCGACCTGCTGGTGCTGGGCGCGGCCGTGCTGCGGACGGTGCACGTGCTGGCGATGTCGCGCAGCCGGGCGCTGCGCGGGGTCGACTCGCTGGCCCTCACCTGGGTGCAACTGGCGGCGGCGACGCTGGTGTTCGTGCTCGCGAGCCCGTTCGGCGGGCCGGCGCCGTGGCGGGTGGCGGCGGGCTGGGGGCCGGGCCAGTGGGCGCTGCTGCTCTATCTCGCGCTGTTCTGCACGCTGTTCGCGTTCTTCGTCCAGATGTGGGCGGTGCGCGCCACCTCGCCGTCCCGGGTGAGCCTGCTGCTGGGCACCGAGCCGCTCTGGGCCGCCGTCTTCGGCATCGCCCTCGGCGGCGACCGCCTCAGCGCGCTCGCCCTCGTCGGCGGCGTGCTCGTCCTGCTCGGCACCGAGGCCGGCCGCCGCGCCGTCCTCCCGAGCCAGGCCGCCGCCCCCGCGGCCGAGGCGGACCTCCCGGAACCCGAGCCGGCCCGCTTGTGAACCGAGGGTCAAGCCTCCGCCATCGCCCTGTCACCCGGTCGAGTGGCCGCCTTATCACGTCAATCTGAGTCTCAGAAATTTGCGTTGATCGGCGCATAGTTGATATAGGAAAGCGGCTTTGACCAGCCACTCTGCCGATAAATGTGACTGTTTGCGACCATCTGAGTTCTTTGCGTTCATATCGTGCGACCTGACGTCATGGCTACCGGTCTGCGAGGTGGTGTAGATCACAAAGATCCCCGCTGACTGCGTGTCGCAGATCACAAGCGGACGGGCATAGGATGCGCTCGATCCGGGCTTTGTGAACTGCCTCACATGGGGTGGATCTCGGGAACTGGATCACCGGATCACCGCAGTGTGACCCGGCAGTTCCGATCTGCAGTCAAGGACGACTGGACGGAGGGAGCGAGGCAGATGAATGCCTACGCGCCGATCCTCGTACTCGGTGCCATCGCGGCGGCGTTCGCGGTCGGCTCCGTCGTGATGGCCTCGCTGACCGGCCCCAAGCGCTACAACCGGGCCAAGTTGGAAGCCTACGAGTGCGGCATCGAACCGACCCCGCAGCCGGTGGGCGGCGGTCGGTTCCCGATCAAGTACTACCTGACGGCGATGCTCTTCATCGTCTTCGACATCGAGATCGTCTTCCTCTACCCGTGGGCGGTCAGCTTCGACGCCCTGGGGATCTTCGGGCTGGTCGAGATGCTCCTGTTCATCGCCACGGTCTTCGTCGCCTACGCCTACGTCTGGCGGCGCGGCGGCCTGGAGTGGGACTAGCCGGCCGAGGGGGCGGCGGGCGATCACCACGGGGGCGATCAACAGCAGTGCGATCAGCTGGACTTGAGGCCACTGAGAGGGATGAGTAGATGGGAATCGAGGAGAAGCTGCCGAGCGGCTTTCTGCTCACCACGGTGGAGAGCGCCGCGGGGTGGGTGAGAAAGGCCTCGGTCTTCCCGGCCACTTTCGGACTGGCCTGCTGTGCCATCGAGATGATGACCACCGGCGCCGGGCGCTACGACCTGGCCCGGTTCGGCATGGAGGTCTTCCGCGGTTCGCCCCGGCAGGCCGATCTGATGATCGTGGCGGGGCGGGTGAGTCAGAAGATGGCCCCGGTGCTGCGCCAGGTCTACGACCAGATGGCGAACCCGAAGTGGGTCATCTCGATGGGCGTCTGCGCGTCCTCGGGCGGCATGTTCAACAACTACGCGATCGTCCAGGGCGTCGACCACATCGTCCCCGTGGACATCTACCTGCCGGGGTGTCCGCCCCGCCCGGAGATGCTGATGGACGCGATCATCAAGCTGCACCACAAGATCCAGCACGAGCCGCTCGGGGTGAACAAGCGGCGGGCCGAGGAAGCGGCCGAGGAGCAGGCGCTGCACGCCACCCCGACCAGCGAGATGCGGGGGCTGCTGCGATGACGGACACCCCCAAGCAGCCCAAGGGACCGGAGAGCCCGCAGACCCCGGACACCCCGGCGACCCCGGAGGCCCCCGCCCTCCCGGAGACCCGCAAGGAGATCCCGGTCGAGGTGATCGGCCGCCGCCAGGGCATGTTCGGCGCCCAGGGCAGCGGCGACACCTCCGGCTTCGGCGGCCTGGCCGCCGCCATCGTGCTGCCCGCACCGGCCGAACGCCCGTACGGCGGCTGGTTCGACGAGGTGGCCGACGAGCTGGAGGGCGCCCTGGAGGAGCAGGGGCTCGACCCGGCCGTGGTGATCGAGAAGACCGTGGTCGACCGGTCCGAGCTGACCTTCCAGATCGCCCGCGAGCACCTGCTGGCCACCGTCCGCACGCTGCGCGACGACCCGGCGCTGCGCTTCGAACTCTGCCTGGGCGTCAGCGGCGTGCACTACCCGGGCGAGGCCGGGCGCGAGCTGCACGCCGTCTACCACCTGCGCTCGATCACCCACACCCGGCTGATCCGGATCGAGGTCACCGCGCCGGACGCCGACCCGCGGATCCCCTCGGTGGTCAGCGTCTATCCCACCAACGACTGGCACGAGCGCGAGGCCTACGACTTCTTCGGCATCGTCTTCGAGGGTCACCCGGCGCTGACCCGGATCATGATGCCGGACGACTGGCTGGGCCACCCGCAGCGCAAGGACTACCCGCTCGGCGGCATCCCCGTCGAGTACAAGGGCGCCCAGATCCCGGCTCCCGACCAGCGGAGGTCGTACTCCTGATGAGCAGCACCGAATACGAGGCGGGAGCACGCGAGACCACCGAGGGCCGGGTCTTCACCGTCACCGGTGGCGACTGGGGCGAGGTGGCGGAGGCCGTCGCGCGCGCCGACGACGAACGCATCATCGTCAATATGGGTCCGCAACACCCGTCCACCCACGGGGTGTTGCGACTGATTCTGGAGATCGACGGCGAGACGGTGACCGAGGCCAGGTGCGGCATCGGCTATCTGCACACCGGGATCGAGAAGAACCTGGAGTACCGCAACTGGGTGCAGGGCACCACCTTCGTCACCCGGATGGATTACCTCACCCCGCTCTTCAACGAGACCGCCTACTGCCTGGCGGTGGAGAAGCTGCTCGGCATCACCGACCAGATCCCGGACCGGGCCACCGTGATCCGGGTGCTGATGATGGAGCTCAACCGGATCTCCTCGCACCTGGTGTGCCTGGCCACCGGCGGCATGGAGATCGGCTCCACCACGCTGATGATCTACGGCTTCCGGGACCGCGAACTGATCCTGGACATTTTCGAGTTGGTCACCGGCCTGCGGATGAACCACGCCTATGTGCGCCCCGGCGGTCTGGCCCAGGACCTGCCGCCGGGCGCGGTCGACCAGATCCACGAGGCGGTCAAGCTCTTCCGCTCCCGGATGCACGAGTACGACAAGCTGGCCACCGGCAACCCGATCTTCAAGGCCCGCCTGGTCGACGTCGGCCACCTGGACCTGGCCGGCTGCCTGGCCCTGGGCGCCACCGGCCCGATCCTGCGGGCCACCGGCCTGCCGCACGACCTGCGCAAGACCGATCCCTACTGCGGTTACGAGAACTACGAGTTCGAGGTCGCGGTCGCGGACACCGCGGACTCCTTCGGCCGGTTCCTGATCCGCCTGGAGGAGATGCGGCAGTCGCTGCGGATCGTCGAGCAGTGCCTGGACCGGCTGCGCCCCGGACCGGTCATGGTGGCCGACAAGAAGATCGCCTGGCCGGCCCAACTGGCCATCGGGCCGGACGGCATGGGCAATTCACTGGACCACATCCGGAAGATCATGGGCACCTCGATGGAGTCCCTGATCCACCACTTCAAGCTGGTCACCGAGGGCTTCAGGGTCCCGGTCGGCCAGGCGTACGCGGCGGTGGAGTCGCCCAAGGGCGAGCTGGGTGTGCACGTGGTGAGCGACGGCGGGACCCGGCCCTACCGGGTGCACTTCCGCGACCCCTCGTTCACCAATCTGCAGTCGATGGCGGCGATGTGCGAAGGCGGCCAAGTGGCCGACGTGATCGTTGCGGTGGCCGGGATCGACCCGGTGATGGGAGGCGTTGACCGGTGACATCCGACCCTCGTGCGGGCGTCGACCTCGGGCTGCCGGCGCTGCCGGCCAAGCCCTATCCGCCCGAGACGCACCAGCGCCTCGCCGCCGATGCGAAGGAGCTGATCGCCCGCTATCCGCAGGCCCGTTCCGCCCTGTTGCCGCTGCTGCACCTGGTGCAGGCCGAGGAGGGCTTCGTCAGCCCGACCGGAATCCGGTTCTGCGCCGAGCAGGTGGAGCTGACCACGGCCGAGGTCACCGCGGTGGCCACCTTCTACACGATGTACCGGCGCAAGCCCGCCGGGACGTACCACGTGGGGGTGTGCACCAACACGCTCTGCGCGGTGCTCGGCGGTGACGAGATCTTCGCCGAGCTCCAGCAGCACCTGGGCATCGGCAACAACGAGACCACCGAGGACGGTTCGGTCTCGCTGGAGCACATCGAGTGCAACGCGGCCTGCGACTACGCCCCCGTGGTGATGGTCAACTGGGAGTTCTTCGACAACCAGACGCCGGACAGCGCCAAGCAGCTGGTCGACGAGCTGCGCGCGGGCACCGAGGTGCGGCCCACCCGCGGCGCCCGGCTCTGCTCCTTCAAGGAGACCGCCCGGATCCTGGCCGGTTTCCCGGACGGGCGCGAGGGCGCCAACGACGAGTCCGGGGCGGGCGGTGTGCCCAGCCTGGCCGGGCTGCGGCTGGCCAAGGGCGAGTCGCTGCCCGGTGCGCCCGGTGCCCGCGTGGTCTCCCCGCGCAACGAAGGGACGGAAGCGTGATGACCGCCACCGAGCCGGCCGAGAAGCTGCTCAGCCCCGTGCTCTCCGCCTCCTGGGACGACCACCGGCCGTGGTCGCTGGAGACCTACCAACGCCACGACGGCTACCAGGGCCTGCGCAACGCCCTGGCGATGGACCCGGACGCGCTGATCGCGCTGGTCAAGGAGTCCGGCCTGCGCGGGCGCGGCGGCGCCGGGTTCCCCACCGGTCTGAAGTGGCAGTTCATCCCGCAGAACGACGGCAAGCCGCACTACCTGGTGGTCAACGCGGACGAGTCGGAGCCCGGGACCTGCAAGGACATCCCGCTGCTCTTCGCCAACCCGCACGCGCTGATCGAGGGCATGGTGATCGCCTCCTACGCGATCCGCTGCGACCACGCCTTCATCTACCTGCGCGGCGAGGTGGTCCCGGTGCTGCGCCGGCTGCACGCGGCCGTCGCCGAGGCGTACGAGGCGGGCTTCCTCGGCCGGTCCATCCTCGGCTCGGGGGTGAACCTCGACATCACCGTGCACGCGGGCGCCGGCGCCTACATCTGCGGCGAGGAGACCGCGCTGCTCGACTCGCTGGAGGGCCGGCGCGGCCAGCCCCGGCTGCGGCCGCCGTTCCCGGCGATCGCGGGCCTGTACGCCTGCCCGACGGTGGTCAACAACGTCGAGTCGATCGCCTCGGTGCCGCCGATCCTGGTCCGCGGCAAGGAGTGGTTCACCTCGCTGGGCACCGAGAAGTCGCCCGGCTTCACCCTCTACTCGCTCTCCGGGCACGTCACCAACCCCGGCCAGTACGAGGCACCGCTGGGCGTGACGCTGCGTCAGCTGCTGGAGATCAGCGGCGGGGTGCGGGCCGGGCACCAGCTCAAGTTCTGGACGCCGGGGGGCAGTTCAACCCCGATGTTCACCGACGAGCACCTCGATGTGCCGCTGGACTACGAGGCGGTGGGCGCGGCCGGCTCGATGCTCGGCACCAAGGCGCTGCAGATCTTCGACGAGACCACCTGCGTGGTGCGCGCGGTCACCCGGTGGACCGAGTTCTACGCCCACGAGTCCTGCGGCAAGTGCACCCCGTGCCGCGAAGGGACGTACTGGCTGGTCCAGTTGCTGCGCCGGATCGAGGCGGGCGAGGGCGTCGAGGGCGACCTGGAGAAGCTGCTCGACATCGCCGACAACATCAACGGCAAGTCCTTCTGTGCGCTGGGCGACGGCGCGGCCAGCCCGATCGCCTCCTCGCTGAAGTACTTCCGGGCCGAGTACGAGCGCCATCTCACCGAGCGCCGCTGCCCGTTCGACCCGGCCGCCGCCACCGTCTGGGCCGAGAGCCCCCGCTCCTCGGCCCCCGAGCCCGTCACCGAGAGGGAGGTGCACGCATGACCGTCACGGAGTCCTCGTCCGCGAAGGCCGCCACCGACCTCGTCACGCTCACCATCGACGGCGTCGAAGTCCAGGTCCCCAAGGGCACCTTGGTGATCCGCGCCGCCGAGACCATCGGCACCCAGGTGCCCCGGTTCTGCGACCACCCGCTGCTCGACCCGGTCGGCGCCTGCCGCCAGTGCATCGTGGAGATCGAGGGCCAGCGCAAGCCGGTCGCCTCCTGCACCATCCCGGTCGCCGAGGGCATGGTGGTGCGCACCCAGCTCAGCTCGCCGGTGGCCGAGAAGGCCCAGCGCGGCGTCATGGAGCTGCTGCTGATCAACCACCCGCTGGACTGCCCGGTCTGCGACAAGGGCGGCGAGTGCCCGCTGCAGAACCAGGCGATGTCCACCGGCGCCGCCGACTCCCGCTTCGAGGGCATGAAGCGGACCTACCAGAAGCCGATCCCGATCAGCAGCCAGGTGCTGCTGGACCGCGAACGCTGCGTGCTCTGCGCCCGCTGCACCCGCTTCTCCCAGCAGATCGCCGGCGACCCGTTCATCGAGCTGCTGGAGCGCGGCGCGCTGGAGCAGGTCGGCACCGGCGCCGGCGACGACTTCGCCTCGTACTTCTCCGGCAACACCATCCAGATCTGCCCGGTCGGCGCGCTCACCTCGGCCGCCTACCGGTTCCGCTCGCGCCCCTTCGACCTGGTCTCCTCGCCCAGCACCTGCGAGCACTGCGCCTCGGGCTGCGCCCAGCGCACCGACCACCGGCGCGGCAAGGTGCTGCGCCGCCTGGCCGGCGAGGACCCGGAGGTCAACGAGGAGTGGAACTGCGACAAGGGCCGGTTCGCCTTCCGCTACGCCCAGCAGCGCGACCGGCTGACCACCCCGCTGGTGCGCGACCGGGAGACCGGTGAGCTCGTCGAGACCTCCTGGCCGCAGGCGCTGGCCGCCGCCGCCGACGGCCTGCGCGGCTCGCGCACCGCGGTGCTCACCGGCGGCCGGGTCACCGTGGAGGACGCCTACGGCTACGCCAAGTTCGCCCGGGTGGTGCTCGGCACCAACGACGTGGACTTCCGGGCCCGCCCGCACAGCGCCGAGGAGGCGGACTTCCTGGCCGCCGCCGTGGCCGGGCGCGGGGTCGACCTCAGCGGCCCCGAACTCGCCGGCCCGGACCCCAGCAGCCCAGACCCCAACGGGCCTGCCCCGGTGACCTACCGGGCGCTGGAGCAGGCACCGGTGGTGCTGCTGGCCGGCTTCGAGCCCGAGGAGGAGTCGCCGATCGTCTTCCTGCGGCTGCGCAAGGCGAGCCGCTCCGGCCTCAAGGTCGTCGCCATCGCCGACCACCGCTCGCGCGGCCTGGCCAAGCTCGGCGGCTCGCTGCTGCCGGCCGCCCCGGGCACCGAGGCCGAGTGGCTCGGCGCGCTGGCGGCCGAGGAGCCGCTGAGCGACGAGGCCGGCCGGGCCGCCGAGCTGCTGCGCCGCCCCGGCGCGGTGATCATGGTCGGCGAGCGCCTGGCGCAGACGGCCGGCGCGCTCACCTCGGCGCTGCGGCTCTCGCACGCCACCGGCGCCCGGCTGGCCTGGGTGCCGCGCCGGGCCGGCGAGCGCGGCGCGCTGGAGGCCGGCGCGCTGCCCGGCCTGCTGCCCGGCGGCCGCCCGGTGACCGTCGCGGCCGCCCGCCTCGATGCCGCCACCGCCTGGGGGGTGGCCGAACTGCCCGCCCGGCTCGGGCGCGACACCGGCCAGATCCTGGCCGCCGCCGCGCACGGGGACCTCGACGCGCTGCTGGTCGGCGGCCTGGACCCGGACGACCTGCCCGACCCGCAGCTGGCCGAGGAGGCGCTGGCCAGGGCCGGCTTCGTGATCTCGCTGGAGCTGCGCCCCTCGGCCGTCACCGCGCACGCCGACGTGGTGCTGCCGGTGGCCGCGGTGGCGGAGAAGGCCGGCACCTTCCTCAACTGGGAGGGCCGGGTGCGGATGTTCGAGGCCGCGCTCAAGCCCGACCAGCAGATGGGCCGTCACCTCCACTCGGACGTCCGGGTGCTGCACATGCTGGCGGACGCCCTCGGTCACCCCCTGGGGCTGCCCGACATCCGGGCCGCCCGGCTGGAGCTGGACACCTTCGCACCGTGGACCGGCGACCACCCGGCCGCTCCGGCCGGCCACCCGTCCGCGCTGCCCAGGCCCGCGAACGGGCAGGCGGTGCTGGCAGGTTGGCGGCAGCTGCTGGACCGCGGCACGCTTCAGCAGGGCGATGAACACCTGGCCGGCACCCGGCACCGCGCCGTGGCCCGGCTCTCGCCCGGCACCGCCGCTGAGATCGGGGCGAGCGAGCGCCTGCGGGTCAGCGGCCCGGCCGGCTCGCTGGAGCTGCCGCTGGAGCTGTCCCCGGAGATGCCGGACCGCACTGTCTGGCTGCCCATCAACTCCCTTGGTCAGGGCGTCCACCGCACGCTCGGCACCACGGTCGGTCACCTGGTGACCATCGCCCCGGCGGAAGGGGAACGGTAATGCTCCACGCTCAACTCGCCGCCGGCTACGAGACGCTGGGCTTCTTCGGGCGTGACCCGTGGTGGCTGGTGCTGCTCAAGGCGGTCTTCTGCTTCGCCTTCCTGCTGATCACCGTGCTGGTCTCGATCGTCTGGGAGCGCAAGGTCGTCGCCTGGATGCAGCTGCGCATCGGCCCGAACCGGCACGGCCCCTGGGGGCTGCTCCAGTCGCTGGCCGACGGCGTCAAACTCGCCCTCAAGGAGGACCTGGTGGTCTCCGGGGCGGACAAGGTGGTCTACATCCTGGCGCCGGTGGTCTGTGCGATCCCGGCCTTCATGGCGATCGCGGTGATCCCGTTCGGCCCCGCCGACAACGAGATCTCCATCTTCGGCACCCGCACCCCGATGCAGCTCACCGACCTGCCGGTGGCGCTGCTCTACATCCTGGCCACCGCTTCGATCGGGATCTACGGCATCGTGCTGGCCGGCTGGTCCTCCGGCTCGACCTACCCGCTGCTCGGCGGCCTGCGCTCCTCGGCGCAGATGATCTCCTACGAGATCGCGATGGGCCTCTCCTTCGCGGCCGTCTTCATCTACTCCGGCTCGATGTCGACCTCGCAGATCGTCGACTCCCAACGGTCCACCTGGTTCGCGGTGCTGCTGCCGGTCTCCTTCATCGTCTACATCATCGCGATGGTGGGGGAGACCAACCGGGCGCCCTTCGACCTGCCCGAGGCCGAGGGCGAGCTGGTCGGCGGCTTCAACACCGAGTACAGCTCGCTGAAGTTCGCGATGTTCATGCTGGCCGAGTACGTCAACATGGTCACCGTCTCGGCGGTCGCCAGCACCCTGTTCCTGGGCGGCTGGCGGGCCCCGTGGCCGATCTCCACCTTCTGGGCCGGCGCCAACCACGGCTGGTGGCCGCTGCTCTGGATCATCATCAAGATCCAGCTGCTGCTCTTCTTCTTCATCTGGCTGCGCGGCACCCTGCCCCGGCTGCGCTACGACCAGTTCATGAAGCTGGGCTGGAAGGTGCTCATCCCGGTCTCGCTGGTCTGGCTGGTGATGGTGGCCAGCGTCCGGGCGCTGCGCAACGAGGGCAACGGCTTCGGCAACGTGGTGCTCTACGTGGGTGCCCCGGTGGCTGTGCTGCTGTTGCTCTCGGTGCTCTGGGACACCTTCCGGGACAAGGAGAAGAGGGCCGAACCCGCCGTGCCCGCCGGAGAGTTCGACCCGATGGCGGGCGGCTACCCGGTCCCGCCGCTGCCTGGCCAGGAGCTGCCGCCGGTGCCGCGCCGGCGCAGCCGGGTGCCGCGGGCCACCCCGCCGCAGGAGCTGGCGGACGCGCTGAACGGTGCCAACCACGGCGCCAACCATGTGGAAGGGAGCTGAACCGAGATGCCAGAGTCCGACGACAAGCCGTCGCTGCTGGGACCGGCAGCCGGCTTCGGCGTGACCTTCAAGGCCATGTTCAAGAAGCGGCTGACCGAGCAGTACCCGGAGCAGAAGAAGCCCACCGCCCCCCGCTTCCACGGCCGCCACCAGCTCAACCGCCACCCGGACGGCCTGGAGAAGTGCGTCGGCTGCGAGCTGTGCGCCTGGGCCTGCCCGGCGGACGCGATCTACGTGGAGGGCGCCGACAACACCGAGGAGGAGCGTTACTCCCCGGGTGAGCGCTACGGCGCGGTCTACCAGATCAACTACGCCCGCTGCATCCTGTGCGGGCTCTGCATCGAGGCCTGCCCGACCCGTGCGCTGACCATGACCAACGAGTACGAGCTGGCCGACTCCTCGCGGGCCGACCTGATCTTCACCAAGGAACAGCTGCTGTCCGGTCTGACCGAGGGCATGGTCGAGGCGCCGCACGCGATGTACCCGGGCACCGACGAGGGCGCCTACTACCGCGGCGAGGTCACCCATGCCGCGCCCGGCACCGAGACCCAGGAGCGCCACGAGCGGGAGGTGAGCTCATGACCTCCACCGGCGAGGCGGTCCAGTTCTGGGTGCTCGCGGTGATCGCGGTCGGTGGCGCGCTCGGCATGCTGCTGATGCGCAAGGCCGTGCACAGCGCGCTCTGCCTGGCCGCCACCATGCTGGCGCTGGCGGTCTGTTACCTGGCCCAGGGCGCGGTCTTCCTGGGGGTGGTGCAGATCGTGGTCTACACCGGCGCGATCATGATGCTCTTCCTCTTCGTGGTGATGCTGGTCGGCGTCACGGCCGCCGACTCCCTCAAGGAGCAGCTCAAGGGCCAGCGGATCGCCGCCGTGCTCTGCGGCCTGGGCTTCGGGGTGCTGCTGATCGCGGGCATCGCCAACGCCAGGCTCGGCCATTTCACCGGCCTGGCCGAGGCGAACGCCGAGGGCAACGTGCAGGGCCTGGCCCGGCTGATCTTCACCAAGTACGTCTGGGCCTTCGAGGTCACCGGTGCGCTGCTGATCACCGCGGCGGTCGGCGCGATGCTGCTCACCCACCGCGAGAGCATCGAACCCCGGCCCACCCAGCGGGAGTTGGCCGCCCAGCGGATCAGGGACAACAAGCAGATCCCGCCGCTGCCGGCGCCCGGCGTCTACGCCCGGCACAACGCGGTGGACATCGCGGGCCTGCTGCCGGACGGCACCATCGCCGAGGACTCGGTGATGGCCACCCTGCGCGAGCGCGGCCAGATCCGCGACGTCAGCCAGGACATGCTGCACCGGATGGCCGAGTTGGAGAACGCCACCTCCGAGTGGCTGGGCCGTCCGCCGTCCGAGCGGCCGGTGCCGGCCCAGGGGCAGGGCCGCGCGGCGCTGACCACGGTGCCGAGGACGGAGAACCCGAAGAGGCAGACCCCGAAGCGGGAGAATACGGAGGAGGCGGAGTGAACCCGGTCAACTACCTGTATCTCGCGGCCCTGTTGTTCACCATCGGGGCCAGCGGGGTGCTGATCAGGCGCAATGCCATCGTCCTGTTCATGTGCGTGGAGCTGATGCTCAACGCCGCGAACCTCGCCCTGGTCACCTTCTCCCGGCTGCACGGCAACCTGGACGGCCAGATCCTGGCCTTCTTCACCATGGTGGTCGCCGCCGCCGAGGTCGTGGTGGGCCTGGCGATCATCGTGAGCATCTTTAGGACCAGGCACTCGGCTTCGGTCGACGACAGCAACCTGATGAAGCTGTAGGGGCCTTAAGTGAACTCTCTGATTCCGCTGCTCGTGGCGGCTCCGCTGCTCGGTGCTGCCCTGCTGCTGCTCGGCGGCCGGGCCCTGGACCGGTTCGGCCACTGGCTGGGCACCTTCGCCGCGCTGCTCTCCTTCGTCTTCGGGCTGGTCCTCTTCTCCCAGATGCTCGGTCGCTCGACCGACCGACGAGCCGTCAGCGAACACCTGTTCAGCTGGATCCCGGTGGCCGGATTCCAGGCCGACGTCTCCTTCCAGCTCGACCAGCTCTCGATCACCTTCGTGCTGCTGATCACCGGCGTCGGCACCCTGATCCACCTCTACTCGGTGGGCTACATGGCGCACGACGAGCGCCGGCGCCGCTTCTTCGGCTACCTCAACCTCTTCCTGGCCGCCATGCTGCTGCTCGTGCTGGCGGACAACTACCTCCTGCTGTACGTCGGTTGGGAGGGCGTCGGGCTCGCCTCCTACCTGCTGATCGGTTTCTGGCAGCACAAGCCGAGCGCGGCCACCGCCGCCAAGAAGGCGTTCATCGTCAACCGGGTGGGCGACGTCGGCCTGTCGATCGCGATCATGCTGATGTTCACCCAGTTCGGCAGCTTCGCCTTCGGCCCGGTCTTCGACACCGCGCACCAGGCGAGCCAGGGCAGGCTGACCGCGATCGGCCTGATGCTGCTGCTCGCGGCCTGCGGCAAGTCGGCCCAGGTGCCGCTGCAGAGCTGGCTCGGTGACGCGATGGAGGGCCCGACCCCGGTCTCCGCGCTGATCCACGCGGCCACCATGGTGACCGCCGGCGTCTACCTGATCACCCGCTCGCACGCGATCTTCGACCTCGCGCCGGACGCGCAGACCGCGGTGGTCTGTGTCGGCGCGGTGACGCTGCTCTTCGGTGCGATCGTCGGGTGTGCCAAGGACGACATCAAGAAGGCGCTGGCCGGCTCGACCATGTCGCAGATCGGCTACATGATCCTGGCCGCGGGCCTGGGGCCGATCGGCTACGTCTTCGCGATCATGCACCTGGTCACCCACGGCTTCTTCAAGGCCGGGCTCTTCCTCGGCGCCGGGTCGGTCATGCACGGCATGGACGACGAGGTGAACATGCGTCACTACGGCGGCCTGCGCAAGTACCTGCCGGTCACCTTCGTCACCTTCGGGCTCGGCTACCTGGCGATCATCGGCTTCCCGGGGCTGTCCGGCTTCTTCTCCAAGGACAAGATCATCGAGGCCGCCTTCGCCAAGGGCGGTACCGAGGGCTGGATCCTGGGCGCGGTCACCCTGATCGGCGCCGCGGTCACCGCGTTCTACATGACCCGGGTGATGATCCTGACCTTCTTCGGCGAGAAGCGCTGGCAGCCGAACGCCGAGGGCCATGAGCCGCACCCGCACGAGTCGCCGAAGACGATGACCATCCCGATGATCGTGCTGGCCGTCGGCTCGGTCTTCGCGGGCGGCCTGTTCAGCGTCAACAGCTCGTTCCTGCACTGGCTGGAGCCGGTCACCGGGCACAGCGAGGGCCACTCGCCACTGCCCTCGATCGCCGTCACCCTGCTCACCAGCGCCTGCATGCTGGCCGGCGTGGGCCTGGCCTACCTGGTCTACGGGCGCTCGCCGGTGCCGGTCGTCGCGCCGGTCGGCTCCGCCCTCACCCGGGCGGCCCGCCGCGACCTGCTGCAGGACGACTTCAACCACGCCGTCCTGGTGCGCCCGGGCTCCGCGCTGACCGCGGCGCTGGTCTTCTTCGACAGCAAGGGGCTCGACGGCGTCGTCAACGGCCTGGCCGCCACCATCGGGGGCGTCTCCAGCCGGCTGCGCCGGGTGCAGAACGGCTACGTCCGCTCCTACGCCCTGTCCATGTTCGGCGGCACGCTGGTGCTGGTCGCCACCACCCTCCTGATGAGGTCCGTATGAATCCGACACATCGTCAGGAGGCACTGGCATGAGTCTCCTGTTGACCACCACCTGCGCTGTCCCGGCCGTCGGGGCGGTCCTGACCGCCGCGCTGCCGGCCGGCACCAGCGACACCCGGCGGCGCACCACCAAGTTCGTCGCGCTCGCCTTCTCCGCCGTCACCCTGGCGCTGGCCGCCCTGGTGGCGAGCGACTTCAAGAGCGGCGGCCCGCGCTACCAGCTCACCGAGTCGCACAGCTGGATCCGCGCCTTCGGGATCAGCTTCTCGCTCGGCGTGGACGGCATCGGCGCCGTGCTGGTGCTGCTCACCGCGGTGCTGGTGCCCTTCGTCATGCTGGCCTCCTGGCACGACGCGGACCCGGCGCCCACCCCCGAGGGCACCTTTGAGAACCGCAGGCGCACGCAGGGCTTCTTCGCCCTGATCCTGGCCGTCGAGGCGATGGTGATCGTCTCCTTCCTGGCCACCGACGTCTTCCTGTTCTACGTCTTCTTCGAAGCCATGCTGATCCCGATGTACTTCCTGATCGGCGGCTTCGGCGACCGGGCCGGCGGCCCCGAGGCGGCCCGTCAGCGTTCGTACGCGGCGGTCAAGTTCCTGCTCTACAACCTGCTCGGCGGCCTGGTCATGCTGGCCGCCGTGATCGGCCTGTACGTGGTCGCGCAGAACCAGGGGCAGGGCACCTTCGACCTCCAGACGCTGACCTCGGCGGTCGCGGACGGCAAGCTGGTCATCGACCCGACCGCCGAACGCGCGCTCTTCCTCGGCTTCTTCTTCGCCTTCGCCGTCAAGGCCCCGCTCTGGCCGTTGCACACCTGGCTGCCGAACGCGATGGGCGAGTCCACCCCCGGCACCGCCGTGCTGATCACCGCGGTGGTCGACAAGGTCGGCACCTTCGCGATGCTCCGGTTCTGCCTGGGCCTGTTCCCGGACGCCTCCAAGTTCTTCGCGCCCGCGATCCTGGTGCTCGCCGTCATCGGCATCATCTACGGCGCGCTGCTGGCGGTGGGTCAGAAGGACATCAAGCGGCTGGTCGCCTACGCCTCGATCTCGCACTTCGGCTTCATCATCCTGGGCATCTTCGCGATGACCAGCCAGGGCCAGAGCGGCGCCACCCTCTACATGGTCAACCACGGCATCTCCACCGCGCTGCTGATGCTGGTGGCCGGCTTCCTGATCTCGCGCCGCGGCTCGCGCCTGATCGCCGACTTCGGCGGCGTGCAGAAGGTCGCCCCGGTGCTGGCCGGCACCTTCCTGATCGGCGGCCTGGCCACCCTCTCGCTGCCCGGACTCGCGCCGTTCGTCAGCGAGTTCCTGGTCCTGGTCGGCACCTTCACCCGCTACCCGGTGCTGGCGATCATCGCGACCATGGGCATCGTGCTGGCCGCGCTCTACGTGCTGGTGCTCTACCAGCGCACCATGACCGGACCGGTCAAGGCGAGCGTCAGCGGCATGGCCGACCTGAAGGCGCGCGAGGTGCTGGTGGCCGCCCCGCTGATCGCGCTGACCCTGGTCCTCGGGGTCTACCCCAAGCCGCTCACCGACCTGGTGAACCCGGCGGTGGCCGACACCCTCTCCCAGGTCCACCGGACCGACCCGGCCCCGGCCCACCCGGTGGCCATCCCTGCCGGAGGTGAGCAGCAGTGACTGTCCACAGCTTGTGGATGGCGGCGGCCGGCGGCAACACGCCGAGCATCCCCGCCCCGCACATCGAGTACGGCCAGCTCTCCCCGATGCTGGTGGTCTTCGGCGGCGCCGTGGCGGGCATCCTGGTGGAGGCCTTCGTGCCGCGCCGGTTCCGCTACGTGACTCAGGTGACGCTGGCGCTGGCCGGACTCGCCGGGGCCTTCATCGCGGTGGTGGTGCTCGCCAGTCAGGGCTACGGCACCACCAGGAGCGGCCTGCTGGCGATGGGTTCGGTGGCGCTGGACGGGCCCGCGCTCTTCCTGCAGGGCGTGATCCTGCTGGCCGCCGTGCTCGCCGTGCTGCTCTACGCCGAGCGCCGCCTCGACCCGCGCCCCGAGGGCGTGCCGGTGGACGCCTTCGTCGCGCAGGCCTCGGCGACCCCGGGCAGCGAGCAGGAGCGGCAGGCCGGCAAGGCCGGATTCGCCGCCACCGAGGTCTACCCGCTGACCCTCTTCGCGGTCGGCGGCATGCTGCTCTTCCCGGCCGCCAACGACCTGCTGACGATGTTCGTGGCGCTGGAGGTCTTCTCCTTCCCGCTCTACCTGCTCTGCGCGCTGGCCCGCCGGCGCCGGCTGCTCTCCCAGGAGGCGGCCGTCAAGTACTTCCTGCTGGGCTCCTTCGCCTCGGCCTTCTTCCTGTTCGGCAGCGCGCTGCTCTACGGGTACGCGGGCAGCTTCCGGCTGCCGGAGATCGCGGACGTCATCTCCGGCAACGCCCCGGTCACCCCGGCGCTGGCGGTCACCACGCACAACGACGCGCTGCTGCTGATCGGCCTGGCGATGCTCGGGGTCGGTCTGCTCTTCAAGGTCGGCGCGGTGCCGTTCCACGCCTGGACCCCGGACGTCTACCAGGGCGCCCCGACCCCGGTCACCGGCTTCATGGCCGCGGCGACCAAGGTGGCCGCCTTCGGCGCGCTGCTGCGGCTGTTCTACGTGGCCTTCCCCGGACTGCGCTGGGACTGGCGCCCGGTGATGTGGGGTGTGGCGATCCTCACCATGGTCGTCGGCGCGATCCTGGCGGTGACCCAGCAGGACGTGAAGCGGCTGCTGGCGTACTCCTCGATCGCGCACGCCGGCTTCATCCTGACCGGCGTGATCGCCACCAACCGGCAGGGCCTGGGCGCGGTGCTCTTCTACCTGCTGGCGTACTCCTTCGTCACGCTGGGCGCCTTCGCGGTGGTCACCCTGGTGCGCGACTCCAAGGGCGAGGCCACCCACCTGTCCAGCTGGGCCGGGCTCGGCCGCCGCTCGCCGCTGCTCGCCGCGGTCTTCGCGCTCTTCCTGCTCTCCTTCGCGGGCATTCCGCTGACCAGCGGATTCACCGGAAAGTTCGCGGTCTTCCAGGCCGCGGCGGCGGGCGGGGCGACCCCGCTGGTGATTGTCGGTGTGCTCAGCTCGGCGGTCGCCGCGTTCTTCTACATCCGGGTGATCGTGCTGATGTTCTTCTCCGACCCGCAGCCGAACGGACCGGCGGTGGCGATCCCCAGCGTCTTCACCACGATGGCGATCTCGCTCGGCGTGATCGTCACGCTCGGCCTCGGGTTGCTGCCGCAGTACTTCCTGGACCTCGCGTCCAAGGCGGCGATGTTCGCCCGCTGAGCCGCCCCGCGAGGTGGTACCGATGACAGGCCGGGTCCGGGGCGCACACCCCGGACCCGGCGCGATCTCGCCGCGCTACCCGCACGCCCGTACAGTGATCCACTCGTGACCGGATACGCTGCTGGGGATGGCAGCGGCCGCAACAGGGACCGGACCGCATGATCGACCGGCGACAGGAGTGGTCTTCGTGACCGTCGTGGAACCCTTCGGGCTCAGCGTGCAGGACCGCGATCTGAACCGTGACGTCCAGGCGGGGCTTACGGCGGTGGAGGCCGCGATGGCCGAGGCCGTCAAGAGCGAGCTCCCGCTGGTCACGGTCACCGCGAGCCATCTGATCAAGGCCGGCGGCAAGCGCTTCCGCCCGCTGCTGGTGATGCTGGCCGCCCAGTTCGGCGACCCGTACGCGCCCGGCGTGGTGCCGGCCGCCGTGGTGGTGGAGCTGACCCACCTGGCCACCCTGTACCACGACGACGTGATGGACGAGGCCCCGGTGCGCCGCGGCGTGCCCACCGTCAACGCCCGCTGGGACAACTCGGTGGCCATCCTCACCGGCGACTTCCTCTTCTCCCGGGCCTCCCAGGTGCTCTCCGAGCTGGGTACCGAGGCGGTGCGGATCCAGGCCGACGCCTTCGAGCGCCTGGTGACCGGTCAGATCCTGGAGACCGCGGGCCCCGGCCCCGGCGAGGACCCGCTGGACCACTACCTGGAGGTCCTGGCCGGCAAGACCGGCGCGCTGATCGCCGTCTCCGGGCGCTTCGGCTCGCTGATGGCCGGCGCCGAGCCCTGGGTGGTGGAGATCCTCACCCAGTACGGCGAGAAGATGGGCATCGCCTTCCAGCTCGCCGACGACGTGCTCGACATCGCCAGCGACGGCCACGAGTCCGGCAAGACCCCCGGCACCGACCTGCGCGAGGGCGTGCCCACGCTGCCGGTGCTGCTGCTGCAGTCGATGCCGCTGGACGAGAGCGACCCGGAGGACGCCCGGCTGCGCGAGCTGCTCCAGCAGGACCTGACGGACAATCAGCGGCACGCCGAGGCGCTGCGCCTGCTGCGCCGTCACCCCGCGCTGGAGCGCGCCCGCCGCGAGACCCTGCGCTACGCCGAGGAGGCCCGCGCGCTGCTCGACCCGCTGCCCGAGGGCCCGGCCAAGGCGGCCCTCCAGGGGCTCTGCGACGCCGTCGCGATCCGTACCATGTGAGGCGTCGCACCACTGGGCGCCACCGAGTACCACCGGACGCGCCGTCGAGCACCACACCGCGGGGGAGAAGCATCACATGCTGCGCGTCGTCATCGCCGAGGACTCGGTCCTGCTCAGGGAGGGCCTGACCCGGCTGCTCACCGACCGCGGCCTTGAGGTGGTGGCCGGGGTCGGGGACGGCGCGGCGCTGCTCAAGGCGGTCCACGACCTGGCCGAGGCCGGTTCGCTGCCCGACGTGGTGGTGGCCGACGTGCGGATGCCGCCCACCCACACCGACGAGGGCGTGCGGGCCTGCGTGACGCTGCGCGGCCTCTACCCGGGGCTCGGGGTACTGGTGCTCTCCCAGTACGTGGAGGAGCAGTACGCCTCCGAGCTGCTGGCCGGCTCCACCCGCGGGGTCGGCTACCTGCTCAAGGACCGGGTCGCCGAGGTGCGCGAGTTCGTGGACGCGGTGGTCCGGGTGGCCGGCGGCGGCACCGCGCTGGACCCCGAGGTGGTCCAGCAACTGCTCAGCCGCAGCCGCAAGGGCGACGTGCTGAGCCGGCTGACCCCGCGCGAGCGCGAGGTGCTCGCGCTGATGGCCGAGGGGCGGACCAACGCGGCGGTGGCCAAGACGCTGGTGATCTCCGACGGCGCGGTGGAGAAGCACGTCAGCAACATCTTCCTCAAACTCGGTCTGGCGCAGAGCCCCGAGGACCACCGCCGGGTGCTCGCGGTGCTCACCTACCTGAACTCCTGACCGCTTCCCCTGCGGCACCCCCCGCAGTACCCGCGCCCCCGCCGCCCGGCGTGCCGGGCCGCCGCCCCAAGGTGACGGCACGGAAATACTCAAGGGGCTGCCTTTGCTCTAGTTACATACCAGCGAATCGCCACCCGCATAGGATTCGATCGGTGCACCAGGCGGACGGGGCACACGGCTCACGCCCGCGGCTGGTACCCCTGAGGGAGGTTCGCGGCAGTGACCAGCGAGGTCGATCAGGTAGCAGCAGTAGGGGGTAGTCCGAGCGACCCACCAGGTCGACCGGACGCGGCGGCGCCACGGCGACCGAAGCCGGTTCGTCGGGTCGACCGGGTGGTCATCCGCTTCGCGGGTGACTCGGGCGACGGTATGCAGCTGACCGGTGACCGCTTCACCTCGGAGACCGCCTCCTTCGGTAACGACTTGTCCACCCTGCCCAACTTCCCCGCCGAGATCCGCGCGCCCCAGGGCACTCTGCCCGGGGTCTCCAGCTTCCAACTGCACTTCGCCGACCACGACATCCTCACGCCGGGGGACGCGCCGGACGTCCTGGTGGCGATGAACCCGGCGGCGCTCAAGGCCAACCTGCCCGATCTGCCGCGTGGCGCGGAGATCATCGTGGACACCGACGAGTTCACCAAGCGGGCGCTGGCCAAGGTCGGCTATGCGGCCGATCCGCTCGGTGACGGCTCGCTGGACGGTTTCCACCTGCACAAGGTGCCGTTGACCACGCTGACGCTGGAGGCGCTCAAGGAGAGCGGGCTGGCCCGCAAGGACGCCGAGCGGGCCAAGAACATGTTCGCGCTCGGGCTGCTCTCCTGGATGTACCACCGGCCCACCCAGGGCACCGAGTCGTTCCTGCGGACCAAGTTCGCCAAGAAGCCGGCCATCGCCGAGGCCAACATCACGGCTTTCAAGGCGGGGTGGAACTTCGGTGAGACCACCGAGGACTTCGCGGTCTCCTACGAGGTGGCCCCGGCCAGGCTGCCCGCCGGCACCTACCGCAACATCTCCGGCAACCTGGCGCTCTCCTACGGCCTGATCGCCGCCGGGCAGCGCTCGGGCCTGCCGGTCTTCCTCGGCTCGTACCCGATCACGCCGGCCTCCGACATCCTGCACGAGCTGTCCAGGCACAAGAACTTCGGCGTGCGGACCTTCCAGGCCGAGGACGAGATCGCGGGCATCGGCGCGGCGCTGGGCGCGGCCTTCGGCGGCGCGCTGGGCGTGACCACCACCTCGGGCCCCGGCGTGGCGCTGAAGTCGGAGACGATCGGCCTGGCCGTCTCGCTCGAACTGCCGCTGCTGGTGGTGGACATCCAGCGCGGCGGCCCCTCCACCGGGCTGCCGACCAAGACCGAGCAGGCCGACCTGCTGCAGGCGATGTTCGGGCGCAACGGCGAGGCGCCGGTGCCGATCGTGGCGCCGGCCACCCCGGCCGAGTGCTTCAACGCCGCGCTGGAGGCCGCCCGGATCGCGGTCACCTACCGCACCCCGGTCTTCCTGCTCTCGGACGGCTACCTGGCCAACGGCTCGGAGCCCTGGCGGATCCCGGCGGTCGACGAACTGCCGGAGATCGAACCGGCCTTCGCCACCGGGCCGAACACCCCCGAGGGCGAGTTCTGGCCCTACAAGCGCGATCCGCAGACGCTCGCCCGGCCGTGGGCGGTGCCCGGCACGGCCGGCCTGGAGCACCGGATCGGCGGCATCGAGAAGCAGGACGGCACCGGCAACATCTCCTACGACCCCGCCAACCACGACCTGATGGTCCGCACCCGGCAGGCCAAGATCGACGGCATCACGGTGCCCCCGATCGAGGTCGACGACCCGGACGGACGGGCCAGGGTGCTGGTGATCGGCTGGGGCTCGACCTACGGGCCGATCACCGCCGCGGTGCGCCGCCTGCGGGCCGACGGTGGCCACATCGCCCAGGCGCACCTGCGCAACCTCAACCCCTTCCCGGCCAACCTGGGCGCGGTACTGGGCAGTTACGACAAGGTCATCGTGCCCGAGATGAACCTCGGCCAACTCGCCCTGCTGCTGCGGGCCAAGTACCTGGTGGACGCCCAGTCCTACAACCAGGTCCGCGGACTGCCCTTCAAGGCCGCGCAGTTGGCGGATGTGCTGTGGGCGGCGATCGGAACGCTGGACGGGAGCGACGACGATGAGTAAGTTCCCCTCGCTCAACCTGGTGCCCAAGACGGACGCACCGCAGAGCGCCAAGGACTTCAAGACCGACCAGGAGGTGCGCTGGTGCCCCGGCTGCGGGGACTACGCGATCCTGGCAGCGGTGCAGTCCTTCATGCCCGAGCTCGGCATCCGCCGCGAGAACACCGTCTTCATCTCCGGGATCGGCTGCTCCTCACGCTTCCCGTACTACATGAACACCTATGGCGTGCACTCGATCCACGGCCGCGCCCCGGCGATCGCCACCGGCCTGGCCACCTCACGCCAGGACCTGAGCGTCTGGGTGGTCACCGGCGACGGCGACGCACTCTCCATCGGCGGCAACCACCTGATCCACGCGCTGCGCCGCAACGTCAACCTGAAGATCCTGCTCTTCAACAACCGGATCTACGGCCTGACGAAGGGTCAGTACTCGCCCACCAGCGAGGTCGGCAAGATCACCAAGTCCACCCCGATGGGCTCGCTGGACGCGCCGTTCAACCCGATCTCGCTCGCGCTCGGCGCCGAGGCCACCTTCGTGGCACGCACCATCGACTCCGACCGCAAGCACCTGACCTCGGTGCTGCGCGCGGCCGCCGAGCACCAGGGCACCGCGCTGGTGGAGATCTACCAGAACTGCAACATCTTCAACGACGGTGCCTTCGAGGTGCTCAAGGACCAGGCCACCGCCGAGCGGGCGCTGGTGCGCCTGGAGCACGGGCAGCCGATCACCTTCGCCGGTCAGGGCGTCTTCCGCGACCGGGCCAGCGGCGAGCTGACCGTTGCCGAGCTCACCGAGGCCAACCAGGCCGAGGTGCTGGTGCACGACGCGCACGCGGCCGGCCCGGTGACGGCCTTCGCGCTCTCCCGCCTCGCCGACAACGACACGCTGCACCACACGCCGATCGGCGTGCTGCGTGACGTCCAGCGCCCGGTCTACGACACCCTGATGACCGCCCAGCTGGACACCGCCGTCGAGCAGCACGGATCCGGCGACCTGGCCGGCCTGCTCGCCGGCAAGGACACCTGGACCGTCGCCTAGTCGCTGCTCCGCCCCCGGGTGCTTGCCCGGGGGCGGGGCCCGCTGGCAGCCTGGAGCAGTGATCGATTCCGGCGCTGACGACGACCCCTTCCTCGAAAACCGGCGGCTGCTCTTCGCCACCGCCTACCGGCTGTTGGGCAGTGTGGCCGACGCCGAGGACATCCTGCAGGACGCCTGGCTCAAGTGGGCCGCGGTGGACCGGGCGGCGGTCAGCCACCCGAAGGCGTACCTGGTGCGGACGGTGACCAACCTGGCGCTCAACAGGCTCACCTCGGCCCAGGCCCGGCGCGAGTCCTACGTCGGCCCCTGGCTGCCGGAGCCGCTGCTGACCGAGCCGGACGCCGCCGAGTTCGCCGAACTCGCCGACTCCGTCTCGCTCGCCATGCTGGTGGTGCTGGAGACGCTCAGCCCGCTGGAGCGTGCCGTCTTCGTGCTGCGCGAGGTCTTCGACTACTCCACCGGCGAGATCGCCCAGGCGCTGGACAAGTCGCAGGCGGCGGTGCGGCAGACCGCGCACCGGGCCAAGGCGCACGTGGCCGCCCGGCAGCCGCGCTTCGACACCGACCCGGGCCGGCGCCGCGAGGCGACCGAGCGCTTCATGGCCGCCTGCGCCACCGGCGACGCGGCCCGGGTGATGGAGCTGCTCGCACCCGAGGTGACCGCCTGGTCGGACGGCGGCGGCGTGGTGCGCGCCGCCCGTCGGCCGCTGTACGGGCCCGACCACGTGGCGCGCTGGCTGCTCGGGGTGCTGGCCAAGCCGGAGATGGCGGGCGTGGTGAGCGAGCCGGTCTGGATCAACGGCGCACCGGGGCTGCTCTTCAGCAAGGACGGTGTCCCGATCGGCACCCTGCTCGTGGAGGTGCGCGACGGCCTGCTCCACGAGCTGCGTGCCCAGCTCAACCCCGAGAAGCTGCGCGGCCTGAGCGGTCCGGCCCCGTGGGAGGGCGTGGGCGAGGGCGGGGCGTAGCCTCGGCGGGCCGACTGAATCGCGTCACTTGGGGGAATTCGTGCTGGGTGTCCTTGTCTTCTTCCTGATCGCGCTCTCACTGGCGCTGAGTCTGCGGGCGTCGCGTGCGACCAGGGCTGCGAAGCGGGCGGCCGCGTCGGAGGCGCAGGCTCGGCGGCTGGTGGCCGAGCTGCGGTCGGCGACGGCTGCGCCGGTGGCGCGGGTGGCGCGGGTGGCGCTGACCAAGCCGCGGGCGCCGGGCCGGGCCGAGCTGAACGCCGTCCTGCACACGGAGCTGGTGCAGGTGCTGGGCCGCCGGGCGGCGGCGGAGCTGTCCTCCCGGCCGGCGCCGGTCGACGCGGTGCCCGCGTCCGCGCCGGTCGACGCGGTGCCCTGGTCCGCGCGACCCCGGTCATGATCACCCTGTCATGACCAAAATGCGAGAACGGAGATGACAACCCCGGCCCCCGACCGCTACCGTCGCCACGACACACGTGCGCCGAGCGGAGAAGAGGCCTGCCATGGCACCGGAGATCCAAGGGAGCCAGGGCAGCAGCCAGAGCGAGCTCGGCCGCGGCGTCTGGCTGGGCGTTGCCGCGTACGGCATCTGGGGCCTGTTCCCGCTCTACTGGCCGCTGCTGGAGCCGACCTCCTCCGGCGACATCCTGGCCAACCGGATGTGCTGGTCGCTCGTCGTGGCCGCCCTGATCCTCACCGTCCGGGGCCACTGGTCCTGGCTGCGCCCGCTGCTGCGCCAGCCGCGCCGGCTCGCGCTCTCCGCACTGGCGGCGGCCGCGATCTCGCTCAACTGGGGCGTCTACATCTGGGGCGTGAACTCCGGCCACGTGGTGGAGACCAGCCTCGGCTACTTCATCAACCCGCTGGTCACCATCGGCTTCGGCGTCCTGCTGCTGAAGGAGCGGCTGCGCACCGCGCAGTGGGCGGCGGTGGGGGTCGGCGCGCTCTCCGTGGTGGTGCTGACCGTCGGCTACGGACGGCTGCCGTGGATCGCGCTCACCCTGGCGCTGACCTTCGCCGTCTACGGGCTGCTCAAGAAGAAGATCGCGCTCGGCGGGCTGGAGAGCTTCGCGCTGGAGACCGCCTTCATCTTCCCCTTCGCGCTCGCCTTCCTGCTCTACCGCGCGGCCACCGGCCACGACGTCTTCGGCCACGGCGCGGGCCACTTCACGCTGCTCCTGCTGACCGGCCCGATCACCGCGGTCCCGCTGCTCATGTTCGGTGCCGCCGCGATCCGGATCCCGCTCTCCACCATGGGCCTGCTGCAGTACCTGGCGCCGGTCTTCCAGTTCCTCTGCGGCGTCCTGTACTTCCACGAGGCGATGCCGCCCGCCCGCTGGGCCGGCTTCGCGCTGGTCTGGGCGGCACTGGCGGTGCTCACCTGGGACGCGCTGCGCCGGGTGCGCGCCGAGCGGGCGGTGCCGGCCGCCGCCGAGGCGGCAGCCGTGGCCCCAGCGGCCGGCGTCACGCGGTGATGCCCCGGCCGGCCGTCACGCGGTGATGTCCCGGCTGGTGAACCGGGCCCAGGCGGCCGAGCCGAAGAACGCGACGTAGAGCGCCTGCAGGCCCAGGTCCTGCCAGACCCCGTGCCAGTACATCGGCTGCCGCAGCAGGTCGCCGAAGGAGAGCCAGTAGTGGGTCAGCAGCCAGGGCTGGATGGCGTGCAGCTGCGGGAAGCTGTCCAGCACCTGGACGATGATCACCAGCCCGACCGTGCTCGCCATCGCGGCGATCCCGCTGTTGGTCAGGGTGGAGATGAAGAGCCCCACCGCCACCAGCCCGGCCAGCGACAGCGCCACCACGCCCGAGATCAGCACCACCCGCAGCAGCGCCGCGCCCAGGCCGATGGTGTCGCCGGAGAGCAGCGTGACATCGCCGACCGGGAACAGGATCGAGCCGATGATCAGCCCGGAGAGCGCGACCGCCAGCGTCGCCGCCACGCAGAAGGCCATCGCCGCGGTGAACTTCGCCGCCAGCAGCCGGCTGCGCCCGGCCGGGGCGACCAGCAGATAGCGCAGCGTGCCGGTGGCGGCCTCGCCGGCCACCGAGTCGCCCGCCACCACGCCCACCGTCATCGGCAGGAAGATCGGCAGCGAGGTGGCCAGCGCGGTGAAGGTCAGGAAGACGCCGTTCTGGGTGACCTGGGCGAGGAACGCCGGGCCACCGTCGCCGCCGCGCATGTCGCCGGTCTCCAGCCGCACCACCACGCCGATCAGGATCGGCACCAGGGCCAGCACCCCGAGCAGCGCCATCGTGCGCGCCCGGCGGAAGGTCAGCCACAGCTCGCTGCGGAACAGCGCCAGGAACCCGGGCAGCGTCTGCGGCCTCGGCCCGGCCGCCAGGGCCACCGGCCCGGCCGGCGCGGCCGTCTCAACCTGCGACATCGAAGCCCTCCCCGGTCAGCGCCACGAAGGCGTCCTCCAACGTGCCCCGCTCCACTGCGAAGCCGCGCACCCGCACCCCGGCCGCCACCAGCGCCGCGCACAGCCTGGGCAGCGCCTCCTCGTCGTCCAGGGCGCCCGACTCGCCGTCCACCCGGCCCTCGCCGACCCGCAGACCGGTCACCCGGTGCTCGGTCAGCACGGCCAGCGCCGCCTCGGCGTCCGCCGTGCGGACCACCAGCCGGCCCTGTGCCCGGGCGGCCAGCTCGGCCACCGTGCCCTGCACCACCAGCCGGCCCTTGGACATCACGGCGGCGTGCGTGCAGACCTGCTCGATCTCGTCCAGCAGGTGGGAGGAGAGGAAGACGGTGGTCCCCTCCGCCGCGACCTCGCGCACCAGCGCCCGGATCTCCCGCATGCCCTGCGGGTCCAGGCCGTTGGTCGGCTCGTCCAGCACCAGCAGCTCGCGCGGCTGGAGCAGGGCGGCGGCCAGGCCCAGGCGCTGCTTCATGCCCAGCGAGTAGGCCCGCGCCTTCTTTCCCGCCGCGGCCGCCAGCCCGACCCTCTCCAGCGCGTGTGCCACCCGCTCCTTGCGGGTGCGCGGGTCGGAGGTCGGGTCGGCCGAGTCGTAGCGGATCAGGTTGTCGCGCCCGGAGAGGAAGCCGTAGAGCGCGGGCCCCTCGATCAGCGCGCCGACCCGGGGCAGCACGGCGGCCGCCGCCTGCGGCATCGGCGCGCCGAGCACGGCGGCCACCCCGGAGGTCGGGGCGATCAGGCCCATCAGCATCCGGATGGTGGTGGTCTTGCCCGAGCCGTTCGGGCCGAGGAACCCGAAGACGCTGCCGCGCGGCACCGTCAGGTCCAGGCCGTCCACGGCCAGCTGCCCGCCGGCGAAGCGCTTGGTCAGGCCTTGGGTACGGATCACCGGCGGGCCGCCGAGGGGGGCCGCGGCCGCCTCGGCGACCTGGCCCCCCTCGGTGGTCTCCGCCGTGTCCACGGTCGGAGACTGCGTCATCTACTTCACTCCCGCCGCGGCCTGGAGCACCGGCAGGGTGACCGCACCGGCGTAGACATGGTTGTCGTCAGTGATCAGCACGTTGACCACCTTGGTGCTGATCAGCGTGCCATCGGCCACCGGCTTGCCGAGCGACTTGACCAGCTCGGTGGCGCTGGGCAGCTGCCGGTGGTGCCCGCTGCCGCTCTGCGGGGCTGTGGCGGTCGTGGCGGGGAGCGCGAACGAGACCACGCTGGTCCAGTCGCTGCCGATCACCTTCGCGCCGTTCGTGCTGCCCGGCTGCTGCGCGCGGTCCGCCTCGTCCTTCCCGTGCTGCGCGGGGGCCTGCTCGACCACCTTGGCGCCCTTGGGCGGGGTGAAGTCGAAGGTGCTCGCGCTCGGCCTGGTGAACGAGACGTCGCTGAAGTGCGCGTCCAGCATGGTGCTGCCCGAGGTCGAGGTGGCGACCACCGCGAGCGGGGTGCCGGTGGCGGAGTCGACCGCGACCTTCACCTCGGCGATCGTCGAGCCGGACTGCTTGGGCTTGACGCTCAACTGGTAGGCGCTGCGCCCGGCCACCGTGGTGGTGCCGGCCACCGAGACGTCCGAGCTGCCCGCGCTGCCGGCCAGCAGCTGCTGGGCGGCCTGCTGCGGGGTGGTCGGCACCCCGTCGAGTGGACTCCTGGGGTCCTTGGCGTGCCCGGCCGCGTCCTTGGCCGTGCTCGGCCCGTCGGCCAGGTGCAGCGCCTGGTTGCTGGCGCTGTCCCAGGCCCAGGCCTGGTCGCCGTTGTGGATCAGGTCGTACTCCGCCAGCGGCTCCACCAGCGCGACGCGCTGCTTGTCCGGGCCGTCGGCCGCGACCCGCAGCGTGTGGTCCCCGGCGAGCAGGGCGGTCAGCTTGGCCTGCGGATCGGCGGCGGCAGCCCCGTTGCGCTCCTTGGACTGGCCGCTGCCGCCCGCCGCCCCCGCGGCGTTGGCCGTCCCGGCGAGCCCGCCCTGGCCGGCCAGCTGGAGCACCTGGCTCGGGATGCCCAGGTCGGTGGAGACCTGCACCGTGCCGCTGAGCGCCTGTGTCTGGTCGGCGAACACCTTGGCGAGCAGCTGCTGGGCCGTCACCTGAGGCAGCGTCGGCGCGCTCGTGCTGGCCAACGCCGGCACCACGGCCACGCCGGCGGCTGCGACGGCCGCCACGGCCAGCGGCACCAGTACCCGCACGGCGGTGCGCCGGCGCGCGCGGTAGGGGCGGGCGAACGGGTCGTCACCGCCCGGCTGTTCCTCGTTGCTGTCGAATCCCGCGTACCCGGTCGTCATCGCGTCAGCCCCTCCGTAGCGCCCTGCGTTCTGCCGTTGCGTTGTACGTTCCATTAGAGCCCGCACAGGGATTTCTCACATCGCCCGCCCGGGGGCCGCGCCGTACGCCTTGTGGCTCAGGCAACCCTGAGGCGATATCAGGGTTCTGGGGGACGTGGGGTACTCCTGCTGGCGTAGGGTCGGCGCATGGACGCCACGCCCTCTGCCACGCCGCCGACGACGCCGACCGCGAGCGCGCGGCCGACCGCGCTGCCGACACCCACCGCGCGGCCGACCGCGAACGCGATGCGTCGCGCGCTGCGCCGGGCCAGGGACGGGGTGGCGCTGGACACCGCGGAGGCCGCCGTCCTCCTCCAGGCCAGGGACGAGGACTTGGCGGACCTGTGCGCCACCGCGGCCCGGCTGCGTGACCAGGGCCTGGCGGCGGTCGGCCGCGAGGGCGTCATCACCTACTCCAAGAAGGTCTTCGTCCCGCTCACCCGGCTCTGCCGGGACCGCTGCCGCTACTGCACCTTCGTCACCGTCCCCGGCAAGCTGCGCCGGGAGGGCCAGGGGATGTTCCTCTCCCCGGACGAGGTCCTGGACATCTGCCGCAAGGGCGCCGCACTGGGCTGCAAGGAGGCCCTGTTCACCCTCGGCGACCGCCCCGAGGACCGCTGGCCCGAGGCCCGCGAGTGGCTGGACGCGCACGGCTACGACGACACCATCTCCTATCTGCGCGCGATCTCGGTGCGGGTGCTGGAGGAGACCGGCCTGCTGCCGCACCTCAACCCGGGGGTCTGCAGCTGGACCGACTTCCAGCGGCTGAAGCCCGTTTCGCCGAGCATGGGCATGATGCTGGAGACCACCGCGACCCGCCTGTGGTCCGAGCCCGACGGCCCGCACTACGGCTCGCCGGACAAGGAGCCCGCCGTGCGGCTGCGCGCGCTCCAGGACGCCGGGCGCACGGCGATCCCGTTCACCACCGGTCTGTTGATCGGCATCGGCGAGACCTACGAGGAGCGGGCCGAGTCGCTCTTCGCGATCCGCTCCGTCTCCCGCGAGTACCACGGCATCCAGGAGGTGATCATCCAGAACTTCCGGGCCAAGCCGGACACCGCGATGCGCGGCATGCCGGATGCGGAACTCCAGGAGATCGCCGCCTGCATCGCGGTCGCCCGGGTGGTGCTGGGCCCGGGGACGCGGCTGCAGGCGCCGCCGAACCTGGTCGCCGGAGAGTACGAGCTGATCATCGGCGCGGGCATCGACGACTGGGGCGGCGTCTCCCCGCTCACCCCGGACCACGTGAACCCCGAGGCGCCCTGGCCGCAGATCGCCGAACTGGCCGCCCGCACCGCCGAACAGGGCTACCGGCTGCGCGAGCGGCTCACCGTCTACCCGGAGTACCTCAAGCGCGGCGAGCCCTGGCTGGACCCGCGCCTGCGGCCGCACGTGGAGGGCCTGGTGGAGCCCGGGACGGCGCTCGCCCGCGAGGACGCGCCGGTGCTGGGCCGCCCCTGGCAGGAGCCGGAGGACCTGGGCTCCTCCGGGCGCACCGAACTGCACCACGAGATCGACACCGAGGGCCGTACCGGCGACCGCCGCGGCGACTTCGACGAGGTCTACGGCGACTGGGAGGCGCTGCGCGAGCAGGCCGCCGCGGTGCCGGCCGCCCGCCTGGGCGGTGATGTGCGCGCCGCGCTCAAGGTGGCCGCCGACGATCCCACCAAGCTGACGGACGACCAGGCGCTCACCCTCTTCCAGGCGGACGGCCCGGCCCTGGACGCGCTCTGCCAGGTCGCCGACGACCTGCGCCGCTCGGTGGTCGGCGACACCGTCACCTACTGCGTCACCCGCAACATCAACTTCACCAACGTCTGTTACACCGGCTGCCGCTTCTGCGCCTTCGCGCAGCGCCGCACCGACGCCGACGCCTACACCCTCTCGCTCGACCAGGTGGCCGAACGCGCCGCCCAGGCCTGGGAGGTGGGCGCCACCGAGGTCTGCATGCAGGGCGGCATCCACCCGGACCTGCCGGGCACCGCCTACTTCGACATCGCGCGGGCGGTCAAGCAGCGGGTGCCGGGCATCCACGTGCACGCCTTCTCGCCGATGGAGGTGGTCAACGGGGCGACCCGCACCGGGCTCTCGATCCGCGAGTGGCTGAGCGCCGCCAAGGAGGCCGGGCTGGACAGCATCCCGGGCACGGCGGCCGAGATCCTGGACGACGACGTGCGGTGGATCCTCACCAAGGGCAAACTGCCCGCCGACACCTGGGTGGAGGTCGTCAGCACCGCCCACGACCTGGGCATCCGCTCCTCCTCCACGATGATGTACGGGCACGTCGACACCCCGGCGCACTGGCTCGGCCACCTGCGGCTGCTCGCCTCGATCCAGCAGCGCACCGGCGGCTTCACGGAGTTCGTCACGCTGCCGTTCATCCACACCAACGCCCCGGTCTACCTGGCCGGCATCGCCCGCCCGGGCCCGACCCACCGCGACAACCGCGCGGTGGTCGCGATGGCCCGGCTGCTGCTGCACCCGCACATCCCCAACATCCAGACCAGCTGGGTGAAGCTGGGCGCGGACGGCGCGGCCGAGATGCTCCGCAGCGGCGCCAACGACCTCGGCGGCACCCTGATGGAGGAGACCATCTCCCGGATGGCCGGCTCCGCGTACGGGAGCTACAAGTCCATCCGGGACCTGGAGGCGATCGCCGAGGCCGCCGGGCGCCCCGCGCGCCAGCGCACCACGACCTACGGCGAGGTGGACGAGGAGCGGCGCGCGGTGGCGCTGGGCTCCGACGGGCACCTGCCGCAGCTCCTGCCGGTGCTGGACTGACGCACCGTCGGGCGGGGGCCGCCGGGTTCGGAGGCGGCCCCGAGGCGCCCCCGTTCAGGCCCGGCGTGCCGCGGTGATCTGGGCGGGGACGGTGCCCAGCCACCAGGCGGGGTCGGCGGTGCCGTCGGTGGTGCGGCCGTCGGCGTGCACGTAGTGCCGCACGTCGCGCCCCGGCTCGGCGAGTTCGCCGTTCAGGGCGCGCTCGACCCACTCGGCGCCGAACCGGAAGATCTCGGCCGCGACCCCGCCCAGCGGGTGGAACTCGTTCTCGTAGACGCGCAGCTCCTTGGGGGCGCGGACCCGCTCGTAGGTGGCCATCGCCTGCTCGAGCACGGTGAGCTCGTCGAACTCGCCGATGCCGTACAGGACCGGGCAGGTGATGTCCTGGACGAGGTCGCCCAGCGGCATCCGGGCGACCAGCTCGCGGTCGAAGGCCTCCTCGTCGGTGTAGCCGGCCATGAACATGTAGTTGTTCTTGAAGGTGGGCTGGGCCCGCTCGAAGATGGTGGTGAAGTCGCCGGTGACGGCCTCGAAGGCGGCCAGGGCCGAGAGCCGGGGGTCGGTGGCGGCGGCGCGCGAGCCCCAGTAGCCGCTCATGCTGATGCCGAACATGCCGATCCGGTTCGGGTCGACCTGCGGCAGCGAGGCCAGGTGGTCGATGTAACGGCTGATCGCGCGCTCGTAGTTGGTGAGGTCGACGGTCAGGCCGTTCGCCCGGGTCTCGCCCTGGCCCGGGCCCTCGATGGACAGGGCGACCATGCCGCGCGAGGTGTAGTAGCGCTCGGCCGCGTAGATGTAGTCCTCCTTGATCATGTCCATCCCCGGGCCGAGGATGACCGCGGGGGCGCCCGTCACGTCGCCGGCGGGCAGGTGCAGCAGGCCGAAGATCCGGCCGCCCTCGAAGTCGAGCTCGACGCGGCGCACCCGGTCGCCGCGCAGCGCGCCCAGGCGCTCCACGCAGTGGTTGGCGTGCTCGCGGAAGGCGAGCTTGCGCGGGTCGGCGGCGTCGAAGACCGAGTACTGGGCGCGGCCCCACATCACGGCGGCGCGCACGTACAGGTCGGCGGCGGTCCGGGCGAAGCCGCCGCGCTCGTGGTGGGCGGCGCGCTCCTCGGCCTGCCCGGCGACGGTGGCCCACGCCTTGGGCAGCATCACGCCGCTCTGCACCAGGTCGAAGACCTTGTCGAAGTCGGTGTGGTCGTGGCCGAGCTGCTCCAGGGTGCCCTTGGCCTGCGGGTGCAGGGCGTCGAAGCCGCCCTGGGCGAGGGCGATGTCCAGGGCCCAGCTCTGGCCGGTCGAACGGATGGTCATGACGGGACTCCTCGGGGGTTCGGTGGGTGGGGTAGGTGCGGTGGGGTGCTCAGCGGTGATTGCTAAGTACTTAATCATTAAGTACTTAAGCTAAGCTGGCTGTCAACTCGCCCGTTTCGTCCAGCCCTGGAGGTCCACCGTGCCGACGCTGCCCGACCCTGACGCCGGCCACGCCGCCGCCGACCTCGACCCCGAACGCGAGCAGGCGCTGGACGGCCTGGCCCGCGCCGCCTACAGCCTCAGCGCCGCCGACTCCCGCCTGCGCGGCCGCGCCACCCGCACCGCGGGCGCGCTCTCCCTCACCCACGCCCGCGCCCTGCGGGTACTGGCGGACGACGGCCCGCTGCCGATCGGCCGGCTCGCCGCCCGCACCGAGACCACCGGCGCGGCCACCACCCAGCTCGTCAACGGGCTCGCCGCGGCCGGCTACGTCACCCGCGAGCGCCCGGCGGGGGACAAGCGCTCGGTCCTGGTCACCCTCACCGCGGACGGGCGCCGCCGCCACGAGGAGCGCAGCCGCGCGCTGGCCGCGGAGCTGGCGGGCGAACTGGGCGGCCACGACACGCAGGCGCTGCGGTCCGCCACCGACGTGCTGCGCCGGCTGGTGGACATCTACGACCGGCTCTGAGCGTGTACGGGCGGTCGAGTCCGGGGGCTGTGCCCGCCGCCGGTGATCTCCGCTGTAGTGTCCCGGGACTGGGCTTGAACTCCTAGAAGGACACTCCATGCTCCCCGCCATCCTGCGCACGCACGCGGGCCTCATACCGGTCTTCGCCGTCCTGGCCTTACTCGCCGGCGCGGTGGCCTGGCGGTTTGCCCCGCGCCGCGGGCTCGACCGCAGACTCGCCGTGCTCCTCGCGCTCTGCCTGGCGGGCGAGCTGACCCTCACGCTCAGCCCGACCGGGCACAACCTGACCAGCTCGCACATCTGCACCTACAGCACCGAGCTGTGGCGGGCCTTCGGCAACCGGCAGGGGCTGCTGAACCTCGCGCTGTACGCGCCGCTCGCGCTCTTCGCGGCCCTGCTGCTGGACCGGCCGCTGATCGCGCTGGCCGGCTGCTGGCTGCTCTCGGCGGGTACCGAGACGGCCCAGGCGCTGCTCCCGATCGGCCGGACCTGCGACTCCCAGGACTTCGTCGGCAACGCCACCGGCGCGCTCGTCGGCGTCCTGCTCGCGGCCGGCTGGCGCTGGAGACGCCGCCGCGCCCTCGTGCTGCCGAGCCGGCGCGAACTGCTCTGGAGCGGGCTGCCGCTGGCGATCGGCGCCGTCGTCGTGTTCGCCGTGCAGAGCTCCGCCGTCAGTCCGCGCTGGGTGACGGGCAAGGTCACCTCCGTGGTGTCGAGCGAGAAGCGGGCGCTGGCCGCCAAGGACGCCGCGCTGGTCTACGGCCCGGACGCGGAGGTCGTCTCCGTCCAGGAGGAGGACGCCACGGACAGCGCGCCGGACCTGCTGGTCGTCAACACCAGGACGGCGCAGCTCAGCATCGAGTGGCCGTCCGGGCAGCTGAACAAGGGCACCGACTTCGCCACCTCCGCCCCGACCCCCTCGCCCGGCTCCGGCCCCGGCCCCGGCCCCGGTTCGGACCCGCAGGGGCAGGCGCGGGCGGTCGCGGACGCCTTCGCCAAGCAGTGGTACGCCCCGGAGCTGACCGGCACCACGGTGCGGGTCTACCAGGCGGACCCGGCCAAGGCGCGCCGCACCGTCGAGTACCGCCGCTACCGCGCGGACGGGCTGCTGGAGCCGTTCCGCCTGGACGTCCAGGTGGACCCGGGCGGCCGGATCGCGCAGTTCACCTCGCGCAACGTGCCCGACCCGCAGCTGGTCCCGGCCACCGTCTCCCGCCAGGTCGCGGTCGCGACGGTGGGCGCCGCGCATCCGGGGGCGGTGCTGAAGGTCCAGATGGTGGCCGCGCTGGTCGGCACCCAGTGGCGTCCCTGCTGGTCGGTGACGCTGGCGAACGGCTCCGACCCCAGCGCGCAGGGGACCTCGTACCAGGTGGACGCCGTCACGGACGTCCTGGTCTACCCCTCCCCGGCGCCCTGACAGCCGTCCGGGTCCGCGCTGCTCGGAGCCGTCCGGCTCAGCCGGCGGTCTCCGGGTCGCCGCTGCCGGCGGGCCCCAGCCGGGGCGTGCGGGAGTAGAGCACCGCGACGGCCGCCTCGAAACCGGCGACCCCGAGCAGCGCGGGGCCGACCCCGAGCCGGTGCAGCAGCGCCCCGCCGAGGCCGCCGAGGAAGATGCCGGCCACCGTCGCCATCCGGCGCATCCGGGTCAGCCTCGGTGCGTCTGGTGCGTCTGGTGTGGTCGCTGTGGCTTGTGCGGACGGGCGGAACGGCAGGAGGTCCGCGATCGCCTTCACCAGCGAGGTCTGCAGCACCGTCGTCGGCATGTCCGGGATCCGCGCCTCGTCGACCACCCGGCTGTGCCAGCCCATGGTGACCGCGAGCAGCAGGACGGTCAGGCTCGCCCCGTGCAGGGGCAGTCGCGCATCGCCGTTGCCGGCCAGCACGTAGGCCCCGGTACCGGCCAGCAGCGCGACCTCGCCGCCCAGCGTCGCCAGGAACCAGCGCCGGCTACGGCCGAGGCGGTAGGTGATCAGGACGTGGGCGAGCACCACCCCGGCCACGAACGCGCCCAGCGCCTCGGCCGGCCGGGCGATCGGCGTACCCGTCGTGCCGCCCACCCCGAAGCCGAGCAGCAGCACGTTCCCGGTGGCGAGTGCGGCGAAGACGTGCCCGAGCCCGAGGAACGTGATCGCGTCGATCGACCCGGCCACCATGGTCAGGGCGAACATCACGACGGCGATGAGCACCTGACCCCGCCCGGGAGCGACCCTCATGCCGGTCAGCCTGCCCCGGGCCCCCGCCCCTCGCCGTCCGGGGCGCTCATCCGGGGGAACCTGCTGGTGCGGCTCTGCCCAGCCCGGCGAGCATGCTCTTGGCAGCCTGCACCGCCTCGCGGGCAACGGCGGCACCGACGGTGGCGGTGGTGGCGGTGGCGGTGGGCGGGCTTGACCCCGGTGCGGTGTCCAGGCCCGCGCAGGCGCGGCAGATGCCGGGACTTCGGACGGGGTCATGGCAGCAGGGGCACTCGGCGAGTCGGGGGACGGGCGCTGGTGGTGCTGCGCCCGGCTCGGGCGGCATCTTGCGCTGCAGGCGGTCGCGGAGCAGGCCTTTGGCGGAGTGGAGCGGGACGGGCAGGCAGGGCAGCAGCGCCTGGGCCAGGTCGGCGGCGGTCGCGCGGCGCTCCAGCCAGGTGCTCACCAGCGGCGCCAACTCCGCTGCCTCCGCCTCGCCGAGGCGCAGCCGTGGTTCGGGGGCGAGCACGCGGAACAGCAGCGCGACGGCCGAACGGGTGTGCTGATCCGTGGGAGTGGGAGGGAGGGGGTTTGCTTTCGCCGGTTCCTTTACGGGAGGGACGACAGGCGGAGCGGGGGCTGCTGCACCGGGGTCCGGACGCGTGACACTCGGTGGCGCCGCCGGTTGGGCGGGCTGGGCAGCGGGCCGGCCCGGCAGTTGGGGCGTGTCGAAGACGTACGCCTCGCTGCGGATCGTGCCGTCGGGCAGGCGGACTTTTTCGACCCGGTAGAAGCCGGCGGCGGTCAACTCCTTGAGCGCCCGGCGGATCGCGGCGCGGCCCTGCGGGCTGGTGTCGGCCATCTGCCGCCCGTCCTCGCGCCAGCCGTCGGCTCGGGAGAGGAGATCGGCGAGGAGGCCTCGGGCGGTGTAACTGAGCTGACGATCCTGCAACATGCCGTTGGGAAGGACCGTGAAGAAGCGCGCGTGCGCGGTACGCTGTACGTGCATCGGAGGTCTTGCTCCTGTGCCGGGCCCCGGGGTGTTCCACCACCGCCGGGGTCGATCTTTTGCTCTTGTTGCGGCGGAACGTAGCACGGTGAACGTCGACTGAGCCGACGTCAGAATCTTTGTTCTGGAAGGCATTTCCGCAGCTCGGCGACCACATTGCCAGTGCTGCCAGATCCCCGAGGTTCACCCGTTCGGCCCGCCCGCAGGGCGCGCAGAACCCGCCAGGGGGCGCGCGTTTCTCGCCCTGCCTCAGTTCTGCCAGCCGGGAGAGACCACACTCCAGACCCGCTTGCCGGCTCCTTCGCGTGGGCCGTAACCCCAGGCCACGGAGAGTTGTTTGACGATCAGTAGGCCTCGCCCGGACTCGCCGCAGAGGGTCTCGCGGGGGAGCGGGGGGTGGTCGCTCGCGTCCTCCACGGCGATCCAGAGCTCGGACTGGTTTGCGCGCAGGCCGACCCAGATGAGCTGACCGGTTCTGGTTCCATGCTGGAGCGCGTTGGTGACGAGTTCGGACAGGACCAACTCCCCGTCCTCGATGAAGCGTTGCCCACCCTCGACGCGGGCCAGGAGCGAGCGCAGCATCTCCCGCGCGAGCCCGGGGGAGCGCTTGCTGTTGGGCAGTCAGCGGTGGTCCTCGCCGGCGGGAGTGGGCAGCAGGTCAAGGGTTTCGGGCATGGCAGTGCTCCCTCTGGTGGCGGCGCTTGAAGGATGCGACGGCCGGGCGAGGGCATGGGGCTGCCCGGTGGCGAGCCGTCATGATCACTGATGGTGAGTCAACGAGCTACGTTGAGTAGCGTGCCCGCGAGCGGGCCCAAAGTGCAACCTGCACTTCAGAAGTCGCCCCGAAAAGTTGACGGCTGTGGATCTGATGCGCCCGCGAAGGCAGACTGTCAGTGATCGTGTGTGGGGAGGTGCGGCTATGCCCGCAGATCAGAGTCCAACCGTCCGGCGTCGTCGACTTGGTGGTGTGCTGCGTCAACTCCGCGAGGACGCGGGCCTCACCGCTGAGCAGGTCGGCATCCACCTCACCTGCCACGCTTCGAAGGTCGGCCGCATTGAGAACGGGCGCAGCGGCGTGCGCATGCTCGATTTGAACGTGATGCTCGATCTTTACGGCCTCAAGGATCAGGAGGCTCGGGATCGGCTGGTCGAACTCGCCAAGGAGAGCAAGAAGCGCGGCTGGTGGCGGGTTTATGACGACGTGATGAAGCCGGGCTTGGCGGAGTACATCAGCCTTGAGTCCGCAGCCAGCCAGATCAGCACCTTCCAGCCGATGCTCATCCCTGGCCTTCTCCAGACTGAGGACTACGTACGCGCCATCATGCAGGGCGGTAGGAAACTGCCGTCTGATGAGATCGAGCGCCGGGTCCGCTTGAGGTTGGAGAGGCAGGAGTGGTTCGACGCAACAGGCGCGCACATGTGGGCCGTGATCGGCGAGGCCGCGCTTCGCAATCAGGTGGGCGGTCCGCCCGTGATGCGCGAGCAGGTGAAGCGGTTGCTGGCAGCTGCGGATGGGCCCGAAGTGACCCTGCAAGTCCTCCCGTTCGATGTCGGCGCCCATCCAGCGATCGGAAGTGCGTTTGTCATCCTGTCCTTCCAGGAGCGGACCGAAGGGGATGTGATCCTGGTGGAGGCGATGACCAGTTCGATCTACCTTGAGACCGAAGAGCAGCTGGACCAATATAAGTTCGCCTTCAACCACCTCCGAGCGGCTGCGCTCGCACCCAGGCAGACCCAGGAATTCCTGCAACGCACCCTCACCGACTACTCGGCGCGATGAGATCGAGGTATGTGATGTCCGGCCCCAACCCGCTGCGAGCTCGATGGTTCAAGAGCTCGTTCAGCAACGAAGATGGCGAGTGCGTCGAGGTAGCGGCCGGCATCACCGACCTCGTCCCCGTCCGCGACTCCAAGGACCCCCACGGCCCCGCCCTCGCCTTCCCCGCCCCCTCCTGGTCGGCCTTCGTCACCGCCCTCAAGGCAACCGGACTCCCCCTGGCTTGATCTTGATGCGCCAGCCACGCGTGGTGCGGCCTCCTGCTCGCCAGATTGACGGAGCGTCAGAGAAATGTCGCGCACCGCGCCCATCGGGAAACGATCAGCTACGCTTGAAATTGCCGAGGAGCACACCAAACGGGGGCGTGGTCATGGCAGACGGCACGATATCGATCTATCCGGCCGAGATCACCGCGCAGGCACCGACCTTCGCGACCGAAAGCACTGATCTCGAAACGGCGCTGAGTACGCTTCAAAGTACGCTCGCGGGGCTTGGCAGCCCGTGGGGTGCTGACAAGCAGGGGGCCGAGTTCAGTGCGGCCTACCACCCGCCGCATGACGCAGTGATCAAGGCGGTCGGCACGCTCGTTCAGGGCCTGGCAAGCATCCATGAGGGGCTTACCGCGCACGCGGCGAACCATGCCGACGCGGACGCTTACAGCGCCGGCAAGTTGAGGTAGTCATCGCGCTGATCTTGCAGGGGGCAGGATGGGCGAGTCAGAGGTAAAGAAGATCGTCGACATGACGGGCATGTGGTGGCCCGATGCCGACGCGGGGAGGCTGCGCCAGGTCGCCGACGCCTGGCGGGCGCTCGCCTCAGCACTGGACAGTGCGACAGCGGCAGCCAACAGAGCGGCGCAGGCGGTCATCGGGGGTAACCAGGGCCCGGCCATCGAGGCCTTCCACACCTTCTGGAACCAGTACTACGACGGTGGCAGGGGCGCACTGCCGGATACCGCCCAGGCCTGCCGACAACTCGCCGAAGGCTGCGACAAGTTCGCCGACGAGATCGACAAGGCCAAGCACAAGCTTGAAGAAGAAGCCACCGTCATCGGCGCGACCTTGATCGCCGGAACGGCACTGGCCTTCTTCACCGCTGGACTGTCCGAGGCAGCGGCGGCCGGGGTATCGGCGAGTCTCGTCGCGGCTGCCGAGACCGTCGGAGTGACCGTGTCGGCCACAGTCGCCGATATCGCCGCCACGACTCTCACCGGGGTCGTTTTCGGGGCCGTGGAGTCCACGGCGGTGGACGCACTCGTGGCGCAACCCGTCCGGATGGCCTTCGGGGACGGCGGTTTCTCGGGGACCGAACTGCTCTCAGCCGCCGAGACCGGCGGGTTCACCGGGGGCGTCGCCGGAGGGCTCGGCAGTGGAGCCCAGAACCTCGCCCGGGTCGCCGCCGGCGCCGAGGACCTCTCGCCCGCCCTGGCGAACATTGCTACGAGGCTGCCCACCATGCTGGATTCGCTGCCTGGGCGGATGGTCGTCGGAGCCGGCCTGGGTGCGGGGCAGGACGCGCTGTTCAACGGAGGGAACATCAATCCGCTCGACGTCACGGTCGGCGCGGTCGGCGGTGCTGTCGGGAGGGGGCTGTCCCGGGCTCGGCGCGACGAACTGGTGCCCGAGATCATGGGCCGCCCACAGAACGTGAGCGAGGAGCAGTTCCAAGCGCTCTCGGATGCGTTGAAGCAGCGGTTCAGCGGAGTCGACGGTGACATCCTCGTCCAGGGCAGTCGCGCAGGCTATTTCGCACACGCGCCCCGAGGCAGTGAGCCGGCGTCGGACATCGATGTCATGGTGAGGGTCGACCCGGAGGAGTTCGACCGTATCCTTGCCGAGAGTTACAGCAAGACTCCCAGCCCGGGCAGTGCCCGAGAGCGCACCTACCAGTATTCGCAGAACACCCGCATCATCAAGGCGGGTGAGATCAAGTTGTCCGACTGGGCCGGACAGCTGAGCCTGAGCAAGTGGCGCGACCAGTTGCTCGTCCCCACCGTCAATCGGCGCATTGATCTATCTATCGTGCAGCGTGACAGCCCCTTCGACCGTGGACCGAGGATGCCGATCAGATGAGTGACACAGCTCCGTCCGCCGACTTCGACGGTGACGCCATCGTGTACGTCCGCACCGGGTTCACCAAGGATGAGCTGGCCTTTCTGGTGGCCATGGCACTGGGTGGAACCGTACAGCGGGCGGCCTGGGGTGTCATCGGGGTCAGCGGCGAAAGCTGGGAGGTCACGCTGTCGGCAAACCCGGTCACCGGTGAGCCCGACGATGACTTCGTCAACTGGCCGTGGCAGATCGAATACGAACCGGAGAGCGTGCCGACGGCAGCCGGGGCAGCCGTGCGGGACATGGGCGCCCTGCTGGAGGCGCTGTGGGCGGCGGGCCACTGGGCGGTTGCCGCGTGTGACTACGAACACCTGCTGCCGAACAGCGGCGGTTGGCACGCGGGCCGCTATCTCGGTCAGCCGGGTGCTGTGTGAATATCCCGGCTTGACCCTGACGTTGCAGGAGGCTTCACGATCACCGCATGACCGAATCCACCAGCTCCACCTTCACCAGCTCCAGCTACACCAGCCCTGTCCCCGTGCCCGCCCTCGACGCGGTCGCGCCCGAGGTCCACCGGGGCATCTACGGGATGCCGATGTACCTCAGCATCCCCACCCCCGACCTCGCGGCCTCGCGGGACTTCTGGATCCGGGGGCTCGGCTTCGTCGACCTCTTCTCCATCCCCGGCCGGCTGACCCACCTGCGCCGGTGGGCCTTCCAGGACGTCCTCCTGGTCCCCGGGGAGCGGGCCGAACAGCCCCCGGCGATCAGCCTCGGCGTCTCCTGCGTGCTCAGCCAGATCGCGGAGACCGCCGCCCGCTGCGAGGAGCTTGTGCCGGGGTGCACCAGTGGCCCCCGGGAGATGCCGTGGAACTCGGTCGAGCTGACCGTGACCACACCCGAGAACGCCCGCATCGTCATGACCGCCGCCCGCCCGCTCGACCCGAACAGCCCGCAGGCGCAGGCCCTTCGGGAGGTGGGCTTCGACGTTCCGGCGGCGTCCCCGTCCGGTGCGTCCCCGTCCGGTGCGTGACAGCCCGGTGCGTGACAGCCCGGTGCGTGACAATGCGGAGGTGACGACCAACCCCCACGAGCTGGACCAGCTCACCGTCGGCCGCGCGGCGGCGCTCGTCGGGGTCAGCGTGAAGACGCTGCACCACTGGGACGCGATCGGCCTGGTGCGCCCGAGCGAGCGCACCGGGGCGGGCTACCGGGTGTACTCGGGCGAGGACATCGCCCGGGTGCACCGGGTCCTCGTCTACCGGGAGCTCGGCTTCCCGCTCGCCGAGATCGGCCGGCTCCTCGACGACCCGGCGGTGAACGCGCGTGCCCACCTGCGCCGCCAGCGCGCCGAGTTGCTGGAGCGCATCTCCCGGCTGCAGACGATGGTCGGCGCGGTCGACCGCATGATGGCGGCCTCGCGGACCGGGCTCCGGCTGACCCCGCAGGAGCAGGCCGAGATCTTCGGGGACGACTGGCAGCCCGCCTGGGTCGACGAGGCCGAGGAGCGCTGGGGCGAGACCGAGCAGTGGGCGCAGTACGCCGAGCGGGCCGCCGAGAAGACCCCGGCGGACTGGCAGGACTACACCGCGACGGCCGAGGCCCTGAACACCGACCTCGCCGCCGCCAAGCGCGCCGGCACCGTGCCCGGCTCGGCCCGGGCCAATGCCCTCGCGGAGCGCCACCGCGCCCTGCTCGCACGGCACTTCGACTGCCCGCACACGATGCACGTGTGCATCGGGCGGACCTTCGTCGACGATCCCCGGTACGCCGACCACTTCGACGCGTTCGAGCCGGGCCTGACCCGCTGGCTGACCGAGGTGATCTTCGCGAACGCCGAGGCCCACGGCGCCGACCCCGCGCCCCCGGCCGACCCCGCGCCCCCGGCCGGCCCCTCATCCCAGGCCGGCCCTTCATCCCGGCTCAGGTCGAGGCCAGCGCCTCGGTCGGAGTGAGCCGGGAGGCCCGGATCGACGGGTAGACGCCCGCCACCACGCCGACCAGCACCGCCCCGCCGATGCCGCCGAGCAGCACCTGGAGCGGGATGACCAGCGGCCAGCCCTGGGAGGTGGTGTAGCCGAAGGTCACCAGGGCGCCGATGACGGTCCCGGCGAGGCCGCCGAGCCCGGACAGTGCCACCGACTCGGCGAGGAACTGGCCCCGGATCTGCCCCCGGTTGGCGCCCAGCGCCCGGCGCAGTCCGATCTCCTTGCGCCGCTCCAGCACCGAGATGACCATGGTGTTGGCGACGCCGATCCCCCCGACCAGCAGGGCCACGCCCGCGAGGCCGATGAACAGCGCGGAGAAGGCGGTCTGGGTCTCCCGTTTCGCGGCCAGCGCGTCGGAGGGCCGACTGACCTGCACCAGGCCCGGCTGCTGCGGATCGATGGTGGCGGGCATCACCGCACGGACCGCCTCGATCTGTGACTCCTGGGCCTGGACGTAGATCACCGTCGGGTTGCCGTCGAAGCCCAGCTGGGACTTGGCGGCGTCCCAGCCGACCAGGACCGCGTGGTCGATGTCCGGCGCCAGCGGCACCGGGGCGAGGATCCCGATGACGGTGAACCAGTGGCTGGCGATGTAGACCTGCGGGCCGGGCGCACCGGGCGGCAGCGTGGTGATGCCGAGCCGGGTCGCGGCCGCGGCGCCCAGCACCGTGGTGGGGAACTTCTCGGTGGCCGCGTCGAGGAAGCGGCCCGTCTGGACCTTGCCGTTGATCGCCTGCAGCAGGTTCAGTCGGCCGGCCAGCACGGCGAGGCCGGTGTCGTGGTCGGGGTCGATCTTGTCGGAGCGCGCGACGGTGGTCTGGGTGTTGGCGACCGCACTGGCGATGGTCACCGGGCCGATCCGGGCGACCATGTCCGGCGACTCGGGCGGGAAGACCACCGGAGGGTTCTGGCCGGGGTTGGCCGTGGCCTGCAGCATGTTGGTGCCCAGTGCCGACAGCCGTTCCAGCAGGGCCTTCTGGCTGGAGGCCGGGATGCCCATGACGATGATCATCGTGGCGATCCCGATGGAGATGCCCAGGGCCGACAGCGCCGCACGCGCCTTCCGGGTGCGGATGCCGAGCAGCCCGAGGCCGAGCACGTCGCCCGGGGCCAGCCGCACCGGCTTCGTCCGGTCCGCGACGGACCTGCGGTCGGCTGCGGGCCGCTGGTCGGCTCCGGGCCTGTGGTCGGCTGCGGGCCGGTGGTCCGCGCCGGACCTGTGAGTGCCGCCGTTGCTCATGCGCTGATCCCGGTACGGCTGTCGGACACCAGGTGCCCGTCCAGGATTTCGATCCGACGCGGCATCAGTTCGGCGATGCCCCGGTCGTGGGTGATGATCGCGATGGTGGTTCCCTCGTCGTTCAGCTTGGTCAGCAGGGCCAGGACCGCTCTGCCGTTGGCCGTGTCCAGGGCGCCGGTGGGCTCGTCCGCGAGCACCAGCGCGGGCTCGTTGACCAGCGCGCGGGCGATCGCCACCCGCTGCCGCTCGCCGCCGGAGAGCTGGTGCGGCTGGTGCCCGACGCGGTGGGCCAGACCGACCCGGCCCAGCGCCTCCAGCGCCAGTGGGGCCCGTCGGCGGCGGGGCACTCCGGCGTAGAGCAGCCCGGTGGCGACGTTCTCCACGGCGCTGAGCCCGTCGGTGAGGTGGAACTGCTGGAACACGAAGCCCAGCCAGCGGCCGCGCAGCGCGGACAGCCGGCGGTCGGAGAGCTGCGCGATGTCGTGGCCGCCGATCTCCACCGTGCCGCTGGTCGGCCGGTCCAGGGTGCCCATGATGTTGAGCAGGGTGGACTTGCCCGAGCCGGACGGTCCGAGGATGGCCAGCAGTTCGCCCTCGTCGATGGTCAGCGAGACGTCGTCCAGGGCCTTGACCCCGCCCGGATAGGCCATCCCGGCCCCGCGCACCACCAGCACCGGAGTCATGTGGTGGTCACCACCCGGGTGCCCGCCTCGATGCCGTTGCCGGTGATCGCCACCATGCCCTTCGCGAACATGCCGGTCTGCACCGCCACCAGCCCGCCGCCCTGGAGCTGCACGGCGTAGCCGCCGCCGCTGAGCGCGAGGAGCGCGCCGACCGGAACGGCCAGCACTCCGCTCGCGGTCGCCGACACGAAGGCGACCTGGACGGTGGCCGAGTCGAAGTTCTTCACCTTCGAGGGGTCGTCGACGGCCACGGTCACGTCGACCGTGGGCGGGGTGTTCAGCCCGGCACCCCCGCCGGAGGTGCCCTTGGGGCTTCCCTGGACGGCCGTGCCGATGCCGGCGACCGTGCCCGGTGTCGTCGAGCTGTCGGGCAGGCTGACGGTGACCTTGTCGCCCTGCTTGATCGAACCGACATTGGCCGGATCCACCGGCACGGTCACCACCTTGTCGGTCGGGGTGACCGACATCAGCGCCTCGGCCCCCTGCTCGCCGAGCTGCGTCTGCAGCGTGCCGACCCGGATCGCGCCCGGCAGGACCACCACGTCGCCGATACCGAGGCTGCCGGTCTGCGGCAGGCCGGCGTCCTTCTGCCAGTGCTTGACCGCGGCGATCAGGGACGTGGTGACGACCCCGTCGCCCTCTCCCACCGTGACCTTGGTCGGCGCCGCCGGCGTGCTGCTGCCGGTGGTCGGGGCGGCCGGCGCCACCGGGGCAACGGGGGCAACCGGGGCGGTCGGTGCTGCCGGAGCGGTCGCCCCGCTGCCGGGCGCCCCGGGCGCACCCGTGCTGCCCGAGGTCGGCCCCGTTGCCGCCCCGCCGGAGCCGGACGGTTGCGTGCTGGTCGCGGCGGCCGGCACCGCCGGTCCTGCCCCGTCCTTCGGCGGCGGCGTGCTGGTGCCGGGTGCCGGGTCGGGCGCGGGCTGGGTGATCACGGTGCCGATCTTCGGCTGTGCTCCCACGTCGTAGCCGAGCGCCTGCAGGTTGCTCACCACCACCTGGACGTCCCGGCCCACCAGGTTGGGCTTGTCGAGGGACCGGAACAGCGGGGTCCCGCCGTAGAAGAGCGGCACCGGCTGGTCGTTGACCCGGTACAGCTGCTGACCCCTGGTCACGGTGGTTCCCGCGGCGGGGAGTGCGGTGACGATGCCCTGCTTGGCACCCATCAGGGTCTGGGCCGTGCCGAAACCCAGGGTGCCGCTCAGGGTCTGGGAGTTCGACAGGTCCGTCTTGACCACGGCGATCGTCTGCACCTGTGCGCTGCTGCTCGCGGCCTTGGCCGGCTTCCCGTGGCCGCGGAGCCCCACCGCGCCCGCTCCGACGCCGCCGACTGCCACGACCAGAGCGACGATCACGACCACCCGCCGCTTGCGGCTGCGCCGTGGGGGTGGATCGGCGGCGGGGACATCGGCGAGGTCGACGCGCCCGGCGTCAGTGCCCGCTGCCACTGAACGCCTCCATCTTGCAGGCCGAGATCACCTGGTCCTGCTGGGCCTGGGGCATCGTGGGCTGCCCGTCGTAGGTCCACCCGCTGTCCCCGCTGCCCGAAGTGCCATAGGCCTTGACCTTCAGCCCCTTGCTGTTGATGCAGTTGACCCAGGCGCTGAAGTCGGTGCTGTAGTTCGGGTTGAGCTTCGGATCCGTCTCCGGCGGCACCAGCGGCATCATGGGCAGGCAGGCCGCTTCAGCGGCCGGGGGGATGGACGTTCCCGGCGGCGGCTGCTTCTGGACGGGCTGTCCGGGGTAGCCGATCCCGCCCGTCAGGGGGACTCCGTTGTCGCCCAGGCAGTTGTAGTAGCCGGTCCAGAGCTGCGCGACGTGCGCGGTGGTGTCGTCCAGCCGCTCCTGGGGGCGGTTGGCGGTGGACCCGGGGGACGGGGCACCGGAGCCCGCGCTCGCCCCGGGGGACGGGGTGCCGGAGGCCGCGCCCGCGGCGGGAGGGGCGCCCGCGGCGGGGGGTTGCGCCCCGGCGGCGGGGCTGCTCGGACCCGCGCTGCTCGTCAGCGAGGCCACCGCGATGCCCTGCGCACCGCTCTGCGCGCCCGAGCCGGAACCGCAGGCCGTCAGTGCGGCCAGCGGGACCAGCAGCGCAGCGGAGAACACCGCGGTCCGTAGCAGCCGGCGGTCCGGACGCTGGGAACGATCATCAGTTGACTTCGGCATGGCTGCGATGATCGCCAACGGATGTTTGGAAGCTGTCAGGATGTTTTTCGATTCCGATGGCGCGGCCTGATGACAGCTCACACGCGCCGGGTGGAACGCCGGACCCACCCTATGATCGAACGCGTGAGCGCATATGTCCTGGTGGCCGAGGACGATCCGAAGCAGGCCGAACTGATCCGTCGCTACCTGGAGCTGGAGGGCCACACCGCCGCCGTCGTGCACGACGGACGGGCGGCGATCGACGAGGTCCGGCGGCGGGCGCCGGACCTGCTGATCGTCGATGTGATGATGCCCCGGGTGGACGGCCTCGATGTCTGCCGCATCCTGCGCCGCGAGTCCGAACTCCCGATCCTGGTGCTGACCGCCCGGTCCGCCGAGGACGACCTGCTGCTCGGGCTCGACCTGGGCGCCGACGACTACATGACCAAGCCGTTCAGCCCCCGTGAGCTGATGGCCCGGGTGCGCGTCCTGCTGCGGCGCTCGCAGCGGACGCAGGTCCGGGAGGTGGCGGACCGGGTGCTGCGGGTCGGCGACCTCACGGTGGATCCCGACCGCCACGAGGTCCGCGTCGCCGGCACCCAGGTGCCCTGCACACCAGGGGAGTTCGACCTGCTCAGCACCCTGGCCGCGCACCCCGAACAGGTCTTCAGCCGGGCTCAACTGCTGGGCGGCACCGGCGGGTTCGGCCAGTACATATCCGAGCGCACGATCGACGTGCACATCATGAACCTGCGCAGGAAGATCGAACCCGACCCCCGGCGCCCGGTACGCCTGCTGACCGTCTTCGGCGTCGGCTACAAGCTCACCGACGGCACGGGCGGGCGCCACCATGCGCCGTAGGGTCCCGCTGCGCAAGAGCCTGCTGGTCCGGCTGCTGGCCGCCTCGATCCTGGTCGCCGTCTGCTCGGTGGCAGCCACCGCCTGGCTGGCGGTGAACACCACCTCCCAGGAGATCCAGCAGGAGCAGGTCCAGACCCTCTCCGAGGACGCCGGCATCTACGAAACCCTGCTCGGCTACGCGGCGACCCACCAGAACTGGGACGACGCCGGGCCCGTACTGGCGGATCTGGCGAAGCGGACGGGCCGTCACATCGCCCTGACCGACCAGAGCCGCAAGCCCATCGGCGGTTCCATCGCCCCGCACGCGTCGCCGGTGCCGTCCAGGGCATCGGCGGTGTCGTCCAAGGCGTCGGCGGTGATCGACCCGCTCGCCGTCGACCGGACACTGGCACCGGGCGGCGGCACCACCCGCATCGACCCGCGCGCCGTCGGGCCGTTCGCCCTCACCCCCGAGGAACGCGACCGGCTGCGTGCGCAGGCCGCCGCGACCGCCGACTGCCTGCGCACGCGCGGATTCGCCGCCGAGACCGGCACCGACCCCAGCGGCCGGCCGAACGTGACCGTCGCCGGGCTCGCCCCTGACAGCGCCACCGCCACCGCCTGCGCCCTGCCCCAGCTGTCCGCTCCCACCCCGACCGAGCAGAAGGCGCTGAGCGGGCTCGGCGAGCTGGTCGACGCCTGTCTGTCGCCCGAGGGGCTGGGGCCGGTCAAGCTCGGCATCGGACCCGCCGGGGTGGTGCCGAACCCCCAGGACCCCCAGGTGCAGAGCACGGGGCGCCCCCCGGGTTCGGTGGTCATCCCGCCCGGTGCGGCGGTCACCCCCGGCCCCGCCGCCGCCCCGGCCGCCTCCCCGACGGCCACACCCTCCCCGACGGCCACACCCACCCCGCTGCCGAACCCGAAGGCCGACAGCGCCGATCAGGCCGTGGCCGGCTGCGTCGACTCCAGCCGCCGCCAGCAGCTCGCTCCCTACGTCGCCCCCGCCGCACTGTTGTTCATCACCGACAGCAACGGCATCACCACCCCCGCCTTCCACCTGACCCGAGGCGGCACGCTGCGCATCGCCGGCGTCAGCGGCCTGGTCCTGGCCCTGACCGTGGCGCTCTCGGTCCTCCTCGCCACCCGCCTGGTCCGGCCGCTGCGCGCGCTGACCGACGCCGCCCAGCACCCCACCGAGCCGCACGCCCGCGTCCCGGTGACCGGCAACGACGAGATCGGCTACCTGGCCGCCGCGTTCAACGACCTCTCCGAACGCCGTGAGCGGATCGAGGAGCAGCGCAAGGCGATGGTCAGCGATGTCGCGCACGAGCTGCGCACGCCGCTCAGCAACATCCGGGGCTGGCTGGAGGCCACCCAGGACGGCGTGGCCGTCCCCGACGAGTCGTTGATCGCCTCGCTGCTGGAGGAGGCGCTGCTGCTGCAGCACATCATCGACGACCTGCGGGACCTGGCGGCGGCCGACGCGGACACCTTCCGCCTGCACCGCGAGCCGGTCCGGATCGCCGAGCTCCTCGACCAGGTCACCGAGGCCCACCGGGCCCGGGCCGAGGCCGCCGGCGTGCTCCTGAGCGTGCCGGCCGCCGACGGGGAGGCCGAGTTGGTGGCCGACCCGGTGCGGCTGCGCCAGGCCGTCGGGAACCTGGTGGACAACGCCGTGCGGCACACCCCGCGCGGCGGGAGCGTCACGGTCGGGGCCCGGCCGGTGGGCGGCGAACTGGTCATCGAGGTGGCGGACACCGGCACCGGCATCGGGCCGGACGAGCTGCCGCACGTCTTCGACCGGTTCTGGCGTGCCGAGAAGTCCCGCAGCCGGCAGACCGGCGGCAGCGGCCTGGGGCTGGCCATCGTGCGCCAGCTCGCGCACGCCCACGGCGGAACGGTGACCGCGACCAGCCGGCCCGGCGAGGGCGCGGTCTTCACCCTGCGGCTGCCGATGACCGCCCCGGCCCCCGTGGACTGACCCCGGCCCCTGTGGACTGAGCCCGGCCGTGTCTCGTGGTTCGCCGGGGCCGGCTCCGGACCGCCGTGATACCTCTCGCTGCGGTGCGGCGTCCTAGGTGGTGTCGATCGATCCGAACACCGCAGGACCACCGGGGGACCACATGGACGAAGGGCTGAGCTTCGAGGAATTCGCCTCCTCCAGGGCCCGCAAGCTCTTCCAGGTCGCGTACCTGATGTGCGGGGACTGGCACCAGGCGCAGGACCTCGTGCAGACGACGCTCGCCAAGCTGTTCGCGGTGTGGGGGAGGCTGCAGCGCAACGGCGAGGCCGTCGCGATCGACGCGTACGCGCGCAAGGCACTGCTGCGCACCTACCTCTCGCACCGCCGGCTGCGCCGCTCCGGCGAGCTGGCGGTCGCCTCGGTCCCCGACCAGCCGACCGGCGAGCACGGGGACGGGACCGAGCTGCGGCTGACGCTGGTGGCGGCGCTGCGTCAGTTGCCGCCCCGCAACCGTGCCGTGGTGGTGCTGCGCTACCTGGAGGACTACAGCATCGAGGCGGTGGCCGAGGCGCTGGGGACCAGCACCGGCGCCGTCAAGAGCCTGAACACCCGCTCGCTGGCCCGGTTGCGTGAACTGCTGTCCGAAGATCGCGAGTTGCTGTTCCGGAGGTGACCGGAACCGAGCAGACCGAAGAACGTGCAGAACGAGCAGGAGGAATCCTGATGGACTTTGAAGACGACCTGGCCGGCATGCTCGTGGAGAGTGTGGGCGAACTGGACCCGCCGGTCGCGGCGATGGTCGCGGCGGGCAGCCGGGCGGGGCGGCAGCGGCGCCGGATCCGCCGCGGGCTGCAGATCACCGGTGCGGCGGCGATGGTGGCCGCGCTGGTGACGGTGGGCGCGGTGGTGACGCAGCGCGGCGGCCCGGCGCAGAGCGTCCCGGCGGCTGGGGCGAGCGCGTCGTCGAGTGCCTCCTCCGGCGCCTCGCCCAGCGCCTCGCCCAGCGCCTCGCCCAGCGTCTCGGCGACTGACTCGTCCGGCGTCTCGGCGCCCCCCTCCGCCGCGCCCGCCACGGCCGACCTCACCTGGCAGGCGATGCTGAAGATCCTGCACGACCAGCTGCCGCCCGGCGGCCAACTGGCCGAACTGGACACGTACGCGGTCAAGTTCCGCGGCAACGCCAACACGCGCTACGTCCAGCTCCAGTACAACGACGGTGCCGGTGCCTCCACCGTGATGCTGTCGGTGACCAACGCCCCCGTCCCGACGGGGATCCGGGCCCCCAAGACCGACTGCGTCGACTGGAAGGGCGGTACCGACGAGGGGCGCGACCGCAAGCCCGGCTACGAGAAGCCGTCCTGCCTGGCGACCGTGCGCCCGGACGGCACCAGGGTGTTCGAGTACATCACCGGCACCGACGGCTTCGGCCTGTACGACGAGGCCGTCGACGTGGACCGGCCCGACGGCACCCAGGTCTCGATCACCGCCGCCAACGCCACACTGGACCAGGTCGCCGCCGGTCCGGGCATCACGGTCACCCGCGACAAGCCGCCGGTCGGCCTGCCCGGCTGGGAGGCGATCGCGCTCAGCCCGCAGTGGCAGATGAAGGTGCCGCAGTCCGTGGTGGACGCGGGCGCCGCCTTCGCGAAGACCGTCGGCCGGCTGCCCTGCCCCTCGGATGTGAAGGCCGCCGACTGCGTCATCGACTGACGCCACGGACCCCCGCCGGAGCGGTGCGGGGGGCCGCTCCGGCGGGAACTCTTCCGCGCCCCCGAGCGTTGTCAATGTGGGTGATTCGCCCGATAGTTGGCGCCCTCGGACATTTCGCTCCGATGTGGTTTACTCCCCCGCATGACCTCCCCCCACGCACCCTCGGCCCCTTCCGCGTCCGCCGCCGGCAGCTGGACGCTGGGCGACCTGACGGTCCATCGGATCGGTTTCGGCTCCATGCGGCTGACCGGCAGCGGCGCCTTCGACCAGGGCACGCCCAGCGACCGGCCCCGGGCGATCGGGGTGCTGCGGCGCGCGGTCGAGCTCGGCGTGAACCACATCGACACGGCGGCCTTCTACTTCTCCCGGCTGCGGTCCGCCAATGAGCTGATCAACTCGGCGTTGGCCCCGTATCCGGCCGACCTGGTGATCACCACCAAGGTCGGGCCGGGCCGGGACCCTTCGGGCGAGTGGCTCTCGGCCACCCCGGAGCAACTGCGCGGGCAGGTGGAGGAGAACCTGCGCCAGCTCGGCCGGGACCACCTGGACGTGGTGAACCTGCGGATCATGGGTGGGCAGCTGCCGGCCTTCGTCGAGCGGTTCGGTGCGCTGGCCGAGCTGCGCGAGGCCGGTCTGATCCGCCACCTCGGCATCTCCAACGTCGGGCTCGACCACCTCGCCGCCGCCCAGCGGATCGCGCCGGTGGTCTGCGTGCAGAACCGCTACGGGGTCGGCGCCACGGCCGAGCAGCAGGCGGTGCTGGCGGCCTGCGGTGAGCAGGGCATCGCGTTCGTGCCGTTCTTCGCGATCGCCGGCGACGGGCGCGAGGGCGGCCCGGCCGAGCGCGCGGGCGAGGAGTCGGCGGTGCTCGACATCGCGCGGGCGCACGGCGCCACGGGTGCCCAGGTCCGGCTGGCCTGGACGCTCCAGCAGGGCGAGCACGTGCTGGCCATCCCGGGCACCGGCAACCCGGAGCACCTGGTCGAGAACGTGGCGGCCGGCGCGCTGCGGCTCACCGGGCCGGAGCTGGCCCGCCTCGCCGCCTGCTGAGCCCCCCGGAGCCTGCCCCGGAGCCCGCCCGCACGTCCCCGCATGTGCTGCTGGCCTTGACGTCAGGGTCAAGGTCTACGGTGGAGCCGTCGAGCGGGCTGGAGGTGCGAACCATGCGGATCGGAGAGCTGGCGGAGCGGGCGGGGACAACCACCCGCACCCTGCGCTACTACGAGGCGCGGGGCCTGCTGACGGCCCGGCGCACCGGCAACGGGTACCGGGCCTACGGCGAGGAGGAGCTGCGGCTGGTCCGGCAGATCCGGCTGCTGCAGGAGTTCGGGTTCGAGCTGGAGGACACCCGCCCGTTCGTGGAGTGCCTGCAGGCCGGGCACCCCGACGGGGACACCTGCCCGGCCTCGCTGGAGGTGTACCGGCGCAAGCTGGCCGAGCTGGACGACTGCCTGGCCCGGCTCGGCGCGGTGCGCGAGCAGGTGGCGGGGCAACTGGCCCGCGCGGAGCTGATGGTGGCGAGCGTGGACGCCGAACCCCGCTGCGAGCTGACCTAGGGCCTGACGACAGGCCCTGGCAGTCCCACAACAACCTTGGAGGGTGAGCCGATGGCCGGCCACGTGCTGGAAGTGACCGATGCGAGCTTCGCCGCGCAGGTGCTGGAGTCCGAGCTGCCGGTCCTGGTGGACTTCACCGCCGACTGGTGCCCGCCCTGCCGGATGATCGCACCGGTGCTGGACGCCGTCGCGGTGGAGGAGGCCCACCGGATCAAGGTGGTCTCGGTGAACGTGGACCTCAACCCCGAGACCCAGTCCGCCTACGGGGTGCTCTCGATGCCCACGCTGATCGTCTTCAAGGGTGGCGAGCCGGTGAAGTCGATGGTCGGTGCCCGGGCGAAGGCCAAGCTGCTGCGCGAACTGGCCGAGGTGGTCTGACGGGGCACGAGCGGAATGTCGTTGCGTGCTCCTCGGTACCCGCTCTATCCTCCTGCTCAGCGCGATGAAGGAGACGAGTAGCCGCGGGATTCCGCGAGCCGAGAGAGCCGCCGGCAGCTGTGAAGGCGGTCTCGTGCCCCACGGTGAAGACACTCCGGAGCGTCGAGCAGTGCAATGAGGTCGCCACCCGACCCGAGTCCGACCGGGTGGCGGCGAACGTGCGGTGGCACCGCGAGTCACCCTTCTCGCCCGCACGTCCAAGGGATCAGCCGAGGTCCCCGGAGGACTGCGATGATCCACCCAGAAACCCAGCCCCAGCCCCAGCCCGAAGCCTTCGTCGAGCGCACCCACGTCGCCGACCTCGCCGGGCACACCGGCGAGACCGTCACCGTCGCGGGCTGGGTGCAGACCCTGCGCCTGCAGAGCACCATGCAGTTCGTGCTGGTCCGCGACCACACCGGCGTCGTCCAGGTCACCCACCGCAAGGCCGCCGACGAGCTGACCGACCTGCTGGAGAGCCTGACCACCGAGTCCGCCGTGCGGATCACCGGACGGGTGGTGGCCAACCCGGTGGTGAAGCTCGGCGGTCTCGAACTGGTCCCCGAGTCGGTCGAGCTGCTCAACCGGGCGGCCGCGCCGCTGCCGATCGACGAGCACTCCGGGCCCGAACCCCGGCTCGACTGGCGCTTCCTGGACCTGCGCCGCAGGCCCGCCGCCCAGCTGGTGCTCGCCGTCCAGAGCACCTTCGAGCAGGGGATGCGCGGATACGCGCGGGCCGCCGGCTGCACCGAGCTGCACACCCCGAAGCTGATGGGCACCGCCTCCGAGTCCGGCGCCGAGGTGTTCCGGCTCGACTACTTCGGCGGCAGCGCCTACCTGGCCCAGTCGCCGCAGTTCTACAAGCAGATGGCGATCGCGGGCGGTATCGACCGGGTCTTCGAGATCGGCCCGGTCTTCCGCGCCGAGCCCTCCTACACCTCCCGCCACGCCACCGAGTTCACCGGCGTGGACGTCGAACTCGGCTGGACCGACGACGTGGAGCAGGTGCAGCGGTTCGAGGAGGAGATGATCGCGCACGCCCTGGCCCTGGTCGCCGAGCGGCACGGCGAGCAGATCCGGGAACGGTACGGCGTCGAGGTCCACGTCCCGAGCACGCCGTTCCCGCGGATCACCATGGAGCGGGCCCAGCACCTGCTGCGCACCGAACTCGGCTGGGACCCGGAGGGCACCAAGACCGACCTGGACCCGGAGGGCGAACGGGCCCTGTCCGCGTACCTGCGGCGCGAGACGGGGCACGAGTTCGTCTTCGTCACCCACTACCCGGCGAGCATCCGTCCCTTCTACCACGCCAGGCCGGCCGACCGGCCGGACCTGACGCTCAGCTTCGACCTGCTCTGGAACGGCCTGGAGATCACCACGGGCGCCCAGCGCGAGCACCGCTACGAGGTGCTGGTCGAGCAGGCGGCGGAGAAGGGCATGGACACCGGGCCGCTGGCGGACTACCTCAACTGCTTCCGCTTCGGCTGCCCGCCGCACGGCGGCTTCGGCATGGGGCTGGGCCGGATGCTGATGGCGCTGCTCGGGCTGGGGTCGCTGCGCGAGGCGGTCTTCCTCTTCCGCGGCCCGAACCGCCTGACGCCCTGACCGCCCCGCAGGTGCCCGCCGACCGGTAACTCCCCGGTCGCAAGCGGTCGCCACGCGCCACCCGGACGAATTACAGTGCGGGGGCGCCCCGGGGGAGGCCCTGGTGCGGTCCTGCCGTCCAGCGAAAGGCCGTTCCCCCGTGATACCCCTGTGGTCGCGCGCCCAGCAGCAGGACTATCGCAGCCGGGTGCGCGGCTGCCTGCTCGGCGGCGCGATCGGCGACGCGCTGGGCGCGGGCATCGAGTTCGAGTCGCTCGACCGGATCCGCGCCGCGCACGGCCCGCAGGGGGTGACCGGCTACGTCCCGGCGTACGGCGCGCGCGGCGCGGTCACCGACGACACCCAGATGACCCTGTTCACCGTCGACGGTCTCATCCGGGCCCATGTCCGCCAGGGCACCGGCGGCTGGCACCCGCCCACCGACGTGCACCAGGCCTATCTGCGCTGGGCCGGGACCCAGCACGGCTGGGGGCCGGACGAGCGGCGCGAGGATCTCGGCTGGCTGGGGCGCGAGGAGTGGCTCTACAGCCGACGGGCCCCGGGCCAGGCCTGCCTGTCGGGGCTGTCCGGGCCGGACGCCGCGCGGCTCGGCACCCTGGCGGCGCCCAAGAACCCGCACTCCAAGGGCTGCGGGACGGTGATGCGGGCCGCGCCGTTCGGACTGCTGCTCGGCTGGGAGCCCGCGCTGGTCTTCCAACTGTCCGTCGAGTGCTCGGTGCTGACGCACGGCCACCCCACCGGCTACCTCTCGGCGGCGGCGCTGTCCGTGATCGTGCACAGCGTGCTGCGCGGCGGCAGCGTGGAGGAGGGCGTCGAGCTGGCGCTCGCGCTGCTGGCCGAGCGGCCGGGGCACGAGGAGACGGCGATGGCGCTGCACGGCGCGCTGACGGCGGTGCGGGCCGGTGAGCCCTCGGCGGAGCGGGTCGCCTCGCTGGGGGAGGGGTGGGTGGCCGAGGAGGCGCTGGCGATCGGCGTCTACTGCGCGCTGGTGGCCGAGGACGTCCGCGCGGGGCTGCTGCTCGCGGTCAACCACTCGGGGGACAGCGACTCCACCGGGACGGTCTGCGGCAATCTGCTCGGCGCGCTGCACGGGGAGACCGCGCTGCCGGCCGAGTGGCTGGCCGAACTGGAGGGGCGCGGCACCATCCTGCAGCTCGCGGACGACCTGGTGCTGGAGCTCAGCCACGGGGCCGAACTGCACGGCCCGGGGGCCGGACCGGCCTGGCGCGAGCGCTACCCGGTGGGGTGAGCGCTCCCGCCGGCACGGGTGCGGGTGGCTGAGCCGGGCCCCGGCGGCCGGCTCAGACGGTACCGAACTCCCCCTGCCCGGCGGCCGCGGCGAACGCGTGCCAGGCGGCCGGGGCGAAGTGCAGCCACGGCCCGGCCGGGTCCTTGGAGTCCCGAACGGCAACAGCGAGCGGAGCCGGTACCGCGACCTCCACGCAGGCACCGTTGCCACCGCTGTGGCTGCTCTTACGCCAAGCCGGGCTCACGGTCAGGGTCTTGGAGCTCATTGTCGTATACCTCCGCATAGGTGGTTATCAGTGACCGCGACTCGGCGACGCCCAGAGCAGCCGCGCGCAGGTGGTCGTAGAGACCGGTATAGCGGCGGACATCGGCGTCCTTCTCCAAGTAGAGGTCGCTCGTCACCCCTTCGAAGTACACAACGGTGGAATCGGCTGACTCCGGGAACTCCAGCAGGGAGAATGTGCCGGTCATCCCCGGGTGGGCACCGCGCTGGAACGGGATCACCTGGATGTTGACGTTCGCCTGCTCGCCCGCCTCCAGCAGCCGGCGCAGCTGCTGGCCCATCACCGCCGGGCCGCCGACCTCCCTGGCCAGCACCGCCTCGTCTATCACCGTCCAGTAGCTGGCCAGTTGGTCCTGCCCGGTGAGCCGCTCCTGGCGCTTGAGCCGGACCTCCACCCGGCGGCGGATCGCCTCCGTGTCGGTGTCCGGCTGGGTGCCGTGCACCACCGCCTCGGCGTACTCCCGGGTCTGCAACAGGCCCGGCACGAAGGAGGACTCGTAGGCGCGGATCGAGAACGCCTCCGCCTCCAGGCCGATGTAGACGCTGTAGGGGATGTCGCCGAACTCGTTCCACCAGCCGCGCTGCTTGGACTCCCGGGCCATCTCCATCAGGCTGTTGCGCATCTTGGGGTCGATGACCTCGTAGACGTCGCACAGATCGCGCACGTCGCGCGGACTGATGCTGCGCCGGCCGTTCTCCAGCCGGCTGATCTTCGACTGGGAGACCATCAGTCGGTCGGCCACCTGCTCGGCCGTCATGCCGCGCTGCTCGCGCAGCCTGCGCAACTCCGCGCCCAGCCGTCTGCGGCGGACGGTGGGATTGATGCTGGCGGACACATCGACCTCCGGCGGGACCTCTACGGTGCTTGGGGCAGTTCGTGTGCGGGCTGGGGCGGGCGCTGGTCCGGCGCCGTCCGTTGGCCTTGGCAGTGGTTCCAGCCCCCTGTTTCTCAGCAGCATGTCACCTCCGATCAGTTCGCCGTCGTGGATTTGCCCGACCGCCTGCCGACTCTGCGAAACCCGCCCGCTGGGGCGATTTCAGTGGTAATGCGATCTGCGATCTGTATGCGGAGTGCGCTCCGGTCCGACTGTCGGCCCGGACCCTCCGCTCGGACCGGCCGCTCGGACTGTCCGCTCGGACTGTCCGCTCGGACTGTCCGCCCGACCGGCCACAGGGACGACACAGGGGCGGTCGCGCCCGGCAACTGCCGGAAGCGACCGCCCCCATGGGACAGGGGCCCAGGTGCGGGCCTGACCTATGCCGACCTGGCCTAGCGAACGCCGACCTGGCTGGGTGCGACGGAGCCGGACCGGGCCCGGGGGACCGGGTCGGCTCCGCTGCGCGCGGCCGGGGCCCGACCGGTCGGGCCGGTGCGGTTCGCCGGCGCCGGCAGGCCGTTCTGCACGTCCATCACGGCGTGCGCGACCATGCCGCCTAACGGGTCGTAGCGGATCAGATCGCGCAGCCGCGACCGTGAGGACCGGCCCTCGTTGCCGGGGTAGAGGTGCTTGCCCAGGCCGACGGCGTGCGCCAGTGCGGCCAGTGCGGCCGTCCTGGGGTCCGGTGGTACCCCGGTCCTGATGGCCGTGTCGAGACGCTGCTTGATCGCGGCGTTCGTACAGTCGTCGGATGCCTGGTAGCGCGTTGTCGGCAGCACCCCGCACACCTGGCCCGGGACGGCGGCGACCATGCCGCACCGCTCCAGATGCGCCAGGTAGGTCTGCCGCAGCCCCAGCCGGGGCCCGCCGATCCAGTGCGCGGCACGCACCGGGCTGCCGCGACGGCGCAGCAGCTCCAGAGCGTGGTCCAGGGTGGGGTCGCCGGTGGGCCGTGGCAGCACCACGGCGATCCGGTCCCCGTCCGGGACGATGCGTCCGGCCAGGGACAGCTCGACGAGCTGCGCCCCGGCGAGTCCGAGGTCGAGGGTTTGCGGCTGCGCGGTGGTACCCGTGGTCGGGTCCAAGGCGAGCAGCAAAAGTTCCTCGGGAATTGTTCTACGGCTCTTGCCCATCCAAGCCTCCCCGCGTGGATGAATGACAGCGTGACGCCTCTCACACGGACTTGTCGAGTACGCCTCCGAATCGTGACCTTGGGCCGGGAACCGCCCGGGAGGCCTCCGCGGCGGGGGGAACCGGCGGCCGACGGGGTGACGTCATCGCCTGCGACAGGCCGGGTAATCGGAATAACCGCCGGTCGGACGGGGTGTGGCGGGCCGTGATCGGCCGCTGGTGACGGAGACTGTTCAGGTCGGACCCCAGCGTGGCGACGGCCTCGCAGCACACGAACACGAGGAGGTAGGGACACGTGGGCGACGCCCCGGAGAAGGTGCAGGACGGCGAGCGCGAGCGGCCCGTCGGTGCCGAGGCGGCACCGACGACGGGGCAGCAGGTGCCCCCCAAGGGCGGCCCCACCGTCCACCTGCGCGTCCGGGATGTGGACACCAGAACCACGTTCCTGCGCCTGCCCGAGCCGGAGCCCGAGGCGGAGTCGGCGGCGCCGGCAGCGGAGAAGCCGCAGGCCGAGGACCCGCGTCTCGCGATCCGGACCGACGACGAGCCGGTGGCGGACACCGACGACACGTCGGAAGGCGCCCCCTCGGCGCCGGAGCCGGCGCCGGAGCCCGAGCCGGAGCCCGTCCTCGCAGCGGTCGCGGCACCCGAACGCGAGCCGGAACCGGCCGCGGCGGCCCCGGCCCCGGTCGCGGAGCCCGCCCCGGCCCCTGTTTTCGTCGCCCCGCCCACCCCTACCCCGCCCCCTACCCTCGCGCCGGCTGCCATGCCGGCCCCTGCTGCCGCCCTGACGCCGCCCCCGCCGCCCGGCGTCTTTCCGCCGCTGCCCGCCGGTCCCGAGGCCACCGTCGAGGCCGGCCCCGGGACCGGTGCGCAGGCGGCGGCCGGCGCCGCCCAGGGCGGCCGCAAGCCGCCGCCGGCCCGCCGGGTGCTGAAGCGGGCCACCGTCTGGACGGTGCTGCTCGCCCTGCTGGCCGGCGCCGCCGCGGTGGTCCAACTGCTGCGCCCGCTGCCCAAGCCGCAGCTGCGGATGACCGCCGAGGGTTCCTTCACCTTCGCCGGGGACCCGGTGGCGCTGCCCTGGCCGGCCAAGGGCCAGGCCGCCGCCGAGGTGGCCGGCCTCGGCAGCCTCGGCAGCTCGGGCCCGCAGACCCCGGTCCCGATCGCCAGCGTGACCAAGGTGATGAACGCCTACCTGATCCTGCAGGCCCACCCGCTCAAGAAGGGCGAGTCCGGCCCGACCCTCACGGTGGACAAGGCCGCCGCCACCGAGTCCAACGACCCCGACCAGTCCACCGCCAAGGTGACCGAGGGCCAGCAGATCAGCGAGTACGAGGCGCTGGAGATGCTGATGCTGCCCAGCGCCAACAACATCGCCCGGCTGCTGGCCCGCTGGGACTCCGGCTCCGAGGACGCGTTCGTCAAGAAGATGAACGACCAGGCCGCCAAGTTCCAGATGGCCAACACCCGCTACGTGGACGCGGCCGGCTACAGCAACGACACCAAGAGCACCGCGAAGGACCAGCTGAAGCTGGCCGAGGTGGTGATGCAGAACGACATCTTCCAGCAGATCGTCGCCGAGCCGGACACCACCATCGCCGGCACCAAGATCCTCAACACCAATGCGCTGCTCAACAAGAACGGCGTGATCGGCGTCAAGACCGGCTCCAGCAGCCCGGCCGGCAGCTGCCTGATGTGGGCCGCCGTCAAGGACGTCGCCGGGGGCCGGCAGATGCTGCTCGGGGTGACCCTGGGTCAGCCGCCGACCGCGACCGACAACATCATCAGGGCCGCGCAGACGGTCAGTTCGAAGATCATCACGGCCGGGCAGGCCGCGCTGACCGGGCAGACCCTGGCCAAGCAGGGCGATGTGGTCGGCTACGTGGACGACGGCATGGGCGGCAAGGTCCCGGTGGTGGCGACCAAGGACGTGGCGGTGCCCGGCTTCAGCGGGGTCTCCACCACCCTCCAGCTGACCGGCCTGCCGGGCGGTCTGGGCCACAACGCCGCTGCCGGAACGCCCGTCGGCACCCTGACGGCCGGCTCCGGCACGAACCAGGTGCAGGTCCCGGTCGCGCTCCAGCACGACCTGGCGCCGCCGTCGATCATGTCCCGGCTGGCCCGGACCAACTGATCCGCACCGGCTGGCCCGCACCGGCTGGCCCGCACCGGCCGAGCCGGACCAGCCGAGCCCACCCCCCCCGCGCAGGGGCCGGGACACCCAGACGCCGAGCGGCCCGTACGAGAACGTACGGGCCGCTCGGCGTCGGTGCGGCCTGCCGCGAAGCGGAGCGCGGGGCCTTACTTCTTCTTGTCCTTGCCGGTCAGCTTGGCCACCCGGGACTGCGCGCCCCAGACGGTGACCCGCCACAGCGCCTCGAAGACGATGTTGCGGCTCATCTTGGACGCGCCGTGCTCGCGCTCGACGAAGGTGATCGGCACCTCGGCGACCTTGAAGCCGGCCTTCACCGTGCGCCAGGCCAGGTCGACCTGGAAGCAGTAGCCGGCCGAGGCGACCTCGTCCATGCCCAGGCCCAGCAGCGTCTCCTTGCGGAAGGCGCGGTAGCCGCCGGTGACGTCCCTGATCGGCACGCCCAGCATCAGGCGCGAGTAGGTCGAGCCGCCGCGGGAGAGGATCAGGCGGGACTTCGGCCAGTTGACCACCTTGCCGCCGGGCACCCAGCGCGAACCGAGCACCAGGTCGGCGCCGCGCAGGCCGGTCAGCAGGCGGTAGAGCTCCTCGGGCTGGTGCGAGCCGTCGGCGTCCATCTCGACCAGGACGTCGTAGCCGTTGTCGATGCCCCAGCGGAAACCGGCCAGGTAGGCGGCGCCGAGGCCCTCCTTGCCCTTGCGGTGCATGACGTGGACGTTGCCGTCCTGCGCCGCGATCTTGTCGGCCATCTCGCCGGTGCCGTCCGGGCTGTTGTCATCGGCGACCAGGACGTGCACCTCGGGGACGGCGGTCCGCACCCGGGAGACGATCCGTTCGACGTTCTCGGCCTCGTTGTAGGTCGGAATGATGACCAGCACCTTGCCGAGGTCGGCGAAGGAGTGCTCCTGGGGCGCAGTCACGTACGAGCCTTTCGGGTTGCGCCGCATCCACCCTGGACACAGCGATCGCATAGGTGTGGGAACCGCCCCATGGGCCCGGGGCTGGTCCGCCGGGAGAGTCTGGTACGGGGTTCATCACCAGTGCCGATGGTAGCGACCCTGAGGTGGAGGTCGTTAGCCAGCCCGATTTCTGGCCATTTTCTCAGACCCGGCCACGCCCCTCGGCCGCTTCGGGCGCCCTGAGCGGGCTCCGTGGCCGCCGGGCCAGGCGCCGCAGCCCCCGGGGAAACGTGTCGGGGCCCTGTTCCCGACCCGAACAGAGCGTCAAACGACCGGGGCAAACACCTGACTACCTGTTGCTTGCGGGGGTCGAGCGCGGGCAATGATCATGACGGTCCATCGGAATACATCCCCCCGTAACCTCCCCGAAGGAGTGCGCATGCCCGCAGATCCCGGCAGTGAAGGCGGGGGCGAGGTCAACCGGTTGAAGGCGAACTCGGTGGGCCTGGTCGGCGTGGTCTTCATGGCCATCGCCACCGCCGCACCGATCACCGCGATGACCGGAAACCTGCCGATCATCGTCGGCCAGGGCAACGGGATCGGCGCCCCGGCCGCTTACGTCTTCGCCACCCTGGTGCTCACCGTCTTCTCGGTCGGCTATGTCGCGATGGCCAGGCACATCACGGCCGCCGGCGCCTTCTACGGCTTCATCTCGCACGGCCTGGGCCGGGTGGTGGGGATGGCCTGCGGCCTGCTCGCGGTGCTCGCCTACATCGTCTTCGAGGCCTCGATCATCGGCTTCTTCGCCTACTCGCTGCGCGGCCTGGTCGCCGCCCAGCTGGGTCTGGACCTGCCCTGGGGCTGGTACGCGCTGTTCGGCCTGCTGGTGATCGCGGTGATGGCGTTCTTCGACATTCACCTGACCGCCAAGGTGCTGGGCGTCGCGCTGGTGCTGGAGATCACCGTGCTGCTCGCGGCCTCGATCGCGGTGGCGGTCACCGGCGGCGGCCCCGACGGCATCCCGCTGGCGGCGGTCAACCCGGTGAACGCCTTCAAGGGGGTCGGCGGTTCGGGGGCGGCGGCCGGGCTCGGCCTCTTCTTCGCCTTCTGGTCCTGGGTCGGCTTCGAGTCCACCGCGATGTACGGGGAGGAGTCCCGCGACCCCAAGCGGGTGGTGCCCAGGGCCACCCTGATCTCGGTGATCGGCGTCGGCCTCTTCTACGTCTTCGTCTCCTGGATGATCATCTCCGGCAACGGCGTCCAGAACGCCATCCACATCGCGAACGGACTGGTGCCGGGCAAGGACGGCAACAACCTCTTCTTCGACCCGCTGGGCGCGCACTTCGGCGCCTGGGCGGTCAAGGTCTTCCAGTGGCTGGTGGTGACCGGCTCGTTCGCCTGCGCGATGGCCTTCCACCAGTGCGCCGCCCGCTACCTCTACGCGATCGGCCGGGAGGGCTTCATCCACCCCGCCCTGGGCCGCACCCACCCCCGGCACGGTTCGCCGTACGTCGCCTCGGCGGTGCAGTCGGTGATCGCGACCCTGCTGGTGGCCGGCTTCCTGGTGGCCGGAATGGACCCCTACACCCACCTCTACACGCTGCTCGCGCTGCTCGGCACGATGGCGATCCTGATCGTCCAGACGCTCTGCTCGTTCGCGGTGATCGGCTACTTCCACGTCCAGGGCAGGCACCCGGAGACCAGGCACTGGCTGCGCACCCTGACCGCGCCGCTGATCGGCGGGGTGGCGATGGCCTGCGTGGTGGTGCTGCTGGTCAAGAACATGGGCACCGCGGCCGGGCCCGCCTCCTCCACCCTGCTCTTCGAGCTGATCCCGTACCTGGTGATCGGCACCTTCCTGGGCGGCCTGACGCTCGCGCTGGTGATGAAGCGGCGCAGCCCCGAGCGGTACGCCCGGATGGGCCGGATCATCCTGGAAGAAGCCGCCGAACGGCCCGCCGCCCAGCCCGTGCCCGCGGCCCGGAACTGACCGCTTTCCGCCGCCCCGCCCGTGATTCCTTGAGCCCCCCGCTGACTCCCCGCCCCCGTCGAAAGGACACCGATCATGCCCCGCACCAACCCCCTGCACGCCCTGCGCCGACTGGCCGGCGAGCACGCCGCGGCCGACCGGCTGCGGCTGCCCGTCGGCGAGCTGCGCGAGCTGCGTGCCGACGCCGCCGCGGCGCCCGGCGCGGTGGGCCGGCGCGAGCTGCTGCGCGCGGCCACCCTCTCCGGCGTGGCGCTGGCGGCCGTCGGCACGGGGCTGGGCCTCGGCGCCGGCCAGGCGCACGCGGCCGGCACGGCCAAGGCCGGCGCGGCCAAGGCGGGCACGGGTCCGCGCAAGGACGCCAGGATCGCCGTGATCGGCGCCGGCATCGCGGGCCTGAACGCCGCCCTCACGCTCGCCGACGCCGGGATCCGCTGCACGGTCTACGAGGCCAACCCGGACCGGATCGGCGGCCGGATGTACTCGCAGACCAAGTACTGGGAGAACGGCCAGACCAGCGAGGTCGGCGGCGAGCTGATCGACACCGACCACGTCACGCTGCTGGCGCTCTGCAAGCGCTTCGGGCTCCCACTGGTCGACTTCCTGAACTCGGGCCCGGCCGGCGCCCGCGAGGTGCTCTGGTTCGACGGCCGCTACTACCCGCGCGAGCAGGCCGACGCCGACTTCGCCCCCGTCTGGCGGCGCCTGCAGGCCGACAACGCCGCCGCGGGCGACGTCAGCTGGAACTCCGGCACGGCGGCCGGGCGGGCCTTCGACGCGATGACGGTCCGGCAGTGGATCGAGTCCCGGGTGCCCGGCGGGACCCACTCCCAGCTGGGCCGCTGGCTGGACGTCGGCTACAACGTCGAGTACGGCGCCGACACCACCGGGCAGTCCGCGCTCTCGATCATCCAGCAGCTCGGCGGGCAGAGCGATCCGGCCCACTTCAACCTGTGGGGCGACAGCGACGAGCGCTACCACGTGGTCGGCGGCAACGACCAGGTCCCGCACGCGATAGCCGACGCGCTGCCGGCCGACACCGTCCGGCTCGGCCACGAGCTGCTCGCGGTGCGGGCCAACGACGACGGCACCCAGACGCTCACCTTCTCGGTGGGCGGCACCCGCCGCACGGTCACCGCCGACCACACCGTCATCGCGGTGCCGCTGGGCGTCCTGCAGCGCCTCGACCTCAGCCGGGCCCGCTTCGACGCCCGGATGACCAACCTGCTGCGGGACTACCGGATGGGCACCTGCACCAAGCTCAACATGCAGTTCAACCAGCGCACCTGGCTGGGCCGCGGCCCCTGGCCCGGCATCTCGGCCGGCGACCTGTTCAGCGACCTCGACCTCCAGCAGACCTGGGACGCCACCAAGCCGCAGCCCGGCACCTCGGGCATCCTGCTGCAGTACGGCGGCGGTTCGGTGGCGCACTCGCTCAGCCCCGCCGGGCCGTTCAACACCGCGCAGCAGGACCCGTACGTGCGCGGGCTGGCGGGCCGGATGCTGGACCAGATCGACCAGGCCTACCCCGGCACCCGGGCGCAGTGGAACGGCAAGGCGCAGCTGTCGGCCTGGCACCGCAACCCGTACTCGTACGGCGCCTACTCGTACTACCCCGTCAACTACTGGCACCGGTACCTGGGCTACGAGGCCACCGCGCAGGGCAACATCCACCTGAGCGGCGAGCACACCTCGGTGAACTTCCCCGGCTTCATGGACGGCGGCGCCGAGCAGGGCGAGCGGGCGGCCAAGGAGGTGCTGGCCGCGCTGGGCTGAGCCCCGCGGGGCCGACCACCGGCGGGCGCGTCACCGGTCCCCGGCCGCCACCGGCCGGGGACCGTCGCGCAGGTCCTGGTCCAGCGACTCCTTGAGTCCGTTCAGCAGCAGCACGAAGTTGTCCAGGTCGGTGCCTTCGCACCATTCGGGCGGCGGCGTTGTCGTCTCGTTCATAACGCTGAGGTTACGGGGCGGGGATCAACAACGAATAAGCGCCGACCGGAGCGGCCCCTCCTGGCCACTCCCCCTACGCTGGCCCGATGCGTCGTGGGCGGGGAGGGACAGAGCAGGCCCGGGGGGCCGTGGGCGGGCCGGTGCGCCTGCTGCTCGCGCCGGTCCTGCCGATCTGGCGCCGGCTCGCGGTGCGCACCAGGGCGGCGCTGGCCGCCGCCGCCGCGTCGGCACTCGTCTTCGGCCTGGCCACCGCCTGGGTCAGCTCGGAGGTGCACGACGCGCTGCTGGTGCGGGCCCAGGACCGGGCCTTCACCGCGAACCAGAACGTCTGGTCGAAGATCCCGGGCAGCCCGGACGAGGCCTACCAGGCGTCCACCTACGTGGTGCTGACGCAGGACGGCCGGGTGCTGCGGCGCAGCAACGTGCTCGCCGTGGTCCCGCCGGACGACACCGCGTTCTGGCGGGCCCACTTCCCGCCGATCGACCCCGTCGTCGAGAGCGCCGTCCACGGCTACCCCATGGTGACGGTCCAGCTCCCCGAGTGGCTGGCGAAGGGCTGGCCGGACCCGAACGCCGGCCCCCCGAGGACAGTCCAGCCCGGCGAGAGCACCACCCACGCCTACCACTTCTTCACCTTCGTCACCGACCACACCTTCACCAGCGCCGAGTTGGCCGCCTACTCCGGACAGAGCGGCCTGCCCCCCGGGCCGCTCACCGGCTACACGCTGATCGACGAGGCCGAGACCGACCAGACCACCGCGCAGATCACCACGATCCTCGGCTGGTACCTGCTGCCCGGCGGTTCGCTCTTCGTGGCCCTGATGGCCTGGCTGGTCACCGGCCTGGCGCTGCGTCCGGTGGAGTCGATCCGCCGCCGGATGGCCCGGATCGGCGAGGGCGCCTTCCACGAGCGGGTCCCGGTGCCGCCGTCCAGGGACGGCATCGCGCGGCTGGCCGAGACCACCAACGAGACGCTGGCCAAACTGGAACGGGCGCTGGCCGAACAGCGCCGCCTGGTCGCCGACGCCTCGCACGAGCTGCGCAGCCCGCTGGCCGTGCTGCGCGCAACGCTGGAGGTGCCGCTGCTGCACCCCGGGGACGTCGAGTGGCGGGGGGTGGTGGTCGATGCGCTGGCCGGCACCGAGCGGCTGCAGGACCTCGCCGACGACCTGCTGCTGCTGGCCAGGACCGAGGAGGACCACGCCGCCGCGCAGTACACCGTCGAGCTGCACGACCTGGTCGCCGAGCAGTTGGCCGAGCGCGGCCACACCGACCCCCGGCTCCGCTGGCACGGCAGCGTGGAGCCGGCCCGGGTGCCGGGGCGCGACTCCCCGGTCGGCCGGGTGGTCCGCAACCTGCTGGACAACGCGGCCCGGTACGCGAGTTCGCAGGTCGAGGTCACCCTGCAGGCCGTGGACGGCTGGGCGGTGCTGACGGTGGCGGACGACGGTCCGGGGATCCCCGTCGCCGACCGGCAGCGGGTCTTCGAGCGCTTCGTGCGGCTGGACAGCGCCCGCTCCCGGAGCACCGGCGGCGCGGGCCTGGGCCTGGCGCTGGCCCGCAGCATCGCGCACGGCCTCGGCGGCACCGTCCTCGCCGAGCCGCCGACCAACCTGCCCGGGGCCAAACTCTCGGTCCGGCTGCCCCTGGTGCCCTGACGGTGGGACCCGCACGGGTGCCGGGACCTGCCGACTTGCCGTGTCCCGGGCGGGCCGTCGATCGTTGACCACACCCGAATGGCCGATCCGGCTGGGCGTGGCTCGGCGCGCGCCCTGCCCCCACACCGAGAGACTGGGCAGATGCTCCACCGCCTCGGCACGTTGCTCCGCGCCTACTGGGCCTTTCTGCGAGGGGCTCCCGGCACCTGCATCTGGCTGGTGATCCTCTTCGCGACGACCGTCTTCATCCGGCACGTCTCGCCGAGACTGGCCCACCACATCCTGGAGCGGCGCTCCACCAACCTGCACTACCTGGCGATCGACCCGATCCAGGTGCTCATCTCCAGCGCGCTCTACATCGCGGGCGGCGGCTGGTTCCTCTACTTCGTGCTCTACAACATCTTCCACGCCCCGGTGGAGCGCCGGCTGGGCACCGCCCGCTGGCTCGGCGTGGTGGCCTTCGCCCATGTCGGCGCCACCTACCTCAGCGAGGGGGTGCTGTACTGGGCGATCCGCCACGGCCACGCGCCCGAGCGGGCCAAGTACACGCTGGACTACGGCGTCAGCTACGCGCTGGCCGGCGTCCAGGCGGTACTCACCTACCTGCTGGTGCGCCCCTGGCGCTACGTCTACCTGGCCGCCGTGGTGCTCTTCTACGGCCTCCCGCTGGTGCAGAGCCGCAACTTCACCGCGATCGGCCACTTCAGCGCCGTCCTGCTCGGCCTGGCCTGCTACCCGCTGGCCTGGAACCAGCCGGGCGACTGGGACCCGGTCGGCTGGCTGCGCGACCGCTGGCGGCTGCTGCGCCGCTCCCGGGCCGGCCACCGGAGCACCAGGCGCGAGCGGAGCGCCTCGTGACCGTCGCCATCGCCCTGTTCACCCAGGACCTGCGGCTGCGCGACAACCCCGTGCTGCACGCCGCCGCGGCCGGCGGCCGGGAGGTGGTGCCGCTCTTCGTGCTCGACACCGACCTCGCGGCCACCGGCTTCGCCACCCCCAACCGGCAGGCCTTCCTGGTCGACTGCCTACGGGACCTGGACGCCTCGCTGCGCGCGATCGGCGGGCACCTGGTACTGCGTCACGGCCGCTGCGCCGAGCAGACAGCGCGGCTGGCCGAGCAGCTCGGCGCGGAGTCGGTGCACGTGGCCGCGGGCGTCACCGCCTTCGCCGGGCGGCGCGAGGCGCAGCTGCGCGAGCGGCTCGGCGAACGGCTGACGATCCATCAGCAGTCGCTCACCGTCGCCGCACCCGGGGCGGTGACGCCCGCCGGCAAGGACCACTACGCCGTCTTCACCCCGTACTTCCGCGCCTGGCAGCGGTTGACCGCACGAACCGTACGACCGGCCCCCAAGGCGCTGCGGACGCCCACGGGTCTGACCGGCGAGCCGATCCCCACCGGGCGCCCCGACTCGCCCGCGCTGCCGCCGGGCGGGGAGAGCCAGGCGCGCCGGCGCTGGCGGGCCTGGTCCCCGGACCGGTACGAGGAGTTGCACGACGACCTCGCCGCCGACGGCACCTCCCGCCTCTCGCCCTACCTGCACTTCGGCTGCCTGTCACCCACCGAACTGCTCCAACTCGCCCTGCGCCGTGGCGGCCCCGGCGCCGAGGCCTTCGTCCGGCAGCTGGCCTGGCGCGACTTCCACCACCAGGTGCTGGCCGCCCGCCCGTCGGCGGCCCGGCGGAACTATCGCGACCGGGGCGACCACTGGTGGCACAGCGAACCCGAGGCCCAGGCCTGGCGCGAGGGCCGCACCGGCTACCCGATCGTGGACGCCGGCCTGCGCCAACTCGCCGCCGAGGGCTGGATGCACAACCGGGCCCGGCTGCTGACCGCCTCCTTCCTGACCAAGACGCTCTACCAGGACTGGCGGATCGGCGCCCGGCACTTCCTGCGCCTGCTGGTCGACGGCGATGTGGCGAACAACCAGCTCAACTGGCAGTGGGTGGCCGGCACCGGCACCGACACCCGCCCCAACCGGGTGCTCAACCCACTCGTCCAGGCCGACCGCTTCGACCCCCAGGGCAGCTACGTACGGCGCTGGGTCCCCGAACTCGCCGGCATCCAGGGCCGCGCCGTCCACCGCCCCTGGCTGCTCCCCACCCACCCCGCCGGCTACCCCACCCCGCTCATCGACCCGGACCACCTCTCCCACCGCCTCCGAGCCGGCCGCGGCCTCCTGCGACCCACCCCACCCGATCCGATCCGCTAGTCTGTCGGTCGGACATCCATCCCCGCCCCAGTAGCTCAGGGGATAGAGCACAGCTCTCCTAAAGCTGGTGTCGCAGGTTCGAATCCTGCCTGGGGCACGCATGACGGGCACGTGGGGCGCGCACAGCGCGCCGCACGTGCCCGTTCGCGTTCACGGCCGTGTCGGCCGGGGCGGGGTTCAGCTGACGCAGGGGACGCCGCCGTCGACCGCCGGGCCCGCGTAGCTGTCCGTCGGGCTCGGCTGGGACGAGGCGCCGCCGTCTCCCGAGCCGTCGCCGTCCGAGCTGCCGCTGCCGCTGCCGCTGTCCGAGCTGCCGGAGCCGTCCGTCCCCGAGCCGGGCGTGGCCGGGGCGGAGGTCGGGGGAACGGCCGGGGTCGGGCTGGTCGAGGCGCTGGGCGAGGCGCTGGGCGAGGGGGCGTCGGAGGGGGCCGCCGACGGGGGAGCCGTGTCGACGCCGGTGATGGCCTGGCGCACCATGGCCTGGACCTTCGCCACGTCCACGATGTTCACGTCCGCGCCGTCGGGCAGCGTCGCGTAGCGCTCCATCGGCAGGGTGTTGAACTCGGTGTTCCCACCAGTGAGGTTGGTGGCCTGCTGGGCGAAGTCGAGCAGGTCCCAGGTGTTGTCGAGCACCACGTCCTGCTTCACCGCGTTCAGCAGGCCCTGCATCCTGCCCAGGTCGCCGAAGATCCCCTCCTGCTTGAGCTTGGTGGTGACCGAGGCGATGAAGGCCTGTTGGCGGTGGGTCCGGTCGAAGTCGCCGTCCGGCAGGTTGTGCCGCTGGCGCACGAAGGCCAGTGCCATCGTGGGGTTGAGCTGGTTGAGGCCGGCGTGGCCCACGAAGCCGGAGCCGCCGCCCACGGTGGTGGCGGTGCGGGCGATGATCGGGTCGCTGATGTCCTTCTTCAGGCAGACGGTGATCGGGCCCAGCGCCTGGGCGACGTCGTAGAAGCCCTTCAGGTTGAGCTCGGCGAAGTGGTCGATCGGCACGTTGAGGAACTTCTGCACCGTCAGCAGGGTGGCCGCCCGGCCCGCGTCGCGTCCCCGGTGCTCCAGGTCGGCGCCGGAGTACTGCTTGGAGAGCTGCTCCTCGGCGTAGTACTTGGCCTGGTCGTAGGCCTCCTTGATCTTGCCCTTGCCGAGGGGGTGGGCGCCGGGCACGTTGACCAGGTCCACGTAGTCGTCGCGCGGGATGGAGAAGGCCTCCACCTTCCCGCCGTTGGCGGGGATGTGCATCAGGATCAGCGTGTTGGTGTTGTAGCCGCCGATGTCGCTGTTGCCGGCCATCAGGTCGTCCTGGACGAACTGCTTGGGCAGGTCGTTGCCGTCCTGGTCCTTGCGGCTGTCCAGGCCGATCAGCAGGATGTTGACCGACTTGTCCAGGTGCGGCGGCGGTGCGGCGGCGCCCTGTGCCTTGGCGGCCTGCTGCACCACCTGGATCGCGTCGGAGGTGGTCAGGCCCGCGGTGAGGTCGTGGTAGGTGTACCAGGAGAAACCGCAGGCTGCCATCGTCGCACCGGAGGCCGCGCAGGCCACCGCGCGCCCCGCGATCCGCAGCGCTTTCCGCCCTCTGGCGGCCTCGCCCTTCCCAGCATCGGACATGGGTTCCCCACCGTTTCCCGCGGACGTGGACGTACTGACTTCCTTTGGACGTGTCAGGGGCCGGGAAAGGGCACACAAGTTCGGTCGGATGTAACGAAGCTCACATCGGCAGCCGCGGATGAACCGTCAACTCCGTTATCGCGGGCCGAGTTGGATCAGCCGACGGGGTGCCGGCCGACCGAGCGCGCCGGCCGACCGGGCCATGGGTGCCGGCCGACCGCGCGCCGGGCGGCTGAACTGGCTGGACCGCCAAAGCGCCGCAGCGCCCGCGGTCCGCCCCATGGATGATCACCCCATAGGGCTACTGGCCTGCACGCCTGGCATTTACCATGCATCTGCACCTGAATCCCTGGCTGCTAAGAGGGCCGGCCGGGTGCGGCGCTCTGGCGGGCGCTCGGTACCAAGGAGTGTCGCGGTGATCGTCTCTGATCTGCTGGACGTGGCGGACCTGCGGCTGCGGCTGGCCTGGGGCCCGCCGGACCTGCTGGAACGCCGGGTCACCGGCGTCACCTCCACCGACCTCCAGGACCCGGCCCGCTACCTGCAGCCCGGCGAGCTGGTGCTCTCCGGCCTGGTCTGGTGGCAGCCCGACCACCCCGCCGCGCAGACCCTCGCGCTGCGCTTCGCCACCTCGCTGCGCAGCGCCGGGGTGGCCGCGCTGCTGGCCGGCGAGGGCACCCACGGCGAGGTGCCGGCCGGCCTGGTCGAGGCCTGCCGGGTGCACGGGATCCCGCTCTTCTCGGTGCCGGCCGGCACCAGCTTCCGCGCGGTCACCGACCGGGTCTACCTGCGGCTCTGGGGCGACCTGCGCACGCAGGCCACCGAGGCCACGGCGGTGCCGGACGCCGTGCGGCGCGAGCTGGTCGAGCTGATGTACACCGGCGCGCCCGCCGCCGAGGTGCTGGACCGGGCCGTCACCCGGCTCGGCTGCGGACCCTGCTCGCTGGTCACCGCCGCGGGCCGCACCGTCGCCACCTCCACCGGAACCCCCGACCCGGAGCCGGAGGCGATCCGCCGGGCGCTGCCCGCCCGCGACGGCGAGTCGGCCGGCGCCCCGGCGCTGCCGGTGGGCGCGGGCGGCGACACCCCGTTCGACGGCTGGTACCTCTACCCGCACGCCGCCGCCCTCGGCCAGGCCGCCGTGCTGCACGGGCTGGCCGAGGTGCTGGCCACGCTCTGGACCCGCGGCCGCGGCGAGGCGGCCGCGGGTCGCCGGGCGGCCGGGCGGCTGGCCGGCCTGCTGACCGGTGTGGCGCCGGTGCACGCCGCCGAGCTCGGTGAGGCGCTGGCCGCCTGCGAGCTGCCGGCCGGCGGGCCGCTGGTGCCGGTCACGGCCCGGATCGACGGCCTGGACCTGCCCTGGGCGGCGGACGCGCTGGCCGAGGCCCTGCGCTGCGTCCTGCCGTCTCCGGCCCCGTCCCCCGCGGCGTCCCCGTCCCGAGTCCCGTCCCCGTCCTCGTCCCCGCAGTCGGCTGCCGGAGCACCGGCCCCGACCGAACCGCGCCCTGCGGCCGGCTTCGTGGTCGGCGCCGACGAGAGCGGGCGGGCGGTCGCCGTGGTGGCCGGCGCGGATCCGGCGCTGCTGACCAGTGGCCTGCGCGAGGTCTGGCCCCGCCTGCAGGCCCGGCTGCCCGACCGCCATCTGCTGCGGGTCGGCGTCGGCCCGCGCGCCGTGCGCCCGGCGGCCGAGCTGGCCGCGGGACTGTGCCAGGCGGGCTACGCGCTGGGCGCGGCCGCCGCGAGCCACCCGCGCGGCTGCTCGGTGGGTGCCAGCGCCGAACTGGACTCGCTGGCGGCCCTGGTCCGCGGGATCCCGGCGGAGGTGGCCGCCGCCTACCGGCGCCGACTGCTCGACCCGCTCACCGAGCACGACCGCAGCACCGGCGGCGTGCTGCTCGCCACCCTGGTGACCTTCCTGGACCACGACTGCTCCTGGGCCCGGACGGCGGAGGTGCTGCACGTCCACGTGAACACCGTGCACTACCGGGTCCGCCGGATCGAGGAACTCACCGGCCGCGACCTGAGCCGCCTGGACGACCGGCTAGACCTGCGCGCGGCCCTGCTCTGCGGGCCCGCCCCGCTGGGTTGAGACCCCGCGTGGCTGACCGACCGGACCGGGCCGACCGGCCTCACCGGGCCGACCGGCCGGACCGGGCTCAGCGGCGCCGGCGCCGGCCGCTGGGCTCGGGCTCCTGCGGGTAGGGCAACCGCAGCCTGCGGGCCAGCGGCGCCACCGTCGCGCCGGCGCCGAACGGCTTGGCGAGCACGAAGAGCGAGCCGAGCACGCAGAGCGACCCGACCCCCAGCCCGAAGAGGTTGCCGAAGAACTGGCCGCCGAGCATGCTCCCGATCCCGCCCGCCAGGAAGTGCCCCACCAGCGCGCCGGGCAGGCAGGCCAGCACCAGCCCCAGGTGCAGGCCGAAGACGCGACGCCCCTCCAGCCCGCTGCGCAGCGGCCCGGCCAGCGCGGCGTGCAGTACCCGGGCGCGGACCTCGGGGTCCTCGGGCGCGGGCGGCAGCTTGCTCAGGCGCTTCGCCAGCGCCCGTCCGGTGATCACCATGCTGATCACGCAGGCCACGGTCTGGGCGGTCGCCATGCCGACGACCTTCCAGTGCGGGCTGAGCACCAGGAACGCGAGGTAGGAGAGCAGCACGTTGGTGCCGGAGGAGACCACGGTCAGCCAGAACGGGGTGCGCGCGTCGCTCATCGCGTAGAAGCCGCGCGCGAGCGCGTACTGCGCGCAGAAGAACGGGATGCCGATCGCGAACGCCAGCAGCGAGTAGCTGATCAGCGAGGTGCTCGAGGCGCCGGAGCCGTAGCCGTAGGCGAGACCGGAGAGCTGGCCGGAGAACGCGACGAAGAGCATCGTGATCGGAATGATCATCGCGGCCGAGTTCCGCAGTACCCGGGACAGGTCCGCGCCGATCTTCGGCAGGTCGCCCTCGTCCGCCGCCCGGGCCATCCCCGGCAGGATCGCGGTCACCAGCGAGATGGTGATGACGCCCTGCGGCACCACGAAGAGCGCGTAGGCGTTGCTGTACGCGGCGTTGCTGGCGCCGCCGTCGATGCTGGTGGTCATCGCGGTCAGCGCGGTGAAGGCCACCTGGGTGACCACCACCAGCAGCAGGGCCCAGCTGGCCGCCCGCAGCGGCTGGCTCAGGCCCGCGCCCCGCCAGTCGAAGCGCGGCGTCCACTTGAACTTGGCCGCCCGCAGCGAGGGCAGCATGCCCAGGGCCTGGACCACCACGCCGAGGGTGGTGCCGATGCCCAGGATCGCGGTCTGCCCGGAGGTGACCTTGCCGACCTCCGCGGCCTGGCCGCCGATCACGGCGTAGAGCCCGAAGACCGCGATCGCGACGATGTTGTTCAGCGCGGGCGCCCACATCATCGCGGCGAACTTGCCGCGGGCGTTGAGCACCTGGCCGAGCAGGGTGAACAGGCCGTAGAAGAGGATCTCGGGCAGGCAGTACCGGGCGAGCGAGATGGTCAGGTCGCGCTGCACGCCGTGCCAGTTCGGCGCGTAGACGCTCACCAGCAGCGGCGCGGCGAGGACCGCCACCGTGGTCAGCGCCACCAGCGCCACCGTGCACAGCGTGAGCAGCCGGTCGGTGTAGGCGACGCCGCCGTCCTTGTGGGTGCGCGCGGCCTTCACCAGCTCGGGCACGAAGACCGAGCTGAGCGCACCGCCGATGAGCATGGTGAAGACGATGTTCGGCAGCGTGTTGGCGATGTTGAAGGTCGCCGCCACGTCCTTGACGCCGAGCGCGTAGGCGAGCATCGCGCTGCGCACGAAGCCCAGACCGCGCGAGGCCATCGTGCCGATCGCCATGATCAGCCCGTTGCGTCCGGCGGCCGCCTCCTCGGACGGCGCGGACTTCTGCTCCTGATCGCCCGCCTCGCGCTGCTTGGGCAGCTGGCCGGGGCCGGCCGGGGCGTGCGCCTCCTGGTAGTCGGCGATGGCCCGCAGCGACAGCGACATGGTCGGCGGGTCGCCGAAGATCTGCGGCATCCCGTAGTCGGGGGGCAGCGTGTACGGCTCGGAGACGTTGTACGGCTCGGGCTCCGGCTCGGTGCGGTAGTGCCCGGCGTAGTACTGCTCGGCGCTCGGCTGCCCGGCCTGCCCCGGCACCTGGCCGTAGGCCTGGGCCTGGCCGAAGCCGTCGGCCGACCCGTAGCCGTCCGGCTGTCCGTAGCCCTCGGGCTGTCCGTAGCCGTTCTGCTGCGGGTAGGCCTGCTGCTGGTAGGGGTTCTGCTGCTGCTCGTACACCGGCTGCTGGTAGACGTCCTGCTGCTGTCCGTACGCCTGCGGTTGCTGCTGGTACGGCGACTGCTGCTCGTAGGGCTGCTGGTAGGGGGTCTGCTGGTACGGATCCGGCTGCCCCGGGTACTCCGGCTGCTGCTGTCCGTACGGCTGCCCCTGCTGGTACGGGTTCTCCGGCAGGCCGTACGCCTGCTGCTGCCCGGCCGGATCCGCCTGACCCTGCGTCGGTGCCGCCGGGTACGGCTGCGCCGACCCGTACGGCTCGGGAGGGCCGTACGAACCGTACGGCTCACCCTCCGTGTGCGTGGTCATCGGACCCCCGTCGCTCGGTTCCTGGGCAGGTGCTACTGCGGGGCTTGCCGCAGAGCGAGCGCGGTGGTGCGGGTCGGTGTACGGAGCTGACGCATGGGCGCGAGTTCCGGACGACCGGCCGCCGCCGCGCTGTCGTGCTCGGTTCCCCGAACTGGGCATGGGTATACCCAGCCGAAGCAGTCTGCCCTACCGAGGCACTCGGTGGGGAGTCCGGTGCCGTGTGGTGGAGATCTCCGGGTCGTGAACCAGCCGTTTCCGTGGCGGCCGGCAGGGCCCCGGGGGGCCGATTTACCGGACTGTTTGCCCCAATTGATCCCCATTTGTCCCAACTGGCCCCGACCTGGGTGGGCTCAGGATGCCGTGCCCGGTTCCCACCCCTTCGTGCGCCGGATCACCCCTGTGAGGTATCTCACGATCAGTCAGGTGTCCGGGGATCGAACTCCGGCTCGCCGAACGCCCCGCCGAAGGGCCCGTCGGGCGGGCCGAGCGGCTCGGCGAGTGGTTCGAGTGGTTCCAGCGGCGCGCCCGAGTGCCGGTCCGGGAACGGCACCGCCGGGGCGAGCACGCTCTGCACCCGGGGCCGGGTGCGCCAGTCCACCCGCCGCACGTCGCGCGAGAGTGCTCCCGGCTGCCACAGCTCGACCACCACCGTGATCCCGCCGACCACCGCCACCGCGAGGAACCAGCCGCCCAGCACGTCACTGGGCCAGTGCACGCCGAGCGCGATCCGGGTGAAGCCGACCAGCAGGGTGCTCAGCGCGGCCAGCGTGCAGCAGACGATCCGCACGGTGCGGTCGGCCCGCGGCCAGACCAGGGCGACCAGGGTGGTCGCGGTGATCGCCGCCGCCATCGCGTGACCGGAGGGGAAGGCCGGGCCGGCGGCGTGCGCGACCGGGTCGGGCCAGCTGGGGCGGGGGCGGTCCACCGCGGCCTTCATGAGCCACTCGACGCCCCAGCCCACCAGGGCCTGGGCGGCCGTCCAGCCCGCCAGGGTGCGGGCGCCGATCGCCCAGAGCCAGGCGGCGGCGAGCGCGAGCAGGGTGCGCATCACCAGGGGGCCGCCGAGCGCGGTGATGGTCTGCAGCGAGGCGGTCCAGGCGGTCTGCCCGCGGGCGGCGTTGTGCAGGGACGTCGCCCAGCCGTGGTCGAGGTGGGCCAGGGGGCCCCAACCGCCCTCCATCAGGGCGAGCAGCACCCCGAAGAGCGAGAGCGCGCCCAGGGCGATCGCCGCGTACCGGGGGAGCCGGGCGTGCAGCGTGGTCCGCCCGCGCAGGGCGCGACGATCGGGGGCGCTGGTCAGGTGCATGGCTGACACCTTCCCAGTGCGGTGAGTCGATCTGATGGGAGTCGCATCGCGATTTGGCATCTTTTGTGCGGACCTGGTGCGGGATCGATCGCGAACTCCGGGGCGTTGGTGGGAGTACCGCCGACGCGGGGCGCGTGGGCGCGAGCTGTCGGAGCGTATCCGAGCGGTCGCGGGTTGTTCGGATCCGGGGCGGAATCGCGCAGGATACTGCATCGCCCGATTAATCTGAGCGACTTGGGAATGTTGTCCGGAATCTGTTCGTTGGATTGTTACGTGCGAGGCCCCCGGGGTCCCGCATCAGCGAGAGGCGTGTCGTAGACCAACGAACCCCACGAAGACCCTCGAGCCAGACCCGGGCATCCACCAGCAAGGGAGCAAGCATGGCCACCCGTGCCGTCGTTCGCGACAGGGCCGACCGGACTCGTACGGCCCGCCCGACCAACCTTGAGGCCGACCGCGACCTGGTCGGCATGTACCTCGACGAGATCGCCAGGACTCCCCTCCTTGATGCCGCCGAGGAGGTCGAGCTGTCGCTGCGCATCGAAGCCGGCGTCTACGCCCAGCACATGCTGGACGCGGCCGACGGCAGCGGGGCCGCGCTGCCCGCCGAGGTCACCCGCGAGGAGCTGGAGGCGATAGCCGCCGACGCCGAGCGCGCGAAGGACGTCTTCATCCGCTCCAACCTGCGGCTGGTGGTCGCCGTCGCCCGGCGCTACCCGCGCAGTGGGCTGCCGCTGCTCGACCTGATCCAGGAGGGCAACGCCGGCCTGGTGCGTGCGGTGGAGAAGTTCGACTACGCCAAGGGCTTCAAGTTCTCCACCTACGCGACCTGGTGGATCCGCCAGGCGATCACCCGCTCGATCGCCGACCAGTCCCGGACCATCCGGCTCCCCGTCCACCTGGTCGAGGAGCTGGGCCGTATCCGTCGGGTCCAGCGGGAGAAGTCCAAGGAGCTGGGCCGCGAGCCCGAGCCGGGCGAGATCGCGGCCGAGCTGGACACCACCGAGGCCCGGATCAAGGACGTGCTCGACTGGGCGCGCGACCCGGTCAGCCTCAACATGGCGGTGGACGACGAGGGCGAGACCCAGTTCGGCGACCTGGTCGAGGACACCGGCGCGGTCTCCCCGGAGGACGCCGTGCTGGTCATGCTCCGCCGCGAGGAGTTGGACGACCTGATCGGCCGGCTCGACGACCGCACCGCCTCGATCATCCGCTCCCGCTACGGCATGGAGGACGGCCGGGAGCGCACCCTGACGGAGGTCGGCAAGCAGCACGGGCTGACGCGTGAGCGGATCCGCCAGATCGAGAAGCACGCGCTGGCCGAACTGAAGAAGATCGCCGGCCACGCGGGCTTCGAAGCCGCCTGAACGGCTGCTCGGGCGGTTGCTCGGGCGGCGGTGCTGCCGCCGGCCGTCGGCAGGCCCTGAGTCGCAGACCCGGGCCCCCTCGCGGGGCCCGGGTTTTGGTGTCCCCGGCGTCCTTGGGGGGTGCCCGAGCCTGCTGTTGCCGCCGGTGAACTCCGGTGTGGGGCGGATCAACCGACGTCAAGCGGGTATGAACTCCCTGTTTCGCGTGCGTACTTGCCCGGACAAGGATATTGACGGGGTATCAGCGGCGGGTTGAGATGGACCTCCGGTCGTGGCTTGGCGATATGCCTGTCAGGTCCATGGTGGGTGGGCGGCGACAGGGGGGTGTCTCGGCGGATGGGTGTGGACGGCGGCAGCACGGACCCCAGGGCGAGCGGCCCGGGCCCTTCCCGCGCGGGTCCTCCCCGCCCGGACCTCTCCCGCTCAGGCCTCTCGCGCCCGGACCTCTCGCGCCCGGACCCGTCTCACCTGGGCCGCTCCCGCCCGGACCTCCCCGGCCCGCCGCTGACCGGTCGCCGCCGCGAACTGCGCGCCGCGCGCGAGGCACTGCACACCGGCGGGGCGGTGCTGCTCAGCGGCCCGGCCGGGGTCGGGCTGACGGCCGTCGCCACCGTGCTCGCCGCCGAAGCGGCCGAGTCCGGCGCGACCGTGCTGCGCTGTGCACCGGCCAGGGCGGAGCGCGGGCTGCCCTGCGCGGGTCTCGGCACCCTGCTCGCCGGCCTGCCGCCCGGCCGGCTCGACGCGCTGCTCGCCGACCTGGCCGAGCCCACCGCGGCCGCGCTGCGGGCCGGACTGCTGCACGGCCTGCCGCCGAAGGCCGGGGTGGACCGGCTGGCGCTGGGCCTCGGACTGCTGGAGCTGCTGCGGGCGTTGGCGGCGGCCGGCGGCGTGCTGCTGCTGGTCGACGGGCTGCCGTGGCTGGACGGCCCGAGCGCGGCGGCCCTGGGCTTCGCGCTGCGCCGCACGGGCGAGAGCGAGGGCGTGCGACTGCTGGCGACGGCACGCGACGACGGCGCGGCGGCCACCGATGGTGCGCCGTCCGCCGATGGCGCGCCGTGCGCCGATGGTGCGCCGGACACGGACGGCGCGGGGCGGGGCCGCTGGTGGGAGGTCTGCCCGCCCGGGACCGTCGAACTGCGGCTGCCGCCGCTGCCGCCGACCGCCGTCGCCGAACTGCTCGCCCACGACCTCGGCGGCCCGCTGCCGGTGGCCCTGCTGCGCGACGTCCAGCGGGTGGCGGCGGGCAATCCGCGGCACGCGCTCGACCTGGCGCGGGCCGGCTTCCGGCTGGGGCCGGCGGGCCCGCACGGAGTGCCGCGCGCTCTGCGCGCCGAGGTCCTCGACCGGGTGCGCCCGCTGGGCGAGGTGGAGCGGCGGCTCCTGCTGCTGGCGGCGGTCGCCACCCGGCCGACGCTGGCCGAACTGGGCGCTGCGCTGGGGAGGTTCGGCGACTCCGCAGGCCTCGGCGACTCCGCGGGCCTCGGCAACTCCGCAGGCCTCGGAGACCCCGCGGGCCTCGGAGACCCCGCGGGCCTCGGCAACTCTGGTGCCACCGGCCTGCTCCGCCTGCTGGAGGCACCCCTGCGCCTCGGTTTGCTGGAGCTGCTCGACGACCCCCGCGACGACGCCGACGCCCTCGGCGCGAGACCCGCGGTCGGCGGGGCGGGACCGGCGGGGCCTCTCGCCGAGCTGCTGAGACCGGCCGAACCCCGTTCCGGCGAGCTGGACTTCCGCGAGCCCGTGGTGCGGATGGTCCTGCTGGAGCAGGCCGCGCCGGCCGAACTGGCCGCCGCCCGCGCGGCGCTCGCCGCCGTGGTCGCCGACCCGGTCGAGCGCGCGCGCCTGACCGCGCTCGCCCACCCCACCGCCGACGTCACCTCGCTCGGCGCGGCCGCCCGCGAGGCCGCCCGCGACCGCGATGCCCCCACCCTCGCCTACGAACTCGCCCTGCTGGCCGTCCGCCAGGGCCCAGCGCCCGCCGCGCCCCCTCGGACTCCCGCATCTCCCGCATCTCCCGCGTCTCCCATGCAGGCGGTGCAGGCGGTGCAGGCGGTGCAGCCGGTGCGACCGGTCCTGCGGCGCGGCCTGGTGGCCGTCGGCAGGGACGCCGAGGCATGCCTGCCGGCGGCCGGTCGGACCATCGAGCCGTCGCGCGAGCGAGGCGCCCATCTCCCGGTCACGCTGCCGGAGTTGTGGACCAATCCGCAGGCCGCCGACCCCCTCGCGGGCACCCTCGCCGGCCCCCGCGCAGCCGGGCTCGCCGCCGACCGGTTCGAGCATCGCCGGCTGGGTCACCTGGTGGCCGCGGCGGAATACGGGGCGCAGAGCGGACACTGGCTCCAGGCGCGCGCCCTGGCCCTCCAGGCCCTGGCTGCCGGTGAATCGTCCCGCCCGAGGGTTCCCCAGCCGTCCTCCCATGCGGTCCACCGCCGACCGCCGCCGGTTGACGGCCTCTTCGCCGCCGGCCTCGCGCTGCGCACCCGTGCCCGCGTCGTGCTGCTCCGCGCGGCCGGCCAAGGTCTCGCCGGCCTGGGTGAGGTGATCGACTCCGGCCTGGCCGAACTCCCCTCCAGCAGCCGCCCGCTGTCCCACCCCGCCACGGTCGGCCCCCGTCCCGTCCCCACGCCCGGCCCCACCCCCACCTCCCCGCACAGCTATGGCGGGACCGAAGCCGCCGCCCTCTCCTGGGCACGGTCGGAGCTGCTGCGCTGGTCCGCGGAGCGGCAGTTGCTCGCCGGACCGGCGGCTCAGGCCCGTGCCGCGGCGCGGGCGGCGCTGGCGACGGCGCGGGCCGTGCCGCCATCCGTCGCGGGGAGCGCGGCCGAGCAGCAGGTGGCCGCGCTCCGGGTGTTCGCGCTCACCCTGGCAGGGTGCGGCGAACTCACCGGCGCCCGCCACGCGCTGGACGAGGCGGCCGTGCTGCTGCGGAACGTCGAACCGCGAGCCGCCCGGCGCGAGTTGCGCCACCGGTTGCTCGACGCGGAACTCTCCGTCGAGCGCCCGGCGCAGCTGCGCTCGGCGCTGACCGCGCTGCCCGCCGAGACCACGCCCGTCCCCGCGCTGCCGGAGGCGCTCATCCCGCGCTGCGCGGCGTACGCGCGCCTCGGTGACGGGTCGTCGGCGATGGCGGCCGCCGTCCAGCTGCAGGAGGTCCTCGCGGCGCGGGGCGAGCCGCTCGCCGGACCGTCCGGGGTGGGGGTGGGCGCACCCGCCCCCACCCATGGCCTCGCGCTGCACGCGGTGGCGCTCGCCGAGCTGGTGGGCGGCAGCACGGAGCGCGCGGGGGAGCTGGCCCGACGGGCGGCGGCGGGTTGGGCGGCGCTCGGCGACCGGTGGCACCAGGTGCGCGCGCTCGGGGTGCTGGGGGAGTCGGGCCTGCTGCGCGGGGAGCTGGCCGCTACGGCGGCGGGGGTCGAGGTGCTCCAGGAGGCGTACCGGCTGAGCGTTGCGGCGGGGTTCGCCGACCCGTCCGCGGTGCGCAGGCTGGCGCTGCTCGCGGAGGGCCTGGTGGCCCTCGGCGAGCACGCGGCCGCCGCCCAGGTCCTCGGCCGGGGGGAGGAGCTGATCAGGCGGTGGGAGAGCGCCGAGGCTCCGGCCCGCGCCGCGCTGGACCGGGCCGCCGCGCTGGCGCGGGCCGGGGTCGGCAACGGGCGCGAGGCGGTGGCGCTGCTGCGCGGCGCGGCCGAGCGGCAGCGCGCGGCCGGGCTCCCGCTGGAGGTGGCCAGGACTCTGGTGGCCCTCGGCTCGGTGGAGCGCCGGCTGCGGCACCGGCCCGGCGCCCGGGCGGCGCTGCTGGAGGCCAGGGAGATCTGCGCGGACCTCCGGGCGCTGCCGCTGCTGGCCCGGGTGGCCCGGGAGTCGGACCGGCTGGACCAGCCCATCGCCCTGTCCGGCCCGGACGGCGGGCTGCTGACGGCCAGTGAGCAGCGGATGGCGGGCCTCGCGGCCGAGGGCGCAACCAACCGCGAGGTGGCCGCCGCGCTCTTCGTCAGCGTGAAGACGGTCGAGGGCACGCTCTCCCGGGTCTACCGCAAGCTCGGTGTCCGCTCCCGGGCCGCGCTGGCCCGCGCCCTGGCCGGAACCGACTGAGCCCGCCCGCCCGCGCTGCCCCGCCCGCCCGCGCTGCCCCCGCTCACCCGCCCAGCCCCCGCTCACCCGCCCAGCCCCGGGCTGCCCGTGCATCCCCCGTTCATCGCCCGTACACACCCCGCTCCTGCGACGTCTCGCGACATCGCGCGATGTCGTGCGACACCCCAGGACACGATCGCGACATACAACAAGCGAGGGATACCCCTCTTTTGACGGTGGATCGACAAATCTAGCGTGGAGCCATCCACTCCGCAGTCCAGGGCGCCGGGTTCCGACCGAACCTCCGGCAGCCGACGCCCTCGGTCGATCGCTCCGTCCCAGGAGGACATTCCGTGAAGCCCCGCATCAGGCCTGTCATCGGGCTGCTCGCCGCCCCGCTGCCGATCATCGCGCTCGCTGCCGTGCCCGCCTTCGCCGCCACGCCCGACGCGCAGTCATCGAGCGCGCTGCGCGGTGACGTCGTCTCCGCCGTGAGCCACTCCGCCCGGACCGGGGACGTCGCGGCCGACCAGCAGATATCCGTGGCCGTCAGCCTCACACAGCGGGACACGGCGGGGCTGGACACCTTCCTCAGCCAGGTGACCGACCCCAACTCGCCCAACTACCAGCACTACCTGACGGTCGACCAGTTCGCCCAGCGGTTCGGCGCCACCCCGCAGACGGTGGCCAAGGTCTCGGCCTACCTGGCGTCGCAGGGGCTGAAGGTCGGCGACGTGACCGCCAACCGGCTCACCATCGAGGCCACCGGCACCGCGGCCCAGGTGCAGAAGGCCTTCAACACCAGCCTGGCCACCTACCAGGACAACAAGGACGGCCACAGCTACTTCGCCAACACCACCGCGCCGTCCGTGCCCAATGACATCGCGAGCGTGGTGAGCGACGTCTCCGGCCTGAACAACTACGCCAAGTACACCCACTTCAGCACCAAGTCGAGCGCCCAGGCCACGCCGGACGCCACGGCCAAGGCGCCCGCCGGTCTGAGCCCGACCAGCGCCCAGGCCGCCTACAACCTGACCTCCACGGTCAAGGCCGGCTACAACGGCAAGGGCGTCACGGTCGGCCTGCTGGAGTTCTCCGCCTTCTCGCAGTCCGACGTGTCGGCCTACGACAAGGCCTTCAGCATCAAGCCCAGCGCCCCGACCGTGGTCAACGCCGGTGGCGGTACCACCGACACCTCGGGCCAGGACGAGGTCGACCTGGACATCGAGGTCGTCCAGGCGCTGGCGCCCGGTGCGACGATCAAGGTCTACGAAGCGCCGAACAGCGACGCCGGTGAGACCGCGATCTACAGCAAGCTGGTCAGCGACAACGTCCCGGTGATCTCGATCAGCTGGGGCACTTACGAGGCCGGTGAGACCGCGAGCAACCGGGTGGCTGTCGACGCCGACCTCAAGGAGGCCGCGGCCCAGGGCCAGTCGGTCTACGCCGCCTCCGGCGACAGCGGTTCGGACGACGCCGGCAACGGCGGCACCTCGGTCGACTTCCCGGCCGCCGACCCGTGGGTCACCGGCGCCGGTGGCACCACGCTGGCGCAGGGCACGGGCGGCGCCTGGAAGAGCGAGAAGGCCTGGTCCGGCAGCGGCGGCGGGGTCTCCTCCTACTTCAACACGCCGAGTTACCAGTCCAAGGTCAACACCGGCACCTACCGGTCGGTGCCGGATGTCGCCTCGGACGCCGACCCGTCCTCGGGCTGGGCCGTCTACACCGGGGGCTCCTGGGCCGAGTACGGCGGCACCAGCGCCTCGGCGCCGAACTGGGCGGCCTTCACGGCGGTCTACAACAGCGAGGCCAAGGCCAAGGGCAAGCCCTCCTTCGGGTTCGCGAACAGCCGGATCTACACGCTGGCGGCCTCCAGCTCCTACAAGTCGGCCTTCCACGACGTGACGAGCGGCAGCAACGGTGCGTACAGCGCGGGTACCGGTTACGACAAGGTGACCGGCTGGGGCTCCTACAACGGGGCCAACTTCCTCAGCTCCCAGCTGGGCTGAGCGGAGCCGCAACCCGCTGAGTCGAACCCCGGCCGAGGCCGGGTCGAGCACGGACACCTGCCGGTGGGTGGGTAGTACCAGGGGTCGGGCCGTCGCCCGGCCCCTGGCGCCGTCCCAGGACAGGAGACACGGCCTAGGCTGGACGGAGCGGACCACACCGGAGGCAGGCACGATGGCAGGACAGGACAAGCGGGACGAGCGCGCTGGGCAGGCCCCGCCGGCCGCGCGGGAGAAGACCACCGCGAAGGCGGCCAAGCTGGTCTTCACGGACCCGTTGAGCCGGCAGACCAGTGACGACACCGACCGGGGCTGGGGCGAGTCCGAGGGCTCGCGCGGCCTGGACTGGTACCAGAGCCAGCGGCCCCCGCACCACGGGGACTGACCGGGAGCACCTGACTGGGAGCACCTGACCGGGAGCAGGAGCCTTGCCCGCGCCGGAGGGCAGGCGGTGATGGGTGGAGATCCTGGGCCGGGCGGCCCAGGACCGTCGGTGGGGTCAGGCCTGGCGGACCAGGGCGTCGCGGATCTCGGTGAGCAGGGCGACCTCCTTCGCTTCGGCCTCGGCCGAGACCTCCTCGGCGGACTTGCGGCGGGCCATGAACCTCGCGGCGGGGACGACGATGAAGAAGTAGACCACCGCGGCGGTGATGACGAACTGCAGGACCGCGCTGAGCACGGACCCCCACATCAACTGGATACCCGAGGTGACCTGGCCGTTCGCGTTCACCACACACGGGCCCTTGATGCAGGAGGTGTAGGCGTTCAGGTTCTTGGCGCCGAAGGCGCCGACGAGCGGGTTGATGATGCCTTGCACGAAGGCGTTGACGATGTTGGTGAACGCCGCGCCGATGACGACGGCGATCGCGAGGTCGATGACATTGCCACGGAGCAGGAATTCCTTGAAGCCTTTCACGCCCCGTGAACGACGGGACCTTTGATCGGTTACGGGTGGATTGCTCGCCATTCGGGTGATATTCCCGAATCGGATGGCTGACGGTCCGTCAACGCCCCGGACCGCAGTGCGGCAGTGCGGCCCGGGCTGACGGCGCCTGCGAAGGGGCGTGGACGGGTGGCCCGGCGGGCTCGCGCGGCCCCGGGTGCAGCGGCCCGGCGGCGATCGCGGCGGCCGCCAGCAGGCCGGTGGCCAGCGTGGCCGGTCGGTGCCGCACCGCCTGCCGGATGCGGTACCGCCCGCTGCCACCACGCCGGATCGGGCGGAACTCCGGGACGGCGCGCCGGGGCGGCTGCGGGGAGGCGCGGGCCGGTGGCGGCCGCCGGGCGCAGTGGGGAGTCGCGGGGCGCGGGGAGGGTGCTGGGGTGGGGAGAACTGTGGTCATGGGATCCGACACCGCCTCTGCCGTGGGCCTGGTAGCTGGTAGGAGCAGCGAGCGGGAGATCCGCTCGCTGGTTCAGGATCCGTCGGCGACACGACCGCGCCCAGTCCCCACCGGATTTCTGTGGATAACCCGGCGCCTGTGGATAACTTTCCCCAGCCCAGCCCCTCGCCCCCCAGAGACGCAAAACACGCAAAACGCCCCTGCCGGCACCCCATCGGGGCGCCACCAGGGGCGTTGAGCAACGGCTCCAGCCTGCTGCGACCGCGTCGGGTCAGCCGGCCGAGGACGAAGAGGACGAAGAAGAAGACGACGCGGACGTCGAGGACGACGCCGACGAGGACCCGCTCGACGAGGCCGAGGACGTGCTGGCCGCCCCAGAGCCGGTCGAGCCGCCCGAGGCGGCCCCCGAAGAGGCACCCACCGAGCTGCTGGAGGAGGAGCGGCTGTCCGTCCGGTAGAACCCGGAGCCCTTGAACACCACGCCCACCGCCGAGAAAACCTTGCGCAGGCGACCCTGGCAGTTCGGGCAATCGGTCAGAGCCTCGTCGGTGAACTTCTGCACCACCTCAAGGCCGCTGCCGCACTCGGTGCACTGGTACTGGTACGTGGGCACTTGTCTTCCTCCTGGCACTCTCGCCTGATGAGTGCTAACGACGGTCCATGATGCGGCATTCCGCTGGATCAGTCCAGCGCCGACCCGATGGCGCCGACACCCAGGGCCTGTCGGGTCGGCCCCACCTCAGTGCTCCGATGCCCCGACGAGCGAGGTCATCGCGCTGCCACTCCTGGCAACGGTACGGCTCTCGGTGCCCGGAGCCACCAGGAGTCGCCGCAACGTGACCAGGGCCACCAGCCCGATCCCGGAGCCGGCCAGCGGCACCAGGAACCCGGTCCACGGCCCGCCCATGTCGATGAGTCGCCCGGCGACGGTCGAGCCGACCGCCAGCCCCAGCCCGATCGCGCCGGTCAGCCAGGTGAAGGCCTCGGTCTTGGCGCCGTCCGCCACCAGCGTCTCGACCAGGGTGTACCCGGTGATCAGGGTCGGCGCGATGGCCAGCCCGCAGACCAGCCCGGCCACCGCCAGGGTGACCAGGTTGGGCATCGCCCAGAGCGTCGAGCAGCCCAGCACCAGCAGGGTGTAGCTGCCGAGCATCCGCTGCTGGGCCGAGCGCCGCCAGGCGATCAGGCCGTACAGCACGCCGGCCAGCATGGAGCCGCCGGCGAAGATCCCGTAGACGACGCCGCTGAGCCCGCCCTGCCCGGCCGCCTCGGCGGTGGCGGTGACGGAGATCTGCATGCCGCCGAAGACGCTGCCGACGCCCAGGAAGACGCCGGCCAGCAGCCGGACCCCGGGCGAGGCGAGTGCGGAGGCCTGCCGGGTGCCGGGTTCCCGCACCAGCTGGGCGGGGGCGGTCCGCCGCTGCGCGGCGAAGGCCAGCCCGCCGACCAGGGTCAGCGTGGCCTCGACGATCAGCGCGGCGGCGGGCGTCACGGTGCTGGCGATGACGGCGGTGAGCACCGGGCCGACCGCGAAGGTGAGCTCGTCGGTGACCGACTCGAACGCGAAGGCGGTGTTCAGGTGGGCCGGCCGGTCGGCCAGCTTGGCCACCCAGCGGGCCCGGACCATGGCGCCGACCTGCGGCACGGTGGCACCGGCCGGTGTGGCGACCAGGAAGAGGGTCCACACGGGTGCGTGGCCCAGGGCCAGCGCGATCAGCGCGCCGACCGAGACCGCGTGCACCAGCACGCTGGGGACCAGTACCGCGGCCTGGCCGTAGCGGTCGGCCAGCCGGCCGGTCTGCGGTCCGACCAGGGCCTGGGCCACGGCGGCCACCGCCACGACGGTGCCGGCGGTGCCGTAGGAGCCGTGGGTGCCCAGGATCAGCAGGGAGATGCCCATGCTGAGCATCGCGTAGGGCAGGCGCGCCGCGAAGGCGGGCAGGAGGAACGTCCACGCACTGGGGGTGCGCAGCAGGGTGCCGTACCCGACGCGCGCGGGCGCGCTGGGAGTGTCGACGACGACGGGGCTTTCGACCGTTGGGCGGGCCGCCACGGTCGGTCCTTCCTGCTGCCTGGTAGCGCGGCCGGGGTTGGGGAAACTCCGACGGCGCCGAGAGTCGTCCTCTCGCGCGTCGACCGGGGTTGATACCGGGTCCGGCTGGCCAGATCGTGGAAGCGGGGGCCATGAGGTGCCGTGGACCGCGGCCGCCGAGCGGTCGCGCCAACTCTGCGTCAGGCAGATGTTGCGGGTGTCTGTGGATTGGTAGGGCCGGGCACCGGAGTGCACGTCCTTACACGGTTGATACGTATGGGATTACATCCTACGAGGTTCACACGGCTCCGGCTGGAAATCCAAGGCGGACGTGGCACGAAACACTCGTGAACACGGGATGCCCGGGCCCCCGGGCACGCGCCGACACGCCCGGACCTCACCGCCCCACCAGCCACCCCGCCAGCTTGCCGCCCTTGTCCACTGCCCGCAGCCGCTGCTCGGTCGCCTCCTCGGCCGCCGCCGTGGTGACCACCAGCAGCTCGTCTTTCTCCCGCAGCACCGTGGTGCGGTCCGGCACGAAGCTGCTGCCCTCGCGCACCACCAGGGTCACCGCGGCCCCGGCGGGCAGCCGCAGCTCGCTGACCTCCACGCCGGAGATCAGCGAGCCGGGCGCCAGCGAGACCGAGAGCAGGTGGCCGTGCAGGTGCTCCAGCGGCGCCGACTCGATGCCGAGGTCCTGGCCGATGGCGCCCTCGGAGATCCGCAGCCGCTTGGCCAGCCAGGGCAGTGTGGGCCCCTGGACCAGGGTGAAGACGACCACCAGGATGAAGACGATGTTGAACACGTCCTGGGCGTGCGGCACCTTGGCCACCAGCGGAATGGTGGCCAGCACGATCGGCACCGCCCCGCGCAGCCCGGCCCAGCTGAGCAGCGCCTGCTCCTGCCAGGGCAGCCGGAACGGCGTGAGCGTCAGCAGCACCGACAGCGGCCGGGCGACCAGCACCAGCACCAGCCCGATGACCAGCGCGGGGAGCACCGCCGAGCCCATCGTGGCGGGCGTGCAGAGCAGGCCGAGCAGCACGAACATGCCGATCTGCCCGATCCAGGCCAGCCCGTCGGCGAAACCCCGGACGGCCGGACCGTGCGGCAGCTTGGCGTTGCCGAGCAGCACGGAGCAGACGTAGACGGCCAGGAAGCCGGACCCGTGCAGCAGCGCGCCGCCGGCGTAGGCGGCCGCGGCCAGCGCGAGCACCGCGATGGGGTACAGGCCGCTGGAGGGCAGCGCGACCTGGCGCAGCCCGTAGGCGCCGAGCTTGCCGACGGCCAGGCCCACCGCCGCGCCGATCGCCAGTTCGGCGATGATCGTGCCGACCAGCACGTACCAGGAGTCGAACGGTCCGGTGGTGGCGAAGGCGACCACCAGGATCACCACCGGCGCGTCGTTGAAGCCGGACTCGGCCTCCAGCAGACCGCTGAGCCGGGCGGGCAGCGGCACGGTGCGCAGCACCGAGAAGACCGCGGCCGCGTCGGTGGAGGAGACGATCGCGCCGAGCAGCAGCGACAGCCGCCAGTCCAGACCGACCAGCCAGTGCGCCCCGGCGGCGGTGACGAAGACGCTGATCCCCACGCCGACGGTGGCCAGCACGGTGGCGGCCGGCATCACCGGCTTGATCTCCCGCCAGCTGGTCTTGAGCCCGCCCTCGGCCAGGATGACCACCAGCGCCGCGTAACCGAGGACCTGGGTCAGTTCCGCGTTGTTGAAGGTGACGCCCAGTCCGTTCTGGCCGATCGCCACCCCGATGCCGAGGTAGAGCAGCAGGCTGGGCAGGCCGGAGCGGGTGGATATTCGTACCGCGGCCACCGCGACCAGCAGGACGATGGACGATTCGAGCAGGAGCCTGTTCAGGTGGTCGACAGTCACGCAGGGGCACCTCAGGGTCGTTAGGCGGCCGTGGAAAGGTCGGCTGGCGGCACGGGAGGGTCACTGGGTCAAGCTGGGGACGTGCGAGAGAGCTGGGGTGTGCGGGAAGGCAGGGACGGGCAGGAAAGCTGGGGACGAGCGGGAAAGCCGATGGCGCGCAGGCTGGCCGAGCGCCGGTCACCGGCCGATCGGACCGGTCCTGACCTGCTGAGGCACGGTCACGAGCCGGCACGGGTACGGTCACGGGCCACCGGTGGGCGGCCTCATAACTTGACCGATAGAACGATCAGCGGATGGATCGTTAACGAGTCTAACATTTTGCCATCTCTTTGACCTAACCGGCTGCACCCTGCCCCTCACCCGGGCCCGGTATGGTCCCTCTGGTTCCACCGTGGGTGTCCCCCGTGCGCTCATGCCACCTGAGTCGTCCTAATGTGGTGAGCGGTCACGGCCGCCCAGCTCTTGTGACGTTGCCCCGCTCCCTGCCGCTAGGACCCTGATGCCCCGCTCGCGCAGCTCGAAGAAGTTCCGGCGCGCCCGTCTGCTCGTGCTCCTCCTCGTCGTGCTGCTGGTCGGCGGCACCGCGGCCGGCGGCTGGTACGCGGTGCACACCGTGCAAGCCTCGTTTCCGCAGGTCAGCGGCACGGTCAAGGTCGCGGGTCTGGGCGCCTCGGTGGACGTCAAGCGGGACGCCAACGGGATCCCGCAGATCTACGCCGACACTCCTGAGGACCTGTTCAAGGCGCAGGGCTACGTCCAGGCGCAGGACCGGTTCTGGGAGATGGATGTGCGACGGCACATCACCTCGGGCCGGCTCTCCGAGATGTTCGGCGCCTCGCAGGTGAACAACGACGCCTTCATCCGCACCATGGGCTGGCGCAACGTCGCCCAGCAGGAGTACGACACCCAGCTCAGCCCTGAGACCAAGCGGTACCTGCAGGCCTACTCGGACGGCGTCAACGCCTGGCTCGGCCAGCACCCGGGCGGCGCGAGCGCCTCGCTGGAGTACACCCTGCTCGGCACCGCGCACAGCGGCTACAAGCCGGAGCCGTGGACCCCGGTGGACTCGGTGGCCTGGCTCAAGGCGGTGGCCTGGAACCTGTCGGGGAACCTGCAGGAGGAGATCGACCGCTCGCTGCTGAGCCAGACCTTCAGCCCGGACCAGATCGCCCAGCTCTACCCGGACTACCCGTACAGCAGGAACGGCACCATCGTCCCGACCGGCACGCTGGCCGCCGACGGCACCTACAAGCCGGCGGCCGGCACGGCCAACCAGGCCCCGGGCAGCCAGCAGAACGCGGCCATCACCCAGGGCCTGCTGCAGAACGTCTCCGACCAGATGGGCGGCCTGCCGCAGCTGCTCGGCCCGCAGGGCCAGGGCATCGGCTCCAACTCCTGGGTGGTCGCGGGCAGCAACACCACCACCGGCAAACCGCTGATGGCCAATGACCCGCACCTCGGCCCGAGCATGCCCAACTCCTGGTACCAGATGGGTCTGCACTGCCGGTCGGTGAGCGCCGCCTGCCCGTTCGACGTGACCGGCTTCACCTACGCGGGCATGCCCGGCGTGATGATCGGCCACAACCAGAACATCTCCTGGGGCATGACCAACATGGGCGCCGACGTCCAGGACCTGTACCTGGAGAAGATCACCGGCCCGAACACCTACCTGTACAACCAGCAGGACACGCAGTTCGTCACCCGCCAGGAGACCATCAAGGTGGCCGGCGGCCCGAGCCGGGTGATCACCGTGCGGACCACCGCCGACGGCGCTCCGCTGATCTCCGACCAGAGCACCGAGGACCAGCAGGTCGGCATGTACGCCCCGGTCGGCAACGCCGCGCCCGACCGCGGCACCACCGGCTACGGCGTCGCGCTGAAGTGGAGCGCGCTCGACAACGTCAACGGCGCCACCACCGGCAGGACCATGGACGCCATCTTCGGACTCGACAAGGCGGCCAACTGGACCGACTTCCGTGCCGCGGCCGCCAACTTCGCCGTCCCCGCGCAGAACCTGATCTACGCCGACACCGCCGGCAACATCGGCTACCAGGCGCCCGGCGCGATCCCGGTCCGCGGCAAGGGCGACGGCAGCTACCCGGCCCCCGGCTGGGACCCGAGCTACGCCTGGCAGGGCTACGTCCCGTTCAAGTCCCTGCCCTACGCCTGGAACCCGCCGGCCGGCTACATCGTCACGGCCAACCAGGCCGTGACGGACCCGACGTACAAGTACCTGATCACCACCGACTGGGAGTACGGCACCCGGGCCAAGGAGATCACCGACCAGATCAACGCCAAGCTCGCGGGCGGCGGCAAGATCTCGCCGGACGACATGCAGTCGATGCAGCTGGACAACACCAGCGTGATGGCCAAGACGCTGGTCCCGCTGCTGCTCAAGGAGCAGATCAGCGACCCGTACGTGCGCCAGGCCCAGGACCTGCTCAAGGACTGGAACTACAACCAGGACGCCGACTCGGCCGCGGCCGCCTACTACAACGGCGTCTGGCGCCAGCTGCTGGTCCTGGCCTTCGGGCAGAAGTTCCCCGCCTCGCTCCGGGCCCAGGGCGACTGCCTGCTGGTCCAGCAGAAGGCGGACCCGAACCAGCCGGCCGGGACGGTCGGCGGCGAGGCCAAGCCGGTCACCCAGTGCGGCACCCGCAAGCCCGCCCTGGCCCAGCCGGACGGCGGCGACCGCTGGACCGAGGTGGTGCGCCAGCAGCTGGCGAACCCCAACAGCTCCTGGTGGACCTACATCGACTCCAACCACCAGCAGCAGCACGGCCTGGACAACATCCTGAAGGAGGCGATGAAGGACGCCCGCCAGGACCTCACCGCCCACCTCGGCAAGGACATCTCCACCTGGAGCTGGGGCCGGCTGCACCAGCTGAACCTCAAGGAGCAGACGCTCGGCCTCGACACCACCTCGCTGATCTCCGGCATCACCCACCGGCTGCTCAACCGCGGTCCGTTCAACCTCTCCGGAGGCTCGGCGGCCGTGAACGCCGCGGGCTGGAACGCGGCGGCCGGCTACGACGTGGACTGGATCCCGTCGATGCGGATGGTGGTCGACCTGAGTGCCTTCGACGCCTCCCGGTGGATCAACGTGGGAGGTGAGTCGGGGCACGCGTTCAGCCCCAACTACAACGACCAGACCGCGCTCTGGTCCCAGGGCAAGATGCTGACCTGGGCGTACTCCAGCGCCGCGGTGAACAGCGCGACCAAGAACACGCTGACCCTCACGCCCTGAGGCGAGGCGGGCGCGTGACGCGCGCTCGGAATCAGAAGCGGTGCACGCCCGCCGGGGTCACGGCGGCGTGCACCGGCTGGTCGTGCGGCTCGGCCGGCACCCGGTCCAGCAGCTCGGCCTCGTAGAGCAGGGTGGCCAGCAGCGGTTCTGCGCCGGCCCGGGCCAGCCGGGCCACCACCCGGTCGTAGGAGCCCCCGCCGCGGCCCAGCCGCAGCCCGCGGCGGTCCACCGCGAGCCCGGGCAGCAGCACCAGGTCGGCGGCGGTGATGGCCGCCGGGCCCAGCCGCGGCCCGGTCGGCTCCCGCAGGCCGCGCCCGGCCGGGGCCAGCCGCTCGACGCCCTCGTAGCGGGCCCAGTCGAGGTCGTTGTCCGCCAGCAGCACCGGCAGTAGCACCGGGACACCGCGCTCGCGCAGCAGTTCGAGCAGCGGCCCGGTGCCCGGCTCCGCCCCGACCGAGACGTACGCGGCCACCGTCGTGCCCGGAGCGGCCAGCGGCAGTGCCCGCTCGGCCAGCGCCAGCGCGGCCGCTGCCCGCCGTTCGGGGGACAGCGCACGCCGTTCGGCCAGCAGGTGTGACCTCAGAGCGGCCTTGTCGTTGTACAAGGGATCGCCGGACAAGTGATCGCCGGACAAGTGATCGCCGGACGGGGAAGTACGGGACGGCGGGACGTCGGGCATGGCCGCTCCTCGGTACGGGGGTGGACCAGCCGATCCTCCCGCACCCGCTCCCCGGGAGCGGTATCCCGACCTGGGAGCCGTATCCACCCCGGCGAGGGCTCCACCACCTGAGAGGGGTACCACGATGCCCGCCGCGCTCCTGGTGCAGGCGTCCGCTCTGCTCAGCGCACCACTGGCCGGCCTCGGAGTCCTGCTGGCGGTGCGGCTGCGCCGCGCGGCCGGTGCGGGTGCCGTCCGGGAGAGCCGGCTGCGCGGGCGGCTCGCCGAGCTGGAGCGGCAGTGCGAGGAGCTGGCGCGCAGTGCGGCGCGCGATCCGCTGACCGGCGTGTGGAACCTCGGGCACCTCCAACTCACCCTGGAGCGCGAGGTGGAGCGCTGCCGGCGCCAGCCCGAGGCGGAGCGGCGGCCGCTGGCCGTGGTGCTGCTGGAGATCGACGGTTTCGCGGCCCTCAACGCCGAGCACGGGCGCGACCGCGGCCAGGTGATCCTGCGCGACCTGGCGCAGCGGCTCGGCGTGGAGGTCCGCCGCTCGGACACCTTGGGCCGCTACGGCGGCACCGAGTTCCTGGTGGTGCTGCCCGACACCGGGGCGGCGGGCGCGGCCAAGGTCGCCGAGCGGCTCTGCTGGACGGTGCGCCGCCACCGGCTGCTCGACTGGTCCGGCACGCCCTGGTCCGCCACCCCGGCCCCGGGCGGCGGCAACGGCCTGCGGGCCTCGGCCGGCATCGCGGTGCTGCCGGCCGACGGCGGCCACCCGGTCCCGCTACTGCGTGCCGCGGATCGTTCACTGGCCGCTGCCAAGCGCCGGGGACTGCCGGAGGCACAGAGCTGGACAAGGCGTTCGGAAAGGCACGGTAATCTGTCGCCCTGCGCCGCTCCCGGGCCCACCGTCCAGATCGGCGCCACCCGTACCGTCGCTGCCATGACCGGCACCGACGAGGCATTCGTCACCGAATGACCTCGCGCTGGTCGGGGCGGTCATTCGCCTTAGTAAGGTCAACGCATGACGACGACAAATCCCCGCATGCCCGTCACCAAGGCCGTTGTGCCTGCCGCCGGTCTCGGAACCCGCTTCCTGCCGGCCACCAAGGCCACGCCCAAGGAGATGCTGCCGGTCGTCGACAAGCCCGCGATCCAGTACGTGGTGGAGGAGGCGGCCGCCGCCGGCCTCTCCGACATACTGATGGTCACCGGGCGCAACAAGCGCGCGCTGGAGGACCACTTCGACCGCGCCTACGAGCTCGAGGAGCTGCTCTCCCGCAAGGGCGACGCCGACAAGCTGCGCCGGGTGCAGGAGTCGGTCTCGCTGGCCAACATGCACTACGTCCGCCAGGGCGACCCCAAGGGCCTGGGCCACGCGGTGCTGGTCGCCGAGCAGCACGTGGCGGGCCAGCCGTTCGCCGTCCTGCTCGGTGACGACCTGATCGACCCGCGAGACCCGCTGCTGGCCCGCATGATCGAGGTCCAGCAGGAGCTGGGCGGCTCGGTGGTGGCGCTGATGGAGGTCGACCCGGCGCAGATCCACCTCTACGGCTGCGCGGCGGTCAAGGCCAACGGCTTCGGCCCGGACGTCTTCCACGTCAACGACCTGATCGAGAAGCCGGAGCCGGCCGAGGCGCCCTCCAACTACGCCGTGATCGGCCGCTACGTGCTCGACCCGGCCGTCTTCGAGGTGCTGAAGAAGACCGAGCCGGGCCGCGGCGGCGAGATCCAGCTGACCGACGCGCTGCGCACGCTCGCCACGCTGAGCCCGGAGGAGGGCGGCCAGGTGCACGGCGTGCTCTTCGACGGCCGCCGTTACGACACGGGCGACCGCGCGGACTACTTGCGCGCTATTGTCCGGCTGGCGTGCGAGCGCGAGGACCTGGGTCCGGAGTTCCGTGGCTGGCTCAAGGACTTCGTCGGCACGGAGATGCAGCAGAACTGAGCGGAAGGCGGCGGTGGCGATGACCGAGCAGCACGGAGTTGCGGCGGACGCCTGCGGGGTGCGGACCCCGGGCGAGCGCCACTGGACGGTCGACGAGCATCTCGCCGACGTGCTGGCCGGCGTCGCCCCGCTGCCCGCCATCGAGCTCCAGCTGCTGGACGCGCAGGGCTGCCGGCTGGCCGAGGACGTGGTCGCCGGCGGTGACCTGCCGGCCTTCGACAACAGCTCGATGGACGGCTACGCGGTGCGCACCGCCGACACCGTCGGCGCCACCGCCCGCTACCCGTCCGTGCTCACCGTCGTCGGCGACATCGCCGCCGGCGCCGGTGAGCTGCCCAAGGTCGGTCCCGGCCAGGCGGCCCGGATCATGACCGGCGCGCCGGTGCCGCCCGGCGCCGAGGCCGTCGCCCCGGTCGAGTGGACCGACGGCGGCAGCGGCAGCGGGCAGGCCGCCGACACCATGGCGCCGCCGGTCGCGGGCGAGGAGGTGCGGGTGCGCCAGGAGGTCGCCGAGGGCGCCCACATCCGCCGCCGGGGCAGCGACATCCGGGCCGGCGAGACGGTGCTCACCGCCGACACCCGGCTCGGCCCCACCCAGCTCGGCCTGCTGGCCGCGATCGGCCGCGGCACCGTGCGGGTGCGCCCGCGGCCACGGGTGGTCGTGCTCTCCACCGGCAGCGAACTGGTGCAGCCCGGCGAGCCGGTGGGCCCCGGGCAGATCTCCGACTCCAACAGCTTCACCCTCACCGCGGCCGCCCAGCAGGCCGGCGCGATCGCCTACCGGGTCGGCGGGGTGCCCGACGAGGCGGCCGTGCTGCGCGGCGTGCTGGAGGACCAGCTCGGCCGCGCCGACCTGATCGTCACCAGCGGCGGGGTCAGCGTCGGGGCCTACGACGTGGTCAAGGAGGTCTTCGCCGACTACGCGGGCATGGACTTCCGCAAGCTGCGGATGCAGCCGGGCAAGCCGCAGGGCTTCGGCCGGATCGGCGACGGCCCCGCGGCCATCCCGCTGCTGGCGCTGCCGGGCAACCCGGTGAGCGCGTACATCTCCTTCGAACTCTTCGTCCGTCCGGTGATCCGCACCATGCTGGGCGCCCCGGACGTGCACCGCCCGAGGGTCCACGCGATCTGCACCGGTGCGCTGCGCTCACCGGCCGGCCGCCGCCAGTTCCTGCGCGGCTGGTACACCGCCGCCGACGGGCGGGTCGAGCCGGTGGGCGGCGAGAGCTCGCACCTGGTCGGGGCGCTGGCCCGGGCGAACTGCCTGATCGTGGTCCCCGAGGAGACGCAGGCGGTGCCGGCGGGGGAGCGCGTCGAGGTGGTCCTGCTCACCGACTAGGAGGGTGCGCCCCCGGACCTCCGGCGCCCGGCGCTGCGCCCTTCGGCCTAGCGCCACTGTCCTGCTGACGGACCGACGCCGATCCGGCGCGGGCGGAGCGGTACCGTAGCGCGGTATTCAACCCGTCCTGCTGGAGTACTGACGTGACCACACCCCCTGGCGACCGCCTGACGCACGTGGACGAGACGGGCGCCGCCCGGATGGTCGACGTCTCCGAGAAGGCCAGCACGGTCCGCACCGCGGTCGCCGCCGGTCGGGTCAAGGTCGCCCCGCGGGTGGTCGAGCTGCTGCGCGGCGCGGGCGTCCCCAAGGGTGACGCACTGGCCGTCGCGCGGATCGCCGGGATCATGGGCGCCAAGAAGACCCCCGACCTGATCCCGCTCTGCCACCCGATCGCGATCTCCGGCGTCACCGTCGACCTCGCGGTCACCGACGAGGCGGTGGAGATCACCGCCACCGTGCGCACCGCCGACCGCACCGGGGTGGAGATGGAGGCGCTCACCGCGGTGGCGGTGGCAGGCCTGACCGTGATCGACATGGTCAAGGCGGTCGACAAGGCCGCCGCCATCGAGGACGTCCGGGTGCTCAGCAAGACCGGCGGCAAGAGCGGCGACTGGGCCCGCGGGGCGGCAACCGGCGAGGACGCCTCGTGAGGGCGCTCGCGGTCACCGTCTCCAACCGCGCCTCGGCGGGCGTCTATCCGGACAAGGGCGGCCCGCTGCTGGTCGAGGGCCTGCGCCGAATGGGCTTCACGGTGGACGGCCCGCAGCTGGTGCCGGACGGCGAGCCGGTGGCGGCCGCGCTGCGCGAGGCGGTGGCGGCCGGCTACGACGTGGTGCTGACCACTGGCGGCACCGGGATCTCGCCGATGGACCTGACCCCCGAGATGACCGCCGCAGTGATCGACCGTCAGATCCCCGGCATCGCGGAGGCGATCCGCGCCCACGGGCGGGAGAAGGTGCCCACCTCGGCGCTCTCCCGGGGCCTGGCCGGGCTGGCCGGACGCACCCTGATCATCAACCTGCCCGGCTCCACGGGGGGCGTCAAGGACGGGCTCGCGGTGCTGGAGCCGCTGCTGGCGCACGCGGTGGACCAGCTCGCGGGCGGGGACCACCCGAGGCCCGACACGGCCCAGGCCCCCGCCGCGCAGACCCCCGCCGCGCAGACCCCCGCCGCGCAGACCCCGGCCGCGCAGGCTCCCGCCGCCGATGGGGGAACGAGCTGAGCGCCGGCTGGCCGGTGGAGCTGCGCGATGGCGAGGTGGTGCTGCGCCCGATCCGGATGCGCGATCAGAAGGCCTGGCAGGAGGCGAGCCGGCGCAACCGCGACTGGCTGCGCCGCTGGGAGGCCACCGTCCCCCCGGCCCCACCCGGGAGCCTCCCCTCCGGGCCGCGGCCGACCTACCGTCAGATGGTCCGCTACCTGCGCCGCGAGGCCGTGGCGGGCCGGATGCTGCCGTTCGTCATCCTCTACCAGGGGCGGCTGGTCGGGCAGCTGACGGTGGGTGGCATCACCTGGGGCTCGATGTGCTCGGCCAACGTCGGCTACTGGATCGACGAGGCGGTGGCCGGCCGCGGCATCATGCCCACCGCCGTGGCGCTCAGCGTGGACCACTGCTTCCAGGCGCTGGGCCTGCACCGGGTGGAGGTCTGCATCCGTCCGGAGAACCGGCCCAGCCGCCGGGTGGTGGAGAAGCTCGACTTCCGCTCGGAGGGATTGCGGCCGCGCTATCTGCACATCGACGGCGACTGGCGCGACCACCTGGTCTACGCGCTGACCGCCGAGGAGGTCCCCGAAGGACTGTTGGACCGTTGGCGTTTGAGGTAATTGAATAAGTGTTCGAAATTGATATCGATATGGCATCACCGCCTCGGCAAGCGGTGACAAATTCCGGCAAAATAGTCAGAGAATCAGCTTGGCGCGGCGACACGCCGCGTCAAATTGCTGTCCGCCCTTACCCATCGCCCGTACGGTGTGAAACGTGAGCAGTAGCGGCCTCATCTACGCGGTCATCGTAGGGGCCTGGGCTGCCTATCTGGTGCCCATGTGGCTCCGCAGGCAGGACGAGCTCAACGAAGCGCGCCCGACAGAACGTTTCAGCACCGCCATCCGCCTGCTCGCCGGGCGGTCGGGGCTGGAGCGCCGGGCGTCCCGGGCCCTTGGCGACAACGACCCCAGCACGACCTCCGACTCCGACGACGGCGGCGACGCGAACCACCGCGCCGGCGCCGGTGCGAGCGACGCCCGCAGCGGCGGAGCGGACCCGGCCGGGGCGACTGACGGCATGTCAGCGCCCTCGGCCGGCTCCGCCCTGTCCGCCGCCGCCATGGCCTCCGCGATCGCCGGGGCCTCGGCCGCCGGCGACCGCCGCGCCCGGCTGCTGGCCCGGCGCCGGCGGATGGTCACCGTGCTCTTCCTGGCCTTCGCGCTGGGGGCGATCACGGCGGCCGTGGCCGGGGTGGACTTCCTCTGGGCCCCCGCCCTGCCGGCCCTGCTGCTCACCCTCTACATCGGCCACCTGCGCCGCCTGGAGCGCCAGCGCTACGAGGTGAAGCTGGACCGCTCCAGGGCCGCCCAGGCCGCCCAGCGGGTGCGCGAGCGCGAGCAGGCCCGCCTGGCGGCCACCGTCGCGCTGGCCCCACCGGCCGAGGCCCTCGCACCCGAGCCGGAGCGGGGCCGCCCGGACCTGCGGGTCGCCGCCGCCCCGCCCGAGCCGCGCGGGGCCCGGCAGGCGCTGGTCGAGGCGACCGACCACCAGGAGTGGGTGGACGGCCTGCGCGAGCGCGCCGCCGCCGGACCGGACTCCTGGGAGCCGGTCCCGGTCCCGCTGCCCACCTACGTCACCGCCCCGGTGGCGCCGCGCGTCTCCCGGGGCCTGGATCTCGGCGCCCCGGGCACCTGGAGCTCGGGCCGCCCGGTCGAGCAGGCCCACACCCCCCTGTTCGACCAGTACGAGACCTCGCTCCCGGCGGCCCCCCAGCCGGACGAGCACTACGCGACCCGCCCCCGCGCCGCCAACGAGTAGCCCCACCCCGCCCCACCAGCGGGGGGTGGTCACGAGACCCCTCCAGAAGGTGCTATTGTTTCTTCTCGTTGGGGCTGTGGCGCAGTCCGGTAGCGCACCTCGTTCGCATCGAGGGGGTCAGGGGTTCGAATCCCCTCAGCTCCACCCAACGGCCACGCAGGTGGTCATGAAATCCCGCTCGGCCGATTCGGCCGGGCGGGATTTCTGCTTTCCACAGGCCTGTTCGGGGCGGCCCCGGCGGCGTTGTGGGGCAGGCCGCGTCGGCTTCCGGTCGGGCGGTCCGTCAGTCGGGCCGCGGGGGAAGGCCGGTGGCGCAGCGGCTGCCCGGGGGGCCGCGGGGTGGGCGGGGCTTTCGGCGGCTGGTATTCCTTGGGTGTGCGCTTCGACAGTGTTCCCATGCCGGCCGCGGTGGCGGCCAGGCCCCGTGACGTCCGTGGTTATCCGGTGCCGGCGATCACGCCGTGGGAGGAGGGGGCGCCGAGCTTCGCACTCACCGACTACGAGCGCAGCGCGCAGTGCGCGCGCGGGCGCCGGTGCTCGGTCTGCGGCGAGCTGATGCCGCGCGGGCCGGTGTGGCGGGTGGTGGGCGAGACGGAGAGCGCGGCGATCGGCGCGGCGCTGGCGGCCGGGCTGCCCTACCGGAACATGGCGCCGACCCTGGAGGGCCCCGGGCACCGCGCGTGCATGCTCTACGCCTCGATGGTCTGCCCGTACCTGGCGCGGCCCACCGCGCGGCGCGGGCTGTCCGCGGAGCAGCCGGACGAGCTGACGGTCCAGGTGGTCCGCGGGGCCCGGCGCGGTGCCACCGGGGCGGTGGTGGGGTTCGCGGACTACGAGTTCGCGGTCACTGCCACCCAGGTGCTGTTCCGCTTCCTGGACGTGGTGGAGTTCCTGCCGCACGAGCTGTCGGACAGTCAGCTGCCGGAGCTGCGACGCGAGCTGGACGCCGAGGGTCAGGCCCGGTAGGCGGGCAGGCCGATGGCGGCGACGGCCGGGGTGGGGGCGGCGGAGCCGTCGGCGGGCAGGGCGACGATGCCGGCGGGGGTGCGCGCGGCGATCACCTTGCCGTCCGGGGACAGGGCGGGCTCGGTGTAGTCGGTGGTCGCGTTCGGGGTGAGGTCCTTGGCAGCGGCGTTCTGCTGGTTCAGGCTCATCTCGAAGAGGTGGTCGTGGCCCCCGGAGGAGCGTACGAAGACCACGGCCGAGGCGTCGGGGGCGAGCGCCGGCTGGGAGCCCGCGGTGAGCGCGCGGGTCTGCTCACGGGTGTAGTCGTCGCGGATGTAGATCTTGCCGTCGGTGGTGTTCTCGTAGACCGTGGTGCTGCCGTGCGGTCCGGCCGTGTTCGCCCAGCTGTTGGCGCTCTGCGGCACGGCCGGGTCGTCGATGCCGGCCGACAGGTCCAGCGTGGTCGGGGTGGCACCGGTGGCGGTGGCCGAAACGGTGGCCAGGTGGGTGCTGCCGCCCTGGTCGATGGTGAAGATGAGGTTGTTCCGGGCGGGCACCCCGTCCGCGGTGTCCGCCGGGTTCACCTGCCAGCTGGGGTGGGACCAGGTCTGGCCACCGGGGTTGCGGGCCACCGTCACCTGGCCGCTGCCGTCGGGGTTGGCGACCACCAGGCTGCCGGCGCCGTTCACGAAGGCGGCCTTGCTGCCGTCGGGGGACCAGGTCAGGTCGCGGACGGGGGTGTGGAAGTCGACGGCGGTGCCGTTCATCAGCACCTTCGGGGTGCCGTCGCTGATGGTCAGGGGGGAGTGGACAGTGCCGCTCGGGTCGGGGGTGCTGCTCGACGGGGCCCCGGGGGTGCTGCGCTTCGCGGTGGGTGCGGCGCTGGGAGCCGAGGTCCCCGGGTGCGAGGGGGCCGCAGCGGTCTGTGCCGGGGTGGCTGCCGAGGAGGTCGAAGCCGTCTCGTCCGGTCCGCAGGCGGAGAGCAGCATGACTGCTCCCACGCTCAGGGCGGCGGCGAGGGCGACGGTGGTGGCAGGACGGCGGCGGTGGCGAGCAGCCATGGGAACTTCCCCCCGAAAGCGGTGTGTTGAGCATTTGTTCGGACGACATAAAGACTGTCAGCGCGAGGTCCGGTTACTGTCGAGCGTCCGTCACAGCGGTGCAACAGCCCGTGTGCGCCGGGGTCGCGCGCGTCTCAGAGCCCGAGCCGGCGGGCGCGGAACGCGGCCTGCTCCAGCAGCCGGTGGATGTCCGCCTGCCGGGTGTCGGGACAATCGTTGTACGTGTCCGGCGAACTGACGGGCCGTCCGGTGGTGTGCAGCACCTCCATCACCTGCCAGCGTGCCGTCCGCACCGTGCTGACCGTGCCGTAGCCGTGGCCCAGCACGGCGGCCTGGGCGCCGAGCAGACAGACCCGCCCGGTCGCGTCCCACATCGCGCCCTGCAGCCAGCCGTGCTGGGTGAGGTAGCGGGAGGTCAGCCGCAGGTGCTCGGCGGCGCTGAGCGGGACGGGCCGCGCCGACCGGTGCGCGAGCCGGTCCAGCAGGGTGCGGCGGGGGAGCGGGTGCTCGGCGTTCCAGGGCTGCAGCACCCGGCCGTACGGGCAGACGTACGGCGCGGGCGTGCGGGCCGGCAGGGGCAGCGAGGCGAGGTAGGCCTCGATCTCGGCGACCAGGCCGCAGCCGTCGGCCACCAGGAGCAGGGGGCGGGCCGGAGCGGCCTGGAACGGTGCGGGCCGGGTCGGGGCTGAGCGCATGACGGGCTCCTCTGTCCGGATTGTTCTGGTTCGTCCTCGTTTCCATGGATAACCGGACTGGCCCCCTCCGGCGCGCAGCGGCGGCGCCGGAGGGCGTGTCGACGGCGTGTCGACGGGTCTGCGGCGATGCGGTGGCGGTGTGGCGGCCGCTACCGCGTGAGCGCTTCGAAGGAGTCGAGCGCCGCGCGCAGCTCGGCGGCCGGGTCGCCCGCGTGGTACCGCTCCTCGCTCGGCTCGATCCCGTCCAGGAACTCCTGGAACCGCACCGCGCAGGCGAGCCGGGCCAGCGGCTCGGCCAGCCGCAGTGCCGTCACCGGGTCGCTGCCGGGCACCAGGGCCCGCCAGCTCGCGGCCCAGGCCCCGGCCGCCTGCGCCCAGCGCTCCGGCGAGGTGAAGCCCTTGGGGCGCAGGCCGTCGATCGCCGGGTGGCCGTAGTGGCTGTCGGCGAAGTCCACCAGCACCGTGCCCTGCCCGGCCGAGCGCCAGTTGCCGGGGTGGAAGTCCCCGTGCAGCACCGTGTTCGGCAGCCCGCAGGCGGCCAGCCGCTCGACCAGCTCCGGCAATCGGTCGGCCATCAGGCGGGCCCGCAGCAGCTCCTCTGCCGTCAGCTCGGCGCCCGCCGGGCCGTCCAGCAGCGGCACGAGGGCCGCGGCCAGCCGCTGCGGCGAGCGGTCCGGCAGCCCGGCGGGCGCACCGTCGAGGTGGCGGGCGGCGAGCGCCGCCTGGGCCCGGGCCAGCCTCGGCACGGTGGCCGCGACGACCTCGGCGGATGGGTCCCAGCAGTCCTCGCCCGGCACGTGGTCGAGCAGCAGCAGGCGCCGGTGCGGGTCGGCGGCCAGCACGGTCGGGGCGAAGCCCGGCTCCGCGGCGTCGAACAGGTCGATCACCGCGGCCTCGTCGGCCGAGAAGGTGCGGCCCGTCTTCAGCCAGAGGGGCCCGGTGGCGGTGGGCAGCCGGAACAGGCCGGCCAGGTTCCAGGTCTTCACCTGCTCGACCGGCCCGAGCAGCGGCCGCCCGGCCACGGCCAGCGCCTGCTCGGCCCAGGCCAGGGCGGCCCGGACACCGGCGGCGGTCGCGTAGTGGGCGCGGCGTGGGTGCGGCAACGCGAGCAGCGCCGACTCCCGCGGGGTGACGGGCCGCTCGACCCCGCGCACCGGCTCGCGCAGCGCCTCGGCGTGGTAGCGCACCAGCCCGCCCCGGCCGCCCGCGCCGCCCTCGACGTCCAGCAGCCGCAGCACCACCACGGGCACGCCGAGCACCGCCGTCAGCCGGGCGGCCACCGGCTCCACGTCGTGCCAGCGCGGCCGGTCCAGCCGGAACGGCCCCACCGCCCCCAACTCCAGTTCGCCACAGGACAGCAGGACACTCACCGTACGATCGGAAGCACTGTTCACCCGGGGGAGTCTGCGGGGCGCCGCGCGGTCGCGCGACTCATTTTGTGGGAGGGGCCGGATGGATCGGTTGAGGCTGTCGGGGGCGGCCAAGCGGTACGGGAGGGCGGGGCCCTGGGTGCTGCACGGGGTCGACCTCGCGCTCGGGCCCGGCGCCCTGGTGCGGATCGAGGGGACGAACGGCAGCGGCAAGTCCACCCTGCTCAAGCTGGTCGCCGGGGTCGAGCCGCCGAGCCGGGGCCGGGTTCGGGTCGGCGGACGCCGGGCCTACGTCCCGGAGCGCTTCCCACCCGCGCTGCCCTTCGATCCGGCCACCTATCTGCGCCGGCTCGGCCGGATCCATGGCCTGAGCGCGGCGCGGGCCGCCGAGCGCGCCGAGTTCTGGCTGGACCGCTTCGGCATCGCCGAGCGGGCCGGCACCCCGCTGCGCCGGCTCTCCAAGGGCACCTGCCAGAAGGTCGCGATCGCCCAGGCGCTGCTCGCCGAGGCCGATGTGCTGCTGCTCGACGAGGCCTGGACCGGGCTCGACCGGGCGGCCAGGGCCACCCTGGACGAGGCGGCGGTGGAGCGGGCCGCCGCCGGGGGCGCGGTGCTCTTCGTGGACCACGACCCGACCCGGCTGACCGGGCGGATCACCGAGGCCCACCGGGTCGAGCAGGGCGTGCTGACACGGGTTCGGCTGCCCGACGTCGAGGCGCCGCGGCAGCTGGTGTCCATCCGGGTGGCGGTGGCCGAGCTGCCCGACCAGTTGCCCGGCGCGCCCGGCTGGGAGCGCGAGCCGGACGGGACGGTGCTGCTGCGGGTCGGCGCCGGCGACTCGGACGCGCTGCTGCGCCGGCTGCTGACCGGGACGGCCCCGGTGCGGGTGCTGGACGTGCGCACGACGGCCGAGGCCCCCGAGGCCGAGGCCCGGGAGGCGGCCCGGTGATCGCGCTGATCCGCTATCAGTTCGAGCTGCTGGTGCGCTCCCAGCGCTGGCTGCCGCCCTTCCTCGGTTTCGCGCTCGCCCTCGGCACGGGGGTGGCGGGCGATCAGCCGATGATGGACTGTCACGCCTACGCGGCGGCGCTGCTGATCCCGGTCACCGCCTGGTACGTGCGCTGCACCCTGACCGCCGACCCGCCGGCCGCGCGGGCCTGCCTGGTGGCGGCCACCGGCCCGGCGCGGGTGTACCTGGCCTCGCTGGCCGCGGCGCTGGGCGCGGGCCTGCTGCTGGCGCTGCTGGAGGTGGGTGTCATCTGGCTGGTCTGCGGGCGCACCACGATCCGGACGGGCGTCGAGGTGTCCTGGCCGCTCGCGGCGCTGGCCGGCCTGCTCGCGGCCGTCTGCGGGGTGCTGATCGGCGTGGTGGTCGGTGCGCTGAGCCATCGCCCGGTGCTGCTGCGCGGCTCCTACGGGATCCTGGCGGTGCTCGGGCTCTCGGTGCCGGCCTGGGTGCTGCCGGTGTCGCCGGCCAACCGGGCCGTGCGGTCACTGGTGACCGGCTCGCAGCGGGTGCACGTCTACTACCCGCTGCTCGCCCCGGCCCTCGCCGCGTTGCTGCTGCTGGCCGTGGCCACGGGCACGGCCGTGCTGGCCCGGCGGCGCACCGAGTAGCCGCCGCAGCCGTAGGAGCCTTGGCGCAAGGGCCGCCGATCACCGATCGGCGGCCCTTCGCCGTGCCCAGGGGCATCTGCGGTCGTCCCCCAGGGGGATCGTCCGGGACCGTCGGAGCCCTCAGAACCCTCGGAGCCCTCAGAACCCTCAGAACCATTGACAGTCGATGATCCGATCACTAGCTTCATCAATCATCGAATTCTAGATGATTTGTTTTCCTATCGCTGGGGGTTACGATGTCCATCGCACCGACCGTCACCGAGGCGGGCGCCGCCTCCACCGCGCCGCCGCTCAGATCCCCCGGCCGCTGGTGGACGCTCGGCATCGTCTCGATCGCCACGTTCATGCTGATGCTCGACCTGACCGTGGTGAACGTGGCGCTGCCCGACCTGCGCACCGCGCTGCACGCCGACTTCTCCGCGCTGCAGTGGGTGCTCGACGCCTACGCGCTGACCCTGGCCGCCTTCCTGCTCACCGGCGGCTCGCTGGCCGACCGGCTGGGGCGCAAGCGGGTGTACGGGGTCGGCTTCGTCGTCTTCACCGCGGCCTCGCTCGCCTGCGGCGCGGCGCCGGACATCCTGGCGCTCAACCTGGCCCGCGGCGTGCAGGGGGCGGGCGCGGCGGTGCTCTTCGCGGTCGGCCCGGCGCTGATCGGCCAGGAGTTCCGCGGCAAGGACCGGGCGCTGGCGTTCGGCGTCTTCGGCGGGGTCTCCGGCCTCGCGATCGCCTTCGGCCCGCTGATCGGCGGTGCGCTCACCGACGGGATCGGCTGGCGCTGGATCTTCCTGGTGAACGTGCCGATCGGCCTGGTCGCGATGGTGCTCGGCGCCCTGCGGATCGGCGAGTCGCGCGACCCGGCCGCGCACCGGGTGGACTGGGGCGGCCTGGTGGTCTTCTCGGCCGCGCTCACCCTGCTGGTGCTGGGCTTCCTGCGCGGCGAGGCGGAGGGCTGGACCAGCGCGCCGATCCTCGGCATGTTCGGCGGCGGAGTGCTGCTGCTGGCGCTGTTCGTGCTGATCGAGCGCCGGCTCGGCGCGGCGGCCATGCTCGACCTCGGGCTGTTCCGCAACCTCACCTTCAACGGCATCTCGGTGGCCACCCTGCTGGCGAACGCGGCCGGCATGTCGGCGATCTTCCTTGAGGTGTCGTACATGCAGAACGTGCTCGGCTACTCGCCGCTGGCTACCGGGTTGCGCTTCCTGCCGCTGACCCTGACGCTCTTCGTCGCCGCCGCGGTCACCGGCAGCCTGACCGCCTCGGTCCCGCCGCGGCTGCTGGTCGGCTCGGCGATCACCCTGATGTCGGCCGGCCTCTTCCTGGTCACCCTGGTCAAGCCCGGCAGCAACTGGCTCGCGCTGCTGCCGGCCATGCTGCTCACCGGCCTCGGGATGGGCATGTTCAACCCGCCGCGCTCCGCGCTGGCGATCGGGGTGGCCGAGCCGGCCAAGGCGGGCATGGCGGCCGGGATCGGCGAGACCTTCCAGCAGGTGGGCATCGCGATCGGGATCGCCGGCTTCGGCGCGCTCTTCCAGCACCGGGTCGCCGGCTCCTTCGCCCACTCCGCCGCCGGGGCCGCGCTCGGGCCGCAGGCCGATGCGGCCGGGCAGGCGGTGGCCGCCGGGGCCGGGCGCACCCTGGCCGCCTCGGCGCCGGAGTCGCTGCGGGCGGCGCTCCAGGCGGCGGCGCGCGAGGCCTTTGTGCACGGACTGACCGACGTGCTGATCGGCTGCGGCGCCGTGGCGGCGCTCGGCGCGGTGGCCGGCTTCCTCTTCATCCGCGGTCGTGACCTGCACGAGAGCGCGCTGGCCGGTGCCGAGCTGGGCGGTCACCCGGGGCACTGAACACCCGCCGGCCGGGCCCTGACATGCCGCGATTCATTGATGGTCGAAACGGCCGATGATAGATTCTTGACAGAATTCGGGAAGTCCACGAATTCACGAGTCCAAGAGTCCAAGAGTCCAAGAGTTCATGGGACTGCGGCAGTACCTGGCCTGGAGCCCCGGACTCCCGATGGATGGGAGATCCCCGATGGCCCGCACCCAGCCGGCGCCCCAGCAGCCCGCCGCCACCACGGTGAGCGCCCCCGCCACGCTGCGCCACGACTTCCCGCTCGCCGATCACACCGGCGTCCTGCTGCACAAGGCAGGGCTGCTGATCGAGCAGGAGGTGGACGCGGCGCTCGGCGCGGCGGGGTACAGGCTCCGCAACTTCCTGGTGCTGGCCGCGCTCTCCGGCGAGGCCGAGCTCTCCCAGCAGGACCTCAGCCAGGTGATCAACCTGGATCCGACCACGGTGGTCGCCCTGATCGACGACCTGGAGCGGGTCGGCCACGTCGAGCGCCGGCGCAATCCGGCCGACCGGCGCCGCTACATCCTCGGCATCACCGAGGCCGGCCGCGCGGCGCTGGCCGAGACCCAGCAGGTGGCCGAGGAGGCCGAGCGGGCCTTCTTCGCCCGTCTGCCCGAGGGTGGGCGCGAACAGCTGCACGAGGTGCTCTCGGTGCTGCTGGTCGACCGGTGGCCCAACTCCGTCTGCGTCTGACCGGGCACCAGAGGCCGACCTCAGCGGCGGCGAGCGGAACACTCCGCTCGCCGCCGCTCTCGTGCGTGCGGCCCAGTTCCGCGGGGAATCGGACCGGCCAGGGTGGATCAGACGACTGACGTAAAGTCAACATAAAATAGGACATTAGGTTACAATCGCCCGCAGAACTCTCTGACGTCGCGCCAGACAGGAGCCGCGGTCGCTCATGGCCACACCCGCCGTCACCGCCGCGCGCGGCGAGCCCTCCGGGCCGCGCCCCAGAACCGGCCGCAACGTCGAACTCGTCCTGGTGCTGGCCGCGGTGGCGATCGCGGTGTTCGGCTACATCGAGGTCGGGCTCAACATCGACGGCAGGGTCCCGAAGGACGCGGCCGAGTACGGCGCGGCGCTCGGCGTGCTCGCGCTGGTCGCGCACGGGGTGATCCGCTGGAAGGCCCGGTACGCCGACCCGTTGCCGCTGCCGATCGCGGTGCTGCTCAACGGCATCGGACTGGTCGTCATCTACCGGCTGGACCGCACCACTGCGCACAGTTCGGCGGCGCCCACCCAACTGCTCTGGTCCACCCTCGGGGTGGGGCTGTGCATCGCGGTGATCCTGCTGCTGCGCGACCACCGCCTGTTGCAGCGCTACGCCTACAGCGGGGCGCTGGTGGCCCTGGTCCTGCTGGTGGTGCCGATCTTCTTCCCGGCCGTGTACGGCTCGCGGATCTGGATCACCGTCGGACCCTTCTCGATCCAGCCGGGCGAGTTCGCCAAGATCCTGCTGGTGATCTTCTTCGCCGCCTACCTGGCCGCGCACCGCGACGCGCTCGCGCTGACCGGCCGGCGGATCTGGCGCTGGACCTTGCCGCCCGGGCGGGTGCTCGGCCCGGTGCTGCTGGTCTGGGCGGCCTTCATCGGGGTGCTGGTGCTGGAGACCGACCTCGGCATGTCGCTGCTGTACTTCGGGATCTTCGTGGTGATGCTCTACGTGGCCACCGCCCGGATCAGCTGGATCGCGATCGGCCTGGTGCTGGCCGCGGCCGGTGTGGTGGTGGTCGGCTGGCTGTCGCCGCACGTGCACTCCCGGGTCGACCAGTGGCTGCACCCGCTCGCCTCGGTGGCGGCCGGGCAGGGCGCCAACCAGATCGCGCAGTCGCTCTTCGCCTTCGCCTGGGGCGGGCTGTTGGGGGCCGGGCTCGGGCTCGGGCACTCGGCGCTGATCGGCTTCGCCGCCAAGTCCGACTTCATCCTCGCCACCATCGGCGAGGAGCTCGGCCTGGTCGGCCTGGTGGCGCTGCTGCTGCTCTACCTGCTGCTGATCTCGCGCGGCTTCCGGATCGGGATCGCGCTGCGCGACCCGTTCGGCCGGCTGCTGGCGATCGGCCTGGCCGCCGCGGTCGGCCTGCAGGTCTTCGTGGTGGCCGGCGGGGTGCTCGCGCTGATTCCGCTGACCGGCGCCACGCTGCCGTTCATCGCCCAGGGCGGCTCCTCGGTGGTGACCAACTGGATCATCGTGGCGCTGCTGGTCCGGATGAGCGATCTCGCGCGCCGGCCCGCCCCGCCGCAGTCCGTCCGCCCGCAGTCCGAACCACCGGAGGTGGCCCGCTGATGGCCCGTCGATCCAGCGGCCGCGGCAACGGCCCCCAGGGGCTGCCCGGCATCTCCACCACCGGACGCCGGGCCGGCCTGTTCTGCCTGGTGCTGATCGTCCTGCTGGCCGCCCAGGCCACCCGGATCCAGGTCTTCCAGGCCAAGGGGTACGACCACAACCCGGCCAACCAGCGGCTGGCCATCGAGCGCTACTCCCAGCCGCGCGGCAACATCCTGGTCGGCGACACCCCGATCACCGGCTCCGCTCCCACCGGTGGCCGCTTCAACGACAAGCGCACCTACACCGCCGGCCAGCAGTACGCCGCCGTCACCGGCTACTCCTCGCAGATCTATGGCAACACCCAGCTGGAGGGCACCGAGGACGGCATCCTCTCCGGCACCGACTCCCGGCTGGACGGGTGGGTGGTCTGGGACGAGATCGCCCGCAAGCAGAACCCCGGCGGTGACGTCTACACGACCATCAACGCCGCTGCCCAGCAGGCGGCGATGCAGGGGCTGGGCAACCAGAAGGGCGCGGTGGCCGCGATCGAGCCGAGCACCGGGCGGATCCTGGCGCTGGCCAGCACCCCGTCCTACGACCCGGGCAGCTTCGCCGGGACGAGCAACGCCGACCAGAGCGCCTGGACCGAGCTGCAGGCCGACAGTGACCAGCCGATGCTCAACCGGGCGCTGCGGCAGACCTACCCGCCCGGCTCCACCTTCAAGGTGGTCACCGCCGCGGCCGCGCTGGCCAACGGGGTGGTCACCGACATCAACGCGCCGACCAGCACGCCCTATCCCTATGTCCTGCCGGGCACCACCACCACGCTGGTCAACGACACCAGCGCCTGCGACCAGCCGAACATCGACCTGGACACCGCGATGACGCTCTCCTGTAACAGCGTCATGGGCAACCTGGGGGTGCAGACCGGGCTGGACAAGATGACGTCGATGGCCGAGAACTTCGGCTTCAACGACCCCAAGCTCGACATCCCGGTGCGCGCGGCGCGGAGCAACTTCGACACCCAGATGAACCAGTCCCAGGTCGCGCTCTCCTCGATCGGGCAGTTCGACACCGCCGCCACCCCGCTGGTGATGGCGATGGTCGCGGCGGGCGTGGCCAACAACGGCACGGTGATGTATCCCCAGCTTGTGGACAAGCTGGCGAAGTCCGACGGCAGCACGGTCCAGCTGATGCGGCCGCGCACCTACAAGCAGGCGATGACCCCCGCGGTGGCCGGCCAGGTGCAGCAGCTGATGACCGACGTGGTGCAGAACGGCACCGGCCGCAACGCCCGGATCCCCGGCGCCACGGTTGGCGGCAAGACCGGCACCGCCCAGCACGGGGTGGACAACTCCGGCACGCCGTACGCCTGGTTCATCTCCTGGGCCAAGCCGTCCGGCTCCTCGGACGCGCCGCCGGTGGCGGTCGCCGTGGTGATCGCGGACAGCAATGCGACCGATGTCACAGGCGGGCAGCTGGCGGCGCCGATCGCCAAGTCGGTCATGCAGGCGGTGCTTGGCTCCAAGGGCTGAGCAGGGCCGAGCCAGGGCTGGGGGCGGCCCGGGCCAGGGCTCGTTCGAAGGCGGAGGACCGGGGCCGAGCGGCCCGGGCGGCGTGCGATCTGATCAGGTTATGTATGCTTCGTTACTGATATTTATGCATAGCCCCGGAAAAGAGCCCGTCGTGCCCAGCACCACCCCCCTCGCCCAGCGCCTGCTGCGGCGCAAGCCGGTCGAGACCCTGATCGCCGAGAGCACCGGCAACGGTGGGCCGGGCGGTCTGCGCCGCACGATCGGCCTGTGGCAGCTGTCGGCGATCGGCATCGGGGCCACCGTCGGCACCGGCATCTTCTTCGTGCTCAGCTCGGCGGTGCCCGAGGCCGGGCCGGCCGTGGTGCTCTCCTTCGTGCTGGCGGCGGTCACCGCCGGCCTGACCGCGCTCTGCTACGCCGAGCTGGCCTCGGCGATCCCGGTCTCCGGCTCCTCCTACAGCTACGCCTACGCCACCCTCGGCGAGGCCACCGCCTACGTGGTCGGGGTCTGCCTGCTGCTGGAGTACGGGGTCTCGGCCTCGGCGATCGCGGTCAGCTGGGGGCAGTACCTGAACAAGTTCTGCGAGCTGGCCTTCGGCTTCACCATCCCGGCCTGGCTGGCGCAGCCGCCGGGCGACGGCGGGGTCTTCAACCTGCCCGCGGTGGTCCTGGTGGCCCTGGTCTGCCTGCTGCTGGTGCGCGGGGTCAGCGAGAGCGCCAAGGTCAACGCGGCCATGGTGGCGATCAAGATCGTGGTGCTGGGGCTCTTCGTCGCGGTCGGCCTGACCGGCTTCCACTCGGGCAACCTGCACGACTTCATGCCGCTGGGCATCGGCGGCGTCGGCACCGCCGCCTCCGGCATCTTCTTCTCCTTCATCGGCCTGGACGCCGTCTCCACCGCCGGTGAGGAGGTCCGCGACCCGCGCCGGACCCTGCCGCGGGCGATCATCATCTCGCTGGTGGTGGTGACCCTGCTCTACGTGGCGGTCGCGCTGGTGGCGGTCGGCGCCCAGCCCTGGCAGAAGTTCGACGGCCAGGAGGCCGGGCTGGCGCAGATCCTGCAGGACCTCACCGGGCAGACCTGGCCGGCCCTGATCTTCGCGCTCGGCGCGATCGTCTCGATCTTCAGCGTCACCCTGGTGGTGATCTACGGTCAGACCCGGATCCTGTACTCGATGGGCCGGGACGGGATGCTGCCCCCGCGCTTCGCCCAGGTCTCCGCGCGCACCGGCACGCCGGTCTGGAACACCCTGGTGGTCAGCCTGGCCGTCGCCCTGCTGGCCGCATTCGTCCCGCTCGACATCCTCACCGATCTGACCAGCTTGGGTACCCTGTGCGCCTTCGCGGTGGTTTCGGTGGGCGTGATCGTGCTGCGCCGGCGCAGCCCCGAGCTGCGGCGCGGCTTCAAGGTGCCCGGGTACCCCGTCACCCCGCTGCTCAGCGTGGGGTTCTGCGTCTACCTGATCCGCGGGCTGCACCCGCTGACCTTCGTCTTCTTCGGCATCGCCCTGCTGATCGCGGCCGCCGCGTACTTCGGCTACGGCATCCGACACTCCCGGCTGGAACTCACCAGCAGTGCCCCCGCCGTACCGGAGCGTGCGTTCGACTGACGCTCTAACGGATGGATTGCGATCTGGCTAGCCCCCGCAGTCTGAGGACAGCGGGCGGTTCGCCGAAATAACCTTCCCCCATGGTGACCACGCGTTCGTCCGGCGCGCCTCGGGCCCGCGGCCGGTTCGGCGTTCGACGCGGCGCGAAGGCGCCCGCCGGCCGACCCACGGGCCGTCCCGGGGGCCACCCGGCCGGCCACCGCACCCGCCTGGAGGCCGGTGCGGCGCCGCGCTCGGCACTGCCCCGGCAGCGCCCGACGAGGACCGCCTCCGTGCCCCTCGGGTCCGGGCGCGGTCAGCAGCTGGCGGCGCTGGGGATGCGGCTCGGCGGGATGCGATCGGTGCACCTGTTCGGCTGCCTGGTCGCTGCCGGCTGGGCGGCGGCCTTCCCGATCGTCTCCGACCTGGCCAACCAACGGCTCTGGGGCACCGTCGCCTCGCCCGCCTACCTGCTGGCGGGGCTGGCCGTGGTCACCCTGCCGCGCCCCTGGGCCGGCCGGGTCGCCGCCGTGATCGCGCTGCTCGGCGCGGTGCTGCTGCCGCTCGGCGTGCTGGCCGCGCAGGGACACCACCAGTCCGAGGTGATGGTGGTCGAGCGCTCCGCCCAACTGCTGCTGCACACCGGCACGCCCTACCTGCCGCATCCGGCGAAGGTCACCGACTTCAACCCCTACCTGCCGGCCATGGCCCTGTTCGGGCTGCCGCGCGCGGTGCTCGGCACGGACGGCCTGCTCTGCCGGGTGTTCGGCGACGCCAGGATCTGGTTCGCCCTCAGCTTCCTGGGCTGTCTGACCATCAGCTGGCGGCTGCTGCGGCCCACTCGCCAGTACTCCGCGCTGCTGCCGCTCGGGGTGCTCACCGGCTCGCCGCTGATCGCGCTGACGCTGGCCGTGGGCGGGGTGGACCTGCCGCTGATCGGTGTCTGCTGCCTGGCGATGGCGCTGGCCGCCCGCGGCCGGGCGATCGCCGCGGGGCTGGTGCTGGCGCTGGCCTGCACCCTCAAGTGGACCGCCTGGCCGGCGCTGCCGGTGGCCGTCCTGCTGCTCTGGCGGCTCTACGGCAGACGCCCGGCCGGCCGGGCCGCGCTGACGGCCGTGCTGGTGGGCGCGGTGGTGATCCTGCCGTTCGCGCTGACCCGGACGCAGAACTTCCTGAACCAGGTGATCCGCTTCCCGCTCGGCCTGGCCGCGGTGCGTACCCCGGCAGGCAGCCCGCTGCCCGGCAAGGTGCTGGCCGACCTCGGCCCGGTGGGGCACACCGTCTCGATCGTGCTGATGGTGCTGGGCGGGGTGGGGGTGGCGGGCTGGCTGCTGCTGCGGCCGCCCACCTCGGCGGTGGCCGCCGCCGATCTGCTGGCCGGCGGGCTCACGATCGCCTTCATGCTGGCGCCGGCCGGGCGGTTCGGCTATCTGGCACTGCCCGCCGTACTGGCGATCTGGCCGCGGCTGGCCGCCCGTTCCTGGACCGGGCGGCTCTCAGAGACCGCACGTACGGTGGAGACCGAAGGCGTCGCGGCGGTCCACTAGCGGGCGCTGACCACGTGTGAGGGCGCCCCAGCCGCGCCGGAGTTTCAGGAGGCAGCCGGATGACCGGGCAGGAGTCCCCCGAAGAGCAGTCCCCCGAAGAGCCGTCGGCGCAGGAGCGTCCCGCAGGGCGGCGGGGGACCGGCCGGCGGCGGTTCCTCGGCCTGGCCGGCGGGGCCGCGGCCGGGGTGGGCCTGACGGCCTGTGGGACCGGCACCGGGTCGGCGAACCGGGCGCTCGCCGCGGCGGCGAGCAGCGGTGCGGGCAGCCCGTCCGGGTCGGCCTCGGGCGCCGGGAGCAGCGCCGCGCCGAGCCCACAGCGGGAGAACGACAAGCCGGGCAACCCCGACTGGCGGATCGGCAACGCCGGCCCTGACCAGGCCATCGAGGGCTGGGCCGATCGGTCGAGCGTGCTGCCCGGCGAGAGCTTCGGTCTGCATGTCTCCACCACCGCGCCCGGCTTCAAGGTCTCGGCCTACCGGATGGGCTGGTACGGCGGCGCGCGGGGCCGGCTGGTCTGGCAGTCCGACCAGCTGCCCGGGGCGAAGCAGTCGGCCGCCGCGCTGGACCCGCACACCCGGATGATCAGCACCGACTGGTCGAAGAGCACCACCGTGGACACCACCGGCTGGCCCGAGGGCAGCTACCTGCTGCGGCTGGACGCGGCGAACGGCGCCGGGCAGCGGTACGTGCCGGTGACCGTCCGCTCGGCGGTGACCGCCGGGAAGCTGGTGGTGGTCAACGCCGTCGCCACCTGGCAGGCCTACAACACCTGGGGCGGCTACAACCTCTACAACGGCGAGAACGGCGCCTACGCGACCCGCTCGCTGGTGGTCTCCTGCGACCGTCCGTACCACGAGTACGACGGTGCGGGGCTCTTCATGGTCTACGAGACGCCGCTGATAGCCCTGGCCGAGCGGCTCGGGCTGCCGCTGGCGTACGCCACCAGCACCGACCTGGCCGGGCAGCCGGACCTGCTGAAGGGCGCCCTCGCGGTGCTCTCGCTCGGGCACGACGAGTACTGGTCGCCCGAGCAGCGCGCCAACGTCACCGCGGCCCGCGACGCCGGGACCAACCTGGCGATCCTGGGCGCCAACTGCTGCTTCCGGCGGGTGCGCTACGAGCCCTCGCCGACCGGTCCGGACCGCCAGGTGGTCTGCTACAAGGACTCCTTCCAGCAGGACCCCGGCTATCAAGCGGACAAGGGGGGCAAAGCCGGTGGGCTGCCCACCAACGACTACCGGGCGGCCCCGCACGCCGATCCGGAGAGCTCGATGCTCGGCGTGATCTACGACGGCTACCCGGTGGACGCGCCGTACGTGGTGGGCGAGCCGGGCCACTGGCTCTTCGCGGGCACCGGCGTGCAGGCCGGCGACAGCTTCGCGCACCTGGTCGGGGTCGAGTACGACCGGGTGAACACCGGCTTCGACACCCCGCGACCGATCGAGATCCTGGCCCACTCGCCGGTGGTCTGCGAGGGCCGCAAGAGCTTCAGTGACACCGCCTTCTACCGGGCGCCCAGCGGGGCCGGTGTCTTCGCCAGCGGCACCATGCGCTGGGTGGAGTCGCTGGACGCCGGCGGCGACGGCAGCTCGGGCGCGGACCACGCGATGGACGCCCGGACCGGGGCGATGACCCAGCGGGTGACGGAGAACCTGCTGCGTGCCTTCGCGGCCGGCCCGGCCGGGGCGGCGCACCCGCCGCAGGACAACGTGGCCGCGGTGTACGGAACATGACGACGCCCCCGGGGCCGCCGTGCGGGCGGCCTCGGGGGCGGTCGTGCCGGCGGTCCCGGGGGCGGGAGCCGGGTCAGCTCCCGTTGCCCACCTTGAGCACCTCGGCCGCAGCGGGCACCGCGGCGGCGGCGCCGAAGCCGCCGTTGATCACCTCGACGGAGACCGCCAGGTTGTCCCGGTAGCCGGTGAACCAGCTGTTGGTGGGGGCCTTGGGGTCGCTGGAGGTCTCGGCGGTGCCGGTCTTGCCACCGATGTTGCCGCCGACGCCCTGCAGCGCGTTGTAGGCGGTGCCCGACGGGTTGGTCAGGACGCTGTTCATCATCGAGCGCAGCTTCGTCAGGGTGTCCGGCGACAGCTGCCGGGCGGCCGGCAGCTGCGGCATGCCCGCCATCAGGACCGGCTGCTTGAAGGTGCCGTTCGCCACGGTGGCCGCGACCGAGGCCATGGTCAGCGGGTCCATCAGGTCCTTGCCCTGGCCGAAGTACTCACCCGCCGTCTCGTCCTTGGTCTGCCCCGCGGCGGGGACCGAGCCGTCGAAGCTGGGGAAGCCGATCTTCCAGTTCAGCCCGATGCCGAACACGTCCGCGGCCTGCTTGTTCAGCGAGCCGGACTGCAGGGTGGCCATGCTCTGCTTGATGAAGGCGGTGTTGCAGGAGACCGTGAAGTCCTGCATGAACGTGTTGTTGGGCTGATCGTCGGTGAAGTCGTTGTGGTACACCGTGCCGGTGTTGATGCTGGACGGGCAGGGCATGGTGGCGTTCGGGTCGATCCCGGCCTCCAGCAGGGCGCTGGCGGTGATCACCTTCATCGTGGAGCCGGGCGCGGTCTGGCCCTGGAGCGCCATGTTGAAGCCGGTCGCCGGGGCGTTCGCGACCGCCAGGACGTTGCCGGTGCTCGGCTCGATGGCGACCGCCGACGCCTTGTGGCTGGGATCCTTGGCGTACTGCTCGTCGACCGCCTTCTGGGCGGCCGCCTGCAGGTTCGCGTCGAGGGTCAGCTTGATCGGCTGGCCGGGCTTGGGGTCGGTGACGGTGAACAGCGGCTGGGGCTTGGCCTTGCCCGCCGGGTCCACGATCGCCACGCCGGTGCCGGCGTCGGCCGGGTTCTGGGCGGGCGGGTTCTGCTGGAAGTTCAGCAGGATCTGGGTGAGCGAGGGGGAGTTGGCCAGCGTCTGGCCGTTGCGGTCGGTGACCCGGGTCGGCGGGTTGTAGACCGGCTGGGTGACGATCTGCTGACCGGGGCCGAGGTGCGGGTTGATCACGGTCGGCGTCCAGTGCACCGCGGCCGTGCCGTCGCTCATCTTCACCATGCCGAGGTACCCGGTGTAGTCCCAGGTGTTGCTGGTGCCCGCGAACTCGACGTGGGACTTGAAGTTGAGCAGCACCTGGCTGGCCGGAGCGGCCGAGGCCGACGGCGAGGGCGAGCCGGAGGCGCCGGCCGAGCCGGACGGCGACGGCGAGGGCTTGGCGGCGGTGCCGGACGGCTGCGCGGTGGCCGAGGCGAAGGCGGCGGGGGTGGCCGGGCCGCCCGGGGTCAGGGTGACCGCGCTCGGCTTCACCTGCTGCTGGAAGGCGGTCAGCGCGGTGAGCGCGTTCGCCGGGTCGTCGGTCAGCTTGCTGGCGCCCTGCAGGTCGCCGCTGGTCCAGGCGGCCAGGAAGGCCTTGGCGCCGGTCGCCGCGAGGTCGGGCGAGGGCGACTCGGCGACCACGGTGCGGGTCTTGGGCGCGGCCGGCGAGGCGGACTTCTTGCTGTCCGAGCCGACCAGTGAGTACGCCCCGTAGCCACCGGCGCCGAGCATGGCGGCTGCGATGGCGCTGACGATGGCGGTCTTCGCGCCCTGACGCATGGTGGTGCTCCCCCTGGGATGACGACGAGGACTGGGTGACCGGCCGAAACCGGCAGCCCAGCCTAAGCCTGCGCCGGGGGTGCCCCGCCGCAGCGGGGTACCTCGTGACAGAGCTGGTACACACCTCCCAGGTGGGAACGGGCGTACCAGTGGCCCCGCGGCGCCGTCAGATCCAGCTGGTGAGCCACATCCGCGAGCGCCAGTCCTCGATCGGAATCACCTGGCCGGTGTACAGCGGAAGGAAGTAGAGGAAGTTCCACATCACGGCCAGGACCAGGACTCCGGCCGCCGCGCCGCCCACCAGCCGCCGCTCGTAGCTCGCGCCCGCGGGCCCGATCAGCGCGCCGATCAGCATGGTCACCGCCAGCACCAGGAACGGAACGAAGGCCACCGCGTAGAACAGGAAGATGGTCCGGTGCTGGTACTCGAACCAGGGCAGCAGCCCCGCGCCCAGCCCGCACAGCACCGCGCCGGCCCGCCAGTCGCGCCGCAGTGCCCACCGGTACAGGCAGTAGCCCAGCGCGATCACGCCCGCCCACCACAGCAGCGGGGTGCCGATCGCCAGTACCTCGGAGGCGCACTGGGTGGCCTTGCAGCCGCTCTCCCCGAGCTTGGGCGACTCGTAGTAGAAGGAGACGGGGCGGCCCAGCACCAGCCAGCTCCACGGATTGGACTGGTACATGTGGGGGGTGCTGAGGCCGATGTTGAAGTTGTACATCTGCGCGTGGTAGTGCCACAGCGCCCGCAGGCCGCCCGGTACCCAGGTCAGGTCCACCTGGAAGGGCATCTTGACCTTGCCGAGCAGCGGCAGTGAGACGAACTCGGTGGACAGGCCGTGCCGGCCCACCGCCCAGTCCCGTCCGTAGCCGCCCTTGCCCGGCACCGTGCTGCTGGCCAGCCAGCCGGACCAGGAGCTGATGTAGACCACCACCGAGACCAGCACGATCGAGGCGAAGGCGGGCAGCCCGTCGCGGATCAGGGTGGACCAGTAGGGGCGGCGGGCCCCGGCCAGCTTGCGCGCGCCCAGGTCCCAGAAGACGGTCAGCAGGCCGAAGAAGGCGGCCACGTACATGCCGCTCCACTTGGTGGAGCAGGCCAGGCCCACGCAGACACCGGCGGCCAGCCGGTAGGGCCGCAGGCCCAGCCGCAGCCGGTGGGCGAGATCGGGGTCGAAGGCCTCACCGAGCCGGCGGGCGATCCTGGCCCTGGTGTGGTCCCGGTCCAGCAGCAGGAACCCGAAGGCCGCCAGGATCCAGAACATGACGATCAGGTCGAGCAGCGAGGTGCGGCTCATCACGAAGTGCAGCCCGTCCACCGAGAGCAGCAGGCCGGCCACGCAGCCCAGCAGGGTGGAGCGGAAGAGCCGGCGGGCGATCCGGGCGAGCATCAGGATCGAGAGCGTGCCGAGCAGGGCGACCATGAACCGCCAGCCGAACGGATGCATCCCGAAGAGCTGCTCGCCCATGCCTATCAGCCACTTGCCGACCGGCGGGTGGACGATGAACGCCGGGTCGGTGTGGTACGGGATCACCTGGGGATGTGCCACCAACTGGGCGTTGGCGTTGTCCGGCCAGGAGGTCTCGTAGCCGCCCTGCCAGAGCGCGTAGGCGTCCTTGGCGTAGTACGTCTCGTCGAAGACCACCGCGTTCGGGCTGCCCAGGTGCCAGAACCGCAGCAGGCCGCCGAAGAGCGCCACCGCCAGTGGCCCCAGCCAGCCCGCCCAGCGGCAGAGCCAGCTCCACAGCCGGGGGTTCAGCCGGATGCCGGCCCGCAGCAGCAGCGGCGAGGGCGCGACCTCCTTCGGGGTCACCCCGGGGCCGTCCGGCATCGGCGGCACCAGGCGGTCGGCGAGCGAGGCCTGGCCCGGCGGCCGGTAGTCGTGCGCGCCCAGCCGGCGCAGCCAGCGGCCGCGCGGCTCCGCGGGCGGCTCGGCGGCCGGGACGCCCGCGCCACCGGCCCCGGGAAGCGCGCCGTCCAGGTCGGAGTCGCCAGGGGTCTGCGCGGTGGTCTCTACCACCGCTGTCTCTGCCGCCGTCTCGCCATTCACCCGCACATCGTAGGGGCGAGGCCGGACGGCAGGACCCCGCCCCGCGCAGCTGCCCGGTTCGTCACCATTCGCCGCCGGTGCCGCAGTTCACCGGCGCGGGGTGGCCGGGCGGGTGCCGGGGGCGCCGGGCCTGACAGGATGGGGAGCGTGACAGGTGTACTCGTGCTGGCAGGAACCCCCATCGGCGACGTCTCGGACGCCCCGCCCCGACTGCTCACCGAGCTGGCCTCGGCGGATGTGATCGCGGCCGAGGACACCCGGCGGCTGCGCCGGCTCACCCAGGCGCTCGGGGTCACCCCCGCCGGGCGGGTGCTCTCCTACTTCGAGGGCAACGAGGTCGGCCGCACCCCGGAACTGGTCGAGGCGCTGACCGGCGGGGCCCGGGTGCTGCTGGTGACCGACGCCGGGATGCCCTCGGTCTCCGACCCCGGCTACCGTCTGGTGGCCGCCGCGGTCGAGGCGGGCATCAAGGTCACCGCGGTGCCGGGCCCCTCCGCCGTGCTCACCGCGCTGGCGCTGTCCGGCCTGCCGGTGGACCGCTTCACCTTCGAGGGCTTTCCGCCGCGCAAGGCCGGCGACCGCTCCCGGGCGCTGGCCGAGGTCGCCGCCGAACCGCGCACCATGGTCTTCTTCGAGGCCCCGCACCGGATCGCCGAGACGCTGGCCGCGATGGCCGAGGCGTTCGGCGCCGAGCGGCCGGCGGCGGTCTGCCGGGAGCTGACCAAGACCTACGAGGAGGTCAAGCGCGGCCCGCTCGGCGAGCTGGCCGCGTGGGCCGCCGACGGGGTGCGCGGCGAGATCACCGTGGTGGTGGCCGGCGCGCCGCCGGCCGCCCCGGAGCAGCTGACGGACGCCGAACTGGCCGAGCGGGTGGCCGCCCGGGAGGCGGCCGGCGAGCGCCGCAAGGAGGCGATCGCCGCGGTGGCGCTGGCGGTCGGCCGGCCCAAGCGCGAGGTCTTCGACGCGGTGGTGGCGGCCAAGCACGGGGCGTGATCGTCGCGCACGTGTTGTGATCGTTGGTGGTCAGAGGCGGTGGATATGCCCTCGCCCGGCGGGTCGCACGCGCGTACGGTGGAGTGATGGACACGACCGCGTACGCCGGTGCCATCGCCGTCCATGGACGGCCCGCTGACGTCGGGCGCGCGCCCGGGGTCCGGTGACAAGGTAAAGCGGAGACCTGCTAAACCCGCGCTGAGCTGGGGTTCTGTCGGTCCTCCGTACAGGGATCCCCAACTCGGGGCCAAGTCTCGGCAAGCCGGGCATCGGTTCGGGGTGCTGGGGCATTTCATCGGATGGAAAGACCCGAACCGGACGAACGTCCGGCGGGCGCTGGGAGACCGCGATGAGCGACACAATCGGTAGCCCTCTGGGTGGCACCCCGGTGACCGAGCTGAAGCCGGCCCCGGACACCCCCGACCGTGCCCCCCACCCCGGCACCGGCGGCATGGCCGCCGCGCAGCACCTCGGAGGGCTCCACCCCTCCGGTGCCACGGTGCAAGAGGCCTACTCCTTCGCCTGCCTGAGCTGCGGCTACGGCTGGGAGCAGGCGTACGACATCAAGCACCACAAGGCCGAGGACGGACACACCGTGGTCCAGTACTACGCCAACGGGGTGCGGGTGCCGTCGCCGCTGCTGCAGCCGAGCTGCCCGGGTTGCGGCGGCCACACGGTGCGGATCATGCGTCCGGGGCGGGTGGCCACGGTCGAGAAGTCGCGGCACTACACGCCCGGTTACGCCGCGCACGCGGAGCCGGCCGAGTCGGCCGAACCGGCCGAACCCAAGGAGCCCAGGTACCGGCAGCACTGGTACCAGTTCTGGCTGCCGGCCGCCTAGGGCCTGCCCCAGCACTCGCGTCCAGCGCCCGCCGTATGCGGGCCCGCCCCGCCGGACGGGCCCGCGCGGTCCGCTTCGTCAGGGCCTCTAAGCTTCTGGACCATGGCTGCCAAGGACGACCGCACCACCCCGCCCCCGCCGCCCGCCCCGCTGGCGGTCGCGGTGGCCGACTCGCACACCCACCTGGACATGCAGTCCGGCACCCCGGCCGAGGCGCTGGCCAAGGCCGCCGCGGTGGGCGTGACCACGGTGGTGCAGGTCGGCTGCGACCTGCCCGGCTCGCGCTGGGCCGCGGACCTGGCCGCCGAGTTCGCGCAGGTGCACGCGGCGGTCGCGCTGCACCCCAACGAGGCGCCCCGGCTGGTCCTCGGCGATCCGGACGGCTGGTCGGGCCAGCGGCGCACCCCGGGAGGCTCGGCGGCGCTGGACGAGGCGCTGGCCGAGATCGACCGGCTGGCCGCGCTGCCGCAGGTGCGCGCGGTCGGTGAGACCGGCCTCGACTACTTCCGCACCGGGCCCGAGGGCGTGGACATCCAGAAGGAGTCCTTCCGCCGCCACATCGAGATCGCCAAGCGGCACGGCAAGGCCCTGGTGATCCACGACCGGGACGCCCATCAGGACGTCATCGAGGTGCTGCTGGCCGAGGGCGCCCCGGAGCGGACCGTCTTCCACTGCTACTCCGGCGACGCCGAGATGGCCAAGACCTGTGCCGAGCACGGCTGGTACCTCTCCTTCGCCGGCCCGGTCACCTTCAAGGCCAACCAGCCGCTGCGCGACGCGCTGGCCGTCACCCCGCTGGACCGGGTGCTGGTGGAGACCGACGCGCCGTTCCTCACCCCGCACCCCTACCGCGGCCGGCCCAACGCGCCGTACCTGATCCCGGTCACGGTGCGCTCGATGGCCCAGACCCTGGGGCTGACGGAGGAGGAGCTGAGCGGCGCGATCGCGGCGAACACCGCGCGGGCCTTCGGCTACTGAAAACACCGCGCGTGCCTTCGGCCACGGAAAACACCGCGCGTGCCTTCGGCCACGGAGGACGGCTTGTAGCCTTACCCGGTGAGCACCACCGACCCCACCCCTGACAGCCATCTGCTCGGCGCCTCCGACATCCGGGAGCTGGCCGCCACGCTCGGGGTCCGCCCGACCAAGCAGCGCGGGCAGAACTTCGTGATCGACGCCAACACCGTGCGCCGGATCGTCCGGGCCGGCGGGGTGACGCCACAGGACGCCGTGGTGGAGGTCGGGCCCGGGCTCGGCTCGCTCACCCTGGCGCTCCTCGAGGTGGCCGCGCACGTCACCGCCGTCGAGATCGACCCGCTGCTCGCCCAGCACCTGCCGGCCACCATCGCCGCCCGGATGCCGGACCAGGCGGGCGCCTTCGACCTGGTGCTCAGCGACGCGATGGAGGTCACCGAGCTGCCCGGGCCGGCGCCCACCGCGCTGGTGGCCAACCTGCCGTACAACGTCGCCGTCCCGGTGCTGCTGCACATGCTGGCCACCTTCCCCAGCATCGAGCGGACCCTGGTGATGGTGCAGTCCGAGGTGGCCGACCGGCTGGCCGCCAAGCCCGGCAACAAGGTCTACGGCGTGCCGTCGGTCAAGGCCAACTGGTACGCCGAGGTCAAGCGGGCCGGTGCGATCGGCCGCAACGTCTTCTGGCCGGCGCCCAACGTCGACTCCGGCCTGGTCTCGCTGATCCGCCGTCAGCCGCCGGTCACCACCGCCTCGCGCACCGAGGTCTTCGCGGTGGTGGACGCCGCCTTCGCCCAGCGCCGCAAGACGCTGCGGGCCGCGCTGGCCGGCTGGGCCGGCTCGCCGGCCGCCGCCGAGCAGGCGATCGCCGCCGCCGGCATCGACCACACCCTGCGCGGCGAGATGCTCACCGTCGAGCAGTTCGCCGCCATCGCCGAGCACAAGCCGAAGGGGTCCGACCAGTGATCACCGTCCGGGTGCCCGCCAAGGTCAACGTCCAGCTGGGCGTCGGCGGTCTGCGCGGCGACGGCTTCCACGACCTGGCGAACGTCTTCTTCGCGGTGGCGCTCGGTGACGAGGTGACGGCCCGGCCCGGCACCGGCGTCACGCTGACCTGCACCGGCCCCGACGCCGCGCTGGTCCCGCTGGACGAGAGCAACCTGGCCGCCCGCGCCGCCCGCCTGCTGGCCGCGCACCACGGGATCGAGCCCGACGTCGAGCTGCACATCGCCAAGGCGATCCCGGTGGCCGGCGGCATGGCCGGCGGCAGCGCCGACGGGGCGGCCGCGCTGATCGCCTGTGACGCGCTCTGGGGCCTGGCCACCCCGCTGCCCGAGCTGCTCGCGCTGGCCGCCGAGCTGGGCTCGGACGTGCCGTTCGCGCTGCTCGGCGGCGTGGCGCTGGGCCGTGGCCGGGGCGAACTGCTGGAGCCGCTGCCGGTGCGCGGCGGCTTCCACTGGGTCTTCGCGGTGGCCGAGGGCGGCCTGTCCACGCCAGCCGTCTTCCGCGAGTGCGACCGGCTGCGCGAGGCCGCCGGCACCGGCCACACCGAGGCCGACCTGCCCACCCCCGACGCCGACCCCGCGCTGCTGGCCGCACTGGCCGAGGGCGACCCGGTGGCGCTGGCCGCCGCCCTGGACAACGACCTGCAGGCCGCCGCCCTCTCGCTGCGCCCCGCACTGGCCGACTGCCTGGCCGCCGGCCTCGCGGCCGGGGCCCTGGGCGCCCTGGTCTCCGGCTCCGGCCCGACCTGCGCCTTCCTGGTCAAGGACGCCGCCGCGGCCGACACCGTCGCCGAGGCACTGATCGCCTCCGGCACCTGCCGCACCGCCCACCCCACCCACGGCCCGGTCCCCGGCGCCCGGGTGATCACCAGCGCCTGAGGCGAGAGCGCGAGGGCCTAGGCTGGAGGCTCCAGTCCGTCCAGCCCAGGAGCGCAGCACTAGTGGCCGTCAACCTCGCCACCATCGAGTCCGTCACGAAGGTCTACGGCACCCGGGCCCTTCTCGACGGGGTCAGCCTCGGCGTCAGCGAGGGGGACCGGATCGGCGTCGTCGGGCGCAACGGCGACGGCAAGACCACGCTGGTCCGGATGCTCGCCAAGCTGGAGGAGCCGGACACCGGCCGGATCACCCACTCCGGCGGGCTGCAGATGGCGGTGCTCACGCAGCACGACTCGCTCGACCCGAAGGCCACCATCCGGCACGAGGTGATCGCCGACCGGGCCGACCACGAGTGGCTCGGCGACGCGCGGATCCGCGACATCGTCCAGGGCCTGTTCGGCGGCCTGGACCTGCCCGGCTTCGCGAACGGCCTGGACACCGTGATCGGCCCGCTCTCCGGTGGCGAGCGCCGCCGGATCGCGCTGGCCAAGCTGCTGCTCGGCGAGCCCGACCTGATCGTGCTCGACGAGCCCACCAACCACCTGGACGTCGAGGGCATCGCCTGGCTCGCCCAGCACCTGCAGAACCGCCGCTCGGCGCTGGTCTGCGTGACCCACGACCGGTGGTTCCTGGACCAGGTCTGCACCCGGATGTGGGACGTGCAGCGCGGCGAGGTGCGCGAGTACGAGGGCGGCTACTCCGACTACGTCTTCGCGCGGGCCGAGCGCTCGCGGATCGAGGCCACCGAGGAGCAGAAGCGGCAGAACCTGGCCCGCAAGGAGCTGGCCTGGCTGCGCCGCGGCGCCCCCGCCCGGACCTCCAAGCCGCGCTACCGGATCGAGGCGGCCAACGCGCTGATCGCCGACGTGCCGGAGCCGCGCGACAAGAGCGAGCTGATGAAGTTCGCCAACGCGCGACTGGGCCGCACCGTCTTCGAGCTGGAGGACATCACCGTCAAGGCCGGTGACAAGCTGCTGCTGGAGCACCTGACCTGGAACCTCGGCCCCGGCGAGCGGATCGGCCTGCTCGGCGTCAACGGCGCCGGCAAGACCTCGCTGCTGCGCGCCATGCAGGCGGCCTACGCCACGCAGGGCGACGTGCAGCCCGCGTCCGGCGTGATCAAGGTCGGCAAGACGGTGCGGCTGGCCTACCTCTCCCAGGAGGTCGCGGAGCTCGACCCCGCCACCCGGGTGCTGCAGGCCGTCGAGCAGATCCGCTCGCGCGTCGACCTCGGCAAGGGCCGCGAGATGAGCGCCGGTCAGCTCTGTGAGCAGTTCGGCTTCAGCAAGGACAAGCAGTGGACGCCGGTCGGCGACCTGTCCGGTGGCGAGCGGCGCCGACTGCAGCTGCTGCGGCTGCTGATGGACGAGCCCAACGTGCTCTTCCTGGACGAGCCCACCAACGACCTGGACATCGAGACGCTCAACCAGCTGGAGGACGTGCTCGACGGCTGGCCCGGCTCGATGATCGTGATCAGCCACGACCGCTTCTTCATCGAGCGCACCACCGACACGGTGCAGGCGCTGCTCGGCGACCGCCGGATGCGGATGCTGCCGAACGGCGTGGACGAGTACCTGGAGCGCCGCGCCGCCGTGGTGGCCGCCGCCGCGCCGGCCATCGCCGTGGCACCCGCGAAGCCCGTGGGCGACACCCGGGCCGCGAAGAAGGAGCTGCAGCGGATCGAGCGTCAGATCGCGAAGCTGGACAAGGAGGAGAGCAAGCTGCACGGTCAGATGGCCGAGCACGCCGCCGACTTCAGCAAGATCGCCGATCTGGACGCGAAGCTGCGCAAGGTGCGCGAGGAGAAGGAGGAGCTGGAGCTGAGCTGGCTGGAGCTGGCCGAGGACGCCTCCTGACCGGGCTCCCCGGCCGGTAGCCGGTAGCCGGTTGGTCGGTTGGTCGGTTGGTCGGTTGGTCGGTTGGTCGGTTGGTCGGTTGGTCGGGCTGGTCGGGCTGGTCAGCTGGTCGGGCTGGTCGGGATGGTCGGGATGGTCGGTTGGTCGGGCTGGTCAGCTCAGGAGCTGCTCCAACTCCCCGGCCGCCTGGGCGAGTGCGCTGCGCTCCGGGTTGTGCGGGCCGGTCGGCCGCTCGGTGCGGCCGTCCGGCGGGCGGTGCGCCCGGGCGGCCGTTGCCAGTTGGTCCAGCGCGGCCAGCACCCGGGCCACCTCCTGCGGTTCGTTCGCCCGGCCGCCGTAGCGCAGCTGTGCCGCATAGGCGGCCACGGCGCCGCCGAGCCGCTCCAGCGCGGCCGTGGCCGGCAGCCAGGCCTCCGCCCGCCGCCCGGCCGGCGGCGGCTCGGTCAGCCCGTGCCGCACCTCCTGCCGGGCGTCCGCCAGCGCGCGGTAGGCGGTGCGGCGCAGCCAGACCTGGGACGGGGCCCGCTCCTGTGCGGCGGGGGCAGCGGGGCTGGTGGGGGCGGCGGGGTCAGCAGGGTTGATGGGGTCGGTCACCGAGAGCAGGTAGGCGCGCAGGGTGCCGGTGGCCGCCACGATCCGCGGCTCGATCCGGTGCGGCGCCCGTTCGGGCCACAGCAGATAGCCGAAGACCAGCACGATCAGGCTGGCCAGCACCGTGTCCAGCACCCGCGGCCCGACCTCGGCCACCCCGCTCTGGCCGCCCAACTGCACCAGCACCAGCGCCATCGGCGTCATCACCGCGGTGTTCAGCCCGTAGTGCGCGGCCGCCGAGTACGGCAGCAGCGCCACGCAGAGCGCGGCGACCGCGGCCAGCAGCCAGGGCTCGGTGGTCAGCGACAGCAGCGCCGCCGTCAGCGCCACCCCCAGCACCGTGCCGACCGCGCGGCTGACCGCGCGCAGGAAGACCGAGCCGAGGTCCGGCTTGAGCACGAACGCCACCGTCATCGGCACCCAGTACGCACGGTCCAACGGCAGCCCCGCCGTCACCACCTCGGCCACCGCGACGCACAGCGCCACCCGGCTCCCGTACCGCACCGAGCCGCGGGACAGCAGCCGGGCCCGCAGCCGCCACGGGTCCGGGGGCGGCGCGGCGGCGGCCCGTACGGCGGTGGCCGGGTCGCCCGCCCGGCCGGCCACCGCGTCGGCGGCGGTGCGCAGGGCGGCGTCCAGGGCCTGGCGGGCGGGGGTGTCGGGGGACCAGTTGGGGAGCGGGGGTGTGTCGGCGGGGGCGGCGGTGGGGGCGGCCGTGGGTGTGTCGGCGGTGGGGGCGGTGAGTTGGCGGGCCAGGGCGGTCGGCAGGGCGGCGACCTCCGGCGGTACCGGGCGCTGGGCCCAGAGCAGCCCGGTCGCCGCCTCGCTCGCCGCCAGCGCCGCCTCGTACGCGCGGTGCAGTCGGCGCAGCTGGGCGGAGTCCTGCGGGCGGGGGCCGGTACGGTCGCGGGGGCGGCGGGGCCGGGGCAGCAGGTCGCCCAGCGGGTTCTGGAGCAGGTCCTGCAGCTGGTTCAGACGTGCCGTCAACACCCGGCGGGCCGACGCCCCCTGCGGAGTGCCGAGCGCTGCCAGCAGCCCGCCGAGCGCCTGGTACACCGCTGCCAGGGCCTGGACCCGCGGGTCGTCCGCGGGCCGGGCCGGGCGGTACGGCAGTCCGAGCAGCAGCACCAGGCCCGCGCCGAGCAGCATCAGCGGCCCGGCCGCCCACCACGGGTGGGCCGGGGCCATCCCGTCGCCCAGCGCCGCCGACACCAGCAGCAGCATCCCCGCCCCCGAACCGCGCGGGCCGGTGGCGCTGAGCGCGCCGGAGGCGAATCCCAACAGCGTCAGCACCGCGACCGCGGCGAGCAGCGGAACGTCGAAGTGCCGCAGCGCCCCGCCGATCACCATGCCCAGCGCCGAGGCCCCGACCGCCGAGCCGATCCGCTGGACGCGCGACCAGGCCGGTTCCACCCGGTCGTTGATGGTGGCGTGCATCGCGCCCAGCGCCGCGAACACCCCGAACCCCAGCCGCCCGCAGGCCAGCCCCGCGAAGAGCGGCAGCGCGGTCCCGGCCGCCGCCCGCACCATCAGCGCCCACGGCACGGCGGGGCGGGCCGGCCGGGCCGCGTGGGCCCACCAGGGCGGGTGTGGGGCTGAACTGCTGCTGCTCATATGGGTCAAACCTGCCATATCCGTGCGGTGTCGCTGTTACCGGGCCGAAGACTGCCGTGGCGGCGTTACGCGCCGACGAGGGCCGCATGACAACTCCGTACCGATAACGGGCCGTGATCCCGTGGTCTCTGCCGCGCTGACAGAGCCGCTCGCTAAGATGTCCCTTGGCTGTTGCTGCCTGGCCATGGGCAGCCGGCCGCGTACGGGTGTGAGATTTCGAAGGCGATGACGTATTGCGGCACGGCGGCCAGGAGGCTGGTCCGTGTACGGGGGAGGTGCACCGCAATGGTTGAGATGGTGTCAGCGGACGGCGGCGGCCCAGTTGCCGCGCCCAGTTACTTTCAGCAGGGAGTGAAGAACGCCAACTACGACACGGCACGTCAGCTGCTCGTGGACGCGGGCGGGACGCAGAACCTCTCACTGGAGATGGAGACGCTGACCGAGTTCAAGAAGCGCGTCGACGCGATGCTGACCTCCCTCGACGGCTCGGACGCGTCGCAGCCGAAGATCGCTCAGCAGAGCCTGGAGCAGACGCACTTCGGCACCGGCTTTCCGCAGTCCGGGGACCTGTACGGCGCGTACAACATCGTGCACACCAACCTGGAGACGCTCTCGACCGCGCTGTCGAACCAGATCGAGGCGATGAGCATCGCGATCAACATCTCGATCAACGGCTACCAGAACGTGGACGACTCGCAGCGCGAGACGCTCTGGAAGATCCACAACCAGACCGACGCGCAGTACAACTCCGGGGTCAACCCGTCGGGCATCGTCACCGCCCTGCCGCCCGACGGCACCACGACGAGCACCACCACGACCGGCGCTACCACGACGACCCAGGCCTCGGTCACCACCGGCGGTAACACCACCACGGGCGGCGGAACAGGCAGCAACGTCGGATGAGCCTGCCCAGCAACCGAATCAACACCGGCACGGGGAGCCTGTGATGCCCAATCCTTCCGTCGACGACACCCACAGCTACTTCGCGGCCTTGTCGCACCAGCAGCTGCTGGACATGGTCAAGACCGCGGATCCGACCACTCTGTCCAACCGCAGTGGCGCGCTGAGCAGCGCCTCCGGCACGCTGAGCGACATCAGCCAGCAGCTGCAGAGCAACGTCCGGCAGCTGGAGTGGACCGGCCCGGCCGCCGACAGCTTCCGGGACTGGGCGAACAAGATCTCCACCGCGACCCAGAACCTGAGCGACTACGCGCAGACCTCCTCCACCTCGCTGGAGACGGCGAGCACCGCGTTGGGTACGGCGAGCAAGGCGATCCCGCCGCTGCCGAGCAAGGACATGGACACGGTCAACCGGTACAACTGGCAGCCGTGCGTGCCCCTCGCCAGCGAGGCGCAGATGAAGGCGCAGAACCCCAACTTCGTGACCACCGCGGAGATGCAGGCCGCGCAGGCCAACATCACGAAGGACCACGACGACGCCGTCACCGCGATGACGACGCTGGCCGGCGCGTACACGCAGTCGACGTCGGAGATCCAGTCGCAGACGCCGCCGCTGTTCCCGCCGACACCGACGTCGGTGATGGGGCCGGAGCCGCCGAAGAGTGTGTGGACTGCCAGTGGTGTCACCTTCGGCGGTGGTGGCGGTGGGTCCACCTACCGGCCTGGTCCGGTGCACACGGTCCAGCCCGCACCGCCCACCGTGCCGACGCCGGTCATGCGCTCGGGGCCGCCACCTGTCCCGATCCCGCCGCACGTTCCGGGGCCGGTGCCGCCGGGGCCGCCGTACTTCTACCTGCCTCCGAACCCGGTGGAGCACAATCCGGTGGCCCCGCCGGTCACCACCCCGGTCACCCCGCCGGTCACCCCGCCGGTCACCACCCCGGTCACCCCGCCGAGCACCGGCATCGACAGTGCCCCGCCGGCGCCGACCTTGCCGCCGACCGGAACCACCGGCGGGCTGCCCCCGCAGATCGGTCCCGGTGGGGGCGGTGTCCCGACCGGTCCGACCGGTCCGACCGGCTTTGGCGGTTACCCGGGAACCGTGACCGGTCTGCCGGGTGGTGGCAGCCTCGGCGGTTACCCCGCCGGCAAGACCTCTGGCTACCCGGAGGGCGGTTTCCCCGCGTCCCGTACCGTCAACCGGCTCGGCGGCGCGGGCACACCCGGCCCGGAGGAGGGGATCTCCGGCGGTGTCAGTCGTCCTGGCGCCGTGTCAGGGCGCTCCCAGCTCGGCGCGAACGCGATCGGCTCGGAGGAGACCGCCGGTGGCGCCGGTGGCCGTGCCATGACTGGTGGCGGCATGGGGGCCGGTGGCGGCGCCCGTGGCGGCTTCGGTGGCGGTGGTGGTGGCGGACTCGGCGGTGGCAGCCGTACTCGTGGACTGGTCACCACCGAGGGCGGCGAGGTCGGCAGCAGTCGCGGTAGCGGTGCGGGCGGCGAGTTCACGCCGGGTGGCAGCGGCCTGCGGGCCCGTGCCGGCGCCAACGGCGAGGGACGCCCGGCCGGTGAGGGCCAGGGTGGCATGATGCCCGGCGCTCACGGCAGTGCCAAGAAGCGGAGCAAGGACCGTCGCGGCCGCGCCGACTACCTCGTCGAGGACGAGGAGACGTGGCTGGGTGGAACCCCGGACAGCAATCCGGACGTGATTGAGTAAGGCTCGGATCTCCTGCCCGGCCACTGGGTGAGTCTCGGTGGCCGGGCAGATCTGTTCGGTCGTATGGCAGCCACGACGATGAGGAGAGTGTGATGCGGCGCACCCGTACGGGAATCCGCGGGCGGAGCGTAGCCGTACTGCTTGCACTGGGCCTCGCGACGATGGGGACCTTCGCGACGACGGCTGCTGCCTTTGACAATCCGCGTAGTGCGGAGTGGCACTTGGACGCCCTGCACATGCCGGAGGTCTGGCAGACCAGTACGGGGTCGGGCATCACCGTCGCGGTCATCGACAGCGGCGTCAAGGCCGATGCGCCCGACCTTGTCGGGCAGGTCTTGCCCGGTAAGGACTTCAGCGGTCTCCCCGGAGGGCCGACAACCGACGCCGACGGTCACGGAACCGGCATGGCCAGCATGATCGCCGGCTCTGGAAAGAGCTTCAACGGCAAGGGGGCTACAGGTCTGGCACCCGGGTCCAAGATCCTTCCGCTTCGGGTCAACTCAACCTCATCGGTCAGCAGTTCCGAGACGCTGAAGCAGGTGGATGAGGCCATTGACTACGCCGCCGACAACGGTGCCCAGGTCATCAGCATCTCGTTGGCCATGCGTGACGTCGACCTGAACAGTGCAGACCTCACGAACCTGAAGACCGCGGTTGATTACGCGATCGGAAAGGGCCACCTGATCGTTGCCGGCGCCGGCAACAGCGGGCAGCAGGGCAATCCGGTCATGTACCCGGCGGCGATGCCGGGTGTCGCGGCGATCGCGGCCTATGACGAGCAAGGGAACCACACCGCTGAATCGGAGTACGGGCCTTACATCGCTTTGGCCGGCCCGGGCCAGGACATCTACAGCGCGTGCACGGACCCCAGCGGTTACTGCCAGAGCCACGGCACATCTGACGCCACTGCCCTGACCGCGGCCACCGCTGCCGTCCTCTGGCAGGTGCACCCGACCTGGACCGGCAACCAGATCCTCCGTGTCCTGATGAACACCGCCAACAAGCCCAACAACGGCGCCAACCGGTCCGACTACATCGGCTTCGGCAACGCCAGCCCCCGCAACGCGATCCACTACACCGGGGACCCCGGCCCGGCCGACGTGAATCCGCTGGTCGCCGCAGGTGTCGGCATCACCCCCTCAGGGGCCCCTTCCGCCTCCGGCTCGCCCTCGGCCCCTGCCTCCGCCCCGGCGACCGGTGCCGCGCCGACCGGCACCGCGGCCAACAGCGCCTCCGCGGCCCCGGTGCCCGCCACGCACGCCTCCGGCAAGTCCTCCAGCAGCATGCCGCTGATCATCGGTGGCGCCGTCCTCGCGGTGCTGGTCATCGGCGGCGTGGTCTTCTTCGTCCTGCGCCGCAGGCGGGCGGCGGCCGGTGCGTCGCCGTCACCCGGCGCGCCCTACGGCTACCCGGTGCCCTCGCAGCTGCCGCCGGACCCGAACGCCCCGCCGGCGCAGGGCTTCGGCCCGCCGCCCGGGTACGGTCCCGGGCAGCCGTACGGGCAGTACCCGCAGCCTCCGCAGCAGCCGCCCGCCCAGGGCAACCCGTACCAGTCGCCCCAGCCCGGCCCGTACCAGCAGCCGCCGCAGGGCTGACGCCGCGGCTCGCCGGGACTGCCGGGCTCACCGTCAGCTCGAGTACGCCGCGCGCCGGGACCGGACGGCGCGGCGCAGGGCCGGCGGGACCGGGCCGGTGAGCGTGGTCAGTTCGGCGATCCGGGCCCGTTCGGCGCGTCGGCGCTGGCGGCTCACCACCGTGTGCAGATCGGCGGCGGCGGCCAGCGCGACCACGGCGGCCCGCCAGGGCTCCACCTGTTGTGCCGGGCCGGTGAAGGCCGCGTCGACCTCGGTGGCCAGGCGCCCGCGCACGGACGGGTCGCGGGGGACCGGGCGCAGGGTGGGGAACAGGCCGAGCACCCGGTACTCGGCCAGGTCCAGGTAGCCCTCTTCGCTGAGCCGGTCGCGCACCACCGAGGTGAAGGCGCGGTCCTTCGCCCTGACCCAGCGCTCCCAGCCGTGCGGCTTGGACTCGGTGATCTGGTCCAGCACGCTCCGCAGCACCGGGTCGAGCCGGGCGGGGGCCGGGCGGTCGGGCTGCGGGCAGCCGGACCGGTCGGCGAGCAGGCCGCGCTGGAGCAGGTCGGTCAGGGCTGCCGCGCGCAGCGCCAGGCCGAGCTCGCCGCGGTGGCGCTGGCGCTCGGAGTCGGGCGGGTAGGTCAGCAGGTAGAGCTTGCCGGGGAGGGTGTCGGGGAGGTCCATCGGATGCTCCAATCCGGTCCGGATGCCGGGTGCCTCAGTGAGTTATGCCCAGGTGGCGGCGGTGTTCTGCGGCCGCCGGGGGCGCTCGGGCCGGGAAAGTCCGAGAAGTCGGTGGGCCGGCGCGGCGACGGTCACTCCGCCGCGTCCCCGCCGGCCCCTGCCGCGGTGTCTCCTGCCGCGACGCCTTCCGTCACATCGCCGCCTTCCGTCACGTCGCCGTCCGCCGTCGTGGCGTCGGCTGCCGTGGCGTCGGCCGTCCGGCCGGACTTCGGCGGGCGTCCGCGGCGGGCCAGGCCCGCCGCGTCGCGCGGCATCCGCCCGGCGTCGCTGAGCGCGCGGCGCAGCAGGAACTCGATCTGCGCGTTGGTGCTGCGCAGTTCGTCACCCGCCCAGCGGGCCAGTGCGTCGTGCACCGCGGGATCGAGGCGCAGCAGGATCTTCTTGCGTTCGACAGTCACCAGCTGGCGCTCACTGGTAGAGCGAGCCGGTGTTGACCACCGGTTGCGTGCCGCGGTCGCCGCAGAGCACCACCAACAGGTTGCTCACCATGGCGGCCTTGCGCTCCTCGTCGAGTTCGACCACGTCGTGCTCGGCGAGCCGGGCCAGGGCCAGTTCGACCATGCCGACGGCGCCTTCGACGATCCGGGTCCGGGCCGCGACCACGGCGCCGGCCTGCTGGCGCTGCAGCATCACCTGGGCGATCTCCGGGGCGTAGGCCAGCCGGGTGATCCGGGACTCGATCACGGTCACCCCGGCCGAGGCGACCCGGGCGGCGATCTCGGCGGACAGGGTGCGGGTGATCTCCTCGGCGCTGTCGCGCAGCGAGATCAGGCCCTCCTCGCGGGAGTCGTAGGGGTAGCTGTTGGCGATGTGGCGCACGGCGGTCTCGGACTGGATGGAGACGAACTGGCGGAAGTCGTCCACCTCGAAGACGGCCTTCGCGGTGTCCTCCACCTGCCAGACGACCACCGCGGCCATCTCGATCGGGTTGCCCTCGGCGTCGTTGACCTTGACCGTCGCGGTCTCCTGGTTGCGGATCCGGGTGGACACCGTGCGCAGGTTGCTGAACGGGTTGACCCAGGTCAGCCCGGGGCGGCGCAGGGTGCCGCGGTAGCGGCCGAGCAGCGTGACCACGCGGGCCTGGCCGGGGGCGACCACGGCCAGGCCGCGGGTGCAGACCAGGCCGGCCAGCACCGCCAGGACGCCGATGGCGAGCAGGGTGACGCCGGGGGCGCCGTGGTGGTTCGCGGCCAGCGCGATGCCGGTGACGACCAGTGCGATGCCGCCGAGCAGCAGGAGCAGGCACAGGGTGAGCATCGGCAGGCCGGGGGCGCCGGTGGCGGCGCGTTCCTCGACCTTGGGCGCGGGCATGGCGGGAAGGTCGGTGACGGGTGGTTGCTGGTTCTGGCTCATCGCGAGGTTTCCTTCCGTCCAGCTGTTGGCATCAATCTAGCATAGTGATATCACTTTATTGGGCGGTCGAAACCGGGACCGGTCAGCAACGGGAGGAGCAGGGCAGTGAACCTGAGCGAGCGAAGGCTGGAGGTGGACCGCGTCTCCAAGCGCTACGGCGACACCGTGGCGCTGCGCGAGATGACGTTCGACGTCCGTTCCGGGGAGATCTTCGGCTTCGTCGGCAGCAACGGCGCCGGCAAGACCACGACCATGCGGATCGTGCTCGGCGTGCTGGCGGCGGATGCCGGGGAGGTGCGCTGGGCCGGCGACCGGGTCACCCTGCGCACCCGCAGCCGGATCGGCTACATGCCCGAGGAGCGCGGCCTCTACCCGCGGATGCGGGTCGGTGAGCAACTGGAGTACCTGGCCAGGCTGCACGGCCTGAGCGCGGCCGAGGCCGCCCGGGCCACCCGCGAGTGGACCGAGCGGCTGGGCGTGGCGTCCCGGATCGGCGACGAGGTGCAGAAGCTCAGCCTGGGCAACCAGCAGCGGGTCCAGCTCGCCGCCGCCCTGGTGCACGACCCGGTGATCCTGGTGCTGGACGAGCCGTTCTCCGGGCTGGACCCGGTGGCGGTGGACGTGATGAGCGAGGTGCTCCGGGACAAGGCGGCCGCCGGGGTGCCGGTGATCTTCTCCAGCCATCAGCTGGAGCTGGTGGAGCGGCTCTGCGACCGGGTCGGCATCGTCCGCTCCGGCGCGATGGTCGCCTGCGGCCCGGTCGACGAGCTGCGGTCCGGCGGCGAGCTGGTGGTGGTGGACGCGCCGGCGGCCCCGAGCGGCTGGGCGGGCGGGGTGGCCGGCGTCGCCTCGCACCGGATGGAGGGCGGCCGCACCGTCCTCGAACTCGCGCCGGGCGCCGACGACCAGGCGGTGCTGGCGGCGGCGCTGGCCACCGGGCCGGTGCGCGAGTTCGCCCGTCGGCGGCCGTCGCTGACCGAGCTGTTCCGGCACGTGGTGAGCGAGCAGGAGGACGCGTCATGAGCGGCACGAACGGAACGAGTGGGATGAACGGGACCACAGGGGCCGGCGGGACCGACGGCCGGGACATCAGGCTGGAGTCGCGCGACGCCATCACCCTGGTGGCCCGGCGCGAGTGGAGCGCCCGGGTGCGCTCCAAGGCGTACCGGATCAGCCTCGCCGTGATGGTGCTGGCGGTCATCGCGACCAGCGTGATCTTCCACTTCGTGCACACCGGCGGCCCGAGCACCCAGACGGTCGGCCTGCTGCGCCAGGACGCCTCGCTGTCCGCGCCGTTGGAGGCCGCGGGTGCCGCCGCCGGGCAGCACGTGGTGACCCGGACCGTCCCCGACCAGTTGGCCGGCCAGGCCCAGGTGCGCGACGGGCAGCTCGGCGCCCTGGTGGTGAGCGTGCCGCAGGGCCTGCAGGTCACCGTGAACAAGTCCCTGGACGGCACGCTGCGCGGCGTGCTCGGTGCGGTCGCGCGCGAGCAGGCGCTGGACGCCCAGATCACCCAACTCGGCGGTGATCCGGGCCAGGTGGCCAAGGCGGCGGGTGCGGCGACCGTCCAGGTGTCGACCCTGCAGCCGCCCAAGCCGGCCCACACGCAGCACCTGATCGTGGGGATCGTCGCCGGCTTCCTGATCTACCTCTCCCTGATGACCTGCGGTCCGATGATCGCGCAGGGCGTGGTCGAGGAGAAGAGCAGCCGGGTGGTCGAACTCCTGCTGGCCACCCTGCGCCCCTGGCAGCTGATGGCGGGCAAGGTGCTCGGCATAGGGCTGCTCGGCCTGGTCCAGGTCGCCGTGGTCGGCGGCGCGGGCGTGGCCTCGGGCAAGCTGACCGGCACCCTGTCGCTCTCGGTCGGCGGCTCGGCCTCGGCCGTGCTCTGGGCGGTGGCCTGGTACCTGGCCGGCTTCGCCCTCTACGCCAACCTGTTCGCCGCGGCGGGCGCCCTGGTCTCCCGTCAGGAGGACCTGGCCGGCGTTCAGTTCCCGCTGGTCATGCCGATCATGGCCTCCTGGGTCATCGGCATCTCGGTGCTCCCCGGCACCCCGGACAACGGCCTGCTCGCCGTCCTCTCGATGGTCCCGCTCTTCGCCCCGGTGCTGATGCCGATGCGGATCGCTGTGGGCGTGGCGCCCATCTGGCAGAGCGTCACGGCGCTGCTGCTCACTCTCGTCCTGGCCGTGCTCCTGATCCGCCTCGCCGCACGCATCTACCGCAACTCGGTCCTCCGCAGCGGCGCCCGCGTCAGCTGGCGTGAGGCCCTGAAGGCGGCGTAGGGGCGACTGAACATCTCACCTGGTCCGCCCCGGACGCTCGCGACCTCCCATCGCGTCGAGCCGGAGCGCACCAGGTGATCTTCTTCGTGAGGCCGGGATCGTTTGGTATCGAACTGAGTACCTATACTCAGGCGCGCCACCGGTACCTTCCGTAGCGTGATCGATCTGTTGACGGAGCGTTCCGGTGGGGCCTGTTGGGAGCACAGGGAGGGACGGTGGAGAGGGCATGAACAGTGGTGGGGGGCTCGGCTCGGGATTCCGCGTGAATCCGGACGAGTTGGAGGGGGCAGGTAACAACGCCGAGCAGGTGGCGGGGCAGATACCCGGGGAGACCACGGCGGTTGTGGGGCCGAGCGAACAGGCCACCAACAGCCTGCGTGGCTGGCAGACCGGGGGCGCGCTGCATGACTGTACGGCGGCCTGGAAGTCGCTGCTCGCCGCCCTCGCTGGAGAGATGGACCAGGCGGGCATGAACCTGGTCGCCAACGCGCAGGCATACCGTGCTGCGGATGGGGGAGCCGCCGCAGTCATGAGCGCGCCGGTTGGCGAGGCGTCAGATCTGGTGGCAGTCAATGGCGGCCCGGGCTCGGCCGCTCTCAGGGAGGCCTGAGGTGGATCTCAGCTCTCTGCGCGACGCCAAGCCCACTGACCTCCTCGCCGCTGCCGACGCGTACCAGACGCTCGATACCTCCTTCGGCACTCACGCGCAGAGTTGGAAGACCGGCACCGCTGATCGTGTCCACAGCTCGGACTGGAGCGGCCCAACCGCCGATGCCGCGCTGCCCTCCATCGATGCCACGACCAGCAAGCTGCAGTCCGCGAGCATGGAGTTGAGCTTCATCAGCCGCGTACTGCGCGATGGCGCCGAGGCCTTCATGCTGGCCCAGTCCCAGTTGGCCCAGGCCCTGGCTGACGCCAAGGCCCAGAACCTGACGGTGGACGAGGCCGGCCGGGTCAGCTGGACTTCGGAGCCGTCCGGAGCCGAAAACAGCCAGCCGGATGAGGGCCAACTCAAACAGCAGCACGCCCAGGACATCAGTGACCGCATCAACAAGGCCCTGGCTGACGCCACGGATGCCGACCTGACCACCGCTCAGCGTCTTCAGCACTACACGGACAACGCCATCAGCAAGGCCGGCCTTGACCTCGGAACTGCCTACTCCGACTTCAACGCCTCCATAGACCCGTTCTCCAATCCGAGTCTGATGGCAAGCAGGTTCCCGGCGGCGAACGCCTCGCCCCGGCAGGTCAGCGCTTGGTGGAACGGCCTCACCCCGGACGAACAGAAGCGCCTGCTCGCCGATTACCCCGACCAACTCGGTAACCGCGACGGGATACCGTCCGACGTCCGTGACCAGGCCAACCGGGCCAACCTGCCCAAGCTGATCCAGCAATACCAGAGCATGCCGCAGCCGCTCTCGCCCGCGGACCAGCAGAAGTTGGACGGATTCAAAGCCATTCAGCAGAAAGTGCAACAGGGCGATGACGACGCGGCACTCGGAAAGGGCCCGAAGCCGTATCTGCTCGGGGTCAGTGCGGACGGTCAGGGGCGTGGCATCCTCTCCTACGGCGACCCGGACACCGCCGACAACGTCTCCGCGTACGTTCCCGGAGTCGGCACCACGTTGAGCAACGCTGGTGGCAAGGACGCGGACCGGGCACGGAACGTCTACGATTCGGCCAGTTCGGCGGCCCCCGGGCAGAGCACGGCCTCCATTGTCTGGCTCGGCTACGATGCCCCGCCGGCGGCTTCGGCCGACTCCGCCGGCGACATCGCCAGCGCTGAGCGCGCCAAGGTCGGTGCTGTTTCGTACGACCAGTTCCTGGACGGGCTCCGAACGACCCACCAGGGGCAGCCCGCACACGTCACGGCGATCGGGCACAGTTACGGTTCTCTGCTGGTTGGTCAGGCGGCCCAACGACCAGGCGGGATTCCCGCAGACGACGTGGTTCTCGTTGGGAGCCCGGGAACGGGAGCCGATAGTGCGTCGCAGCTGAGCGTGGGGGCCGGGCATGTCTATGTGGGTGGGGCGATGGTGGACCCGGTAACCCGGACCCCCTCGCCCGGCGAGGTGATCGGTGATGGCGTGGTCGGCGGTCTTGTCGGTGGCGTCGTCGGTGGCCCGCTTGCTCCGATCACCATCCCGATCGGTGCGGTGACCGGTGCCGTGACGGGACACACCATCACTGGCAGTGACGACGGCTGGTTCGGTAAGGACCCGGCGAGCGCGGCATTCGGTGCGCAGCGCTTCAAGGTGGCGGACGGCGACATCTCCGATCCGTTCGCCGCGCACTCGGAGTACTTCGACAAGGACCCGAACGGCCCGTCCGAGTCGCTCTACAACATCGGCAGGATCGTGGCCGGACACGGTGACCAGATCGACCGGGAGGAGGGCCGATGACCGGGCGTATCGCGGGTCTGCTCGGGCTACGGGCGCTTGAGGTGATGCTGGGCACGGTCCTGTCCGTGGTCCTGATCGGCGGTTGTTCCTCGACGGGTTCGGGAAGGGCGTCGGTCATGGAGTACACCGCGGCTCGGGATTTGATCGACCAGGTCCTGAACGACACCTTCGACTCCGTCACCCCGAAGCTGGCCTGGGAGGACGACCACTTCTACCTCGTTCCCGACACTGCCGGAACGGGAGGGGACAAGGACACCGGCTCGGCGAAGCGGAGTCGCAACGTCATGACCCTGGTCTCCCCGGCCAAGGCCGACCTGCTGATCACGATGGTCAAGGATCACTGGACCGCACGCGGCTACACGGTGCTTCCGCCGGCCCGGGGGGCGCCACCGCATGTCCTTTACGCCACGACACCCCAGGGGTACCGGCTCTCGCTCGACGCGAGCAAGGCGGGTGTCGTTTTCTGCGACGTGACGGTCGAGGACGTCAAGGTGGCGCCCCACACGTATTACCCCTTCATGGATCAGGAGACCGGCCCGCGATTCGACGCGCATGCGCAGAAGGTTGATGACCCTTACTGGTCGCACTGAGGATCGTGTGGCCGCGCCCAGGGGCTCGGCTGGGGCCGGTGTGCGCAAATCGGCGGGGTGGGCGCTGTGGCGCGGTGGGGCGGCGTGAGGGTGGGGGTGCGCGCCCCCGTCACTCGGGCGGCGGATGACGGGGGCGGGGCTGCCGGGGGAGGGTCGGGGTATGGCGATTGACATGGCGTCAGATCAGGGCGTCCCGGGGCCCGGTGCGGGTGAGGGTCTCGGGCGGGTGGCTGTTGCCGCTTTCGTCGGGACGGCGATCGAGTACTACGACTTCTTCCTGTACGGGATGGCGGCGGCGCTCGTCTTCGGGCGCGAGTTCTTCCCGGTGCTCAGTCCGGTCAACGCGCTGCTCGCGGCTCTGTCGGTCTACGCGGTGGCGTTCGCGGCCCGGCCGGTGGGTGCGGTGCTGTTCGGGCACTTCGGCGACCGGGTGGGCCGCAAGACCGTCCTGGTGGTGTCGCTGCTGATGATGGGGCTGTCGACGGCGGCGGTGGGTCTGATGCCCGGGTACGGCCGGCTCGGGGTCTGGTCGCCGGTGCTCCTGGTGCTGCTGCGGTGCTGCCAGGGGATCGGGCTGGGCGGCGAGTGGGGCGGCGCGGCGCTGTTGCTCGCGGAGTACGCGCCGGTGCGTCGGCGCGGCCGCAGTGGCGGGTATCTGCAGCTCGGGGCGGCCCTGGGCTCGGCGCTCGCCACCGCGGTCTTCCTGGCCCTCTCGCTGGGCCTGAGCGAGGGCGAGTTCACCGACTGGGGCTGGCGGCTGCCGTTCCTCGGCTCGCTGGTGCTGGTCGGGGTCGGGCTCTTCGTCCGGCTGCGGATCGCCGAGACGCCGGTCTTCGCCGCGACCGAGGCGGGCGCGCGGTCCCCGGTGCCGCTGCTGACGGTGCTGCGCGGGCACTGGCGCACGGTGCTGCTCGGCGGCGGCCTGCTCTGCTTCGGCTACGCGCTCTTCTATCTGACCGGCACCTATGCCCTCGGCTACGCCACCGGCCAGTTGGGCCTGGACCGGACGCTGATGCTCAGCCTGCAGCTGGTCGCCGCGCCGGGCGGAGCGCTGGCCATCTGGTTCAGCGCGGCGCGCTCGGACCGCTGGGGGCGGCGACGATCACTGCTGGCCGCCTTCGGGGTGGCGATCGTCTGGGCACCCCTCTTCTTCCCGCTGCTGGAGACGCTGCGGCCGGTCCTGCTGCTGTTCGCGATGGTCGTCACGGGGGTGCTGTCGGGGCTGCTGCTCGGTCCGGTCGGGGCCTACCTGCCGGAGCTCTTCCCGACCTCGGTGCGGTACACCGGCGCCGCGCTCACCTACAACCTCGGCGGCGTGGTGGGCGGGGCCATGGCGCCGCTGCTCGCCACCCGGCTGACCGCCGCCTACGGCACGGCGACGCCGGTGGGCTGGTGCCTGGCCGTGCTGGGCCTCGCCTCGGTGCTCTGCCTGCTCGCCCTCCCCGAGACGAACGGCCGGGACCTGACCGCCGATCAGCGGGCAGCCGACCACGCCGGCCGTCGGCCCTCCGCGGCCGTCAGCGGGGGTCAGGCGATCTAGGACCGGCCCGGGACACGGCCCAGGATCCCGGCCTGTCCGGCGGTGTGCCGGCGCCGGCGGGGCGCGTGGCACCTGGCAGACATCGATTTCCCAAGACCCGCGATGACCATGTAATGTCTTCCTCGTTCGACCGGTTCGCCCCTATAGCTCAGTCGGTAGAGCGTCTCCATGGTAAGGAGAAGGTCTGCGGTTCGATTCCGCATGGGGGCTCCATCGGAGAAGGTCCTCGCCAGCACGGCGAGGGCCTTTTTCGTTATCCTCGCTGCCACCGTTCCATCCAGTACTCATCCAACCCGCCGGTATCTAGCGATCGGGTCCGCGATGCGCTGTGATGGGGCGTCAACAGTGGTGTGGCGTAAGGCCGGTACGCGTCGCGCGGATGCGGCTCCGCGCAGGTTGTGGGGGAGGGGCCCCTTGGGCGTGCGGCTCGTCGTCGTCGATGATCACCGGTTGCTGGCCGAGGCACTGGCGGCGGCGCTACAGGTGCGCGGTCACCGGGTGCTGGCGGTGGGGTGTCCCACGGCAGCCGGGCCCGAACTGGTCGCCCAGCGCCGACCGGAGGTCTGCCTGCTCGGCGTGGCCCGCCCGGGCAGCCCGGGCGCCTTCGCGCCGGTGCGCAGGCTGCGGCAGGAGCGGCCGGAGGTCGCCGTCGTGGTGCTCGGTCCGGTGGACGACCTGCGCGGGGTGGCGAACGCCTTCTCGGCGGGGGCGGCCGGCTTCGTGCGCAGTGACGAGCGGATCGAGGTGGTGGACCGCTCGATCACCCGGGCCAGGGCAGGTGAGGCCGCCGTGGCGGTGGAGGTCCTCCAGGCGGCCTTCGAGCGGCTGCTGCACCCGGTGCGGGAGCCGGACGACGAGGCGCTGCGGCTGCTCGGCGCGCTGACCCGCCGCGAGGTCCAGGTGCTGGCCCGGATCGCCGAGGGGCAGGACACCCAGGAGATCGCGGTCGGGATGGGGATCGCCCCGAGTACGGCGCGCACCCATGTCCAGCGGGTGCTGATGAAGCTGGGGGCCCGTACCCGGCTGGAGGCGGCGGCCGTGGCCGACCGTACCGGCCTGCTCGCCCGCCTGGTCCGCGAGTAGCGCCGGAGTCTGGGGCCCGGAGTCTGGGGCCCGGTGGCCCGGTGGCCCGGTGGTTCGGTGGCCCGGGCCCGTGGGTCCGCGAGGAGCACCGGGCGGGGCCCGCTGCTGCCCCGGCCCCGAGCCGCCCGCCCGTTCACGCTGCCGTCCGATCCGCCCGCCCGCCCTGCCGTGCTGCCCGGAACGCGCCGTCCACGCCCGAATCTGTTGACTGCTGATGAGTAATGTTTGATTATGTGTGATGCAGTCAACGGCAGCGGGCCACAGCGAGGGCGGACACTGTGCGGAAGACCACGACCAAGCTGGCGGACGGCCGCGAGCTGATCTACTACGACCGGGACGAGTCGGCCTCCCGTGACGTGCGCGACCGGCGCCCACTGGAGGCGCCCGTCAATCTGGCCGAGGTCCGCCGCGACCCGGTGCTCGGTGACTGGGTCACCGTGGCCGCGCACCGCCAGAGCCGCACCTACCACCCACCCGCCGACGAGTGCCCGCTCTGCCCGAGCCGGGACGGCCGGCTGAGCGAGATCCCGGCCGCCGACTACGACGTGGTGGTCTTCGAGAACCGGTTCCCCTCGCTCGCCGCCGACGCGGCGGCCCACGTTCACGCGGTGAACGCCGCGGCGCTGGGTATCGCAGGCACGACGGGCCCGCCCGGTGCGCCGCTCGGCGCCCCGGCCGACCGGCCCCTGCACCTGGCCCGTCCCGGCGTCGGCCGCTGCGAGGTGGTCTGCTTCACCGCCGACCACCACGCCTCCTTCGCCGACCTCGACGAGTCCAAGGCGCGCCTGGTGCTGGATGCCTGGACCGACCGCAGCGCCGAACTGAGCGCGCTGCCCGACGTCGACCAGGTCTTCTGCTTCGAGAACCGCGGCGCGGAGATCGGCGTGACGCTGGCTCATCCGCACGGTCAGATCTACGCCTTCCCGTTCGTCACCCCGCGCACCGCCAAGATGGTCGTCCAGGCCGACGAACACCGCGCCCGCACCGGCCGCAACCTCTTCGAGGACCTGCTGCGCGCCGAGCGCGCCGACCCCGTCAGAGTGGTGCTCACCGGCGAGCACTGGACGGCCTTCGTCCCGTTCGCCGCCCGCTGGCCCTACGAGGTGCACCTCTACCCGAACCGCCGGGTGCCGGGCCTGACCGGACTGACCGAGGCCGAGCGGGCCGAGTTCCCCGGCCTCTACCTGGAGTTGCTGCGCCGCTTCGACCGGCTCTTCACCGATGCGCCCTCGACCCGGCCGGCCCCGGAGGCCGAGGCGCCGCCCCCCACCCCCTACATCGCCGCCTGGCACCAGGCGCCCCGCCGCGGTGGCGCCGAGCTGGCACTGCATCTGGAGCTGTTCACGATCCGACGTACGGTAGGCAGGCTGAAGTTCCTCGCCGGCGTCGAGTCCGGCATGGACGCGTTCGTCAACGATGTGTCGCCAGAGGCGGCGGCACAACGCCTGCGGGAGGTCGCGATATGAGCAAGTACCTGGTCACCGGCGGTGCCGGCTATGTCGGCAGCGTGGTTGCCGCCCACCTCCTGGAGGCGGGTCACCAGGTCACCGTGCTGGACGACCTCTCCACCGGGTTCCGCGAGGGTGTCCCGGCCGGTGCCGAGTTCGTCAACGGCCGGATCCAGCAGGCCGCCGAGGTGCTGGACTCCTCCTTCGAGGCCGTGCTGCACTTCGCCGCCTCCTCGCAGGTCGGCGAGTCGGTCGCGGACCCGGAGAAGTACTGGCGCAACAACGTGGCCGGCTCGCTGGAGCTGGTCAGCGCGATGCGCAAGGCCGGCGTGCGCAAGCTGGTCTTCTCCTCCACCGCCGCGGTCTACGGCGAGCCGGAGCTGGTCCCGATCGCCGAGACCGCCCGTACCTCGCCGACCAACGCCTACGGCGCCACCAAGCTGGCGGTGGACCACCTGATCACCAGCGAGGCGATCGCCCACGGCCTGGCGGCGGTCAGCCTGCGCTACTTCAACGTGGCCGGTGCCTACGGCGCCTACGGCGAGCGGCACGACCCCGAGTCGCACCTGATCCCGCTGGTCTTCCAGGCCGCGCTCGGCCGGCGCCCGCACATCGCGGTCTACGGGGAGGACTACCCGACCCCCGACGGCACCTGCATCCGCGACTACATCCACGTCGCCGACCTGGCCGACGCCCACCTGCTGGCGCTCACCGCGGCCAAGCCGGGCGAGCACCTGATCTGCAACCTGGGCAACGGCAGCGGCTTCTCGGTCCGTGAGGTGATCGAGTCGGTCAAGCGGGTCACCGGGCGCGAGATCCCGGTGGTCATGGCCGAGCGCCGCCCGGGTGACCCGGCCGTGCTGGTCGCCTCCGCCGAGCAGGCCCACACCCGGCTGGGCTGGACCCCCAAGCGTCCCGAGCTGGACGACATCGTGGCCGACGCCTGGACCTTCACCCTGAACAAGAGCGCCGCGAACCAGTAGCGGCGGGACCCGAGCAGTAGCCAGACCGCGGGAGAGCGAAACGTGAGAGAGCAGTTCGAGCGGATCTTCGGTGCCGCCCCCACGGGCGTGTGGGCGGCACCGGGCCGAGTGAACCTGATCGGCGAACACACCGACTACAACGACGGGTTCGTCCTGCCGATCGCTCTCCCGCAGGCGGTGAAGGTGGCGGCCCGGGCCCGCCCGGACGGTCGGCTGCGCCTCTACAGCGCCCAGGGCGACGACGTGGTCACCGACCTGTCGGTGGCCGAACTCGCCCCGGGCGCGGTGACGACCTGGGCCGGCTACCCGGCCGGCGTGGTCTGGGCGCTGCGCGAGGCGGGGTACCGGGTCGGCGGCGCCGACCTCTACTTCGACAGCGACGTGCCGAGCGGGGCCGGACTCTCCTCCTCCGCCGCGCTGGAGTGCGCGGCCGCGGCGGTCTACCGCGACCTGTACGAACTGCGGCTCACCGCAGCCGAGTCGGCGCTGCTCGCGCAGCGTGCCGAGAACCTCTTCGCCGGGGTCCCGTGCGGGGTGATGGACCAGATGGCCTCCGCCTGCTGCACCGAGGGGTCCGCGCTCTACCTGGACACCAGGGATCTGACGCAGCGCCAGGTCCCGTTCTCGCTCGACGAGCAGGGGCTGGTGCTGCTGGTCATCGACACCCGGGTCAAGCACGACCTCGGGGACGGCGCCTATGCCGCGCTGCGGGCCGGCTGCGAACGGGCGGCCGGGCTGCTCGGGCTGGCCGCGCTGCGCGACCTGCCGGCTGCCGCGCTGTCCGGGGCGGTGGCCGAGCTGCCGGCCGAGCTGGGCCCGCTGGTGCGCCACGTGGTGACCGAGAACGTGCGGGTCGGCCAGGCGGTCGGGCTGCTGGAGCAGGGCGACTACGCCGCGCTCGGGCCGATCCTGACGTCGGGACATGCCTCGCTGCGTGACGACTTCAAGGTTTCCTGCCCGGAGACCGACCTGGCGGTCGAGGTGGCGGTGGCGGCGGGTGCGCTGGGCGCCCGGATGACCGGCGGCGGCTTCGGCGGCTCGGTGATCGCCCTGGCGCCCAAGGATGCGGCCGGGCAGGTCGAGCAGGCCGTCATCGGGGCCTTCCTGGCGGCGGGTCACGCCGTGCCGAACATCTTCACGGCGACCGCGGCGGCGGGGGCCCGCCGACTCGCCTGAGGCCGCACGGCGGGCGCGGCCGCCGATCCGCCCCCTAAAACCTCTCCCGCCCCCCGGCGCAGCTGCTGACATCCGTACCGTGACATGGCACAACCTGCCCGGAACTGACGGAATTTCACTGAACTGCCACCTCTCGGCCTGGCACCCCGTACCCTGAGTCCGGTATCGGACGGGGGCCGTACCGGAGCAGGGGGACACCAGATGGGGCGGATCCGCGTCCTGGTGGTCGACGACCACCGGATCTTCGCCGAAGCGCTCGCCACGGCGCTCTCCGCCGAGCCGGAGATCGAGGTCGGCGCCGCCGGTAGTGCGGCCGCCGCCGAGCATGCCCTGGAACGGGCAGCCGCCGAGGGGCGGCCCTTCGACATCCTGCTGGTCGACGCCGATCTCGGCACCGCCGGCGGCTCGCTGGGCCCGCCGCGCCGCCCGCGTCCGGCGGTGGAGCCCGAGGCCGGCCCGGCGCCGGCCCGCCGGGCCGCTGCCGGGGTGGTCCCCGCGCCGCGCCGCCCGGGCAGCGTCCTGGCCCCGCACCGCCCGGCCGCACCGCCGGTGGTGACGGCGGAGCAGCCGGGACCGGTGGCGCCGGTGCGGCGCCCGGTGGACGGGATCGCGCTGCTCGGGCGCTCCTGCCACACCTACCCCGGGCTGCGCGCCGTGGTGCTGGCGGCCGAGGAGGACCCGCGCCGGGCCGTGCGCGCGCTGTACGCGGGGGCGGCGGGCTGGGTCGCCAAGGAGAGTTCGCTGACCCGGCTGCTGACCGTGCTGCGCGGGGTGCTGCGCGGCGAGACCCATCTGCCGCCCACCCTGCTCACCGGCGTGGTACGGGAGTTGACCACGGCCCGGCGCGACCGGACCGAGAGCGAGCGGCTGGTCGAGTCGCTGACGCCCCGGGAGAAGCAGGTGCTGCGCTGCATGGTGGCGGGGCTGGGCCGGCAGGCGGTGGCCGAGCGGCTCTACCTCTCCCCGCACACCGTGCGCACCCACATGCAGAACGTGCTGGGCAAGCTGGGGGTGCACTCCACGCTGGCCGCTGTCGCGCTGGCCCGCCGGGCGGGCGTCGGCCCGGCCGAGTCGGCCGGTGCGCCGACTTCCTGAGCCGACCTGAGCCGACCTGAGCCGGTCTCAGCCCGGGATGTTGTCGAACGGTGCGACCAGCTGCCGCAGCAGCGCTGCCAGCTCGCCCTGCTGCTGCCCCGACAGCTCGGCCAGCAGCTCGCGCTCGTGGGCGAGCAGTCCGGCCAGCGCCTGGTCCGCCTTCTCCTGCCCGGTCTCGGTGAGCCGCACCAGCACGCCGCGCCGGTCGTCCGGATCGGGCAGCCGCTGCACCAGGTCCTTGCCGGCCAGGCGGTCGATCCGGTTGGTCATGGTGCCCGAGGTGACCAGGGTCTGGGTGAGCAACTGGCCGGGGGAGAGCTGGTAGGGGCGCCCGGCCCGGCGAAGCGCCGTCAGGACGTCGAACTCCCAGGGCTCCAGACCGTGCTCGGCGAAGGCCGTGCGGCGGGCCCGGTCCAGGTGGCGGGCGAGCCGGCTGACCCGGCTGAGCACCTGCAGTGGTTGCACGTCGAGGTCGGGGCGCTCTCGGCGCCATGCTGCGACCAGGCGGTCGACCTCGTCCTCCATGTGGATCAGTGTATCGGGGGTTCTGTCGATATGAAGCCTCTTGACATCGAGAAAACCCCTGACCGAAACATTCCGGTGGTGCGGCGGCACCTTCCGGTGGTGCGGCGGCGCCGGGCGCGCGAGGCCGCCGCCCGCCCGGCGAGCGGCCTCAGTTCTGCCGCTCGCCGACCAGCTTGGGATGCCGCTCCATGCCCTCCAGGCCGTGCCAGGCCAGGTTGACCAGGTGCGCGGCGACCTCGGCCTTGCCCGGCTTGCGCACCTCCAGCCACCACTGCCCGGTCAGCGCGACCATGCCCACCAGCATCTGCGAGTACATCGGCGCGAGCCGGGCGTCGAAGCCGCGGGCCTTGAACTCCAGGCCCAGGATGTCCTCGACCTGGGTGGCGATGTCGCTGATCAGCGAGGCGAAGGTGCCGGTGGACTGGGCCACCGGTGAGTCGCGGACCAGGATCTTGAAGCCGTCGGTCGAGGTGTCGATGTAGTCCATCAGCGCGAAGGCGGCCTGTTCGAGCAGCTCGCGGGAGTGGCCACCGGTGAGTGCGCCGGTGACCATGTCGAGCAGCAGCTGCATCTCGCGGTCCACCACCACCGCGTAGAGGCCCTCCTTGCCCCCGAAGTGCTCGTACACCACCGGCTTGGAGACGCCCGCCCGCTCGGCGATCTCCTCCACCGAGGTGCCGTCGTAGCCGCGCTCGGCGAAGACGGAGCGCCCGATGTCCAGCAGTTGTTCGCGCCGTTGCTTGCCCGTCATCCGGACCCGGCCCGCCCGCCCGGTGCCGCCGCGGGCGGGCGGTCGATGGCCGACTGCGCTGTCTCCGTTGCTCCCGTTCACCCCCCCATCATGCTGTAGACGACGGGTCATGCGACGCGCCGGGCGTCAATGCGCCCGGGGCCCGGCCAGCGGACGTCGCGTGCCCAGCCGGCCTGCTCGAACCAGCGGATCAGCCGGGCGGAGGAGTCCAGCTGTCCGCGCAGCACCCCGTGCCGGGCCGAGGTGGGGTCGGCGTGGTGCAGGTTGTGCCAGGACTCACCGCAGGAGAGCACGGCCAGCCACCACACGTTGCCCGAGCGGTCCCGGGATCTGAAGGGGCGCTGGCCGATCGCGTGGCAGATGGAGTTGATCGACCAGGTCACGTGGTGCAGCAGCGCCACCCGGACCAGCGAACCCCAGAAGAACGCGGTGACCGCACCCTGCCAGGACCAGCTGAGCAGCCCGCCCACCAGCGGCGGCAGCAGCATCGAGATGGCGGTCCACAGCCAGAAGAGCCGCGAGACGGTCCGGATGTCGCGGTCCTTCACCAGGTCGGGCGCGTAGATGTGCTGCGGGGTCTGCTCGGAGTCGAAGAGCCAGCCCATGTGTGCCCACCACAGGCCCTTGAGTAGGGCCGGCACGCTCTCGCCGTAGCGCCAGGGCGAGTGCGGATCGCCCGTCTGGTCGGAGAACTTGTGGTGCTTGCGGTGGTCGGCCACCCAGCGCACCACCGGGCCCTCGACGGCCAGGCTGCCGGCCACCGCCATGGCGATCTTCAGTACCCGGCCGGTCTTGAACGAGCGGTGGGTGAAGAAGCGGTGGAACCCGACGGTGATGCCGTGGCAGGTGGTGAAGTACATGACCGTCGCGATCGTCAGGTCCCGCCAGCCCAGCCCCCAGCCCCAGGCCACCGGCACGGCGGCCAGCAGGGCCAGGAACGGCACCGCGATGAAGAGGCCGAGCGCCAGGCGTTCGGGCAGGCCCTGCTTCTCACCGCCGAGCGTGGCGGAGACCTGGGAGGCGGGCCGGGCATTGGACGCGGCGCCGGGCGGCGCCTGGTCGGCCTGGGTCGTCATGGGCGCTCCCTTGAGGGAATACGTTTATGAGAAAACGTGGGAGAAAGCGGGGGAATGGAGCGTGATCGGCACCGGGCCCGGGCGGCCGGAGCCTACGAATGCGTAACTTACGGCATCGTAGGTTGCTGCGCCTGCCAAGGGAAGCAGCTCGCGCCGAGGGTCGGCGGCCATTGGGCCGAACGGTGTGGCACGCCCTGGGGATCGAAGGCGATACCCAGTCAGGGGAGGACTCCGGTATGGTCTGAGCAGCCATCCGCCGTGGGGTAATCGGCAGCCCGCAGGCCTTTGAAGCCTTGCAGTGTTGGTTCGAATCCAACCGGCGGAGCACTTCGCGCGGCCGGGGTCCATCGCCCCGGCCGCGCGCTTGTCGTCTGTGGGCCTGGGCGTGACGCTGTGCGGTCATGGGCGGATTGCGCGGTTATTCTCGGGTCTGGTCATTTCTCGGGCCCTACTCGACGGTGCGGCGTGCGGAGCCGCCCACCCGGACCCGACCCGCTTCCGGTCACCCCCAAGGAGCCTCCCGCGTGAGCGCCAACCCCCTTGCCGCCGTCATCGTGCTCGCCGCCGGTGAAGGCACCCGGATGAAGTCGAAGACCCTGCCCAAGGTGCTGCACCCGATCTGCGGCCGCAGCCTGCTGGGACACGCGGTCACCGCCGCCCAGGAGCTGACGCCCCAGCAGTTGGTGGTGGTGATCGGCCATTTGAAGGAACAGGTCGCCGAGCACCTGGGCGCCGAGCACCCGCAGGCCCGCACGGTGGTGCAGGACGAGCAGAACGGGACCGGCCACGCGGCCCGGATCGCGCTGGAGGCCCTGGCCGCCGACGGGATCACGCTGGACGGCACCGTGCTGGTCACCTACGGGGACGTCCCGCTGCTGACCGCCGACACCATGCGCGCGCTGGTCCAGCAGCACACGGTGGAAGGCAACGGCGTCACCGTGCTGACCGCCGAGGTCCCCGACCCGAGCGGCTACGGCCGGATCCTGCGCGACCCGCGGGAGGGCACCGTCACCGCGATCGTCGAGCACAAGGACGCCGACGCCGCCCAGCTGGCGATCACCGAGATCAACTCCGGCGTCTACGCCTTCGACGGCAAGCTGCTGGCCGACGCGCTGGCCCGGATCGGCACCGACAACGTGCAGGGCGAGGAGTACCTGACCGACACCCTGGAGATCCTGCGCGAGGCCGGTCACCGGGTGGGCGCGCTGATCGCCGCCGACCACCGCGACATCCTGGGGATCAACGACCGGGTCCAGCTCGCCGAGGCCCGCCGACTGCTCAACGACCGCCTGCTGACGGCCGCCATGCGGGCCGGCGTGACCGTGGTCGACCCGGCCACCACCTGGATCGACGCGCAGGTGGGCTACGAGCCGGACGCCGTCCTGCTCCCCGGCACCCAGCTGCACGGGGCCACCCACCTGGGCGAGGGCTGCCGGGTGGGCCCGAACAGCACCCTGACCGACACCGTGGTCCGGGCCGGTGCCACGGTGAGCAACGCGGTGGTCGAGCAGGCCGAGATCGGCGCGGGCGCCAGCGTCGGCCCGTTCGCCTACCTGCGCGGCGGGGTCGCGCTCGGTGCCAAGGGCAAGATCGGCACCTTCGTCGAGGTCAAGAAGTCGAGCATCGGCGCCGGTGCCAAGGTGCCGCACCTGTCCTACATGGGCGACGCCACCATCGGCGAGGGGGCCAACGTGGGCGCGGCCACGATCACCGCCAACTGGGACGGGGTGAACAAGAACCCCACCGTGATCGGCGCGCACGCCCGGGTCGGCACCGACAACATGCTCATCGCCCCGGTCACGATCGGTGACGGCGCCTACACCGGGGCCGGCTCGGTGATCAGCAAGGACGTGCCCCCCGGCGCGCTCGGCGTGAACCGCGCACAGCAGCGCAACATCGAGGGCTGGGTGGCGCGCAAGCGCCCCGGTACTGCTTCCGCCGAGGCCGCGGCCGCCGCGCTGGGTCGGCCTGCCGAGGCCTGAGCCACCCCGCTCAGCGGTGCTGCGGCCCTCCCGGGCCGGACGCTTCACGGGCGGGCGCGTAACCTGGTGTACATACGTGCGCCGTGGGGCTGTAGCCCGTGCCGAGGCGTACCCAATCCCTCGTCGACCACCGGCCCGGACGGCTCCCGCCGCCCGGGTGCGGCGCGGCGGGACCATGCGGCAGCAACACGAGGAGACGGTGCAGTGAGCGGGATCACGACGTCGGGTGAGAAGAAACTGAAGCTCTTCTCCGGCCGTGCCCACCCCGAGCTGGCGAAGGAGGTGGCCGCGGCGCTGGGCACCGAGCTCGTCCCGACCAAGGCCCTGGACTTCGCCAACGGCGAGATCTACGTCCGCTTCCTGGAGTCCGCCCGGGGGGCGGACTGTTTTGTGATGCAGAGCCACACGGCTCCCATCAACCAGTGGATCATGGAACAGCTGATCATGATCGACGCGCTGAAGCGGGCCTCGGCCAAGAGCATCACCGCGATCCTGCCGTTCTACGGCTACGCCCGCCAGGACAAGAAGCACCTGGGCCGCGAGCCCATCTCCGCCCGCCTGGTCGCCGACCTGCTGGCCCAGGCCGGTGCCGACCGGATCATGGCCGTGGACCTGCACACCGCGCAGATCCAGGGCTTCTTCGCCGGCCCGGTCGACCACCTCTTCGCGCTCCCGCTGCTCGCCGACTACGTCGGTGAGAAGGTCGACCGCAGCAAGCTCACCATCGTCTCCCCGGACGCCGGCCGGGTGAAGGTGGCCGACCAGTGGTGCGACCGCCTGGACGCCCCGCTGGCGATCATCCACAAGCGCCGCGACATGAGCCAGGCCAACACCATCCTCTCCGCCGAGGTGGTCGGTGACGTCAGGGACCGGGTCTGCGTCCTGGTCGACGACATGATCGACACCGCCGGCACCATCTGCGCCGCGGCCGACGCGCTCTTCGAGGCCGGCGCCGCCGACGTCATCGTGGCCGCCACCCACGGCGTGCTCTCCGGCCCGGCCGGTGACCGGCTGAAGAACTCGCGGGTCAGCGAGTTCGTCTTCACCAACACGCTGCCCTGCCCGGCGGACCTCCAGCTGGACAAGGTCACCACGCTCTCCATCGCCCCCTCGATCGCCGCCGCGATCCGTGAGGTCTTCGAGGAGGGCTCGGTGACCTCGCTCTTCGAGGGCGTGCACTGAGCAGGCGTGTCCTGAGCAGGCGTGCACTGAGTTCTTCGCGGGCCTGCCGCTGAAGGCCCGTCAGGTCCGATCGGCCCCGTCGCTGCTGGCGACGGGGCCGATTTCACGGTTGACGAGTGCTGAGGTTAGACTCGTGAGACTGCTCGGCGAGGGATGCCGCGCGCCCATCAGGCGCCTGCTCCGTGATCGACGCGCTGCCGGGGTCGGAGTACCGACCGTTGGCAGAGTCGTCCCGCCGCCGAGCGAACCCCCCAGTGTTTAAGGGTGTGGTCCCGGCGGCTTCATGCTGTTCGGGCCTCGTATGACCACCGTACGAGTGTTGCCTGCACCCCCCCGCCAGTCTTCCGAGGAGTGCAGTCGTGTCCGAGATCCGCCTTGCCGCCGAGCCCCGCAACGAGTTCGGCAAGGGTGCCGCCCGCCGCGCCCGCCGCGCCGGCTTCGTCCCCGGTGTCGTCTACGGTCACGGCCTCGCCCCGGTTCACCTGAACCTGCCGAGCCACGCCCTGATGATGGCCCTCAAGACCCCGAACGCACTGCTGGTCGTCCCGATCGAGGGCAAGGACGAGTTCGTCCTGCCGAAGGCCGTCCAGCGCGAGGCCATCAAGCGCACCATCGAGCACGTCGACCTGCTGCTGGTCAAGCGCGGCGAGAAGGTCACCGTCGAGATCCCGGTCCTCGTCGAGGGCGAGCTGGCCCCCGGCGGCAACCTGGTCGAGCACGTGCTGAACACGCTGCCGGTCGAGGCCGAGGCCACCCACCTGCCCGAGTCCGTCACCGTCTCGGTCCAGGGCCTGGAGGCCGGCGCCGCCATCCTGGCCGGCGACATCGCGCTGCCCAAGGGCACCTCGCTGGCCGTCGAGGCCGACGCCGTCGTGCTGCAGGTCATCGGCGCCCAGGCCTCGCAGGCCGACGCCGACGCCGAGGCTGCCGCCGAGGCCGCTGCCGAGGCCTGAGCCTCCCGGTAGTTCTGCCGCCGCTGCCCCGGCTCCCCGTGAGGGAGCCGGGGCAGCTGTGCGTCCATGATGATGAGGTATCGGAGGAGGAGCGCAGATGAGCGATGAGGCGTACACCGGCCCCTGGCTGATCGTGGGCCTGGGCAATCCCGGTGAGGGCTACGCCCGCAACCGGCACAACATCGGCTTCATGGTGGCCGACCTGCTGGCCGAGCGGATCGGCGCCAGGTTCAAGGCGCACAAGAGCCGCGCCCAGGTCGCCGAGGGGCGGCTGGCCGGGCAGCGGGTGGTGCTGGCCAAGCCGATGACCTTCATGAACCTCTCCGGCGGTCCGGTCACCGCGCTGCGCGACTTCTACAAGGCGCCGACCTCCGCGGTCGTGGCGGTCCACGACGAGCTGGACATCGACTACGCGGCCCTGCGGCTCAAGCTCGGCGGCGGCGACAACGGGCACAACGGGCTCAAGTCGATCACCAAGTCGCTCGGCCCGGAGTACTACCGGGTGCGCTGCGGCATCGGCCGCCCGCCGGGCCGGATGGAGGTCGCCGACTTCGTCCTGAAGGACTTCTCCGGCGCCGAGCGCAAGGAGCTGGACTGGTTCGTGGACCGGTCGGCCGACGCCGTCGAGGCGCTGCTGACGGAGGGTCTGGAGCGGGCCCAGGGCACCTACAACAGCTGACTCCCAGCTGGCTCACAGCTGACCGGCCGTCAGCTCGGCGCCCTCGTATGACGGATAGGGCAACAGTCGTACAACTCTTCGCCGCAGTCCCCGTTCCGGTGCCGGAACGCCTTGTCGCATCGGGTACGGTCAACCCGGACTCGGGTAGATAGGGGCGCTGGTGGGCGCGGGGTTGGGCTCGGCACGGGTGGCCGGCACATGGGTTCTGGCGGTCACGGCGCTGCTTTCCGGCGCCGCATTCGCTCGCGCGGCCGAGCCGAGTGGCTCACCCGCGCCGTCGGCGAGCGCGACGCTCTCGCCGACACCGGCCGCGAGCAGTACGCCGCCGCCGGGCGGGCCCACCTCGGTGGCGGCCGGCGTGCCGCCGACCGGCACGGCCACGCCCACCCCGCCGCCCTCGCCCACGGCTTCGCCGAGCAGCACGGCCGGTCCCAGCTGCCCGCCGCTGCCGGGCGCCGACGCCTCGGCCACCGCCGTACCGGGGCAGCCGGCCCAGCCTCCGGCCGCGCCCTCGTCCCAGCCCCCCGCTTCGGCCGGGGCGAGCACCACCGCCTCGCCGGGGGCGTCGCCGACGGAGCTGCCCAGCGGCTGCCCCAGCCCGACGCCGACCCCCAAGCCCTCGGCCACCCGCACCTCGACGACCCCGGTCGGCGGTGCCCGGGGCGGCGGCAGCGGCCGGTTGCGCCAGGCCGCTCCGCAGCCCGTGTCCAGCGCGCTGGACGCCCAGTTGGTCGATGCCCCGTCGCCGTCCTTCTCGCCGTCGCCCTCGCCGACCCCGGCCCCCGAGACCGCCGCGCTCTCCGGTGCCTTCATCTCCACGCTGGGCGGCAACGCCGGCATCCCGGCGGTGGCCGGCGGGCTGGTGGTCGCGGCCGGTGGTGGCGCGCTCTGGCTCAAGCGCCGCCGCGCCCCCGACAAGGAGTCCGGCTGACCAGGAGTCGGCCGCAGACAGCACCGGGCCCGCTCGCCGTGCAGGCGAGCGGGCCCGGTGCTGTCTGCCGGACGGTCAGCCGGTGTTGCGCAGGCCGGCGGCGATGCCGTTGACGGTCAGCAGCAGCGCACGGGCCCGCAGCGGGTCCTCGGGCCGGCCGGAGGAGACCTCCTCGCGCTGGCGGCGCAGCAGCGCCACCTGGAGGTAGGAGATCGGGTCCAGGTAGGCGTCCCGGACGGTGAAGGTCTGCTTGAGCACCGGGTTGTGCTCCAGCAGCTCGCTCTCGCCGGTCAGCCGCAGCACCTCGCGCAGCGTCAGGTCGTGCTCGGCGGTGATCTGGTCGAAGATGTGCCGCAGCTCGGTGGGGACCAGCTGCTCGACGTAGTGGCGGGCGATCCGCAGGTCGGTCTTGGCCAGCGTCATCGCGACGTTGGACAGGAAGTTGCGGAAGAAGTGCCACTTGCCGTACATCTCCGGCAGCACGTCGCCCAGGCCCGCCTCGCGGGCGGCGGCCAGGCCGGAGCCGACGCCGTACCAGCCGGGGACGATCTGGCGGGACTGGGTCCAGCCGAAGACCCACGGAATGGCCCGCAGGCCGTCCAGCCCCGCGCCCGAGTCGGGGCGGCGCGAGGGGCGCGAGCCCAGGTGCAGCGAGGCGAGCTGGTCGACCGGGGTGGCGGCGAAGAAGTACTTCGGCAGGTCCTCCTGCTCCACCAGGCCCCGGTAGGCGGTGTGCGCGGCCTTCGAGACCACGTCCATCGCGGCGTCCCAGCGGGCCAGCTCCTCGGGGGCCTGGCGCGGGGCGGTGTGCATGGCGGAGGCGGCCAGCGTGGCGGAGAGGGTCAGCTCCAGGTTCTCCCGGGCCAGCGAGGGCAGCAGATACTTGTCGGAGATCACCTCGCCCTGCTCGGTCACCTTGATCTCGCCCTCCAGGGTGCCCCAGGGCTGGGCGAGGATCGCCTCGTGCGAGGGGCCGCCGCCGCGGCCGACCGTGCCGCCGCGGCCGTGGAACAGGCGCAGCCGGATGCCGTAGCGGTGGGCCACGTCGCGCAGTCGGCGCTGGGCGCGGTGGATCTCCCACTGGGAGGTGGTGATGCCGCCGAACTTGGAGGAGTCGGAGTAGCCGAGCATCACCTCCTGGATGTCCCCGCGCAGCGAGACCAGCAGGCGGTAGGAGGGGTCGGAGAGCATCTCCTCCAGGATCCGGTCCGCCTGCTGCAGCTCGTCGGTGGTCTCCAGCAGCGGGACGATGCCGATCCGGGCGACCCCGGCGTGCAGGTCGATCAGGCCGGCCTCGCGGGCGAGTACCGCGGCGGCGAAGACGTCGTCGGCGCCCTGGCACATCGAGATGATGTAGCTCTCGACGATCTCGTCGCCGAACCGCTCGAAGCCCTCGCGGATGGTGGTGAAGACGCCCAGCGTCTTGGTGCCCGCGGCGTCCAGCGGCGCCGGGGTGGGGGCCAGCGGGCGGCGCGAGCGCAGCTCCTTGGCGAGCAGCCGCTGGCGGTACTCGCGCGGCATGTCGTTGTAGCGCCAGGCCTCCTCGCCGAGCCGGTCGAAGAGCTGGCCGAGCGCGTGGTGGTGGGCCTCGGCGTGCTCGCGCACGTCCATCGTCGCCAGCTGGAGGCCGAACGCCTCGACGGTGCGGATCGCCCGGGCCAGGCGGCCGTCCGCGATCAGCTCGCCGCGGTGCGAGCGCAGCGAGTCCTGGATCAGCTTGAGGTCGGCGATCAGCTCGCGGGTGCCCAGGTAGTCGCGGCCGGCCAGGTGCGGGGTGCCGGCGGCCAGGCGCTCGCGGGTGTTCTCCAGCTTGAGCCGCACGCAGGTGGCCTTGAGGCGGTAGGGCTCCTCGGCGTTCATCCGCTTGTAGCGCGGGCTCAGCTCGGGCAGCAGCTTGAGGTCGGCCTCCAGCGAGGCGAGCAGCTGCTCGGAGGCCCCGGCCAGGCGCACCGAGGTGGAGAGCGAGTTGCGCAGGTCGTCCACGGCGTCCAGGGCGTCCTTGATGCCGTACTCGTGCTGCAGGTTGAGCACGTCCCAGGTGACCTGCGGGGTGACGTTGGGGTTGCCGTCCCGGTCGCCGCCGATCCAGGTGCCGAAGGTCAGCGGGCGCACGCCCTCCGGCAGCGCGACGCCGACCCGGGCCAGCTCCTCGTGCAGTTCCTCCAGCACCTCGGGGACGGCCTCGCGGTACAGCTCGTCCAGGTAGTAGACGGCGTTGCGGGCCTCGTCGGTGGGCTCGGGACGGGCGATCCGCAGCTCGTCGGTCTGCCAGAGCAGGTCGATCACCTCGGCGAGGCGGCGGTCGGCGGAGCGCTTGGCCGAGGTCAGGCGGGCGGAGTCGGTGGGGGAGATCCCGGCGGCGGCGTGCTCGCGGTGGATCCGCTCCAGCAGTTCACCGATCCGGCGCAGCTTGTTCAGCACGCTGCGGCGGGCGGCCTCGGTGGGGTGCGCGGTGAAGACCGGGCGGACCGCCAGGTTGGCCAGCGTGTCGGCCAGGTGCTTGGGGTCGGCCTCGCGCAGCTGGTCGGCGGTCTGTGCCAGCAGCGAGCCCTCGCGGGCCCGGCGGGCGGCGAACTCGCGGCCGCGGTGCACCTGCTCGGTGACGTTGGCCAGGTGGAAGTAGGTGGAGAAGGCCCGTACCAGCTTGGCCGCGGTCTCCAGATCGATGTTGGCGAGCAGCTCGGCGGTGGCCTCGCCGTCGGTGCGGCTGAGCAGCCGGACCTGCTCGACCAGCCCGAGCACCTCGGCGCCCTCCTGGCGGACCAGGGTCTCGCCGAGCAGATCGCCCAGGCGGCGGATGTCGGCCCGCAGGGCCGCGTTGTCGGCGACCGGATCGGCGTTCGGCAGCTCCACGGCGGCCAGGCTCGCGCCTGAACGCCCGGTGGGCGACCGGTCGGCACTCGGGTGGTCGGCCGACTGGGGGACCTGAGCGGTCACGGCTGGCTCCCTGGGGTGGTGGGGTTCGGCTTCGGCGGACCGCGCTGTCCGACCGGACCAGCATATGGGGAGGTCCTTGTCCCGAGGTTGCGCCGGTCGCATGCCGGACAGCGCGGCGCGCCGGGCCCGGCGGCGGGCCGGCCGGACGCGCCCGTCGCCGCGTCCGGTGCCGAGAACTGGGTGGGGCCGCGGGGTGTGCCTCACTTAGGCTGTCCCGTATGAGCATGTCGCCTGGGGAGGGCGCACCGGACCGCGGCCTGTGGTGGTGGGACCGGCGGCGTAGTGCGCTGCTGGACGCGGTGTTGGCCCTGCTGGCCGCCGTGGAGTGCGCGCTGGGCGGCTACAGCCTGGTCCACGACCGGTTCCACCTGGGCGCCGGGTGGGCGGTCGCCGGCGCGGTGATCGGCGCGCTGGGCGGTGCCAGCCTGCTGGTGCGGCGCCGCTGCCCGGTCGTGCCGGTGCTGGTCTCGATGGTCCTGGTTCCCGGGCTGTTCGGGATCGTGCTGCTGGTGGTCGCGCTCTACACCCTCTGTTCCACCTGGATCTGGCCCGCGGGGCGCCGGCAGGTGGTGGCGCTGACCACGGTGATCTTCGTGGAGACGCTGGGGATGGTGCTCTTCTCGATGCTCACCGTCGAGCCGCAGCCGGGCCAGCAGCTGCCGGCCACCTGGGTCTTCGTGCTCTTCTCGGTGCTGGTGGCGGTCGGGCTGACCGTCTCGCCGGTGATCGGCGGCCTCTACATCGGCGCCCGGCGCCGGCTGATCGAATCACTCAAGGACCGGGCCCAGGGCCTGGAGGCGGAGCTGGACCTGCTCGCCGAGCGGGCCACCGAGCGGGCCCGGCGCGCCCGACTGGAGGAGCGCACCCGGATCGCCCGCGAGATGCACGACGTGGTGGCCCACCGGGTCAGCCTGATGGTGGTGCACGCGGGCGCGGTGGAGCGGATCGCGGTGCGGGACCCGCAGAAGGCGGCGCAGAGCGCCAAGCTGATGGCCGAGACCGGGCGCCAGGCGCTGGACGAGCTGCGCGAGATCCTCGGCGTGCTGCGGATGAGCGAGGAGGCGCCGGTGGAGAGCCCGCTGGGGCTGGCCGAGCTGCCGCGGCTGATCGACCAGTCCAAGGCGGCGGGGATGCGGGTGACCCTGACGGTCAGTGGCGAGCGCCAGCCCTACCGCGGCGATGCCGAGCAGACCGCCTACCGGGTGGTGCAGGAGGGGCTGACCAACGCACACAAGCACGCCGGCGGCGCGCGGGTCTCCGTCCTGCTGGCCTATGTGCCCAACGGGGTGCGGGTGGCCGTGGTGAACGAGCGGGCGGTGGGCGGCGACGAGGTCAGGCTGCCGAGCGGCGGCAACGGGCTGGTCGGCATGGAGGAGCGGGTGCTGGCGCTGGGCGGCAGCTTCGCGGCCGGGCCGCAGCAGGAGGGCGGGTTCCGGGTGGAGGCACTGCTGCCCTCGCGGCTGGCGCAGCGCAGCGACCGGCTGAGTTGAGCTGAGCCCGGCTTAGGCGCTGCTTAGGGCTGTTGAGCCCCTCTTAGGGCCGGCAGGCGAAGATTCGTGCGGAAGCTTCACAACTTTGCTGAACCCGGCTCGCCGCCCGGTCGCGCTCAGAGCGTGTCGGTGACGGTCCGCAGCCGCTCCGGACGGGTGCCCAGCACCAGCGTGGTGACCGCCTGGTCGAGGTCGGCGCCCAGGAACCACTCACCGGTGTGGTCGAGGCTGTAGACCCGTCCCGCCTCGTCGATCGCGAGCAGGGCCTGGCCGTAGTGCTCCTCGCCCAGCGGCGCCACCCGGCTGTCCAGCGCGCGCGACAGGTCGGCCAGGGTGCGTGGCAGGTGCAGGCCGCAGATCGGGTCGAGCAGGAACGGGGTGCGGGCCAGCTGGCGTCCGGCGCCGCCGAGGTCGAAGGAGAGCCCGCCGAATTCGGCCCAGGCCTCGATGGCGGCGGGGAAGACCGCGTGCTGGACGTCGTCGGGGGAGTGCCGGGAGAGCAGCTCGTCGGCCCAGGCCTCGGCACGCCGGATCTCCCAGCGGCCCGGGTGCCAGCCGGCCTGCTTGAGCGCGGCGGCGACGTCGGCGGGAAACCTGGGCTGCGAGCGGACGGCGGCGGACGCCGGGCCTGCGGCCGGTGACGTGAGCGGGTTCAGGGGGGACTCCGGGGTCGGGGGACAGGGGCGGCACGCGACCTGGGCGGCGCTGCGGGGTTATCGGCAGGGCAGCCGGGTCACGGGCCGGCTCAGGCCGGATCGGACCTGGGCCCGACCGCCACGCTCTGCACGGTGAAGTGATCGAGCAGCGGTGCGCAGGAGCGGCAGGGCGGCGCGTGGGTGCCGTGCGCCGGATCGTCCTGCTCGCGGATCCGCACGGTGGTCAGCTTGGCGCCCTTGAGCGCCTTGCGGGCGTCGTGCAGGCTCAGCGGCTTCTTCGCGGCGCGCTTGGAGCGCCCGTTGTCCACCGTGGTCAGGTACTGGGAGAGCAGCACCGCCTCCGGGCAGCGCCCGGCGAACCGTTCGCGGTGCTCCAGCGGCAGCCTGGCCAGGAAGTCACCGACCAGCGGGTGCAGCGCGGGCTCCTGGTCGGCCTTGCGGCCGGCCAGCGTGTGCACCTCGCCGCCGCGCAGGGAGAGCGCCGCGGCCACGGCGGGCAGCAGGCTGTCCCGGTGGTGGCGCAGCAGGGGTGCGACCGGCGGACCCTCGTCCACGGCTGCTCCTCTCGCTCTGTCGGCTGGTCCTCTGTCGGGCGGGTCGGGTGGACCCTCCCGGACGTCAGCCTGCCAAACGTTTCGGACAGTGGATCACTCGGGGGGCGGGAGCGTGTACTGAGACTCCGTCAGACGCACCAATTGTTCACAACCTGATCACAGGGCTCCGGTTCGCCCCGGCCGTCGGACCAGGACGACCGCCCGAAGCCGGGACCCCATACCCTGGTGGCTAGCTAAATCGGCTTCAGCGCAGTGGGGGCACCCAGAATGACGACAGGTCGGCCCGGCATCGCCGCCGCGCCCAACGCGGCCTACGCGGGTCAGGCGGTTCACTTTCCCGACCCGGTGCGGGCGGCCAGGTACCCCGACGGGGTACGGGTCGACGCGCAGGGGTATCCGGACTTCGGTCCGTACGCCGCGGCGGCCGCCGAGGTCGCCGATCCGCCCGAGGGCTTCGGCGTGGACGAGCTGCGGCTGACCGACTACGTGTCCGCCAACGCCGCGCTGTTCAGCCAGGGCCACGAGCTGTGGGCCGATCAGGAGTGCGCCGTGGCCACCCCGGCGGGCTGGACCTGGCACCACGCGGTCGGCGGCGCGGCCCACGGCTGGCGCCGGATGGAGCTGATCCCGGTCGAGATCAAGGCGCTGCTGCGGCACCACGGCGGCCTGGCCCGCTCGGCCGCCGACCACGCCAGGCGCGGCACCCGCCCGCTCCAGGAGCGCAAGGCCGTGCACTTTCCGCTCTCCCAGGAGGGCGCCGACCCGGTGAGCGTCACCGAGGACCTGATCCAGGCGGCCGAGGAGCGGCTCGGCTACCGGCTGCCCGGGCCCTACCGCGGCTTCCTCAAGCTGGCCGGCGGCCGGGCACCGGCGGGCGTGGCGCTCGACACCGACCTCGGACTCCTGCTCGACCAGCCGTTCCTGACGCTCAGCGAGGAGTACGGGGTCGACGACCTCGTCTACGTGAACAAGTGTCTGCGGGACCACCTGACCAAGGACTACCTCGGCATCGCCTTCGCCCAGGGCGGCATCCTGGCCCTCAAGGTGCGCGGCGAGCAGCTGGGTTCGGTCTGGTTCTGCCTCTATGACGACGCCCGGGACAACGGCGCCCCCGAGGAGCCGGCCGACCGGGTGCGGCGGCTGCTGCTGCCCTGCGGCGACAGCTTCGACGACTTCCTGCTCCGGCTGGCCGGCAGCCCGCCGGAGCTGGAGACGGTCGCGGAGCTGATGGTGGACGGCGGGTTCGCCCGCGCGGTGTCGGTGTCGGTGTCGTGAGGCAGTCGGTGAGCGGTGGCGCGATCGGCGGGAGCGAACGGCCCGCGCGAGAGGACAGGGGCGAGGCAGCATGATGACGTACGCGCAGGCACAGGACCTGGCGGCGGAGTGGATCAACGGCGGGGTGGCGCCCTTCCAGCAGCGCGAGGTGCGGGTGCGGGAGTTCGACCTCGGCTTCGTCTGCTGGGCCGAGGACCGCGAGGGCGGACCCTCCTCGGACGGTGGGGCGGTCAAGCTGGTGATCGCCCGGGACACCGGGGCGAGCACGCTCTGGCCCGCGCTGCCGGTCAACGAGGTGGTCCACCGCTACGAGGCGCAGTACGGCCGCCCGGCCCAGGGCGGTGCTGCCGGGGCGGTCAAGCCGGTGCCCGCTCCGGCCGAGGCGACCTCCTTCCTGCTCAGCCCCCCGCAGTGGATGCTGGACGCCGGTGCGGCCGCGATCGCCGCCGAGGCGGAGCGGCTGGGAACGGCCCCGGCCACGGCCGACCAGGCGCCGGCCCCGGCCGAGCCGGTCCGGACCGCTGAGCCCGTGATGGCCGCGCCGGGGCCGCTCGCGGCCCCCGTGCTGACCGAGCCGCCGGTCTCGGACCGGCCGGCCGGTGACGCGCCGACCATGCTCGCGCCGCCGCCCAGCTGGGAGCTGGAGGAGCACGGCGAGGAGCGGCCGACGGCCCCGGCCACCCCGCCGGAGGCGATGACGGTCCGGATGCCGCCGCCGGCTGCCGAGGCGCCCGTTGTGGTGCCGGCACCCGTGCCCGTACCCGTGTCGGCACCTGTGCCCGCACCCGTACCCGTGCCTGCCGCACCGGAGGGGCCGGTGGGCGGATACGCGCCGACCATGCTGGCCTCGGACGGCGTGCCCGGGCCGATGGGCCTGCCCGGCGCTCTGGCCGCGCCGGCGCCGATCGTGCCCGCCCCCGCCGGGCCCACCGCTCCGGCGGCGCCCGGCCCCGGCATCGAGTACGCGCCGACCATGCTGGCCTCCGACGGCCCGCCCGGGCTGATGGGCCTGCCCGGCGCGCCCGTGGCGCCCCCGGCGACCGGTCGTGGCGGTGTGGGCGCTCCGCCGCCCCCGCCGCCCGGTGCGCTGCGTGGCGCGCCCGCCCACCCGGGGTCGCCGGCGGCACCGCCGGCGACCGGTCGTGGCGGCGTCGGCGCTCCGCCGCCTCCGCCGCCGGGCGCGCTGCGTGGTGCGCCCGCGCCCGCTCCCGCCGTCGGTGGCGGTGCCGGTGCCGGTGCCGAGGACCTGGCCGACGCCGACACCAGCAAGGCGGTGGTGCCGCCCCGCCAGGGCGCGCAGGGCGGTGGCGTCGCGCACGCCGCGACCCAGCTGGCCTCCGCCGTCCCGGGTGGCCCCGGCTTCCCCGGCGCGCCGGTGCCCGGTGCCCCCGGTGTCCCTGGCGCTGCCGGCGTGCCCGGTGCCGCCGCGCCGGTGCCCGGGCTGCCGCCGCAGGGCGCCCCGGTGCCGCCGGGCGTGCCGACCGTCGGTCCCGGCTACCTGGCCGTGCTCAGCTACCGCGCCCCCGACGGCTCCGAGCAGAAGGTGATGCACCGCAGCGAGCCCGGCACCCCGCACCCGGAGTGGCGGATCCTGCAGGAGCTGCGCCGCCTCGGCGTGCCCGCCGAGCAGGTGCTGGAGCTGCACACCGAGCTGGAGGCCTGCGACCTGCCCGGTGGCTACTGCTCCCGGCTGATCGCCTCCTCCTGGCCCAACGTGCGGATCACCCACACCGCCGGGTACGGCCGCGAGCACCAGGCCCGCCAGGCCGGCATGGCGCACCTGCTCAACCACCTGGACGAGCTGCACCAGCTGGCCGCCGGCCCGCGCCGCCCGCGCCCGGTCCGGGTGCCGCTGCCGGCTCCCGGCAGCATCCCGCCGGCTCCGCCCGTCCCGCCGCAGCAGATCGGCGCCGAGCTCACGCAGTACTTCGGCGCCGCCATCTTCCGCTACGAGCAGCGGGCGGTCTCCCGGCAGGGGGTGCCCGAGGGGGTGGCGCAGACCCTGGTCTGGGCCGGTCTGCCGACCAGCTTCGGCCCGTTCTTCTGGGCGCACGTGCCGGAGAACCGGCCGATCCCGACGCTGGCCGAGCTGGCCGCCGAGCGCGGCCGCCAGGCCGGGCCGGACGCGGGCGGCTACCTGGTGCTCGGCAACGACTACGGACGGCAACTCTGTGTGCAGTACGGCACAGCGGCCGTGGTCGCGGTGGATCTGGAGGGAACCGCACAGGCCCCGCGCTTCGTCAACACTGGCGTACCGGAGTTCGTCCGGTCGCTCGCCCTGCTCGGTCGGATGTGGCCGTTGCGCTACGGCCTGACCCCGGATCAGGCCGGGCGCTGGACCACCGACTTCCAGGCCGAGCTGGCCGCGATCGACCCGGCCGCCCTCCAGGCACCGGACACCTGGTGGGCGGTCCTCCTGGAGCAGTTCTGGGACGGCCTGCTCTAGCCGTCGGACGGCTGGGGCTGGGGCCGCACCCAAGGGTGCGGCCCCAGCCGGTGGTGTCGCTTCCTTGGGCTTTCCAGATGATCTGCGCAAAATAGGTCAAGAGGATCGCAGGAAACGAGCGGCTATGACCAGGTAGCACTGGGTAGCACCAGATATCGACAGAGCCCGGCTACCAGGTGACCCAGGTGACCCGATCACCACCAGGCAATATCGTGCCCAGCCGGCACTGAGGGGAAGACAGCAGATGAGCGACGCCATCCCGTCGTACGGCTTCACCGCTGCCCGGCGCGGCTACGCGCCCGAGCAGGTCGACCGCGCGCTGACCGCGCTGACCGCCCAGCGGGACGAGGCCTGGCAGCGGTTGAGCTGGCTCGGCGCCCAGATCCGCGAGCTGGAGGCGGTGCTCGCGGCCACCCGCAAGGCCGCCGCCGAGGCGCCGGAGCCCGACTACACCACCCTCAGCGAGCAGGCCGCCGACCTGATGGCGATCGCCGACAACGAGGCCCGCCAGGTGCGCGACAAGGCCGAGCGGTTCGCCGAGGACACCCGCGACGAGACCTACCAGGCCGGTCAGGAGCTGCAGGCCGAGGCCGCCGCGTACGCGACCGCCACCCGCGCCGAGGCCGACCTGGCCGCCCGCCGCACCGACGAGCGCACCCGTGCCGAGGCCGAGAAGCTGCGCGGCGAGGCCGATGCCGAGTCCCGCGCGATCCGGGACGGCGCGACCGCCGAGGCCGCCAAGATCCGGGTCGCCGCCGCCGAGGCGGGCGAGCGGGCCGAGACCAAGCTGGCCGAGCTGCGGCGCGAGGCCGACGAGCGGTTCGCCGCCGAGGAGGCGGCCGCCGCCGCCGAGGACGCCAAGATCTCGCTGGCCGCCGAGCGCCGCCTCAAGGAGGCCGAGCAGCACCGCGAGTCCGTGCTCAGCCTGATCAAGCAGATCGACACCGACGCCCAGGCCAAGGCCGACCGCCTGGTCGAGCAGGCCCGCCGCGAGGCCGACAAGGTCGATGCGGCCAGCGCCGCGCAGCGGGCGGAGTTCGACAAGCGGCTGGAGACGGTGCAGACGCACCTGGACCACATCAAGGGCACGCTGGCCTCGCTGACCGGCAAGGCGGTCGGCATGATCGAGTCGGCCGACCCGGGGAACGCGGTGACCCAGCCGACGCAGGCAGCCCAGGTCACCCAGGTGACCGAGGTGATCCCGACGGTCCAGGCGACCGACCCGGAGGCCGACACCGGCGAGGTCCCGCTGCCGCCCACCCCGCCCGCTCCGGCTGCCCCGCCCGCTCCGCCCACGCTGCCGACCGCGTCCTCCGACGCCCCGACCACGGTGCTGCGCCTGCCCGCCGAACTGCGCGAGGCGCCCGCCACCCAGCCGTCGGCCACCCCGCCGGTGGACCCGCGCGCCGCGCTGCGCGCCGCCGGCGCCGCCCAGCCGCCGCTCCCGCCCCGCCCGGCCACCCCGCCGCCGACTGCCACGCAGGGCGCGGGTGCTGCCCCGGCTCCCGAGGACGAGACCCGGATCATCCCGAAGATCGTGATCATCGACGACGGTGCCGGGATCGACTCGCTGCCCAACACGGTGGGACGTCGGCGGACCTGACGTCTGGTGCAGGGGCTCTCCCGATCGGGTGATGGCGATCGGGAGAGCCTGCGTGCGCAGCGGAAAAGGGCTGGAGGGACGACGGCTGGACAGGTCCTAGAGCACCTCGACGGCTGCTCCCGTCAATCGTCGGCGGCAGTCCAGGACGTACCGGGCGTGGTCGGTGATGGCGGTGTAGTCGAAGTCGTCGTGGTCGGCCAGCAGGACCACCGCATCCGCCGCCGTCAGCTCCTCGGGGCTGGCCGTGACGCGGGTGATGCGGGAGAAGGGGCCGCGCCGGCCGGGGAGGTGGACGCCGTCCACATGGGGGTCGGCGGCGCGGACTTCGGCGCCCATCCGGGTGAGGAGTTCGGCGACCTGGGCGGCGGGGGTCTCGTGGGCGTCCCCGGTGTTCTTCTTGTAGGCGAGGCCGAGCAGCAGGATCCGGGAGCCCTTGACCGCCTTGCGGCGCTCGTTCAGGGCCGTGGCCAGGCGCCGCACCACGTAGTCGGGCATGTGGCTGTTCACGTCGTTGGCCAGCTCGACGAAGCGGAACGAGCGGCCGAGCGCCCGCTCCACCCGCCAGGACAGGAACGAGGCGTCGATCGGCAGGCAGTGCCCGCCCACCCCGGGGCCCGGGTCGAAGCGCAGGTAGCCGAACGGCTTGGTGGCGGCGGCGTCGATCGCCTCCCAGATGTCGATGCCCAGCTCGTGGGCGAACACCGCCAGTTCGTTGACCAGGGCGATGTTGACGTGCCGGAAGGTGTTCTCCAGCAGCTTGGCCAGCTCGGCCTCCTTGCAGGAGGAGACCGGCACGGTGCGCTGCACCAGCTGCCGGTAGAAGTCGTCCACCGCGTGCAGCGAGTCCGTGTCGATGCCGGAGACCACCTTCGGGGTGTTCTCCAGCCGCCAGTGCTGGTTGCCCGGGTCGATCCGCTCGGGGCTGTAGCCGACCTGGAAGTCGATGCCGGCGCGCAGCCCCGAGCCCTTCTCCAGCAGCGGGGTGAGCAGCTCATCGGTGGTGCCGGGGTAGGTGGTGGACTCCAGCACCACCAGGGCGCCGGGCCGCAGCCGCTCGGCCAGCAGCCGGCCGGAGGCCTCGATGCAGGAGAGGTCGGGCACCCCGTCACGCAGCGGAGTCGGCACGGTGATCACGGCGACGTCGAACTCCGCGAGGTCGGCCGGGTCCGTGGAGGGCCGGTAGGAGCCGTCGGCGAGCAGTGGCCGCAGCCGCTCGTCCGGGATGTCCTCCACATACGAGTCGCCCTCGGCCAGCCGGGCGATGCGGCGCCGGTCGATGTCGTACCCGACGACCTGGTGGCCGGCCTCGGCGGCGCGAACCGCGAGCGGGAGTCCGACGTAGCCCTGACCGGCGATGACGACACGCATGGCGCTCAGCGTAGGGAGCGGGCGGCCCGGACGTCGGTGGACGGCACCCGTCCGGCCCAAAGATCACCGGAAAGAGGAGTTGGGCCAGGACCCGTGGCGCCCTCCAGGAAAGGGCGCCACGACTCCCGACGCTCGGGCGGGCGCCCCCACCCAGGGTCGCCCGGCCTCGCACCCCGACCCCCATCGGAGTGCGCTGGTCCCGCTGCGCCATCCCCCACGGTTGGAGCGGCGGGCACGTGATCCATCCTGCGCGTCGTCCATGGACTCCCAGTGACAGGAGTGTGTCCACTTCTTGACAATCGACCCTTCGGTCCGAACGCCAGGTCATGTGCATGGCCGGTCCGGCCGTGGGTGACTGACGGAGTCGGCGTCGGCCGCTCGGCGTACTCTGGGAGCCTGACCCGGCCCCTGCGCACCGAGTGCCGGGCCCATCAAGCTGCCCGGCCGCAGGAGAACCGTCAGGCCGGGCGCTCCGCCTGGACGCAACGGGACGAGAAGACTCCATGAGCCTGACCGGTTTGCTCGATGTCGTGGTTCGCGACGCCGCCCTCGCCGAGGCGATCGAGGCGGCGGCCGCCGGCCATCGGCCGCATCTCGACCTGGTCGGCCCGCCTGCCGCGCGGCCGTTCGTGGTCGCCGCGCTGGCCCGCTCGCTGGCCGCGGGGGCCGGCGAGCGCGGCCGCCCCGTGCTCGCGGTGACCGCCACCGGCCGGGAGGCCGAGGACCTGGCCGCCAGCCTGCGTTCGCTGCTGCCGCCGGACGCCGTCGCGGAGTACCCCGCCTGGGAGACGCTGCCGCACGAGCGGCTGTCGCCGCGCTCGGACACCGTGGGCCGCCGGCTCGCGGTGCTGCGCCGGATCGTTCATCCGCGGGCCGACGACCCGTCCGCCGGGCCGGTGCAGGTGGTCGTCGCGCCGGTTCGCTCGGTGCTGCAGCCGCAGGTCAAGGGGCTGGCCGAGCTGGAGCCGGTGGCGCTGCGCGGCGGCGAGTCGGCGGACCTGGACGAGGTGGCCCGGCAGCTCGCCGCGGCCGCCTATGCGCGGGTCGAACTGGTCGAGAAGCGCGGCGAGTTCGCGGTACGCGGCGGCATCCTGGACGTCTTCCCCCCGACCGAGGAGCACCCGCTGCGGGTGGAGTTCTGGGGCGACGAGATCGAGGAGGTCCGCTACTTCAAGGTCGCCGACCAGCGCTCGCTGGAGATCGCCGAGCACGGCCTGTGGGCGCCGCCCTGCCGGGAGCTGCTGCTGACCGACGAGGTGCGGGCGCGGGCCGCGGAGCTCGCCGTGCGCCACCCCGAGCTGGCCGAGATCCTGGACAAGATCGCCGAGGGGATCGCGGTCGAGGGCATGGAGTCGCTGGCCCCGGTGCTGGTGGACGACATGGAGCTGCTGCTCGACGTGCTGCCGGCCGGCTCGGTCGCGGTGGTCTGCGACCCCGAGCGGGTCCGCACCCGGGCGGCCGACCTGGTGGCGACCAGTCAGGAGTTCCTGCACGCCTCCTGGGTGGCGGCGGCCTCCGGCGGCGACCGTCCGATCGACGTCGAGCAGATCGACGTCTCCGCCGCCTCGCTGCGCTCGCTCGCCGAGGTGCGCGAGCACGCCGGCGCGATCGGCCTGCCCTGGTGGTCGGTCAGCCCGTTCGCGACCAGCGACGCGGAGCTCAGCTCCGTATCGGCCCGCGGCGGAGCCGCTGATTGGCACAGCGACAGCAACACGCTGGCCCTGGGCATGCACGCCGTGGAGGCCTACCGCGGCGACACCGCGCGGGCCGTCGCGGACGCCAAGGAGCGGCTGACCGCCGACTGGCGGGTCGTCATGGTGACGGAGGGTCAGGGTCCGGCCTCCCGGCTGGCGGAGGTGCTCGGCAACGAGGGCATCCCGGCCCGGCTGGTCCCCGATCTGACCCAGGCGCCCACCCGCGACGTGGTCCACGTCGCCTGCGGCTCGATCGAGCACGGCTTCGTGGACGAGGCGCTCAAGCTCACGGTGATCACCGAGACGGACCTGTCCGGTCAGCGGTCCTCCACCAAGGACATGCGCCGGATGCCGTCGCGGCGCCGCAACGCGATCGACCCGCTGGCCCTGGCGGCCGGCGACTACGTGGTGCACGAGGCGCACGGGGTGGGCCGCTACGTCGAGATGGTGCAGCGCACCGTGCAGGGCGCCACCCGCGAGTACCTGGTGCTGGAGTACGCGCCGGCCAAGCGGGGGCACCCCGGCGACCGGCTCTTCGTGCCGACCGACCAGCTGGACCAGGTGACCAAGTACGTCGGCGGCGAGGCCCCGACCCTGCACCGGCTCGGCGGCGCGGACTGGGCCAAGACCAAGCAGCGGGCCAAGAAGGCGGTCCGCGAGATCGCCGGCGACCTGATCAAGCTCTACTCGGCCCGGATGGCCGCCCCCGGGCACACCTTCGGGCCGGACACCCCCTGGCAGCGCGAGCTGGAGGACGCCTTCCCCTACGCGGAGACGCCCGACCAGCTGACCACCATCGCCGAGGTCAAGTCCGACATGGAGAAGTCGGTCCCGATGGACCGGCTGATCTGCGGCGACGTCGGATACGGCAAGACCGAAATCGCCGTGCGAGCTGCCTTCAAGGCAGTGCAGGACGGCAAGCAGGTGGCCGTGCTGGTGCCCACCACGCTGCTGGTGCAGCAGCACTTCTCGACCTTCGCCGAGCGGTACGCCAACTTCCCCGTGGTGGTCAAGGCGCTGTCGCGGTTCCAGAGCGACACCGAGGCGAAGGCGGTCCTGGAGGGCCTGCGCGACGGGTCGGTGGACGTGGTGATCGGCACCCACCGGCTCTTCTCCAGCGAGACGAAGTTCAAGGACCTCGGCCTGGTCATCGTGGACGAGGAGCAGCGCTTCGGCGTCGAGCACAAGGAGCAGCTGAAGAAGCTGCGGGCCAACGTGGACGTACTGACGATGTCCGCGACCCCGATCCCGCGCACCCTGGAGATGGCGGTCACCGGCATCCGCGAGATGTCCACCATCACCACCCCGCCGGAGGAGCGGCACCCGGTGCTGACCTTCGTCGGCCCGTACGACGAGAAGCAGATCTCGGCCGCGATCCGGCGTGAACTGCTGCGCGAGGGACAGGTCTTCTACATCCACAACCGGGTCGAGTCGATCGACAAGGCGGCCGCCCGGCTCAAGGACCTGGTGCCGGAGGCGCGGATCGCCACCGCGCACGGGCAGATGGGGGAGAACCTGCTGGAGAAGGTGGTGGTCGACTTCTGGGAGAAGGAGTTCGACGTGCTGGTCTCCACCACGATCGTCGAGTCGGGCATCGACATCTCCAACGCCAACACGCTGATCGTCGAGCGCGGCGACACCTTCGGCCTCTCCCAACTGCACCAGCTGCGGGGCCGGGTGGGCCGTGGCCGCGAGCGCGGCTACGCCTACATGCTCTACCCGCCGGAGAAGCCGCTCACCGAGACCGCGCACGAGCGTCTGGCCACCATCGCCCAGCACACCGAGATGGGCGCGGGCATGTACGTGGCGATGAAGGACCTGGAGATCCGCGGTGCGGGCAACCTGCTCGGCGGCGAGCAGTCCGGGCACATCGCGGGCGTCGGCTTCGACCTCTACATGCGGATGGTCGGCGAGGCGGTGGCGGAGTTCCGCGAGTCGCTGGCGAGCGGTGGCGGGGAGGCGGAGGAGGAGCCGCTGGAGGTGAAGATCGAGCTGCCGGTGGACGCCCATGTGCCGCACGACTACGCGCCGGGCGAGCGGCTGCGCCTGCAGGCCTACCGCTCGATCGCGGCGGTCAACTCGGAGGCCGACATCGAGCAGGTGCGGGCCGAACTCACCGACCGCTACGGCAAGCTGCCCGACCCGGTGGAGAACCTGCTGCTGGTGGCGGCGCTGCGGCTGTTCGCGCGGCGGTGCGGGGTCGCGGACATCACGCTGCAGGGCGCGAACGTGCGCTTCGGTCCGGTGGAGCTGCGCGAGTCCCAGCAGCTGCGGCTGAACCGGCTCTACCCGCGCAGCCAGGTCAAGGCGGCCAGCTCGCAGGTGCTGGTGCCGCGGCCGACGACCGCGCGGATCGGCGGCAAGCCGGTGGTCGGGCGGGAGTTGCTGGCCTGGTGCGGGACCTTCCTGTCCACCATGTTCGAGGAGCTGGCGGCGGCGAAGAAGTAGCGGACTTCGCGCTCACAGGGCGGCGGGTGGCTTCGAGCCATCCGCCGCTTCGTCGTTCCCGGCCGGGGCGCCGGACGCCCCGCTCCGCCGAGGTTCAGCCGAGGTTCCACTGGCCGGCCTGGTCGGCGAAGCCGCTGTCGAGGCCGAACTGGGTCTTGGCGATCTTGGCGTCGCTGGGCACCTCGAAGGTGATGAAGCCGAGTGCGCTGTCGCCGGGGGCGATGTTCGCGGGGGTGGGGAAGCTCGGGCCCGCGGTGGTGTCGGCGACCACCGCGCTGTAGGACTGGCCCTTGTCGTCGAGCACACTGGCGCCGTTGTCCGGGGCGTCGCTGTAGGCGGCGGTGCCGGTGTTCTTGATCCGGAACTGCACGGCGATCCAGCGCTTGCCGTCGGCGGGGTGGAAGTCGTTGGCGCTCGCGGCGTTGTCGACCACCTTGACCACGGTGACGTCGGCGGTGGCGCCCTTGTCCATGCCCTTGAGCGCGATGGTGTCGCCGACCTTGGCGTTGGAGGGTGCCTTGCCGGCGCCGGCCGCGCCGCTGGGGGAGCCGGCCGTGGCGGTGTTCTGCACGGGCTTGGTGCTGACCGTGCTGGTGCCGGTCGGTCCGCAGGCGGTGGTGGCCAGGGCCAGCAGGGCGGTGCCCGCCAGCAGGGCGAGCGAGGCGGAGCGGCGGCGGGCGGCGGTGGTGCTGCGCATGGCGGGTTCCTCTGTTTCCAGGTGATCGCCCCGGTTGGCGACAGGTCCATCACAGCAGAACGCTGTGAACGTCGTCAACAGGAAAATGGAAAACCTCTCTGTTCACGTGTGAACGAGGAGGTTGGGAGCGGGTGGCTATGCTGGATGATCACAGTCGCTGTTGCCGCCTTCGTCGAGGAGCCGCCATGCCGCCGAGCCCCGAGGTCACCGCCGTCGAGATCGCCCGGCTCGCCGGGGTCGGCCGGGCAGCCGTCAGCAACTGGCGCAAGCGGCACGCCGACTTCCCGCAGCCGGTGGGCGGCAGTGAGGCCAGCCCCACCTTCGCGCTGCCCCAGGTCGAGGACTGGCTCCGCCGCCAGGGCAAGATCGCCGAACTGCCGCTGGTGGAGCGCTGCCGCCAGCAGCTCGACGCGCTGCGCGACCCGGCCGGGAACCCTGGGGCCCCACTGCTGCCGGCCGGCGCCTTCCTGCTCCTGCTGCACCGCGCGCCCCGGCGCTGGGCCGCGCTGGCCGGCGAACCGGACACCCGGCTCGCCCTGGCCCTGCCCCGGGCGGTGGCCGAGGTCGCGGGCCAGGCGCTCGGCGGCGGGGCGCTCACGCTGCTGGAGCTGCCGGCGCTCTTCGGCAGTACGCAGCTCGAACTCTGCCGGATGCTGGCCCGGCTGGCGGCGGAGCAGGGGGCCGCCGCGGCCTACGAGGCGCTGCTGGCCACCTCCCGGCAGCCCGTCCAACTGCCCCCGGAGGCGGCGGCCCTGCTGCTCGCGCTCGCCGGCGAACCCGCGAGCCTCCTCGACCCGGCCTGCGGGCTCGGCGCCGTGCTGCGCGCCGCCCCCGCCGACGCCGTGCGCCACGGGCAGGAACGCGACCCGGTGACGGCCGGCGCCGCGCTGCTGCGGCTCGCGCTCCAGGCCGGCACGGACGCGCCGGTGCCGCTGCCGCTGCACCTGGCCGCCGGGGACGCGCTGCGGGCCGACGCCGACCCCGCGCTGCTCGTCGACGCGGTGCTCTGCCGCCCGCCGTACAACGAACGGGACTGGGGCTACGAGGAGTTGCGCTACGACCCGCGCTGGCTCTTCGACCAGGCGCCACCACGCGCCGAGCCCGAACTGGCCTGGCTGCTGCACTGCCTGGCGCACACCCGCCCCGGCGGCCTGACCGCGCTGCTGCTGCCGCCCACCGTCGCCTCGCGCCGCTCGGGCCGCCGGCTGCGCGCCGAACTCCTGCGCACCGGGGCGCTGCGCGCCGTCCTGGCGCTGCCGGCGGGGGCGGCGCCGCCCTACGGCGTGCCGCTCCACCTGTGGCTGCTGCGCCGGCCCGATCCGCAAGGGCCGTCGCCGACCCGCCGACTGCTGCTGCTGGACGCGACCGCCACCCAGCCCGAGCAGTTCGACTGGCCGACCCTGCACCGCACGGTGCTGGACGGCTGGCAGGCCTTCGACGCCGGTGCCGAGGTGGTCGAGCGGCCGGGCGTCCACCGGGTGCTGGACTCGATCGAGCTGCTCGACGACGACACCGACCTCGCCCCGGCCCGCCACCTGCCGTCACCGGCCCCGGCGGGCGGCGCTTCGGCGCTGGCCGACCAGCGCGGGCGGCTGGGCGAACTGCTCGCCACGCTGGCCGAGTTGGACCGGCGGCTGCCGGCCGTCGCCGAAACCGGCGCCGGCCAGGGCGCCCCGATGACCACCCTCGGCGAACTGGCCCGCGCCGGCGCCCTGGAGCTCTTCTCCTCCGGCGCCGGCCCGGCCGTCCGCCCGGCGGCCGAGGACCCGTCGGCCACCCCCGTGCTCACCGAGCAGGACCTCGCCGCAGGGCGCCGCCCGAGCGCCGCGCTGGCCGGGGCGGGCGCACCGGGCGAGGGGGCCGCCCTGCTCGCCCGCCCCGGCGACGTCCTGGTCGCGGCCCTGGGCGGCGGCAGCGTGCTGGTCGTCCGCCCCGGCGACCCGGCCGACGGCGCGGCCCTCGGCGCGCGCCTGCACCTGCTGCGTCCCGATCCGGCGCTGCTCGACCCGGAGTTCCTGGCCGGACGCCTGCGTTCCACCGCCGGCGCGCGCTCCGCCAGCAGCCACGCCTCCACCACCTCCCGCCTCGACGTCCGCCGGGTCCAGGTGCCGCGGCTGCCGATCGAGAGCCAGCGGGAGCTGGGCGAGGCCTTCGGCCGGATCGCCGCCTTCGCGGCCGGCCTGCGCCAGGCCGAGGAGCTGGGACGGCAGTTGGCCCAGGGGCTCACGGACGGCCTGGCGGACGGCGGGCTGTCGGTGGGGTGAGCGGCCCTAGCCTTCCTGCTGAAGCACGGAGAGGATGTTCCCCGCCGGGTCGGTGAACCACGCGATGTGCGGGCCGCCGCCGCGGAAGATGCCCTTCTCGTCCGTGGCCAGCCCGGGGTAGCGCTCGAACCGCACGCCGCGCCCGGCCAGTTCGTCGACGGCCCGCTCGACGTCCGCCACCGGGAAGTTGAGGACGGTGAACGATGCCGGGGTGTGGTCCTCCTTCGGGTAGACCAGCACCTCGCCGCCGCCGGGCAGATGCAGGCGCAGCAGCCGGTACCCCTGCTCCATCGCCTGGTCGGAGACGTTCAGTCCCAGGGTCTCGGCGTAGAAGCGCTTGGCCTGGTCGAGATCGTTCACGGAGAAGCTGCTGAAGGCCTTGCTGTTGTCGAACACGGCTCGGTACCTCGCCCTCGGTCGTCGGCCACGCGGGGGCGCGGGCCTGCCTCCGATGATCCGGAGGGGGCGGGCCGTTGCGCCGCCAACACGCCGGGGGCCCGCGCCGGTCGGCGGCGCCCGCCCGCAGGTCTGCGGCTCCGCTGGTCACGGAGCGGTTGCGGACGGGTCCGTGCTGGTCGCAGGCGGGGCAAGGGGCGTAGCGTGGGCGCGATTTGTCGGTGGGGACTTCTTCGCGTGGGGGCGGATACGCATGGCTGGCCAGTTTCCCGGGCAGTTCGGGCCGGTGACGCCGGCACCGGCGAAGGGGCCGTTCGGGGTGGGCACGCGGGTGCTGCTCTGCCTGGTGGCGGTCCTGACGGGCGGGGTGCTCGGGTTCGTGCCGGCGGTGGTGCTGGCCGCGCGGCGCAGGCGGCGGGCGGACGTACTGGGGGCGGTGGCGGTCGGTGCGCTGTCGGTGCTGCTGTTCGTCTGCGCGGTGATCGCGGGGGGTGACAAGCACGCGACGGTGGCCAACGGGATGGGCGAGACGCTGATGGGGGTGCTGATGTTCGCAGCGCCCGTGCACTTCCTGCTGATGGACCGTCGGCGGGTGTGGGGCGGGCCGTCCTCGGTGCCGCTGCCCGGGTACTGGCAGCCGGTGCCCGCGCCGATGTACCAGCAGCCGGTGTACCAGCAGCCGCAGTCCCGGCCGGTCCCTGCGCCGGTGTACCAGCAGCCGCAGCCGCAGCCGCAGCCGCAGTCCCAGCCGGCCGCCGCGCCTCCCGGACCGGCCCTCGACGAGCTGCAGCAGCTCGGCGAGCTGCTGCGCCGGCAGGCCGAGGGCGGCGGGCGGTGAGCGCTGAGGCGGCCCGGGTGATCGGTGGCCGGTACCGGCTGGCCGAGAAGATCGGGCACGGCGGCATGGGCCAGGTCTGGGCCGGCTACGACGAGCGGCTCGACCGGCGGGTCGCGGTGAAGCTGCTGCGCACCGAGGCGCTGCTGGCCGGCGCGGACGGGCAGGAGATCGAGCAGCGCCGCGCCGAGCTGCGGCGGCGGTTCCTGCGCGAGTGCCGGATCACCGCCGGTCTCGACCACCCCGGCCTGGTCACGGTCTTCGACGCGGGTGAGGACGATGGCGAGCTCTATCTGGTGATGCAGCGGCTGCCCGGCGTCGGGCTGGGCGACCTGATCGCCGAACAGGCCCCGTTCCCGATCCCGTGGGCGGTCGCCGTGGCCGCGCAGATCTGCGCGGCGCTCTCGGTGGTGCACGCCGTCCCGGTGGTGCACCGGGATCTGAAGCCGAGCAATGTGATGGTCCGTCCGGACGGCCGGGTGGTCGTCCTCGACCTGGGCATCGCCACCGCGCTGGACGGCGAGCACACCCGGCTCACCATGACCGGTGTGCCGATCGGCAGCCCCTCCTACATGGCGCCCGAGCAGGCGCTCTCCGGGGCGGTGGACGCGCGCAGCGACCTGTACGCGCTGGGCTGCCTGCTGCACGAGATGCTGGCGGGCGAGGAGCCGTTCCGGGCACCGACCGCGCTCGGCGTGCTGCGCCGCCAGGTGGACGAGGCGCCGGTGCCGCTGCGGCGGCTGCGGCCCGAGGTGCCGGCGGAGCTGGAGGCGCTGGTGCTGGAGCTGCTGGCCAAGCCGCCGGCCGCCCGCCCGCGCGACGCGCAGGCCGTCTTCCAACGCCTGCGTCCGCTGCTGCCGGTCGACGGGGGCGGGCCGCGTCCGGCGTACGGGCCGCTGCCGGATCCGACCGGGCCGTTCCGCTACCCGAACCAGCCGCTGCCCGGCGGGCTCGGCGTCTGCGAGGCGGTCCCGCCCGCGCCGCCGGTGCCGCAGGCGCCGCCCGTCCCCGTCCACCCGGCGGTGGCGCCCGGCGCCTCCTCCTCCTCCTCGGCCGCCGGCCTCACCGGTCAGACCGAGCTCGCCGCCGCCTGCGGCCAGGTCTCCGACCTGCTCGCCGCCCACCGCTACGCCGAGGTGATCGACCTCGCCGGACGGCTGCTCCCGCTCGCCCGCGCCGCGCACGGTGACGGTGCGCCGCTGGTCCGCACGCTGCGCACGATCTACGCACGCACCCTGCTCCAGGAGGGCCAGTACCGGGCCGCGTTGCCCGAGTACCAGCTGCTGGCGGCCGGCGCGGCGGCCGAGGGCGGGCCGCGTGCCCCGCAGGCGCTGGACCACCGCCGCAAGGCCGCCGCCTGCCTGGAGCAACTGGGGCGGGGGCCCGAGGCGTTGGCGGAGTACCGGGCGCTGCTGGCTGACCACGGTGTGCGCTTGGAGCTGGGCCAGGACACCGACCCGTCGCGCTGCTTCGACCTGCGGGAGCGGATCGGGCTGCTGCTGGCGGGCTCGGGGGAGACCGAAGGGGCCTGGGAGTGGCTGCTCGCGCTGCTCTTCGACCGCGAGCCGCTGCTGGGCCCGCACCACCCGGAGGTGCTCCGGCTGCGCCAGCACCTGGAGCAACTGGGCCGGCACCGCCGAACCGGGCCGCAGGCACCGCTCGCGGGCCGGTCGGCCCAGGCGGGGCCGCCGCCGGCCTGGCAACCGGCGCCGCCCGCTCCGCTGCCGTCTGCTCCGCTGCCACTGGACCCGCGCACCGGGAGCTGGCCGTCCTACCCGCCGCAGGCCTCGACCTGGTACCCGAACCGGACCTGATCGGCTGCCGTCGCACCGGATGTGATGATCGGTCAGATCACCCGTCCATGCTCACTCGTTCGGTGCAACATCTGGGCAACGGGTGGGCGGGCTCTCTATTGTCGTGTCCCGTCAGGAGTCAGACGTCGCCGCAGCCCCGCCCGGGAGGCCCCGCGTGATCCGCAGCAGCTCCGTCCACCGCTTTGCCGTCCACTGCGCCTCCGTCCGGCGCGGACGCCGCCTGGCGCCCGCCGCCGGAGTGCTGCTGGCGGCGGTGCTGCTCAGCGCCTGCGGCTCGCAGCCGCCGCACCCGGGGGCCGCCGCGGTGGTGGGCAAGGACCGGATCACCGAGGCCGCGGTCCAGGCCCGGGTGGCCGAGTTCCGCGCGCAGGCCGCCGAGCTGCCCAGTGGCCAGTACCAGGAGCAGGCCGGTCTGGTGGGGGCGACGGTCTCCGGCATGGTCTTCAGCGACGTGGTGAACTACGCGCTGGCCCAGCACCAGCTGTCGGTCAGCGACACCGAGGTGGCCCAGCTCCGTGCCGACCAGGCGCAGGCCTGGAGTGGCGAGGCGGGGCTGGAGCAGATGTTGCTGCTCAAGCACGCGGTGCCGGCCGCGGAGATCGACGGCTTCTACCGTGAGCAGATCGGGCTGCAGAAGCTGCTGGCCCAGAGCGGGCAGCAACTGGGCACCACCGACGGCAACAAGACGATCCATCAGGTGCTGGCCGAGGCGGCCGCCGATCTGAAGGTGACGGTCAACCCGCGCTACGGCAGCTGGGACGTCCAGCAGTCGGTGCTGGACAGCCCCACCGAGGACTGGCTGCCCCAGTCCGGTGCCGCCGCCTGACCCACCCCGCGCGCAAGCCCCGGGCGGTAGGTTCGGGGGTGTGGACACCGTGATCGACGCCCCGAAGCTGACCCTGCTCACCACGACCCACCGGGTCGCCCCCGGTCTGCTCAGCTGGCCCGCCTGGTCGGCGCTGCAGGCCGCGCCGCTGGTGCTGGCCGCCGACCCGGCGCACCCCCAGCTGCCCGCGCTGGCCCAGGCCGGCGTGACCGTGGAGCTGGTGGCGCGCGACAGCGCGCCGGCGCTGGCCAGGCTGCTCACCGAGCGGGCTCCGGTGCTCTTCCTGGGCAGCCAGGACGGCGACCCGGGGCTGACCGACGCGCTGGCCCGGATCGCCGTCGAGCAGGCCGGGCAGGCGCCCGAGATCGAGCTGCTGCCGGGCTCCTACGACCTGCCCGGCGCCCGGCTGCTCGACCTGGTCGCCGTGATGGACAGGCTGCGCTCGCCCGGCGGCTGCCCGTGGGACGCCGAGCAGACCCACGCCTCACTGGTGAAGTACCTGGTGGAGGAGGCGTACGAGCTGGTCGAGGCGATCGAGCAGGAGGACCGCGACACCCTGCGCGAGGAGCTCGGCGACGTGCTGCTCCAGGTCTTCTTCCACGCCCGGATCGCCGAGGAGCACGCCGAGGACCCGTTCTCCATCGACGAGGTGGCCGGGGCGATCGTCGACAAGCTGGTCTACCGCCACCCGCACGTCTTCGGTGACTCGGACGCGGCCACCACCGACCAGGTGGAGGCCAACTGGGAGGCGCTCAAGGCCGCCGAGAAGCAGGACCGGGAGTCGGTGCTGGACGGCGTCCCGGCGGGCCTGCCGGCCCTGGCGTACGCGGCCAAGCTGGTCTCCCGGGTCCGCCGGGCGGGCTTCACCGGCGTGCCCGACGCCCCGTACGCGCTGCCGGCCGAGCTGTCCGAGGAGTCGGCGGGCGCGCTGCTGCTGGCCGTGGTGCAGCGGGCCCACGACGCGAAGGTGGACCCGGACGCGGCGCTGCGGGCGGCCGCGCGCGGCTACCGGGAGGCCGTGCGGACCGCCGAGGGGCTGTCGGCGAGCTGAGCCCGGCGCTGCGCCGGGACGGCCTGGCCCAGGGCCTCGCCGATCGCCTCGCTCAGCGGGTCGAGCAGCTCGGCCAGGCGGTGCAGCCGGCCGGGCAGCTCGGCCATCGTGACGATCTTCTCGCCGTCCGGGCCGGCCACGCAGAACAGGTCGATCGGGCCCAGGTGCTTCTCGGCGGTGTCGACCAGCGCGGCGATGTCGCTGGGCTGGTGGATGTCGGAGCTGACGCCGATCACCGGGCAGCCGATCCGGTCCAGGGCGGTGGCCAGGTCCTCGGCGACCCCGACCCGGGGGTCGGCGATCAGCAGGCCGGCGGCGCCCGCCGCGGCGAACCGACGGGCCGGCCCGTCGCCGTCGCCGCCGTTGAGTACCGCGATAACCACCACTGCCCCGGCTACCCGCATGGCCTGCTCCTCCCTGGGGGCACCGCCGCACTGCGGGGCCCACCACCACGTATCGGAGGATCGTAGGCTCCAGCTGACCCTCCGCAACAGGGATTACCCGCCAGGTGACCAGACTCACTCCTCCCGGGGACCGGATACGGTCAGAACATGTCCGACCAGCCTGATTCGCCCCCGCCCACCCTCTTCACCTGGGAGTTCGCGGCCGACCCCTACCCGGCGTACGCCTGGCTGCGGGAACACGCGCCGGTGCACCGCACCACCCTGCCGAGCGGGGTTGACGCCTGGCTGGTCACCCGATATGTGGACGCCCGGCAGGCGCTGGCCGACGCCCGGCTCTCCAAGAACCCGGCGCACCACAGTGAGCAGGCGCACCGCACGGGACGGGTGGGGATCCCGGGGGAGCGTCAGGCGGACCTGATGACGCACCTGCTGAACATCGACCCGCCCGACCACACCCGGCTGCGCCGGCTGGTCTCCAAGGCCTTCACCCCGCGTACGGTGGCCGAGTTCGAGCCCCGGGTGCAGCAGCTGACGGACCGGCTGATCGACGGCTTCGCGGCGCGTGGCTCGGCCGACCTGATCCACGAGTTCGCCTTCCCGCTGCCGATCTACGCGATCTGCGATCTGCTCGGCGTGCCGGCCGAGGACCAGGACGACTTCCGGGACTGGGCCGGGATGATGATCCGACATGGCGGCGGCCCGCGCGGCGGCGTGGCGCGCGCGGTCAAGCGGATGCGGACCTACCTGGCGGAGCTGATCCACCGTAAGCGGGCCGACCTCGGGGACGACCTGATCTCGGGGCTGATCCGGGCCGGCGACCACGGCGAGCACCTCACCGAGAACGAGGCCGCGGCGATGGCGTTCATCCTGCTCTTCGCGGGGTTCGAGACCACCGTCAACCTGATCGGCAACGGCCTGTACTCGCTGATGAACCAGTCGCTGCAGCGGGCCCGGCTGCAGGAGTCCATCGTGCGCGGCGAGAGCGAGCTGCTGGCCACCGGCATCGAGGAGTTGCTGCGCTTCGACGGCCCGGTGGAGCTGGCCACCTGGCGGTTCGCCACCGCACCGCTGACCATCGGCGGGGTGGAGATCCCGGTGGGGGACCCGGTGTTGGTGGTGCTCGCGGCGGCCGACCGGGACCCGGCCAGGTTCGACCGCCCGGACACCCTGGACCTGGCCCGCCGGGACAACCCGCACCTCGGCTTCGGACACGGCATCCACTACTGCATCGGCGCGCCGCTGGCCCGACTTGAGGGCCAGCGTGCGCTGGCCACCCTGCTGACCCGGCTGCCCGACCTCCAGCTGGCCGCGGACCCGGCCGAACTGCGCTGGCGTGGCGGTCTGATCATGCGTGGCCTGCGCGAACTCCCTGTTTCGTTTACGCCCGAGTTGTCGGGCAAGTGACGGAACGGCAGTTCTGACGGCGTGTCGAAGACCGTTCTCCTGTGCGGTTTGAATGCCCATCAATCCGGACAAACAAGACCTGTTGGTAGGCGATCGACCGCACTCCGTAATTTTGATGTGATGTACGCGATATGAGCTTGTGATCGGTCCGTCAATCTGCTTACCCTCCCTGGAGTTCGCTGCTGCGAACCCCGAAGCGCGGAACGCCGAGTCCTGCCCGCCGCGCTGCCGGGACACCGACCGACACCCGGGCAGGGGCGGGGGACCCAGGATTTTCTGCCGTCTCCCACGGCTAGGGGTGAAGCCGCGTCAGCGGCCGGGCCAACCTCACGGGCCCGAACCCGACAGCTCACCTCGCAGGCGTGCGGAGAGGGATAGCTTCATGCTGCTCACTGGCAACGGCCGGCACCGCCGTCGTACCCAGACCGAGAAGGCGATCGCCGCGGCCGGCGTCGCCGGTGTCGGTCTGGCGGTCCCGCTGCTCACCGCGACCAGCGCACACGCTGCTCCGGTCTCGGTCTGGGACCAGGTCGCCAACTGCGAGAGCACCAACAACTGGTCGATCGACACCCACAACGGTTTCTACGGCGGCCTGCAGTTCACCTCCTCGACCTGGGCCGCCTACGGCGGCACCCAGTACGCCGCGCAGGCCAACCAGGCCAGCAAGGCCCAGCAGATCTCGGTCGCCGAGCGGGTGCTGGCGGACCAGGGCCCGGGTGCCTGGCCGGTCTGCTCGGTCAAGGCCGGGCTGAGCAAGGGCGGGGCGCCGGCCGGCGTCGACGCGAGCGCCGACTCGGGCGCCGCCCAGCAGCAGAGCGCGTCGCAGGCGCAGCCGACGGCCCAGCAGTCGAAGCCGCAGGCCCAGCAGCAGACGCAGCCTCAGCAGTCGGCCACCCCGAGCTTCCCGGGCCAGGCCGGCTGGGACGCGGGCGGCAAGGTGTTCTGGTACGAGAAGGACGGCGGCTGGTACTGGACCAGCCACCAGAGCGTCTACAACCAGTTCGCCGCCCCGGCCCAGGCGCCCGTCCAGGTCCAGACCCCCGTCCAGGTGCCGGCCCAGGCCCCGGCCGCCGCCGCGCCCACCGCGCAGACCGGTGCCCCGGCGGGTCACGGCTACACCGTGCAGGCCGGTGACACCCTCTCCACCATCGCCCAGGCCCAGCACCTGAGCGGCGGCTGGCAGCAGCTCTACCAGGCCAACCACTCGACGGTGGGCGGCGATCCGAACCTGATCATGCCGGGCCAGCAGCTGCGCTTCGGCTGACGAACCGTGCGCGGGGCGCCCCGGGCGACGGCCCGGGCGACGCCCCGCGCGCTTTCGGGTGAACTACTCGTGGGTACCGGAGCCACACCGTGAGACGGGACCCAGGCCTGGATGGCCCCGGGGGCCGGTGCGGTTAGGCTCTGGTCGTAACGACTCCGTTCCACGTCCGCAGGACCGCTTCCGCCTAGGAGATGCCTCGTGCCGTCCATTGATGTCGTCGTCGCCCGTGAGATTCTCGACTCGCGCGGCAACCCCACGGTCGAGGTCGAGGTCGGCCTCGACGACGGCAGCACCGGCCGTGCCGCTGTCCCGTCCGGCGCCTCCACCGGCGCGTTCGAGGCGCTGGAGCTGCGCGACGGTGACAAGAACCGCTACTTCGGCAAGGGCGTGGAGAAGGCCGTCCTCGCCGTCATCGAGCAGATCGGCCCGGAGCTGGTCGGCTACGACGCCACCGAGCAGCGGCTGATCGACCAGGCGATGCTCGACCTGGACGCCACCCCGGACAAGTCCTCGCTGGGCGCCAACGCGATCCTGGGCGTCTCGCTCGCCGTCGCGCACGCCGCGTCCGAGGCCAGCGACCTGCCGCTGTTCCGCTACCTCGGCGGCCCGAACGCGCACGTGCTGCCGGTCCCGATGATGAACATCCTCAACGGTGGGTCGCACGCCGACTCCAACGTCGACATCCAGGAGTTCATGATCGCCCCGATCGGCGCGGAGTCCTTCTCCGAGGCTGTGCGCTGGGGCGTGGAGGTCTACCACACGCTCAAGGGCGTGCTGAAGGAGCGCGGCCTGTCCACCGGCCTGGGCGACGAGGGCGGCTTCGCGCCGAACCTGGACAGCAACCGCGAGGCGCTGGACCTGATCACCGAGGCGATCAAGAAGGCCGGCTACGTGCCCGGCAAGGACGTCGCGCTGGCGCTGGACGTGGCCGCCTCCGAGTTCTACAAGGACGGCGCCTACCAGTTCGAGGGCAAGCCGCTGTCCGCGGCCGAGCTGATCGACTACTACGCCGACCTGGTCGACAACTACCCGCTGGTCTCCATCGAGGACCCGCTGGACGAGTCCGACTGGGACGGCTGGAAGGCCATGACGGACAAGCTGGGCGCCAAGGTCCAGCTGGTCGGTGACGACCTGTTCGTGACCAACCCGGCCCGCCTGGCCCAGGGCATCGAGACCGGCACCGCCAACGCGCTGCTGGTGAAGGTCAACCAGATCGGCTCGCTGACCGAGACCCTGGACGCCGTCGAGCTGGCCCAGCGCAACGGCTACCGCTGCATGATGTCGCACCGCTCCGGTGAGACCGAGGACGTCACCATCGCCGACCTGGCCGTCGCCACCAACTGCGGCCAGATCAAGACCGGTGCCCCGGCCCGCTCCGAGCGCGTCGCCAAGTACAACCAGCTGCTGCGCATCGAGGAGATCCTCGACGACGCCGCCGAGTACGCCGGCCGCGCCGCGTTCCCGCGGTTCCGCTTCGAGGGCTGAGTCCGGGCCCCGAGTTCGAGCCCCGAGTTCGAAGGCTGAGCACCGCTTCGCAGCACGCCTGACCGATGCCCCGGCCGTCGCCCCGTAGGGTGGACGCCGGGGCACCGGTACGACTGGGACCGGTACGACTGGGCGACTGGGAGGGGTCTGGAGATGGCACGCTGGAAGATCCCGGGCCTGGCCGGCCGGCCGCGGTTCACCTCCCGGGCCACCGTGCTGGTCCTGGTGCTCTGCTCGCTGGTGGCGATCCTCGCCTACCCGACCCGGCAGTTCATGAACCAGCGCGCCCAGATCAACGACCAGCGGGTCAAGGCCGAGCAGGCCCGTCAGCAGGTGGAGCAGCTGAGGACCGAGTGGGCCCGCTGGCAGGACCCCATGTTCGTGAAGGCCCAGGCCCGCGAGCGCCTGCACTACGCGCTGCCCGGTGAGACCCCGTTCGTCTCGGTCGACCCCACCCCGTCGGCCACGCCCACCCAGCCCGCCGCCGGCGGCTCCCCGCAGGCCGCCGCGAAGGCGGCCAAGCCCTGGTACGCCGCCGTCTGGGACTCGGTGGACGCGGCCGCCGTCCCCGCCCCGTCGCAAGCCCCCGCCCCGTGAGAAGACTGCAGAACTGATGAGCACTGAGAACCAGAGCGCCGCCGCCCAGCACCCGCAGGACGAGCCGGTCGCCGATCGCGATCTCGCCGCGGTGGCGGCCCAGCTCGGGCGCGTCCCGCGCGGCACCCGGGCGGTGGCGCACCGCTGCCCGTGCGGCAACCCGGACGTGGTGGAGACCGCCCCCCGGCTGCCCGACGGCACCCCGTTCCCGACCCTCTACTACCTGACCTGCCCCAAGGCCGCCTCGCTGATCGGCACCCTGGAGGCGGACGGGGTGATGAAGGACCAGAGCGCCCGGCTGGCCGAGGACCCGCAGCTGGCGGCGGCCTACCAGAAGGCGCACGAGGACTACATCGCCCGCCGCGACGCCATCGAGGTGCTGGAGGGCTTCCCCTCGGCCGGCGGGATGCCGGACCGGGTGAAGTGCCTGCACGTGCTGGTCGGCCACTCGCTGGCGGCCGGCCCCGGCGTCAACCCGCTGGGGGACGAGGCGCTCGCGATGCTGCCCGAGTGGTGGCGCAAGGGCTCCTGCGTGAGCGAGCAGGACATCGAGAGCGGCATCGCCGCGCTCCGGGCCCAGCGGGCCACGCAGGAGGACCACGCGGCCGTGATCGCCGCCAAGGAGCAGAAGGCCGCGGAGCGCGCGGCCAAGCGTGAGCAGCAGGAGGAGCAGGAATGACGGCCACCCGGGTCGCCGCGATCGACTGCGGTACCAACTCGATCCGCCTGCTGATCGCCGACCTCGATCCGCGCACCGGTGAGATCACCGACCTGGACCGCCGGATGCTGATCGTGCGGCTCGGCCAGGACGTGGACCGCACCGGGCGGCTGGCCCCCGAGGCGCTGGAGCGCACCTTCGCCGCCTGCCGCGAGTACGCGGCCGTCATCGCCGAGTACGGCGTGAGTCCGGAGCGCACCCGCTTCGTGGCCACCAGCGCCTCCCGGGACGCCGAGAACGCCGCCGAGTTCACCAAGGGCGTGCGCGAGATCCTGGGCGTCGAGCCCGAGGTGGTCAGCGGCGACGAGGAGGCCCAGCTCTCCTTCACCGGTGCCACCAAGGAGCTCACCGGCGCCCCCGAGGTGCCCGCCCCCTACCTGGTCTTCGACCTGGGCGGCGGCTCGACCGAGTTCGTGCTGGGCGGCGAGCGGGTGCAGGCCGCGCGCTCGGTGGACATCGGCTGCGTCCGGCTGACGGAGCGCCACTTCGCCGGCGTCGAACTGCCGACCGAGGAGCGGATCGCGGCGGCCAGGGCGGACATCGAGGCGGCGCTGGACCTGGCCGCCGAGGTGGTGCCGCTGACCGAGGCCGCCTCGCTGGTGGGCCTGGCCGGCACCGTCACCACGGTCGCGGCCATCGCACTGGAGCTGCCCGCCTACGACTCGCAGGCCGTGCACCACTCGCGGCTCTCGCTGGCGCAGGTGCGCGAGGTGACCGGGCGGCTGCTGCGCAGCACCCACGCCGAGCGGGCCGCGATCCCGGTGATGCACCCGGGCCGGGTGGACGTGATCGGGGCCGGCGCGCTGGTGCTCCTGTCGATCATGGAGCGGACCGGGGCCGCGGAGCTGGTGGTCAGCGAGCACGACATCCTGGACGGGATCGCCTGGAGCGTGGCCGGCTGACGGCCGCTCCGAAGCCCGCCGGGAGCCCCGAGGGCTCCCGGCAGGTCACCCGGTGGGCCACCCGGCGGACCCCGGAGCGGGTCGGCCAGAGATCGCGGAGAGACACCGGCAGGACGCGGAGAGACACCGAAAGGCCCGGCGTGGGGCCCTTGATCGCGCCTCGGGAACGGTGCCGCGAAAAAACTTCGTGAATTTCTTCACATGGCGATCCGGCCTTTCGGCGCACTCCGATGGGCGGTTCGTCCGGATTGGTGGGACCGAAGGTCGCCGGCGTGGCGCGCCCGCTGGATCCCAGGCGAGGCTTCGGATCGGCCGGTGGAATCGAAACAGCGCTCGGTCGCGCCAGGGGAAGCCGGATCGTCGCTGCTCAACCGGGGCGCCGGGGGCCGAACCTCCGGACGGCCCGGGCGGGGTCCCGCTGACCCACCGTCAGGGGCTGGGACGGGGGCGGGCAGTGTAGCAGAGGCTGTCCAGACGGTTGTGACGGGCCTCACGATAGGTGCTCCGAACGGTGCTGGATACTTTCCGATATGAGCACCACGGAGCGTCCTCGCATCCTCATTGTCGGCGGTGGTTACGTCGGCCTGTATGCCGCGATGCGCATCCTCAAGAAGATGCGCTACGGGGAGGCGACCGTCACGGTCGTCGACCCGCGGTCGTACATGACGTACCTGCCCTTCCTTCCCGAGGCGGCCGGCGGCAACGTCGCGCCTCGCAACCTCGTCGCGCCGCTGCGCAGCGCCCTGAAGAACGCGGAGGTGCTCACCGGTCACGTGACCGAGGTGGACCACGCGCGCAAGGTCGCCACCATCGCGCCGCTGGCCGGCGACACCTACGAGCTGCCCTTCGACTACCTCGTCGTGGCCACCGGCTCGGTCTCCCGCACCTTCCCGATCCCCGGCCTCGCCGAGCACGGCATCGGCATGAAGACGGTCGAGGAGGCGATCAGCCTCCGCAACCACGTCATGGCGCAGCTGGACAAGGCGGAGTCCACCGCGGACCCCGAGATCCGGCGCAAGGCCCTCACCTTCGTGATCATCGGCGGCGGCTTCGCCGGCGTCGAGACCATCGCCGAGGTCGAGGACATGGCGCGGGACGCGGCGAAGATCTACAAGACCGTCAGCCGCGACGACATGCGCTTCATCCTGGTCGAGGCGGCCAACCGGATCCTGCCCGAGATGGGCCCGGACCTCGGCCTGTGGACCAAGCAGAAGCTCGAAGAGCGCAACATCGAGATCTACATCGAGACCTCGATGGACTCCTGCGTCGACGGCCACGTCGTGCTGAAGAACGGCATCGAGGCCGACGCCTCCACCATCGTGTGGACCGCGGGCGTCAAGCCCAACCCGGTGGTCTCCAGCTTCGGTCTGCCGCTGGGCCCGCGCGGTCACGTCGACACCGCCCCGACCCTGCAGGTCCAGGGCTTCGACTACGTCTGGGCCGCCGGCGACAACGCCCAGGTGCCGGACCTCGCCGTCGGCGAGGGCGCCTGGTGCCCGCCGAACGCCCAGCACGCGGTGCGTCAGGCGATCGTGCTCGGCGACAACGTGATCTCCGGTATGCGCGGCTTCCCGCAGGCCGAGTACAAGCACAAGAACCTCGGTGCGGTCGCCGGTCTGGGCCTGCACAAGGGTGTGGCGATCCTCTTCGGCAAGTACAAGCTGAAGGGCCGTCCGGCCTGGTGGTTCCACCGCCTGTACCACGGCAGCCGGGTGCCGACCATGAACCGCAAGATCCGGGTCTTCACCGACTGGACGCTCGCGATGTTCCTCAAGCGCGAGACGGTCGGCCTCTCGCAGATGGAGAAGCCGTTCGGCGCCTTCCAGGAGGTCACCCCCGTCGTCGTCCCGAAGCCGGCCGCGCCGGTCGACGGCGGCAAGGCGGACCAGGCCGACAAGGCGCTCGCGAGCAAGTAACCAGCGACTGACCCCGGCGGTAGGGAACCGGGGTGTGAGTCGGAGGCCCTCCGCCCGGCAGTGTCGCCGGACCACGACCTCCGTGGTGCTCAGCCGGCCGTGCGACCGGGCGGAGTACGAAACGCAGTACCAGCAGGATCAGCAGGACCAGCAGGACACGAGAAGGCCTCGGCCGGTGGAGAGGACCACCGGCCGAGGCCTTCTTGTCGTCTGCGGCAGGGAGGGGGTCAGGCCGCCTTGATGCTGTCCAGGATGTCCAGCTTGGCCGCCCGCCGGGAGGGCCAGATCGCGGCCACCAGGCCCACCAGCCCGGCCAGCGCCAGGAAGACCAGCAGCTTGCCGTAGGGCAGCACGGTGCTCAGGCCGTCCAGCGAGCTCTTCAGCGTGCCGTTCACCGCCCAGGCCAGGAAGCAGCCCAGGCCCAGGCCCAGCACCGCGCCGAAGAGCGAGATCACCACCGACTCCAGCCGGACCATCCGCTTGACCGCCGGGCGGTTCAGCCCGATCGCCCGCAGCATTCCGATCTCGCGCTTGCGTTCGAAGACCGACATCGCCATGGTGTTCACCACGCCCAGCACGGCCACCAGGACCGACATCGCCAGCAGGCCGTAGAGCATGTTCAGGGCGAAGGAGATGATCGAGTTCAGCTCGTCGCGCATCTCCTGCTGGCTCTGCACCTGGATCAGCGGGTTGTTCCCGCCGGCGGTCACCAGCGCCTGCTCCAGCGTGCCGCTCTCGCCGTGCGCCCCCTTGACCAGCACCTGGGTGTAGTTGGGCTGGACGCCGTGGCCGGTCAGCACCGAGTCACTGATCATGGTCATCGAGTTGATCATCGGATTGACGGCGTAGACGCCGCCGACCTTGAGGGTGCCGGTGCTGCCGTCCGGGAAGGTGGTGGGCAGTGTGCTCCCCACGGCCAGGTGCCGGCTCTTGGCCATGTTCGCGTCGACCAGCAGCTGACCCTGGGCCAGGGCGGCGAAGGAGCCGCTCTGCATGGTCGGGGTGAGCAGCTGCGGCGCCTGGGCCGGGTCGATGCCGCTGACCGACTGGTCCTGGCCGTCGATGTGCAGGTAGGTGTCGTTCACCGGCGAGGAGGCCGCCACGCCGGGGGTCTTGGCGACCTGCGCGGCGATGGTCGGCGAGACGGGCATGCCGTTGGACATCTGCACCGCGTAGTCGGCCTTCAGCGAGCTGCTGATCTCCTTGTCCAGCCACCCGTTCATCGAGGCGGCCAGCACGGTCAGCGCGCTGACCAGGGTCAGGCCGATGGTGAGCGCCGAGGCGGTGGCGGCGGTGCGGCGCGGGTTGCGCACCGCGTTCTGCCGGGCCAGCTTGCCGGAGACGCCGAACAGCTTGCCGAGCGCCGGGCCGATCAGCGCGATCAGCGGGCGGGAGAGCAACGGGGTCAGGATGAAGGTCCCGATCAGCGTGGCCACCGCGCCGCCGGCCACGATCCACTTGCCGTTCGAGCCGGCCGACGCGCCCCACAGGATCAGCGCCAGACCGCCGCCGGCGATCACGCCGCCGATGCTGTTGCGCACCACCAGCCCCTTCTGGGTGGCCGGCTGGTCGCCGCTGGCCATCGCGGCCACCGGTGCGATCCGGGCCGCCCGCCGGGCCGGCAGCAGCGCCGAGACCACGGTGACCAGCACACCGACCACCAGGGCGGTGACCACGGTGGTGGGCGCGATCACCAGCGGGCCCGAGGGGGTGGTGCCGGTGCCCAGGTGACCGATCAGCGACTGCATCCCCGCGCCGATGCCGATGCCCGCGAGCAGGCCCGCCACCGAGGAGAAGACACCGATCAGCAAGGCTTCCAGCAGCACGGAGCGGGTGACCTGCTTGCGGCTGGCGCCGATCGCGCGCAGCAGCGCCAGCTCCCGGGTGCGCTGGGCGACCAGCATGGTGAAGGTGTTGGCGATGATGAAGATGCCGACGAAGAGCGAGATGCCGGCGAAGGCCAGCAGCATGGTGCGCACGCTGGACATGTCCTTGGTGACCATCGCCCGCTGGTCGGCCTTCAGCTGGTCGGCGGTCTCGGCGGTGATCGAGTTGCTGTGCGGCAGCAGCGGCAGGACCTCGTCCAGCAGGGCCTGCTGGCTGGTGCCGGGCTTGGCGGTGACCGATATCTCGGAGAACTGACCCGGCGTCAGCAGCAGGCGCTGGGCGGTGGCGGTGTCGAAGAGCACCAGCGGCTCGCCGGAGCCGACCTTGGGGTCGTCGGTGGTGAAGATGCCGGTCAGGGTGGTGTCCATGGCCGGGCCGTTGGTGGCCACTCGCACGGTGTCGCCGATCCGGTAGCCGGCCTTGTCGGCGCTCTGCCGGTCCAGCGCGATCTCACCGGACTTCTGCGGCCCGCGGCCCTGCGCCATCGGGTAGCGGCTGTCCTGGCCGCCGCTGTTCGGCACGTAGTTGGCGCCGTGGGAACCCATGCCCCGGCCCAGCGCCTTGCCGTGCTTGTCGGCGACGGCGGCGAAGTTCTCGGCCGTGCCGCGCGCCTGTGCGGCGCCCGGCAGCGCGGCGAGCTGGTTGACGGTGGCGGCGGTCAGCTGCGGGCCGTTGGGACCGCCCTTGTCGGTGCCGTCGGCGCTGCCGTTGGTGCCGCTGTTGGTGCTGCTGTTGGTCGACTGCGAGCCGCGGTCGGTGACCTGGACGGCGCTGTCGGAGTAGCTCTTGGAGTAGCTGTTGCTCAGGGCCGAACCGAAGGTGTCGGAGAAGACCATGGTGCCGGCCACGAAGGCCGTGCCGAGCAGCACGGCGAGCGCCGTCATCAGCAGCCGGCCCTTGTGGGCCAGCACGTTGCGCAGTGCGGTGCGATACATGGGGAAGTCCAGGGGTCAGGTGCGGGTCACGCGAGGGGACGGGCGGTGCGGGCGCGGGACGCAGGGACCGGCACGGTCAGCTGGTCCGGCCCTTGGCCTCAGCTGGTCCGGCCCTTGGCGTCAGCTGGTCCGGCCCTTGGCCTCGAAGCGGCGCATCCGGTCCAGCACGGTGTCCGCGGTGGGCCCGGTCAGCTCGTCCACGATCCGGCCGTCGGCCAGGAAGACCACCCGGTCCGCGTAGCTGGCCGCCACCGGGTCGTGGGTCACCATCACCACGGTCTGGCCCAGCTCGCGCACCGAGTTGCGCAGGAAGGCCAGGATCTCGGCGCCGGAGCGCGAGTCCAGGTTGCCGGTGGGCTCGTCGGCGAAGATGATGTCGGGCTTGCCGGCCAGCGCGCGGGCGCAGGCCACGCGCTGCTGCTGCCCGCCGGAGAGCTGGCTCGGCCGGTGCGACAGGCGCCCGGACAGGCCAACCGTCTCCACCACCGCGTCCAGCCAGGCCTTGTCCACCTTGCGGCCCGCGATGTCCATCGGCAGCGTGATGTTCTCCAGTGCGGTCAGGGTCGGCAGCAGGTTGAACGCCTGGAAGATGAAGCCGATCTTGTCCCGGCGCAGCTGCGTCAGCTGCTTGTCCTTCAGCCCGACCAGCTCGATGTCCCCGATCGTGGCGGACCCGGAGGAGACCGCGTCCAGCCCGGCCATGCAGTGCATCAGGGTCGACTTGCCGGAGCCGGAGGGCCCCATGATCGCGGTGAACTCCCCCTGCCGGAACTCGATGTCCACGTTCTCCAGCGCGACCACCCGGGTCTCGCCGGAGCCGTAGACCTTGTTCAGGCCGGTCGCCCGGGCGGCGGCCCGGTCGGTGCGGACGGCGGCTGCGGTCGTGGTCACGGGGCACTCCTGGGGGTCGGCCGTCGGGCGACGGCGGTTCACTCGGGGATACCTCCATGCTCCAGCGGGCTCTGGGCCGTTTGGTCGCCCCGATGGACGGTTGATGCCCGACCGCGAGGCTGACTCGGGGGCGCCGATCTCCTCCTGCGGTATGACATGACCCCTGATGGCCGGATTCAGTGCATCCGTTGGCCGGATCGCAGACTGTTCGTCAGATGGCAAGGAAACATGACAACTTCCCCGGCTGGGAACATGCGCGAGAGGGATCGGGACGACTAGGCTCAGGGGTAGCCCACACACGGGCCCAGTGGTCCCCGCCCGGATGGTGGAACGCAGACACGGGCAGCTTAAAACTGCTTGGCCGCGAGGCCGTGCCGGTTCGAGTCCGGCTCCGGGCACCACCCGCAGGACGACTTAGATCAGCCAGCATGACGCACCCCCAGGCCGGCCCACCGACCTGGGGGTTCTTCGTGCTGCCCGGGAACGCTTTCGCGGATCATGCCGTTTCCTTTACCAACGCATTACCATTGGCCCGGCGGGTGGTGACGTGCCGCCCTGGGAGGAAGAGCATGAGGAGCAGCAACCCGGTCTTTTCGCGGGAGGGATCGTTCAGCCGAGACACCGGATACGCCGGGTTCGGCACGCGGCGCGGCGGCGTGGGGCAGGACGACCGGCCGCTCACGGCCGAGCACTTGGAGGAGCTGTACGCCGCCCCGGCCGCCGGGCCGCGGGCCACCGGCCGGATGACCATCGACGACGTGGTCGTCAGCACCGCGCTGACGCTGCTCACGGTGGTGGCGGCAGGCGCGGTGGCCTGGTTCGCGCTGCCCACGGCGGGCTTCCGGATCGCCGGGGTGGCCGCGCTGGCGGCGCTCGCGGTGGGGCTGGTGGTCAGCTTCCGACGCAGCGTCAATCCGGCGCTGGTGCTGCTCTACGCGGCACTGGAGGGCTTCTTCCTGGGCGCCCTGACGAAGGGCTTCAACACACTTCTGCCGGGTATCGCGATCCAGGCGGTGCTGGGCACGGCCGCGGTCTTCGCGGGCATGCTGATCGCCTACCGGACGGGCCGGATCAAGGTCACCGAGCGGTACGCCCGGGTCGGCCTGGCGATCGCGCTCGGCTTCGTGCTGCTGATGCTGGTGAACCTGGTGGCCTCGCTGTTCGGCGCCTCACTGGGCCTGAACTCGGGGCCGCTCGGGATCGTGGTCGGCCTGGTCGGGATCTGCCTCGGCGCGTTCTTCCTGTCCCTGGACTTCGCGGCGGTGGAGCAGGCGATCCGCGACGGTGCGCCGCGGCGGGAGTCCTGGCGGGCGGCCTTCGGGCTGACCCTGTCGCTGGTCTGGATCTACCTGGAGCTGCTGCGGCTGATCGCCATCCTGCGCGGCGACGACTAGGGCTTGTCGTCGGCGGCCCGACACCGGGCCGAACGGCGTGGCACCGGGCCCCACTCCGCACTGCGGGGTGGGGCCCCGGGCGCGTCCGGGGGAGCGTGGGCGGGAGGTTAGGCTCCCGGCATGGGTGAAGAGGCACTGGCCGCGTTCGTGGAGTCCGTCGAGCGGCTGGCGGATCGGTTCCGTGCGATGCCGCAGAGCCGGCTGCTCGGTGCGGTGCCCGGGTACGCCTCCCGCGCGGCCGCCGCGCTGGCGCTGGCGCAGCGGCTGGCCGACGCGGCGCAGCGGGTGGAGGAGGGAACGGCGGCACCGGTCCGGACCGTGCCGGACGCCGGCGTCTTCGCGGTCGGCGACCAACTCACGGTGGCCGGCCACGACCTGGTCACCGCGCTGGTCACGCCCTCGCCGTTCCCGGCCGGGCCCGACGACGGCGCCGAGCTGCTGGCCCGGGCCGCCGCGGCGGTCGCCGAGGTCGGCGCGCTGTGCGGCTGAGGCCGGCGGGCCGCCGGTGGGCGGCGTCCTAGGGTCTGTCCGAGGGCCCGGTCCGACGGGTCGTCAGATGCTGGCCACCACACGGTCGGCCAGCACGTAGACGGCCTCCTCGTCGGTGGAGAAGGTCAGCGAGTACGAGCCGGAGAACCGCGAGCCGCCGAGCAGTCGGACGTCCTCGCCGGCCCGGACCGCGTCGATCAGGCGGTAGGCGGCCTCCCGGTCGCCCGGGGCCACGCAGAGCGTGGTGCCGTCGGCGAACGCGTAGACGTCCAGCGTGCCGAGCGGGCCGGGGCGCACGTCGGTCAGCGCGATCCGCTCCTCGGCGAGCGCGGTCAGCCGGGTGTCGGTCCACTCGCGGGACGGGGCCTGGCTCGGCACGAAGTCGGGGTGCGAGGGGTGGCGGCGCGGGTCGGGGGCGGTGGCGGGCTCGGCCTCGGCGGCCGGGTCCGGGTCGAGCAGGCCCGCCTCCAGTCCGGTGGCCAGCAGGTCGGCCTCGCGCGCGGCGCGGGCCTCGTTGCCGTCACTGTTCGGCATGGGCTGGCCGGGGTGGCCGGGGTGGCCGGGGTGGCCGGGGTGGCCGGGGTGGCCGGGGTGGCCCGGGTGGTTGGTGTGGCCGGGGTGGTTGGGGTGGCCGGCCGGGTGGCCGCCCGGGGCGCCGGGCGTGGCCAGCGAGCCGCTGTCGCTGATCATGTCCTCCAGCGCCGAGCGCAGCGCCTCGCCGAACGCCGGGTCCATGGTGCCCGCGTTGTCCGCCGCGTCCTCGGGGCCGGTGGGCCGCGGGAAGAAGATCGGCCAGGTCTCCACCGGGCCCAGGCCGCTGAGACCGCTCAGGCCGTGCCCCAACTCGCCCGGCGTGCCCGCGAAGGGGGTGTCCAGCAGCGGGTCGTCCTCGGCCGCGCGGGCCTCCTGCTCGGCCCAGAACGCCCGGGCCTCGGTGATCTCGCGCTCCCGGTCGGCGGCCAGCGCGGCGGTGACGGCGCGGCGTATCGCGTCCTCGTCAACGGAGGCGGGCGCGGAGGCGGGCGCGGCGAGCCGGGCGGCGGTCAGCCGGCGCAGGGCGCGCACCTGGAGCAGGACGGCCGACGAGACGGCGATCAGGATCAGCAGCAGGGTGACGTAGACGGCGCTCACGGAACGTACTCCTCGCGCGGAGTGGAACGGGGGAACGTCTCCACACTGCCGTATGGGTGGGTGGTGCTGCAGTGGAAGATGTCCGAAATGTCCGTGACGTTGGTCATTGTCCAAAAATCCCGAGGTCTGCTGGTGTACGCTGCGCGGTTGCGTGACTGCGGGGAGTCGAAATCGATGACCGGAACGACGACTTGAGGGCCAGATCGGACCCCGCGGGGTGATCTGGCCCTCAATTACGCTGTGTTATGCCAAACGGGTGTCAGCCGTGAATCAGCCGGCAAGCGTCGGGCGGGAGTCGGCTCAGCTCAGCCGCTCGATCACCATGGCCATGCCCTGCCCGCCGCCCACGCACATCGTCTCCAGGCCGAACTGCTTGTCGTGCCACTGCAGGGAGTTGATCAGCGTGGTGGTGATCCGGGCGCCGGTCATGCCGAAGGGGTGGCCGATCGCGATCGCGCCGCCGTTGACGTTCAGCTTGTCCAGGTCGATGCCCAAGTCCCGGTAGGACGGGATGACCTGGGCCGCGAAGGCCTCGTTGATCTCCACCAGGTCGATGTCGTCGATGGTCAGCCCGGCCCGCTTGAGCGCCTGCCGGGAGGCCTCCACCGGGCCGTAGCCCATGATCTCGGGGGAGAGCGCCGAGACACCGGTCGACACCACCCGGGCCAGCGGCGTGATGCCCAGCTCGCGCGCCTTGGTGTCGGACATGATGACCAGCGCCGCGGCGCCGTCGTTCAGCGGGCAGCAGTTGCCCGCGGTGACCGTGCCGTCGGGGCGGAAGACCGGCTTGAGGCCCTGGACGCCCTCCAGCGTGACCCCGGCGCGCGGGCCGTCGTCGGCCGAGACCACGGTGCCGTCCGGCGTGCTGACCGGGGTGATCTCGCGCTGCCAGAAGCCGGCCTTGATCGCGGCCTCGGCCAGGTTCTGCGAGCGCACCCCGAAGGCGTCCTGGTCGGCCCGGGTGATGCCCTTGAGCGCGGCCAGGTTCTCGGCGGTCTGGCCCATCGCGATGTAGGCGTCCGGCAGCAGGCCGTCCTCGCGCGGGTCGTGCCACTCGCCGCCGCCCTCCTCGGCGCGCTTGGCGGTGCGGGCCACCGCGTCGGCGAAGACCGGGTTCTGGGTGTTGGGCATCCCGTCCGAGGTGCCGTTGATCGAGCGCGAGACGGTCTCCACGCCGGCCGAGATGAAGATGTCGCCCTCGCCCGCCTTGATCGCGTGCAGCGCCATCCGCGTGGTCTGCAGCGAGGAGGAGCAGTACCGGGTGATGGTGGTGCCGGGCAGGTAGTCCATGCCCATCTGGACCGCGATGATCCGGGCCAGGTTGTGGCCCTGCTCACCGCCGGGCAGGCCGCAGCCGAGCATCAGGTCGTCGATCTGGCGCGGGTCCAGCTCCGGGACCTTGGCCAGCGCCGCGGCGATGATCTGCGCCGTCAGGTCGTCCGGGCGGACGTCCTTCAGTGAGCCCTTGAAGGCCCGGCCGATCGGCGAACGGGCGGCGCTGACGATGACGGCTTCGGGCATGACGGCTCCTGGGTGCGTGTCCGGCGACTACGGAGAGGAAAGTTACTCCCAAGTAGCGCTTACGTCATCTGTGTCCGGGTGTGAACTGTCCGACTCCCCGTCGAGGGCCGGCACGGCGTCGTCCGTCGCTGCGGCCGCCGTCGGCTGCGGCAGGGCCAGCCGCAGCCGCTGCTTGACCAGCGCCCAGCGGCTGCCGCCGGCCCCGGCCGAGGCGCCGGCCACCTCGGTGCCCGAGCGCCCGGCCGCCGTCGCCGCGGCCACCGCCATCGGCAGTACCGCCTCGCGGCGGGCGGCCGGCTCCTCGTCGGCGGCCTCGGGCCACAGGTCGAGCGTGGCGCAGAGCGAGGGCAGCACCGCCATCGCGGCCGTGGCGTAGCCCTGTGCGGAGGGGTGGAAGCGGTCGGAGGCGAACATCTCGGGCCGGGCGGCGAACTCGGGCCCGAGCAGCGAGCCGAGCGAGACGGTGCGCCCGCCGGCCTCCACCACCGCGATGGTCTGCGCGGCGGCCAGCTGCCGGCTCACCCGCCGGGCCAGCCAGCGCAGCGGCGGCCGGACCGGCTTGATGGTGCCCAGATCCGGGCAGGTGCCGACGACCACCTCGCAGCCGAGCATCCGCAGGTCCCGCACCGCCTCGCCGAGTTGCCGCACCGCCTGGGCGGCCGGGGTGTGCCGGGTCACGTCGTTGGCGCCGATGATGATCACCGCGACCTCGGGGCGGGCCGCCAGCGCGAGGCGCACCTGGCGGGCCAGGTCGTCGGAACGGGCGCCGGAGACCGCGACGTTGACCAGCCTGACCCGCCGCTCGGCGACCGCGGCGAGCCCGGTGGCCAGCAGCGCCCCCGGGGTCTCCCGGCTGCGCCGCACCCCGAGGCCCACCGCGGTGGAGTCGCCGAGGAAGGCGAGGACCAGCGGCTCCTGCCCGGCGGTGCTCTGGTCGGCCAGGCCGTCCCCGTAGACGCCGTCGGCCCGCGGCGGGTCGCCCTCCAGCAGGCCGACCGCGCGCACCGCCAGCCGGCTCTCGGTGATCAGCAACCCGGCCAGCCCCGCGCCCAGCAGGCCCAGCCCGCCGCCGCCGTACGCCGCGGCCGTGGCGATCCGGCGGGCGACCCGCGCCCTCGACTGCTGCGACCCTGGCATCCGGCAACCCCCTTCGCGTCCATCCGGTCACCCGCGGTGTCCGGGACCGGTCCAGCCTGCGACCCCGCACCAGGTACAGCGCGCGGGGCCACTGCGTCCATACCCCTGGATGGGTTCGCGCTATCGGGCGGCGTCGACCATCTGGAGCCATAGGCTTGGATCACCGAAGAACTGCCATGGCCACAGACCGGGAGGATCCCCGTGCGGTACCACAATTCGATCATCGATCTGGTCGGAAACACCCCTCTGGTGAAGCTGACCAAGGTCACCGAGGGCATCTCGGCCACCGTGCTGGCCAAGGTCGAGTACTTCAACCCCGGCGGTTCGGTCAAGGACCGGATCGCGATGCGGATGATCGAGGCCGCGGAGGCCTCGGGCGCACTCAAGCCCGGCGGCACCATCGTCGAGCCGACCAGTGGCAACACCGGCGTGGGGCTGGCGATCGTGGCCCAGCAGAAGGGCTACAAGTGCATCTTCGTCTGTCCGGACAAGGTGTCCACTGACAAGATCAACACGCTTCGGGCCTACGGCGCCGAGGTCGTGGTCTGCCCGACCGCGGTGGCCCCCGAGCACCCCGACTCGTACTACAACGTCTCCGACCGCCTGGTCCGGGAGACCCCGAACGCCTGGAAGCCGGACCAGTACTCGAACCCGGACAACCCGGCCTCGCACTACCACTCCACCGGCCCGGAGCTGTGGGAGCAGACCGCGGGGAAGATCACCCACTTCGTCGCGGGCGTGGGCACCGGCGGCACCATCTCCGGCACGGGCCGCTACCTGAAGGACGCCTCGGACGGCAAGGTGCAGGTGGTCGGCGCCGACCCGGAGGGCTCGGTCTACTCCGGCGGCACCGGCCGTCCGTACCTGGTCGAGGGCGTCGGTGAGGACTTCTGGCCCACCGCCTACGACCGCACGGTGGCCGACGAGATCGTCGCCGTCTCGGACAAGGACTCCTTCCAGATGACCCGCCGCCTGGCCAAGGAGGAGGGCCTGCTGGTCGGCGGCTCCTGCGGGATGGCCGTGGTGGCCGCGCTGGAGGTCGCCAAGCGGCTCGGCCCGGACGACGTGGTCGTGGTGCTGCTGCCGGACGGCGGCCGCGGCTACCTGTCCAAGATCTTCAACGACGACTGGATGGCCGACTACGGCTTCCTGCCCACCGCCGCCGACGAGGCCCACATCGGCGAGGTGCTGGCCCGCAAGGACGCCATCGAGCACGAGGGCATCCCGCAGTTCGTCCACATGCACCCGGGCGAGACGATCGGCGAGGCCGTGCAGGTGCTGCGCGACTTCGGCGTCTCGCAGATGCCGGTGGTCTCGCCGGGCGCCGGGCACCCGGACATCATGGCCGGCGAGGTGATCGGTTCGGTGGCCGAGCGCGACCTGCTGGAGGCGCTCAGCGGCGGCGCGCAGCTCACCGAGCGGCTGGAGCAGCACATGTCGAAGCCGCTGCCGGTGGTCGGCTCGGGCGAGTCGGTGACCGGCCTGATGGGCGTGCTGGAGGCGAACGACGCCGCCGTGGTGCTGGTGGACGGCAAGCCGCAGGGCATCGTGACCCGCCAGGACCTGCTGGCCTTCATGGCCGGGCGCGCCGGGCGCTGATCCACCGGCGCGGCAGCCGCGCCGCGCCGTGCTTGCGCTGCGGACGGCCGCGCTGCCGACGGATGTGACGCCGGTTTACCTGATGGTTCGTTTTCGGAGCATCTGGTACACCGGCGTCATCTGCGCGCAGCACCCGGTTAACAACGGTCCGGCATCGTAGTGCGCACGGCAGAACGCCGAGCGTGATGGCAGCGGCGACCGGGAGCGGCTCCCCGGTCGCGGCGGCCATCGGACACACGACACCGGCCTGATCCGGTGCACTGTGTCTCCCTCCGGGCCCGTTCGCGGGTGGAGGGGCCCCACGTGGGGGCCGTCGTCGTCCCGCCCCTGCCCGCCGGTTCGCGCCGGCCCGCAGGGTGCGGCGGTTCCCACGGCACCTCGCGCCGTCCGTGGCGCGGCTCCGCGGCTCCCGGGTGGGGGAGCAGGGCGGAGCGACCGGCAGGGCCGGTCCCGGGTTCACCCGGGGCCGGCCCTCGCCGCGTTCGGGCGGGTGGTGATCCGCTCGCCCTGTCCGGGCGTCGCGTCCGGGTATCGCGTCCGGGCATCACGTCCGGGCGGCCGGCGGGCGCCGTTTTGGGTCAACGGCCGGGTTCTCGCCTACGCTCGGCCCATGACCAGCACCGAAGAGACCAGCGTCGAAGAGTCCGACGCCCCCCGCTATGTCCGCCTCAGCATCGAGCTGATCGCCGAGATCACCGACGAGGGCGCCCTGAAGGCCGCCGCGCTCGGCCAGGTCGAGTCCGACGAGTACCTCGACGACGAGGAGCGCGCCCAGTCCGTCGAGGCGATCGAGCTGGACCCCTCGGGTTCGCTCGCCCACTTCATCGACCCGGTCGCGCTGCTCGGCGACGTCCCCGGGGTGGAACTCACGCAGGCCACCTGGGAGTCCGCGCAGGTCGCGTACGACCCGGAGGAGGACAGCTACGAGTTCGAGGTGGAGTAACTCCCCTCGCGTCGCTGCGCATACCGTCCAGCACCGGCCAAGCGGCCGGTCAGCTGGGCGGTATGTCCATTTTTGGCACAATCTCGCGCCATCTCATACGATCTGAACCTCTTCGGGGGGAACCGGTACGCCCTGGATCGAGTCGTTATATCCGATATGTGGATCGGCAGCAGGGAGACGGAGACGTGACACAGGAGCAGCGGGAGCGTGGCACGGACGGCGGAACCTGGAGCCGGCGAGGGGTGCTCGCCGGGCTGCTCGGCGCGCCGGTCCTGCTGGTCACGGCGTGCGGCGGCGGCAAGGGCGGCGGCTCCTCGACGGTCGGCTCGTCGAGCGCGGCCAGTCCCACCCCGAAGACCTCGGCGGCCGTGATCACCGTCTCGCCCGCCGACGGCACCCCCAACGCCGCCTTCGGCAAGCCGGTCACCGTGACCGTGGCCGAGGGCACGCTCGACTCGGTCAAGGTCACCGACGCCACCGGCAGGCAGCTGGCCGGGCAGCTCGCGGCCAACGGGCAGAGCTGGGCCAGCACCGACCCGCTGAGCAGCGGCACCCGGTACGCGGTGGCGGCCGTCGCCACCGACCGGGCCGAGCTGCAGACGGACGCCAACACCTCGTTCAGCACCGCCACCCCCGCCAACACCTTCGTCGGCTACTTCACGCCGGAGGACGGTTCCACGGTCGGCGTCGGGATGCCGGTCTCGATCACCTTCAACAAGCCGGTCACCGACCGCAAGGCCGTCCAGCAGGCGATCACCGTGACCGCCGAGCCCGGCGTGGAGATCGTCGGCCACTGGTACTCCAGCACCCGGCTGGACTTCCGCCCGCAGCAGTACTGGGCCAAGGGCACCAAGGTCACCCTGAAGCTGCGGCTCAAGGACGTCCAGGGGGCCGCCGGCGTCTACGGCACCCAGTCCAAGGACGTGGGCTTCACCGTCGGCCGGGCTCAGACCTCGGTGGCCGACCTCGCGGCCGGCACCCTCACGGTGACCACCGACGGCCAGGTCAGCGCCGTCTACAAGGTGATCGGCGGCTCGCCCCAGCACCGCACCTGGGCGGGCAGGATGGTCATCTCGGAGCGCTTCGAGCAGACCAAGATGGACTCCGCCACGGTCGGCCTCGGCGACGAGTACAACATCCCCGACGTGCCGCACGCCCAGCGGCTGACCACCTCGGGCACCTTCATCCACGGCAACTACTGGTCGGCGCCCTCGGCCTTCGGCAGCGCCAACACCAGCCACGGCTGCATCGCGCTGCGCGACGTCAAGGGCGCGGGCGACCCGGGCACCGACGGCGCGAAGTTCTACCGCGGCTCGATGGCCGGCGACGTGGTGGAGGTGGTCAACTCCGGTGACCGCACGGTCGATCCGGGCAACGGCCTGAGCGACTGGAACCTCTCCTGGGCCGACTGGAGGGCCGGCAGCGCGCTGTAGTGCGGGTGTCCGCCGCGGGCCGGGTGTCCGCCGCACTCCGGGTGTTCCTAGGCTTGAGTCTCCAGTGACGGGAGACCCCAAGGTGGTGGCCATGGACGACGACACCCTGCGCACGATCGGGGAACTGGCCCGTCTGACCGGCCTTTCGGTCAAGACCATCCGGTTCTGGTCCGACGCGGGCGTGGTGCCGCCGACCGACCGCACCCCCGCCGGCTACCGGCGCTACGGACCCGACGCGCTGGCCCGCCTGGACCTGGTGCGCACGCTGCGCGACCTCGGCGTCGACCTCGCCACCATCCAGCGGGTGCTGGCCCGCGAGGTCACCGTCGCCGAGGTCGCGGCCGCGCACGCCGAGGCCCTGGACGTGCAGATCCGCACGCTGCGGCTGCGCCGCTCCGTGCTGCGCGCGGTGGCCCGGCGGGGGGCCACACCTGAGGAGATGGAACTGATGCACAAGCTCGCCAAGCTCACCGACCAGGAACGCCGCCGCCTGATCAACGACTTCATCGACGAGGCCTTCGAAGGGCTGGACGTGGGGCCCGAGTTCGTGGCCAAGATGCGCGCCGCGATGCCCGAGCTCCCGGACGACCCGACCCCCGAGCAGACCGACGCCTGGGTCGAACTGGCCGAACTGGTGCAGGACCCGGCGTTCCGGGCCGGGGTCCGCAAGGCGGCCGCCTACCAGGCCGGCGACCGCGCGCTGGGCGCCAAGGAGGACGTGGCGGCCAACCAGGCGCTGGTGGACCTCGTGGTCAGCCGGGCCGGCGCGGCGCTGGCGGCCGGGATCAGCCCGTCGGCGGCCGTCGCAGGGCCGGTGCTCGACGAACTGGCCGGCGCCTTCGCCGCGTTCTTCGAGCGCCCGGACGGGCCGGAGTTCCGGGCCTGGCTGCTGGAGCGGATGGAGAACGGCAACGACCCGCGCTACGAGCGGTACTGGCAGCTGATCGGGCAGATCAACGGCTGGCCCGCGCAGCCCGCGCTCGGCCCGGCCTTCGGCTGGCTGACCGACGCGCTGCGGGCCGGCTGAGCCGCGGGCCGGCTGAGCCGCGGGGTGGGCCGGCCCGTGGGCCGACCCGAGGGCCGGCCCACCCCGCGAACTCCCGGCTGCGGCAAGCGGGTCGGGTCCTATGATCGACTCATGCGCACAGGTGGCAGGACCGGCAGCGGTGGCGCGCCCGACGCCGTGGTCATCGGCACCGGCCCGAACGGGCTGGCCGCCGGTGTCACGCTGGCCCGGGCCGGGCTGCGGGTGGAGCTGTACGAGGCCGCCGAGACCATCGGCGGCGGCCTGCGCAGCCTGCCGCTGTTCGATTCGCAGGTGCTGCACGACATCTGCGCCGCGGTGCACCCGATGGGCGCCGCCTCGCCCTTCTTCCGCGCCTTCGACCTGGCCGCGCACGGCGTCCAACTGCTGCGGGCACCGGTGGCCTACGGGCATCCGCTGCCCACCGGGCCCGCCGCACTGGCCTGGCACGACCTGGACACCACGGTGGCCGGGCTGGGGGCGGACGGCCCGGCCTGGCGCCGGCTGATGGCGCCGCTGGTCGAGCACAGCGACCAGGTCGTCCGGTTCTTCCTCTCCGACCTGCGCACCCCGCCCACCGACCTGGCCACCCCGCTGCTGCTGGCCGAGCGGATCCTGCGGCACGGCACCGGGCTGGCCCGCCACCAGTTCCGCACCGAGCAGGCCGCAGCGCTGCTGGCGGGCGTCGCCGCGCACGGCGTGGGGCGGCTGCCCTCGCCGGCCGCCGGCGCGATCGCGGTGCTGCTCGGCCACCTCGCCCACGGCAGCGGCTGGCCGCTGGCCCGTGGCGGCTCGCAGGCGATCGCCCAGGCCCTGGCCGAGGACATCACCGCGCTCGGCGGGGTGATCCACACCGGTACCCCCGTCACCGACCTGCGGGAGCTGCCGCGGGCCAAGGCGGTGCTCGCCGACGTCGCCCCCAAGGGCCTGCTCGCGCTGGCCGGGTCACGGCTGCCGAGCGGGTACGCCCGACAGCTGGCCCGCTACCGCTACGGGCCGGCCGCCGCCAAGGTCGACTACCTGGTCGGCGAGGCGATCCCGTGGGCCGACGCGGGCCTGCGCCAGGCCGGCACCGTCCACCTGGGCGGCACCCGGGCCCAGCTCTACGCGGGCGAGAGCCTGACCGCGCGCGGCCGGCTCTCGCCCAGCCCGTTCGTGCTGGTCGTCGACCCCGCCGTGACCGACCCGGGCCGGGCCCACGGTGGCCGCCGCCCGGTCTGGGCCTACGCGCACGTCCCGCACGGCGACCCGGTGGACCGCTACGAGCTGGTGACCTCGGCCATCGAGCGCTACGCCCCGGGGTTCCGGGACACGGTGCTGGCCCACCGCACGGTCACCGGCGCGCAGTGGGAGGCGTACAACCCCAACTACGTGGGCGGCGACATCGGCGCGGGCGCGATCAGCCTGCGGCAGACGCTCTTGCGGCCCACTGTGCGCTGGAACCCGTACCGCACCGCGCTGCCCGGCCTCTACCTCTGCTCCGCCGCCACCCCGCCCGGCCCGGCCGTCCACGGCATGTCCGGCTACCTCGCCGCCCGCTCGGCCCTGCGCCGCGAGTTCGGCATCCGCCTGGCGCAGTTGCCCTGAGGGCGGGCGGCGCGCCGGTCGGTCACCGTGGTCAGCCGTCCGTCTTCGCGACGCCGATGGGGCAGCTGGCGCCGGTGCCGCCCAGGCCGCAGTAGCCGCCCGGGTTCTTGGCGTCGGAGAGGTACTGCTGGTGGTAGGGCTCGGCGGGATAGAAGGGGCCGGCGGGGGCGATCTCGGTGGTGATGGGGCCCAGGCCCAGGCGGGTGAGGGCCGGCTGGAAGGCGTCCCGGGTGGTGTGGGCGGCGGCCAGTTGGGCGGGGGAGTGGGTGTAGACGGCGGAGCGGTACTGGGTGCCGACGTCGTTGCCCTGGCGGTTGCCCTGGGTCGGGTTGTGGGCCTCCCAGAAGGTCTTGAGCAGCGTCTCGTAGGAGATCAGCGCGGGGTCGAAGACGACCCGCACGGCTTCGGTGTGCCCGGTCAGGCCGCTGCACACCTCCTCGTAGGTCGGGTTGGGGGTGTGGCCGCCCTGGTAGCCGACCAGGGTGGTCCAGACGCCGGGCAGGCGCCAGAACGTCCGTTCCGCACCCCAGAAGCAGCCCAGACCGAAGTCGGCGACCTCGAGACCGGGCGGGTACGGGCCGGTCAGCGGGTGGCCGAGCACGGTGTGCGACTCGGCCAGGGTGAAGGCGGGGGCCGCACGCCCGGGCAGGGCCTGGTCGGCGGTGACGAGCGCGGTCTTGTGGCGGTTGAACAGCATGTCCGGTGAACGCCCGGGCCGGGCCGGGGATTCCGCCGCCGCGGGCCCGCCCCGGTGGCCGGGTCGGGCCGACAGCGCGCCCGGGCCGTCCGGGTGCCACTACGCTCGGTCGTATGACTGAGCACCAGCACCCTCAGGGCTTCGAGACCCTCGCCATCCACGCGGGTCAGGAAGCCGACCCCCTGACCGGGGCGGTCGTCCCTCCCATCTACCAGGTGTCGACCTACAAGCAGGACGGCGTCGGCGGCCTGCGCGGCGGTTACGAGTACAGCCGGTCGGCGAACCCGACCCGTACCGCGCTGGAGGAGTGCCTGGCGGCACTGGAGGGCGGGCAGCGCGGGCTGGCCTTCGCCTCCGGCCTGGCCGCCGAGGACACCTTGCTGCGCACCGTGCTCGCCCCCGGCGACCACATCGTGATCCCCAACGACGCCTACGGCGGCACCTTCCGGCTCTTCAACGCGGTGCTGACCCGCTGGGGCGTGGACTTCTCGGTGGCCGACACCCAGCACCCCGAGAAGGTCCGCGAGGCACTGAAGCCGAACACCAAGGCGGTCTGGGTGGAGACGCCCAGCAACCCGCTGCTCGGCGTGACCGACATCGCCGCCGTCGCGCAGATCGCGCACGAGGCGGGCGCGCTGCTCGTGGTGGACAACACCTTCGCCAGCCCCTACCTCCAGCAGCCGCTGGCGCTGGGCGCGGACGTCGTGGTGCACTCCACCACCAAGTACATGGGCGGGCACTCCGACGTGGTCGGCGGCGCGCTGGTGGCGGCGGACGCCGAGCTCGGCGAGAAGCTGGCCTACCACCAGAACGCGATGGGCGCGGTGGCCGGGCCGTTCGACTCCTGGCTGGTGCTGCGCGGGATCAAGACCCTGGGCGTCCGGATGGACCGGCACACCGCCAACGCCGAGCAGATCGTGGCGCTGCTGGCCCGGCACCCGAAGGTCACCCAGATCTTCTACCCGGGTCTGGCCTCGCACGCCAACCACGAGGTGGCGGCCAAGCAGATGAAGGCCTTCGGCGGCATGGTCTCGTTCCGGGTCGAGGGCGGCGAGCAGGCGGCGGTCGACGTCTGCAACCGGGCCCGGCTGTTCACCCTCGGCGAGTCGCTGGGCGGCGTCGAGTCGCTGATCGAGCACCCCGGGCGGATGACGCACGCCTCGGTGGCCGGCTCGCTGCTGGAGGTCCCGGCGGACCTGGTGCGGCTGTCGGTGGGCATCGAGTCGGCCGACGACCTGGTCGCCGACCTGGCCCACGCGCTGGGCTGATCCCCTCCGGCCCGCTGTCGGGCCGAGCTGAGGGAGCGCGAGGGCGCTCCGGTCCGCAGGGCGGGACCGGGGCGCCCTCGGCGTCTGCGGAGCAGGGCGGCCGGTCGGGGCCGGGTGGCCGGATGGGGCCGGTCGGGTGACAGTGGTTCTGTACTGCGCCCGCCCCTCCTGTGCCCGCTCCGAGCAGATGGGACAGCCCGATGCCACCAGCGATCCAGGCCGAGAACCTGGTGAAGACCTTCGGCGACGTGCGAGCGCTGGACGGGGTGAGCCTGGATGTCCCGGAGGGGACGGTGCTCGGCCTGCTCGGCCCCAACGGCGCGGGCAAGACCACCACCGTGCGGGTCCTCACCACGCTGCTGCGGCCCGACTCCGGCAGCGCCACGGTGGCCGGGCTCGACGTGCTGCGCCACCCCAACCAGGTGCGCAGCCTGATCGGCCTGTCCGGCCAGTACGCGGCCGTCGACGAGTATCTGACCGGGCGTGAGAACCTGCAGATGGTCGGCGAGTTGTACCAGATGCCGGCCAGGGCGGCGCGGGCGAGAGCGCTGGAGCTGCTGGAGTGGTTCAACCTCTCGGCGGCGGCCGACCGCACGGCCAAGACCTACTCCGGCGGCATGCGGCGCCGCCTCGACCTGGCGGCCGCGCTGGTGGTGCGGCCGCCGGTGATGTTCCTGGACGAGCCGACCACCGGGCTGGACCCGCGCAACCGGCTGGCGCTCTGGGAGGTCATCGAGAGCCTGGTCGAACAGGGCACCACGCTGCTGCTCACCACCCAGTACCTGGAGGAGGCCGACCGGCTGGCCCACGACATCGCGGTGGTCGACCACGGCAAGGTGATCGCGCGCGGCACCGCCGACCAGCTCAAGGCGCAGATCGGCGGCGAGCGGGTGGAGGTGGTGGTGCACGAGGCCGAGCTGATCGGCGCCGCCGTGGCGGCGCTGAAGGGCTACGCGGTGGGCGAGCCCAGCGTGGAGAAGAACACCCGGCGGATCACCATGCCGGTCACCGGCGGTGCCCGGGTGCTGGCCGACGTGATCCGTGAACTGGACTCGCGGGAGATCGAGATCGACGACATCGGGCTGCGCCGGCCCACCCTGGACGACGTCTTCCTGGCGCTGACCGGGCACGCCACGCTGGCGGAGGACGGCGAGGCCTCGAACGGCGAGAACGGCGAGCACGCCGAGAACAGCGAGCGCGGCGAGCACGGCGAGCACGGTGCGCCGTCCGGCGGGCGCCGGGGTCGGCGCGCCCGGAAGGAGGCCTGAGATGAGCGCGTCCACCGCGACCGAGCACGCCATCGGCGGTGCCGTCCCGCGTCAGCGGCACGGGATCGCGGCCGTGCTGCACGACTCCTGGGTGATCGCCCGGCGCAATTTGCGCAGGATGTCCAGAATTCCGGAAATCGTGGTCTTCGGGCTGCTTCAGCCGGTGATGTTCGTGCTGCTCTTCTCGTATGTGATGGGCGGCGCCATCAAGATCCCGATGGCCGGCTCCAGTTCCTCGATCTACATCCAGTTCCTGATGGCCGGCATCTTCGCGCAGACCGTCACCTTCGCGGTGGCGGGCGCCTCGGCCGGCATCGCCGAGGACATGACCAAGGGCCTGGTGGACCGGTTCCGCTCGCTGCCGATGACCCGCTCGGCGGTGCTCTCCGGGCGGACCCTGGCCGACCTGGTGCAGACCGCGTTCACGCTGATAGTCCTCGCGCTGGTGGCACTCGCCGTCGGCTGGCGGATCCATCACGGGTTCTTCCGGGCGCTGGCGGCGTTCGCGCTGCTCCTGCTGCTCGGCTACGCGTTCTCCTGGATCGGCGCGCTGATCGGGCTCTCGGTGCGCAGCCCGGAGGCGGCCACCTCCGCCGGGCTGATCTGGCTCTTCCCGCTGACCTTCATCTCCAACGCCTTCGTGCCGATCAGCAGCATGCCGGGCTGGCTGCAGCCGGTCGCCTACTGGAACCCGTTCAGCTCGACCGTGCAGGCCTGCCGTGACCTGTTCGGCAACCAGATCGGGCCGGTGGACTCCGCCTGGCCGATGCAGCACGCGATCGGGGTGTCGATCGTCTCCTCGCTGCTGGTGCTGGCGGTCTTCTCCTGGCTCTCGGTGCGCAAGTACCGCTCCGCGGTCGGATGACCGGGGGCCGCTCCGTGGTCGGATGACGGGGGGCCGCTCCGCGGTCGGATGACCGGGGGCCGCTCCGTGGTCGGATGACGGCTCAGCACAGACGGCGGTGGGCCCGGACGATGTCGTCCGGGCCCACCGCCGTCGCGCGGGCGTGGCCGGGTCAGCCGGTGAAGGGCTTGACCTCGATGATCCGCACGCTGGCCTTCTTGCCGTTCGGCAGCTCGTACTGGGCGTCCTCGCCGATCTTCTTGCCGTCGATCGAGCGGCCGAGCGGCGACTGCGGCGAGTAGACGTCCAGGTCGTCGTCGCCGGCCACCTCGCGGGAGCCGAGCAGGAAGACCATGGTGTCGTCGGGGTCGCCGCCGAAGGCGACGGTGACGATCATGCCGGGGGCGACCACGCCGGAGTCCGCGGGGGCCTCGCCGACCTTGGCGCGTTCCAGGAGCTGGGTGAGCTGGCGGACCCGCAGCTCCATCTTGCCCTGCTCCTCGCGGGCGGCGTGGTAGCCGGCGTTCTCCTTGAGGTCACCCTCCTCGCGCGCGGCCTCGATCTTCTGCGTGATCTCGGCGCGCATCGGGCCGGTCAGATGCGCGAGCTCGTTCCTGAGCTTGTCGTAGGCGGCCGGAGTGAGCCAGGTCACGGTCTCGCTGGTCTGGGTCACGGGTGCTCCTCGTCGGTGCTGGGAGGTGCTGAGGGTTGTCGTCAGCAGGTACAGGTACTACAGGTGCTACAGGTGCTCTCTACAAAGCAACGCCCGCCTCCGAGCCATCCGGCACGGAAGGGGCGAAACCACGAGCCTAACAATGTCCGGCCCGCAGTGGGAGTCCGGTAGCGGTGCGTTAACGGTCAGTTTGTCCGGGCCGTTCAGAGGCATCTGCCCGGTCGGGGGCCAGGTCAACCCCACCAGGGCGGGCGGGGGCCCGCGTTGACGGCGCTACTTCGCGGGGGTGCAGCCCATCAGCTCGGCCGTGGTGCCGCGGGCGGTGGTGTGGATCGTGACCGTCTGGACGAACGTGGTGCCCGCCTTGGGCACCGGGACGTCGAGCATGCCGACCACCGAGCCGTCGGCGGCCTGCGAGCGGATCGTGCAGGTGCCGCCGGTGCCGGAGTCCTTGGTGACCGACAGTTCGGCCTGCACCGCGCTGTCGGAGAGCGGGTTGAAGACCGGGACCGCGCCGTTGAGCTTGGTGGCGGTCATCAGGTACGAGCCGCCGAGCCAGGCCACCAGGCCCAGCAGCAGGACCGCCAGCACGGCGCCGACCAGCTTGAGGGTGCGGTCCGCCTGCTCGTCGCTCTGCCGGCCGTAACGGCCCTGGGGCAGGGAGTCGGAGGCGGTGCTGCTGGTGGCGGTCATGGCAGGATCAGTCCCTTCCGGGAAGACCGCGGGCTGCGGGCACCCGTCCACGCGCTGGGCGGCGGGAATGTGCGGGCCTTCCAGTCCGTCACTATAGGGGGACGATGCTGAGCCCGGACATTCCCGGAAGGAACCAGGCGTTGACTGAGCAGTTGCGGCTGATGGCGGTGCACGCGCACCCGGACGACGAGTCCAGCAAGGGCGCGGCCACCATGGCCATGTATGTCGCCAAGGGCGTTGAGGTGCTGGTCGCCACCTGCACCGGGGGCGAGCGCGGTTCGGTGCTGAACCCCAAGCTCCAGGGCGACCCTTTTGTCGAGGAGAACATCCACGAGGTCCGCCGCAAGGAGATGGACGCCGCCCGGGAGATCCTGGGCGTCGACCAGGCCTGGCTGGGTTTCGTCGACTCGGGCCTGCCCGAGGGCGACCCGCTGCCGCCGCTGCCCGAGGGCTGCTTCGCGCTGCAGGACGTCGAGGCGGCGGCCGAGCCGCTGGTGCGCCTGATCCGCGAGTTCAAGCCGCAGGTGATCACCACCTACGACGAGAACGGCGGGTACCCGCACCCCGACCACATCATGACCCACAAGATCACCATGCGGGCCTTCGACGCCGCCGGGGACCCGGACGCCTACCCGGCGGCCGGCGAGCCCTGGCAGCCGCTGAAGCTCTACTACAACCACGGCTTCCCGATGGGCCGGATCCGCGCCCTGCACCAGTACCTCACCGAGCACGGCCTCGACTCCCCGTACGGCGAGTGGATCGCGGGCTGGGAGAAGAGCGGCCGCGCCGAGCGGGAGATCACCACCCGGGTGCACTGTGCGGACTGGTTCGAGACCCGTGACCGGGCGCTGATCGCGCACGCCACCCAGATCGACCCGGACGGCCCGTGGTTCCGGGTGCCACTGGAGGTGCAGCGCGAGGTCTGGCCGACCGAGGACTACGAGCTGGCCCGCTCGCTGGTCGACACCGACCTGCCGGAGGACGATCTCTTCGCCGGCCTGCGCGCCACCAGCCTGGCGGGGGACACGGCGCAGTAGTCGCCCTGGTGGGGCGTGTCGCGCGCGACACGCCCCACCCCGGTGACCCGGTCCATGGGGAGCCGGGTCACCATGGAGCAATGAGCGCTCCCCTGAACCTTGCCCACGCCACCACCCAGCTTGCCTACGACCCCAACTCGGTCACCCCGGGCCTGCTGGGCTTCGTCGTCTTCTGCGGGCTGGGCGTCGCCACCTGGTTCCTGCTGAAGTCGATGAACTCGCGCTTCAAGCGGGTCGACTTCGCCGAGGAGCCGGAGAGCCCCAAGGAGTAGCCGGCGCGCGGGCTCGGCGCCGTGCGCCGGACGCCGTGCGCCGCGGTGCCTGCCGCGCCGTCCGCCGCGCCGCCTGCCGTGGTGCCCGTCCGGTCGGTGACGTCGATCACTGCCCGCGTCGGCCAACTCCCGCACCACCGCGTCCGTTTCCTTCAGGTCCGCCCCCGCCCCACGCCGCGCGACCGTGCCGACAGCGCCGGTCAGCGGCCTGCTGAACCAGTCCTGGCCGGGCAGCCGTTATGTGTCGCCGGTCACTCAACTGCCGTGCCGGTGGTGCTCGCTCCGCTCTTAAGTCTTATAAGGGTGGGCGGCTATGCTGCGCGCCTGGGAACCGAGGCCCGACACGCCGACGTCCAGACAGGCACGAACCAAGCAACGCTTCTCGGCACCGGCCGCGAGCGACTGATGGATCCGGAGGATCACCGGCTACTTCGCGACCGAACCGCACGGGTGGACCGTGCCGTTGGTCACAGGTGACACGGTCGGCGATCGACGGCGGAAGGACAGCGGACGTGAGCGGAATGCAGGTGGACACCCCCGGTCCCGGGCCACGTCGGCGTGCGCGCGGCGCCCAGACGCCGCCCCCCTCGACCGGTGGCCGGGCGGCCGCTCGCAAGAGCCGCAAGCCCAAGCGGCGCGGCCTGCGCATCCTCGCCTACACCACGGCCGGTCTGGTGCTGGTCACCGGCGGCACCTTCGGCTACATCTACGAGAAGCTGAACGGCAACATCAAGCACTCGGCGCTCTTCGCCGGGACCTCGGGCGACGCGGGCCACGAGACGCCGGACGCCTTCGGCCGTACCCCGATCAACATCATGGTGATCGGCTCCGACCAGCGTGACAACGCGGCCGACTGCGCGATCGGCGGCGACTGCGGGCCCGGCGCCAACGCCGACGTGGAGATGGTGCTGCATGTCTCGGCGGACCGCAGCAACGCGACCGTGATGAGCGTCCCGCGCGACCTCATGACGGACCTGCCCGGCTGCACGGACACCCAGAACCACACCAGCATGAAGCCGCACCGGGACATGATCAACAGCACCCTGGACTACGGCCCCGGCTGTACGGTGGCCGCCGTCCACCAGCTGACCGGTATACCCATCGACCACTTCATGATGGTCGACTTCACCGGCGTGGTGCAGATGTCGGACGCGGTCGGCGGCGTGCCGGTCTGCGTGGACAACAACGTCTACGACCCGTACTCGCACCTCAAGCTGAAGAAGGGCAACCACACCCTCCAGGGCATGGCCGCCCTGCAGTTCGTCCGGACCCGGCACGGCTTCGGCGACGGCAGCGACCTGGGCCGCACGGTCGCCCAGCACATGTTCCTCAGCTCGATGGTCCGCCAGCTCAAGAGCGCGGGCACGCTGACCAACCCCACCGCGGTGCTCTCGCTGGCGAACGCCGCCACCAAGGCGCTGACCGTCGACAACGGGCTCAGCGGGATCACCAACCTGGTGGGCCTGGCGAACGACCTCAACAAGGTGCCGGCCAACCGCATCACCATGACCACGATGCAGAACGAGCCCGACAACCTGAAGGGCGAGGACGGCCGGGTGCTGGTCGCGCCGGCCGCGAAGAACCTGTTCTCCGCGATCACCAACGACGTCTCGCTGACCACCGGCAGCGGCGACAAGTCCTCCGCCGCAGCCTCCGCCACCTCGACCGCGGATCCCAACGCGTCGTCGGCCGCGCCGACCCCCGCGGCCAGCTCCGCGCCGCCCGCGGCGCCCGCCGGCGCACCGAAGAGCGAGATCGCGGTCCACGTGAAGAACGGCAGCGGCTCGGCCGGGCGCGCCGGTGAGATCGCCACCGCGCTGAAGGAGGCCGGGTACAACTCCGGTACCTCCGCCGCCAACGCCGTGGCCACCTCGGAGACCAGCGAGGTCACCTACACCGCCGGCCGCGAGGCCGACGCCCAGGAGGTCGCCGCCTCGGTCGGCCTGCCCGCCTCCGCCGTCAAGCCCGGCGAGGGCCCCGGGATCACCCTGGTGATCGGCAAGGACTGGACCAGCGGCACCACCTTCGGCTCCGCCCCCGCCGGCGGCTCCGGCAACGGCGCCCCCGCCTCCGCTCCCGCCCCCGTCAACACCCAGCAGGCGCTGAGCAACAGCGACGCCCAGACCGCCGACGACTCCACCAAGTGCGCCCAGGTCAGCACCCAGGACACGGTGGCGATCAACGGCGTGGGCATGAGCCCGATCAAGGCCTACGACAAGAGCCCGAGCGTCCCGGACTCGGCTCCCTGATCGACCCCGCCACGGCCGTCCCGGTCCACCGTCAGCCCGCTGGGGCGCCGGTGGACCGGGGCGGCCGTGTTCTTCCGCCCTGAGGGCCGCCCTGATCGTCGTGGCTCCGGACCGACTGCCGGAGTTGCAGACGGAGCAGGCTGAGGCGACCACCACGGCCATCGAGTCCGACACGTTCGACCCTCTGCGTGGGTTCCTGCTGCGCTGGGCTGTCGTGGTCGAGGTCGAGCGCCGCCAGCCTTCGTTGCTTGAGTTGAGAACGTGCACGCGGGAGACAGGTCAGCCCGTGCTGAGGTCGATCTCCATCGAGAACGGAGTCGTCGTGAACCGACTCGCCACCGCCACCTCGCCCGAGTGGGCGCCCGATACAGCAGGCCAACGTGACAGTCATCTTTTGGCTGCCCACGATTTGACTTTCGCTTACAGGTCAGCAGCTATCGTGAGGCTGCTTCGGAACTGGCCGGAGCCTCCAGCTCGAATTCACAGAGCGGCTGTCACCCCTTTCCCGATCGGATCTGCTTTGCGTCTTCGATACGCAGTTGTCCTCCCGGCTGCTCTTATGGCCTCGGCCATCATGCCCATAGCGAATGCCGTGACACCGGCCCCGTCCGGTGCGCGCCCGGTGCCGAGTGTGCAGCGGGATATCGATGAGCACCTTCGCAAGTTCCCCGGCGGCATTCAGGTGTCGGACAACGCCATCGCCTACGGCAACGGTGAGGCGGTGGCGGTGTTCCCCAGCCCGGGCGAGGAGCACGCGCCGACGGGCCTGGGCCCCAACGTCCGCACGGCCGAGGCTGCGGGGATGGGCCTGCTGGCGGGCGCAAACGATCGGGAGGCTCGCGCTGTCGAGGGATGCCCAGCGGGCAGGCCGGACAACAGGTGGTACTGCTTCTACGAGCACAAGGACTACGGGGGCGCTCGGTGGCAGTTTCACGACACCAGAGTCGGGTGGGCGACGGACTGGGGGTTCAATGACATGACGTCGTCCTGGGTCAACACGCAGAATCACAAGTACCGCACCTACAATCACATCGACAAGCAGAATAATCGCATGTGGGACCCGCTGTGGGACATGGCGGGCAATTCCAAGTCATCCCAGGTGGACCCCAATTTCAACGACCAAATGTCGGGCTGGTACAGGCTCTGATCCTCGGTCGGCTGCCTCACCCCTGCGGGGTTCGGCGTGTGCGGGGTGACGGCCAGCCGTCGTAGCGGGCGGTCCCCAGGCCAAGGCCGGGGGACCGCCCCGTCGTTGTGCGTGGGCCTGGGCATCGCCGGGATTGGCAGTTACGTAGTGGGGGCGGCCTGGGTGTCGGCCTCAAGGTAGGCGGTGTAGGAGGTGAGGGACGGGATGGGGACCGCGAGCCTGCCTGCGGTCTCGGTGAGGACTTTCTCGTCATCGATGATCCGGCCGTTGCCCGGGTCGACGATCACGGTGTGCCGGTTGGGCAGTCCGCCGAGGTCGTTGTCCAGGGAGAAGGCCTTGCCGGTCCGTCCGGCACGGTCGACAGTGGTGCCCTCGTAGGTGAGGCCCGGGACGGTGGCCAGCACGCGTAGGAGGGCGGCGCGTTCGGGGGCGCTGAGGACGCGTTCCCTGATCAGGTCAGTGACGGCGACCAGGGTCTCGGCGGGGCCGTTCTGCGCAGGGTGCGCCTTCTGAAGCCAGGACTTGAGCGCCTGAGGGTCCGTGGGGGGCCGGTCCGCCCAGTGCCGGGGGAGCTCGTCGGCGGGCCGGTTCTTGATCTCAGCCTTGCCCGGGCCGGTCGCCCAGCCTTGTTCCTTCCAGTACACGCGGTAGGCCTGGTCGGGGAACTCGGGCGCGTCGTCGCGGCGGATCGTGACGGCGGTGCCGTCCGGGCGCTGCCACAGCTCGTCCTCGACGGGGACAACGGCAGTGGCGGTCTTCTCGCCGACGCGGGTGTTCATGTACCAGCCACGGCTCTTGATGTGCTCCGTACCGGTCACTGTGGCATCCGGCTGACGGGCGGCGATATCCGCGAGCCGATCGAGGATCTGAGGGGCGTCCTGGGCGGGGCTGTCCTGGATGTAGCTGAGGGGCTTGGGCGTTGCCGCCATCGCGGGAGCAGTCGTCCCGGGCAGGAGAACGCTCACCCCCAGGCTGAGTGCCCCCGCGCCGGCGAGTGTTCCGGTCAACGTGAGGACGCGCCGGCGCCGCGGCCAGGCCAGCCATCCGCCCGTGGCCGCAATCGCCGTGCTGCCGTCCTTCCGGGCCATCTGCTTCCAACTGTTCATCAACTGCTCCTTCATCTGGTGGTGACGGCCGACGGGAAAGTCCCGTGGGCCGGGCACGGGAAGCATCCGCGAAAGTTCCCAGAGGTCGTCGTCGTGGTGCTGCGCCGTCGGGGTGTCCTCGCCCGTCATCGCACACTCCTCTCTCGTTCGGTCGCGTACTCGCGGTTGTCTGTCACCTGCCGTGCCGGGTGGGCGTGTTCCATGCCCGGACCGGGATTCGCCTCGGCGAGCTTGTCCAGGCGCCGGCGTGCCCGGGACAGGCGCGAGCGAACGGTCCCCACGGCCACGCCCAGTGCCTCGGCGGCAGAGGCGTAGTCGAGGCCCGCCCACACGCACAGGGCCAGCACGTCGCGGTCGACGCGAGGAAGAAGCCTCAGCGACCGGCCGACGGCTGCGACCCTCTGCTGATCCGCCATTCGTGCCACGAGCTCGTCGGCGAAGTCCGGAAGGGCCCGGGGTTCAGGCATCCTGTCCATCAGCGCCCGGTGCCGGCGGGCCACCCGCCTGTGGCGGTGCACCACGTTGGTGGCGATCCCGAGCAGCCAGGGCAGCAGACACCCGCCGTCGGGCTCGACCCTGGAGCGCAGCCGCCAGGCCTCCATGAACACCAGCGACGTGCAGTCCTCTGCGGCGGACCAGTCGGCGGTCAGGCGGAAGCAGTGGTTGTACACCCTTGTCCCGAAGTCGCTGAAGAGCGCATCGAAGGCGCTCTCGTCGCCGGCCCGGACACGGGCGCGAAATCCTGGATCCATACCCAGTACTGCCATATTCGTATACATAGTTCCTGTGGCAGTGATCACACGGCGTCTGTCGATCGGTGCTCGCCAATGGCCGCCGGTCCGACCCTCCAGTCCAATTGGCACTGTCTCCCGTCTCCTGCGTGGCGCGCTGGGCGGTGGCACCGTATTTCGAGGGCGGAGCCGGGTGTGCCCGCATGCCGGTGGCGGGCGCAGGTGAGGATGCCGCGGCGTCGCCGTGGTCGCGAAGGTGAGTGGCAGCCGCTCGGGGGAGATTCGCCCAACGGCGTGAGTTTCTTGGCCATGAAACGACTTCTCATGAACTGTCGGCGTAAAGACCTGTGCACTGACAGTTGATGCCGTGGATCGGTATCGCAGTCTCCGGCGGCGGCTTTCGGTAGGGCCGTCGACACGAGGGCGCACAGCCTTGTTCATGACGCCTGGTGGATCCCGATTATCTCCGACTCGCCTGCTTCCTTTGGTGGATCGAGCGGGCAACCAAAGATGACTTGAACGGGCATTGTCGGTGACGACGTCGACGCTGGACGGCAGGACGACAGCGGACACCAGATGTGACGTACCGGTCCTGGACCGGCCGGCAGCCCCGGGGTCGGCCCTTCCCACTCCTCACCTGACCTCCGGATGAATGTGGATCGGCCAAGCGGGCGGCGGCGCGCGGGTTCCGCCGTCGAGGGCGGGGCCCTGTGAGAGGCTGGAACGCATGAATCGGTTGGCCGGTGTGACCTCGCCCTATCTGCTTCAGCACGCCGACAACCCGGTCGACTGGTGGCCCTGGGGGCCGGAGGCGTTTGCGGAGGCGGAGCGGCGGGGGGTGCCGGTGCTGCTGAGCGTGGGGTATGCGGCCTGTCACTGGTGTCATGTGATGGCCGGGGAGTCGTTCGAGGACGAAGCGACTGCCGCGTATCTGAACGAGCGGTTCGTCGCGGTGAAGGTGGACCGCGAGGAGCGGCCGGATGTGGACGCGGTGTACATGGAGGCGGTGCAGGCGGCGACCGGGCAGGGCGGGTGGCCGATGACCGTGTTCCTGACGCCGGAGCGCGAGCCGTTCTACTTCGGGACGTACTTCCCGCCCGAGCCGCGGCACGGGATGCCGTCCTTCCGGCAGGTGCTGGAGGGGGTGGACGCCGCGTGGCGGGAGCGGCGGGAGGAGGTCGCGGAGGTCGCCGGGCGGATCCGGGCGGAGCTGGCCGAGCGGGCCGGGGTGTACGGGGCCGGGGCGGGGCTGGCGGCGCCCGGGGAGGCGGAGCTGCACCAGGCGCTGGCGGGGCTGAGCCGCAGTTTCGACCCGGCGCGCGGCGGGTTCGGCGGGGCGCCGAAGTTCCCGCCGGCGATGGTGCTGGAGTTCCTGCTGCGCCACCATGCGCGCACCGGGTCCGAGGTGGCACTGGAGATGGTGGCCGGGACGGCCGAGGCGATGGCGCGCGGCGGGATCTACGACCAGCTCGGCGGCGGGTTCGCGCGGTACTCGGTGGACGCGGACTGGGTGGTGCCGCACTTCGAGAAGATGCTCTATGACAACGCACTGCTGATCCGGGTCCATCTGCACCTGTGGCGGGCCACCGGGGACGCGCGGGCCCGGCGGATCGCGCTGGAGACCTCGGACTTCCTGGTGCGCGAACTGGGCACGCCCGAGGGCGGGTTCGCCTCGGCGCTGGACGCGGACAGCGAGGACGCGCACGGGGCGCACCGCGAGGGCGCGTACTACGTCTGGACGCCCGAGGAGCTGGTGCGGGAGCTGGGGGAGGAGGACGGCGCGCTGGCGGCCCGGTTGTTCACGGTGACCGAGGCCGGGACCTTCGAGGAGGGCGCCTCGGTGCTCCAGCTGCTGACCGACCCCGAGGACGGCCCGGGCTACCAGCGGGTGCGCGAGCGGCTGTTGGCGGCGCGGGCGAAGCGGCCGGCCCCGGCGCGGGACGACAAGGTGGTGGCCGCCTGGAACGGGCTGGCGATCGCGGCGCTGGCCGAGACCGGCGCGCTGCTGGACCGTCCGGACCTGGTGGAGGCCGCGGGCCGCGCCGCCGATCTGCTGCTGAGCGTCCATCTCAGCGCGCACGGACGGCTGTTGCGCACCTCGCGGGACGGCCGACCGGGGGCCAACGCGGGCGTGCTGGAGGACTACGCGGACGTGGCCGAGGGGTTCCTGGCGCTGTACGCGGTGACCGGCGAGGCCGAGTGGCTGGGGCTCGCGGGCGGGCTGCTGGACACGGTGCTCCAGCACTTCACCGACGAGGCGTCAGGAGGCCTGTACGACACGGCGGATGACGCCGAGGAGCTGATCCGCCGGCCGCAGGACCCGACCGACAACGCCACCCCGTCCGGCTGGACGGCCGCCGCGCAGGCGCTGCTGAGCTACGCGGCGTACACCGGCTCGGAGCGCCACCGCACCGCCGCCGAACGGGCGTTGGGCGTGGTGGGCGCGCTCGCGGGGCAGGCGCCGCGGTTCATCGGCTGGGGGCTGGCGGCGGCCGAGGCGCTGCTGGACGGTCCGCGTGAGGTGGCGGTGGTCGGTGCGGCGGACGATCCGCGCACGGCCGCGCTGCACCGCACGGCGCTGCTGGCCACCGCGCCCGGCGCGGTGGTGGCGCTCGGCACGGCGACCGGGGAGGCCGCGGGCCCGGAGGTGCCGCTGCTCGCCGACCGGCCGCTGCTGGACGGGGCGCCGACGGCCTACGTCTGCCGGCACTTCGTCTGCGGGCTGCCGACCTCGGATCCGGCCGTGCTGGCCGAGCAGGTGGGGTCCACCCCGCGCTGAGGCAGGCGCACCGGGGGCGCGGATATTCGGGTGCGGGCGGCGGGCCCGGCGGCCAGGATCGGTGGATGACGTGGACACTCACTGAGGACGTGGCGGAGTTCCGGGCGCACGCGGAGGGCTTCCTGGGCGAGCACCCGGCCGCCAACACCGTGTTGCTGACCATCGTGCACCGGCTGGCGGCCGGCCAGTCGGTCGGCGGGGACCCCACGCTGCCGCCGCGCTTCGGCTGGTGGCGCGCGGACCCGCAGACTCCGGTGACCGCGGCCTTCGCGCAGACCCCGCCGCATGCGGTGCGGCTGAGCGAGATGGCCGCCGAGCGGGCGGCCGAGCTGGCGCTGGCCCTGCCCGCCGAGGCGTGGTCGGGCCTGGCCGGGGTGGCGGGGGCGACGGCGGCGGTCGAGGCCTTCGCCGCCGCCTGGGCGCAGCGGTTCGACCTGGCGACCGACGTGCGGGAGCGCCTGCGGCTCTACCGGCTGGGCGAGTTGGTCCTGCCGCGGGTGCCGGGGCAGCTGCGGGCCGCGGGGCCGGACGACCACGGGCTGGTGGTCGGCTGGTGGCAGGCCTTCCTGACGGAGGTCGGGATGCCCGCCTTCGCCCCGGTCGAGGAGAGCGTGGCCCGTCGCACGGCCGAGGGGGACATCCTGATCTGGGAGGACGGCGGCGCGGACGGGCAGGGCCGGCCGGTGTCGATGGCGGCGGTCTCCCCGGTGCTGGCGGGCATGTCCCGGATCGGCCCGGTCTACACCCCGCCCGAGGAGCGCGGCCACGGCTACGCGAGTGCGGTGACCGCCGGGGTCTCGGCGCTCGCGATCGAGCGCGGGGCCCGGGAGGTGCTGCTCTACACCGACGTGACCAACCCGGTGAGCAACTCGATCTACCCGAAGATCGGCTACCGGCCGGTGGCGGAGAACCTGGACCTGGGTTTCGCGGGCTGAGGAGTGCTCAGGGCTGCTGAGGGGCTCAGTCCCAGTCCCAGCGGATCCCCAGCAGGCAGGGGGCCAGCCCGGTGGCGATCAGGTGGACGCAGTGGTGTCCGTCCAGGGTGAGTTCCTCCGTCTCGTTCGGCATCGCCCCCGGTGCGCTGCTGACGAAGCGGTGGCAGCGCACCGGCAGCGCCTGCGGGTGGAAGGTGACCTGCAGGACGTACTGCCCGGTGCCGGAGTTGAAGCCGCGCACGTACTCGGTGCTGGGCAGCGGCGCGGGGGCGTCGTCGAAGCCGTAGCCGAGCAGATGGGTCTCGCCGGTGCGCAGCCGCCGGTCCAGCAGCAGTTCGGCGATGACGAGTTGGGCGGCGCCGTCGCGTCTGATCCGGCCGGGGCGGCAGTTCTCCTCGGCCCGCACCACCACCTGTGACACGTCGGAGCCGGGGTCGCCCTGGTGGATCGCCAGATACCGGTCGATGCCGTCGCGGTGGGCCCGCACCGCGTGCTGCGAGTCGCGGCGCAGCAGCTGGCGGTTGGGGCCGACCCGGATCCGCTCGATGTGGGTGACCGTGTGCAGGTCGGTGTCGCGCGGTCCGGGCAGCCCGGCGAGCAACTCGTCGACCGCGGTGGCGGGGGCGATCAGGTCGCGGTAGGGGCGGGTGGCCACCGGCGGCCCGGCGGCGGCGTCCGGGCCGGTGCGGCGGGGGCCGAGCAGCCGGGTGAGCGAGTGCGCGGGCAGCTCCAGCACCTCCTCCAGGGCCCGCACCGCGCGCAGGGACTCGGCGCGTTCGGGGCGTCGCCGGCCCTGCTGCCAGTAGCTGAGGCTGGTCACCCCGACGTGCACGCCGCGCTGCGCGAGGTGCTGCTGGACCCGGTGCAGGGCGAGGCCGCGCGCGCTGAGCGCGGTGCGCAGGGCGAGGTGGAACGGGCCGGTGCGCAGCACCATGGCCAGGTCGGGCGGGCCGGCCTGCCGTGCGGTGCGCTGTGGCAATCGCCCCATGGCGGCCTCCCTACCGGGCCGGGCGGTGCGGTGAATATTCACACCTCCGTGGGCCCTCGTCACCCGTTGTGTGGGCCGTTCGTCGCCCGGAGCCCGGTGCTGTTCACACTCGGAGGGCGCCGTTCACATCAGGTCCGGGGGCCACCGAACCACGGTTGACCAGGGACGGTCAACGGCTGATGCTCGGTCACACCCCACCGCCGTTCGCGACGGCGCCGGGGTTCGCGTGTCCCCCACTTCCTTTCCCTGCCTGTCCGCAAGGAGGAAACGCCCATGCCCCTGCCCAGAACGGCCCGGTGCCCCGAAACGGCCCGGCAACCCAGAACGGCCCTGGTGCGCAAGGTGCTTGCCGTTGCCGCGCTGGCCGCGCTCGCCCCGGCGCTGACCGTGGCGGCAAGCTCCCCGGCCTCGGCCGCCGCGTTCGTCCAATCCGGGCCGACCGACCGATCCGGGCCGACCGCCCAGTCCGGACGGCTCGCCCAGGCGCACCCGGCGTTCGCCGCCGGCACCAGCTCCGGGAGCAACGTCTCCAGCGCCGCCACCCCCAACGCCGGCACCTGGAAGACCCTCAACATCGGGATGCAGCAACAGCAGAACTCCAACTGGTGCTGGGCGGCCAGCGGCGACACCATCGCCAGCTGGTTCGGCTACACCTACAGCCAGAACCAGTTCTGCGACGCCGCGTTCGGCCGCAGCACCGACTCCTCCTGCCCCAACAGCCAGGCGGCGCTGGACAACGTGCAGAACGCGCTCAGCTGGATCGGGATCAACCCGGGCAACTACGTCACCGGGTACCTGTACTACAGCACGGTGCAGAACGAGATCAACAGCAACCGGCCGGTCGAGACCCGGATCCAGTGGTCCTCGGGCGGCGGCCACATGGAGGTGCTGTACGGGTACGACACCGGCAACAACTGGGTCTACTGGGGCGACCCGTGGCCCTCGGACAACCGCTACAACTGGGCCGACTACAACTACTACGTCAGCAACAGCTCCTTCTCCTGGACCCACTCCCTGTACCAGATCGGCTCGTGAGGAGGAGCTATGACGATCACTCAGTTCTCTCGCCGGGCCGCCGTGGTGGCCCTCCTCGCGACGACGGCCGGGCTCTCGCTGGCGCCGCTGGCCCAGGCGGCGCCCCAGCCGGCGGGCGAGGTGCCGCCCGCCGCGGTGGCCGCCGGCGACCTGGCCGCCGCCCGGTCAGCCGTCCAGAACCCGGCCGTCCTCGGTCAGTTGGGCGATTTCTTCGCCCGCAAGGGCGTGCCGCCCACCCAGCCGCTCCAGCTCGGCGCGGCCGACGAGGCCAAGGCGGCCGCGCAGGCGGCCCCCTCGCTGGTCGGGGCGACGGTCCCGGTCTACACCCTGGACCCGGGCTTCGTCTCGGGCACCAAGGGCGCGCCGGTGGCCCGGGTGGACTTCACGGCGACCGAAGCGGTCGCCGCCGACGGGCAGAAGGCCTCGGTCTGGGCCGTGCGGCAGAACGGGAGCTGGCGGGTGGTGAACATCGCCTCCGGCAGCGACGAGACCGACTACGCGGCGCGCGGCGCGGCCGGCGGCGGTGGCACGGTCTTCCGCGAGCCGCAGGTCAACGCCTGGTACGTGCTGCGCAGTGGCCGGGTGCTGCCGCTGGACACCGAGGCGCGGGAGTCGGTGGGCGCGAACGGGACGAGCCTGGCGGCGTACCAGCAGCTGGTGCACCAGCGGTACGGCGACAAGCTGCCGGGCTCGGCCTACGACAAGTCCGGCCTGGGCGGCGGCTTCTCGCCCACCACGGCGAGCGTCGCGGAGCAGGGCGGCGGCACCGGTGGCACCGGGGGCGGTGTGCTCGGCGGGCTGTCCGTTCCGGCGGTCACGGCCGCCGGGGCGCTCGGGGTGACCGCGCTGGCGGGGGCGGGCCTGGCCGTCCGCCGCCGGGTCCGCGGCTGAGCGATCCGGAGACCGACGGCGATCCGGAGGCCGACGGCGATCCGGAGACCGACGGCGATCCGGAGACCGACAGCGACCGGAGCCCGGCGTGGCCCCACGGGATCATCTCCCGTGGGGCCACTCGGCGTTGGGTGCCCCCGAAGCTGTCGGCAGCGGGCCCGGCACCCGGAGTTGATGAAACATTGATGTGTTGTTCGCTCGCCTTTGACTACGCCCTGTCACTATCGGTAGATACCATGTGTCACTGGGTTAGACCGGGGAGAGGTGGCGAGCGCCATGAAGGACACGCGGGACCTGCAGCTTTGGGGGACGGTCGCCGTCGTCGGTGCCGCCCTGGCCGTGGTGGCCGCCTACCTGGCCGACGGTGCCGCGCTGGTGTGGGCGGTGGCGTCGGTGGAGGCGCTGTTGGTGATGGTCCATGTCTCCCGCCGGTTCCGGCATCTGGGGCATCCGGTCGAGTCCCGCACCGAGCCCACGGCCGACTCCGACGCCCGCCCGGACGCCGCCCACTGCGAGCGCTGCCGCCGGGTCCGCGAGCGTGCCTCCCGTTGATCCGCGCGGGCTCGCGGGCCTCAGCTCGCCACGGTGTACGCCACCAGCGAGACCCCGATGTACTGCACGATGAACGCCCCGAGGGTGAACGCGTGGAAGACCTCGTGGAACCCGAACCAGCGCGGTGACGGGTTGGGCCGCTTGAGCCCGTAGATCACGCCGCCCGCGCTGTAGAGCAGGCCGCCGACGATCATCAGCGTGATCACCGCGACCCCGCCGGTGTGCAGGAAGTCGGGCAGGAAGAAGACCGCGGCCCAGCCCAGTGCGAGGTAGCACGGCGTGTAGAGCCAGCGTGGCGCGCCGACCCAGAAGACCCGGAACGCTATCCCGGCCAGCGCTCCGCCCCAGACCAGCCAGAGCAGCACCTCCCGCCGCCCGCCGTGCAGCAGCAGGATGGTGAACGGGGTGTAGGACCCGGCGATGATCAGGAAGATGTTCGCGTGGTCCAGCCGGCGCAGGATCGCGTCGCCGCGCGGGCCCCAGGTGAACCGGTGGTAGACCGCGCTGATCCCGAAGAGCAGCCAGGCGCTCACCGAGTAGATCGCGCAGGCGAGCCGGGCCCGCGGGGAGTCCGCCAGGCAGATCAGCACGATGCCCCCCGCCAGCGACGCCGGGAACATGCCCGCGTGCAGCCAGCCGCGCCAGACGGGTTTGGCGGGCAGTGACGCGCCCGTCGCCGTCATGTCGGTAACCGCTTCGGCGCCCACCGCGTCCGCGCCGGGGACCGGCACCGGGTTCTGATCCGCTGTCATAGCGCTCATGCTACCTACGCCTGCGTAGGTTACTTATAAGTAGGAAGTGGCACTCATCACTTTTGGACAATCTGGCAGAGTTGGATGTGATCCAGAGGGGTCTCGGACGTGCCACATCCGTCCGCGGAAGTGCCAGTTTTTGGCCATAGAGGAGCAAAACTTGCGGCAAAAACGCCATCGCGCCGTGTTGGGCTCTCCGGGCCGGAGCTACGCTGCAAGCACCCTCAACCCCCCGGACGCCTGCTCAAGGCCGAGCAGGCGTGAAACGGAGCGATCGTGTCGTACGAGAACTCTGCCGTCAGCGCGGCGGCACCCACTCGCCACCAGCGGCTGCTGACCTGGGTCAGCGAGATCGCGGAGCTCACCCAGCCGGACCGCGTCGAGTGGTGCGACGGCTCGGAGGAGGAGTACCAGCGCCTCGCCGATCTGCTGGTCGCCCAGGGCACCTTCAAGAAGCTCAACGAGCAGAAGCGCCCCAACTCCTACTACGCCGCCTCCGACCCGAGCGATGTCGCGCGGGTCGAGGACCGCACCTTCATCTGCTCCGAGCAGGAGAAGGACGCCGGCCCCACCAACCACTGGAAGGCCCCCGCCGAGATGCGGGCCGTCTTCAGCGGTGAGCAGGGCCTGTTCCGTGGCGCGATGAAGGGCCGCACGATGTACGTCGTGCCGTTCTCGATGGGCCCGGTCGGCTCGCCGCTGGCCGCGTACGGCGTCGAGATCACCGACTCCGCCTACGTCGCCGTGTCGATGCGCGTGATGACCCGCATGGGCCAGGCCGTGCTCGACCAGCTCGGCGAGGACGGCGAGTTCGTCAAGGCCGTGCACACCGTGGGCGCCCCGCTCGCCGAGGGCCAGGCCGACGTGCCGTGGCCGTGCAACAGCACCAAGTACATCTCGCACTTCCCGGAGACCCGCGAGATCTGGTCCTTCGGTTCCGGCTACGGCGGCAACGCCCTGCTCGGCAAGAAGTGCTACGCGCTGCGCATCGCCTCCACCATGGCGCGCGACGAGGGCTGGCTGGCCGAGCACATGCTCGTCCTCAAGCTCACGGCCCCGGGTGGTGAGGTCAAGTACGTCACGGCGGCCTTCCCGAGCGCCTGCGGCAAGACCAACCTCGCCATGCTCCAGCCCACCGTCCCGGGCTGGAAGGTCGAGACGATCGGCGACGACATCGCCTGGATGCGCTTCGGCGCCGACGGCCGGCTCTACGCGATCAACCCGGAGGCCGGCTTCTTCGGCGTCGCCCCGGGCACCGGCGTGGACACCAACGCCAACGCGATCGACACCCTGTACGGCAACACCGTCTTCACCAACGTCGCGCTGACCGACGACGGCGACGTCTGGTGGGAGGGCCTGACGGAGGAGCCGCCCGCCCACCTGATCGACTGGCGCGGCAACGACTGGACGCCGGCCAGCGGGACCCCGGCCGCGCACCCGAACGCGCGCTTCGCCGTCCCGGCCGCGCAGTGCCCGACCATCGCCCCCGAGTGGGAGGACCCGGCGGGTGTGCCGATCTCGGCCATCCTGTTCGGCGGCCGTCGGGCCACCGCCGTCCCGCTGGTCACCGAGTCCTTCGACTGGCAGCACGGCGTCTTCCTGGGCTCCAACATCGCCTCGGAGAAGACCGCCGCCGCCGAGGGCACCGTGGGCGAGCTGCGCCGCGACCCGTTCGCGATGCTGCCCTTCTGCGGCTACAACATGGGTGACTACTTCGCCCACTGGCTCAAGCTCGGCGCCGCCGCCGACGCGGCCAAGCTGCCGAAGATCTACTACGTCAACTGGTTCCGCAAGAACGCCGAGGGCAAGTTCGTCTGGCCGGGCTACGGCGAGAACAGCCGCGTGCTGAAGTGGATCGTCGAGCGCCTGCAGGGCACCGGCGAGGGCGTCGAGACCCCGATCGGCGTGCTGCCGGCCAAGGACGCGCTCGACCTGGACGGCCTCGACCTCTCGGAGCAGGACCTGGAGCTGCTGCTCTCGGTCGACACCGAGATCTGGCGCCAGGAGGCCGCGCTCATCCCGGCCCACCTGGAGCTGTTCGGCGACCACACGCCCACCGAGCTGTGGGACGAGTACCAGGCCCTGGTCAAGCGCCTGGGCTGAGGCCAAGAGACCAGGTCCGGCCGCCGCTGCGGAGTGGCGCGGCGGCCGGGCCTATGACGCAGTACGGCCGCGGTCCCCGGGCCGGCGATCTCCCCGTCCGGGGGTCGCCGGGCCGGGGACCGCGGCCGTTGGGCAGTGCGGGGCCTGTCAGGCAGGACTACGGCTGGACGTACCCCGCCAGGAAGTCGCCGATCCGGGTCACCGCGTCCTCGATCTCCTCCGGCCGCGGCAGCGTGACCAGCCGGAAGTGGTCCGGCTCCGGCCAGTTGAAGCCGCTGCCCTGGACGATCAGGATCCGCTGGGCGCGCAGCAGGTCGAGCACCATCTGCGCGTCGTCCTTGATCTTGTAGATCGAGGGGTCGAGCCGCGGGAACGCGTACAGCGCGCCCTTCGGCTTCACGCAGCTGACGCCCGGGATCTCGTTGAGCAGCCGGTAGGCGGCGTCCCGGGACTCCAGCAGCCGACCGCCGGGCAACAGCAGGTCCTTGATCGACTGCCGGCCGCCGAGCGCGGCCGCCACCGCGTGCTGCGCGGGCATGTTGGCGCACAGCCGCATGCTGGCCAGCACGTGCAGGCCCTCGATGTAGCTGTGTGCGCGGGCCCGGTCGCCGGAGAGCACCATCCAGCCGGAGCGGAAGCCGGCCACCCGGTAGGCCTTGGACATGCCGTTGAAGGTGACGCAGAACAGGTCGGGCGCCAGCGTGGCCAGCGGCACGTGCTCCACGCCGTCGTAGAGGATCTTGTCGTAGATCTCGTCCGCGTAGATCACCAGCTGGTGCCGGCGGGCGATCTCCACGATCCCCTCCAGCACCTCGCGCGGGTAGACCGCACCGGTCGGGTTGTTCGGGTTGATCACCACGATCGCCCGGGTCCGGTCGGTGACCTTGGACTCGATGTCCGCCAGGTCCGGGTACCACTCGGCCTGCTCGTCGCAGCGGTAGTGCACGGCGGTGCCGCCGGCCAGGCTGACCGAGGCCGTCCACAGCGGGTAGTCGGGCGCGGGGACGAGCACCTCGTCGCCGTCGTTCAGCAGCGCGTTCATGGCGATCTGGATGAGCTCGGAGACGCCGTTGCCGAGGAAGACGTCCTCCACGCTCAGCCCGTGCAGCCCGCGCTCCTCGTACTGCATGACCACCGCGCGGCGCGCGGACAGCAGGCCCTTGGAGTCGCCGTAGCCGTGCGCGGAGGAGAGGTTGCGCAGGATGTCCTGGAGGATCTCCGGCGGCGCCTCGAAGCCGAACGCGGCGGGGTTGCCGGTGTTCAGCTTGAGGATGCGATGCCCCTGGTCCTCCAGTCGCATCGCCTCGTCGAGCACCGGACCCCGGATGTCGTAGCAGACATGGGCGAGCTTGCTGGACTGGATGACCTGCATCCCGTCACTGTACGGCGCCCGGGTGCGCGCCCGCGCGTGTTCTTGACCACGCGGCCCGCGGGGACCCGGTGCCCGGCCCACGCGTCACGGCACGGGAAGGGCTGTTCACGGCACCGGCGGGGCTGGTCACGGTACGGGCGGGGCTGGTCACGGCACCGGCAGGGCATAGAACGAGCGCCCCAGGGCCGCGTAGAGCAGCGCGTTGTCGGTGTCGAGCCGCCAGCCGGCGGCGAACCGCGAGTCCGGCGCGAACACCCCGTCCACGCGCCGACGGCGCAGGTCGACCCGGTACAGCTGGTTCGACGCGCCCGGCACGAAGAGACTGTCGTGCACCACCAGGGCGGGCGCCGTGGCCGGTGGCCCGGGCAGCGCGCAGGACCAGCGCTGGGCGCCGTCCGAGGCGTCGAACGCGTACACCAGCGGCGGCCCGCAGGTGGCCAGCACCAGCCCGCGGTAGGGAGCGGGCGGCGCCCAGGGGCCGGCGGCCCCGCGCGGCAGCGCGGCCTGCCAGAGCTCGCTGCCGTCCGCGTTGGCCAGCGCCTGCAGGGTCAACTCGTCCTGGCCGACCGGCAGGTAGAACTGGTCGATGTCGGGGACGATCCAGCTGGTGCGCTTGGCCGTGCTGGTCTCCGGGTCGGCCGCGCTGGTCGCCGGGAACTGCCACAGCGCGTCGCCGTGCAGGGGGTCCAGCACCGTCACGTAGCCGGAGGTGTCGGAGGCGAAGACCAGCGCGCCGGTCTGGGTGCGGCCGCGGTAGGCGGAGTCGCTGGCGAAGATCGTGCCGGTCCGGATGATGGTGTCGGGGACGGCCCACTTGACCGCGTGGTTGCCGAGCGAGAGCGCGAACCAGGCGTACTGGGTGGGCGGGCCGCTCTCCGGCAGCACCGGGCCGCCGCCGTACAGCGCGTAGTCGTTGGCCAGCAGCAGCGTCTGCGGCAGCACCGGGCCGAGCGAGGTCGACAGCTGCCCCGGGGGCCGGGTCGGCGGGGTGCCGGCGGTGCTCCAGTTCTGGGTGCCGGTGGCGGTGTTGAAGCAGTAGATGATGTTGCCGGCCAGCGCCAGGGTCAGCGGACCGGTCACCACCGGGTGGCTGAGCGGGCCGTCGGGCGCGGTGAACGACCAGGCGACCACCCCGCTGATGCCGTCCACGGCGATCAGCTGCCCGTCAGAGGTGTAGAGCAGCATGTCGTTCGCGGGGGAGGGAGCGAACTCCGGCTGCAGGCTGTCCTCGACGTCGCTGCTGTGCACCCAGAGCCGCTGCAGCTGCTCGACGGGCGGTGCGGCGGGCGGGGGAGGGCCGGGGCGGCCCAGCGCGGCCCAACTCATCGCTCCCGCGCCGATGGTGGCGGCCGCGCCGGTGAGCAGCGCGCTGCGGCGGGAGAGCGTGGCGGGTGCGCGGGGCGGGGCGCTGGCCGGCGCCGGCGCCGGCGCCGGCACGGGGGCGGGTGCCGGGGCGACGGCGGCGGCAGGCGTTGCGGGGCCGGGGCCGGGGCCGGGGCCGTGGACGGGACCGGCGGTGCCCGGGCCTGCGTCCCGCCCCCCGCCGGTGAGCGCCCCGCCGAGCTGGGCCAGCGCCCGGCCGAACCCGGATCCGGCCCGTCCGGCGGGCTGCAAATAGCCGTCCGCCGCCCGGAGTTGCTCCTCCACGATGGAGCGCATCGCCGCCGGCAGCCAGGTCGGCAGATACTCCAGCGCCTCCCCGGCCTCGTCCGGCAGCAGCCGCCCGCGCACCGCCCGGGCGAGCGGCCGGTCGATCGGGTCGCGGGAGAGCAGGTCGCGCAGCAGCGGCCGCAGGCCGGCCGGCACCGTGCGCAGGTCGGGGCCGTGGCCGGCGAGCCGGCCGAGCCGACCGGCGAGTGTGCCCGGTCTGCTCCGGTAGGGCGGGCCGAGGTGCGGCCGGTGGCCCGTGGCGGCGTAGTGGAGCACCGCGCCCAGCGCGTACAGGTCCCCGGCCGGCCCGGCCCGGAACCCCGCCGCCGCCTCGGGCGCCAGGTAGCCGGGTGTGCCGATCACCGCGCCGGTGCGGGTCAGCGCGGGCGCCCCGGCGGCGCGGGCGATGCCGAAGTCGATCACCTGCGGCCCGGCGGCGGTCAACAGCACGTTGGCGGGCGTCAGATCGCGGTGCGCCAGCCCGGCCGCGTGGATCGCGGTGAGCGCCTCCGCCAGCCCGGCGCCCAGCCGGCGCACCGTGCGCTCGGGCAGTGCCCCGCCCTTCTCCACCAGCTCGCGCAGCGCCACGCCGCGCACGAACTCGGTGGCCAGCCAGGGCGGTTCGGCTTCGGCGTCGGCCGCGACCAGCGCCGCCACGAACGGGCTGCTGACCGCGCCGGCGGCCGTCACCTCGGCCCGGAACCGGGGCCGGTAGTCACGGCCCCGCGCGTAGTCGGCGTCCACCACCTTGACCGCGACGGCTCGGACGGGCCCCGGCCCCGTGCCCTCGCTCGGCCGTCCCAGGTAGACCCGGCCCATGCCGCCGGAACCGAGCCGGGCCAGCAGTCGGTACGGCCCGATGGTCCGCGGATCCTGCGGCCCGAGCGGCTGCGGCGCCATGCGTGTGATCCCCCGTGCGTCGTCGGTGACGATCGGTCAGATCACTACTGTGGTGGGCGCGCGCCCCGCTGGGAAGACCAACAGCGTTGTGCGCGGGCGCAGTCCGGGTGCGTGCGAGGCAGTCGGTCCCGTGCGGCGCACTGCCGGCCCGCGCCGTGATTGGCGGTGGCGCGGGCAGGGGAGGAGCAGCAGCATGATCGGTCTGATCCTCGGCACGCTGGCCGGCGCGGCCGCGGCCCCCGCCCTGCGCGCGGCCGCCACCCGCCACGCGGTGCCCGCCGGCGAGCCACCGCGCACCTGCCGCTGCGCGCGGGCGCGGTGGTGGCTGCCGCCGACCGGCCGCTGCCCGGGCTGCGCCGAGCGGTCGGGCCCGCCACCGCTGGCCGTGGAGGTCGTCGCGGTGGGCGTGGGCCTGGCCGTCGGCACGGCGGCGAGCTGGCCGGTCGGGCTGCTGCTGGCCTGGGTCGGCCTGTTCGGCGTGGTGCTCGCCTTCGTCGACACGGCGGTGCACCGGCTGCCGGACGCGCTGACCCTGCCGCTGGCCGCCGGCACCGCCGTGCTGCTCCTCGCTACCGGATTCCAGCACGGTGGCGTGCTGCTCCGCTGCCTGCTGGCCGCCCTCGCGCTCGGCCTGGTGTACTGGGCGCTGGCCGCGCTCGGCCCGATGGGCCACGGGGACGCCAAACTCGCCCCGACGCTGGGCGCGTTGCTCGCCTGGTACGGCTGGCGCTGGGTGCTGGACGGCGCCTTCGCGGGCTTCCTGCTCGCCGCCTGCTGGGGGGTGGCCCTGCTGCTGACCCGGCGGGCCAGGCCCAAGGACCCGCTGCCGTTCGGGCCGTGCATGCTGCTGGGGGCACTGCTGACGGTGCTGGCGGCGAGCTGACCGGCCCCCCGAGCCGGCCCGAGCCGGCCCGACCCGAGCCGACCCGCCGAGCCGACCCCGGGCGGCTGGCGCTGCTGGACCTGAGCGCGCTGGGCGGCTGACCTGGCGGGGGCGCCGGGAAGCCTCTCAGGGCAGTGCCTCAGGGGTGTTCCAGGGTTCTTCCCGATACCCGGCAGGGGCGGTAGCTCGACAGGATGTTCCTGTACGCCCCACCAGTTGACGCATCTTCAGTCGGAGTCATCGATGAACACCCTCGTCCGCCGCATCGCCACCCTGAGCCTGGCCTGTTCCGCCCTGGTCGCCACCACCGCCGCAAGCGGGGCGACGGCCTTCGCGGACGCACCCGGCTCGGGCACCGGGGTGCCGGTGTCCACGCCGGGCTTCCCCGCGCTGGACCCGGCCGCGCTCCAGGCGGCCATCAACATCCGCCCCGGCGACCAGGCCGCGGGCGCCGTCGCCCGGGTCGCCGAGCCGGGGCAGCTGTGGCGCGGCGCCTCCGGCGACACCGTGACCGGGCGCAACGTCGCGGACAACGCGCACTTCCACATCGGCAGCATCTCGAAGACCTTCGAGACCGTGGTGATCCTGCAGCTGGCGGCCGAGGGCCGGATCGACCTGGACCAGACCGTGCAGTCGTACCTGCCCGGCCTGCTCCCGGACGGGTACGACCCGATCACCGTCCGGGAGTTGCTCAACATGACCAGCGGCCTGCCGGACGTCTTCGAGGGCGCGCCGCCGCTGACCGTAGACCAGGAGATCGCCGGTCACCTCCAGTACCGCAGCTTCGACGACGAGATCGAGGGCACCCTGCAGCCCACCGACGGCCGTCCCCGGCCCACCGCGCACTTCGTGCCCGGCACCGAGCAGGAGTACAACTCCCTCGGCTTCCGGATCGGCGGCGCGCTGATCGAGCACATCACCGGCAACTCCTACAAGGACGAGGTGACCAGCCGCATCCTCGACCCGCTGCACCTGGACCAGACCTCGGTGCCCGAGGACGACCCGACCATGCCCAAGCCCTACCTGCACGGCTACCTCACCAACAGCGCCGGCCAGCCCGTCGACGTCAGCGAGCAGGGCGGCGACCCGTCCAACATGATCTCCACCCCGGCCGACCTGGACCACTTCATCAGCGCGCTCTTCAAGGGCCAACTGCTGGCACCCGCCCAGCTGAACGAGATGTTCACGATCCCCAAGGGCGCCGACGGCAAGCCCGTCCCGTACGCGGACACCTTCAACTGCGCGGTCGGCGGCAAGCCCGGCCCGGCCTGCTTCGGGGCCGGCCTGATGTCCATCCCGCTGCCCAACGGCCAGACCCTGTGGGGCAAGACGGGCCACGACTACGGCTACGTCAACGGCATGTTCGCGACCCGCGACCTCTCGCTGCGCGCGGTGTTCTCGGTCTCCAGCATGGCGGTCAACAACGGCGGCCCGTCAGCGGTGTCCGACCGCCTGCTCGGCGCGGTCCTGGCGCCGGGGGCTAGCGGGAAGTGAGGGCCGGCTCAGCGCTTGCGGGACAGGCGTTCGTGGGCGCGGAGCTGCTCGGCGAGGTCCCTGCGGGCGACGCGTTCGGCGTAGGGGGTGGGGCGCAGGGCATCGATGGTTGCGCAGAGGAAGAGCCCGGGGCCGAGGAATACGAAGGAGAGAAAGTTGAGCGACAGCAGGATGTCGAGCGGATAGGAAATGATCTTGGGTAGGCGGCGCCGCAGGCCGACGAGCGGCAATCTGCGGCTGACGCAACTCACCCAGATGCCCTCGGCGGTGACAACGGCGCCGAACGTTATGATCCCCCACCACTCCGCGCCGAACTCTGTCACATGGGAGTCATACGCGAGAATCGACTGGTACATGAGCACTTGGACTGCAGCCGTACCGCCGATCAGGGCTAGGGAGATCGCGCGGACCGCCCAGTAGTCCCAACGTCGGTTGTACCAGCGGGTCCCGAGAATGGGGATCGAGAGCACCATCATCTTGGGTGGGTGACCCTTCAGGTGGACGCGCTTCCAGTCCGACGGGATGGTGTTGTCGCGCTCGAACATGCTGTGGTCCCTTGCTGGCCGGCGTCAGAAGATACCGTGCCAGGACCTGCCGTCCGTCGGGGTAGCGGCGGACCTCGTAGAGGAGTTCGGGGCGTCCCTCGTGCGTGATCGGCCGGGCGGGCGCGTAGACCAGCTCGGGCAGCGGCGCCGGCTCAGGCTGCTGGGCATGGCTGTGCCCGGACCTTGAGAACGACGCAGGGTTCTGTCTGATCACCAGATAGTAGCCAGGGAGGCTGACAGTGGGGTGGGGTGGGGTGGGGCGGGAGGGATGGATCGGTTGAACGCGGTGCTCTCGCTGTCCAGGCAGAATGAGGGTATGACCGAGTCCCGGGTGCCCGAACGTCATGCCAAGCTCTTGGAGTACGCGCAGAGCCTGACTCCGCCTTCGGGCTGGAAGATCGAGGTATCCGGCGACGAGATCATCATGATGGCCGGGCCGTCGGTGATCCACCAGCGCAACCTGCTGGTCGTCCGGGAGCAGCTCGACGCTCACCGGCCGGCCGAGCTGATGCCGAGCGAGAACACCGACCTGGCCTCGCCGAACGTCGGCAAGCTGCGGAACCCGGACCTGACGTACATCCCGATCGCGGTGGTCGAGAGCGGCGGAAACGACGTGCCGGCCGAACTGGCCGCGATCGCGGTCGAGGTCGTCTCGCCGTCGAATCCGGAGAACGACCTGGTGGGCAAGGTCCGCGACTACCCGCTGATGCGCATTCCGCTCTACCTGCTGATCGACCCCAGGGAGGGTGGGCTCACCCTCTACTCCGAGCCGGCGGACGGGGTCTACCACCAGCAGTGGAACGGCAGGTTCGGCGACACCGTGCCGATCCCGGAGCCGTTCGCGTTCGGCCTGACCACCAGCGCCCTGATCCGCTATCCGGACTGACGGATCGGACGGGCCGACCTCAGCGCGCGCCGTCCGGGGTCCAGCGCAGGGTCAGGTCGGGGAGCTTCTCCATGTTGCCGCTGCCGTCGGTGGTGGCGATGACGGTGAAGCCGTGGCGCTCGTAGAACGCGCGGGCGTCGGTGTTCTGCTCGAAGACGTGCAGCGAGACGCCGACGGGGCTGTGCCGCTGGACCTCGGCGAGGAGCAGGGTGCCGATGCCCTGGCGGCGGACGGTGGGCCGCAGGTAGAGGTGTTCGAGCAGGTCGCCCTCCAGGGCGGCGTAGCCGAGGACCTCCGTGCCGCGCACCGCGACCCAGGTCTGGCACTCCTTGAGCAGGACGTCCTCGGCCCAGCGGGTCACCTGGTCGTGGGTGCGCTTCTGCGGGCCGAGGTAGGGCATGGTGGCCGCGCGGGAGGTCATGTGGATGGTGGCGATCTCCGCCGCGTCGGCCGCGTCCGCGCGCCGGACGCTGATCTTGGTTTCGTTGGTCACGCAGGGGACCGTACCGGCGGGTGTCGATCCTGGCCAGCGGTTATCCGGCGCTCATCCGGTCCCCTTGGCGGTGTGGCTGGCCTGATGAAGGAGACCGGACGGCACGGCGAGGTGTCAGATGGTGGGGAGAAGGCCTGACTTCACGTCGGCGACGAAGGCGGACCAGGCCCCGGCGGGGAAGGTCAACGCCGGACCCTCGGGATCCTTGCTGTCACGCACCGGGACGGAAGCGCGAAGGCCGTCGGCGACCTCGACGCAGTCGCCTCCCTGGCCGTTGCTGTAACTGCTCTTGCGCCAGGAGTGGCTGTCAGGACTCGTCGTCATTCTCGTACTCCTTCAGGTAGGTACGGATCAGATCGAGAGACTCCTTCTCGGGCAGCGCCTTCGAGCGGGCCAGGTCGAACATCTGGGTGAGTTCAACGACCTTCCTTGGCAACTCGACCGTCTCCCCGGAGGCGAAGCTCTCGACGTAGCCGATCGTAGTGCCGCCTTCCATGGTCAGCAGGGTAAGGCTGCCGCCCAGCATCGGGTGGGCTCCCTGCGAGAACGGGAGCACCTGGATCGTGATGTGAGGGATGCGGGGTTCGAGCAGCTGGCGCAGCTGTTCCCGCATGCACTTTGAGCCGCCGAGCGGCCGCTTCAGCGCGGCCTCGTCCATCATGGCCCAGAAGAACGGTGGGTCGTCCTTGGTGAAGATCCGCTTGCGCCGCATCCGGGTCTCGACGCGTGCGGTGATCTGCTCGTCGGGCTCGCCCGGAATAGAGACACGGAACAGGGCGCGTGCGTAGTCCTCGGTCTGCAACAGTCCGGGGACCAGGCTGCTGGTGAACACCTGGATCCGGCTGGCCAGGCCCTCGCCTTCGACGAAGCTGCGGTGGTAGTCGGGTGTTGCGGTCTCCTGCGCCATCTCCAGCAGGTCGGCGAAGAGCGCGTTCGTCCTGAAGTGCGCGTCCAGCGCAGCGACCAGCGCTTCCGAGGGCAGTTGCTCACCGTGCTCGACTCGGCTCAGGTACGTGTGCGGGTATCCCACCTGCTCAGCGAGGGCGCGGAGGGAGAGACCCGCGTCGTTGCGCATCCGGCGCAGCCGGCGACCGAGCATCGTGCGCGGGGTCGCCTTTCCCTCGTCCTCGTGCAGCTCCATCGAACACCCTTTCAAATCAGCGTCCACCACAGCGATTTGGTAACAGTTCGGGGGTGGTTGGAGCCTTCCCTTTCGGCCAATCTGGAAACCGCCGAAAACTGACCCCGGCGACGCCTGCCAGCGCCCCGGGGATTGGCCAACCTGGGAATCGAGAAAGCAGGTCGACGTGCTCCACGATATCGCGCACCGGTTCGGAGCCAAGAGGTTCCGCTATGCCTGATACCCCCAGCGACACGCCCGAGTTGGTCGCCACCGACTCCTGCTGGCTCCCGCGCCGTGACCGTTCCCCCGCCATGGCGCGGCGGCTCCTCCGGGAGCTCCTCAGCCGCGTCAAGGGTGGTGAACGCTTCCGGGACAACGGGGAGTTGGTTCTCTCCGAGCTGGCCACCAACGCGGTCCTCCACGGTACCCGCTCCGACCAGCTGATCTGGGTCGGCCTCCAGGTGGACCACGAGCGGCTCTGGATCGCGGTCGAGGACCCGAGCAGCACCCGGCCCCTCCTCTCCCACGCCACCGACGGCGAGTCGGGGCGCGGCCTGCAACTGGTCGACCGCCTCGCCCTCTCCTGGGGCTGCGGCCCGCGCGAGGGCATCGGCAAGCGCGTGTGGGCGACGGTCGGGCCGGAGGGGCCGGGGTAGGGCAGCCAGTGCCGCGTCCGACCCTCTTCGCCCGGCGATGAGGACGCGGCAGGGCGGCTCCTCCTGGAGCCACCGGGACAGCCGCCCGGCCGCCAATTGCACAGGTCGTTTCGCCCGCCCGAGGTTCCACGCTCTTGACGGTGGCTCGGCAGTCCGGAATCGTCGTGAAAATCCGTACACCCGACTTGCTGCGGGAGGCACTCATGGCACTACGGTTCATCGGGATCGACCCTGAGACGGGAGATGACGAGTGCCCGACGGTGTGGTTCGACGACGATGCCAACGAGATCGTCGTCCAGGGCTGGAAGGCCGGCCAGGAGCTGCGCGCCAAGTGCCTGGAGACCGGGAGCATCCCCGATACCGAGGACGTGGTGCGACTGCCGGCACGCATGGTGCCGATCCTGAGGAGTGCGTGCGATGCCGCTGAACGTGCCGACGTTCGCTGAGCAGTTGAAGGCAGCTCAGCACACCGCTGTTCACCTGGAGATGCGCGACTCCTACAGTGTCACCAAGGAGGTCGAGGCGTTCACCGCATGGCGCGACGGCTTCCGGCACGACCCCGCTGACCGGGCCTCCTGGTGGCGTCCCTTCCTCGACCTCATCGCCGAGACCGTTGCCCGTGATGTAAGGGTGCGCCGCGTACGGATCGTGTCCGAGCCGGTGTCGGAATACATCCGGTTCGAGCATTCGGGGACGTTCACCAACGTCGCGGCCGGGGAGAGGATCCGCTGGCTCCCCCGCAGCCAGGCGTCGGACATCGCCCTGCCCGGCAACGACTTCTGGCTGTTCGACAGCCGGTTGGTTCGGTTCAACCACTTCACCGGTGACGGGGAGTCCGCAGGCCCGTCCTTCAGCGAGGATCCGGCGGTGGCGCAGCTGTGCGCCACCGCGTTCGAGTCGGCGTGGGAGCGCGCGGTCCCCCACGAGATGTACTCGATCTGACCGGCCCCATCGCCGATCACCAGCACCGATGCCGACCTCCCCGTCCTCCAGCGCCCAGGCCGCCCGCGAAGCCCTCGCCGGTCGCCTCCGGGACCTCATGCGCGACGCCGGTGTTAAGGGCGGGGAGTTGGCCGCCATCTGTGGCTGGCACGCCGCCAAGACCTCCCGCATCCTCCATGGCAAGACCCCGGCGTCGGATGATGACATCCGCGCGTGGTGCCGAGCATGCGGAGCGGAGGAGCAGGCCGCTGACCTCATCGCGGCCAACCGCTCCGTCGACTCCATGTACATCGAGTGGCGCCGCCTCACCCGCACCGGCTTGCGCCAGGCTCAGGAGGCGCGCGTGCCGCTGTACGAGCGCACCCGCCTGTTCCGCTCCTACTCCTCCCGGGTCGTGCCCGGGGTCCTGCAGACCGAGGCGTATGCCACGGCTCTGCTCGGCACGGTGGCCGACTTCCGGCAGACCCCCGACGACGTGACCGAAGCCGTCGCGGCGCGTCTCGCCCGCTCCCACGTCATCCGTGACGGCAACCACCGATTCGCCCTCGTCATTGAGGAGGCCGTCCTGCGGTACCGAATCGGCGACAGTGCCACCATGGCCGGGCAGCTCGGCCACCTGCTCACCGCCATGTCGCTGCCTTCGGTGTCACTGGGGATCATTCCCTTCGCCGCAAACCGCACCATGTGGCCGACCGAGACCTTCAACATCTTCGACGACCAGCAGGCTGCCGTGGAACTCCTCTCCGCGCAGGTCACCGTGACCGTTCCCAGCGACATCTCTCTCTATGTCCAGGCGTTCAGCCGCTTCGCCGGTCTCGCCGTCCACGGCGCCAACGCCCGCTCACTCATCACCACCGCGATCGACGCCTTGGAGTGAATCCGCGCAAATCCGTGCAACTTCATTGATCCCCGGTGAAGTTGATCCGTAGCGTCGAGCATCCAGCCACAGCGTGTCAACAGCCGGGCCCGGTGCGACGCGCGTGGTTGTCCCCGCACGCATGCAGGCGCGAAGGAGGCACAGGATGCAGGACAAGTATGCCCGGCGGATCGCGGCTCGGCCACGCACCCTGGTGGTGCAGCCCGACGGCTTCTGCAACCTCGACTGTCACTACTGCTACTTGCTGGACCGTGCCAGGCGAAGCCCTATGTCGCTCCAGGTCGCCAACGCCGTCGCCCGGTCGGCGGCCGACTTCGCCGCCCCGGGCACACCCCTCGACCTCGTCTGGCACGCCGGCGAGCCGACTGCGCTCGGAGTTCGGCGCTTCAGCGAACTCGCCGCCCCTTTCGACGATCTGCGTCGTGCCGGCCGGCTGCACCACTACATGCAGACGAACGCCACCCTGATCACCAGCGCGTGGTGTGACTTCCTGGCCGAGAAGGAGTTCCGGATCGGAGTCAGCATCGACGGCCCCGAGCATCTGAATCGGCACCGCGTCGGCCTCGGCGGCAGCACCGCCTTCCGCCGCATCATGAACGGCATCAGCCGTCTTCGTGAGCACGGCATCGACTTCTCGGCGATCGCGGTCGTCACTACCGAGAGCGTGCAGCAGCCGGAAGAACTGTTGGACTTCTTCGCCTCCCTCGGCTGCATCAGCGTCGGCTTCAACATCGAGGAGCAGGAAGGCGCCAGCGCCAGCCGTCCCACCCCCACGTTCGAGCAGGCCACCGAGTTCTGGCGACGCGCCATCGCGTGGACCCGACGCAACCGCCAGCTGAGCGTCCGGGAAGTCGACCGGCTCGGCGGATACCTGCGCGCACTCCGCTCTGGCGACGGTTGGCGCAGCGTCCTGCTCGATCCGATCCCTACCGTCTCCTCCGCCGGCGACGTGGTGCTGTTGTCACCGGAGCTCGCCGGCACCATCGCCCCCGACTACGACAACTTCCGAGCCGGCAACGTCCTGGAGCACTCCATCAGTTCGATGCTGGAGCAGGCCCACCGGCTCCCCTATGTGGACGAGTTCCTGACCGGTCTGGACAACTGCGAGGCCACCTGTGAGTTCTACGGCTTCTGCCGCGGAGCGCAGGCCGGGAACCGCTACTTCGAGAACGGGCGCTTTGACACCACCGAGACGAGCTACTGCCGCGTGTCGAGGCAAGCCCTCGTGGTCGCCCTGTCCGATACCGTCCGAGAGGAGAAAGCCGCATGACCCTGCTCGAACTCCTGGAGGTCACCGACTCCGTCGTGATCACCGACCTCGTCGACTCCGCCGGCGGGCTGCCGGCCGTCGCAAAGTTCGACAACCGTCCCACCTGGGACAACGCGAACGCCGCACCCGCGTTCGACAACCGGCCGACCTGGGACAACTGGAACAAGAAGTAGCAGCCCCCCGGGCCGGGCCTGCAAGCGAGCTCCGGGCCCGGCCCCCGATCCGAGAGAGAGCACGACCGTGAAGAACCGCGCCTTCGGCCGCGTCAGCGTCACCCTCCCCGAGCTGGACGACGGCTACCTCTCCAACGTCACCTCTCTGGACCATCCGCGAGGTGCCGTCCAGGAGTTCCGGTACGCCGATGCCGATCTGCGAACCCTCGACCTGGCCAAGGCCGGCCTCTCCGCCGGCCGCATCACCCGCCTGCGCGCCGAGCGGGTGCACCTGGAGGAAGTCCGGGCGGACTCCGTCGAGTTCAACGGCTGCGACCTCGGCGCAGCGCAGTGGACGGACAGCAAGCTCTCCCGCGTCGTGTTCCGCGACTGCAAGCTCATGGGCGCCACCCTGAGCAGGCTGACCCTCGACAACGTCCTCTTCGACGGCTGCAAGCTCGACTACGCCACCTTCGACCAGATCCGGGCTTCCGGGCCCGTCGTCTTCACCAAGTGCGCGCTGGTGGAGTCCACCTTCACCGGGTGTGACCTGAGCCGGGCCGCCATCGACCAGTGCACCCTGCGCCGGGCCGAGTTCGACCGCGGCTCCTACAAGGAACTGGACCTGCGTGGCAACGACCTCACCACGCTGCGCGGCGTCGGGCACCTGTCGAAGGTCATCATCGACCGGGGACAGGAAGTCGAACTCACCCTGGCGCTGGTCGCCGAGCTGGGAGTGGTCTTCGGCGATGAGCTGGATGATCCGAGCCCCGGGAGCCGTGGGTGAGCTTGAAGATCGTATTGCCCGCGACTGAGCTTCGTCGAAGGTGCGCGTACACCGAGGTGCGGGCCATCACCGGAGACCCCCGGTACGAAGACGGCGCGGTGGTACCGGCAGGGACGTGGCAGCCGATCGCCACCGGCCTGTGCCGACGGCTGCAGCCTGACGCCCAGACCCCGGACTCCATCCTCGTCGAGCCGGTCAGTGTTGCGGACCTAGGTCGCAGCTCTTTCGAGGAGCCGCACGTCACCCAGCTCGGCCGAGCCAACTGCCCTGCAGACGCGCTCACCACCACGACGAACAACCTCGACGGCCTCCGCATCGGCGTACACCTCGACAACTGGGACAAGCTCGCGTACGCCGAGAAGGACCGAGGCCGCCGTCGCCTGTGCGTCAACCTCGGCCCCGGCAACCGCTACCTGCTCGTCTGCGACGTCGACATTCAGGCGATCTGCCGTGCTGTCCGAGCCGACTACGCAACCTGCTACCCGCATACCGACGACCTGAGGGCCTATGTCGCCGCCGGGCTGCCGCTGAAGTGCATACGGATTCGGCTCGCCCCCGGCGAGGGCTACCTTGCGCCCACCGAGTACCTCCCGCACGACGGCTCCACGCAGGGCTGCTCGGAACCCTCAACGGCAGCCTTCTGGCTCGGCCGATGGCCGCGCGGCACATTCGCCCCATCCCGCTGACAGACCCCTTCCCCCCGTGTCAGCGGTCTGTCAGCGGTCGCTCCAGCGCCTGTCAGCGCCCCCGGCGAGAGTCGTCTCGTCAGCAGGGAGCGACCAGAAAACGGGCGGACACGATGACTCAGTCACACCTCACCGACCAGCCGGCGATCGAGGCCACGGGGCTGCGCAAGGCGTACGGCGACAAGCGCGTGCTGGACGGGATCGACCTGCATGTCCCGGCGGGAACGATCTTCTCGCTGCTCGGTCCGAACGGGGCGGGCAAGACCACCACGGTGCAGATCCTGACCACGCTGATCGGCGCGGACGCCGGTCAGGTGCGGATCGCCGGGTACGACCTGGCCCAGGAGCCGGACGCGGTGCGGGCGGCGATCGGGGTCACCGGGCAGTTCTCGGCGGTGGACAAGCTGCTCACCGCCGAGGAGAACCTGCTCCTGATGGCGGACCTGCGGCACCTCGGCAGGCGGGAGGGCCGGCGCCGGGCGGCCGAGCTGCTGGAGGGGTTCGACCTGGTGAACGTGGCCAGGAAGCCGGCGAGCACCTTCTCGGGCGGCATGCTGCGGCGCCTGGACCTGGCGATGACGCTGGTGGGCAACCCACGGATCATCTTCCTGGACGAGCCGACCACCGGACTCGACCCGCGCAGCCGCCGCTCGATGTGGCAGATCATCCGCGAGCTGGTGGCGGGCGGCACCACGATCTTCCTCACCACCCAGTACCTGGAGGAGGCCGACCAACTCGCCGACCGGATCGCGGTGCTGGACGGCGGACGGCTGGTGGCCGAGGGTACGGCGCACGAGCTGAAGCGGCTGGTCCCGGGCGGGCACATCAGCCTGACCTTCACCGACCCCACCGCCTATGCGCGGGCCGCCCGCAGCCTCGGCGAGGTGACCGGCGACCAGGACGCGCTCACGCTCCAGGTCCCCAGCGACGGTGGCGTGAACTCGCTGCGCTCGCTGCTGGACCGGCTCGACGCCGAGGCGATCGAGGTCGGCGGCCTGACGGTGCACACCCCGGACCTGGACGACGTCTTCCTCGCCCTCACCGGTCGCCCGGCCACGGCCGCCGCCGCACCTGCCGCGGCAGTGGAAGCCGCCTGATGAGCGCCGCCACCACCCCCACTCCCGCCACCGCCGACCAGATGGGCAGCAACCTCATGAGCATCAGCATCAACACCGGCATCAGCAACCCCGCGTCCCCCGCCGCGCGCCCCCAGGCCCTGCGCGACTCCTCGACCATGCTGCGGCGCAAGCTGAAGCACGCGCTGCGCTACCCCGGGCTGACCCTGGGCTCGCTGATGGTGCCGGTCATCTTCCTGCTGCTCTTCGTCTACGTGCTGGGCGGCTCGCTCGCCTCCGGCATCGGGCACGGCACCAGCTACATCAACTACCTGGCCCCCGGCATCATCCTGATGGCGGTGACCTCCGCCGCCACGAGCACCGCGGTGTCGGTCTGCACCGACCTGACCGAGGGCATCGTGGCCCGCTTCCGGACGATGGCGATCTCCCGGGCCTCGATCCTGGTGGGGCACGTGGTGGGCAGCGTGATCCAGACGATGGTGAGCGTCGCGATCGTCATCGGCCTCGCACTGGCGATGGGGTTCCGGCCCACGGCGGACGCGGTGCACTGGCTGGCGGCGGTCGGGTTGATTGCCCTGCTGACCATGGCGGTGACCTGGCTGGCGGTGGCGCTGGGCACGCTGAGCAAGAACCCGGAGGGTGCCAGCAACATCGTGCTGCCGCTCGCGCTCCTGCCCTTCATCGGCAGCGCGTTCGTGCCCACCGGTTCGATGTCGCCGTGGCTGCGGTGGTTCGCCCAGAACCAGCCCTTCACCCCGATCATCGAGACCATCCGGGGCCTGCTGCTCGGCACCCCGATCGGCCACGACGGGATCACCGCCGTCGCCTGGTGCGTCGGGATCAGCGTGGCGGCTTACTTCTGGGCTGTGAGGCTCTTCAACCGCCAGGCCTGACCCGCACGGAACACCACGACACCACAACGCGCCGCCTCGGTGGGATCCTCACCGAGCGCGGCGCGCGCTGCTGTCCCTATTCGAACATGGTGGGCAAAACCGAAACGTCGCAGTCAAACTGACGAATTATCAGTCACTTTGAATCAGGCGCTTGATTCGGTGATCACACCGATTCTCACCGTGCTACGTTTCCCGAAAACCCAAAACTTCATCAGAACAAGGAACGACCCCGGCGGTGCGGGAACACCCCGGGGTCCGACACCAGGAGCCATCGTCTCCCAATGTTCATCCATCGTAGCGCGCAGGCGCACTCTTTCACCGTGCTCTCCAACAGAGTCCTCCAGGATCGCCAACTCAGCTTCACCGCCCGGGGGCTCCTCGTCGACCTGCTCTCCCGTCAGGACGGCTGGCGCGAGGACGGGCGGCAGATCGCCGACTCCAGCCCCCAGGGGCGCGGCACGATCCGCCGGGCCCTCAACGAGCTGACCAGGGCGGGGTACTACCGCGTCGACCTGATCCGGCTGCCCGACGGCACGCTCCGCTCCGAGGCGCACGTCTTCGACACCCCGCAGGTCGCGCCCCGGAACACGCGGCAGCAGACGCCGCCGGATGTCACCCGTCCGGGATCCGGTGATGTGGAGCCCGGCCCCCCTGACAGTCCTGAAGCAAAGAACCGGGAGAAAGAACCCACCCTCCCGGCGACCGAGCCGCCAGCGCCACCAGCGCCACCGGAGCCGCCAGAGCCACCGGAGCCGCCAGCGCCCCCGGACGTCCCCGACGAGCAGACCCGGGCGGCCGTCGACGCGCTCTACCGGGCGATCCGCCCGGAGCCGCAGCTGCGGATCGGCGAGGCCGAGGCCCGCACCCTCGCCCCGCTGGTGACCCGCTGGCTGGAGCGCGACTGCACCGTCCCCGACCTGGCGCGCGCCCTCTGTTCCCGGCTGCCCGCCCCGGTCCACTCCCCGGTGGCGTTCCTCCGCAGTCGTCTCGAACGCAAGCTTCCCCCGGCGAGCCCGCCCCCCGAAGCGCCGCCCGCCCCGCGCTACGCCGAGTGCGCCCTGTGCCACGACCCCGTCCCGCGCCCCGGCATCTGCCGCCCCTGCGCGGGCCTGGCCGCCCCGCCGGTCACGGTCGGTGGCGGCGCGGCGGTCACCGCCCGGGGCGCCGACCTGGTCCGCCGGGCCCTGCTCGACGCCCGGGAACAAGCGCTCGCGGGGTAGCCCGGCAGACCGGAGGTCTCGTGGTAGGCGAGGCTGGCGTCGAGGGCGGGTCACCACTTCAGCCAGAGCACTACCTATGGAGTCATCGGATTGCGAAAGCTCGCGTACTACGTCGCCGTCACGCTCGATGGCCGCATCGCCGGGCCCGGTGGTGAGTACGACTTCTTCCCGGCCGGCGACGAGCAGCAGACCGCCGCCTACCAGTCCTGGACCACCTCGCTCTACCCCGAGACCGTCCCGACCGCCGTACGCGCCGCCTTCGGGCTCGCCCATGCGCCCAACCGGCGCTTCGACACCGTCCTGATGGGCCTGGGCAGTTACCGCCCCGCGCTCGACGCCGGGATCAGCAGCCCGTACGCGCACCTGCGGCAGTACGTGGTGTCCAGCTCCCTCGGCCCGGCAGTCGATCCGGCCGTCACCGTCGTCCCGAGCGACCCGCTCGCGCTCGTCCGCGCGCTCAAGCGGGAGGACTCCGACCTGGACATCTGGCTCTGCGGCGGTGGCAGGCTCGCCGGCGTCCTGCTGCCCGAGATCGACGAACTGCTGATCAAGAGCTATCCGGTGGTGGCGGGCGCCGGCATCCCGCTCGTCGACGGTGCGTTCGACCCCACCGTCTTCACAGTCGCCGAACGCACCGCCTTCCCCAACGGCGTCACCCTCACCCGCCTGATCCGACGCTAGCTAGCTCTTGGCGAACCCGGCGATCGCCGCCATGACCACCCGCGTCATCTCGTCGCTGCCCGTGTGCCCCGAGTCGTCGATCACCTTCAACTCCGCACCGGGCCAGGCCTTGGCCAGCGCCCACGGGGCCTTCAGCGGGCAGCCCAGGTCGAGCCGGCCCTGGACCAGCACCCCCGGGATGCCGGCCAACCGGTGGGCGTCGCGGACCAGTTGTCCCTCCTCCAGCCAGGAGTCGTGGGACCAGTAGTGGGCGCACAGCCGGGCGAGGGCCACCAGTGCCTCGTCCGAGCGGTTGCTGTAGGCGCCCGGGTGGCCCTGCGTCTCGTGGGCGATCACCGCGTCCTCCCAGGTGCACCAGTCGCGCGCCGCCTTCAGGCGGACCGCCTCGTCCGGGCTGTTCAGCAGCCGGCTGTAGGCCTCCAGCAGGTTGCCGTCCCGCTTGGCGGCAGGCAGAGCGTCGCGGAACGCCTCCCAGGGGCCGGGGAGCAGCCGGCTCAGGCCGTTGTAGAGCCAGTCGATCTCGTCCCGGCTGGCCAGGGAGGCACTGATGAGGATGATCTCGGTCACCCGCTCGGGGTACTTCTCGGCATAGGCCACGATCAGCGTCGGGCCCCAGGAGCCGCCGAACAGCATCCAGCGCTCGATGCCCAGGTGCTCGCGCAGGCGCTCCATGTCGGCGATGAGGTGGTGGGTGGTGTTGTGTTCCAGGCTCGTGGTCGGGTCGGCGACGTGCGGCCGGCTGTCGCCGCAGCCGCGCTGGTCGTACCGGATGATCCGGAAGATCTCGGGATCGAAGCTCGACCGCCGGCCCTTGCCCCGCCCCCCGCCGGGGCCGCCGTGCACGATCAGGACGGGTTTCCCCTCGGGGTTTCCGAAGGCCTCCCAGTAGATCCGGTTGTCGTCGCCGACATCGAGCAGGCCGTGATCGTAGGGTTCGGACACGTCGAACAGTTCAGTCATGGCGATCTCCTTCGGAAGGCGCGAAGAGCGAACTCGCCAGAATAATCCGCGCGTTGAAAGACGTCTCCCGAATTTCCGCCGTGCCCGGACGGCCCTGCTCAAGCCCTGCTCGGACGGCCCCGCTCGGACGGCGCTGCCCGGACGGCCCGCCGCTCAGACAGTCCGGGGCGCGCCCGGCCAGCAGCGCGGCCAGCAGGCTCGGCACCAGCAGCAGCCCGAACACCGCGCCCTCCGGGGTGACCGCCCGCCGTCCTACCGCGGCGAGCCGCTGGCGGCGCGCGACGCATCGGCCCGCGCCGCGATCGCCGAACTCGCCGTCACCGAGCCCGGCACCGTCGACCCGGTGGCCGCAGCCGCGGTCTGGGAGGCGGGCCTGCGCGCCCCCGCCCAACCCCGGCCCGGCCGTCTGGATCCACGCCGACCTGCAACCCGGCAACGTGCTCACCGCCGGCGGCCGGCTCAGCGCCGTCATCGACTTCGGCTGCCTGGGCCTGGGCGACCCCGCCGTCGACCTGCTCGCGGCCTGGTACCTGCTGCCCGCCGCCGCCCACCCCGCCTTCCGCGCGGCGCTGCCCGCGGACCACGCCTCCGACGCCTGCTGGGCCCGCGGCCGGGCCTGGGCCCTGTCCACCGCGCTCGGCGAGCTCGGCTACTACCGTGAGACCCGCCCGGCGATGGCGGACATCGCCCGCCAGGTCATCCGACGGGTGCTCGACGCGGCGGTCAGCCCCGCTTCGCCAAGCTGACCGCCCCGCTCACCCTCGCCGCGCCCGCCTTCGTCCGCTACCACGGCCGGGTGACCGCGGACACCCTGACCACGGTGGAGGCCTGCCTGCCGTTCTGGGCCAAGGCCGCGCAGCCGGTCGACCTGCCCGAGGGGGTCGAGGTCCTGGAGGTGCCGGAGACGATGTTCGCCGGGATCATCCTGGAGGGAGCGGAGACCGGCTACCCGCAGATCCTCTCCGGCTACGACACCGTGGCCGACTGGATCGTCGCGCACGGCTTCGCCTTCGCCGGGCCCGCCTACGAGATCTACCGGCGCTGGTGCGGCACGTTCGGCCACCCGGACAACCGGCTGGAGGTCGGCTGGCCCATCGACGAAGCCCCGGACGCCGGCCCCACCGCCGGCCCCACCCCCACCGCCACCCCCACCGCCGACTAGCGAGCCGGGCGCCCACCCGCCTGCCCCGGCGGGACGGACGGCGCGAACGAAGCGGGGCCCGCCACACCTGCTCGGTGTGACGGGCCCCGCCCCGCGCTGCGGCCTCTCCCCGAAAAGGCCGTCAGCGCCGGAGAGTTGGCCGGTGATCGTCGAGCGTCACGCCATGCCGTGCACGTGGTTGCCGACGTTGGTGGAGAAGTCGTTGCCGTTCTTGGCGTCCCAGTTGGTCGACCAGGCCATCGCGCCGCGGATGGTGGGCCACTTGGCCGGCGGGACGAAGCTGCCGCAGTTGGTGCCGGTGGCCAGGCAGTCCAGCGCGTTGTTCACCACGGTCGAGTTGACGTAGCCGCCGCCCGCCGCCTGGCTGGAGGCCGGGACGCCCACGCCGACCTGCGCCGGGCTGAGGCCGCCCTGGATGTAGCTGCAGACCTGGCTGGTGATGAAGTCCTCGGTGCCCTGATTGTAGACGTTGCCGTTGCAGCCCGGCATGCCGCCGGAGTTGTAGAACTGGGTGTTGACGACGGTCAGGATGTCCTTGACGTTCAGTGCCAGCTGGAAGTAGCCGCTGGTGGTGGTGTACATGTCCATCGTCTGCGGGGCCATGGTGAGGATGAAGCCGCTGCCGACCTTGCTCGCCAGGCTGTGCAGGCCCTGCGCCATGTAGGTCGGGTTGATCCCGTTCTCCAGGTCGATGTCGATCCCGTCGAACCCGTACTGCTGGATCAGGGCGTAGGCGCTGTTGGCGAAGTTGGCGGCGGAGGCCGCGTCGCCGACGGTGATCGCGCCGTTCTGACCGCCGACCGACAGGACGACCTTCTTACCGGCCGCGTGCTTGGCGGCGATGTCGGCCTTGAACTGGGCCGCGGTGTAGCCGCCGAGGTTGGTCGCCAGGGTCGGGTCGATCGAGAAGGTGATGCCGCCGGGGGTGGTCGGGTCGGCGTTGGCGAACGAGACCGCGGTGATGTCGTAGTTGCTCTGGACGTCGGCGAGCTTCTGGTCGGTCGCGCCGTTGTCGAAGTCCTGCCAGTAGCCGGTGATGACGTGCTTGGGCAGGCTGCCGCCCGCCGGGGGCGTGGGGGTGGGCGTCGGCGTCGGCGTGGGGGTGGGCGTCGGCGTGGGCGTCGGCGTGGGCGTCGGCGTGGGCGTCGGCGTGGGCGTCGGGGTGGGCGTCGGCGTCGGCGTCGGGGTGGGAGTAGGAGTAGGCGTGGGCGTCGGGGTGGGCGTAGGAGTCGGAGTAGGCGTCGGCGTCCCCGACCCGCCCGGCCCCGTCAGCGTGATGTCGTCCGCGCCGTACGCCGGCTGCCCGTACCACCCGTGCACGTACACCGTCAGGCTCGTGGTGTTCGCCCCGGTGGTGAAGGTGCTGCTGAGCTGGTTCCAGCCGCTCTGGCTCGACCAGCTGCTCGGGTCGCTCGCGGCGCCCGTACCGGTCGCGCCCAGGTAGACGTACGAGCCCTGCACCCACCCGGCCAGCGTGTAGCTGGAGTTCGGCTGCACCGAGACGGTCTGGCTGCACTGCGCGGTGTCCGCGCTGCTGGGCGTCGCCTGCAGCGCGCCGGTGCCGCTGTGGACCGGGGAGGAGACGACGCTCGCCGCGCTGGTGCAGGTCCAGCCGGCCAGGCCGGACTCGAAACCGCCGTTGGCGACCAGGTTGCCCACCGCGGCGCTGGCGCCACCGGCGAAGACCGCCAGGCCGGTGCCGGCCAGGGCGAGCGCGGTGGTGCCGGCGGCGAGCGCGGGCAGGGCCCGGCGGCGACGGCGGTGGGTGGGAAGGACCGTACGGGCCATGACGAACTCTCCTGTGGGGCGGAGAGGGACCGCCGCGGTGGGGGTCGCGGCGGCCCCGCGTGGGGGAGTGAGGGAACCGCTCGAAGGACGAGGCCCGGAGCACAGGCCTCGGAGCACGGAGACAGAACGAGACAGAACGGGTACAGAGGAACCGGAGGGAAGGATCTACGAGAGGGGGGAGACCGGGCAGTTGAACCCGCAACCGCTTGTCGAACAAGCTGGACTAGACCAATGGCATGCGTCAAGCAGTCGACCGCCTCCTTACGCATTCTTTAAGGAATCGGAGACCTCGCCGTGTCCGCCTCGGAACGTGACCGTCACCACAGCGCCCGGCTGCCCCTCCTCCCGGCCGACCTGCGGCTTTCCTCCTCCTCATCGAGCGGGAGTACGCTGCTGCAGGACCCGTGGCAGCCAGGGCCGGTCGGGGACAAAAGGGGTCAAGCTCGGAGGGGCGAACGTATGGGTCTGCGCGATCTCGTCGACCGCACACCAGGTCTGCGTACCGTCCTCGGCGGCATGTACCGCCTGTACGGCCAGCGGGTGGAGGCCCACCTCGGCCGCACCCCGCACCACGTCGGCGTGATCATGGACGGCAACCGCCGCTGGGCCAAGGCCGCCGGCGGCAGCACGGTCTTCGGCCACCAGCGCGGCGCCGACAAGATCGCCGAGTTCCTCGGCTGGTGCGACGAGACCAACATCGAGGTCGTCACCCTCTGGATGCTCTCCACCGACAACCTCAACCGCCCGCCCGAGGAGCTGGTGCCGCTGCTGGGCATCATCGAGGACGCGGTGACCGGGCTCGCCGAGGCCAAGCGGTACAAGGTCAACCCGATCGGCACCCTGGACCTGCTGCCCGGCAGGACCGCCGAGATCCTGAAGAACGCGGCCGCCGCCACCGAGCACCTCGAAGGCATCACGGTCAACGTCGCGGTCGGCTACGGCGGCCGGCACGAGATCGCCGACGCGGTCCGCTCGCTGCTCCAGGAGCACGCCGACCGGGGCACCACGATCGAGGAACTGGTCGAGATCCTGGACGTCGAGCACATCGCCGAGCGTCTCTACACCAAGGGCCAGCCGGACCCGGACCTGGTGATCCGGACCTCGGGCGAGCAGCGCCTGTCGGGCTTCCTGCTCTGGCAGAGCGCGCACAGCGAGTTCTACTTCTGCGAGGCGTACTGGCCGGCCTTCCGCAAGGTCGACTTCCTGCGGGCGCTGCGCGCCTACGAACAGCGCCACCGCCGCTACGGCGGCTGACCGCGCACCACGGGTGGTCCCGGAACACCACCCGTCCCTTCAGCCACGCCCAACAGCTCGTCAATAGCGCGTGACCACTGTCTGACGTTCATGAGAAGTGATCCAGCACTTCGTCTGTTCGGGTATGCCGGACGCTTCGTCAGGGAATAGACATGGCAGACCGGCACCCTGCCCATCGGGGTCGCGGGGGCCGGTGAGCCGCGGGTGACGCAGGGTCGCCCGCCCTGGAGGCCTAGTGGTCAGTACCAAGAGCCGCCGGACACCAGACCGGCGCACGTACGTCCTTGACACCAGCGTGCTTTTGGCCGACCCGCTCGCCATGACGCGCTTCGAGGAGCACGAGGTGGTGCTCCCGGTGGTCGTGGTCACCGAACTGGAGGCCAAGCGGCACCACCCCGAACTGGGCTACTTCGCCCGCCAGGCCCTGCGCCTGCTGGACGACTACCGGGTCCGCTACGGCCGACTCGACGAGCCCATCCCGGTGGGGGAGATCGGCGGTTCGATCCGGGTCGAACTGAACCACTCCGACCCCTCCCTGCTGCCGGCCGGCTACCGGCTCGGCGGCGGCGAGGCGGACACCCGGATCCTCGCGGTCGCCCGCAACCTCCAGGCCGAGGGGTACGACGTCACGGTCGTCTCCAAGGATCTGCCGATGCGGATCAAGGCCAGCGCGGTCGGCCTGCTCGCCGAGGAGTACCGTGCGGAGCTGGCGATCACGTCCGGTTGGACCGGAATGTCCGAACTGCCGGTCTCCGGCGGCCAGGTGGACGAGCTCTTCAGCGCCCCGCACGACACCGCCGTGGACATCGACGGCGCCGAGGAGCTGCCGGTGCACACCGGCCTGGTGCTCAGCTCGGAGCGCGGCCGGGCGCTGGGCCGGGTCACCCACGACGGCCGGGTCAAGCTGGTGCGCGGCGACCGGGAGGCGTTCGGCCTGCGCGGGCGCAGCGCCGAGCAGCGGGTGGCGCTGGACGTGCTGCTCGATCCCGAGGTCGGCATCGTCTCGCTCGGTGGCCGGGCCGGCACCGGCAAGTCCGCGCTCGCCCTCTGCGCGGGCCTGGAGGCGGTGCTGGAGCGCCAGCAGCACCGCAAGGTGATGGTCTTCCGGCCGCTGTACGCGGTCGGCGGCCAGGAGTTGGGCTACCTGCCCGGCAGCGAGTCGGAGAAGATGAGCCCCTGGGCGCAGGCGGTCTTCGACACCCTGGGCGCGGTCACCACGCCCGCGGTGATCGAGGAGGTGATCTCCCGCGGGATGCTGGAGGTGCTGCCGCTGACCCACATCCGGGGCCGCTCGCTGCACGACGCCTTCGTGATCGTGGACGAGGCCCAGTCGTTGGAGCGCAACGTGCTCCTCACGGTGCTCTCCCGGATCGGCCAGGGCTCGCGGGTGGTGCTCACCCACGACGTGGCGCAGCGGGACAACCTGCGGGTGGGGCGCTATGACGGCGTAGTGGCGGTGGTGGAGAAGCTGAAGGGGCATCCGCTCTTCGCGCACATCACCCTCACGCGCTCCGAGCGCTCCCCGATCGCCGCCCTGGTGACCGAAATGCTGGAGGACATCCAGCCGTAGGCCACGGCAGCACGCATGCGAACGATCCGCCCGGTTCCCGGCTTTCGCCCGGAACCGGGCGGATCGTCAGCACATCGGACCGCGCGTTGTCCGACGAACGGCCAATTCCCGCTTCAGGGGTGGATGTGAGCTTCGCCACGCAACCGGGAATTGCGCACCCGCGTCCGGTTGCGGCATGGTGAGGGTTCTGTCAGGCCCCGCGTACGGCCCGTTTGTTGGGCGTCAACTGAATATGGATGGCCGTACGCCGCCCGAACTCCTTGCCCGCACCGGCTCGTCCGGCATCCGGGCACCGGGCCAGTGCCTCCCGTGACCAGCGCAGGTGGAGGCCAGTGACCAGGGGCATGTTGCGTCCTCACGGTCACGCGGGGGCGACGCTGGAAGGAAACCATGTGACTCGGATCTCGGTCCGGGGAGTTGCTGTGGCCTCCGCCACCGCCGTCACCGCTGTCGGTGCCGTCGTGGGTGTGGCCTCGGGCAGCGAGGGTGCTACCCCCCAGTCGGTCGACGTCGCAGGAGCCACACTCCTCGCGGACGTGCCGTCAGCTGCCCAGGCGCAGACCATCAGCGACAACTTCGCCGTCCAGTCCACGGCTCAGCAGCAGTCGGCCGACCTCGCGGCCCAGAAGGCTGCTCAGGAGGCCGCCCGCCTGAAGGCGGCTGCCGACGCGCAGGCCAAGGCCGACGCCGACAAGGCGGCCGCTGACGCCGCCGCGGCCCAGAAGGCCGCTGCCGACGCCAAGGCCAAGGCCGACGCCGCCGCGCAGCTGGCCGCGCAGCAGGCTGCTGCCCGCGCCGCGGCCAAGTCGCAGCTCGCCACGACCACGGACTCCACGGACTCCTCGTCGTCCGCCGGTTCGTACACCGGGGGCTCGCCGCAGTCGATCGCGGCCTCGATGATGGACAGCACGCAGTTCCAGTGCTTCAGCAACATCGTCACGCGCGAGAGCGGCTGGGACTACACCGCGCAGAACGCCAGCTCCGGCGCCTACGGTCTGGTGCAGGCGCTGCCCGGTTCCAAGATGGCCTCGGTCGGTTCGGACTGGCGCACCAACCCCGCGACCCAGATCAAGTGGGGCCTGGGCTACATGAACGAGCGCTACGGCAGCCCGTGTGACGCCTGGTCGTGGTGGCAGGTCCACCACTCGTACTAGATCGTCAGGCTTTCCCGGATGCCCTCGGCCCTTCGGCCGGGGGCATCGGGCTTTTCCGGGCCGTCCTCGCACCGGCCGCGCCCGGCCGTGGTGCGCCGTTCGCCGCGACTTACGGCGATTTTCGAGCCCGGTGCGCCGAACGGGTGATCCAGGCGGGTAGCGTCATAGCGCAGACCCGTGGCACGCGGCCACGGCGCAAGCGGGAGGACGGACCTCGATGGCAAGGGGTGAGAAGCGCGAAGGCAGGGCCGGCAAAGCCGTGGCCTGGGGCGCCACGGTGGCGGCCAAGCTGGCGGAGCGCCGCCGCGCCGCCCTTGAGGAGCACCGCAGGGCGTCGGCCGCCGAGCCCGAACCGGTGGTGGCCCCCGCGCCGCAGACCGCCCGGAAGGCCGACCCGGCCCCGGCCCCGCGCGATGACACCCCGTACCGCGAGGCGCCCCACCGCGAGGCCGCTCCCCGCGAGACTCCTTACCGCGAAGCCCGTGAGGCGCCCTTCCGCGAGGCGCCCTATCGCGAGGCCCGCGAGGCGCCCTACCGCGAAGCGCGTGAGACCCCCTACCGCGACCAGTCCCGCCGCGACCCGCACCCGGGCCGCCCGGCCAGCCCCGCCGACGCCGTGCCCTGGAGCCTGCGGGTGGCGGCCGAGTCGACCTGGCGGCTGCTGCTGCTCGGTGCCGCGCTCTACGTGCTCTTCCGGGTGGTCGACATGCTGCGCCTGGTCGCCTTCGCGATCCTGGCCGGCCTGCTCATCTCGGCGCTGCTGGAGCCCACCGTCTCCTGGCTCAAGCGGCACGGCGTGCCGCGGGTGCTGGCCGCGGCCAGCACCTTCCTGATGGGCCTGGCCGGGATCGGCCTGGTCGGCTGGTTCGTCTTCTGGCAGGTCAGCGCCAACCTCGGCAAGGTCTCCACGCAGGCCACCGACGGTGTGAACAAGCTGCACGCCTGGCTGCTCAAGGGGCCGATGCACCTGACCAACACCCAGCTGACCGACTTCACCAACCAGGTCAAGCTCGCGATCACCAGCAACACCGATCAGATCACCTCGCTCGGCTTCACCACCGTGAGCATCGTGGTCGAGGTGATCACCGGGGTGCTGCTGGCCGCCTTCACCACCTACTTCCTGCTCTACGACGGCGCCCGGATCTGGAGCTGGCTGCTGCGCGGCCTGCCCCGCCAGTCCCGTCACGCGATGGCCGGCGCCGGCCCCAAGGCCTGGGCCACCCTGACCGCCTACGTCCGCGGCACCGTCGCGGTCGCCTTCATCGACGCGCTCTGCATCGGCATCGGCATCGGGCTGCTCGGGGTGCCCATGGCGATGCCGCTGGCCGTGATCATCTTCCTGGGCGCCTTCGTGCCGCTGATCGGCGCGATGGTCACCGGCACCCTCGCCGTGCTGGTCGCGCTGGTCACCAAGGACATCTACACCGCCGGCATGGTGCTGGTGGTGCTGGTCGCCGTGCAGAACCTCGAAGGCCACCTGTTGCAGCCGCTGATCCTGGGGCGCGCGGTGCGGGTGCACCCGCTGGGCGTGGTGCTCGGCGTGGCCTCCGGCTCGATCATCGGCGGCATCGCCGGTGCGATCGTGGCGGTGCCGCTGATCGCCGTCACCAACACGGTGATCGGCCACCAACGTCGGCGCAACGCCGCGGCCGACGAGGTCTTCGTGGCCCTGGGAGCGGCGCAGGACGCCGCCGAGGAGGCCGCCTTCGCCGCCCAGGAGGCCGCGGAAGAGGCCGCCCAGGAGGCGGCGCACGTCGCGCGGATCGCGCCCGACCCCTCCCCGGAGCAGCCCGCCGCGACCTAAAATAGCGTCATGTATGTGACCAGGCTGGGCATCTCGGGCATCCGGGGCTTCACGCCGGCCCGCGAGGTGCGGCAGCTCGAACTCCCGCAGGCCGGCTGGACGGTGCTGGCCGGCCGCAACGGCTCCGGCAAGACCACCCTGCTGCGCGCCCTCGCGCTCGCGCTCGGTGGGCCCTCGGTGGCGCGCAGCCTGGTCAGCGACTTCTCCGGCTGGATCACGGCCGGCGAGCGCACCGGCTGGGTGCAGGCCTTCGTGCGCCCCGACTGGTCGGTGGACCGGCTCGCGGGCAGCGGCAAGGCGCCCAAGTACGACCTCAAGCTCGGGCTGCGCTGGACCCTCCCGCGGCCGCCGGCCGGGGGCGCCCTCACGACCGTCGGCCCGCGCCCCGAGCTGGAGGTGTTCGGCTCGCCCAGCCCCGAGCGCGGCCCCTGGGCGGAGAACCCGCGCGGCTGGTTCTTCGCCGGCTACGGCCCGTTCCGCCGGCTGCTCGGCGGGGCGGGGGAGAGCCAGCGGCTGATGCTCTCGGCCGGCCCGGTCGGCCGGCTGGCCACCCTCTTCCACGAGGAGGCCTCGCTCGCCGAGGGCGTCTCCTGGCTGATCGACCAGCACGTCCGCCGCCTGGAGGGCCGCCCGGGCGCGCAGCAGGCGCTGGACGTGGTCAGCGCGCTGCTCTCGGACGGCCTGCTGCCGGACGGCTTCGCGGTCTCCCGGGTCGACTCGGACGGTCTCTGGGTGCGCCGCACCACCGATCCCGGCGCCCCCGGGCCCGACTTCCCGCTGCGTGAACTCAGCGACGGCTACCGCACCGTCGCCGCCCTGGTGCTCGACCTGGTCCGCCAGTTCCAGAACTGCTACGGCAGTCTGCCGCAGGACGAGAACGGCGCGATCACCCTGCCCGGTGTGGTGCTGATCGACGAGATCGACGCCCACCTGCACGTGAGCTGGCAGCAGCGGATCGGCCCCTGGCTCAAGGCGCACTTCCCCCGGGTGCAGTTCATCGTCTCCACCCACAGCCCGTACATCTGCCAGGCCGCCGACCCCGGCGGGCTGATCCGGATCGCGGGGCTGGACGAGCAGGCCCCGCCGCAGCCGGTCAGCGAGGAGCTGTACCGCCGGATCGTCTACGGCAGCGGCGACGACGCGGTGCTCTCCGAGCTGTTCGGCCTGGAATCCCCGTACTCCGCGCGGGCCGAGGACGCCCGCCGCCGGATCGGCGACCTGGAGGGCAGGGTGCTGGCCGGCGACTCCACGGACGAGGAGCTGGCCGAGTACCAGGAGTTGACGGATCGTCTGATGAGTTCGCTCTCCGCCCGGGTGGACGAGGTGTCGGCCCGGCTCGGGCGCCCGCGGTGATCCCGCTGCGGCGCGAGCCGTTACCCGAGGAGCTGTCCGCGCGGTTGACCGCCCGCGCCGAGCGGCTCCTGGACCGCGGCGGCGCCGCCCGCGAGTTGTGGCGCGACAGCCGAACGATCCGCCGTGACCTGAGCACCCACCTGGTCGCGATGGCCGCGGGCCTGTCCCGCTGCATGTACTGCGGGGACAGCGAAGGCACCAGCATCGACCACTTCCAGCCGATCGCCCTGGCCCCGCAGCGCGCCTTCGACTGGCTCAACCACCTGTGGGCCTGCGCGTTCTGCAACAGCAACCAGAAGCGCGACCTCTACCCGATGGACCGCCAGGGCCGCGCGCTGCTGATCGACCCCACCGCCGAGGAGCCCGCCGACCACCTCGACCTGGTGCTCGCCACCGGCGCCTACCGTCCGCGCAGCAGCAAGGGCCGCGAGACGATCCGGATCTTCGGCCTGGACCGCCCGGTGCTGGAGCGCGGCCGGGCCCAGGCCTATGTGCGCTGCCGTTCGATGCTGCGCGACCTGGCGCACCTGGCCGCGGCGGGCGAGCGGGCCGAGGCGGCGGCGGTGGGCCACGCGCTCACCGTGCAGCCCTTCGCGGACGTGCTCTACGAGATGCTGCGGCTGCGCACCGCGCCGCGTGCCGCGCTGGTGTTCGGCCCGGAGACGGTGGCGGGCCTGGACGTGCTGATGGGGGCCCGCTCAAGTGAGCGGGCCCCCATCGACAAGCGGTAGCTCAGGCGAGCGCGGCTTCGGCGTCCAGCACCGAGGCGACGGCCTGGACCACGGCGGCGATCTTGGCCGCGGCCTGGATCACCTCGCGCTCCACACCGGCCTTGCGCAGCACCTGCTCGTGCGAGTCCAGGCACTGGCCGCAGCCGTTGATCGCGGAGACCGCGAAGCTCCACAGCTCGAAGTCGACCTTCTCCACGCCCGGGTTGCCGATGATGTTCATCCGCAGCCCGGTGCGCAGGGTGCCGTACTCCTTGTCGGAGAGCAGGTGCAGCGTCCGGTAGTAGACGTTGTTCATCGCCATGATCGCGGCAGCGGCCTTGGCGGCGGTGTACGCCTGCTCGGAGAGGATCTCCTTGGCCTGCGGCTCCAGCTCGGCCAGCACCGGCTTGCTGCCGGTGGCCATCGCGCAGGAGAGCACCGTGCCCCAGAGCTGCTGGGCCGGCAGCTCGGAGTTGGCGATCACCGCGCTCAGGTTGAGCTTGAGGTCCTTGGCGTAGTCGGGCAGCGCCGACTTCAGCTCGTCGAGCGCCACGGTCAGCCGGCCAGCAGGGCGGCGGCGTCGAGGGTGTCCTCGCCCTTGGTCCAGTTGCACGGGCACAGCTCGTCGGTCTGCAGGGCGTCCAGCACCCGCAGGACCTCCTTGGGGTTACGGCCGACGGAGCCGGCGGTCACCATGACGAACTGGATCTCGTTGTTCGGGTCCACGATGAAGACGGCGCGCTGGGCGGTGCCGTCCGCGTCCTGCACGCCGCAGGCCTGCATCAGCTCGTGCTTGATGTCGGCCAGCATCGGGAAGGGCAGGTCGGCCAGGTCGGCGTGGTCCTTGCGCCAGGCGTGGTGCACGAACTCCGAGTCGCCGGAGACGCCCAGGATCTGCGCGTCACGGTCGGCGAACTCCTCGTTCAGCTTGCCGAACGCGGCGATCTCGGTCGGGCAGACGAAGGTGAAGTCCTTCGGCCAGAAGAAGACCACTCGCCAGCCGTTCGGCTCCACATCCTTGCTGCTGAAGGGCTTGAACTCCAGCTTGTCAGCGGACGGGCCGACCACGCCGGTCAGGTCGTAGGCGGGGAACTGGTCACCGATCGTGAGCACGTTCGCTTCTCCTGGGTGTAGAGGTGCGGGGAGTATGTCCGGATTGCCTATGATTCGACGGATCCCGACGTGACCCAAGCGTGACACAGGCGGCAGTGATCAGTGAAATAGCTAGACTCGATCCATCTGATCGGAGAGAGTTATCAGTACCCAGCACGGCGGCAAGCCCGGCCCGTCCACCCAGCCAAGCTCCCAGCCCGGCCAGCCCAGGCGGGCCGGCCACCCCAGCCAGTCCACGGCCAGAGCCCGCCCGTCCGGCGCGGCCCGCACGCCCAGTGTCGCGCAGCTGCGCGCCTTCCTCGCCGTCGTGGAGCACCTGCACTTCCGCGACGCCGCCGCGGCCATCGGCACCAGCCAGCCCGCGCTCTCCGGCGCCATCGCCGCGCTGGAGGAGTCGCTCGGCGCTCAGTTGGTGGAGCGTACGACACGCAAGGTCATCATCACTCCACTGGGTAAGCGCGTGGCCGAGCACGCACGCCGTGCGCTGACCGCGCTGCACGACCTCACCCAGGAGGTCGAGGCGGCCCGCCGCCCGTTCACCGGACCGCTGCACCTGGGCGTGATCCCCACCGTCGCGCCCTACCTGCTGCCCACCGTGCTGCGCCTGGTCCGGGACCGGTACCCCGACCTCGAACTGCACGTCCACGAGGAGCGCACCGCCTCGCTGCTCGACGGCCTGGCCGCCGGCCGGCTCGACCTGCTGCTGCTCGCGCTGCCCGCCGGCGGCGGCACGCCGACCCGCGACATCCCGCTCTTCGACGAGGACTTCGTGCTGGTCACCTCGCCCGAGCACGAGCTGGCCGGTCGCACCGACGTGCCCCGCGACGTGCTGCTCGACCTGGACGTGCTGCTCCTGGAGGAGGGCCACTGCCTGCGCGACCAGGCGCTCGACCTCTGCCGCGAGGTCGGCGCCGAGGCCGGGGGCGGCTCCACCCGGGCGGCGGGCCTGTCCACTCTGGTCCAGTTGGTGGCCGGCGGCCTCGGCGTGACCCTGCTGCCCGCCACCGCCCTGGCCGTCGAGGTCGGGCGCACCGGCCGGCTGGCCGCCGTCCACTTCGCCGACCCCGCACCCGGGCGCCGGATCGGCCTGGCCACCCGCCCCGGCTCGGCCCGGGCCACCGAGCACGACCGCTTCGCCGACTCGCTGCGCACGGTCCTCGCCGAGCTGCCGGTGCGGATCGTCGGACCGTAGGGCCCGTCTTCGAACTCCCGGCACCGCGCGCTGATCCGACGCGAATCGCCGGACAGGCCACAGGGCCTGTCCGACAATTCCCGCCGGGCGCGCGGCGCCGGGCATCCCGGCTGGACGCACCGGCGAGGAACCCAAGTACGACCCAGTACGAGGGCCCCCGCCGGCACGCCCAGCCGGGCGCCCAGCACCGCGCGCTGATCCGACGCGAATCGCCGGACAGGCCCTAGCATGGCGCGCGTCGAGGACGTGATCACCCGTGACAATCCGACGCTGGGATGTGAGTTGGCGTGGCCGGTGCTCCTCGCCGCGGCGACAGCGGCGTGCTGGAACCAGAGTTGACGGACCGTCAGGATGTACTGCTGCAGGGCTGGGGCCGCAGCACCGGCAGTCGCGCGCGGCTGCGCGGGCCGCTGGCGCCCGAGGCGCTGAGCGAGCTGGTCTCGGGGCGCCCCGCCGGCGGGGTGCTGGCCCGCGGCGCCGGCTGCAGCTACGGCGACGCCGCGCAGAACGCCGGCGGAGTGGTGCTGGCCCCCGCCACCCCCAGCTCGATCACTGTCGACGTGCTGGGCGGCACCGTGCGGGCCGCCGGGTCGGCCCCGTTCGCCCAGGTCCTGGCCAAGGTGGTGCCCGAGGGGCTGCTGCTGCCGGTGCTGCCGGGCACCAGCCGGCTGACCGTGGGCGGCGCGGTCGCCGCGGACGTGCACGGCAAGAACCAGCGGGCGGACGGGAACCTGGGCCACTGGCTGGAGAGCGTCGAACTGCTGGACGGCACCGGTCAGGTGCGGCTGCTGACCCCGGATCAGGACGGCGCGGCCTTCGCGGCGACGGTCGGCGGCATGGGCCTGACCGGTGTGATCCTGGCCGCCACCATCCGGCTGATCCCGATCACCAGTACCCGCCTCAGGGTCACCTCCCGGCGGGCCGCGAACCTGGACGCCCTGCTGGACGAACTGGACGCCGCGGCGCAGGCGAGCCGGTACGCGGCGGCCTGGATCGACACCACCGCCGACGGCCCCCGCCTCGGGCGCGGCATCGTGGACCGCGGCGACCACCTGGACGACCCGGACCACCCGGATGACCCGGACGGACCACTGGGCTACGCCCCCGCGCGGGCGCCGCTCGCGCCCCGGCTGCCGGTCGGCCCGGTCACGCCGTTGACCGCGCGGGCCTTCAACGGGCTCCGGTACCGCAAGGCGCCGCGCGAACACACCGGCGTCCAGGGCCTGTCCGAGTTCTTCCACCGGCTCGACGCGGTGCGCGAGTGGAACCGCTCGCTGGGCCCACGCGGCTTCCTGCAGTACCAGTTCGCCGTCCCGGACCCGGCCGCCGGGCTGCTCGGCGAGGCGCTGACCGTGCTGCGCCGGGCGCACGCGGCGCCGTTCCTCGGCACCGTCAAGCGCTTCGGGCACACCGGCCTCGGCCCGCTCTCCTTCTCGCTGCCCGGCTGGTCGCTCGCCGTCGACCTGCCGCTGGCGGGCGACGCCGGACAGGCCCGGCTGCGCGCGGCGCTCGACCAGCTGGACCGGCGGGTGGCCGAGGCGGGCGGGCGGGTCTACCTGGCCAAGGACGCCCGGCTCGGGCGCGCCGCCTTCGAGGCGATGTACCGGCCGCTGGACGACTGGCGCACGGCCCGCGCCCGCCTGGACCCCGCCGACACCATGCGGTCCGACCTGGGACGGAGACTGGGGCTGTGCCCGTGAACGAGCTGCCGGGCGCAGCAGGCCTCAGCCGCGGTGCACCCGCAGCGGCAGCCGCTGCTCGAACCAGACCACCTTGCCGCCGCCCAGCCGCGTCGACCCCCAGGAGTCGGCGCACTTGGCGACCAGCTCCAGGCCGCGGCCACGCTCCTCCTCCGGGCCGGCCTTGCGCCGGCGCGGCAGCTGCGGACTGTCGTCGCCGACCTCGCAGCGCAGCACCGAGGTGCGCACCAGCCGCAGCGTCACCGGCTTCTTGGCGTGCTGGACGGCGTTGGTGACCAGCTCACTGACCATCAGCTCGGTGTTCTCCGCCAGCTCGTCCAGCCCCCAGCGGCGCAGCGCGTGCCCGGCCAGCCGCCGGGCCCGTCCCGGGGTCTCGTGCCGCGGCTGGAGGTACCAGTAGGCGACGTCGTTGGCCGGGATCCCGTCGAAGGCGGCGGCCAGCAGCGCGATGTCGTCGCCCCGGTCGCCGGGCGGCAGGATCCGCAGCGCCTCGTGGCAGAGCTGCTCCGGGGAGTGCTGGTGCGCGCCGGAGAGCCGCTCGCGCAGCCGCTCCAGGCCGCTGCTGAGCGAGCGGCGGCGGGTCTCCACCAGCCCGTCGGTGAACAGCAGCAGGGCGGAACCCGGTGGCGCCGCCAGCTCCTGGGAGGCGAAGTCCACCCCGCCGACGCCGATCGGCGCGCCCGCCGGAAGGTCCTCCAGCAGCTCGGCCCGCCCGTCCGGATGGATCAGCACCGGCGGCATGTGCCCGGCGTTCGCCACCACGATCCGGTTGGCGATCGGGTCGTACACCGCGAAGACGCAGGTGGCCAGGTGCTGCTCGCGGCCCAGCCGTTGGGCCTGTTCGTCCAGGTGGTAGAGCACCTCGTGCGGTGGCAGGTCGAGCGCGGCCAGCGTCTGCGCGCTGGTCCGCAGCTGGCCCATCACGGCCGCCGAGGTCAGCGAGTGGCCCATCACGTCGCCCACGATCAGGGCCACCCGGTTGCCCGGCAGCGGGATCGCGTCGTACCAGTCCCCGCCGACCTGCGACTCGGCCTCGCCCGGCAGGTAGCGGTGGGCGAGCCGGACCCCGTGCGGTTGCGGCAGATGGTCCGGGAGCATGCTGCGCTGCAGCTCGTCGGCGATCTCCGACTCCCGGGTGTAGCGCTGCGCGGTGTCCACCGCGAGGCCGGCCAGGGTGGCGAGATGGGCGGCGGTCTGGGTGTCGGCCGGGTCGAACCGCGCGGGCTCCTTGGCACGCTGCACGGCGTCCGGCTCCTGGCGGCCCGCCCGCGCCGGGTCGCCGGACGCCTCGTGCAGGTCACCGGCCGCGCCCGGCCGGCGGATCAGCACCAGCAGGCCGAGCACCGAGTCCTCCCGCCGCCGGCCGCGCCCGCCCATCTCCCGCCCGCGCAGCGGCAGCGCCAGCAGCGCCGTGCCGCGGGCCAGGCCGGCCAGTGCCCGGGCGCCGTAGAGCTCGGCGAAGAGCGGCCGCAGCCGTTCGCCCTCGGCGGTGCCCAGCACCATCGGGCCGGCCGGCGCCGCATCGAGCAGTGCCTGCTCCAGCGCCCCGCCCGGGCGCGCGGCGACCACCCGCCGGCCCAGGCCGAGCCGGGTGCCCTCGGCCCGGTGCAGCCGCAGCTCGGGCGGCGGCGCGATGCGGTCCCGGCCCCGGGCGCCGGGCCGGTCCGGCTCGCGCAGGTGGACCAGCGCGGCGTCCGCCAGCGCCGGGACCAGCACCTTGGCCAGGCTGCGCACGGTCGCGGCCGGATCCAGGCTGGTGTTGATCAGCCGAGTGGCGTCGTTGAGGTAGCCCAGGCGCTCGGTGACGGCCTGTCGTACCCGCAGGTTCAGCGGTGTCCCACTGCCCGGCGTCCCGTTCCCCGTCGCAACGGCCGGGGCGGGCGGCGGCCGGCGCTGGGCCGGAACGGCGGGCGGCTGGCCGGCCTGGGGAGGGGGAAGGTCGCGCACGGCTGCCCGTTCTAACTGGTCGGAGCTGACTTGAGGGGATTCGACGAGGTGCGGGTGGGACGGGGAGCTCAGGTGGTGCGGCGACAGTGCAGGAAGAGCTGCTCCTCCGGGGGCAGCGCGGAGCAGGCCGGCGCGTACGGCCTGCCGTTCATCGCCTCCACGGTGAAGCCGGTCCGGTGCAGCGTCTCGGTCAGCTCCTCGCGCAGGAACCCGCTCATCCGGATCTCCTGGCCGAGGAACCGCATCGGGTAGTCGTCCAGGTCGGCCTCGACCATGCCCAGCACCAGCAGGCCGCCGGGCCGCAGCAGTGTCCGGATTCGCTTCAGCGTCGGCCGGATCTCCCGCTGGGGCAGCAGGATCAGCGAGAAGAAGGCGGTGGCGGCGGCGAAGGTGCCGGCTCCGGCGGGACCGAGCCCGGGCAGCCCCCAGGCGGTCTCGGCGCGGGTGGTGGCCAGGTCGAAGAGGTCCATCCGGTGATAGGCCGCGGCACCGGGCAGCTCCTGCCGGGCCAGGCTCAGCATGCCGTCCGAGAGGTCGATCGCGGTGATCGCGAGACCACCCTCGGAGAGCTGGCGGATGGTCGGATCACCGGTGCCGCAGCCGATGTCCAGCACCGGGGCGCCCGGCTCCAGTTCGGCCAGCAGCCGGTGGCCGGCGGCGAGCTGGCCGGCCTTGGCGGGGAAAGCCTCGCTGTAGCGGGGGCCGATCGCGTCGAAGGCCACCGCCTGCAGCGCGCGCTCGGTACTGCGGCAGGTCGGGGCAGGCCCGGCGGTCCCACCCCGGGCGGGGTCCGATATCTGTCCCGTCGTCACGATTGAGAGGCACCTTTCCCACCTGGCCACCGGCCGTCGTGCTCCGCACCGGCCGTGGTCCCGCTCTGCGCCGCCTGTCGAGCCCTCGTCCGCTCCGTCCCGCCACTCGGTCCGTCATCCGTCAGCACTGTCGCCGTGGTCCGCCGCGGGCACTGCCCACCGCACGTGCCACCTGGCCTTTGAGAATATGCGTGATCACCGTGCTTTGGAGTACGTTTCCGGCCAACTCATGCTAAGCGGCGGCGATCCGCCTGGTAGATGGAAGCATGACGGGGTGGACAGGGGTGGTGCGACCCGGTGGCGCACGCCCGCACTGGCGTGAAACCCCGACGCGGGCCGCCCGAACTGGGCTGATGAGCTGACAGTATGCCTCTGGCTGAGCGACTTGCCGTCGTTTATTGAACGTCAATCGCCGACTGTCAGAGTCTTCTCAGCGCCGGGGAAGCGCAACAGGGTGGTCCCGCAGCCGGGGGGCTGCGGGGACACCTTGTCCGGGGGGTCGCGCTTCCCGCATCGGGGGAACGATCGGGGTCTCAACGGGGGAGCGGGGCGCGGGGGCCCTGCTGGGGGGGAACTCCGGTCTTCACGGCGCTGTCGGGGGAGGAGGGCTCGGTGTGCTGCTGTTCGTCGATGAGGCTCCGGACGACCTGGGCCTCGGGCACACCGAGCCGGGAGAAGATCTCGTGCGCCTCGGTGAGGCAGGCAAGGCCGCGCTCGGGGGAGCCCAGCCGGACCAGTGCCTCACCGAGAGCGGCGGAGGCCAGTCCCTCGCAGTAGGCGGCGGAGTCCAGCTCCTGAGCGATCTTCAAGCCCTCTTCGGCTGCGGCAGCGGCCTCGGCCACCCGGTCGTCGGCCAGCAGGCAGTCCGCCAGGCGCGCGAGTGACAGACCCTCGCGCAGGCGCTGCTGCTGGCCCTGGTAGAGCAGGTACGCCTCACTGAGCTGGCGTGCCGCTTCGGTGGGCTCGCCGGTGGCGCGCAGGACGACAGCGCGTTGGTAGAGCGTGTCCGCGAGCGAGGCCGCGTTGCCCGAGTCACGTGCGATGGCGACGGCGGACTGTGCGGACCGAACCGCCGCCTCCTCCTGGCCGAGCATCAGGTGAACCCGGGCGATGTTGCCCTCGATCCGGGCCGCGCTGCCCATCGCCGCGAGGGCAGTACCGAGGTCGCGCGCCTGCTGGAGGAAGGGCAGTGCCTCGGCTGGCCGGCTCGTGGTGGTGAGCACGGTACCGAGCAGGCTGTTGGCCGTGAGCCGGAGCCCGGGGGTCTGGGTGCTCAGCAGATCCAGGCATTCGCGAGACGACGCCTCAGCGGCGGCGTAGTCACCTGTGAGGTAGGCGAAGAAAGCAAGCGCGTAGCGGACCCGGGCCAGGGCCTGGTCGTCTGCGCAGGAGCATGCAGCAACAGCGGCCAGACCGAGGGTGCGTTGGATCCGGTCCGCGTGATTCGGTTCCTCGGCAACCGTGTTGACGGTGACCAGCAGGTCGATCGCCATCCGGAGCAACTCCGCAGGGCCATCGATCGACTCATCAACGGCCCCCAGGATGAGGCCCAGCTCGGATCGGAGCCAGCCGCGTGCCTGATCTCCACCGGCCAGGTCCTCACCAGGGTGAGTGAGTACCTGGAGCGGCTCGATTACCTGGTCGTCGGGCTCCAGGATCTGCGCCGCATTGCGGACAGTGGAGACCAGCAGCGCGAGCAGGCGCAGCAGCGCGGCCTGGGTGTCGGCCAGGTCCGCAGTCTTCTCTCGCTGCTTCTGCGCGAAGAGCCGGAGCAGGTCGTGATAGCGGTAGCGCCCCGGTGTGAAGCACTCCAGCATGTTGGCCTCGACCAGCGCCTCCGCGATGTGTTCCGCCTCGTCCTCGGAGGTCCCGAGCAGCGCGGCCACAGCCGACAGTGGCAGGTCCGGGCAGTCGATCAGGGCCAGCAGGCGGAACGCCCGCGCCTCGGCAGGCTTGAGCTGGCCGTAGCCGAGCCCGAGGGTGGTCTCCACCGCCAGGTTCCCCAGCTGCAGCTCGTCCAGCCGCCGCCGCTGATCAGCTAACCGCCGGGCCAGGTCCGTGACGGTCCAGCGCGGCCGGCTCGCCAGCCGGGCCGCCGCGATCCGCACCGCCAGCGGCAGGAATCCGCACGAGGTCACCACGGCGAGCGCGGCCTCCGGCTCGGACTCGACCCGGTGCCGCCCGGCGATCGCACCGAACAGCTCCAGCGCCTCCGCCGGGGTCAGCTCCTCCACGTCGAACAGGTGGGCGCCGGGGATCCCGGCCAGTCGCGAGCGGCTGGTGGCGAGCACGGCGCAGCCTGCCACCCCGGGGATCAGCGGGGTCATCTGATCCACGTCGCGCGCGTTGTCGAGCATGATCAGCATCCGCCGGTCGGCGAGCATCGAGCGGTACATCGCCACCCGCTGCTCGAACGACTCGGGTGCCTCGGTGATGCCGAGGGCGAAGAGGAAGTCGCCCAGCACGACAGCCGGGTCCGCTGGTGTTGCGCTGACCCCGCGCAGGTCGACATAGAGCTGTCCGTCCGGAAACTCGGACCGCACACTGTGTGCGACGTGCACGGCCAGCGTGGTCTTGCCCACGCCGCCGATGCCGGCCAGCGAGGTCACCACGACCGCCTGGCCGGAGGCTCGCCGCAGCAGCTCGCGGAGCTCGCTGACCAACTCGCCGCGCCCGCTGAAGTCGGAGACGTCGGCGGGAAGCTGGGCAGGTGGTGCGAGGGGGGTGTTCTCGGCAGCTGGAACCCGCAATTCCGGTGCGGAATTCATCAAAGTCGGGTCGGCAGCCAGGATTCGGGAGTGCATGGCAGCGAGTGCCGCACCAGGTTCGACGCCGAGTTCGTCGATCAGGAGCTTTCGCGTGGTCGCGTACACGCCGAGTGCTTCGGCCTGCCGACCGCACCGATAAAGCGCGAGCATCAGCAGCTCGCGCAGCCGCTCGCGCAGCGGGTGTTCGGACGACAAGGAGCTCAATTCGGCAACGATTTCGGCGTGCAGATCGATTTCGAGCGCGATGGTGCAGCGCTCCTCGCGGGCCGCCACCTGATGCTCCACCAGGCGCTGCCGCTGAGAGTCCGCATACGGACCGGGAATCCCGCTCAGCGGCTGCCCGCTCCAGAGCTCCAGCGCCGAAGTCATCACCTGGTGCGCTGTCTCCGGCTGGCCTGCCTGCCGGGCGGACGCCGCCTCGGCGCAGCGGGCGTCGAAGACCGCGAGGTCGAGCGATTCGTCCGGAATTCTGAGCGCATATCCGTCACGTACCGAAATCAGCAGTTCGGCGGGCTTCCGTACCTCGCGCCCTGGTTCGATCACGGAACGCAGCCGGGAGATGTAGGTACGCAGGGCTGCCACCGCCTGTGGCGGTGGACGGTCACCCCAGAGGCCGTCCACCAACTCCTGGGTGGTCACCGGCCGCCCGTGGTGCAACAGCAGGGCGGTCAGGACGGCTTGCTGCTGTGGCGATCCCAGCGCGAGGGGCTGCTCGTCGCGCCAGGCCTGGACGGGTCCGAGCACCTGGAAGCGCAGCACGGCACTGTGCGGCGTTGCCTGAAGCTCCATGAGGGTCCCCCGATGGCCTGTTACTTCGAACCTCGAAGTCGTTGCCTCCATGCTCCGGCCGCAATGCCTGGTCAGGAAGGGCAAAACGGGCGGATTGTTCAGCGGGAGGGCTGTTTATAAGACATTTAACGGACCCTAGGATACTGTCCCCACGCCACGGACAGACCGCCCGGGGCGGTTCAGTACTGACACCCCGAGAGGTGGTTCGGCGATGGCCGATAACAACACTCCGATCGCGCTCCCCGAGCAGGCCGATGAGGCGGACAGCGCCCTGACGAGCGCTATCCAGGCGACGGAGCAGGCTGCCGACCAGCACGTTGAGTCCGGCAACGGTGCGGCGGCGCCGGTGGCGACTCCCGCGACCAAGTCCGTCCAGGATGCCGACGGCGGTACGGTTCAGCCGCTCGGCTCGGTCGTCTCCACGCACTGACGGGCTGTATCCGAGCCCTGACTTTGGCCTGATTACATCGCATAGCTGTCCTGCGACGCTACGCGCGCAGAGCCCCCGGAACCTCCGGGGGCTCTGTCACGTTCAGGGCCGGTCATTCGGGACGGTCAGAGCACCAGGATCTCGAAGGGCTGGCTGTGGCCCGTCGGGTTCGGGTCGTCCGGGCTGGTCACCGTCACCTTCCCGCCCGTCAGCAGGGTCCCGGCGGGGGTGTTCGCATAGGTCTCGGCCGGGATCAGCGCCGTGGCCGACTGCCCCGGCTGCAGACCGGCCGGGAAGACGCACGTGACGCTGTGCCCACCCATGCCGGGCCGGCAGTCCGTGGGGAAGAACGGCTCGGCGGCGTAGCTCCCGAGGGGGAACTGGATCGTCATGGTGATCGGGCTGGCGGTGGTGTCGGGGCCGTTGTTGGCGACGAACCCGTGCACGACGGTCCGCCCGCCGGCCGGAACCGGGTCGGGGTTCATCCGGACGACCTCAAGGCGGGAGTTCGACGGCGCCGCGGCGCCGGCGGCCGTGGCGGCCGTGAGCGGCGCCAGGCCGAGGACGAGTACGGCGGCAGCGGTCATCAGGCGCCGACGTGGTCGGGCAGGGGAACGCAGGAGCATGCGACACCATCCTTGAGGTCCCAGGTATGTGACGAGTCCTCACATCATCGGCAGGCGAAGCACGTTGCCGCTGTCAGCACGCGGCGCATGTGCCCCGTACGGGTGAACAGCCAGGTGGGGACGGGCCTTTCGCGCCCAACGCCCTCGATCCTGCGTGCGACAGTGCGGGAGTACCGCCCCCGGCTCCCGACCAGTGAGGACACCTCCGATGACCATCGCCCCCGCCAAGCTCTCCGACCCGACCGTGCGCGCGCTCGTGACGGCGATCAACGCGGGCGACCGCGCCGCCTTCCTCGCGCTGCTCACCGAGGGCGCCACGATGTCCGACGACGGCTCGGACCGCGACCTCGCCGAGTGGATCGACAAGGAGATCTTCTCCAGCCGCGGCCACATGGAGGTGCAGACCGAGTCGGACGGCGGCCGGGCGCTGATCGCCAACTTCCGCAACGAGACCTGGGGCGAGATGCGCACCGCCTGGCGCTTCACCGTCGAGGACGGCAAGGTCAGCCACTTCGAGACCGGCCAGGCATGACACCGCCCCGCAGCGACGAGCGCTGCGGGGCGGTGCGCACGAGAGCTACGAGCGGACCCGGATGCTGGTGATCAGCGGGCCGTCGGTGACCTCGGAGAAGAAGTCGTTGCCCTTGTCGTCCACCACGATGAACGCGGGGAAGTCCTCGACCTCGATCCGCCAGACCGCCTCCATGCCGAGCTCCGCGTACTCCAGGACCTCGACCTTCTTGATGCAGTCCTGGGCGAGGCGGGCCGCGGGGCCGCCGATCGAACCGAGGTAGAAGCCGCCGTGCGCGGCGCAGGCCTGGGTGACCTGCTTGGAGCGGTTGCCCTTGGCCAGCATCACCATCGAGCCGCCGGCCGCCTGGAACTGGTCCACGTAGGAGTCCATCCGGCCCGCCGTGGTGGGGCCGAAGGAGCCGGAGGCGTAGCCCTCGGGGGTCTTGGCCGGGCCGGCGTAGTAGACCGGGTGGTCCTTGAGGTACTGCGGCATGCCCTCGCCGGCGTCCAGGCGCTCCTTGATCTTGGCGTGCGCGATGTCGCGCGCCACGACCAGGGTGCCGGTCAGCGACAGCCGGGTCTTGACCGGGTGCTTGGCCAGCTCGGCCCGGATCTCCGACATCGGCTGGTTGAGGTCGACCCGCACCACGGAGTCGTCCAGGTGCTCGTCGGTGGTCTCCGGCAGGTACTTGGCCGGGTCGGTCTCCAGCTGCTCCAGGAAGACGCCCTCCGCCGTGATCTTGCCGAGCGCCTGGCGGTCGGCCGAGCAGGAGACGGCCATCGCGACCGGCAGCGAGGCGCCGTGCCGCGGCAGCCGGATGACGCGCACGTCGTGGCAGAAGTACTTGCCGCCGAACTGGGCGCCGATGCCGATCTTCTGGGTCAGCTCGAAGACCTTGGCCTCCAGCTCCAGGTCCCGGAAGCCGTGGCCGGTGGCCGCGTCGCCGCTGGTCGGCAGCTCGTCCAGGTAGTGCGCCGAGGCGTACTTGGCGGTCTTCAGCGCGAACTCGGCGCTGGTGCCGCCGACCACGATGGCCAGGTGGTAGGGCGGGCAGGCGGCGGTGCCGAGCCCGCGGATCTTCTGCTCCAGGAAGGAGAGCATGCTCTTCTCGTTGAGAATCGCCTTGGTCTCCTGGTACAGGTACGACTTGTTGGCGCTGCCGCCGCCCTTGGCCATGAAGAGGAACTTGTACGCGTCGCCGTCGGTCGCGTAGAGCTCGATCTGGGCCGGCAGGTTGGAGCCGGTGTTCTTCTCGTCCCACATGGTCAGCGGGGCCATCTGCGAGTAGCGCAGGTTGAGCTCGGTGTAGGCGTCGAAGACGCCGCGGGCGATCGCTGCCTCGTCCTGGCCGGCGGTCAGCACGTTCTGGCCGCGCTTGCCCATCACGATCGCGGTGCCGGTGTCCTGGCACATCGGCAGGATGCCGCCGGCCGAGATGTTGACGTTCTTCAGCAGGTCCAGCGCCACGAAGCGGTCGTTCGGGCTCGCCTCCGGGTCGTCCAGGATCCGGCGCAGCTGGGCCAGGTGCGCCGGGCGCAGGTAGTGCGAGATGTCGTGCATCGCCTCGGCGGTGAGCAGCCGCAGGGCCTCCGGCTCGACCTTCAGGAAGCGCCGCCCGTCCGCCTCGAAGGTGCTGACGCCCTCGGAGGTCAGCTTGCGGTACGGGGTCGGATCGGCCCCGAGCGGGAGGAGGTCGGAGTAGGCGAAGTCTGGCGTGGATGCCATGCGAGGTCCTTCACGGATCGGTGGTGCTGCGTCGGCGAAGCGCCTTCCAGGTTAGAACCCACGGGGCGCGGTGCCGCGCCCGGGTGAGCCGGCGTGACCGGCGTCACGTCCGTGACCCCGAGTCGGCCCCGGCGCCGACCCTAAGAGCACCCGGAGACGACCCTGATACCCCTCGTTCGGGGCGGGTGGAGCCCCTAGGCTGAGCGGTGTGGAGAATACGCCGTCACCCGCGCCGTCCGACCAGCCCGTCCCGCTGCGCAAGTCCGAGTCCGCGCCGGCGTCCCAGACCCCGGTGACCGAGGCCGAGCTGCGCGCCTCCGACGCCGACCGGGAGCGGATCGCCGAGCTGCTGCGCGATGCCTACGCCGAGGGCCGGCTGACCGTCGAGGAGCACGCCGAGCGGATCGAGGCGGCCTGGAAGGCCAAGACGCTGGGCGAGCTGGCTCCGCTGACCCGGGACCTGCCGGCCCACCGGCCGCTGTCCGACGACACCCCGCGCTCGGCCCCGGCACCGGCCGCCGCGCCCCTGCCGCCGGCCCGTGAGGAGTCGGCCAGCCTGGTGGCGGTCTTCGGCGGCGCGACCCGCAAGGGGCGCTGGCGGGTCGGCTCGCACATCCGCGCGACGGCGGTCTTCGGCGGCGTGGAACTGGACATGACGGATGCGGTCTTCGAGGCCCCCGAGGTGGTGGTCGAGGTGTCGGCCGTGTTCGGCGGCGTCTCGATCCGGGTGCCGGAGAACGTCACGCTGATCGGCAGCGGGGTCGGCATCTTCGGCGGCTTCGACGTGCGCGAGCAGACCGCGCCCGACCCGTACGCGCCGGTGGTCCGGGTCAAGGGGATGGCACTCTTCGGTGGCTGCGACGCCAAGCCGCGCCGGGGCAAGAAGCTCAAGGAATGGGTGCGCAAGCAGCTGGACAGCTGACCGGCACGGGTTTGCGCAGCTCATCGCCCGATCGCCTGACGGAACCTCAGATGGAATCTGGCGTTCCGTCAACTCCTTTCCCGGCACGACCTGTTGACCTGAGTGCAGGCTGTGGCCGGACGAACACGGTGTGCATGAACCGGGAGCGCGCGGGGTAATTCCTCCGGCACATCGTTTTCTTGAACGGCTGCGGTCAGACGGCGTCGTACGGCACTCAGGGCGGCAGCCGGGCAGTGTCGCGAGCCTTTCCCGAGCTGTGTCAGGAGTTCGCCGTGCTGCACCAGATCGAGCCCAGCGCCACCGATGTCGTCCGGGCCGCAACCGAGCGGCGCGGGTCCGGGGGTGCCCCACTGAGTGCGCCCGCCGGGGTGGGGCTCGACCACTCGGAGGAGAACCCCTGGCACACCGGCGCGGCCTGCCGCCGGGACGAGGCCGGCCTGTTCTTCGCGCCCTCCAAGGAGCCCACGGCCGCCCGGCTGGCCCGCGAGGAGCACGCCAAGCAGGTCTGTGCCCGCTGTCCGGTGCTGCTCTCCTGCCGTGAGCACGCGCTGGCCCAGCCGGAGCCGTACGGCGTGTGGGGCGGGCTGACGGCGGCCGAGCGGCGGGTGGTGCTGGCCCGGCGCCGGCGCCGTGACGTCGAGCTGCGCGCCGAGGCCCAGCTGGTCTCCGGGCAGCGCGGGGCCGCCCGGCGCCGGGTGGCCGAGCCCGGCCGGATAGCCGGCTGACCGCGCCGTCGCCGGGCGGCGGCGCGCGGTGGCACAACGGCGCTGGGCGCGACCCCCAAGGGGGCCGCGCCCAGCGCCGTTCCTACCGGCCTCGCCGGAGCCTCAGTTGGCCCGGTCGAAGTCGATCGCGCTGTACGCCCGCAGCTTGGACAGCTTGTGGACGGAGTCGATCTGGCGGATCGTGCCGCTCTTCGACCGCATCACCAGCGAGCTGGTGGTGGCGGTCTCGTGGCGGTAGTGCACCCCGCGCAGCAGTTCGCCGTCGGTGATGCCGGTGGCCACGAAGAACACGTTCTCGCCGCTGACCAGGTCGTTGGTGGTCAGCACCCGGTCGAGGTCGTGGCCGGCGTCCAGCGCCCGCCGCTTCTCGGCCTCGTCCTTGGGCCACAGCCGGCCCTGGATCACACCGCCCATGCACTTCATCGCGCAGGCCGCGATGATGCCCTCGGGGGTGCCGCCGACGCCGAGCAGCAGGTCGACGCCGGTGCCCTCGCGGGCGGTCATGATCGCGCCGGCCACGTCGCCGTCGGAGATGAACTTGATCCGGGCGCCGGTCTCGCGGATCTCGCGGGCCAGTTTCTCGTGGCGCGGGCGGTCCAGGATCATCACGGTGACATCCTCGACCGAGCTGCCCTTGGCCTTGGCGACCCGGCGGATGTTCACCGCCGGCGGGGCGGTGATGTCGACGAAGTCGGCGGCCTCGGGGCCGGTGATGAGCTTGTCCATGTAGAAGACGGCGCTCGGGTCGAACATGGTGCCGCGGTCGGCGACCGCCAGGACGGCGACCGCGTTGGCCATGCCCTTGGCGGTCAGCGTGGTGCCGTCCACCGGGTCCACGGCCACGTCGCACTCGGCGCCGGTGCCGTCGCCGACCCGCTCGCCGTTGTAGAGCATCGGGGCTTCGTCCTTCTCGCCCTCGCCGATGACGACTACGCCGTTCATCGAGACGGTCGAGACGAGTGTGCGCATGGCCTTGACGGCCGCGCCGTCGGCGCCGTTCTTGTCGCCACGGCCGACCCAGCGGCCGGCGGCCATGGCCGCGGCTTCGGTGACCCGGACGAGCTCCAGGGCCAGGTTGCGGTCCGGGGCCTCCGGGGCCACCTCCAGCGAACGCGGAAGGTGGGAGGGGTGCTGCGTGGTCATCGTCGTTACCTCTCTGTACGCGACGGCCAGTCAGCGGTCGACTACTGTCTGGTCGAGCGCTGCGATGAGGGTCATCCGATCGTATCTGTGGATGGAATGACTGTCTGTGGCGCGGGTCCCCTCTACCTGCGGTTCTGCGGAGATATGGGCGGATTGCGGCCACCGGAGGGACCCCGGTGGTCGGCCCGTGAGCGGTGATGGGTCACCATGTGGGGGTGGCAGCAAGCAGCAGAGGGCGGCAGACCGTCCGGGACATGATCCTGTCGATGGTGGCCGTCATGGGCGTCGCCCTGGTGGCGTACCTCACCATTCCGCACAGCACCGACGGCGACCCCGTGCACGTGGTGGACTACAGCGCCGCGCTGGCCTCGGCCAAGCGTGCGGCGCCGTACCCGATCGCGGCCCCGGAGGGCCTGTCGGACAAGTGGCGGGCGACCTCGGTGACCTACCAGCCCTCGGACGCCGACGGGCACGCCGGCTGGCACCTGGGCTTCGTGACGCCGGACGGCAAGTACGCGGCGGTGGAGCAGAGCAACGAGCCGAAGTTCGACCTGCTCAAGAGCGTGGTCGCGGGCTACGAGCCGGACGGCAGCGCGGCCATCGCCGGGCAGGACTGGTCCCGCTACCAGGGCGACCGCTACCGCGGCCTGACCGTGACCAGCGGCTCGGCCACCACCCTGATCACCGGCAGCGCCTCCTACCAGGAGCTGGACGAGCTGGCGCAGGCGCTCAAGTCCTAGGGGCCGGCTCCTGGGCACCGACGTGAACGGCTGTGGGCCCGACCCCCTGAAGGGGACGCTGTTGGTTAATTCGGGCCTGTGCGTGACGTCGGCCTTCAAGACCCGGTTGTGGTCTTGAAGGCCGACGTTGTCGTATGGGGAGGGTGTCGGTGTCCATGATGGCGAAGGGGTCCCGAGAGATCCCGGCGGAGACGGTGCGGGTGGCGCGGGCGGCGTTCCCGAGAGGCAGCCTGGCGATCCGGGTGCTCTCGGAGTTCCGGGACCGGCTGGTCGCGGCGGATGCGGGCCGGCGGATGCTGGATGGCATCCTGGTCGCCGCCCGGGAGAAGGGGCTGCTCAAGACGGCTGGCCGGGCCCGAACCGACTCCACTCATGTGCTGTCGGCGGCTCGGGAGTTGTGTCGCCTTGAGCTGGTGGCGGAGACGCTGCGTGCGGCGCTGAACGCGCTGGCCCAGGCGGCCCCCGACTGGCTGGTTGGTGTCGCCGAGCCGGACTGGTTCCGCCATTACGCCACCCGGGCCGAGGACTCCCGGTTTCCCAAGGCCCGGGCCAAGCGCGACGAGGTGGGGTTGCGGATCGGCAGGGACGGCATGCGACTGCTCCAGGCGGTCTTCGCACCCGATGCACCGCGTGAGGTGCCGGCGCTACCGCAGGTGGAGGTCTTGCGGCAGGTGTGGGTCCAGCAGTTCCACCTGATCGAAGGCGAGGTGGCCAGGCGGGACCCAAAAGACCGGCCGCCGGGCGCGATGCGCCTGGTCACGCCCCATGACGTCGAGGCACGTGGCAGTGTCAAGCGCGACACCTTCTGGGACGGCTACAAGGTCCACCTCACCGAGACCTGCGAGGAAGGCGTCCCGAACCTGATCACGAACGTGGCCACGACCCTCGCCACCGTCCCCGACGACCGGATGGCCGCCGTCGTCCACGCCGCACCGGCCACACGCGACTGCCTGCCCGGCGAGCACTGGGTGGACAGCGGATATGCCACCGCGGCCCAGATCGTCGCGGCCCGCGCCGATCACGGCCTCGCGCTGCACGGCCCGGTCCTGGGCAACACCAGCGCCCAGGCCGGCAGCACCAACGGCTACGGCCAGGACGCCTTCACCATCGACTGGGACCGCAAGCAGGTCACCTGCCCCGGCGGGCACGCCAGCATGACTTGGAACGACCGGCTCTCCCAGCAAGGCCTGCCGGTGATCCGGGTGCGGTTCTCCGCGACCGACTGCCGTCCCTGCCCGGCCCGGGATGAACGCATCAACTCACCAGCCGCCCCTCGACGCGAACTGCGCTTACGGCGGCACGACGAACATCACGCCCTCCGAGAGGCCAGGACCGAGCAGCAGACCGACGAGTGGAAGAACCGCTACAAGATCCGCGCCGGAGTCGAGGGCACCATCTCCCAGGGCGTCCACCGCTGCGACCTGCGCAGATCACGCTACAAGGGCCTGGCCAAGACCAGCCTCCAGCACCAGCTCACCGGCGCTGCCATCAACCTCGCCCGCATCGACGCCCACCTCACCGACACACCCCGAGCCCGGACCCGAACCAGCCACTTCGCAGCACTTCGCCCCGCCGACCAACCGGCCAACGGGGCGAAGCAACAGGGCCCGAATTAACCAACAGCGTCCCCTTCAGGGGATCGGGCCCACAACCGTTCGCATCACGCGGTGCGGCGCGGTGGCTCAGACGGTGGTGACGACCTCGTCGTAGGCCAGGCGCGGCGAGCGCGGGTACCAGGCGTCGGCGCCCGGCTTGCCGATGTTGACCACGGCCAGCACCGAGTGGTCGCCGTCGGCGAAGAACTCCTTGTTGATGCCCTCGGCGTTGAAGCCGGTCATCGGGCCCGCGGCCAGGCCGGCGGCGCGCACACCGATGATGAAGTAGCCGACCTGCAGCGCGGCGTTGAAGCGCGCGGAGTGCTCACGCACCGGGCGCTCGCTGAAGAAGACGTCCTTGGCCTGCGGGAACGCCGGGAACTGGGCCGGCAGCTCCTCGTGGAACTCGTTGTCGGCGGCCAGGATCGCGACCAGCGGGGCACCGGCGGTCTTGGCCTTGTTGCCGTCGGACATCTGCGCCACCAGGCGCTCGCGGGCCTCGGCACTGCGCACCAGGACAACCCGCAGGGCCTGCTGGTTGAAGGCGGTGGGCGCGTACTTCACCAGGTCGTAGACGGCCTGGATCTGCTCGTCGCCGACCGGCTCGTCGGTGAAGGTGTTGGCGGTGCGGGCCTCACGGAAGAGCAGGTCCTGGGCGGCGGCGTCGAGAACGAGCGACTCGTTGGCGGTGGTCATGATGCTGCACCTCATGCTGGATCGGTACGGGCGGCCGAGTGCCGCTCACCCGAACCAACCTAGGTGAAGTTTCAACCATTCCTCAAGTGGGAGTGATCTGCCTCACTTTCCGCCCTCCTTGCCGCCGTCCGTGCCGCCGTCCGCCTGCTGCTCGGCCGCCAGCACGGCCTCCAGCCGGGCCCGGGCGCCGTCCAGCCAGCGCTGGCAGACCTTGGCCAGCTCCTCGCCGCGCTCCCACAGGGCCAGCGACTCCTCCAGGGTGGTGCCCCCGGTCTCCAGCCGGCGCACCACCTCCATCAGGGCGTCCCGGGCCTGCTCGTAGCCCAGCTGATCGGGTGTCGTGCTGCTTGCGGTGTCCTCGTCGGCCATGGGCTCAGCGTAGGGGCAGGTCCCGACAGAACCAGCCCGACGAATCCGGCCCGCCAAAACCAGCTGCGCCCGCGCCGGCCCGCTCGCTACGGTCGGTCGCCATGAGCGACACAGGTTCGACGACCGCCGTGCGACAGGCCCGGCCCGAGGACGCCCCGGAGCTGGTCAGGCTGCGCCTGCTGATGTTCGAGGCGATGCAGGGCCAGGCCCGTCCCGGCCCCTGGGAGCGGCAGGCCGAGGCACTGCTGCGCGAGCGGCTGGCCGACCCGGGGAGCACCACCATGCCCGCCTTCGTGGTCGACGACGCCACAGCCCCCGGCCGGCTCGCCGCCTGCGCGGTCGGCACCCTGGAGCAACGGCTGCCGGCGCCCGGCCACCCCGAGGGCCGCTTCGGCTTCGTCTTCAACATCTGCACCGACCCGGCGCACCGCCGCCGCGGTTACGCCCGGGCCTGCACCGAGGCGCTGCTGGCCTGGTTCGACGAACAGCGGGTGACCCGGATCGACCTGCACGCGACCGAGGGCGGCGAGCAGCTCTACCGCAGCCTCGGCTTCGCCGAGCACTCGGTGCCGCTCTCCCGCACCCGCCCGCAGTACACCTAGGGCCGGGCGCGGCCCTAGCCCTCGTCGAGCCGGCCGACCGTCACCCCGAAGCCGCCGCCCGCCACCCGGGCGTGCAGCTCCTCGCCGGCCGCGAGCAGCGCCGGATCGGTGATCACCTGCCCGTCCGGCCGCTGCAGCACCGCATAGCCGCGCTCCAGCGTGGCGGCGGGGGAGAGCGCCACCACCCGGGCCAGCGTGTGGCCCAGGTCCGACTCGGCCCGGTCCAGCCGGTGGCCCAGCGTCCGCCGGGCGCGCTCCACCAGCGCCGTCAGCTCCTGCCCCCGCTCGGCCACCAGCCGGTGCGGCGCGGCCAGCGCCGGCCGGGTGCGCACGGTGGCCAGCCCGTGCTCCTCGCGCCGCACCAGCTCGGTGACCATCCGCCGGGCCCGGTCGCGCAGCTGGCGTACCCGGGCCTGCTCCTCGCCCACGTCGGGGACCACCCGTTTGGCCGCGTCGGTGGGGGTGGCCGCCCGCAGGTCGGCGACGAAGTCGAGCAGCGGCTGGTCCGGCTCGTGCCCGATCGCGCTCACCACCGGGGTGCGGACCTGCGCCACGGTGCGGCACAGTTCCTCGTCGGAGAAGGGCAGCAGATCCTCCACGCTGCCACCGCCGCGGGCCACGATGATCACGTCCACCTCGGGGTGGCCGTCCAGCTCCCGCACCGCCGCGCTCACCTGGCCGGCCGCCTGCGGGCCCTGCACCAGCACGTTGCGCACCTCGAAGCGGACCGCGGGCCAGCGCCGCCGGGCCACCTCCAGCACGTCCCGCTCGGCAGCCGAGGCACGGCCGGTCACCAGCCCGACGCAGCCGGGCAGGAACGGCAGCGGCCGCTTGCGCTCGCTGGCGAACAGGCCCTCGTCGGCCAGCCTGCGCTTGAGCTGCTCCAGCCGGGCCAGCAGCTCGCCGAGCCCGACCGGACGGATCTCGGTGGCCCGCAGCGAGAGGGTGCCGCGCGCCGTGTACCACTCGGGCTTGGCGTACACCAGCACCCGGGAGCCCTCGTGCAGGGTATCGGCGAGCGGTTCGAGCACCGAGCGGAAGCAGGTGACGACGAGTGAGACGTCGTGCTCGACATCACGCAGCGTCAGGAACTGCATGCCGGTGCGCCGGCTGAGCTGGGTGATCTGGCCCTCCACCCAGACCGCACCCAGCCGGTCGACCCAGCCGCCGATCAGCTGCGAGACCTTGCCGACCGGGAGCGGGGCTTCGGGGGAGCTGCTGTTGGCCATGGACCGAGGCTAGCGCGGGCGGCCGACAGCGCCGCTCGTCCTGCGCCGCTCGTCCTGCGCCGCCCGTCCGGTGCCGCTCGTCCGGTGCCGCTCGTCCTGCGCCGCCCGTCCGGTGCCGGCCGGTCTCAGGCACGCGCCCCGCGCCCCCGCTGGGCCAGCAGCACCAGCAGCCCCGCCGCCAGCCACACCGCCCCGACCAGCTGCGCGGTGTGCGTGGCCTGCCAGACCACCGCGACGATCACCGCGATGCCCAGCACCGGCGCCAGCAGATGCCGCAGCCGGTCCCGGGAGCCGTTGCGGACGGTGTACCAGCCGATCACCGAGGCGTGCAGCAGCGCGAACGCGGTCAGCGCGCCGATGTCCACCACCGAGGTCAGCTGGTCGAGCCCGTCGTCGCGCCCCGCCGCCCAGCCCGCCGCCGCCAGCGTCACCACCGCCGCGACCAGCAGCGCCCGGCGCGGCACGCCCGAGCCCGGGTCCACCACCGAGAGCCGGCGCGGCAGGCGCCCCTCGCGGGCCATCGCGAAGAGCAGCCGGCCGGCCGCGGCCTGCCCGGCCAGCGCGGCGAAGGCGGCGCCGATCGCCTTGCTCACCGCGACCAGCGTGTGCAGCCAGCCGCCGACCGCACTCTGCACCGTGTCGTAGAAGGCCGAGCCCTGCGCGGCCGGGAGCGCGGCCAGCTGCTCGGGGGTGAGCGGCTCCAGCAGCGCGGCCAGATAGGTCTGCACGACGAAGAGCACCCCGGCCAGCACCAGGCAGAGCAGCACCGCCCGGGCCACCGCCGCCGACGCGCCCACCGCCTCCTCCACGAACGAGGCGATCGCGTCGAAGCCCAGGTAGGAGAGCACCGCCACGCTCACCGCGCTCAGCACGGCGCCCGGCTGGAAGCCGCCGATCCCGGTCAGCGGCGAGAGCACCGGCCGCGCGGCCCCGTCCCTGACCAGCACCACCAGCGCCGCCACCACGAAGACCGCCAGCACCGCGATCTCCATCGCCAGCACCACGAAGCCCACCACGGCGGCCGTGCGCACCCCGGCCAGGTTGAGCGCGGTGGTGACCAGCACGGCCAGCACGGTCCACACCCACCGCGACACGCCCGGGGCCAGGGAGTGCAGTGCGATGCCCGAGAAGAGGTAGGCCACCGCCGGGATCAGCAGGTAGTCGAGCATCGCCATCCAGCCCGCGACGAAGCCGGGCCCCTCGCCCAGCCCGGCCCGGGCGTAGGCGAAGACCGAGCCGGCGCGCGGCACCGCGCGCACCATCTGCGCGTACGAGAAGGCGGTGAAGCCCATCGCGATCGTGGCCGCCAGGTAGACCACCGCCACCGCGCCGTGGCTCTTGGCGTCCAGCACCCCGAAGACCCCGACCGGTGCCATCGGCGCGATGAAGAGCAGCCCGTAGACCACCAGATCGCGCAGGCCCAGGCTGCGCCGCAGGCCACCCGGTTCGTCTCGCTCGCTCATTCCTCAGATTTGATCACTGAACGCCGGCCCCGACCCGCAGGGCCCGGCTTGTCGGCGCGGCACACCGGCCCGGTGAGCCGCCCGTACGATAGGTGCCATGTCGACCACCGCTTCGCGCCGCGTCCTGCTCGCCGCCCCCCGGGGCTACTGCGCGGGCGTCGACCGCGCCGTCATCGCCGTGGAGAAGGCCCTGGAGCAGTACGGGGCGCCGATCTACGTCCGCAAGCAGATCGTCCACAACAAGTACGTCGTGCAGACCCTGGAGAAGCAGGGCGCGATCTTCGTCGACGAGACGGAGGAGGTGCCCGAGGGCTCGATCGTGGTCTTCTCCGCGCACGGCGTGGCCCCCTCGGTGCACGATGAGGCGAAGACCGGCAAGCTCGCCACCATCGACGCCACCTGCCCCCTGGTGACCAAGGTCCACAAGGAGGCCGTCCGGTTCGCCGACGAGGATTACGACATCCTGCTCGTCGGCCACGAGGGCCACGAGGAGGTGGTCGGCACCATGGGCGAGGCCCCGGAGCGGATCCACCTGGTGGACGGCCCCGAGGACGTCGCAAACGTCCAGGTGCGCGACGAGTCCAAGGTCGTCTGGCTCTCCCAGACCACCCTCTCGGTGGACGAGACCATGGCCACCGTCGGCGAGCTGAAGAAGCGCTTCCCGCTGCTGGTCTCCCCGCCCAGCGACGACATCTGCTACGCCACCCAGAACCGCCAGGTGGTGGTCAAGCAGATCGCCCCCGAGACCGACCTGCTGATCGTGGTCGGCTCCAAGAACTCCTCCAACTCGGTGCGCCTGGTCGAGGTCGGCCTGGAGTACGGCGCCAAGGCCGCGCACCTGGTGGACTTCGCCGAGGAACTGGACGAGGCCTGGCTGACCGGCGTCACCACGGTGAGCCTGACCAGCGGCGCCTCGGTGCCGGAGATCCTGGTCCAGGGCGTGCTCGGCTGGCTGGCCGAGCGCGGCTTCGCGGACGTCCAGACGGTCCGCACGGCCGAGGAGACGCTCACCTTCTCGCTGCCCAAGGAGCTGCGCCGCGACCTGCGCGCCGAGGCGGCGGGCAAGCTCTGACCGCTGCCCCGGCGACCTGACGCCGTGGCAGCGCCCCGGCTGCTTTCGGGCGCCATCTCTCGTACGGTCGTACGGTGAGGCCGGGCACCTCGTCCCGACGGGGACAGCCCGGCCCCGATCCCGCCCGGCTTGTGTCCCCAGGAGGCGCGACGTGACGGCACCCGAGACATCCGTACTGTTCGGCGTGGACATCGGCGGCACCGGGATCAAGGGCGCCCCGGTGGACGTGAAACGCGGCGAGCTGACCGAACCGCGGTTCAAGGTGCTCACCCCGCACCCCGCCGCGCCCGAGGCGGTGGTCGCCGCGGTGCGCGAGGTGGTCGACCACTTCGGCTACCGCGGCCCGATCGGCCTGACCTTCCCCGGCGTGGTGGTCGGCGGGCACACCCGCACCGCCGCCAACGTGGACCAGGGCTGGGTCGACCTGGACGCCGAGGGCCTGTTCCGCGAGTCGCTCGACCTGCCCGCCACCCTGCTCAACGACGCGGACGCCGCCGGGCTGGCCGAGATGGCGCACGGCGCGGGCCGCGACCGGGAGGGCGTGGTGCTGGTGCTGACCTTCGGCACCGGGATCGGCAGCGCGCTCTTCATGGACGGCAGGCTGGTGCCGAACACCGAACTGGGCCACCTGGAGCTGCGCGGCAAGGACGCCGAGCACCGGGCCTCGGCCGCCGCGCGCGAGCGGCACGAGCTGAGCTGGGCGGAGTGGGCGGTCCGGGTGGACGAGTACCTGGATCTGGTGGAGCGGCTCTTCTCACCACAGCTGGTGATCATCGGCGGCGGCGTCAGCCGCAAGCACGAGAAATTCCTGCCGCTGCTCAGCAAGCGGGCGGCCACGGTGGTGCCGGCCGGACTGCGCAACGACGCGGGCATCGTCGGCGCCGCGATGGCCGCGGCCGGGCCCGGACGCTGACGCACCGTCAGGCCCTCGGGTGATCCCGCTGACCTCGCTGGTCCCTCAGCGGCTGCGGCGGATCCGGCGCTGGGCGACGAACCGCGCGCCGACGATCATGGCGGCCAGCCCCGTCCCGGCGAACAGCCACCCCGCCCGCTGCGCAAGCCCGGCGCAGAGCGCCAGCAGTTGACCGATCACCCCGGGCAGCGGCGCGGGCCCGAGCAGCCCGATCGCCAGCGCGAAGGCGATCGGCCCGCTGATCGGCGCGGCCGGCAGGTCGGCGAGCCGCACCCGCACCGCGCTCTGGAAGCAGACCAGCAGGAACCCGAGCCCGAACAACACCCCGAGGCCGCCGAAGAGCAGGTGGTCGAGCAGCCCGAAGGCGAGGGTGCCGAGCACGGAGAGCAGGCCGGTGCCGATCGCGGTCAGCCGGGTGGGTGGCCCGGGCCGTTTGACCGACTCGCCACCGGAGCCGCTCCGGCCCAGCCGTTGCCGCAGGCGGATCAGCGGAGCGGGCCCACCGGAGGCGGGGCGGAGTCTGGTCGGCCGTGCGGTGACGGCATCGCGGGGCGCGGCGGGCCCCGGAACGGCGGCCTCGCGCGACCTGCCGCCGGCTGGCGGTCGGGGTCGGGGCCCGGGCGGCTGGGTTCGGATGCTCTGCTCCACATGCCCAACGTACGGTCCGATTTACATCACCTTGGGTAATGAAGCCTCAAGACCTGCTGCGTGTCCTGCCCCGTTAGACTGGGCGGTCGGCCCGTACGGTGCCGCACCACGTCCTCCAAGCCCACGGGATCTCGCTTCATGTCGCTCACGATCGGAATCGTCGGCCTGCCGAACGTCGGCAAGTCGACTCTGTTCAACGCCCTGACCAAGAACGACGTCCTGGCGGCCAATTACCCGTTCGCCACCATCGAGCCGAACGTCGGCGTGGTCGGCGTCCCCGACGCCCGGCTGGCCAAGCTCGCCGAGATCTTCAAGTCGGAGCGGATCCTGCCCGCCACCGTCGACTTCGTGGACATCGCCGGCATCGTCCGCGGCGCCTCGGTGGGCGAGGGCCTGGGCAACAAGTTCCTCGCCAACATCCGTGAGTCGGACGCGATCTGCCAGGTCATCCGCGCTTTCAACGACCCCGACGTGGTCCACGTGGACGGCAAGGTCTCGCCCAAGGACGACATCGAGACCATCAACACCGAGCTGATCCTGGCCGACCTGCAGTCGGTCGAGAAGGTGCTGCCGCGCCTGCAGAAGGAGGCCCGCCTCAAGAAGGAGTCGGCCGCCATGCTGGCCGCCGCCGAGGCCGCCCAGCAGGTCCTGGAGTCCGGCAAGACCCTCTTCGAGGCCGGCTTCGACGCCTCCTCGGTCCGTGAGCTGCACCTGCTCACCACCAAGCCCTTCCTCTACGTCTTCAACGTCGACGAGGACGAGCTGACCGACGAGGACTTCAAGGACGGCCTGCGTGCCCTGGTCGCCCCCGCCGAGGCGATCTTCCTGAACGCCAAGATCGAGTCCGAGCTGATCGGCATGGACGACGCCGACGCCCTCGAACTCCTCCAGTCCATGGGTCAGGAGGAGCCCGGCATGGCCACCCTCGGCCGCGTCGGCTTCGACACCCTGGGCCTGCAGACCTACCTCACCGCCGGCCCCAAGGAGGTGCGTGCCTGGACCATCAAGAAGGGCGCCACCGCCCCCGAGGCGGCCGGCGTCATCCACACCGACTTCCAGAAGGGCTTCATCAAGGCCGAGATCGTCTCCTTCGACGACCTGGTCGAGTGCGGCTCCATCCCCGAGGCCCGCGCCAAGGGCAAGTCCCGCATCGAGGGCAAGGACTACGTCATGCAGGACGGCGACGTGGTCGAGTTCCGTTTCAATGTGTGACGGTCTGCACGCTCTGCGTTAGCCGACCTGTCAGCCGTCGGTCATGCTGCCCGGCCCGCTTCGGTGGGCCGGGCAGCGCGCTTGTGATGACTCCGCCGGGTCAGCCCTCGTAGTGGTAGCGGCACTGGGCGATCAGGACCGAGTCGTCGGTGACCTTGTAGCTGAGGCGGTGCTCGTCATTGATGCGCCGCGACCAGTAGCCCTGGAAACCGTGCTTGAGCAGCTCGGGCCGAGCAGCTCCAGCAGGACGCCCGTGTGGCCGGTTGGCTGGGTTCCGGCTGGCCGTCAGCAGGGTGGGCGGGGTGTGGGCGCGCAGGGTGGCGAGGTGGGCGTGGGCCCGGTCTGCGGTCAGGCGGTGACCTGGACCAGGAGGGTGGCGTCGGGGCCGGGGACGAGTCGGATCTGCTCCAGGGTGTCCACGTGCGCGGTCGGGGCGTGCACGGCGGCGCGCGGACCGACGCCGACGACCCGCATGCCTGCGGCCCGGGCGGCCTCGATGCCGGCCTGCGAGTCCTCGAAGACCAGGCAGTCCGCGGGGTCGATGCCCAGTGCGGCGGCGGCCTTGAGGAAGCCCTCGGGGTCGGGCTTGCTGGCGCCGACCGACTCCGCGGTGATGGCGAGCTCGGGCATCGGCAGGCCGGCGGCCGTCATCCGGGCGCCGGCGAGCGCCAGGTCGGCGGAGGTGACCAGGGCGTGCGGGTGGCGGGCCAGGGCAGCCAGGAAGGCGGCGGCGCCGGGGATCTCGACCACGCCGTCGGTGTCCGCGGTCTCCTCGGCGAGCATGATCCGGTTCTCGGCCAGGTTCTCCTCCATCGGGCGGTCCGGCAGCAGGATCGCCATGCTCAGGTGGCCCTGGCGGCCGTGCACCACGCGCATCGCGGCGTCCGCGTCCAGCCCGTGGCGCTCCGCCCAGGCCCGCCAGCAGCGCTCCACGACGGCGTCGGAGTTGACCAGCGTCCCGTCCATGTCGAGCAGCAGGGCGCGGACGGACAGCTCGGTGGCGGCGGACATGCCGGCTCCTCGGGGTGCGGGAGATTATGTTCCCCGATGATACAAAAGAATCGGCGACTCAGCGGCTTCGGGGGCTTCAGCCGAGCAGGTGCGCGTTGACCGCCCGGGCCTCGGCCGCCAGCTCGGTCAGCTCGGTCACCCGCACCCCGGCGGCGGTGAGCCGGTCCACGCCCTCGCAACCGGTGACGAACAGGTCGGGTTCGCGCCAGGCCAGCACCACCCGGGGGATCCCGGCGGCGATCACCAGGTCGGCGCAGGGGTGCGGGCGCGAGGCGCGGCGGCTGCACGGCTCCAGCGAGCTGTAGAGGGTGGCCTCGCGCAGCCGCGGGTCGCCGGGGGCCAGCTTGCCGAGCGCGGACTCCTCGGCGTGCACCACCGGGTCCCCCTCGCGGCTGTGGCCCTCGGCGAGCACCTCGCCGTCGGCACCGACGATCACCGCGCCGACCGAGAAGGCGCCGGCCGAGGGCGGGCACCGCCGGGACAGCTCGATGGCGCGGGTGAGGAAGTCGAGATCGGTCCGGTCGGTCACGGGGTGGACTCCTTGGGGGCGTATCGGAGCAGCACGACGTCGCCGACGGCGTGGGCCGCCAGCAGCCGCAGCCGCCGAGTGCTCCCGCCGGGGAACGCGGCCGGGTTGACGAAGCGGGGCGCGGCCGCCTGCCCGACCAGCAGCGGCGCGACGGCCAGCTGCAGCTCGTCGGCCAGGCCCTCGGCCAGGAACTGGGTGTGCACCGAGCCGCCGCCCTCCACCAGCAGCCGGGCCACCCCGCGCCGGCCGAGGTCGTCGAGCAGTGTGCCGAGGTCGACCCGCGGTCCGAGCGCGACCACCTCCGCCAGTCCGTCCAGCGTGCCGCGCAGCCGCTCGGCGGCCTGGTCGGTGGTGTACACCAGCCGGTCCTCGCCGGTGTGCCAGAACCGCAGCCCGGGCGAGAGGTCGCCGCGCGCGCTCAGGGTCACCTTGAGCGGGTGGGCTCCTCGCCCGGTGGCCACCCGGGCCGCCTGCCGGTCGGGGTCGTTGACCAGCAGGCGCGGGTTGTCGCGGCGCAGCGTGGTGGAGCCGACCAGGATGGCGTCGCAGTCGGCGCGCAGCTCGTCCACCCGGTCGAAGTCGGCCGCGTTGGAGAGCAGCAGCCGCTCGGGGGAGGCGTCGTCCAGGTAGCCGTCGATCGACATCGCGGCGCTGAGCAGCACGTACGGGCGGTTGGGCATGCCCTCAACCGTACGGTGCCGCGGATCCCCGCGGTGACGGACGGGGGCGGGCAGAGGCGGGGAAGGGGTTACGGGCGGGGTGGCAGCGGGAGCGGCAGGCCGGGCAGACCGTCCACGCTCACCCCGACGTACTCCTTGCCGGCGCAGTAGTCGGCGAACTCCTGCTCGCTCTTGCGCCCGAAGTGGTCGGCGTGCAGCGAGCGTTCCTCGCGGTACTCCAGGAACGGCACCGCGAACCCGCAGGAGTCGCTGATCCGTTCCGCCCGCACCAGCACGATCGCCCGCAGGCCCGCCCCGTCCGCCTCGGGTGCGAAGTGGGTCAGCAGCCCGGCGAAGCGCGGGTCGTCGCGGAAGACCGGCTCGCCCCGGCCGTGCACCCGCACCACGGTGGGCGGGCCGGTGAAGGCGCACCACATCAGCGTGATCCGCCCGTTCTCGCGCAGGTGCGCGATGGTCTCCGCGTGGCTGCCGCCGAAATCCAGGTAGGCCAGGGTCAGCTCGTCCAGGACCGCCAGGGTGCCGATCCGGCCCTTGGGCGAGAGGTTCACATGGCCGTCCCCGGCGAGCGGGGCGGTGGCGGTGAAGAAGATCGGCTGGGCCTCGATGAACGTACGGAGCCTGCCGTCGATTCGGTCGTAGCTCTTTCCCATGGCTCGATTATTCGCCCGGCCGCTCGGGGCCGGGAAGGGGTTTTTTCCGGAGTCTCGTATGACGAGACGGATCTTCTTGCCAGATGAGACGCTGGCTAAGCTCGAACCGTCGGTGAAGGCCAAGTCAGCCATGGAGGGGACCAGTCATGACAGAGCATCAGAGCGTCTACACGCACGGCCATCAGGAGGCGGTGCTGCGCTCGCACCGCAGCCGCACCGCGGCCAACTCGGCCGCCTATCTGCTGCCCGAGCTGCGGGCCGGGCAGGCGCTGCTGGACGTCGGCTGCGGCCCCGGCACGATCACCGCCGACCTGGCCGAGCTGGTCGGCCCCACCGGGCGGGTGGTGGCCGTGGACACCTCGCCCGAGGTACTGGCGCAAGCCGCCGCCCATGTCGCCGGCCGGGGCCTGGACAACGTCGTCTTCGAGGTCGGCGACGCGCATCAACTGAACTACACCGACGGCGAGTTCGACGTCATCCACGCCCATCAGACGCTGCAGCACGTGGCCGACCCGGTGGCGGTGCTGCGCGAGCTGCGCCGGGTGCTGGCACCGGGCGGGGTGCTGGCCGCCCGGGACGCCGACTACGCGGCCATGACCTGGTACCCCGAGCTGCCCGAGCTGACCGCCTGGCTGGAGCTGTACCGGAGCACGGCCCGGGCCAACGGCGGCGAGCCGGACGCCGGGCGCCGGCTGCTGGCCTGGGCGCGCGCGGCCGGGTTCACCGAGGTGACGGCGAGCAGCTCCAGCTGGACCTTCACCACACCCGGTGAGCGGCTGTGGTGGGGCGGGTCCTGGGCGGAGCGGGTGCGCGGCTCCGGTCTGGCGGCCACCGCGCTGGAGCACGGCCTGGCGGACGCCGCCGAGTTGGCCGCGATCGCCGAGGGCTGGCAGCGCTGGACGGTGGAGCCGGACGGCTGGTTCGCCGTGCTGCACGGCGAGGTGCTGGCCCGAGGCTGATCGGCCGGTCGGCGCCCCGGTCGGTTAGAGTCCGCGCATTCCATCGAACTGGTGCACGCAGGGGCGGGCAGGGGGGCAAGGGCCTGATGACGGCAGAGCACAAGCAGGACGCGGAGCGGGAGGAGGCCGTGTCGCTCACCAAGCGACCGGCCGACGCCCCGCCCGCCGACGCCCAGCCCACTGATGCCCCGCCCGCCGATGCCCCGCCCGCCGACGCCGCTCCTTCCGAGGCCCCGCCCGCGTTCAACCCCTACGCTCCGCCGTCCGCCGCGAGCCACCCGCCGCACCCGCCCCACCCGTCCGCCCCGGGGCCCTACGCTCAGCCCCCGTACGGTGCGCACCTCCCGTACGGCGGCTACTGGGGCCCGGCCCCCTACCCGCAACCGCGCGCCGGCCTGAACGGCTTCGCCATCGCCGCCCTGGTCACCGCGCTGACCTGCTTCCTGTGGCCGCTCGGGATCGCCTTCGGGATCACCGGCCTGGTCCAGATCCGCAAGCGCCACCAGCGCGGCACCGGCCTGGCCGTGAGCGGCCTGGTGCTCTCCGGCCTCGGCCTGCTGGGCACCCTGGGCGTGGCGACGACCGCCACCCTCGTGCACAACGTCGGCGGCTCGATCACCGCCGCCGGCGGCAGCTCGGCCGACGGCCTGGCGATCGGCACCTGCTTCAACCGGACCTCCGGCGGCCTGGTGGACCGGGTGTCCTGCGACACCGCGCACGACGGCGAGGTGGTCGGCCACACGCTGCTCACCGGCCAGGCCTACCCGGACGCGGACGAGCGCAAGCGCCAGATCGGCACGGTCTGCGACCAGCAGGCGCAGAACTACGCGATGGACGACTGGGCCGTCCCGGACGGCATGGTGGTGCACTACTTCTATCCGGAGCAGGACTCCTGGGCCACCGGGGACCGGAAGGCCACCTGCTTCCTCACCGACCCGGACGACCAGCACACCGGCTCGGTCCGCAAGGACGCGAGCAACGCCACCGCGGCCCAGCTCGGCTATCTGAAGGCGATGGACGCCATCGACGAGGCCGCGAGCCACCGCCCGAGCGGCTCGGCCGCGGACGACCCGGACGGCTACCGCGACTGGGCCGGCGAGCTGGCCACCGTGCTGCGCACGCAGAGCGCCGCACTGGACGCGGGCAGCTGGGACCCCGCCGTCCGCACCGCGCTCAACGCGCAGCTGGCCGAGCTGCGGCAGCGGATCCCGGCCCTGCGGCAGGCCGCCGACTCCACCGGGGCGGGCGACCTGGTGCGCGCGATCGCGCAGGCCGACCAGCACCGCGGCTACGACCAGCAGAAGGCGGTCCGGCAGCTGCTCCAGCTCTCCACCGACGAGTCCTGGCTCAACCCGCCGACCCAGGGCGGTGGTTCGCCGCGCGGCGACGACGTCCCGCAGAGCGTCTGACGCCTGCTCAACGGCCCGGACCTCACTCGGTACGGGCAGCGGAACCCGGCGAGGTCGGCGGGCGCCGGGGCGGGGTGGCGGCCACGGCCGCACGGCGGGCCGGCCCCCGACCCGGAACGAGACAGCCAGGACCTTGCGCCGACGCGGGAGCCGGTCCACCCTTGCGATAGTCGTCCGTGAGGCGGCCGCGCCGGAGAGATCCGGGCGGACCGCGGTGCCACGGCCGCCGTCGGTGCTGCACTCGCCCATCGGGCGGGGGCGGTTTGACGCGGCCATGTGCTGGCTCCTCTCATGCGGCGGCCGGACGGGGGCGAACGGGGGCAGGTGCACAATTCGGTAGGGCGAAGTCGGTGCGGGCGCCGCACCGGTGAAGCCAGTCGTAGGCGAACCATGTCTCGGAGGCGCGGGCCGGCGGTCCGGCCTCCCTGCGAACCCCAACGTCTTACGCGCCGTTAACCCGGATCCCCGGGACTGTGACGACGCCGAAACCTCGTCCGTACGTCCCGTTAGCGGGTCGTCCCTAGCCTCGGCCAGGGGGCGACCGGCACCGCCCCGGGCCCGACTCGACCCCCACCGAGCCGGGCCCGGCGCGGCGCAGCCCACCACCGGCCCACCGGCCCAGCCCGCCGGCCCAGCCCGCCGCCGGCCCGCGGGCCCACCGGCGCCGCCGGCCACCGGCTCTTCACGGGCCGCCGGACTAAGCTCCCCAGCATGGAGAACCGGATCGTGGTCGGCGGCGCGCTGATCCGTCAGGGCCGGGTGCTGGCCGCCCGGCGCAGTGCGCCCGCCGAGCTGGCGGGACGCTGGGAGTTCCCCGGCGGCAAGGCCGAGCCGGGGGAGAGCGAGCAGCAGGCGCTGGAGCGCGAGCTCGTCGAGGAGCTGGGCGTGCAGGTCAGGGCGATGGCCAGGCTGGCGGGGGAGTGGCCGATCCGGCCGGGGCTGGTGCTGCGGATCTGGACGGCCGAGCTGGTGGCGGGCGAGCCGCGGCCCTTGCAGGACCACTCCGAGGTGCGCTGGCTCGGGCCTGACGAGCTGACGGCGGTGGACTGGTTGGAGCACGATCGTGCGGTGCTCCCCGAGGTGGCCCGGCTGCTAACGGCCACTGATGCGTCGTCAGCGCAGAGCCCGGCGTCAGGTCCTGTAGGCCGATCGGAAAAGATGACCCGAACGCATGGGTAGTGCACGTTACGTCTGGGTATGTCACAGTTCGGCATGATCCATAACGCTTGGCGTGTCGGGTGGCGCCAGTTCGCGTCGGTACTTGGGAGGCCCCGTCGGTGACCAGCACGGGTAGCGCCGGCGGAGCGCGACGCGCCCGCGCCCCCCGCCCCGGGCGGACGGGCGGTGCGGCCGCCCGCGCGCGCCTGCGCGTCAGCGCCCCGGTGGCAGCGCCCGGCGCGCCGAATCCGTCCGCGGGCCCGGCCGGCCCCATCGCGCGCCCCCGCCCCGCGTCATCCGCGTCCGCCACCGCCGGGTTCGCGCCCGCCTCGACCGTCGACCCTCGCACTGCCGCTGCCCGAGCCGCCGCCCCCCGCACCACCGCCCGGGCGGCCCCGGCCCACCGGGGCGCCCCCGGCGAGTCGTTCCCCGTCGGCGCCCCCGGGTCGGGCGAGGAGATCGGCGAGCGCACCCAGGGCAGCCTCTTCGACGTCGTCAAGGTCGCCATCGCGATGCTCGACACCTCCGGCCGGGTGGTGCTCTGGAGCCCGGCCGCCGAGGAACTGCTCGGCTGGCCCAGCGAGGTGCTGGTGGGCCGGCGGATCGAGGAGCTGATGGCCGACGAGCAGCGGGTCGCCGAGACCCGCGGGGCGTTCCGGATCGCGCTGCGCACCGGCGGCTGGAAGGGCCTGACCCAGCTGCACCACCGCGACGGCCCCAAGGTCCCGGTGGAGGCCCGGATCTCACTGCTGGTGGACGGCGACGGCACCCCGTTCCTGCTGGTCGCGCTCGCCGAGGCGCGCACCCTGCAGGCCGTGGAGCGCGACCTGGCGGTGCGCGACGCGCTCTTCGAGCAGTCGCCGCTGGGCATCGCGGTGCTGGACACCGAACTGCGCTACACCGCTGTCAACCAGACGCTGGCCGAGATGAACGGGGTGGCGGCCGAGGACCACCTCGGCCGCACCACCGGCGAGACGCTGCCCGAACGAGCCGCCGACGAGGTCAGCGTGATCCAGCGTCAGGTGCTGGCCACCGGCGAGCCGGTGATCGACGTGACGCTGGCCACCCAGAGCGCGGTCCGCTCGGGCTACCGGTCGATCTCCTACAGCCGGCTCACCGACCGCGGCGGCAAGGTGCTCGGCATCTCCGGCACCGTGATGGACGTGACCGAGCGCTACCGCGCGGTGGCCAAGGTCGAGCACTCCCGCCGCCGGCTCGCCCTGCTCAACGAGTTCGGCTCGCGGATCGGCGACCTGCTGGACGCCGCCCGGATCGCCCAGGAGCTGGCCGGCGCGGTGGTGCCCCGGCTCGCCGACTTCGCGGCGGTGATCCTGCTCCAGGCCGTGGCACACGGCGACGACCTGCCCCGGCACGCCCACGACCGGCGCACCTCGCTGCTCCAACTCGGCGTGGCGGCCGTGCAGGACGGCGAGGACGTCGAGGTGATGCTCCGCCGGGGTGCCCGGATCAGCTTCGCCGAGGAGTCCTGCTACGGCCGGGTGTTGCGCAGTGGAGTTCCCGAACTGCTGTCCGGAGCGGCGGAGTTGGCGGAGGCCACCTACCCCGGGGACCCCAAGGTGCGGGCCGCGCTGGCGCTCGGTGCGCACGCGATGCTGGTGGTCCCGCTGCGCGCCCGGGGCATCGTGATCGGCCTGCTGGTGCTCAGCCGGGCCGGCCGGCGCGAGGGCTTCGACCGCGACGACCTGGCCTTCTCGGTGGAGCTCGCCGACCGGGCCGGCAGCTCGCTGGACAACGCCCGGCTCTACGTGCGCGAACGCACCGCCGCGCTCACCCTGCAGCGCACCCTGCTGCCGCAGCAGGTGCCGCAGCCCACCGGCGTCGAGGTGGCCTACCGCTACGTGCCGGGCAGCAGCGGCACCGAGGTCGGCGGCGACTGGTTCGACGTGATCCCGCTGCCCGGCGACCGCACCGCGCTGGTGGTCGGCGACGTGATGGGCCACGGCCTGCGGGCGGCCGCCACGATGGGCCGGCTGCGCACCGCCGTGCGGGTGCTGGCCGCCCTCGACCTGCCACCCGACGTGCTGCTGCGCCACGTCCACGAGCTGGCCGACGACCTCGCCCAGGGGCCGGACGAGGCGCTGCTGGCCACCTGCGTCTACGCCGTCTACGACCCGGCCACCGCGCGGCTGACGGTGGCCAAGGCCGGCCACATCCCACCGGTGCTGGTGCGCCCGCCCACGCCGGGCCCGGCCCGCTCCGGCGGCCCGTTGCCCGGTGGTGAGGGCGAGGTGCTGGACCTGCCCTCGGGCGCGCCGCTGGGCGTCGGCGGGGTGCCGTTCGAGGCGGTGGAGCTGCTGATCCCCGAGGGCAGTGTGTTGGCGCTGTGCACCGACGGCCTGGTCGAGTCCCGGGACAAGGACCTCGACGTGGGCCTGGGCCGGTTGCAGTCGGTGCTGGAGAAGCCGTACGTGTCGATCCAGCACGCCTGCGAGGCGGTGCTCGACACCATGGAGCAGGGCCGCGAGCCCGACGACGTGGCGCTGCTGCTGGCCCGCCTGGGCCGGGGCGAGGAGGGCTCGCGCACCGTGGGCTGGACGCTGCCGGCCGAGCCCACCGCGGTCTCCCGGGCCCGCAGGCTGGTCCGCGGCGCGCTCCAGGAGTGGGGCATGGAGGAGCTGAGCGACACCGCGGAGCTGCTGGTCAGCGAGCTGGTGACCAACTCGGTGCGGTACGCCAGCGCACCGATCGGGGTCCGGCTCACCCTCGGCGACACGCTGCTGGTGGAGATCTCCGACCCGCTGCCCGACCCGCCCAGGGAGCGCCACGCGGCCGCCGCCGACGAGGGCGGCCGGGGGCTGGAGCTGGTGCGCCGGCTGGCGCTGCGTTGGGGCGCGCGGGCCGAGGGAATGGGCAAGGTGGTCTGGTTCGAGCAGGAATTGTCGGGGAAGGAGCCGGGACGAGATTGATCAGGGCACGGTTCGGTCAGATATTCGAATTTTCAAGGCTTGTTCACGTCTCGTCCGCCAGGCAGGCGCACGGGAGCGGACCAGGGGCGCGAGGGTGGCAGGTTGGTGGCGCGGAACCAGGGGCAAAATCCTTCGCCCGATTTGATGTTGTGATGTTGGGGGCGTGTGCGCTTGCCCTCGGATGATGAATACTCGGTCATCTCAGGTCTTCTCGACATCCGGATGGGCGCGGGTTGGAGGGGTCGGTCCTTGAACAGCTTGCCGGCGCGGGAGGCGCTGAGTGGTAGCGGCCATATCGCTGTGCCCGGACAGTCGGGTGCACCGGTGACTGGCCTCGCCGCGGCCGCCGTCCCGCCCGTCCCCGAAACCCACCCCGGGACCGATGGCGAGGCCGTCGGCACCGAGGCCGCCGACACCGGGCCGGCGGACGTCGAGCGCACTGATGCTGAGCGCACCGACGTCGAGCTGACCGACGTCGAGCTGGCCGAGGTCGCCGCGGGCCAGCCGCTCGGCTCGCCGCGCTGGGGCGAGGGCGACCCGGGCTCGATCTACGAGTTCATCCGCGTCGCGACCTTCGCGATCGGCCCCGACGGGCTGATCAGCCAGTGGAGCGAGCGGGCCGCCGACTTCTTCGCGGTGCCCGCTGCCGAGGCGCTGGGTGCCGACCCGGTGACCACCCTGGTGCCGCGCGAGCTGTGGCGGCGCGGCCGCGCCAGGCTGGAGCGCACCCTGGCCGGCGAGGAGTGGGTCGGCACCGCGCCCTACCGGGGAGCGGACGGCCGCGAGGGCCTGGCCGAGGTCTACCTGATGCCGGCTGTCGGCCCCAATGGCGAGCAGGCCGCGCAGGAGAGCTCGCCGGGCGCGCTCTGCCTGGCCGTCGACCTCGGCAGGCTGCGCCGGATCGAGACCGAGCTGGCCGCCTCCGAGGCCGTCTTCGGGCAGACCCCGAGCGGTTTCTTCCTGTTCGACCGGCAGCTGCGGCTGCAGCGGGTCAACCGGGCCTTCGCCGAGGCGGTCGGGCTCGAACCCGAGGCGCTGGCCGGGCGCGGCGCGCACGACCTGTTCACCACCAGCGAGGCCGAGCGCCTGGAGTCCGCGCTGCGCCAGGTCCTGCAGACCGGCGATCCGGTGGTCGACCTGCGGTTCAGCGGCGCCGTGCCGACCCGGGCCGGCGAGCGCCGCTGGGCGATCTCGCTCTACCGCCTCACCGGACCCGGCGAGCGCCCGATGGGCGTGGCCGGGCAGGTCAACGACATCACCAGCCGGCATGTGGCCGAGCGCGAGGCGGCCGGGGTGCGCCGCAACCTGGCGCTGGTCAACGAGGCCAGCGCGCACATCGGCTCCACCCTCGACCTGGAGACCACCGCCAAGGAACTGCTCGACGTGGTCGTCCCGCAGTTCTGCGACCTGGCCACCGTCGACCTCTACTCGTCGTTGCTCTCCGGCGAGAGCGGCCCCTCGCTGACCGGCGCCGGCGGCCACCCGTACGACGGCAGCGGCGAGCTGCGCCGGGTGGCGGTCTCCAGCGTGGTCGGCGCCGGCGCGGTGGGCTTCGGCTCGCTGCTCGGCGGCGACCAGGGCGGCTACCCGGACCAGGCCTACGGCGCACGCCTGGCCGCCGCCGAGGCCGGCGGCACCCTCTGCTACCCGCCGCGCTCCCCGCACGCCCGGGCACTGCGCACCGGGCGCAGCGCGATCCCCGACCCGGGCCCCGACCCGCTGCTGCGCAGCACCCTGGTGGTCCCGCTGGTGGCCAGGGACGTGGTGCTCGGCCTGATCCAGCTCTCCCGGGCGATCGGCAGCGAGCCCTTCGACGCGCGGGACGTGGCGATCGCCGAGGAGATCGCCGCACGCGCCGCCGTCTGCGTGGACAACGCGCGGCTCTACCGGCGTGAGCACGAGCGGGCACTGATCCTGCAGCGCAGCCTGCTGCCCCCGGGCAACCCGGAGGCCAGCGGCCTGGAGATCGCCTGCCGCTACCGCCCCAGCAACAACAACACCGAGGTCGGCGGCGACTGGTTCGACGTGATCCCGCTGCCGGGCAACCGCACCGCGCTGGTGATCGGCGACGTGATGGGCCGCGGCCTGCGCGCGGCCGTGGCGATGGGCCAGCTGCGCACCGCGGTGCGGACCCTGGCCATGCTCGACCTGGAGCCGGCCGAGGTGCTCGGTTCGCTGGACGAGATCGCCCGGGGCCTGGGCGATCCGGGCCCCGGCTCGATGCCCGGCTACGGCAGCCAGCGCACCGGCGACAACGACGCCCCCGAGGTCTACCTGGCCACCTGCGTCTACGCGGTCTACGACGCGGTCACCCGGCGCTGCGTCTTCGCCAACGCCGGCCACCTGCCCCCCGCGCTGCTCAGCCCGGGCGAGCCGGCCCGGATGCTCGACGTGCCGCCCGGCCTGCCGCTGGGCGTGGGCGGCGAGCCGTTCGAGGAGGTCACCCTGACCATCCCCGACGGCGCCCTGCTCGGCCTCTACACCGACGGCCTGGTGGAGTCCCGCAAGCACCAGCTGGACGAGGGCCTGCAGGCCTTCCGGATCGCCCTGGAGAACGGCGCGCCGGTCCTGGAGACGCTCTGCGACGAGGTGCTGAACGAACTCGACCCGCACCACGGCGAGGACGACATCGCCCTGCTGCTGGCCCGGGTCCGGGCGCTGCCCGAGGACGCGGTGGGCGACTGGCAGCTGCCCCCCGAGCCGACCTCGGTGGCCAAGGCCCGCGAGAGGGCCTGCGCCTGGCTGCTGACCCGGGGCCTGGACGACCTGGTGGACACCACCGAGCTGCTGGTCAGCGAGCTGGTGACGAACGCGCTGCGGCACGGGCGCGGCGACATCCGGGTACGCCTGCTGCGCGACGCCACGGTGGTCTGCGAGGTCTGGGACGACGGGTACGCCCAGCCGCGCCGGCGCCGGGCGCAGGAGACCGACGAGGGCGGGCGCGGCCTGCAGCTGGTCAGCCTGCTGGCCGAGCGCTGGGGCAGCCGGCGGACCCCGCACGGGAAGATCGTCTGGTTCGAGCTGGGCCTCTGAGCCTCGTGCGCCGGGCCCCTCCCGCTCGGGAGGGGCCCGGCGGCGTGGTCAGTCCCGCGGGCGCAGGCCGATCTTCGACCCCAGCCAGACCAGCGGGTCGTACTTGCGGTCGGCCACCCGCTCCTTGAGCGGGATCAGCGCGTTGTCGGTGATCCTGATGTGCTCCGGGCAGACCTCGGTGCAGCACTTGGTGATGTTGCAGTAGCCCAGGCCGTGGGTGTCCTGGGCGCTCGCCCGGCGGTCCAGGCCGGTGGCGTCGGCCGCGTCCAGCGGGTGCATGTCCAGCTCGGCCACCCGCATCAGGAAGCGCGGCCCGGCGAAGGCCGCCTTGTTCTCCTCGTGGTCGCGCACCGCGTGGCAGGTGTCCTGGCACAGGAAGCACTCGATGCACTTGCGGAACTCCTGCGAGCGCGCCACGTCCTCCTGCCGCATCCGGTACTCGCCGGGTGCCAGCCCCGCCGGCGGCACGAAGGCGGCCACCTCCCTGGCCTTGGCGTAGTTGAACGTCACATCGGTGACCAGGTCGCGCACCGAGGGGAAGGCGCGCAGCGGGGTCAGCACCACCGGCTCGTCGGGCGGCAGCACGGACATCCGGGTCATGCAGAGCAGCCGCGGGCGCCCGTTCACCTCGGCGCTGCACGAGCCGCACTTGCCCGCCTTGCAGTTCCACCGCACCGCGAGGTCGGGGGCCTGGGTGGCCTGCAGCCGGTGCACCAGGTCGAGCACCACCTCGCCCTCGTTGACCGGCACCCGGTACGAGACGAACCCGCCCACCCCGCCCTCGCCCCGCCAGATCCGGAACTCCCTGTCAGTCGTGCTCATCGGCCAGCTCCTCCGGGGTGAAGTACTTCGCCAGTTCGGTGCGGTCGAACAGCGCCAGCAGGTCGGACCGGACCGGCGGATTGGGCTGCCGCTCCACCGACAGCCGGCCCTCCGTCAGCGAGCAGACCAGGTTGACCCGCCGCCAGTCCCGGTCCATCCCCGGCCAGTCCTCCCGGGTGTGCCCGCCGCGGCTCTCCCGGCGCAGCAGCGCGGCGCGGGCCACGCACTCCGAGACCAGCAGCATGTTGCGCAGGTCCAGCGCCAGGTGCCAGCCCGGGTTGAACTGCCGGTGGCCCTCCACCGCCACCGCCTCGGCCCGGCGGGCCAGCGCCGCCAGCCGGTCCAGCGCCTGCTTCATCTCGCCGGCCCGGCGGATGATCCCGACCAGGTCGTTCATGGTCTGCTGGAGCTCCTGGTGCAGCGTGTACGGGTGCTCGCTGCCCTCGCCGAACGGGGCCAGGGCCTGGGCGGCGGCCGCCTCCAGCTGGGCCTCGTCGAGCGCCGGCCGCTCGGCCGCCCCGGCCGCGTACCGCGCCGCGTGCAGTCCCGCGCGGCGGCCGAAGACCAGCAGGTCGGAGAGCGAGTTGCCGCCCAGCCGGTTGGAGCCGTGCATCCCGCCGGCCACCTCGCCGGCGGCGTAGAGCCCGGGGACGGCGGGGCTGGCCGCGGTGTCCGGGTCCACCTCCACCCCGCCCATCACGTAGTGGCAGGTCGGACCGACCTCCATCGGCTCGCGGGTGATGTCGACGTCGGCCAGCTCCTTGAACTGGTGGTGCATCGAGGGCAGCCGCCGGATGATCTCCTCGGCCGGCAGCCGGCTGGAGACGTCCAGGAAGACCCCGCCGTGCGGGGTGCCGCGCCCGGCCTTGACCTCGGAGTTGATCGCCCTGGCCACCTCGTCGCGGGGCAGCAGCTCGGGCGGGCGGCGGTGCCCGGCGGGGTCGGCGTACCAGCCGTCCGCCTCCGCCTCGGTCTCGGCGTACTGGCCGCGGAACACCTCGGGCACGTAGTCGAACATGAACCGCTTGCCCTCGCTGTTGCGCAGCACCCCGCCGTCGCCGCGCACCGACTCGGTGACCAGGATGCCCTTCACCGAGGGCGGCCAGACCATGCCGGTGGGGTGGAACTGCACGAACTCCATGTTCAGCAGCCGGGCGCCGGCCAGCAGCGCCAGCGCGTGGCCGTCGCCGGTGTACTCCCAGGAGTTGGACGTCACCTTGAACGACTTCCCGATCCCGCCGGTGGCCAGCACCACGGCGGGGGCGGCGATGGCGAAGAACCGCCCGCTCTCCCGCTGGTAGCCGAAGACCCCCGCCACCCGGTCGCCGTCCTTCGGGCTGTGTTCCTTCAAGATCTGGGTGACCGTGTACTCCTGGAAGACCTTCAGCCCCGACTCGTAGTCGCCACTCTGCCGGTGGTCCTCCTGCTGCAGCGCCACCACCTTCTGCTGCAGGGTGCGGATCAGCTCCAGCCCGGTCCGGTCGCCCACGTGCGCCAGCCGCGGGTACTCGTGGCCGCCGAAGTTGCGCTGCGAGATCCGCCCGTCCTCGGTCCGGTCGAAGAGCGCGCCCCAGCTCTCCAGCTCCCAGACCCGGTCGGGCGCCTCCTTGGCGTGCAGCTCGGCCATCCGCCAGTGGTTGAGGAACTTGCCGCCGCGCATGGTGTCGCGGAAGTGCACCTGCCAGCTGTCGCCGCTGTTCACGTTGCCCATCGAGGCCGCGATGCCGCCCTCGGCCATCACGGTGTGCGCCTTGCCGAAGAGCGACTTGCAGATCACCGCGACCCGCATCCCCTGTTCGCGGGCCTCGATCGCGGCCCGCAGCCCGGCCCCGCCGGCGCCGATCACCACCACGTCGTAACTGTCGTGAGCGTCGTAGCTGTGGATCTCCGTCACCGTCCCCTCCTCAGAAGAACCTCGGGTCGCTGAACGCACCGGACGAGACCAGGTAGACGTACAGGTCGGCCAGCCCGACCGAGGCCAGCGAGGCCCAGGCCAGCTGCATGTGACGGGCGTTCAGCCGTCCCACCAGCTGCCAGGCCCGGTAGCGCACCGGGTGTTTGGAGAAGTGCCGCAGCCGGCCGCCGACGATGTGCCGGCAGGAGTGGCAGGAGAGCGTGTAGGCCCAGATCAGCGCCACGTTCACGAGCAGCACCAGGGTGCCGAGCCCGGCGTGCCCCCAGGCGCCCTTGGCGTCGCGGAATCCGAGCACCGCGTCGTAGCTCAGGATCGCGGCCACCGGGATGGCCAGGTAGAAGAAGTACCGGTGCAGGTTCTGCAGGATCAGCGGGAACCGGGTCTCGCCGGTGTACCTGGCGTGCTGTTCGCCCACCGCGCAGGCCGGCGGCGAGGCCCAGAAGGCGCGGTAGTAGGCCTTGCGGTAGTAGTAGCAGGTCAGCCGGAAGCCGAGCGGGAAGATCAGCACCAGCAGGGCGGGGGAGAGCCGCCACCAGTTGCCGATCAGCGCCCAGTCGGCCCCGCCGCGCATCGGCACGCAGGTGGTGGCGAGGCAGGGGGAGTAGAAGGGCGAGACGTACGGGGCGGCGTAGTAGTGGCTGCCACTGAAGGCCCGCCAGGTCGAGTAGCCGATGAAGACCAGCAGGCCGGCCGCCGTGCTCAGCTGGGGCAGCCACCAGCGGTCGGTACGGAGAGTGCGTTCCGGTATCGCAGCGCGCTTGGTCGTGATGGCCATCCTGTGAGTGTGACCTTGATCACAACAGGTCGGAAGACCTCGGACGGGATTGACTCTGCGCCGATCGGAGGACAACTTGTCGTGTCGTCAGCTCTTCGCCCTGATGCGGGAGTTGAGTGGGCGCCATGAAGAGCATCAGGGTGCTCGCGGCCGCCGCACTGATCGGCGCACTGGCGGGCTGCTCCGGCGCGCAGGGTCCGGCCACGCCCTCCCAGTCCGCCTCCGACCTCACCCCCGCCGACCGCGGCTCGGTCCGCGAGGGCGGCACACTGCGCTGGGCGGTGGACGCGGTTCCCGCCTCGCTGGACGTCTTTCAGGCCGACGCCACCGCGGACACCGCGCTGATCGCGCACGCCCTGCTGCCCAGCTTCTTCCGGCTGGACGACCGCGCCCGCCCGGTGGCCGACCCGGACTACCTGGCCGGCGCCGACGCGGCGGGCCGCACCGTCACCTACCGGCTCAACCCGAAGGCCGTGTGGAGCGACGGCACGCCACTGACGGCGGCCGACTTCAGCGCCCAGTGGGCGGCGCTGCGCGGCGTCCACCCCGGCTACGCGGCGATCGAGTCGGTCGCGCCCGGCGCCGACCCGCACCAGGTCACGGTGGTCTTCAAGCACCCGTACGCGGAGTGGCAGAGCCTGTTCAGCCCGCTCTACCCGGCCGCCGGGATGCCCCGCAGCGCCGGCCCGCTGACCCTGCAGACGCTGGACGCCAAGGCCGGGCGGGCGGTCCTGGTGCGCAACGCCCGCTGGTGGGGCGATCCGCCCAAGGTCGACGAGCTCGACTTCCTGGCCACCGCGGACCGGCTGGACGCGCTGACCCAGGGCAAGGTCGACGTGGCCGCGCTGGAGGGCAGCGTCGACCACCCGCCGGGCGCCAGGTCCACCGACGCGCTCGACTCCTCGATGCAGGCGCTGCGGCGGGCCCAGACGCTGCCCAACATCACCCTGCACCGCGCGGCGGCCCCCGCCTTCACCCAGCTCACCTTCAACGGCTCCCGTGGCCCGATGGCCGACGCCGCCGTGCGCCGCGCGGTGGCCGCCTGCGTGGACCGCAAGAAGCTCGTCCAGTCCGCGCTCGGCCCGCTCGGCCTGCCCGCGGCCCCGCTCGGCAACCACCTGCTGATGACCGACCAGGGCGGCTACCGGGACGACAGCGCCTACCTGGGCGCCACCGCCAAGCAGCTGCACCTGGAGCTGAACCTGCTCTACCCGGACGGCTCGGCCACCGCCCGCCGCACCGCCGACGCCCTGGTGGCGCAGCTGGCCCCGCAGGGCGTCACCGTGCACCCGCGGCCCGCCGCACCCGACAGCTTCGTCCACGACCACCTGGCCACCGGTGACTGGGACCTCGCGCTCTTCTCCTGGCCCGCGACCGCCTTCCCGGCCACCGACGAGCGTCCGCTCTACGCCAAGCCGCAGCCGGGCCCGGACGGCAAGCCGGTGGCGGGCCTGAACTACGGCGGCTCCGGGACGGACGAGATCGACCGGCTCTTCGACCAGGCCGCGGCCGAGCCGGACCAGGCCAAGCGGACCGCGCTGCTCCAGCAGGCCGACGCCGCGATCTGGGAGCTGGGCCACTCGGTGCCGCTCTACCAGCGCCCGGATCTGGTGGCTGTGCGCACCGGTGTGGCGGGTGCGGGTGCCTACGGCTTCGGCTGGCCGCGCTACCAGGACCTGGGCTTCCGGCGCTGAGCTGGTCCTCCGCTTCGCGTCACCGGTGGGCGGCCACGTACCATAGGACAAGCCGTGGCATGGTAAGCCCGGCGGGTGGACCGGGACAGGCCGGGGCGCCACAATCCACGACTCCGGGAGAGTTCGCTCCGCATGCCCACGCGCAATGACATCCGCAACGTCGCCATCGTCGCCCACGTCGACCACGGGAAGACGACCCTGGTCGACGCGATGCTCAAGCAGGCCGGCGCTTTCGCGGCTCACCAGCACCTCGACGACCGCATGATGGACTCGAACGACCTGGAGCGCGAGAAGGGCATCACCATTCTCGCGAAGAACACCGCGGTCAAGTACCACCCCAAGGAGGGTGGCGCGCCGATCACCATCAACATCATCGACACCCCTGGCCACGCCGACTTCGGTGGCGAGGTCGAGCGCGGTCTGTCGATGGTGGACGCGGTCGTGCTGCTGGTCGACGCCTCCGAGGGCCCGCTGCCGCAGACCCGCTTCGTGCTCCGCAAGGCGCTCACCGCCAAGCTGCCGGTGATCCTCTGCATCAACAAGACCGACCGCCCGGACTCCCGGATCGACGAGGTCATCAACGAGACCTACGACCTCTTCCTGGACCTGGACGCCACCGAGGAGCAGATCGAGTTCCCGATCGTCTACGCCTGTGCGCGGGACGGCATCGCCTCGCTGACCAAGCCGGAGAACGGCACCGTGCCGGCCGACAGCGACTCGCTGGAGCCCTTCTTCTCCACCATCCTGGCGCACGTCCCGGCCCCGGAGTTCGACGCGGACGCCCCGCTGCAGGCGCACGTCACCAACCTGGACGCCGACAACTTCCTCGGCCGCATCGCGCTCTGCCGCGTGGAGCAGGGTGAGCTGCGCAAGGGCCAGCAGGTCGCGTGGATGAAGCGGGACGGCTCGATCCAGCAGGTGAAGATCACCGAGCTGCTGATGACCGAGGCGCTCACCCGCAAGCCGGCCGAGGTGGCCGGCCCCGGCGACATCTGCGCCGTCGCGGGCATCCCGGACATCATGATCGGCGAGACCCTGGCCGACCTGGAGAACCCGATCGCGCTGCCGCTGATCACGGTGGACGAGCCGGCCATCTCCATGGTCATCGGTACCAACACCTCGCCGCTGGTCGGCAAGGGCGGCAAGGGCCACAAGGTCACCGCCCGCATGGTGAAGGACCGCCTGGACCGCGAGCTGATCGGTAACGTCTCGCTCCGCGTGCTGCCGACCGAGCGTCCGGACGCCTGGGAGGTCCAGGGCCGTGGCGAGCTGGCGCTGGCCATCCTGGTCGAGACCATGCGCCGGGAGCTCTTCGAGCTGACCGTCGGCAAGCCGCAGGTCGTCACCAAGCTCGTCAACGGCAAGGTGCACGAGCCGGTCGAGCGGATGACCATCGACAGCCCCGAGGAGTACCTCGGCGCGATCACCCAGCTGATGGCCGTCCGCAAGGGCCGCATGGAGACCATGACGAACCACGGCTCCGGCTGGGTGCGCATGGAGTTCATCGTCCCGTCGCGTGGCCTGATCGGGTTCCGCACCCAGTTCCTCACGGACACCCGCGGCACCGGCATCGCGCACAGCATCTTCGAGGGCCACGAGCCGTGGTTCGGCGAGCTGCGGATGCGTAACAACGGTTCGCTGGTGGCCGACCGCGCGGGCGTCGTGACGCCGTTCGCGATGATGGGCATCCAGGAGCGTGGCACGCTCTTCGTCGAGCCCACCACCGAGGTGTACGAGGGCATGATCGTCGGCGAGAACTCGCGCCAGGACGACATGGACATCAACATCACCAAGGAGAAGAAGCTCACCAACATGCGTGCCGCTTCCTCCGACACCACCGAGAACCTGGTGCCGCCGCGCAAGCTGTCGCTCGAGCAGTCGCTCGAGTTCTGCCGCGAGGACGAGTGCATCGAGGTGACCCCGGAGACCGTGCGCATCCGCAAGGTCGTGCTGGACCAGAAGGAGCGTGGCCGCAGCGCCTCGCGCGCCAAGAAGAACTGACACGACGCCAGCTCTTCGCCCAGCGGCGCCCGTCAGCCGGTTCCCCTTCGGGGGAGCCGGCTGACGGCGTTTCGGCCACCCGTTCGGCGGCACCGGGCGCCCGTGTGGCCCTGCTGCGGGTGCGTCGCCACGGCTGGACCCCTCGAATGGGATGTGATGCCTCACACACACCACGAGGAGGTCCTTCATGCCTGCAGCCACCCGAGTGCGCTGGGCCATGATCGCTGTGACGTCGGTGGCGCTGGCGGCCACCGGTTGCAGCAGTAGCAAGAGCAGCAGCAGTGGCGGCGGCTCGGGCGGTGGCGTCGTCAAGGCATGGTGGGGAGATCCGCAGAACCCGCTGGAGCCGGCCAACACCAACGAGGTGAACGGCGGTGCGGTGGAGAACATGATCTTCGCCGGACTGGTCCAGTACGACCCCAAGACGAGTGCGGCGAGCAATGCCAACGCCGACTCGATCACCTCCTCCGACCAGCAGAACTGGACGGTCACGCTGAAGCCGGGCTGGAAGTTCAGCGACGGCACCGCAGTGACCGCCAAGTCCTATGTGGACGCCTGGAACTACGGCGCACTGTCCACCAACAAGCAGGTCAACGCCAGCTTCTTCCAGTACATCCAGGGCTACAACGACGTCGCCCCGGCCAGCGGCTCGCCGACGGCGCAGACCATGTCCGGCCTCAAGGTGGTCAACGACAACACGTTCACGGTGGCGCTCAGCCAGAAGTTCTCCACCTGGCCGCAGACCCTCGGCTACAACGCCTACTACCCGCTGCCGGCCAGCTTCTTCAGCGACCACGCGGGGTACCTGAACAAGCCCATCGGCAACGGGCCGTACATGATCCAGTCGTACACCCGCAGCCAGCAGATGCAGCTGGTGCCGAACCCGGACTACAGCGGCACCAACAAGCCGAAGAACGGCGGCATCAACCTCATCGTCTACACCGACCCCAACGCCGCCTACTCCGACCTGCAGTCCGGCGCCCTGGACATCGACAACACGCTCTCCACCACGGCGATCAAGACGCTGGCGAGCGGGCCGAGCGGTGGTCGTTTCATCAACACGCCGGCCGGCATCATCCAGACCATCTCCTTCCCGCTGTACCAGTCCAACTGGAACACCGACAACGCGAAGCTGGTCCGGCAGGGCATCTCCATGGCGATCGACCGGCCCACGATCGTCAAGAACATCTTCACCAACACCAGGACGCCGGCCACCGACTGGACCGCCCCGGTGCTGGGCGCCACCGGCGGGTTCAAGGACGGCCTCTGCGGTGACCTGTGCACCTACAACCCGACCAAGGCCAAGCAGCTGATCGATCAGGGCGGCGGCATCCCCGGCGGCCAGCTGACCATCAGTTACAACGCCGACGGCGGCCACAAGGACTGGGTCGACGCCACCTGCAACAGCATCAACCAGGTGCTGGGCAACAACAACGCCTGCGTCGGCAACCCGATCGGCACCTTCGCCGACTTCCGCAACCAGGTCACCGGCAAGAAGATGACCGGTGCCTTCCGGACCGGCTGGCAGATGGACTACCCGCTGATCCAGGACTTCCTGCAGCCGGTCTACACCACCGCCGGCTCGTCCAACGACTCGCACTACAGCAACCCGCAGTTCGACGCCCAGGTGAACAAGGCCAACGCGGAGCCCGACCAGGCCACCTCGGTCTCCGACTTCCAGGATGCCGAGCGGATGCTCATCACCGACGTGCCGGCCATCCCGCTCTGGTACCAGAACGGCACCGTGGCCTGGTCCAGCCGGGTCAGCAACGTGATGCTCGACCCGTTCAGCGTCCCGGTCTACACCGAGGTCACCGTCAGCTAGCCGGTAGCGGCGGCCGGTTCCCGTGCGGAGCCGGCCGCCGGTCTTCGCCCGCCCAGTGGAGGTTCGCATGGGACGCTACGTCCTGAGGCGCCTGCTCCAGATGATCCCGGTGTTCATCGGGACCACCTTCCTGATCTTCGTCATGGTGCACGCGCTCGGTGACCCGGTGAACGCGCTCTTCGGCGACCGGGCCCCGGACCCGGCCGTGGCGGCGCAGATCCGGGCCCAGTACAACCTGAACGATCCCCTCTGGCTCCAGTACGTCAAGTACATGGGCAAGCTCTTCCAGTGGGACTTCGGCACCACCTTCAGCGGTCAGACGGTGACCTCGCAGCTGGCAGCGGCCTACCCGGTCACCCTCAAGCTCACCGCGGTGGCCTTCGTCATCGAGGTGGTCTTCGGCATCGGCCTGGGCCTGCTGAGCGGACTGCGGCGGGGCGGGGTCACGGACAACTCGGTGCTGATCCTCACCCTGGTGGTCATCTCCGTCCCGACCTTCGTCACCGGCTACGTGCTGCAGTACCTGGTCGGCGTGAAGTGGGGGGTCCTGCCGGCCACGGTCGGCTTCGACGTGACCTTCAAGTCGCTGATCCTGCCGGGCATCGTGCTGGCCTCGGTCTCGCTCGCCTACGTCGCCCGGCTGACTCGCACCACGGTCGCGGAGAACACCAAGGCGGACTACGTGCGCACCGCGGTGGCCAAGGGGCTGCCCAGGCGCCGGGTGGTGCTCAACCACCTGCTGCGCAACTCGCTGATCCCCGTCGTCACCTTCCTGGGCACCGACCTGGGCGCGCTGATGGGTGGCGCGCTCGTGACGGAGCGCATCTTCAACATCCACGGCGTCGGCTACACCCTCTACCAGGGGATCGTGCGGCAGAGCACCAACACCGTGGTCGGCTTCGTGACCATCCTGGTCATCGTCTTCCTGCTGGCCAACCTGCTCGTCGACCTGCTCTACGCGGTCCTGGACCCGAGGATCCGGTATGCCTGACCAGGAGAAGTACAACCAATCGGACCCGATGGCGGGGGCCGGGGACGAAGACGAGGAGATGCAGAGCGCGGTCGAGAGCCGGACTCTCGACCTCGGCACCATGGAGGCCGAGACCCTGATCAAGGCCGAGCGGCTGGCCGACCACCCGGAGACCGCGGCGGCGGAGGAGCGGGTGGAGCCGCGCAGCCTCTGGCAGGACGCCTGGCGGGATCTGCGGCGCAACCCGATCTTCATCATCTCCGGGCTGCTGATCCTCTTCCTGGTCATCGTGGCGCTCTGGCCCAGCCTGCTCACCTCGACCAACCCGCTCACCTGCGACCTGAGCAAGTCGCAGCAGGGCCCCACCTCCGGCCACCCCTTCGGCTTCGACACCCAGGGCTGCGACGTCTACGCCCGCACCGTCTACGGCGCGCGCGCCTCGATCACCGTCGGCGTCTGCGCCACCGCCGGCTCGGCGATCGTCGGGACCCTGCTGGGCGGCATGGCCGGCTTCTTCGGCGGCTGGGCGGACTCGGTGATCTCCCGGGTCGCCGACATCTTCTTCGGCATCCCGATCCTGCTGGGCGGCCTGGTCTTCCTCTCGGTGATCTCCACCAGGTCCATCTGGATCGTGGTGGCGTTCATCGTGGTGCTCGGCTGGCCGCAGCTGGCCCGCATCGCCCGCGGCGCGGTGATCACGGCCAAGCAGCAGGACTACGTCACGGCGGCCCGCGCGCTCGGCGCCGGCAGCGGGCGGCTGATGATCCGGCACATCCTGCCGAACGCGGTGGCCCCGATCATCGTGGTCGCCACCATCGCGCTGGGCACCTACATCGCGCTGGAGGCCACGCTGAGCTTCCTCGGCGTCGGCCTCAAGCCGCCCACGGTCTCCTGGGGCATCGACATCTCGGCCGCGTCGGACACCTTCAGCATCGCGCCGCACATGCTGCTCTTCCCCGCCGGGGCGCTGAGCATCACGGTGCTCGCGTTCATCATGCTCGGCGACGCGGTCCGCGACGCCCTCGACCCCAAGCTGCGCTGAGGAAGGGTCATCACCGATGAGTAGCAGCAGCATCAGCGCCCAGCCGCGCGAGACCACCGCGGACACCGAGGAGTCCCCGCTGCTGGAGGTCCGCGACCTGCACGTGGAGTTCCGCACCCGGGACGGGGTGGCCACAGCCGTCAACGGGGTGAACTACTCGGTGCGGGCCGGTGAGACGCTGGCCGTGCTGGGTGAGTCGGGCTCCGGCAAGTCGGTCACCGCCCAGGCCGTGATGGGCATCCTGGACAGCCCGCCCGGCTTCGTGACCGGCGGTCAGATCGTCTTCAAGGGCCGCGACCTGCTCACCCTGAACAAGGAGGAGCGGCGCAAGATCCGCGGCTCGCAGATGGCGATGATCTTCCAGGACGCGCTCTCCTCGCTCAACCCCGTGCACACCGTGGGCGCGCAGCTGGGCGAGATGTACCGGGTGCACCGAGGGGCCTCGCGCAAGGAGTCCAAGGCCAAGGCCATCGAGCTGATGGACCGGGTGCGGATCCCCGCCGCCGCGGCGCGGGTCGGCAACTACCCGCACCAGTTCTCCGGCGGCATGCGCCAGCGCATCATGATCGCGATGGCGCTGGCCCTGGAGCCCGACCTGATCATCGCCGACGAGCCGACCACCGCGCTGGACGTCACCGTCCAGGCCCAGGTGATGGACCTGCTGTCGGAGCTGCAGGCCGAGTACCACATGGGCCTGATCCTGATCACCCACGACCTCGGGGTGGTCGCCGACGTCGCCGACAAGATCGCGGTGATGTACGCCGGGCGGATCGTCGAGACCGCGCCCGTGCACGAGCTCTACGCGAAGCCGGCCCACCCCTACACCCGGGGCCTGCTGGACTCCATCCCGCGGCTCGACCAGAAGGGCCGGGAGCTCTACGCGATCAAGGGACTACCGCCCAACCTGCTGCGCATCCCGCCCGGCTGCGCCTTCAACCCGCGCTGCCCCCGGGCCCAGGAGATCTGCCGGACCACCGTGCCGCCGCTCTTCGACGTGACGGACGCGAACGGCGCGCCGCTGCCGGGGCGGGCCAGCGCCTGCCACTTCTGGAAGGAGACCCTCGATGACTGACGGCGCCACCGCGCTCGGCGCGCCCGTGCCGCAGGACGCGACCGTCGGCCGGCCGGTCTCCGACGGCGAACCGATCCTGGCGATCCGCGATCTGGTCAAGCACTTCCCGCTGACCCAGGGCGTGGTGGTGAAGAAGCAGATCGGGGCGGTCAAGGCGGTGGACGGGGTCTCCTTCGACCTGCGCAAGGGGGAGACGCTGGGCATCGTCGGCGAGTCCGGCTGCGGCAAGTCGACGCTGGCCAAGGTGCTGATGAACCTGGAGCCGGCCACCTCGGGCTCGGTGCGCTACAAGGGCGAGGAGATCTCCCGGCTCTCCGGCAACGCGCTCAAGGCGGTGCGGCGCAACATCCAGATGGTCTTCCAGGACCCGTACACCTCGCTCAACCCCCGGATGACGGTGGGCGACATCATCGGCGAGCCGTACGAGATCCACCCCGAGGTGGCGCCCAAGGGCGAGCGGCGCAAGGCCGTCCAGGACCTGCTGGACGTGGTCGGGCTCAACCCGGAGTACATCAACCGGTATCCGCACCAGTTCTCCGGCGGCCAGCGGCAGCGGATCGGCATCGCCCGCGGGCTGGCGCTCAAGCCCGAGGTGATCATCTGCGACGAGCCGGTCTCGGCGCTGGACGTCTCGGTCCAGGCGCAGGTGATCAACCTGCTGGAGAAGCTGCAGAACGAGTTCGAGCTGTCGTACATCTTCATCGCGCACGACCTGTCGATCGTGCGGCACATCTCGGACCGGGTGGGTGTGATGTACCTGGGCAAGATGGTGGAGATCGGCTCGGACCTGGAGATCTACGACCACGCCACGCACCCGTACACCCAGGCGCTGCTCTCCGCGGTGCCGGTGCCCGACCCCGCCTCGCGACAGGCCCGGGACCGCATCGTGCTGACCGGCGATGTGCCCTCGCCCGCCGACCCGCCCTCGGGCTGCCGCTTCCGCACCCGCTGCTGGAAGGCCCAGGAGCGCTGTGCGACCGAGGAGCCGCTGCTGGCCCGGCCGTCCTGGCTGACGGGGTTGGCGGCGCATGAGTCGGCGTGTCACTTCGCGGCGGAGCGCGACATCGGGCAGAGCGCGGCGGAGCGCGAGGTCGAGCAGAGCGCGGCGGAGCGCGACATCGAGCAGAGCGCGGCCGAACCCGAGCCCGGGCAGAGCGCGGCCGAACCCGAGCCCGGGCAGAGCGCGGCCGAACCCGAGCCCGGGCAGCAGCCGGACAGCGGGCCCGGGAGCGAGAACCCCGCCCCGTGAACACGCGACGGTGAACACGCGAGAGGGCCCCCTCCACCCGGAGGGGGCCCTCTCGTCTGCCTGCTGCCCGATCAGTCCTTGGCCGGCTTGGCCTTGGTCTCCGCCGGCTTGGCACCGTCCTTGGAGATGCGAACGGCATCGGTGGTGCTGCCGTCCTCGGGGAAGTGGCAGGCCGTCAGGTGGCCCTCGGCGCTGCCGCTGAGCTGCACCAGCGGCGGCTCCTCGGTCGCGCACTTCTCCTGCGCCTTCCAGCAGCGGGTGCGGAAGCGGCAGCCCGACGGCGGGTTGAGCGGCGAGGGGACGTCACCGGTGAGGCGGATCCGGTCGCTGGACTCGTTGTCCGGGTCGGCGTCCGGCGCGGCCGACAGCAGCGCGTGGGTGTACGGGTGACGCGGCTTGGTGTAGATCGACTCGCGGTCGGCGATCTCGACCACCTTGCCCAGGTACATCACCGTGACGCGCTGCGAGAAGTGCCGCACGATCGACAGGTCGTGCGCGATGAAGACGAAGGCGATGCCCAGGTCGCGCTGCAGACCCTGGAGCAGGTTGACCACCTGGGCCTGGATCGACACGTCCAGCGCGGAGACCGGCTCGTCGGCGATGATCAGCTTCGGGTTGAGCGAGAGCGCGCGGGCCACACCGATGCGCTGGCGCTGGCCGCCGGAGAACTCGTGCGGGAAGCGGTTGTAGTGCTCCGGGTTGAGGCCGACGATCTCCAGGAGCTCCTTGGCCCGGGCGGCACGGCCGCCGGGCGGGTTGATCCCGTTGATCTCCATCGGGCCGGTGATGATCGTGCCGACGGTGTGCCGCGGGTTCAGCGAGGAGTACGGGTCCTGGAAGATCATCTGGATCTCGGACCGGATCGGTGCCAGCTCCTTGCGGGAGGCGTGCGCGATCTCCTGGCCGTTGTACTTGATCGAGCCGCTGGTGGGCTCGTACAGCCGGGTGATCAGGCGCCCGGTGGTCGACTTGCCGCAACCGGACTCGCCGACCAGGCCCAGGCTCTCGCCCGCGCCCACGGAGAAGCTGACGTTGTCGACCGCCTGCACCGCGCCGACCTGGCGCTTGAACGGGAAGCCGCCCATCACCGGGAAGTGCTTGGTGAGGCCGTCGACCTCCAGCAGCGGGGCGCCGGGGGCGGCGGGCTTGCCGGCCGACTTGGTCAGAGTCTGCTCTGCGCTCATGGGGTTTCCTTGGCTCCTTTACCGAGGCTCAGCTGCTCAGCCGGGGCAGGATCTGCTCGGTGAGGATGGACTGCTTCTGCGCGGCGGTGAGGTGGCAGGCGGACAGGTGCCCGTTGGCCAGCTCCAGCGCCGGGCGCTCGGTCTCGCACTTGTCGCCGACCACCAGCTCACGGTACGCGCAGCGCGGGTGGAAGGCGCAGCCGGTCGGGGGGTTCAGCAGCGACGGCGGGGAGCCCGGGATCGGCTCCAGCGGCACGTCCACCGAGGCGTTGATCCGCGGGATCGAGCTCAGCAGGCCCCAGCCGTAGGGGTGCTGGGAGGTCTTCAGCACCTCGCGCATGGTGCCGCGCTCGACCGCGCGCCCCGCGTACATCACCAGCACGTCGTCCGCGATCTCGCGGATCACGCCGAGGTCGTGGGTGATGAAGATGATCGAGGTGCCGGACTCCTGCTGGAGGTCCTTGAGCAGGTCGACGATCTGGGCCTGCACGGTCACGTCGAGCGCGGTGGTCGGCTCGTCGGCGATCAGCAGCTCGGGGTCGCAGACCAGGGCCATGGCGATCATGGCGCGCTGGCGCATACCGCCGGAGAACTGGTGCGGGTAGTCGTCCACCCGGGTCTGCGGCTGCGGGATGCCGACGCGGCGCAGCATCTCGATCGCGCGCTCGCGGCCTTCCTTCTTGTTCGCGCCGGTGTGCTTCATGAACGGCTCGGCGATCTGCCGGCCGATCGTGTAGTACGGCGAGAGCGCGGCCAGCGCGTCCTGGAAGATCATCGCCATCTTGTTGCCGCGGAGCTTCTCGAGGTCCTTCTGCGAGGCCTTGAGCAGGTCCTGGCCCTCAAGGACGATCGAGCCCTCGATGGTGGTGTTCTTCGGGTTGTGCAGGCCCATCACGGCCAGGTTGGACACCGACTTGCCGGAGCCCGACTCACCCACGATCCCGAGGGTCTTGCCCTTCTCCAGGTCGAACGTGAGGTTGTTGACGGCCTTGACGATGCCGTCCTCGGTGCGGAAGCGGACCTGGAGGTCACGCACCGAGAGGAAGCTGCTGCCGGCCTGGGGCGCCGGGACGGCCTCGGACTTGGTGAGGGTGCTCACGGTCGGATCTCCTCTGGGGCGGGGTGGTGCGGGACTGACACGGATACGGAGGGGGTCATCCCAGCCGGACCCGGGGGTCGAGGAGACCGTAGACGGCGTCGACGATGATGTTGAAGACCAGGATGGAGATCGAGCTGAAGATCAGCACGCCGAGCTCCAGGTTGATGTCCGCCGAGGTGACGGACTTGACCGCGAGGAAGCCGAGGCCCTGGATGTTGAAGGTGAACTCGGTGATGATCGCGCCGGAGAAGACAACGCCGAGGTCGATGCCGAAGATCGTGATGATCGGGGCCATCGCGCCGCGCAGCGCGTAGCGCCACCAGACGTAGGAGCTCGACATGCCCTTGGCCCGGGCGGCCCGGATGTGGTCCTCCGACAGTTGCTCGAGCATCAGCGAGCGGACCTGGCGGGTGTAGTTGGACCAGAAGATCACCGACATCACCAGGCAGGGGAGGAGCATGCCCATGAAGCAGCCCCAGGGGTCCTGGGTGATCGGGATGTACTGCGGGCGGTTCAGCCAGCCCAGGTTGTAGACGAAGAGGGTCATCGCCAGCGGGCCGATGAAGTAGATCTGGGTCGACTGGCCGATCAGCGAGATCGAGCTCGCGATCCGGTCGATGATCGTGCCCTGCTTCCACGCGGAGAGCATGCCCAGGCCGACGCCGATGACCAGGAAGCAGGCCGCGGCGCCGATCGCCAGCACGAAGGTGGCCGGGTAGTTGGAGACGATCCGGCTCCAGACGAACTGCTGGGTGTTGTACGAGTAACCGAAGCACGGGGCCGCGCACTTGCCGATGCTGCCCATGTCCTGGCCGACGAACAGGCCGCTGATGTAGTCCCAGAACTGGGTGGTGATCGGCCGGTCCAGGTGCATGTTCTGCCGGATCTGGGCGAGCAGCTGGGGGCTGCAGCCCTTGGGGCAGTTCAGCTGGGCCGCGTCCACCGGCATGGTGTGGAAGGCGAAGAAGGTCAGGCAGATGAGTAGGAACATGATGACGATCGCGCCGAGCGCCCGGCGGATGAGAAATCGGAGCATTGAATGAGCTCTTCCGAGAGAGGGCGCCAACGGCGGCCACGTCGTGGAGAGTGCGACCGCCTGGGGGACAGGCGGTCAGCACGTCCCCCGGGCGGGGCCACCCGACGTGGGTGGCCCCGCCCGGGGGAGTCGGCCCGGAGGCCGACTCCGGGTCCGGTGCTTACTTGATGAAGACGCTGGAGGGGTCGATGCAGCCGAGGCCCGGGTTGTAGGCCACGCCGCCCAGGCCGGAGCCGTAGACCTGGAAGAACTTGTCGTACGCGTACGGGATCTGCGGGACATCGGTGCTCAGGATCTTGTCCGCGAGCTGCATCCACTGAGCCGAAGCGTCGTTGGGGTCGGCGACCGCGCCGATCTTGTCCATCTCGGCGTTCATCGCCGGGTTGTTGTAGTGCGAGTAGTTCGGCGCACTGTTGGCGATCTGGCGACCGTCCAGGGTCGGCGGGATGACCGTCGAGCCGTTCGGCCAGTCCGCGCCCCAGCCGGTGCGGTACATGTCGAAGCCGTTGTCGGTCTTGCCGATCTCGGTGTAGTACGTGGTCGGGTCGAGCGCCTTGGTCTCGACGTTGAAGCCGGCCCGGTTCAGCGCGTCCTGGATGGTCGCGGAGATGGTCTGCCACCTCGTGCTGTTGGAGTAGGCGAGCACGATGTGGTAGCCGAGCTTGTTGTCGTCCTGCAGGATCTTCTTGGCCGCGGCCGGGTCACCGGACGGGTTGGCCTTGATGCCCAGCGGGTCGGTGTCCTTCCAGCCGGAGACCGTCGGGCTGACCAGGTTGCCGGCGAGGTCACCGGCCGCTGCGCCACCGAACTGGCGCAGCACCGCGGCGGTCGGGAAGGCCTTGGCCATCGCCTGGCGGACCTTGACGTCGGTCACCCGGCTGGTGTTGATCGAGAAGACGTCGACGTACGGCTGGTACTGGCTGATCGTCCGGCTCTTGTACTGCGGGTCGTTCTGGATCGTCTGGGTCATACTCGGGTCGGCGTTCTGGACCAGGGTCAGCGCGTCGTTGTCCGTCCCGGCGCCACCCATCAGACGCTGGGTCAGCTGCGGGTTGCTGACGTTGAGCTCGAACACCCAGCTGTCCACGTACTGGTGGCGCAGCGGGTCGGTCTTCGGGTCCCAGTTGGGGTTCTTGACCAGGGTCAGCGACTTCTCCGGCTGGTAGTCCTTGATCTTGTAAGGACCGATCGAGACCGGGTGGTTGTTGTAGTCCTGCTTGGTGTCCGCGGACTTCTCGATCGCGGTGACGTCGGGCATCGCGGCCGCGAAGTTCGCGTCCGAGTGAACACCCTGGAAGTGGAAGACGATGGTCTGCGCGTCCGGCGTACCGATCACGCTCTCGGGCAGGTCACCGTGGTCCGGGCCCTGGTAGGCCTTGCGGTAGTCGTCACCGGAGAGCCAGCGCGGGAAGTAGGTCGGGCCGCTGGTCTGGTAGTCCGCGTAGAGGCGCTCGATCGCGTACTTGACGTCCTTCGAGGTGATCGGCGTGCCGTCCTCGAACTTCAGGCCGTCCTTCAGCGTCCAGGTCCAGGTCTTGCCACCGTCGGAGGAGGTGCCCGTGTCGGTCGCAAGGTCGCCGACCAGAGAGGTCTTGCCGGTGGCCGGGTCGGTCTTGTAGTTCGTCAGCTGGCGGCTGTAGAGCATGCCGACGGCCTGGTACTCGTTGACGTACTGCTGGCTCGGGTCCAGGTAGTCGAAGCCGGCGGCCTCGATGCCGTGCGCCGTGCCACCCTGCTTCGCCCCGGGGACGTCGGCAGCCGGGCCGGTGGAGTCGGCCTTGGAGCCGACGGAGATCGTGGACACCGAAGCGGCCGGGCCCTTGTTGGCGCTGTCGGACTTGGTGCCGCCGCCCCCACCACATGCCGTCAGCGTGAGGGCGCTGACCGCCACGAGCGCCGGCATGAGTGCTGCCTTGCGAAGTCTCATTGGTTCCTACCTGTCACTGGTCATGAACTGTCTAACCAGCGCGGACCGGCGGGGCGGCATTGCCCCGGGGTGGCCGGTGCTGGGGGGAGCGGGCGAAACAGGGTGCTACAAGGGGGTGGAGCGGCTTAGCGGATGGTCTTCGGGTCGAGCGCGTCCCGGACCGCATCCCCGAACTGGTTGAACGCGATGGTGAAGATCATCAGCGAGAGACCGGGGAAGATCAGGTAGGTCAGGTCGTTGCGGTAGTTGTTCACCGCGTCCTGGAACATCAGGCCCCAGTCGGGGGTCGGCTCGGTCATACCGACGCCGAGGAAGGAGAGACCGGCCTCCGCGGTCACCATGGCCGGCAGCAGCAGGGTCATCTGCACCAGGATGGTGGTCGCCAGGTTGGGCATCAGCTCCTTGAAGATGATGCGCCAGGAGGAGGCTCCGGTGATCTTGGCGGCCTCGACGTACTCGCGCTCGCGCAGGCTGAGCGAGAGGCCGCGCAGCAGGCGGGCGGTGGCCATCCAACCGAGGAACGTCTGCACCAGCACGATCGCGATGACGCGCATGTAGACCGGGGTCGGCCGGTCCATCGGGACGAAGGCGGCCAGCACGATCGGGGTGAAGGCGATGAAGAAGAGCTGCTGCGGCAGGGCCAGCAGCAGGTCGGTGAAGCGCCCGACGAAGTAGTCGATGCGGCCGCCGAGGTAGCCCTGGGCGACGCCGATCACGATACCGACCACACCGGAGAAGATGGTGATGAGCAGGCCGATGCCGAGCGAGGTACGGATGCCGTAGACCAGCTTGGCGAAGATGTCGTAGCCGGCGTTGGGCGTGACACCGAACCAGTGGGTGCCGCTCATGCCGCCGTTCGCGCCGATCGGCACGCCCGAGTCGTCGAGCAGGCTCATGTCGCGCACGCCGTAAGGGATGTAGGGCGACTGGCCGTACAACTTCGTGATCACCGGTGCGAGGATCGCGATCAGAATGTAGAGGATCACGATCGCGGCGCAGAACACACCGATGCGGTTGCGCTTGAAGCGGCTCCAGGCAATCTGGCCCGGGGTGCGCCCGAGGAGCGCAGCGGGCTTCTTGCCGCCGTCTCCTGTCGCGGACGCGACGAGGACCGGCTCGGTCTCTGTCGTGTCCTCAGTTGGCGTCGTCATGGTGCGAAAGCTCCCGCCGGTGTGGTCTGTGCAGCAGCAACGAGGAAGAAGTTGGTCGAACGGACTCTCGCAACTCGTTTATCGAACGTCAAGAGTTTCTCTGTAGCTGGACGCGCAGTTTTGGCTTCGTTCTGGAATGTCCATCAGGTTGTAGCTTTCAGATACTTGACAGCCTCATGACGAGACGTACTAAAACGGACATAAGATGGCAAAGCTCGTTCATAAGTTCGTAACGAGGGCTTAGTCGTACCGGTATCTGAACGCGGGAAGCCGCTCTTTGTAGGGTTGACGCGCATAGATAGGGGTGTCCGTTTTGGCCCTCTATGGGGGCATTACTCGTCGGTTTTCAGCGTCCGGTATCCGGACGGATTTGGCGGGAAGCCGCCGCTGGCGACTTTTCGTCAGCCATTAAGTGACTTCCCGGAATCCGTCGGGAGAGGTGCTGCCCAACCCCGCTGTCGGTTACACGCCACTGGCGAGATGTCGCCGTGAATCACGTCGAAGCCCCGGAGCGATCGACGTTCCGGGGCTTCGGTCGAGCATTTTTGACATGCTCACAGATGAAACTTGGAAGTGCGCTCCGCATCGGTGTTCTTGTCATAGACGGAAGCGATCGCGTCCGCCACGTCCTGGGTTGTGATCGGGGCCAAAGTACCGTCGCTCTTACGGAACTTGAGCTTGTCGAAGACCGGCCCGACAGCCGTGGCCAACTGGTTGAGGTCCCACTTGGGAACGAAGTTCCCGGAGCCGTCCGGCACCAGGGTGAGCGTCTTCGCGGCAATTGCCTTGGTGAAGACGAACTTCCTGGGCGCGCTGCCGGTGCCGGCCAGCACGGTGACCCGGCCGCTGACGATCGCCTTGCCGAGGCCGTCGGCGGCCCCCTGCAGCGCCTGGGTGGAGACCTTGGGCTGGGCGGCGGTCACCGCCAGCGTGATCGGCGCGTCCGGCTTGCCGTTCGCCCGGTCCTGGTAGCTCTGCGCCACCTGGTCGACCGCCGCGCTGCCGTCCACCGCCTGCCCGGCCTGACCGGGGACCACGGTCGGGTCGCCGGTCTCGTTGAACTGGACGTAACCCTCCTTCAGCCCGTGCGCCGTGCTCGCCGCCAGGCTGTCCAGTGCGGCCTTGAGCTTGGCCCGGTCGATCCGCACCAGTGGCGGCACCTTCTTGGTGCCACCGGCCAGCGAGCCGATCACGGTCGAGGGGTCGTAGTTGCGCTTGGTCAGTCCGTCGACGGTGTCGGTGGTGTCGAAGCTCAGGCCGGCGGTGGCGGGGTCCAGCGGCAGCGTCTGGTCGCCGAGCTTCAGCTGGATCGGCTGCGCGCCGATCTTGCCCACGGTGCCGTCGAGCTGGTGGACCGCCTGGTCGCGGCTGTCACCGCCGATGTCGGTGCCCAGGACGGTGGTGCCGCGGGGCACGTCCGCCTGGTTGAGCATCAGGCCGGTGCCGTACGCGGCGGCGCCCAGGAAGAGCACCCCGCCCACGCCGGTGACCAGCAGCTTCTGGGCCTTCGAGCGGGCCTTGGGCTTGGCGGCGGCCTGCTTCTTGGGGGGTGCGGCCGCGGGAGCCGCCGGTGCGGCCTCGGGGCCGCCGGGCGCCTCGGCGCCCAGCGGAGCGGGAGCGGGAGCGCCGGGCGCCGGCGGCTCGGTGGCCGACCAGGGGGCGTCCGAGCCGGTGGCGGTTGCGCCGGGCCGCGGCGCGGTGGGCGCCGCGCCGTACACACCGGCGACCGGCAGGCCAGGTATGGCCTCCTCGGGCAACTCGCCGCTGATCGGGTCGAAGCCGCCGATCTGGGTGTCCTCGGGCTCCCCGGCCTCGGGCGCGCGCCGGCCGAAGGCACCGGGCGGGTTGACCGGCGGCTGGGGCTTGGCGAACCGTCCGGGCGCGCCGGGCGTGCCGGTGGGCCGCGGGTTGGCCGCGGTGCCGAAGGGATCCGCGGCGGGCGGCGCCCCCGGGCCGGGCTGCGGGCCGGCGGCGCCCGGGAACGGCGCGGGGCTCTCGGGCGTGCTCTGGTACGGGTCGCCGGCGTACGGGCCGGCGTTCGCGTACGGGGAGCCGGAGGCGTACGACTGCTCGGCGCCCGGGTAGGGGGTGCCGTACGCCTGCTGGGGGTAGCCTGCCTGGGCCTGGTGGCCGGGAGGGACGCCCTGGCCCGGGGCAGGCGACGGATCGGCCGGGTAGCCGCCCGCGCGCTGGTCGGCGAACGGGCTGCCGGTGGCCGGCTGCTGCGGCACACCGGTGCCGAACCCGCCGCCGAACTCATTGGCGCCGAACTCACTGGTGCCGAACTCGCCGCCGCCGAACGGCGAGGGCGGCGTGCTGCCGGGCCGGGGCAGCGGGCTCTGCACGGTGCTCTCCGCGGAGAAGAGCGGGGCGCCGGGGGCGCCGCCCTGCGGATACGGCGTCTGGGCCTGCGGTGCGGCGGGCGCGGGGGCCGGTGCGGCGGTGCGCGGCGCGGGTGAGCCCACCGGCTCGGGCCGGCTCTTCTGCCGAGGCCGGAACCACTCGCCGGTCGACTCCGCCTCGGACTCCCCCTGCGGGGCCGCAGCGGCTGCCTGGGCTCCGCCGGGCAGCTGGGTCCCGCCGGGGGGCGTGCGCCAGTCCGGTGCCGGTGCCGGCTCGGATCCGCCGGGGGGCGCCGCCGGGCGGCGCCGCGGACCGGCCTCCGGCTCCGCGGTCTGCTCCTCCGGCTTGACGGTGCTTCGCATCACCACCGGCGGGATCGGCCGGGAGCCCGGGATGTTGATCGAGATTCGGGTGGTCAGCGTCGTCTCGGTCTTGGGGACCTCGGGCTCGGCCTCCTCGTGGGCCGCCGGGCTCGGGGAGCCGAAGGGGTCGCCACCGAAGCCGTTCGCCAGCCCTGGGATGCCATAGGGGGGAGTGCCCGACGGGTAGGCGTCGAGCCCCTCACCCGCCCGGTGGCCGGGGGGCGTCGCCCGCCGGGAGGACGGGTAGGCGCTGTCAGATTCGCGGCTGCTCAATGCTGCTCTGCTCCGGGTTCGCGGCCGGACGGCTCGTCCGACGTTGCTGCGGCACCACCATACTGGGAACCCCAGGGTGGCGAACTGCTTCCCTTAGAACCCGATACGTCCGGTTCCAGGACCCGATACGTCCGGTTCCGCACCGTCGAGCCTACGGGGCGGGCGCGTTGACTGCCCGTCGGGTCCGGTCAGTCCCGCTGGCGCGGAATGCCGAAGGTGAACGGCGAGCGGGTGGGCAGCGTCGCGCAGACCAGACCGGGCACCCAGCCGCCCAGGACGTAGACGTACGAGTCCACGCCGGTGGCCAGGACGAAGTCGCCCTCGGGGCGCGGCGACAGCAGGACCAGCAGGACCAGGAACCAGCCGATCAGCGGCATGCCCGCGCCCAGCTTGGTGCCGGTCGCCCGCAGGCCCAGGTAACAGACGGCGCCGTTGGCGAGCAGTGCGAACAGCAGGCCGGCCGGACTCCACAGAGCCTGCACAAAACAACCGCAGAGTGAGACCAGCGCGCCGAGCACGAAGAGCACCGCGTACCAGGCGATGCGCACCGGGCGCGCCGGCAGCGGCTCGGCCAGCCGCTGGGACCGGGTGCCGAGCAGGGTGTGCAGCGGGTTGCTCATCAGGCCTCGATTCCGGTGGCGCCCTCGCCGGTCAGGCCGGCGAACAGGTCGGTCAGCGGCCGGGTGGCGCCGGCCTCGCCGCGGGCCAGCTGGTAGTACTCGTCGGCCACCAGCGGCTGCCAGCGGTCGTTGCTCAGTGCGAAGAAGGTGCCGTCCACGGCGATCTGGGTGACGTGCGCGCGCAGCGCGGCGGCCTTGCGGTCGGCGTACCGGGTGCCGTCGAGCACCGCGTCGATCAGCTCGTCCCCGACCACGCCCGGCACCTCCTCGGGCTCGGCGGCCAGCTCGAAGCGTTCGGCGGCGGCCCGCAGCCCGGGCAGCAGCACCGAGCGCGGCATCCGGTTCCAGAAGATCCTGGCGATCCGCCAGGCCGGGCCGAGCTCGGGCCGGAAGGCGGAGTCGGCGGCCAGCTCGGCGGCGCGCATCGCGACCCGGTGCGCCTGGATGTGGTCCGGGTGCCCGTAGCCGCCGCGCTCGTCATAGGTGACCAGGACCTGCGGGCGCACCTCGCGGACGACGGCGACCAACTGGGCGGCCGCCTCGTCCGGGTCGGCCTGCCAGAAGCAGTCGGGGCGGTCGTTGTCCGGCACGCCGAGCATGCCGGAGTCCCGGTACCGGCCCCGGCCGCCCAGGAAGCGGACGTCGGTCACGCCGACCTCCCGCATCGCGGCGGCCAGCTCGCCGACCCGGTGGGCGCCGAGCTCGTCCTGCCGGTCCGCCGTCAGGTGGGCCAGCTCGGCCGGGATCACCTCGCCGCCCTCGCCGAGGGTGCAGGTCACCAGGGTGACCTGGGCGCCCTCGGCGGTGTAGCGGGCCATGGTGGCGCCGTTGCCGATCGACTCGTCGTCGGGGTGGGCGTGCACCAGCAGCAGGCGGCGGCCTGCGGCGGCGGGCCGGTCTGCGGCGGTGGTCCGATCGGCGGCAGCGGTCATGCAGAGCAGCCTAACGACCGCCGCCACGACCGCGGCCCCAGGCCTCGGTGCCCCGGGCCGCCGCGCCCCGGGTCTCAGAGCTTCAGGTCATTGAGCATCCCGGCGAGATTGCTGGTCACCTGCTGGATCGACGGCGCGATCGAGGTGGAGGCGAGGTAGAAGCCCAGCAGCGAGCAGATGACCGCGTGGGCCAGCTTGAGGCCGGAGCGGCGGACCAGGACCACCACGATGACCAGCATCAGCATGGCTGCGGAGATGGACAAAGCCATGACGGCTCACACCCCTTCTCGGGTGCGCCGCCCGCGTGGGCGGCGGTTGGACCGTGTCGGACAGGGACGAAACCGGACATCGATCATCCGTATCCCCAACAAGGAATACCCGATCAGTGAGGGTCGCATTACTGTCCGTGAGTCCGCGGCGGTCGTGGCGCGGGCCCCGGAAGCGGCGCAACAGCCGGTGGGAAGGGGTCTGTGGGGCCGTGCGGGCGACTTCCTGACGCTGCGCCGAACGAGTGAGCAGCGGCGGGTCGACGCCGTAAGGTGCGGTGCCATGACCACTGAAGCTCCCTCAGCCACCGCTCAGGACACCTTCCCCCGGCAGTACGCGCGGACCCTGCGCTACACCGTCGGCCAGCCCCGTTCGTTCGCCGTGGCACCCGACGGCGCCCGGGTCGTCTTCCTGCGCTCCACCGGCCGGGACCGGGCCAACCTGCTCTGGACCCTGGACCCGGCCACCGGTGCGGAGACCGTCGTCGCCGACTCCGTCCAGCTGCTCGGCGGCGGCGAGGAGGACCTCTCGCCGGCCGAGCGCGCCCGCCGCGAGCGCAGCCGGGAGGGCTCGGCCGGCATCGTCGGCTACGCGCTGGACGGCGCGGCCGAGCTGGCCGCCTTCGCCCTCTCCGGGCGCCTCTTCACCGCCGACCTGGCCGCAGGTGCAGCCCGTGAGCTGCCCGCCGCCGGGCCGCTGCTCGACCCGCGTCCCTCGCCCGACGGCCGCTGGATCGCCTACCCGACCACCGCGGGCGCGCTGCGCCTGATCGCGGCCGACGGCAGCGGGGACCGCGCGCTGGCGGAGCCGGAGGCGGCCGGGGTGACCTGGGGTCAGGCGGAGTTCATCGCCCAGGAGGAGATGGACCGGGACCGCGGCTACTGGTGGTCCCCGCGCAGCGATGCGCTGCTGGTCGCCCGGGCCGACGACGCGCCGGTCCAGCGCTGGTGGATCGCCGACCCGGCCAGGCCCGAGACGGTGCCCACCGAGGTCGCCTACCCGGCCGCCGGCACCCCCAACGCCGAGGTGACGCTCTGGCTGTTCGCCCTGGACGGCACCCGCACCGAGGTCGTCTGGGACCGCGCCGCCTACCCGTACCTGGGCCGGGTGCACTGGTCGGCGGGCGGTGCGCCGCTGCTCCTGGTGCAGGCCCGCGACCAGCGCAGCCAGCTGCTGCTGACCGTCGACCAGGCCACCGGCGCCACCAGCGAGCTGCTCGCCGAGCAGGACGCGGCCTGGCTGGAGCTGTTCTCCGGGGCGCCCGCCTGGACCCCGGACGGGCGCCTGGTGCGGATCAGCGACGAGCCCGGGCACCGCGCGCTCTTCGTCGACCAGGTGAAGCTGACCGACGACACCCTGCACCTGCGGGCCGTGCTGGCGGTGGGCGCCGAGGAGATCCTGTGCACCGCGAGCGCGGGCGAGGGGGCCGAGGACCAGACCCCGGGTCTGCAGGGTCTGTACGCCGTCCCGCTGGACGGCTCGGGTCCGCGCCTGCTGCGCCGGGGCGCGGCGCTCGACGCGGTGCGCGGCGGCGAGGTCACCGTGCTCTCCAGCTCGGCCCTGGACCGCCCGGGCCGGCGGGCCGAGGTGCTGCGCGGCGGGGAGAGCGTCCTGACGGTCACCTCGTACGCCGAGACCCCGGTGCTCACCACCCGGCCGCAGTTCCGGCTGGTCGGGGAGCACCGGATCCCGGCCGCCGTGGTGCTGCCGACCGGCTACGACCGGGAGCGCGACGGGCTGCTGCCGGTGCTGATGGACCCGTACGGCGGCCCGCACGCCGCGCTGGTGGTGCAGGCGCACAACGCCTTCCTCGGCTCGCAGTGGTTCGCTGACCAGGGCTTCGCCGTGGTGGTCGCGGACGGTCGCGGCACCCCGGGCCGCAGCCCGGCCTGGGAGAAGGCGATCGCCTTCGACTTCGCCGGCGTCACGCTGGACGACCAGGTGGAGGCGCTGCAGGCGCTGGCCGAGGAGTTCCCGCTGGACCTGGGCCGGGTGGCCATCCGCGGCTGGTCCTACGGCGGGTACCTGTCGGCGCTGGCGGTGCTGCGCCGCCCCGACGTCTTCCACGCGGCGGTGGCCGGCGCCCCGGTGACCGAGTGGCGGCTCTACGACACCCACTACACCGAGCGCTACCTGGGCCACCCCGACGAGCGCCCGGAGGTCTACGAGGCCAACTCGCTGACCGGCGACGCGGCCAGGCTGGAGCGGCCGCTGATGATCGTGCACGGCCTCGCGGACGACAACGTGGTGGCCGCGCACACGCTGCGGCTCTCCTCGGCGCTGCTGGCCGCGGGCCGCCCGCACACCGTGCTGCCGCTGTCCGGCGTCACCCACATGACGCCGCAGGAGCAGGTGGCGGAGAACCTGCTGCTGCTCCAGGTCGCCTTCCTGCAGGAGAAGCTGGGCCTGAAGCCGGCACCGGGGCAGTGACCCGGGCGTCCTCGGCATGACATCCGTCATGCCGAGGACGCGACGACGCACACTGCCGCGCCTGCCACGGGTCCGCCATCCTGGTCAGGTCAGCACAACGGCAGCAGAGGACGGGGAGAGCCGCCATGCCCGAGGAAGTGGCCGCGTTCAGACGGGTCAGCAAGAGCTACGGGCATGTCAAGGCGGTGAACGGCCTGGACCTGACGCTCCATCCGGGCCAGACCGTGGCGCTGCTCGGCCCCAACGGCGCGGGCAAGTCCAGCAGCCTGGACCTGCTACTCGGCCTGCGCGACCCCGATCAGGGGCAGGTCACCCTGTTCGGCGGCACCCCGCGCGCGGCCGTGGAGGCCGGGCGGGTGGGCGCGATGCTGCAGAGCGGCGGTCTGATGACCGACGTCAAGGTGCGCGAGCTGGTCCAGCTGGCCTGCGACGTGCACCCGCGCGGTCACCGGGTCGAGCAGGTGCTGCAGGACGCGGGCGTCACCGAGATCGCCGACCGCCGGGTGGACAAGCTCTCCGGCGGCCAGGAGCAGCGGGTGCGCTTCGCGCTGGCGATCGCCGGACAGAACGACCTGATCGTGCTCGACGAGCCGACCACCGGCATGGACGTCTCGGTCCGCCAGCAGTTCTGGGGCGCGATGCGCCGGCAGGCCGAGGAGGGCCGCACGGTCCTCTTCGCCACCCACTACCTGGAAGAGGCCGACTCGATCGCGGACCGGGTGCTGGTGCTGCACCGCGGCCGGCTGATCGCCGACGGCTCGTCCGCCGAGATCAAGGCCAAGGCCGGCGCCCGGCGGGTCAGCTTCGAGCTGCACGCCGCGGACGGCCAGGTCGAGGAGTCCGTGCTGCGCGCGCTGCCGAGCCTGGTGGCGCTGGAGATCAGCGGCCCGCCGAACGGGGTGCGCACCGTGCGGATCCGCTCCACCGACGCCGACGCGGTGGTGGCCGGGCTCTACCGGGCCGGCTGCTATCCGCGCGGTCTGGAGGTCACCAGCCTCGGACTGGAGCAGGCCTTCCTGACCATCACCAGTGAACAGGATGAGCAGGACGGCCAGCAGGACGGCCAGCAGGGCCAGCAGGACGGCACCCTGAGCGGGACGGAGCGCGCGCGATGAGAACCCTGATCAAGCTGGAGATCCTGCGCACGCTGCGCAACCGGCGCTACGTCTTCTTCACGATCCTGTACCCGGCGCTGATGTACTTCTTCTTCATCAGCGCCTACAGCAACGGCAACGTCTCCACCGGGGTCAGCGCCAAGAGCTACTTCATGGTCTCGATGGCCACCTTCGGCGCGGTCGGCGCGGTGCTCACCGGCAGCGCGCAGCGGATCTCGCTGGAGCGCAAGAGCGGCTGGACCCGGCAGCTGCGGCTGACCGCGCTGCCCGGTCGGGCGTACGCGGTGGCGAAGATCAGCGCCTGCGCGGTGACCACGCTGCCCGCCATCCTGGTGGTCTTCGTGCTCGGCGCCTTCGAGGGCGTGCGGTTGGACGCCGGGCAGTGGCTGGGCCTGGTGGTCGTGCTCTGGGTGGGCAGCTTCGTCTTCGCGGCGCTGGGCGTGGCGCTCGGGTACGCGGCGGAGCCGAGCGCGGTGCAGCCGATCGTGATGATCGTCTACATGCTGATGGCGGCCTTCGGCGGGACCTGGTACCCGGTGACCGGTGGGCTGAAGTCGGTGGCCCGGTTCAATCCGGTCTACCTGTACAACCAACTGGCGGGCTTCGTGCACCCGGGCACCTCCTTCGACCTGTCGGCCGCGGTCGGGATGGCCGCGTTCCTGGCGGTCTTCGTGGCCGGGGTGGCCGTGCTGTACCGCAGGGACACCAAGCAGGCATGATGACCGCCATGTCGACAATGCCGCTGGACCACCGCCCGGACGAGTTCGAGGCGGCGGACCAGGGGCGTGCGGCCGCCTCACCGTCCGGCGCTGCCTCACCGCCCGGCGCTGCTTCACCGCCCGGCGCTGCTTCACCGTCCGGCTCCGCCGAGCGGGCGCTGGCCGCCGCGGAGGGTGAGCTGCGGTTCAGGGGCGCGGTCCCGGGGGGTCCGGTGGACAACCGGCGCCAGCTGCTGGTGAAGCTCTGCTGGATGCTGCTGTGGGCGTTCTACCTGGTCTACCCGGTCAAGGACCTGACCGGCAGTCACCATGGAACGGTTGCCAAGGCGTTCGGCTGGGCCGCCCTGGTCGGTTTCCTGGCCTGCTACGTCACCCTGGTGCTCTTCCGCTCGATGCGGGGCGTCCGGTGGCGCGGCAGCTACCCGCTGGTCGCCGTGATGGCGGTGATCGCGCCGGCCACCAGCCTCGGCCTGGGATCCGACTGGCTGATCATGTTCAACTACCTGTCGGTCGCGGTCGGTGCGGTGCTGGCGCCGCGGTTGGCGCTCGCCGGGGTCGCTTCGGTCACCGGGGCGATGGCGGTGACTGCCCTGTCGCTCTCCCAGGACCTGGGCACGATCGGGACGGTGGCGCTGCCGGCCTTCCTCAGCGGTGCCGCGATGATCGGCATGCAGCGGCTGGTCGGCGTGATGCGCGAACTGCGCGACGCCCGCGAGACGGTGGCGCACCTGGCGGCCGCCGAGGAGCGGCTGCGGCTGGCCCGCGACATGCACGACCTGCTCGGTCACTCGCTCTCGCTGATCACCCTCAAGAGCGAGCTGGCCGGCCGGTTCATGGCGGCCGGTCAGCAGGAGGCGGCACGGACCCAGGTGACCGACATCGAGCAGGTGGCGCGCGAGTCGCTGACCGATGTCCGGGCGGCCATCACGGGCTACCGCAGGCCCAGCCTGCCGGTCGAACTCTCCGCCGCCCGCCGGGCGCTGGCCACCGCCGGGGTGACCCTGCAGGCGCCCGCCGCACTGGCCGAGGACCGTCCCGGGCTCGGCGCGGCGGAGGCCGAGACGCTCGCCTGGGCGCTGCGCGAGGCGGTCACCAACATCGTCCGGCACGCCCACGGCGCCACCCTTTGCACGGTCGGCATGGACGAGACCTGGGACGGCGAGGGCGGGCGCTTCGCCGTTCTGGAGATCACCGACGACGGGGCCGGGCCGGGCAAGTCGGGCCCCGGCAACGGGCTGTCCGGGCTCGACGAGCGGCTCGCACTGGTCGGTGGCCATCTGGAGACCTCACCGGGCCGGCACGGCAAGGGCTTCAGGATCCGGGCCCTGGTGCCGCTGGGTGCCCGGGTGGCATAGCGCGCCGCCAAGGAGGGCGCCCGGCCGCGGAAATCCCGACGGCCGCGGAATCCCGACGGCCGCGGAAATGGCAACAGCTGTGCAAACGGCAACGGCCGGGACGGCGGCGCACAGGTGCGCCTGGCCGGCCCGGCCGCACGATTCGGATCCGCGCGGGGACTCGCGGGGGGAAATCAGTCGGACGAGGCGTCGAAGCTGCCCTCGGAGCCGCCCTCGTTGCTCCAGGTCGCGCCGGCCTGGCCGCGGCCCGCCATGGCGGTGCCGCTGTTGTTGTGGTACTTCGCCTCGGAGGCGCTGATGCTGTGCGCGCTGGCACCGGTCGCGGTACCGGCGACCGCGAGGGTCGCGAGGGCAAAGCCGATCAGGGCGGTGCGAATTCGCATAAGTATTCCCTTCTCCGGCGGACCGATGATTATGGCCCGTTATGTCCAAGAGAATGCACTATCTGACATCAGGTCAGTTAGTCGCTTACGCATGCTTTCACCCTGATGGTCGTAGTACGCCGCACTCCTGGTGGAAAGCGGCGGACGGGTACTGCCTAGGCTGGCCGCATGACAGACGAGACGGGGGCAGGGACGCCTGCGCGAGGGATAAGGGTCCTGCTCGCCGAGGACCAGGGCATGGTGCGCGAGGCGCTGGCGGCGCTGCTCGGACTGGAGGGCGACATCCAGGTCGTCGCCCAGGTGTCGCGGGGGGACGAGGTGGTCGACGCGGTGCTCGCGCACGACGTCCAGGTGGCCGTGCTGGACATCGAGATGCCCGGGATGACGGGGATCGAGGCAGCGGCCGAGGTGAAGCGGCGCTGCCCGGGCACCAAGGTGGTGATCGCCACCACCTTCGGGCGCCCCGGCTATCTGCGCCGCGCGATGGAGAGCGGGGCGGACGCCTTCCTGGTCAAGGACGCCCCGGCGAGCGAACTCGCCGAGGCGGTACGGCGGGTGCTGCGCGGTGAGCGGGTGATCGACCCGACCCTGGCCGCGGCCGCGCTGGCCGAGGGCGCCAACCCGCTGACCGGGCGCGAGCTGGACGTGCTCGGGGCGGCCTCGGACGGCGCGGTGAACGCCGAGATCGCCCGCCGCCTGCACCTGTCGGAGGGCACGGTGCGCAACTACCTGTCGATGGCGATCCAGAAGACCGGTGCCCGCAACCGCGCCGAGGCGATCCGGGTCGCCAGGGAGAAGGGCTGGATGTGACTCCAGGTCAGCCCGGCCGGCCGCCCGGCACCGCCTAGTTGAGGCGGTGCCGGGCCGACCGGGCCTCCTGGCGGACCTTGGCGGCGGACTCCGGATCGAAGGTGTCCAGGATCCGCGCGTAGTCCTCCATCTCGGCTGCCCCGCCCAGGAAGTCGCCGGTGCGCACCAGCAGTTCGGCCCGCTCCAGGCGCAGCTGGGCCGGGTGCCGGGGGAGCAGCAGGGACAGCTCGGTGGCCCACAGCTGCACCCTGGCCTGCTCCGGCCGGTCGGTGGCCCAGCTGCGGATGTTGCCCAGCACCCGCAGCGTGAGGTCCAGCGGCTGGGCGGGCGTCAGCAGGTCGGGGGTGAAGCGGTGGCCGGCGGCGAGCACGATGGTGGCGGCGTCCTGCGAGCTGAGCAGCCGCCCGCCGTGGAAGGGGTCCGCCAGCACGTACTCCTCGCCCGGTTCGGGACCGCCCACCGCGACGATGAAGTGCCCGGGCAGCGCGATCCCGTGCACCGTCAGCCCGGCCCGCGCGGCAACCGCCGACCAGACCAGGCTGAGCAGGATCGGCAGCCCGCGCCGGCGCCGCAGCACCTCGGGCAGCAGCGAGGACTCCAGCCGCCGGTAGTCCGACTGCCGGCCGTGGAAGCGTTCCCGGCCGGCCAGCACCGCCGCCAGCAGCGCCGCGGTCTCCTCCGGGGTGGCGGGCGAGCGCTCGGCGACCGCGCGCCGCACCGCGGCCGCGTGCCGGTCCAGGGCGGCCTGACAGGCCGCCAGCAGCGCCTCCAGGGTGGGCGGCGGCTCCAGGCGGCCGTCCTCGGTGTAGCCGGGGTCGGCCAGGGTGTGCTCGGCGGCCGCCAGCAGGCAGAGCAGCACCGGATCGGGCTGCTCGGACCTGGCCTCGGCGCGGAAGCGGGCTCTGCTCTGCTCGGTCACGGTGGCTGCGCTGGCTTTCGTGCGTGACGGCTTCGACTGACGGGCGGGGATCCCGGTCAGGGATTCCCATGGCGGGAACCTACGTGGACGGCTGAGCCTTAAGGAAGACGGGCGTAGTGGTAAGTGTGACTGGTCGTGAAGCCGAGTCCGTCATAGAGCGTGATCGCACCACTGTTCTCGGCCTCCACCTGCAGGTGGGCGCCCTGTGCGCCCTCCTCGGCGGCGCGCGCCGCCAGCGCCGCCATCAGCGCTGTCGCCAGACCCCGCCGGCGGGCGTTGGGGCGCACCTCGACGGCTCCGAAGCCGGCCCAGGCACCGTCGACGACGCACCGTCCGATCGCCAGCGGGATGCCGCCGTGCGGGTCGGGAACGGTGGCGAACCAGACCGAGGGGCCGCCGTGCAGCACCCGGCGGGCGGCCTCGGTCAGCGCCGGGTCGGCCTCGACCCGCTGGTAGGCCGACAGCCACTCGGGGCCGGCGGTGCGCGACAGCCGGACCGCGTCCGCGCCGCGGCCGGCCTTGGCCAGCGGAGCCAGCGGTGCGGTGCGCACCAGGGTCGGCGCGAACCGGGCACCCAGCCGGTCCAGCTCCGCGGTCAGTTCGGCCGGCGAGCCCGGGGTGACCAGTTCGACCCAGGTGGGCAGCCCGCGCTCGGCGTACCACTGCCGGGCCCGCTCCAGCGCCTGCGGCAGCGGCAGCCCGGGGTCGCCGAGGGTCTGCACCGAGTTGGCCCGGCGGGTGAAGCCGGCCGAGGCGCGCAGCAGCCAGTCGCCGAGCGGCCGCTGTTCCACGGCGGGCCAGCCGCGGGCGGCGATCCGCTGCAGCTCGACGGGGCCGGCGGTGGGCAGCGGCGCGTTCCTGGCCGGGAAGAGCGGGACCACCTTCCCCGCGACCAGCCGGTCGAGCGGGATCCGCGCCTCGGTACGGTCGCGGGTGACCACGGTCAGCTCATGATCGTCCCAGGATGTGAGCACCCCGATCGCATCGCGGAACGACGGGCGGCCGGTGGCCGGGTCGAGCCCCGGCTCGACCTGCCGCACGGACACTCGTCGTCCCATGTCAGAGCGGTGTATCCGGACCTCGGGGCGGGCACCGATCGGAATAGGGGTGCTACTCAAGCTAACCTCCGGTGCATTTGTAGTCTCTGACCCGCGATACTAGGTGCGGGCATCGACGACGCCGCGCTCACCCGCGCACGCAAGCAGATAGTTTGGGCACCGGCCCAACCGAGGAGGAACGACAGCGTGACCTACGTCATCGCGCAGCCTTGTGTCGACGTCAAGGACAAGGCGTGCATCGAAGAATGCCCGGTTGACTGCATCTATGAGGGCGAGCGCTCCCTTTACATCCACCCGGATGAGTGCGTCGACTGTGGTGCATGCGAGCCGGTCTGCCCGGTCGAGGCGATCTTCTACGAGGACGACACTCCGGAGGAGTGGAAGGACTACTACAAGGCGAACGTCGAGTTCTTCGACGACCTCGGTTCGCCCGGTGGTGCCTCGAAGCTCGGCCTGATCGAGCGGGACCACCCGTTCATCGCGGCGCTGCCGCCGCAGAACCAGGACGAGCACTGAGCCTGTGAGCACGAACGAACCGCGCGCGCCGTTCCCGGGTCACCCGGGGGCGGCGCGCCGCGTCTCCGACCTTCTGCCGGTCTTCCCCTGGGACAAGCTGGAGCCGTACAAGGCCACCGCGCTCGCCCACCCCGACGGGCTGTGCGACTTCTCGGTCGGCACGCCGGTGGACCCGGTCCCCGAGCTGATCCAGAAGGCGCTGGCGGCCAGCACCGACACCCCCGGCTACCCGACCGTCTGGGGCACGCGGGAGCTGCGGCAGACGATCGCCGGGTGGCTGTGCCGCCGGGTCGGTGCCGAGATCTCGCCGAACGCCGTGCTGCCGACCGTCGGCTCCAAGGAGCTGGTGGCCTGGCTGCCCGGGCAGCTCGGGCTCGGCCCGGGCGATCAGGTGGCCTACCCGCGGCTGGCCTACCCCACCTACGAGGTCGGCGCCCGGCTCTGCGGGGCGACGCCGGTCGAGTACGAGGACGTCGAAGAGCTGGACCCCACCCGCGTGCGGCTGATCTGGCTCAACTCGCCGTCCAACCCCACCGGGCGGGTGCTGACGGCCGACCAGCTGCGCCGTGCGGTGGCCTGGGCCAGGACGCACGGGGCGCTGCTGGTCAGCGACGAGTGCTACCTGGAGCTGGGCTGGGAGGCCGAGCCGGTCTCGGTGCTGCGGGCCGACGTCTGCGGCGGCTCGCACGAGGGCCTGCTGGCCGTGCACTCGCTCTCCAAGCGTTCCAACCTGGCCGGCTACCGCGCCTCCTTCGTGGCGGGCGACCCGGTGGTGGTGCGCGAGCTGCTGGAGGTCCGCAGGCACGGCGGCATGATCGTGCCGGCACCGGTCCAGGCGGCCACCATCGCGGCCCTCGGTGACGACGCGCACGTGGCCGAGCAGCGGGCCCGGTACGCCGCCCGCCGCTCGGCGCTGCGCGAGGCACTGACCGGCCACGGGTTCCGGATCGAGCACTCCGAGGCGAGCCTGTACCTGTGGGCCACCCGGGACGAGCCGTGCTGGGACACCGTGGCGGCGCTGGCCGAGCTGGGCATCCTGGTGGCGCCCGGTGACTTCTACGGGCCCGCGGGCGACACGTTCGTGCGGGTCGCGTTCACCGCGACCGACGAGCGGGTCGCGGCCGCGGTGCGGCGCCTGAACGGCTGAGACGGCCACGACGGCACGACAGAACGGGCGGTGGGGACGGTTGTGAACCGTCCCCACCGCCCGTTCTCGCTGGATGCGACCGGTCGGGTCAGCTCACCGACGGCGTGTGCTGCAGCGTCCCGGTCAGGCCGCTGAGCAGGTTCGGCACGCTGCCCAGGTCGGGCAGGCCGCCCAGCCGGTGGGTGCTCTCGCCGGCCTGGTCGTGCAGCTGGGCCAGGTGCAGCGCGTCGGTGGCCTCGGTGGGGTGCACCAGGTCGCCGGCCTGCGGCGTGCCGCTGGTCAGGTGCTCGGTGCTCGGCAGGCCGTGCTCCCCGAGGTGCTGGGTGGCGGGTACCGCGCCGAGCAGGTGGCCGGTGTCGGGCAGTGCGCTGCCCAGGCCGTCGGAGCTGGGCAGCGCGTCGGCCAGCCGGTCCTGAGCCGGCATCGCGGCGGACAGGCTGCTGGTGGCCGGGACCTGGCCCAGCAGGTGGCTGGTGGCGCCGAGCGGGTTGCTCACGGTGTCGGCGTTCACCACCTTGTCCACCCCGCTGACGGTCGGCGTGCCCGGCAGCGAGCCGGGGGCGGCCAGCGCGCCGGTGCCGGAGAGCGGCGAGGCGGGCATCGCGGGCATCGAGCGGGTCGCGCCGCCGGGCAGCGAGCCGCTGACCAGTGGTGTCAGCCTGTGGGCGGTCTCGGTCAGCAGGCCGCTGGCGGCCGTGGTCGAGCCGTCCTGGTGGTTGAGCTCGTCCACCATCTTGTCGGTCTGGGGCAGCGCGGTGGCCGCCATCATGCCGGTGGCGTCGGCGGCGGCCGGCACGGCCGTGCGGCCGAGCACCGCGGCGGTGGTGCCCAGGGCCTGCCCGACCTGGTGGGTCTCCCCCTGCAGGGTCGAGGTCTTGGTGACGCCGTCCAGCTTGCTGAATCCGGAGCCGAGGTCGGTGCCGTGCGGGACCAGCTCGGCGGCCGACGCCGACCCGGCGGCGATCAGCGGGGTCGCACCGGCCGCGACCAGGAGTGCGGCCTGGGCGATCCGGCGCGAGAGGGGGAGGGACATGGTGCTCCTAAGAAGTGACGACATGACGGGTCCGCCGGGCGGACGCCGTGATTACCGCCTGAGGAGCGAGAAGGTTTCGGTGGCCGAGGGTAAAGAGTCTCTAAAGATCGCATGATCTTTTTTCTGGCATCCCGGACATGTGGGACGTCGGCCATCCCGCCGAAGGAACGTCACTTCCGTTGTGCGTCAGGGCCGAAGAAAGCGCGGCCGGTCCGCTCCCGGGTGGGAGCGGACCGGCCGCGGTTCACCTCGCACCGGACGGCCGCGTCCACTCGGCGTCCTGATGTTCACTCGCCGGAGGGTCGTGCGGCCCGGCGTTCGTCAATCCGTGTTGACGGCTCCGGTGGGCAGCGCGTCAGTGCTTCGCGGGGGGCATTCCGAGAGTCACCAGGACCTGGCTCGTCGAGGTCGCGCCCGGCAGCGCCTGCCAGCCGTCGGACGAGCGGTCGATCCGCCACACCTTCCCGTTGTAGGCGACCGTGCCGATGCTCAGCTCCTGGGCGTGCGCCACCGACCACTGCGCCACCGCCCAGCCGCTCTGCAACTGCGCGTCCGGGCCGGTGTCGAGGGCGGGATCGGGGGCGAGTGCGAGCGCCTGGCCCGCCCCGGTCCCGCTGACGGCCGGGCTGCCGGTCGCCGGGCTCGCCGCCACCGCCCGCCCGAACTCGCGCTGCACCTGGAGGGTCACCAGCTGCGCCGCGCCTTGGGCGGCCGGGCTCGCCGTGCCGCTCGGGGAGGCCGTGCCCGCGTCGACCGGGTCGGACTGGGGGAAGGCGTGCACCGTGCAGCTGAAGGTGGCCTGGGTGTGGCCGGTCAGCGCCTCGGCCAGCAGCGTGGCGTTCGCCTCGTGCTTGGCGTACGCGCCGGGGTAGCCGCTCTTCTGCACGTCCTGCGCGGCCTCGGTGAGCGGCAGCCGGGCGTAGCCCTGCACCTTCACCAGCGCGTCCAGGAACTTGTTGGTGGCGTAGACCGGGTCCATGATCTGCTGCTCGGTGCCCCAGCCCTGGGAGGGGCGCTGCTGGAACAGGCCCACCGAGTCGCGGTCGCCACCGGCCAGGTTGTGCAGCTTGGACTCCTGCATCCCGGTGGCCAGCGCGATGGTCAGGGCGCGCTCCGGCAGCCCGCGGGCGATGCTCACCGCCGCGATGGTGGCCGCGTTGGAGCCCTGGTCCAGGTCCATCGTGACCGGCTTGCCACCGGGCTGGGTGACCTCGCACTGCTCGGCGCTCTCACCCAGGTGGTTGCGGTTCCACAGCACGAGCCCGGCGATCACCACGCCGATCAGCAGCAGCGCGGTCAGCATCCAGCGCAGCGGCCTGCGGCGCTTACGGCGGCCACGGGCCGCTTCCCCTTCAATGACCACCGTGGCCCCTCTCGCCTTGCGTTTGTGTCCCGCACACCGTACTCAGTCACCACCTGACCGGACGACTGTGCGGTCCCCGCTGGTTGCGTCGGGACGCAAGCGATCACCCCCGGCCGTGCCGCGCGAAGCCGTTTCCGGCGCCCCGGCTAGGCTTCCGCCATGAGCAGCCAGCCCGCCACCAGCGCCCCGACCGCCCTCGATCTGACCCTGGACGGCGGTGCGCTCACCGCGCAACTGGTCGACTTCCCCTCGGTCAGCGGGGACGAGCAGGCACTGGCCGACGCGGTGGAGGCCGCGCTGCGCACCCTGCCGCACCTGACCGTGGACCGCTACGGGAACAACGTGGTGGCCCGCACCGACTTCGGGCGCGCCGAGCGGGTGCTGCTGGCCGGCCACCTGGACACCGTGCCGATCGCCGACAACCTGCCCTCCCGGGTCGAGGGCGACCTGCTCTGGGGCTGCGGCACCACCGACATGAAGTCCGGCGTCGCCGTCCAGCTGCGGCTGGCCGCCACCCTGACGGACGCCAACCGCGACCTGACCTTCGTCTTCTACGACTGCGAGGAGATCGACGCCGCCCGCAACGGCCTGGGCCACCTGGCCGCCCAGCACCCCGACTGGCTGGCGGCGGACTTCGCGGTGCTGCTGGAGCCCAGCGGCGCGATGGTCGAGGGCGGCTGCCAGGGCACCGTGCGGGCCAAGGTGACGCTGACCGGCACCCGGGCCCACGCGGCCCGCAGCTGGCTCGGCGACAACGCGATCCACCAGGCCGCCGTGGTGCTCGGCCGGCTCGCCGACTACCAGCCGCGGCGGGTGGAGATCGACGGCCTGGAGTACCGCGAGGGCCTCAACGCGGTGCGGATCGAGGGCGGGGTGGCGGGCAACGTGATCCCGGACGAGTGCGTGGTGACCGTCAACTTCCGCTACGCGCCGGACCGCAGCGAGGCCGAGGCCGCGGCGCACGTGCGCGAGGTGTTCCAGGGGTTCCAGGTCGAGGTGACCGACAGCGCGCCCGGTGCGCTGCCCGGGCTCGCCCAGCCGGCCGCCCAGGCCTTCCTGGCCGCCACCGGCGGCAGCGCCCGGGCCAAGTACGGCTGGACGGACGTGGCGCGGTTCAGCGCACTGGGCGTGCCGGCCGTCAACTACGGCCCGGGCGACCCGAACCTGGCCCACAAGCGGGACGAGCACTGCTCGCTGAGCGCGATCGCCGAGTGCGAGCGCAGGCTGCGCGACTGGCTGACCGCGGGCCGCTAGGCGTGGGGCCCGGGACCGCGAGCGGTTCCGGGCCGTCGCCGTACCGTCAGCTCCCGGCCCGACAAAGCTTCCCCGTTAATCACCCCTGCCGGGCGTAGAGTTTCGTCATGACAGGGACATCAGCGCAGAACGGCGCAGACGGACGGCGCTTCGGCCACGGGCCGGAGCTGGTGGAGCCGGACCCGGCGGAGTCGGAGCCGACGAAGAAGGCCTGGCCGGAGAAGCAGAAGGGCCCGGTGCTGCTGCGCCGCGAGCAGGTCGGCACCGGCACCACGGACCAGCGGCTGCTGGACACCACCGGCCCCACCGACTGGTTGCACACCGACCCCTGGCGGGTCTGGCGGATCACCTCGGAGTTCGTCGAGGGCTTCGGCGCGCTCGCCGAACTCCCGACCGCGGTCAGCGTCTTCGGCTCGGCCCGGACGCCGGTCGACTCACCCGAGTACGCGGCCGGGGTGGCGATCGGCCGGGCGCTGGCCGAGGCCGGCTACGCGGTGATCACCGGCGGCGGCCCGGGGGCGATGGAGGCGGCCAACCGCGGCGCCTCCGACGCCGGCGGGCTGAGCGTGGGTCTGGGCATCGAGCTGCCCTACGAGCAGGGCCTGAACGAGTTCGTCGACCTCGGGCTGAACTTCCGGTACTTCTTCGTCCGCAAGACGATGTTCGTGAAGTACGCGCAGGGCTTCGTGGTGCTGCCCGGTGGTCTGGGCACCCTGGACGAGCTCTTCGAGGCGCTCACCCTGGTGCAGACGAAGAAGGTCACCAGGTTCCCGGTGATCCTCTTCGGCAGTGCCTACTGGAGCGGGCTGGTGGCCTGGCTGCGGGACACCCTGGTCGCCCAGGGCAAGGCCGCGGCGGCGGACCTCGAACTGTTCCACGTCACCGACGAGGTGGACGAGGTGCTGAAGATCCTGGCCGAGAGCCGCCGCCCCAACGGCGAGATCTGAGCCGTCGGCGGGGCCCGGGGCCGGGCCGGCTCAGGCCAGGCCGCGCCGGGCCACCGCCGGTGGCCGGATCCCCTGGATCGAGGCGACCATGTCCAGCACCTGCCGGGTCTCGGCCACCTGGTGCACCCGGTAGATCCGGGCGCCCAGCCAGGCCGAGACGGCGGTGGTGGCCAGGGTGCCCAGCAGCCGCTGGTCGACCGGCTTGTCCAGGGTCTCGCCGACGAAGTCCTTGTTGGAGAGCGAGACCAGCACCGGGAACCCGGTGGCGGTCATCTCCGGCAGCCGGCGGGTGGCCTCCAGCGAGTGCCGGGTGTTCTTGCCGAAGTCGTGCCCGGGGTCGATGATCAGCGCGTCCCGCCGCACCCCGAGCGCGGCGGCCCGCTCGGCCAGCCCGACCGTGACCCGCAGGATGTCCGCCATCACGTCCTGGTAGCCGATCCGGTGCGGGCGGGTGCGGGGCTCGGCCCCGCCGGCGTGCGTGCAGACCAGGCCCACGTCGTGCCGGGCGGCGACCTCGGCGAGCTGCGGGTCGACCCCGCCCCAGGCGTCGTTCAGCAGGTCCGCGCCGGCCTCGCAGACCGCCTCGCCCACCTCGTGCCGCCAGGTGTCCACGCTGATCACGGCCTCGGGGTGGCGCTTGCGCAGCTCGGCCACGAAGGGCACGGTCCGGCGCAGCTCCTCCTCGACCGTCACCTCCTCGCCCGGACCGGCCTTGACCCCGCCGATGTCCAGGATCGCCGCGCCCTCGGCCATCGCCCGCTCGGCGGCGGCGAACGCGGCCTCGTCGGCGAAGGTGGCGCCGCGGTCGAAGAAGGAGTCCGGGGTGCGGTTGACGATGGCCATGATGACCAGTTCATCCGTGCCGAACTCGCGCGGTCCAAGGCGCAGTGCCACCCTTGCTCCTTCCGCCGTCTGTCGGCAGGTGTCGCTGGTATCGCCGGGTATCGATCCAGGGGGACCCTGGTGCGATGATGGGGCCCCGGCCTTCCCAGGGACCATGATCCCTCACTCGGCCGCATACTCACGTGTCGGGAGGACAGCTCGTGTTCTGGGTGATCGTGGTGGCGATGGCCGTGGTGGTCGGTGGTGCCGCACTGGTGGCGCTGGGCGGCGGTGGCTCGCTGCCGGAGGCCGTGCACGACCGGATCGCGGCCCGGCTGCCGCAGGAGCGTCCGCTGAACCGGCAGGACGTGGACGCGATCCGGCTGCCGATGGCGGTGCGCGGCTACCGGATGGACGAGGTGGACGACGTGCTCGACCGGCTCGGCGCCGAACTCTCCTACCGCGACACGCGGATCGCCGAGCTGGAGGCGGCGATGGCGGGGCTGGACGCCGGCCACGCGGGCGCCGAGCAGCCCGGCTCGCAGCCGCTGCCCGGCCTGGAGGACTTCGCCGCCGCCGATGCCGCCGCCGATGCCGCGGCCGCCCCGGACCGCGCGGTGGACGCCACCGCGGCCGGCGCGCTTCCCACCGCCGTGGAGACCAGGCTGGACACGCCCGAGCGCGCGGAGCGGGCGTGACCGAGCTCGAGCCCGGTCCGGACGGTCTGCTGCGCTGCCCCTGGGGCGAGTCAGCCGACGACTACCGGATCTACCACGACACCGAGTGGGGCAAGCCGGTGCACGGCGAGGACCCGCTCTTCGAGCGGGTCTGCCTGGAGGCCTTCCAGTCCGGGCTCTCCTGGATCACCATCCTGCGCCGCCGCGAGGGCTTCCGAGCGGCCTTCGCCGGCTTCGAGATCGCCAGGGTCGCGGCCTTCACCGAGCAGGACGAGGCCAGGCTGCTGCAGGACCCCGGGATCATCCGCAACCGGCTGAAGATCGCGGCGGCGGTCGCCAACGCCCGCGCGGCCCAGGCGCTGGACGGCGGCCTTGACGCGCTGATCTGGGGCTTCGCCCCCGAGCCGGGCCGCCCGGCGCCGCGCACGTCGGCCGAGGTCCCCGCGGTCACCCCGGAATCGACCGCGCTGGCCAAGGAGTTGAAGCGGCGCGGCTTCAAGTTCGTCGGCCCGACCACCGCGTACGCGCTGATGCAGGCCTGCGGGCTGGTCAACGACCACCTGGCCGACTGCTGCGCCCGTTGAGCTGAAGCCCGTTGAGCGAACGCCCCGCTGACCTGCCGTCGGCGGGGCGTTCGTGTCGGTGCCCCGGTCAGCGGCCCAGGAACTTCGGCTGCTCCTTGGCCAGGAAGGCGCGCACCGCGATCCGGTGGTCCTCGCTCGCCCCGGCCAGGGTCTGCAGCTCGTCCTCCTTGTCCAGCGTCTCGCTCAGCGAGTGCGAGGCGCCGAAGTCCACCGCGGCCTTGATCGCGCCGTAGGCGACCGTCGGGCCGTTCGCCAGCTTCTGGGCGAAGGCGTGCGCGGTGGCGGTCAGCTCGGCGGCCGGGACGACCTGGGTGGCGAGCCCGAGGGAGAGCGCCTCGGCGGCCTTGACGGTCCGCGGGAACATCAGCAGCTCGGTGGCCCGGGCCGGGCCGACCAGCCGGGGCAGCGTCCACGACGCGCCCGAGTCGGCGGTCAGCGCCACGCCCGCGAACGAGGTGTTGAACCCGGCGCTCTCGGCGACGATCCGGAAGTCGCAGGCGAAGGCCAGCGAGGCCCCGGCACCGGCCGCCACGCCGCCGACCGCGGCCACGGTCGGCTTGCGCATCCCGGCCAGCGCCCGCACCAGCGGGTTGTAGTGCTCGGCGACGGTCTTCAGCGGCGGCTCGCCGGTCTGCTCGGCACGCCCGAGCAGGTCGAGGTGTTCCTTGAGGTCCTGGCCGACGCAGAACGCCTTGTCGCCCGCGCCGGTCAGCAGCACCGCGCGCACCGCGGGGTCGCCGGCCGCCTCGGTGACGATGTCCCGCAGCGCCACCTTGGTCGGGGTGTCGAGCGCGTTCATCGCGTCCGGTCGGTTGATGGTGATGACGGCGAGCGCGCCGTCGAGCTCGTACAGGACGGAGTCGGACATCGGTGAGGGCTCCCAACCGTTCGGTAACACCGCGGACCTGAGTCAGCATGCCGGAGCGCGCGGACGGGCGGGAGTGTGAGGTAGCGCACCTTTGTCGCCCCTTGCGCGCGGGGAGCGCGGCGGTCACCGCGCGGGCCCCGGACGGCCGGATAGTAGCGGGCTCGGGCAGGTATGGCGCGGTAACTGATGGGTCTTCGCCCGGTCGAGTGAGGGTAGGACTGAGGTGTATTCAGGCGGTCCGTACCGGTGTGGCCACTGGTGCGGAAAGAGTGATGTTGGTCATCGGGGCGCCGTATGCGGGATAATGGCTTCCGATCAATGCGTTCGATACCGGCGGTGGACGGACTGCTGGTACGTACCTGAGCGGTTGCAGGAAGGGGAACGAGCATGGCGGCCATGAAGCCGCGGACGGGTGACGGCCCGCTCGAGGTCACCAAAGAGGGGCGGGGCATCATCATGCGAGTTCCGCTCGAGGGCGGCGGTCGCCTGGTGGTGGAGCTCACTCCGGACGAGGCAAGCGCCCTGGGTGAGGCCCTGAAGCAGGCCTGCGGCTGACTCCCGCACGAAGGACGCGTCCCGCGACGTACTCAGCATCGCCACGGCGCACTCTCGGGGTCCGGCACCGACTGGTTTCACCAGCGGCACCGGGCCCCGCTCTCGTGCCCGCACAGCCGGTCTCCCGGGCCTGTGCCCGGGCCTGTGGGGCCCGGCACCCCGGGGCGGGCTCCGGTCAGCGCTTGACGGCGCACAGCAGCCCGTCGCTGACCGGCAGCAGCGCGGGCACCAGCGCCTTGCTCTCCCGCACCGCCTGCACCAGCTCGCGCATCGCGGTGGTGCCCGGATCCTCCAGTGCGGGGTCGGTGAGCCGGCCCTGCTGGAACACCCCCTCGAAGCAGACCGCGCCGCCCGGGCGCAGCAGCCGCAACGATTCTGCGAGATACGACCGCGATTCGGCGGGGTCGCCGTCGCAGAAGACGAGGTCGTACTGGCCATCGGCGAGCCGCGGCAGCACGTCCAGCGCCCGCCCGGGTATGAACCGGGCCCGGCCGGCCGCGAAGCCCGCCGCCAGGTAGGCCTCGCGGGCCAGCTCCTGGCGGATCGGCTCCGGGTCGACGGTGGTCAGGATCCCGTCCGGGCGCATGCCGCGCAGCAGGTAGAGGCCCGACACCCCGGTGCCGGTGCCGATCTCGGCCACCGCCTTGGCGCCCAGCGCCGCGGCCAGCAGCCGCAGGCAGGCCCCGCCGCTGGGCCCCACCGCCTGGACGCCGGTGCGGGCCGCCTGCGCCCGGGCATAGGTCAGCACGGCGTCCTCGCCGACGTAGGTGTCGGCGAGGGTCGCAGCCGCGGGCCCGAAGTCGATGATCTGGTCCTGGGGAGTAGGGGCGCTGCCGGATGTCGATATTTCCTGCCACAGATTACTGGCCGGGTGGGAACCGCGTCCGGCGGCGGGCCGTTGGAACGGTCAGAGAGCGCCGGTGCCGACCCGGTGGGCTGCCCTGCCAAGGGGCAGGGGAGACCGTACGGGGTGCTGTCGGGTGGATGAGCACACTTTTATCCGGAACTGACGGGTGAGGTGGATATGGTGGTGGCCCTGCTGGGCAGAAGAGCCAACCGAGGAGGTGTGGCCGAGGGCGACGTCCCTGTGCGGCGGCAACTCCGCGGCACCTCGTCGGCCCGTACGCCGAAGCCCGTGATGAACCAGTCTGCGCACTCCCCCCTGAACCAGTCGTCCGACGGCACCGCCGCCGAGTCCTCGGCCCCCGTTGCGCTTGCGACCTTCGCCGAGGGGCCCGACGCGCAGAACTGGACCCCGCCCAGCTGGGAGGAGATCGTCGAGGCGCACAGCGCCCGCGTCTACCGCCTGGCCTACCGCCTGACGGGCAATCAGCACGATGCCGAGGATCTCACGCAGGAGGTCTTCGTCCGGGTCTTCCGCTCGCTGTCCACCTACACCCCCGGCACCTTCGAGGGCTGGCTGCACCGGATCACCACCAACCTCTTCCTCGACATGGTCCGCCGCCGTCAGCGGATCCGCTTCGACGCGCTGGCCGAGGACGCCGCCGAGCGGCTGCCCAGCCGTGAGCCGAGCCCCGCGCAGGCCTTCAGCGACACCCACTTCGACGCCGACGTGCAGCAGGCGCTGGACACCCTGGCGCCGGAGTTCCGCGCCGCCGTGGTGCTCTGCGACATCGAGGGCCTGTCCTACGAGGAGATCGCGGCCACCCTGGGTGTGAAGCTGGGCACCGTGCGCAGCCGGATCCACCGCGGCCGCTCGCACCTGCGCGCCGCGCTCAAGCACCGCGCGCCCGGTGCCGCGCCCGGCCGGGTCCGGCGCGGTGGCTCGGAGCAGCTGGAGCCGGTGGCGGCGGCCGTTGGAGAGGCCGGTGTGGGCGGGAGCGGGCGGAGGCGATCGTGAGCGCCGCAGGCCGGCCCGGCGCCCGTCGCCCGGCGCCCGCCGGGCAGGGGAGCAGCCGGCAGGAGGCGTCCGTGCTGCGGCCGATCGCGGTACGCCAGAGCGAGCCGTCCCAGGCGGAGGAGCACCACCTCGGTGACCGGCTGACCGCCTACCTGGACGGCGAACTGGGCCACGACGACCGCGAGCGGGTCCAGGCGCACCTGGCGACCTGTGCGGGCTGCCTGGCCGAGGCCGAGGAGGGCCGGTCGGTCAAGCAGCTGCTCACCAGGACCGACGCCCCCGGCCCGTCCGGGCAGCTGATGGCCCGGCTGCTCGCCGTCGCCGCGCTGCCCGACGACGAGGACCACCGCCCCGGCGGCGGCTCGGTGCTGCCGAGCGCGCCCACCCTGGGCGGCAGCCGGCTGACCGGCGGCTCGTTCGGCCGCGGCGCGGGCGCCTCGTTCGGGGCCGGCGCGCTGGGCTCCGACGCGCCGCTGCCCGGGATCGACCCGCGGGCCGGACGCGGCCCGGACGTGCGGCTGTGGAGCGGCCTGCGCGGTGCCTCCCGCTCGGGCGGTACCGTCGAACGCCAGCGCCCCGCGGCGCTGCTCCCGCGCTCGGGCCCCGGCGTGGCGCCGCGCGGGCGGCGGCTGGTGGTGGCGGCGGCCGGCGCGTTCTCGGTGGCGGCGGTGGCACTGGGCGGCTTCGGCAGCCTGGGTCTGGCCGCGGTCGCCGGCGACAGTCCCGCGGACGAGCAGCACGGCACGGCGGTCACCCCGCAGGTGCCCGGCGGCGTCCCGGCTGCTCCGCTGCACGGCCCGCTGACGGTGGACCTGCCGTTCGGCGGCCCCGGCGACCACGCGTACGACCTGCTCACCCCCGGACCCTCGGCCCGGGCGGTCAACCCGGTGGCGCACGGACGCGTACCGGCACCCTAGGGCTCGCCCGACGAGCCCTGGCCCGCCGCCGCTGTGCGGTACCCCGGCCACCGGCTGGTCTTTGCCACAGCTTCTTCCGCACGTGGGCCAGGACCGGTCGGTGGCTATTACCCTGTAGGGAGCCGGTGTCGCGGGCCGAACCGGGATCGTCCGCCAGCAGCTGGGAGTTCACGTGTTCTTCGACATCGGCGGCCTGGAGTGGATCACTCTCATCATCATGGCGATCGTGATCTTCGGGCCGGACAAGCTGCCGAAGCTGATCCAGGATGCCACCGGGTTCATCCGCAAGGTGCGCACCTTCGCGGACAACGCCAAGGAGGACATCCGCAGCGAGCTCGGCCCGGAGTTCAAGGACTTCGAGTTCGAGGACCTCAACCCCAAGACCTTCGTGCGCAAGACGCTGGTCGGCGGCGAGGAGGACCCGCTGGGGCTGAAGGAGCTGCGCGAGGGGCTGGACCTCAAGTCGGTGCTCGACGACAAGCCGGCCCCCGGCCGGGTCAGCACCACCAAGACCCCCGCCGCGGCCGGCGGTGCGGTCCCCAGCCCGGCCGCCGCCGGCCCGCCGCTGGCGGCCGGTGAGCGCCCGCCCTACGACCTGGACGCCACCTGAACACCACCCGGTACGACGACGACACCCCGCCCGGCTTGCAGCCGGGCGGGGTGTCGGCCGTTGCGCCGCTATTGTGCTGAGTGCCCGACAGGTTGCCAAGGAGGTCCCGGATTGGACGCGACGAGCAGTCGTACGGTGGGAACGGCCGCCGCCAAGGCGGCGGAGGTGCCCGGCCGGCGGGTGGCCGAGCCGGCCGACCCGCTGGCGCCCTACCAGGCGGCCGACTTCCCCTGGTACGGCCTGGACGAGGGCTGGACCGGCCGGCGCTGGCTGCTGCAGGCCGGCGCGGGCGGCAACCGCCCCGGCCCGGCGCGCAGCATCGACTACGGCTCGGTCGGCCACGGTGAGCAGCCGCCCAAGCAGCCCGAGGCCCCGGGGCCGCGCCGGTTCGCCGTGGTGGTCACGGTCGCCCGCCGTCCCGGGCGGCGCAGCGCGGACGGCACCGGTGTGCTGGAGGCGACCTCCGCCGCCTCGGCCGCCTGGCTGGCCGGCTCCGGACTGCTGGCCGTCACCTGGCCGGGCCAGCTGGACCGCGGCCGTCGGCAGGAGTGGCTCGACCAGCAGACCGCGCTGGCCTGGGACCTGGCCGACGACCTCGGCGGCCCGGGCTGGTCCCCGCTCACCCTGCCGGTCAACGGCCTGCCGCAGCCCTTCCGCTACCGGGAGTCCGAGTACGGCTGGGTGCTGGCGGGCGAGGCCCCGGGCGTGCTGCTCGGTGCCTACGGCCGCGGCGTGAGTGCGTACGGCGTGGGCTTCAGCGCCATCGCGGACCTGGTGGCGTACACCAGGCCCTGAGGGCGCGTCAGCCCACGCTCGTCAGGGTCCGCCGGTCAGAACTTGTTCTTCGGGGTGAGCCCCAGCGAGAGGCCGGACAGGCCGCGCTCGCGGCCGCCCAGCTTGTCGGCGATCGCGTGCAGCGCGGCGCCGGCGGGGGAGTCGGGAGCGGCCAGCACGACCGGCCGGCCGTCGTCGCCGCCCTCGCGCAGCCGTACGTCGATCGGGATGCTGCCGAGCACCGGGACGGTGGCGCCGGTGGCCCGGGTGAGCGCCTCGGCCACGGTCTTGCCGCCACCGGTGCCGAACACGTCGACGATCTCGTCGCAGTGCGGGCAGGGCATGCCGGCCATGTTCTCGATCACGCCGACGATCTTCTGGTGGGTCTGCAGCGCGATCGTGCCGGCCCGCTCGGCCACCTCGGCGGCGGCCATCTGCGGGGTGGTGACGATCAGGATCTCGGCGTTCGGCACCAGCTGGGCCACCGAGATCGCGATGTCGCCGGTGCCGGGCGGCAGGTCGAGCAGCAGCACGTCCAGGTCGCCCCAGTAGACGTCGGCCAGGAACTGCTGCAGCGCGCGGTGCAGCATCGGGCCGCGCCAGACCACGGGGGCGTTGCCGGGGGTGAACATGCCGATCGAGATGACCTTCACCCCGTTCGCCGACGGCGGCATGATCATGTCCTGGACCTGGGTCGGGCGGCCCTCGACGCCCAGCATCCGCGGCACGCTGTGGCCGTAGATGTCGGCGTCCACCACGGCGACCTTCTGGCCCTTGGCGGCCAGCGCGGCGGCCAGGTTCACGGTGACCGAGGACTTGCCGACCCCGCCCTTGCCGGAGGCCACGGCGTAGACCCTGGTCAGCGTGCCGGGCTTGGCGAACGGGATCTCACGCTCGGGCGCACCGCCGCGCAGCAGCTGGGAGAGCTCCTTGCGCTGCTCGTCGCTCATCACGTCGAGTTCGACCTCGACGCCGCTGACGCCGGGGACCCGGCCGACCGCGGTCTTCACCCGGTCGATGATCGTCTCGCGCATCGGGCAGCCGGAGACGGTCAGGTAGACGGCCACCCGCACCACGCCGTCGCCGGAGATCTCCACCGATTTCACCATGCCGAGATCGGTGATCGGTCGGTTGATCTCCGGATCCTGCACGGTCGACAGCGCCTCGCGGACGGACTGCTCCGTCACGCCGGTCGCCACCTCAGTCTCATTGGCCATGCCTTGATGGTACGGCGCGCCCCGCGGCCACCTGACTGGCCGGTAGCGTGCCGCAGGTCACAGCCGGTCAGGCCACTTCCGCCCCGTCGCGGCGCTCGTCCAGCTCCTTGAGCAGGCTCTGCAGCTCGGACCGGATGAAGTCCCGGGTGGCCACCTCGCCCAGCCCCTGGCGCAGCGAGGCCACCTCGCGGGCCAGGTACTCGGTGTCGGCGATGTTGCGGTCGCTGCGGGCCCGGTCCTGCTCCATGTTGACGCGGTCCCGGTCGTCCTGGCGGTTCTGCGCCAACAGGATCAGCGGAGCGGCGTAGGAGGCCTGCAGGGAGAGCACCAGGGTGAGGAAGATGAAGGGGTAGTTGTCGAAGCGGACGGTGGCGGGCAGCATCGTGTTCCAGAGCACCCAGATGATGATCACCACCGTCATCCAGACGATGAACCGCCCGGTCCCCAGGAACCGGGCGATCCGCTCGGAGAGCTTGCCGAAGGCCTCCGGATCGTAGGCGGGCAGCGAGAAGAAGCCCGGACTCGCGGTGCGCGGCTGGTCGAGCCGGGAGCGCACCGAGGTGCCGTGCACGGTCTGGCTGCGGCTGCCCTCCCGGGCGCGCAGCTCGCGCAGCTGCCGCAGGTCGCGCAGCTCGCCCTGCAGGCGCTGGCGGGCCGGCTCCTCGCGGCCCTCCCGGCGGTGCTTGCGGTCAGTGTCCACCAGGTTCCTCGCTCTCCTGCTCGGTGCTGTGGTGTACCTCGCCGCCGTGCAGCGCGGCCTCGCGCCAGTCCTCGGGCAGCAGGTGGTCCAGCACGTCGTCCACCGTGACCGCGCCGAGCAGGTGGTCCGCCTCGTCGACCACCGGCGCCGCGACCATGTTGTAGGTGGCCAGGTAGCTGGTGACCAGGGGGAGCGGGGTGTCCGGCGGCAGGGGGTCCAGGTCGCCGTCCACGATGGAGCCGACCAGCGTGTACGGCGGCTCGCGCAGCAGCCGCTGGAAGTGGACGATACCCAGGTACTTGCCGGTCGGCGTCTCGTTCGGCGGCCGGCAGACGTAGATCTGCGCGGCCAGCGCCGGCTTGTGGTCGGCGACGCGCACCCGGGCCAGTGCCTCGGCCACGGTGGCGTCCGGCTCCAGCACGATCGGCTCGGTGGTCATCAGACCGCCCGCGGTGTCCTCCTCGTAGGAGAGCAGCCTGCGTACCGGGGCCGCCTCCTCCGGCTCCATCAGCTGGAGCAGCCGCTCGGCCTCCTCGCCGGGCAGCTCGGAGAGCAGGTCGGCGGCGTCGTCCGGGTCCATCGCCTCCAGCACGTCGGCGGCCCGCTCGTCCTGCAGCTTGCCGAGGATCTCCACCTGGTCGTCCTCGGGCAGCTCCTCCAGCACGTCCGCGAGCCGCTCGTCGTCCAGCGCGGCCGCCACCTCGCCGCGTCGCTTGGCCGACAGGTGGTGCAGCACGTTGGCCAGGTCGGCCGGGCGCAGCTGCTCGAAGGTGGCCAGCAGGTTGGCGGCGCCCTGGCCCTCCTCGGTGAGCGTGAAGCCGGTGACGGCGGACCAGTCCAGGGTGAGCGCCTCGCCGCGGTTCTTGCGCAGCCGGCTGCTCCTGCCGCGCTGCACGAAGACCTTGGTGATCTCCCACTCGCGCAGCCGGGTCTGCACCATGGCCACGTCCAGCACGGTCACCTCGTCGCCGGAGGCGGTCTCGGTGACGCGGCGGTCCAGCAGCTCGGCCAGGACCAGGGTCTCGGTCTGCCGCTGCTCGAAGCGGCGCATGTTGACCACGCCGGTGGTCAGGACCTGGCCGGACTCCAGGCTGGTCACCCGGGTCATCGGCAGGAAGATCCGGCGCCGTCCGATCACCTCGACCACCAGGCCGAGCACCCGCGGCGGTCGGCCGCCGATCCGCAGCGAGACGACCACGTCGCGCACCCGGCCGACCTGGTCGCCGTTGGGATCGAAGACGGCGACCCCGGTCAGGTGGGAGATGAAGACCCGGCTGGCGTGCGCTGCCAATGCACGTCCTCTCACTTGCGGTGGGTCAAGGCTGGGGGGCCAGGCTACCGAACGCCACCTGGCCGGGCTCGTCAGGCGTACGGGGCCGCCCGGGCAGCCCCGTACGCTGTGCGCTATGGACGGTACGCGAGCCACTGCTGACGACTTCTTCGACCGGGCCCTGTTGGAGGAGGCCGTGAAGAAGTCCGGCCTGCTCTGGGTGCGGGCCGACGGCGCCGTCGAGCGCCGTCCGCTCTGGCACGCCTGGCACGACGGCGCCGTGGTGGTGGTCGGCGACGCCGGTGAGCAGCCGCTGCACGGGCTGACGGCCGGGGCCGGTGCCGAGGTGGCACTGCGCAGCAAGGACAAGGGCGGTCGGCTGGTCGCCTTCCCGGTCCAGGTGGTGGCCGCCGAGCCGCACAGCGAGGCGTGGAGCGGCGCGGTCGAGGAGCTCAAGGGCAAGCGGCTGAACGCGCCCGACACCGACACCATCGGCGAGCGCTGGGCGCGCGAGTGCCGGGTGCTGCGGCTGGAGCCGGTCGGCCCGCTGACCGAGCACCCCGGCGCGATGCCGCAGGACTCGCACGCTGCCGCGCCGATGCCGAGCCCGGCCACCACCCGGCGGCCGATCCCGGCGGGGCTGCCCAAGCTGGTGCTGGGCCGACTGAAGCGCCGTGGCTGAGTCGACCGCCCCCGCACGCGACCGCACCGGCGCGACGGCCGCGCCGTCATCGGCCTCCCTCATACCCGCCCCGGGCGGGCTGCCGAAGACCGACCTGCTGCTGCTCGCCCTCTCGATCGCGGGCATCTCGCTCTCCGCCCCGCTGATCAGCGCCACCGCCGCGCCCGCGCTGGCCATCGCCTGCTGGCGCAACGTCATGTCGGTGGGCGTGCTCGGCCCGTACGCCCTGCTGCGCCACCGCGCCGAACTGCGGGCCATCGGCCGGCGCGCGCTGCTGCTCGCGATGGCCGCCGGAGCGCTGCTGGCCGTGCACTTCGCGCTCTGGATGCCCAGCCTGCGGATGACCTCGGTGGCCTCCTCCACCGCGCTGGTCACCACCACCCCGCTGTGGACCATCCTGCTGCTGCGGCTCACCGGCGTGCGGCCGCCCCGGCTGGTCTGGCTGGGCATGTGCGTGGCCTTCGCGGGCGTGCTGGTGCTCACCGGGGTGGACCTGACGGTCTCCCCGCGCGCGCTGCTCGGCGACGCGCTGGCGCTGGGCGCGGGCCTCGCCGCGGCGGGCTACCTGCTGCTGGGCGCCGAGGTCCGGCGCACCGTCAGCACCACCGGCTACACCCTGGTCTGCTACAGCACCACCGCGCTCGTGCTGCTGGTGCTCTGCCTGGCCACCGGCACCGGGCTGACCGGCTGGTCGGCCGGGGTCTGGGGGCAGATCGCGCTGCTGATGCTCGCCGCCCAGCTGCTCGGCCACTCGCTGAGCAACCGCGTGGTGCGCACCCTGGGGCCCTCGGTCACCTCCACGGCGATCCTGCTGGAGACGCCGGGGGCGGCGCTGATCGCCGCCGTCTGGCTGGGCCAGTGGCCCGCCGCGGCCGCCTATCCGGCGGTGGCGCTGATCCTGCTGGGGCTTGGCCTGGTGGTGCGCGGCGGGCGTCGTTGAGCCGGTTCGCCGGTGGCGGCCGGCGGGCCCGCTGAGCGCCGGCTACCGACCGGTACGCTCGCGGTATGGCGCATGACTTCCCGCTCTTCGGCGACCCCGGTCGACCCCACGGCCCGCAGGGTCCCACCCGTGACGAGGTGCTGGCCGCCGTCGAGGCACGGCTGCTCAGCACCTTCGGCGAGCCGAGCGGACGGGCCGCGATCACCTTCCTCGGGGCCGAGCGGATCGAGGTGCTGCGGTTCGGCCCGGACGCCGAGGGCCTGGTGCGGTACGCCACCCTGGGCATGGCCGCCGCGCCGATGGCCGACCCCACCGCGGCGATGGCCGACCCGGTGCGCGGCCCGCGCGCCGAGCTGCTGCTGACCCTGCGCGGCGGGCGCGACGAGGTGCTCCGGGCGCTGGCCACCTTCGCCGCGACGCCGCAGGTCGAGGGCCTGGTGGTGGCCCCCGGCAGCTCGCTCGACCTGGGTGCCCCGCTCTGGGACGGCGCGCCGTTCACCTCGGTGCTGGCCGCCGAGAGCGGCGGCCTGGTCGCGGACCTCGAACTCGACGAGCCCGCCGACCCGGTGCGCTTCCTGCCGCTGCTGCCGATGACACCCAACGAGGCGGCCCACAAGCGGGTGCACGGCGCGGCCGCGCTGCAGGAGCGCTGGCTGGAGCGCGGCGCCGACCTGCGGGACCCGCGGCGGCGCGCCGTGGCGCTGGACTGACGGCTCCTCGGCTCCTCGGCCGGCCGGCCGGCTGACGGGTGGCCGGCTGGCCGGATGGGCCGCGCCGGGTCAGTCGATCGGCTTGGCCCCCGTGGCCTGGTGGAGCAGCGCCTGGTAGGCCTCGGGCGAGGTGGTGAACTCGCCCAGCCGCACGGTCTTGCGCGAGCCGTGGTAATCACTGGACCCGGTGGTGAACAACCCCAGCTCGGCGGCCAGAGTGCGCAGCCGGGCCCGGGCCGGCTCGTCGTGGTCGATGTGGTCGACCTCCAGCCCGGCCAGCCCGGCCGCCGCGAGGTCGGCGATCACCTGGTCGGAGACGGTGCGCCCGCGCTTGTCGGCGCCCGGGTGGGCGAAGACCGGCACCCCGCCCGCGGCCCGGACCAGTCGCACGGCCACCGCCGGGTCGGTCTCGTGCTTGGGCACGTCCGCCCGCCCGCCGTTGGCCAGCCACTCGGTGGTGAAGGCGGCCGAGACGTCCTTCACCACGCCGGCCTCCACCAGCGCGCTGGCGATGTGCGGACGGCCCACCGAGCTGCCCCCGGCGGCGATCCGCTGCACCTGCTCCCAGGTGATCGGCGCGCCCAGCTCCCGGCACCGCTCGACCACCGCCTGCCCGCGCCGGAACCGGTCGGTGCGCACCAGCTCGCGCTCGCGGGCGAACTCCGGCTCGGCCGGATCGAAGAGGTAGGCCAGCAGGTGCATGCTGATCCCCTCGACCCGGCAGGAGAGTTCGGCGCCCGGCACCAGGGTCGGCCGCCGGCCGGGCGGCAGCGCGCGCAGCGCCGCGGCCGCTTCGGCGTGGCCGGCGACCGTGTCGTGGTCGGTCAGTGCGACCACGTCGAGTCCGGCGGCGACGGCGGCGGCGATCAGCTCGCTCGGGGTGTCGGTGCCGTCCGAGACGTTGCTGTGGGCGTGCAGGTCGATGCGCACGGGCTGGCTCCTGGCTCGCTGCGGGTCAAGGCAGCCCAGGATAGTCAGCGGGCCTCAGGCTCAGCCCAGGAGCCGCTGGGAGAGGGCTCCGCAGGGCAGCAGCTCCAGTTCGGCACCGGCGTCCCGCAGGTCGGTGAGGACCAGCTCGTCGTACATCAGCAGGGCGGACTGCTCGGGCCAGGCGATCGCCCAGAGCCACAGGCCCAGCGCCTCGCCGACGTAGACCGCGCGGTCCTCGGGGGCGCCCTGGATGTGCCACATCGGGGTGGGCCGGCCAGCGGCCAGCAGCTTGGTGTCGGCGGGCTTGTGCAGCGAGAGGGCGTCGCCGGGGTCGGGGCCGGGCAGACCCGCGTACCGGGCGCCGAGGCCGACGCCGAGCTCCTCGGCCACCAGGACCAGCTCGCCGAAGCCGCCGAGCGGCGCGGGGCCGGAGCAGGCCACGGCGGTGGCGCGGGCCCCTGAGAGGTCGTCACCCACGTGCGCGATGCCGGTGTAGAGCCAGCTGACCGGCAGCGGCCAGGGCAGCCAGACGGGCACCTGGGAACGGGCCACGGCCACGCTCAGCGCCTCGATACTCGGCGGCAGCACGGGCTGCATCGGATGGACGGCACCGTGCTCGTCACACTGCCAGGTGTCGCGGAAGAGCCCGGGGGCACGCACCCGACCGCCGCACCTCGGGCAACTTGGCTCGCCCCTCATAACAGCCAACGCTCCTCCCTCCGGGCCGCCGCGTCAAGGACGATCACCCGTACGGAGGGCCTCGGCGAGCGGATCCGATGACCGGGTCGCTCGGCCGGTCGCTCGGCCGGGGCGGCGGCCCCGGCTAGGGGATGTCCCGCGCCGCCGGGCGGCAAACGTCGACGGGGCGCGCCGGGGGCGCACGCAGGCGCCGGGCGGAACGGCTGGCGCCCCGTCATCGAGGAGTCGATGGCGGGGCGCCAGGGAGTGGGACGCGGCCGGGCGGGCTGCCGGTGCGGCCTGGTGCGGCGTCAGACGTGCCGACACGGACGGATGTAGAGACGCTCGCCGGTCAGGGCGGCATCCGCCACCAGCTGACGGACGGTCTCGGCGTCGGCGATGAGCGGATCGGTGGTGGAACCCTGCTGGGCGTCCAGTCGGAGAATCTCGAAACGCATGGGCCTCTCCTCTGCTGGCCTCGGTGGCACCCGAGGCGGTGGGGTGCTGCTCGTCGGTCGCGGTACGGCGGTCAGTGCCATGTGTCCCCCCTCGCTGCCGGCGGGACGGCGGCCCGATCGGGCCTGCTCCGCCAGCGTGGCGCCGGACGTTTGCCTGGCGATTGCCCGCTGATGACGTCGTGGTTTCGGTGACGTCCATCGGGGCTCAACCGCACAGGTGGGGCTGTTCATTCCCAGCCAGAATCAAATATTACCGTAACTAAGGATTTTTGGGCCAGCAGAAATCCCCGGTGCGCGCCGGGGTGGCGGCGCACCGGGGAGCGGTGGGCGGTGGTCAGTCGGTGCTGACGGAGGACCAGAAGTCGAGCAGCACGGCGGCGGTCCGCTCCGGACGTTCGGCGTTGGGGGAGTGCCCGGCGCCCTCCACCACCACGTGCGGCACCCCCAGCCGGGCGGCGGTGCGGGCCTGCTCCTCGACCGGCCAGGCGTAGTCCTCGGTGCCGGAGACGTACAGCTTGGGCAGCGCGACGGCCGCCAGCTCCTCGGTCCGGTCCTCCTGGCCGACCAGCCGCTCGCCCATCGCCACCAGCGCCTGCGGCACATTGGCCAGCCAGCGCCGGTGCAGGAAGTCGGCGACCTCGGGCGACGGCGCCACGGCCGAGTCCGACTTCTCGCCGTCCATCTGCTGCATCACCTGCCAGATGGTCTCCAGGTCCATGCCGCCCAGCGCGTCCATCAGCATCTTGGTGCGGGCCGCCTCCGGCGGATCGAGCGGCCCGGGCCCGGTGGAGAGCAGCACCAGCGAGGCCCAGGGGAGCGGCACCCGGGACCCCGGCCGGAGGCTGAGCGAGAGCACGGCCTCCCGGGCCACGAAGCCGCCGAAGGAGTGGCCGAGCAGGTGCACCGGTCCGGCCCCCGCCTCGGCAGCCAGCAGCTCGGTGACCGCCCGCAGGTCCAGGCCCAGCTCGGGCAGCGCGTAGGCGGCCGGATCGGCACCGCCGCCGGTCTCGTACTGGCCGCGCTGGTCGTAGGCGACGACCCGGAAGCCCGCGAGCGAGAGCGGCTCCAGCAGCGCGATGAAGTCCTCCTTGCTGCCGGTGTACCCCGGGACCAGCAGCGCGGTGCCGCGTGGCACACCGGCGGGCTCGGCCCGCAGCGCGGCGAACTCCCCGCGCTCGGTGGCCAACCGCGCGGCGGTGGCGCAGGAGGGGAGGGCGAGGAAAGGAAGCGTGCTCAAGGGAAAACTCCTCGTCGGCCGACTGGCAGAGCCGCCACGAGCATAGGGCCTGGTCCACCGGGGGTAGCCGAAAGGGGCGGGCGGACCAGCTGGTCCGCCCGCCCCTCTCAGCGCTGTGGTGCCTCGACCGGAGCCCGGTCAGTCGGCGACCGGGGCCTCCTCGACCGCCTTGCGGGTACGGCGGCGCGGGGCGGGGACCGCCTCGGCTGCTGCTGCCTCGGTGGCGGTGGTCTTCTTGGCGGCGGTCTTGCGGGTGCGGGTGGCCTTCTTGGCGGGGGCCTCGGTGGCCTCCGTCTCGATGGTGTCCGCTGCGGCCGGGGCCTCGATGGCCGGTGCCTTCTTGGTGGTGCGCTTGGTGGCGGTCTTGCGGGCCTTGGCCGGTGCGGCCTCGGGCTCGGTGGTGACCTCGACCGCCGGTGCCTCGGCTGCTGCTGCCTCGGTGACCGGTGCCTCGGTGGCGGTGGTCTTCTTGGCGGCGGTCTTGCGGGTGCGGGTGGCCTTCTTGGCGGGGGCCTCGGTGGCCTCGGCCTCGATGGTGTCCGCTGCGGCCGGGGCCTCGACGACCGGTGCCTCGACGGCGGTGGTCTTCTTGGCAGCACTCTTCCGAGTCCGGGTGGCCTTCTTGACCGCCGGGGCGCTCTCCTCGACCGGTGCCTCGGCCTGGCTCGGCACCACCGCGGCAGCGACCGGGGCCTCGACCACCAGGGTCTCGACCGCGGGCGCCGCGGCGACGGCCACCTCGGTGACCGCGACCTCGCCCGGCGCGCTCTGGGCCGCGGCGACGGCCGCCACCTGAGCCTCGCCCGACGCGCTACCGCGCGAGCGGCGTCGGCGACGGCGCGGGGCCGTGCTCTCGCCGTCCACGCTCGCGGGCCCGGTGGCCGGCGACGCGGCGCTCTGGCCGCCCGCCGTCACCTGCTGCGTCTGCTCGCCCGCGCCGGCCGCGACCGACGCGCCGCCACGGGTCCGCCGCCGGTTGCGCGGGGCCCGGGCCGGCCGCTGCTCCTCGGCCGCCGGCTGCTCGACGGCCGGGCCGCGGCGCCCACCGGAGCTGTCGGCCCCGCTGCGCCCGCGACCACGCTCACCGCGGTCACCACGGTCACCGCGGCCCGGGCGCGCGCCGCGCCCGCCGGTCTCGCCGAGGTCCTCGACCTCTTCGGCGGCCAGCCCGGCCCGGGTGCGCTCCGAGCGGGGCAGGACGCCCTTGGTGCCAGGCGCGATGTGCAGCAGCTCGTACAGGTGCGGAGAGGTGGAGTAGGTCTCCTCCGGCTCGCCGAAGCCCAGCTCCAGCGCCTTGTTGATGAGCTGCCAGCGCGGGATGTCGTCCCAGTCGACCAGCGTGACCGCGGTACCGGAGGCGCCGGCCCGGCCGGTGCGGCCGATCCGGTGCAGGTAGGTCTTCTCGTCCTCGGGGCACTGGTAGTTGACGACGTGGGTGACGCCCTCGACGTCGATGCCGCGGGCCGCGACGTCGGTGCAGACCAGTACGTCGACCTTGCCGCTGCGGAACGCCCGCAGCGCCTGCTCACGGGCGCCCTGGCCGAGGTCGCCGTGCACGGCGCCGGCCGCGAAGCCGCGCTGGGTCAGCTGGTCGGAGACGTCCGCCGCCGTCCGCTTGGTGCGGCAGAAGATCATCGCCAGGCCGCGGCCGTCGGCCTGCAGGATGCGCGAGACCAGCTCGACCTTGTCGAGCGAGTGCGCCCGGAAGATGTGCTGGGTGGTGTTGGCCACGGTGTGGCCACTGTCGTCCGGCGCGGCGGCGCGGATGTGGGTCGGCTGGCTCATGTAGCGGCGGGCCAGGCTGATCACCTGTCCCGGCATGGTGGCCGAGAAGAGCAGGGTCTGCCGCTTGGCGGGCAGCATGGTGATGATCTTCTCGACGTCGGGCAGGAAGCCCAGGTCGAGCATCTCGTCGGCCTCGTCCAGCACCAGCGCGCGGACCTTGGAGAGGTCGAGCTTCTTCTGCCCGGCCAGGTCGAGCAGCCGGCCAGGGGTGCCGACCACGATGTCGACGCCCTTGTTGAGCGCCTCCACCTGCGGCTCGTAGGCCCGGCCGCCGTAGATGGCCAGCACGCGGACGTTGCGGACCTTGCCGGCCGTCTGCAGGTCGTTGGTGACCTGGGTGCACAGCTCGCGGGTGGGGACCACGATCAGCGCCTGCGGGCTGTCGGAGAGCTGGGCCTCGGTGGCGCGGCCCGCGTCGACGTCGGCGCGGACGATGGCGCGCTCGATCAGCGGGAGGCCGAAGCCCAGGGTCTTGCCGGTGCCGGTCTTGGCCTGGCCGATGACGTCGTGCCCGGTCAGGGCGACCGGCAGGGTCATCTCCTGGATCGGGAACGGGTGGATGATGCCGACCGCCTCCAGCGCCTCGGCGGTCTCCGGGAGGATGCCGAGTTCGCGGAACGTGGTCTTCGTCGGTTCAGTCGTGGTGGACAGGGTGCTGCCTCTTCCGTGTGGCGGGCCGAGAGCGAGAGGCGGCGGGCAGCCTCGCGACCGCGTCCTGCCCAGGGGGCGGTTCGCGAGCTGCGAGGTCGTGCACGACCGCGCCGGTCCCTGCGGCGTCCGGGCGCGGCCCTGGCCCTGGCTGGGCCGCGGCGTCCCGTGGCGTGGGGGAGAGGTCCCGTGAGGGGTCCGGCGCGGGACCGGCGCCCTGCGGCGCGGTCCGCGGCGGCCCTCGCTCGGCCACTGATGCGGTGCCTGGCTTGAGGTCCAAGCCAAGGTCGGAGCCGATCGGCTCTCCGACCGGGCATCCGCGTACGTGAGTTCCCAGCGCCTCGCACCGAAGTCCTCCGGGCGAAGCGAACCCGCGCGGTTTGCGGACCGTGCGGGCATACGGGTCTCTGCACCACTGTACAGTCAGCCGACGACTCGAACACGTGACGCGTCTGACATGCCAGCTGGGGCGGGCTCGAGGCGGCGGCAGGGCGGTCTAGAGTGACGATCCATGGAGACTCAAGGCGAGGCCGGCCAGGTCGGCTCGATCGGTGACTGGACCACCTGCGCGGCGGACCCGAACTACCGGGCGGCCGTCCTCGACCTGCTGGGCGCCCTCGCCTACGGCGAGCTGAGCGCCTTCGAGCGCCTGGCCGACGACGCCAAGTTCGCGCCCGGCCTGGCCGACAAGGCCGCGCTGGCCCGGATGGCCTCGGCCGAGTTCGCGCACTACCAGCTGCTGCACGACCGGCTGGCCGAGATCGGTGCCGACCCGACCGAGTCGATGACCCCCTTCGTCGAGCCACTGGAGTCCTTCCACCGGGTCACCGCCCCCTCGGACTGGCTGGAGGGCCTGGTCAAGGCCTATGTCGGTGACTCGATCGCGACCGACTTCTACCGTGAGGTGGCCGTCCGGCTGGACGACGACACCCGGGACCTGGTGCTTCGGGTGATGAGCGACACCGGGCACGCGCAGTTCGCGGTGGACAAGGTGCGCCAGGCGATCGAGGAGAACCCGCGGGTCGGCGGACGGCTCGCGCTCTGGGGCCGGCGGCTGATGGGCGAGGCGCTCAGCCAGGCGCAGCGGGTGGTGGCCGAGCGGGACGCGCTCTCCAACCTGCTGGTCGGCGGCGCCGAGGTGCGCGGCTTCGACCTGGTGGAGGTCGGCAAGATGTTCAACCGGATCACCGAGGCGCACACCAAGCGGATGAGCGCGCTCGGTCTGGCCTCCTGACCGACGAGTCCTGACCGGCGACTACGCGGCGTGCCGGCGGCGGCGGTGGCTGCCGTGCTTGGTGGCCAGATCGGGCCGGGCCAGCACCGAGGTGAGCAGCCCGGTGCAGACCAGCGTGATCAGCACGGTGGTGGCCGGATGCCCGTTGGCCAGCGTGATCCGCGTGATCACGCCGCTGAGCAGCGCCGACACCAGCCCGGTGCCGATCGTCAGACCCCGGGCCATCGGGTAGTACTCGGGGACCAGGAACAGCGCCGCGGCTGCGGCCAGCAGGCCGATCAACGCGAAGACGACGGCTTCGACAGGCAGGGGCACGGTCGGCCTCCCGAACTGGTGGGGCGGTCCGCGGCCGGGGGAGTGCCCGCGGTGGCCCACCCATACCCCTGGCCGCGTTGTTCTACGCCTGCCAGTATCCGCTCGAAAAGGCGCCTGCTGTCCCGGTGATCCCAATCCGATGGGAATCCGATGGAAAAGCGTGATGCCCGCCGCCCCGAGGGGCGGCGGGCATCAGGCCGGTCATGCTCAGATGGTGCCGAAGCCCACCTTGCGCGCGGCCTGCTCGCCGATCTCGACGTACGCAAGGCGCTCCGCCGGGACGATGATGCGACGGCCGTGCTCGTCGGTCAGCGTGAAGAGCTTGGACGTGCCCTCCAGCGCCTTGGCGACCGCGTTCTCGACCTCGTCAGCGCTCTGAACGCTTTCGATGACGATCTCTCGGGGTGCGTTCTGCACGCCGATCTTGACCTCCACGGCTTCCGTCCCTCCGGGGTTGCAGCCAGTCACGCACGGTGCCGTGTCGTCCGAACGGGAGTTCCCGGTCGCCGTGCCGTACGGCTTCACCTTAGAGCAACCGGGTGCGTAACCAGGAGGATCAGTCGGCGGCCGACGGCTGGCCCAGCTCCCCGGGGTGCATCGGGAAGCCCTTCAGGCCGCGCCAGGCCAGGCTCGCGACCAGGCGCACGGCCTCCTCGCGCGGGATCTCACGACCCTGCGAGAGCCAGTAGCGCGCGGTGATCTGGGCCAGCCCGCAGACGCCGGCGGCGAGCAGCTTGGCCTCCGCCTCGGGCAGGTCGGTGTCCTCCGCGATCACCCGGCTGACCAGGGTCGCGCTCACGTCGGCGGCGCGCTCCACCCGCTCGCGCACGGCGGGCTCGTTGGTCAGGTCGGACTCGAAGACCAGCCGGAACGAGCCGGACTCGCTGGCCACGTAGTCGAAGTAGGCCTGCATGGTGGCCGCCACGCGCTGCTTGTTGTCCGTGGTGGCGTCCAGCGCGTTGCGGGTGGACTCGACCAGGGCGTCGCAGTGCTTGTCGAGCAGCGCGAGGTACAGCTCCAGCTTGCCGGGGAAGTGCTGGTACAGCACCGGCTTGCTGACCCCGGCGCGCTCGGCGATGTCGTCCATCGCGGCAGCGTGGTAACCCTGCGCGACGAACACCTCCTGCGCGGCTCCGAGCAGCTGTTCCCGGCGGGCGCTACGCGGCAGCCGGGCGCCGCGCGGGCGGTCCTGGGCCTCCTGGATGGCCGTCACGGCGCTCCTCACTTCTGGCTCGGTTCGGTGCTCGGGTCATCCGGGCAACGGGTGGTGATTCTACTTTCGGGTAACCCGGTGCGCGCCTGCTCGGACCGGGAAAGCTGCAGCTCTCGGGTTGTCGGGTGCCCACAATACGGCGCGCGACGCCGCCGGGCGCCAGGGTCTCACTACCATCTTCTCCCATGAGCACTGAGCAGCAGGAGCGGGCCGGGGCGGCGGACTTCGACGCGGAGCAGGCCGCGGTGGCGCAGGGCGGCGGTGCGCGCCCGGGCGGGAGGTGGACGACCCGGGTGGTCGAGGTCCCGGGGGCCGCGCTCTCGGTGACCGGCCCGACCGCGGACCGGGCGGCGGGCCTGCCGGAGGCGCTCTTCGTGCACGGCCTCGGCGGCTCGGCGGAGAACTGGACCGAGCTGATGGGCGAGCTCGACGGGGTGGTCCGGGGCGAGGCGCTGGACCTGCCCGGCTTCGGCTGGTCCGAGCCGCCGCTGGACGGCAACCTCTCGGTCTCCGGCCATGTCCGGGCGGTGATCGGCTACCTGGAGGCGACCGGACGCGGCCCGGTGCACCTGTTCGGCAACTCGCTCGGCGGTGCGGTGTCGGTGCGGCTGGCGGCGCTGCGGCCCGACCTGGTCCGCAGCCTGACGCTGATCTCGCCGGCGCTGCCCGAACTGCCCCCGCAGCGCACCGCGCTGCCCACCGGGCTGCTCGCGGTGCCCGGGGTGCCGCGGCTGCTGCAGCGCCTTTCGGCCGACGGGCGCAGCGTGGAGCAGGCCACCGACGGACTGCTCGACCTGGTCTACGGCAACGCCCGGGCGATTCCGGTCGAGCGCCGGGAGCTGGCGGTCGCCGAGTACCGGCGGCGGATGGGGCTGCCGTACGCGATGCAGGTGCTGGTCGGTTCGGCTCGCGGGATCGTCTCGGCGTACACCGAGCGCGGCGACCAGGCGCTGTGGCGCCAGGCGCAGCGGGTGGCGGCGCCGGTGCTGCTGGTCTACGGACTGCGCGACAAGCTCGTCTCCTACCGCTCGGCGGCCCGGGCCTGCGCGGCCTTCGCGGACGCCCGGCTGCTGGTGCTGCCGGAGTCGGGGCACGTGGCGATGATGGAGCACCCGGTGCAGGTGGGGCGGGCGGTGCGGGAGTTCCTGCGCGAGGTCGCGGACTAGAGCCTGCCCTGGCGACCCTGTCCTGGGAGGCCTGGCTGCGGGACGTCTCGAACGCCTGGCGGGGGTGGAGGTTACGGCTGTTCACTCGTTCAGGTGGCAGCCGGGCCGTGGGGCGCTGCCACGGCGGATTCCGCTCTACCTTCGTGGTGTCGGACCGAACAGATGTGGGGGGCGTGGCCGCCGGTGAGCCGCGGCGGGCGCCTGAGGGTGTGTTGATGTGCGCAGTGGGCGGGGTGAGTCCCTCCCCCGGTCTTCGGCGGGGAGGGGTCCCGAGGGCCGGGCGGTTGCCCGGTGGGGCGGTCATCGGTGGCGCGGCTCCGGGAGTCGGCCGCAGGGCGGGGCGTGGGGGCGCCCGCTGACCAAGAGGCGGAGTCTGCCGCCGTGCTGAGTGACTGTCAGGGCCGGTGGACGCCGGGCGACTGCCGGGTGTGACCGCGTCCGTGGCTTCTTCTGACAGGTCCTTCGACTGCATGTTTCTTCTCTTTCTTCGACTGGTTCCAACTGGTGCGACTGGAGGTCGTCATGCGCGTTGGGCTGTCCGCAGGCCCACCGGTGAGGCCGCGGTGCGGGAACAGGGGACAGCGCCGGTCAGGCGCTGGTAGCGGGCTCACAGAGCCCATCGAGGGCTTATTCAACGGCCAGGTCAGGAGTCAGGGATGAGGGTGCTGCTGCTGGGTGCCGGCGGCTACATCGGCCGTCGGGTCGCCGATCGGCTGCTGATGGACCGTGACCTCCAGGTCACGGTGCTGGGGCGGCGGGATTCGGCCGACATCCGGTTCGACCTGGCGGCCGGGAGTCCGGGGGCGCTGGCCCGCTTCCTGGACGCGGTGATGCCGCAGGTGGTGATCAACTGCGCGGGCGCCACCTACGGGACCTCGCGCACCCTGGTGCGGGCCAACGTGCTCGCGGTGGCGACCGTCTGCGAGGCGATCCGGCGCAGCCACGAACCGGCCCGCCTGGTGCACATCGGTTCGGCGGCCGAGTACGGCGTCGTGCCCTGCGGTGCGCCGATCAGCGAGAGCGCCGAGCCGCGCCCGGTCGGTCCGTACGGGGTGTCCAAGCTGGCCGGGACCGAGCTGGTGCTCTCCTCCGGGCTGGACGCGGCCGTGCTCCGGGTCTTCGACGTGGTCGGACCCGGCACCCCGGCCGCCTCGCTCTTCGGCCGGCTGGCCGAGGGGCTGCGGCGGGCGCTCGAGCAGCAGGAGGGACAGGTCCGGATGCCGGACCTGTCCGGATTCCGGGATTTCGTGGATGTCCGCGACGTCGCGCAGGCGGTCCGGGCGGCGGCGGTCTCGGCGGCGACCGGTGTGATCAACATCGGCACCGGGCACGCCGTCCAGGCCCGGGAGGCGGCGGAGCTGCTGATCCGTGCCTCGGGCTTCGAGGGCGCGCTGAGCGAGGAGATCCGTACCGTCCTGCTGCCCGCCCAGGTGGCCGCCGAGCCGGGCCCGGTCACGGCGCCGCCGCCACCGGCCGCGGTCGAGTCGCGCCCGGTGATTGAGCCGGTGCCCTGGCGGCAGGCCGACGTCCGTACCGCCCGCGAACGGCTCGGCTGGCGGGCGCAGACCCCGCTGGAGGAGTCACTGGGGGACGTCTGGCTGGAGACCGCCTGCCGGGTCTGACCACCCGGTCAGGGGCCGGTTCCCAGCATCCGGTGGGGCTTGTCTCGACCAGTGGACCAGCTGTCTCGGAATAGGGCAGCGGCATGACACTGTTGGCTCAAGGAACCAACGTTTTGACGACCATCGGAGTCCCCGTGTCGCTGCCACCCCTGGTCGAGCCGGCTGCCGAGCTCACCGTAGACGAGGTCCGCCGGTACTCCCGCCACCTGATCATTCCGGATGTCGGGATGGCCGGGCAGAAGCGGCTGAAGAACGCCAAGGTGCTCTGTGTGGGCGCCGGCGGTCTCGGTTCCCCGGCTCTGATGTACCTGGCGGCGGCCGGCGTGGGCACCCTGGGCATCGTCGAGTTCGACACCGTCGACGAGTCCAACCTGCAGCGCCAGATCATCCATGGCCAGTCCGACATCGGCCGCTCCAAGGGCGAGTCCGCGCGTGACTCGGTCAAGGAGATCAACCCGTACGTCAACGTGATCCTCCACGATGAGCGCCTCGACAACGACAACGTGATGGAGATCTTCTCCGGCTACGACCTGATCGTCGACGGCACCGACAACTTCGCCACCCGGTACCTGGTGAACGACGCCGCGGTGCTGCTCGGCAAGCCGTACGTCTGGGGTTCGATCTACCGCTTCGACGGCCAGGCCAGCGTCTTCTGGGCCGAGCACGGCCCGTGCTACCGCTGCCTCTACCCGGAGGCCCCGCCGCCGGGCATGGTCCCCTCCTGCGCCGAGGGCGGCGTGCTCGGGGTGCTCTGCGCCTCGATCGGCTCGATCCAGGTCACCGAGGCGATCAAGCTGCTCGCCGGGATCGGCGAGCCGCTGGTCGGCCGGCTGATGATCTACGACGCCCTGGAGATGAACTACCGCCAGGTCAAGGTCCGCAAGGACCCCGACTGCGCGCTCTGCGGCGCGAACCCGACCGTCACCGAGCTGATCGACTACGAGGCGTTCTGCGGTGTGATCTCCGAGGAGGCCCAGGAGGCCGCCCTCGGCTCCACGATCACCTCCAAGCAGCTCAAGGAGATGCAGGACAGCGGCGAGGACATCCTGCTGATCGACGTCCGGGAGCCCGGCGAGTACGAGATCGTCAACATCCCGGGTGCGGTGCTGATCCCCAAGAACGAGTTCCTGATGGGGAACGCGCTGGAGAAGATGCCGCAGGACAAGAAGATCGTGCTGCACTGCAAGACCGGCGTCCGCTCGGCCGAGGTGCTGGCGGTGCTGAAGTCGGCGGGCTTCGCCAACTCCGTCCACCTCGGCGGCGGCGTGGTCGGCTGGGTCAACCAGATCGAGCCCGAGAAGCCGGTGTACTGACCGGTCCGGGTATCCGATCCCGGCACACGGACGAGGCCGGCCCCACCGCGGGGCCGGCCTCGTCCGTTACAGCGCGCCTACAGCGCGCCCTGGCGGTGCAGATAGCTGTAGGCGAACCAGCCCGGCAGGACCGGCAGCCAGAAGGTGAGCAGCCGGAAGAGGAAGACCGCCGAGGTGGCGGTCGCCGCCGGCAGCCCGGCGATGCCCAGCGCGAAGATCAGCGCACCTTCGATCGCGCCGATGCCGCCCGGGGTCGGGACGGCGGAACCGGCCGCGTTGGCGGTCAGGAAGATGAACGCGACGGTGGCGAAGTTCATCGAGCCGCCGAAGGCCCGCACCGAGGCGTCCAGGCAGGCGGTGAAGGTCAGGGTCAGCAGCACGATGCCGCCGAAGCCGGTGATCAGCTTCCGGGGCCGCTGCATCAGGTCGAGCATCCGCGGCACCACGCCGAAGAAGAGCGAGCGGACCCGGGTCACCACGAACCGCCGCAGCGGCGCGACCGCCGCGATCACCAGCGCCAGCACGGCCGCGGTGAGCACCCCGATGATCGCGGCGCGCTCGTTGCCGAGATCGCCGTTGTTCTGGCTGCCGGTGATCAGGCCGAAGCAGAACAGCAGCAGCAGGTGCCCGGCCAGGCCGGCCAGCTGCGAGGCGCCCACGCTCGCCACCGCCTGGCCCGGGCGGATGCCCGCCTTCTGCAGGTAGCGGGTGTTCAGCGCGATGCCGCCGATCGCCGCCGGGGCCACCAGTTTCACGAAGGACCCGGCCAGCTGGGCCGCGACCGTGCGCCGGAACGGCAGCCGCTCGGGCACGAAGCCGGTCAGGCTCATCGCCGCCGCCACGTAGCTGGCCGCCGCGGCGGCCAGTGCCGCGGCCGTCCAGCCCAGGTGCATGTGTGAGAACTTCAGCTGGCCCGGCTGGATGCTGGTCACCGCCAGGTAGCCCGCGAAGGCCAGCGCGACGACCGTTATCAACGTCTTGGGCTTGAGCCGCTCCAGCTTGGCCGGGGCCATCGGAGCCTCGGGGGCGATCTGCAGGATCTGCCCGCGGATCCGGCTGAGCAGGTCCTCGCCGGCCGTGGCGATGTCCTCCTCCGCCTCCTCCCGGGTGCGTTCGCCGCTCGCCACCTGCTCCAGCGCCTTCGCCTGCGCGGCGGCCTTGCGCTCCTTGGTCTGCCGGGCCAGGTCGGCGCGGGTCTGCCGGCTCATCCCGACCGGCTGCAGCAACGGCAGCGCGGCGGCCACCCGCTCCGCGCCGAGCACCCGGTTGGCGAGGGAGACCGCGCGCTCGGGCCCGATCCGCAGCGCGAAGGTGGTCAGCAGCTGGGCCACGTCGATGCGCAGCGTCAGGTCGCCGGCCGCGATGTCGCCGCCGGACAGGTTGACCAGTGCGCCCATCTTCTCGTCCACCACCAGCAGCGACTCGCCGGTCAGCCGGCGGTGTGCGATCCGGCGCTCGTGCAGGGCGTTGACCGAGAGCCAGAACGAGGCCATCACCTCGTCGGTGATCTCCTGGTCCGCCAGCTCGTCGAGGATGCGGCCCTCGACCTTCTCGTAGACCAGGATCGCGGCGTCCGGGCCCAGCTCGGAGGTGGCCACCAGCTGCGGGGCGTGCGCCCCGGCCGCGGCGGCCGCGTAGGCGATCAGCGCCTCCTGCTCCAGCGCCTGGCGCAGCGACTGCGGGCTGCGCCGCACCGCGACCGAGCGCAGCCGGGCCCGGCGCCAGATCCGGTAGAAGAAGCCGGAGGCCTGCTGTTCGCGGTCGATGATGTGGACGTCGAGGGCCGGGCCGTCCTGCTGGGCGACGAAGTAGCGGCGGGTGCCGCCCGGGGCGTCCGGGGCGCGGTGCGCGTTCTTCGGCGCGAAGCCGACCCGGCGCAGGCCGAGCATCAGGTGCTGCCCGGTGGGCCGGATGTTCGGCGAGCCGATCGCGTAGAGCGTCCCGCACGCCACCGACCAGCCGATCAGCACGGTCAGCAGCAGCGAGAGCGGGGTGGTGTAGCTGCTGACCAGCTCGGTGGCGCCGCTGAGCACCACCGCGGCCCACAGCGCCAGACGCCAGCGCGGCCGGCTGACCATGCCCACCGCGGTCATGTAGGCGATCACCGGTGCCAGGTAGCCGTGGACCGGTTCGGTGAGCGGCCCGGCGCCCTCGGGTTGCTGGGTCAGCGCCTGGCGGATCGTCTCCGAGGCGCCGTCGGCCACCCACCAGTCCACCGCCAGCGAGACGCCGTAGGCCAGGACCGAGGCGAGCACGCCGTCGGCCACCCGCAGGCCGTCCCGTTTGATCAGCCGCTCGACCGCGAAGGCCAGCGGCACGGCCAGCACCGCGACGGTGGAGATCAGGCTGGTCACGGTGCTCAGCCAGGGCGCCACGTTCTTCACGTTGTCGTGGATGTCCGTGCCGATGCCGCTGGTGGTGGACTTGGCGTAGTTGGCGAGCGCGAAGACCGCGATGATGCCGAGCAGGCCGGCCACGAAGCGGATCAGGTCGGTGGGGCGGTGGGCGCGGGCGGCGAGCAGGGGTTCGTCGACCGCGAGCTCGTCGTCCTCGCCCTCGTCGTCGCCCTCGTGCTCGTCGTCCTCGTGCTCCGGGGCGGGGGAGGGGGTCGGCGTGGGCGTGGGCAGCGCAACCGGACGCCGCAGCGGCGGCGTCTGCTTCACCAGTGAGACCTTGGGCTCCACGTCTGGGGGGAGCGCGGAGGCGGACTCGCCAGCGCCCTCGTCCACATCCACGTCAACCGTCCCGGTCATCTGGTCTTGTCCTCGTATCACCACTCACCGCCCCGAAGATGGTGGCATGCCGGGCAGCCCGCCGCCGGACAGGGGCCGGACCGGGCGCGGCGAATACCCCGCAGGAGACCCCTGGCTGGTCCGGATGGGCAAGAATGCCCGAGTGACGGACAACAGCGCGGGCCCTCACCTGCCCCCGTACGCCGAGCTGGTGCTCGAACTGGTCGACCGTATCCCGCCGGGGCGGGTGATGACGTACGGGGACGTGGCCGAGTACCTCGGGGAGGGCGGCCCGCGCCAGGTCGGCCGGGTGATGGCGCTCTACGGCGGTTCGGTGTCCTGGTGGCGGGTGGTGCGCGCGGACGGCGCGCTGCTGCCCGGCCACGAGCAGCGCGCGCTGGCGGCCTACCGGCAGGAGGCGACACCCCTGCGCGGCAGCGCCGGGCGCGGCTCGCGGACGGCCGAGGACCTGGCGCGAGTGGACCTGCGGCAGGCCCGGTGGGACGGACAGTAGCGCGGACACACCACGATCGTGCCCTTTCGAGGGCCCCGGCGGACCGTGGCCCGGCGCACCCGTTCCCGCGCGCGCCGATGGATCTCGTAGGCTCTAAGACTCGCCTTCTGTTTTCCCGGCTCCTTGACCGTCAGACCTGTCGCCGATCCGCAGGACATCCGTGGTTTCCCCCTACCGTCTGGTGCGCAGTCCGCTCGTGACGCCCGCCCCGCCCGTGCTGGACCCGTACCAGCGCACGGTGGCCGAGCACCCGGGCGGCCCGCTGCTGGTGCTCGCGGGGCCCGGGACCGGCAAGACCACCACGCTGGTGGAGACGGTGGCCCGACGGGTCGAGCGGGGCACCGACCCGGAGCGGATCCTGGTGCTCACCTTCAGCCGCAAGGCGGCGATGGAGCTGCGCGACCGGATGGCGGTGCGGCTGGCGTCGGCGCCGCAGGCGACCACCTTCCACTCCTTCTGTTACGCGCTGCTGCGCTCCGAGCAGGAGCCAGAGCGCTACGCCGAGCCGCTGCGCCTGCTGTCCGGGCCCGAGCAGGACGTGATGGTCCGCGAGCTGCTGGCCGGCGGGGCCGAGGACGCGGCGGCCGGGCGCTCGAAGATCAGCTGGCCGCTGGACCTGCGGGCCTGCCTGACCACCCGCGGTTTCGCCGACGAGGTGCGCGCGGTGCTGGCCCGCAGCCGGGAGCTCGGGCTGGGCGAGGCGGAGCTGGCCCGGTTCGCGGACGGCGTGCAGCGGCCCGACTGGAAGGCGGCCGCGCACTTCCTGGCCGAGTACCTGGACGTGCTGGACCTGCGCGGGGTGCTGGACTACGCGGAGCTGGTGCACCGGGCGGTGCTGCTGGCCGAGCGTCCCGGGGTCGACCTGGGCGCGCGCTATGACGCGGTCTTCGTGGACGAGTACCAGGACACCGACCCGGCACAGGTCAGGCTGCTGCGGCAGCTGGCCGGCGCCGGGCGGGACCTGATCGCGGTGGGGGACCCGGACCAGTCGATCTACGCGTTCCGCGGCGCGGACGTGAACGGCATCCTGGACTTTCCCCAGCAGTTCCGGCGGCGCGACGGGCACCCGGCCGAGGTGAAGGTGCTGCGGGTCTCGCGCCGCTCGGCGCCGATGCTGCTGGCGGCCTCGCGGGAACTGGCCACCCGGCTGCCGATGGGGCGGCTGCCGGCCCAGAAGCTGGCCCAGCACCGCGCGCTGCTGCCGCGGCAGTCGGCTGCCGGGTCCGGTCCCGGTTCGGCCGGGGCTGCGGCTGCGGCGGAGGATCAGGCGCGGGCCGGCAGCGTGGAGATCTACAGCTACCCGACCCCGGGCACCGAGCTGGAGAGCATCGCCGACCTGCTGCGCCGCGCGCACCTGGAGGACGGCGTGCCGTGGGGCGAGATGGCGGTGCTGGTGCGGGCCGGCGCGCGGGCGATACCTGGTGTGCGCCGGGCGCTGAGCGCGGCGGGCGTCCCGCTGGAGATCGACGGTGACGACCTGCCGCTGCGCGAGGAGCCGGCCGTGGTGCCGCTGCTGCTCGCGCTGCGGGTCTGCGCCGAGGGGGCTGTACGCCAGAAGTCGGCTTCATCGACTTCCGATGAGGTGAGCTCCGGCGAGACGAGCTCTGGCGGCCCGACCGCGGATCCGCTGACCGTCGAGCTGGCCCACACCCTGCTCACCGGCCCGCTCGGCGGCCTGGACGGCTCCGATCTGCGCCGCCTGGGCCGTGCGCTGCGCGAGGAGGAGCGGGCGGCGCTGCGGGAACGGCTGACCGCCGCCGAGAGCGCCGAGGCAAGCGAGGTGGGCGAGGTAGTCGAGGCAAGCGAGGCACCTGAGGCAGTCGAGGCACCCGAGGGGCGCGTGCCCACGCACGTGCGCCCCTCGGACGAGCTGATCCGGGAGGCACTCGCCCACCCCGAACAGCTGGTGACCCTTGACCTGCCGCCCGCGCGCCGGGCCCGCGAGCTGGGCACCCTGCTGCGCAAGGTGCGCGACCTACTGGCCGGCGGTGGCACCGCCGAGGAGGCGCTCTGGGAGCTGTGGGACGGCAGCCAGCGCTGGCGCGAGCGCCTGGAGCGCGCCGCCCTGCGCCCCGGCACGATCGGCCGCAACGCCGACCGCGACCTGGACGCGCTCTGCGCCCTGTTCGAGACCGCCGCTCGCGCCGAGGACCAGGTGACCGGCCACCGCGGCGCCCTCGACCTGCTCGCCGAGGTCGAGGCGCAGGACATCGCCGCCGACACCCTGACCGTGCGCACGGTGCGCCCGGAGGCGGTCCGGCTGATGACCGCGCACCGCTCCAAGGGCCTGGAATGGCGCCTGGTCGTGGTGGCCGGCGTCCAGGAGGGCCTCTGGCCCGACCTGCGCCGCCGCGGCTCGCTGCTGGAGGCCGACCGGATCGGCCGCGACGGCCTGGCCGAGCCGCTCACCCCCGGTGCGCTGCTCGCCGAGGAGCGCCGCCTGTTCTACGTGGCCGTCACCCGGGCCAAGGAGCGGCTGATCGTCACCGCCGTCAAGGCACCGGCCGAGGACGGTGACGAGCCTTCGCGCTTCCTGCGCGAGCTCTACCGCGAGCAGGTCGACCCCGAGCTCGACCCCAAGGCCGCCGCGGCGGTGCGCCGCGTCCCGCCGGTCACCGTGGCGGATATCACCCACCGCCCGCGCCGGCCGTTGTCCGTCGCCGCCCTGGTCGCCGAGCTGCGCGCGGTCACCGTCGATCCCACCCGCTCGCCGGAGCTGCGCCGCACCGCCGCGGAGCGGCTGGCCGCGCTGGCGGCGGCGCGCGGCGAGGACGGTGCCCCGCTGGTCCCCGCCGCCCACCCGGACCGCTGGTGGGGGATGGCCGAGGCGACCAGCAGCCCCACCCCGCTGCGCGAGCCGGACCGCCCGGTCCAGCTCTCCGGCAGCGGCCTGGAGCAGCTCGACTCCTGTTCCCTGCAGTGGTTCCTGAGCAAGGAGGTCAAGGCACAGACCGCGACCTCCGGGGCGCAGGGCTTCGGCAACGTGCTGCACGCGCTGGCCGACGAGGTGGGCTCCGGGCGGACCCCGGCCGACCTGGCGGTGCTGCTGGAGCGGCTGGACACGGTCTGGGACGCGCTGGCCTTCGACGCCCCGTGGAAGTCGTCCCAGGAGAAGGCGCAGGCCCGCGCCGCGCTGGAGCGGTTCCTGCACTGGCACGTGCTGGAGCGCGGCCGCACCACGCTGGCCACCGAGCACGGCTTCGACCTGACGTTGCCGGTGGGCGAGCTCGCGGTGCGGATCCGGGGGGTGATGGACCGGGTCGAGCAGGACGCGGTCGGCCGGGCGTACGTGGTCGACTTCAAGACCGGCAAGCGGGCGCCCACCGACAAGTCGCTGCCCGAGCACAAGCAGCTCGCGGTCTACCAACTCGCCGTCCGCGAGGGCGCGCTGGACGGGCTGGTGAACGACCGGCCGCCGCTGGGCGGCGCCGAGCTGGTCCAGCTGCGCTTCGAGGACAAGAAGCTCCCCGAGGCGCCCAAGGTCCAGCACCAGCCGCCACCCGAGGGCGAGCCGTGGGTCGAGAACCTGCTCGCGGACGCGGCAGGGCGGGTGCTGGCCGAGCGCTTCGTGCCGACCACCGGGGACGGCTGCGGAAGCTGCACGTTCAAGCGCAGCTGCTCCGCGCAGCGCGACGGCCGCCAGCTGCTGGACTGAGGCCTCCCGGGCGGCCCGACCGGCTCACCTGTCCGCTCTCCCGGTTACCGTGGCTGCCATGCTCAACCACCCCGACCAGCTCAAGGAGCTGCTCGGCATCCCCTTCAACCGGGAGCAGATGCTGGCCATCGGCGCCCCGCTGGAGCCTGCCGTGATCGTGGCCGGGGCGGGTTCGGGCAAGACCACGGTGATGGCGGCCCGGGTGGTCTGGCTGGTCGGTTCGGGCGCGGTGCGGCCCGAGCAGGTGCTCGGCCTGACCTTCACCAACAAGGCCGCCGCCGAGCTGGCCGAGCGGGTGCGCACCGCGCTGGCCAGGGCCGGGCTGCGCGAGGGCGGCCCGGTGGACACGGGTCCGGCGGGGAGCGGCCCCGCGGGCGGTGGCGAGGTGGCCGGCGGCGAGCCGGAGATCTCCACCTATCACGCCTTCGCCGGCCGCCTGCTCAAGGAGCACGGCCTGCGGATCGGCATCGAGCCGGACGTGCGGCTGCTCGCCGACGCCACCCGGTTCCAGCTGGCCGCCCGGGTGCTGCGCTCGGCGCGCGGGCCGTTCCCGCACCTCAAGGACCGCTTCGCGGCCCTGGTCGGCGAGCTGACCGCGCTCGACGCCGAGCTGGCCGAGCACCTGGTCGAGCCCGAAGCGCTGCGGGCCTTCGACACCGAGCTGCTGGACGAGCTGGCCGTGGCCAAGCTGACCAACCAGGAGCTGCGGGACATCCCCGAGACCGCCCGGGGCCGCCTGGAGCTGCTCACCCTGGTGGAGGAGTACCGCCGCCGCAAGCGCGCGGCCGGGCTGCTGGACTTCGGCGACCAGATCGCCGCCTCGGCCCGGCTGGCCCAGCAGCGCCCCGAGGTCGGCCGGCTGCTGCGCGAGCAGTACCAGGTGGTGCTGCTGGACGAGTACCAGGACACCTCGGTGGCCCAGCGCCTGCTGCTGGCCGGGCTCTTCGGTGCCACGCCGGCCTACCCCGGCGGCCACTCGGTCACCGCCGTCGGCGACCCCTGCCAGGCCATCTACGGCTGGCGCGGCGCCTCGGTGGCCAATCTGGACGACTTCCCCGCCCACTTCCCCAAGGCCGACGGGAGCCCGGGCGCCCGCTACGCGCTGAGCGAGAACCGCCGCAGCGGCGGGCGTCTGCTGGCCTTCGCCAACGAGCTGGCCGCGCCACTGCGGGCCCGCCACGAAGGCGTCGAGGCACTGCGCCCGGCGCCGGGCGCCGAGCAGGACGGCTTCGTGCGGCTCGCGCTGCTGCCCACCCACGCCGAGGAGATCGACTGGCTGGCCGACTCGATCGCGCACCTGGTGCGCACCGGCACCGCGCCCGGCTCGATCGCGGTGCTGTGCCGGGGCGGCGCGGCCTTCCCCGACATCCACGCGGCGCTGGTGGCCCGCGAGGTCCCGGTCGAGGTGGTGGGCCTGGGCGGGCTGCTCCAACTGCCCGAGGTGGCCGACCTGGTCGCGGTCTGCGAGGTGCTGCAGGATCCGACCGCCAACGCCGCGCTGGTCCGGCTGCTGATCGGCCCGCGCTGGCGGATCGGCCCGCGCGACCTGGCGCTGCTCGGGCGGCGCGCCGCCGAGCTGGTGCGGGCCGTGCGTCCGCAGGCGCAGGACGCGCTGGCCGCCGCCGTCGCCGAGACCGACCCGACCGAGGTGGTCTCGCTCTCCGACGCGCTGGAGACCTTCGTCAACCCCGGCGAGCAGCCGGATGAGCTGCCCTTCTCGGCGGAGGCCCGGACCCGCTTCGCCCACCTGGCCAGGGAGATCCGCGACCTGCGCCGGGCGCTGGCCGAGCCGCTGATGGACGTGCTGCACCGGGTGCTCGCGGTCACCGGGCTCGACGTCGAGCTGTCGGCCTCGCCGCTGGCCCTGGCCGCCCGCCGGCGCGAGACCCTGCAGGCGTTCCTGGATGTAGCGGCCGGCTTCGCCGACCTGGACGGCGACCCGGGCCTGTCCGCCTTCCTGGGATTCCTGCGGGCCGCCGAGGAGTACGACCGCGGCCTGGACAGCAGCCTGCCGGGCGGCGAGGACACCGTGAAGGTGCTCACCGCGCACAAGGCCAAGGGCCTGGAGTGGGCGGTGGTGGCGCTGCCGGGGCTGGTCAGGGGCGCCTTCCCGAGCAGCCGCGGCCGGGAGCGCTGGACCAGCCGGCGTCCGGTACTGCCCTACCCGCTGCGCGGCGACGCGGCCACCCTGCCCGCCGTCGAGGGCTGGACGGCCAAGGGCATGACCGCCTTCAAGGCGGCGCTGAAGGACCAGACCGCCACCGAGGAGCTGCGCCTGGGCTACGTCGCGGTGACCCGCCCGCGCTCGCTGCTGCTGGCCGGCGGCCACTGGTGGGGGCCGACCCAGAGCACCGTGCGCGGCCCCTCCGAGTACCTGGAGCGGCTGCGCGAGCACGCCGAGCAGCCGGGCGCCGGCGAGATCGAGCACTGGGCCGAGCCGCCCGTCGAGGGGGCCGAGAACCCGGCGCTGCGGCGGGCCGGCGACACTCCCTGGCCGCTGCCGCTGGACCCGGCCGCCCAGCTCGCCCGCCGCCGGGTGGCCGAGGTGGTCACCCGGCGCCTGGCCGGCGCCCCGGCGCCCGCGCCCGAGCGGCTGGTCCCCGAGGAGCAGCGCCAGGTGGACTCCTGGGACCGCGACCTGAGCGCGCTGCTCGGCGAGCTGGAGCGCTCCCGGCGCACCGGCCGCGACGTGCCGCTGCCCCCCGCCCTGTCGGCCACCCAGCTGATGCGGCTGGCCGCCGACCCGGACGGCCTGGCGCAGGAGCTGGCCCGTCCGATGCCCCGGCCGCCGGCCTCCGCGGCTCGCCGCGGCACCCGGTTCCACGCCTGGATCCAGGCCCAGTACGCCCCGCTCCCGTTGCTGGAGCCCGACGCGCTGCCGGGGCTGGAGGACGACGAGATCGAGGACGAGCGTGATCTTGAGCACCTCAAGGAGGCGTTCCTGCGCGGCCCCTACGCGAACCGGCGGCCCTACCGGGTGGAGGCGCCGGTGCAACTGGTGCTCGCTGGACGGGTGGTGCGCGGCCGGATCGACGCGGTGTATCGGGAGCGTGACGACGACTCTGGGTCACAGGGCGGGTACCGCTACGAGGTGGTGGACTGGAAGACCGGCCATCTGGAGCGGGCCGATCCACTCCAGCTCGCCATCTACCGGGTGGCCTGGGCCGAGCAGCTCGGCCTGCCGCTGGAGCAGGTCACCGCGGCCTTCTGCTACGTCCGCAGCGGCCGGGTCGAGCGGCCGCCAGGACTTCCTGACCGGAACGTGTTGGAAATGCTTCTGATCGGGAAGAGTGACTAATAGGTCACAGAGAGCATCCAACTCGTCACGGAGTCGCGCGAAACCGATGCGTCGTGCACGTTTCGCGCCTATTGTGGGGTCGGTAACCGGTCACCCGTGTCTGCTCGGCCGCCGGACAGGCCCCATTCCCTCACCCTCAGTCATCGCCGCAGGTGCTCAAGCGGGCACCAGGCGCCTTCTGCTGGAGACACCTAAGTTGAGCGCCACCGGGAAGTTGAGCGCGACCGGATGGTTCAGAGACCGGCTGGCCGGTCCGACCCGGGGCCCGGCCACCGTTCGCGTGACGGGGACCTGGCCCAAGACAGCACTCGCCCTGCCGTTCATCGGCATGGCCCTGGTGGTCTGCCTGGACTACTTCAGCACCATCGAGGTCACGGTCGAGCCGGCCCTGACCGCCGTACCGGCGCTGGCCGCCATCGTCAGCCGCCGCGTCTGGTACCCGATCCTGACCGGCTTCCTGGCCGAGATCGCCGCCTTCGGCCTGGCCGGCTACAACCATGTGCTCGGCGAGTCCGTGCACAGCGCCACGGTCTTCGCGGTCGCGCTGGTCACCGCGATCAGCTGGGTCAGCGCCACCCTGCGGGTCCGCCAGGAGCAGGCGCTGGCCGACGCACAGCTGGTGGCCGAGATCGCCCGCCGGGTACTGCTGCGCTCGGTGCCCGACCGGGTGGGCAGCGTGCGGGCCGCCGTGCACTACGCCGCCGCCGCCGCGCACGCCCGGATCGGCGGCGACCTCTACGAGGTGGTCAACACCCGGCACGGGGTGCGCGCGGTGGTGGGCGATGTGCGGGGCAAGGGGCTGGGCGCGGTGGAGACCGCCGCGGCCGTGCTCGGCGCCTTCCGCGAGGCGGCGCACCAGGAGCCGGCCCTGGACAAGGTGGCCGGCTGGCTGGCGGTCAGCCTGGACCGGTCCCTGCACGAGCACGAGCACCCCGGGGTCGAGGAGGAGTTCGTCACCCTGGTGCTGATCGGGGTGGCGCCGGACGGCAGCGCCGAGATCGTCAACTGCGGCCACCCCGCCCCGCTGCTGCTGGGCGGCGACGGTGTGGTGCGGACGCTGGAGCTCGCGGAGACGGTGCCGCCGCTGGGCGTGCTCGACCCGGACAAGGTCGCGCCGCCGGTGCAGCGGGTGCCCTTCGCCCCCGGCGACCGGGTGCTGCTCTTCACCGACGGGGTGATCGAGGCGCGCGACCGGGCCGGCCAGTTCTACCCGCTGGCCGAGCGGTTCCCCGCCTGTGCCACCGGCGGCCCGGTGGAGGTGCTGCACCGGCTGCACGCCGACGTGGTGCGCCATGTCGGCAGGCAGCTCGGTGACGACGCGGCGATGTTGCTGCTGCAGTACGAGCCGGTGACCAGCGGCGCCCCGCAGCAGCTGCCGCACCAGAACGGCCGGCTGGCCCGCCAGTAGCGGGGAGGCTAGAGGTCGACCTCCACCAGCAGCGGCCGGTGGTCCGAGACCCCGACCCGCGGCGCCGAGACGGTACCCACCGCCGTGCGCGGCACGCCGATCGCGAGCACGTGGTCGAACTGCACGGCCGGGCGGTGCGAGGGGTAGGTGGGGGTGCGGGCCAGGTCGTGCCAGCCGCGCAGGCGCGGTGCGGCCTCCCGCGGGGTCCGGCGGCGCGCGCTCGGCAGTGGGCGCGGGTAGCGGGCGGCCCGCGGTTCGCGCGGCCGGTGGCCCCCGTTCGCCGAGCGGTCCAGCGCGGTGGCTCCGCCGAGCACGGTGCGCGGCACCGGGCCGACCAGGTTGAAGTCGCCGAGCACCAGGTAGGGCCTGGGCAGGTCGGCGATCCAGCGGCGGATGCCGGCCAGCTGCGCCATGTTCCAGCCCGGCACGAACGACAGATGGGTGGCGACCACGGTGAACGGGCCGCGGTCACCCTCCAGTACGGCCGCCAGTGCCGCGCGCGGCTCGTCCGGCACCGGGGTCAGCCCGCGCCGGCCCGCCACCCGCAGCGGCAGCCCGAACGGGGCGGGGGCGAACCGCCGGGCCCGCCAGTGCCGGACCGGCAGCCGGGTGAGCAGGGTGGTGCCGTAGGAGGGCAGGTCGGTGGCGCTGTCCAGCTCCTCGGGCCCGTAGACCCGCAGGCCCGGCACCGCCGGGTCGCGCAGCCAGCCGGCCACCGGTGCCGGGCGGCCGTGCAGCGCGGCGGCGAACCGCCAGTCGCCGGCGCCCATCGCGGCGGCGGCCACCGCGCTCTGGTCGCTCAGGCCGGAGCGCTGTTGGTAGCGGTCCACCTCCTGGAGCGCCAGCACGTCGGCGTCCAGGGCGGTGATCGCCTCACGGAGCGGATCGGCGGCCTGGTCCGGGTAGGGCAGCGGGCTGCCGTCGGCGGCCAGCGGCTGGCCGTGCAGCAGGTTGAAGGTCGCGATGCGAAGCGGGCTCACCTTGGCGACGGTACGCCAGAGGGGCGGGAAGCTTGAGACTGACCTGCATACGGGGTATACATACCAGGTATGTCCATCAGACACGGTCTGCTCGCCCTACTCGACCAGGGCCCCCGGTACGGCTACCAGCTGCGCACGGAGTTCGAAGCCAGGACCGGTGCCACCTGGCCCTTGAACGTCGGCCAGGTCTACACCACACTCGGCCGGCTCGAGCGGGACGGGATGGTCGTCCCGGACGGCGAGGACGAAGAGGGGCACCTCTTCTACGCCGTCACTGACAAGGGACGCGAGGAACTGCGTGCTTGGTTCGACACCCCGGTGCCACGGACCAACCCGCCGCGCGACGAGCTGGCGATCAAGCTGGCGATGGCGGTCACCGTGCCCGGCGTGGACGTGCACGCCGTCGTCCAGGCCCAGCGCCGGCACAGCATCCAGGCGCTGCAGGACTACACCCGCCTCAAGGCCCGGGCACTGGCGGGCGAGGCCGCCACCGGAGGCGCCCAAGGGGCCGAGCTGGCCTGGCTGCTGGTGCTGGAGCAGCTGATCTTCCAGGCCGAGGCCGAGGTCCGCTGGCTGGACCACTGCGAGACCCGGCTGGCCAGCCAGCGCGAGCGGCAGGCCGCTGCCGCCGTCGCAGCCGCCATGCCTTCCGAGGCGCCCAAGCGGCGCCGGACCAAGCAGAACCTGGGGGAACGTTGAACGACACTCGGTCTGCCGACCGTACCGAGCCCGTGCTGGCGCTGGACCGGGTGACCCGGGTGCACGGCCAGGGCGAGGCCCAGGTGCGGGCGTTGTCCGGGGTGGATCTGCGGGTCTATCCAGGGGAGTTCGTGGCGGTGATGGGTCCGTCGGGGTCGGGCAAGTCGACCCTGCTGACCTTGGCGGGCGGCCTGGACAGCCCCAGCGAGGGGCGGGTCCTGGTGGAGGGGCAGTCGCTGGGCGAGCTGTCCCGCCGCAAGCTGGCCGAGGTCCGTCGCCGGGCGGTCGGCTACGTCTTCCAGGACTACAACCTGATCCCGGCGCTGACGGCGACCGAGAACATCATGCTGCCGCGCGAGCTGGACGGGATATCCACCCGCGCCGCCCGCCGCGAGGCGCTGGCCGCGCTGGAGGAGATCGGGATCGGTGACCTGGCCGACCGCTTCCCCGACGACATGTCGGGCGGCCAGCAGCAGCGGGTGGCGATCGCCCGCGCACTGATCGGCGACCGCCGCCTGGTGCTGGCCGACGAGCCCACCGGAGCGCTCGACTCCACCACCGGCGAGGCCGTGCTGGCGGTGCTGCGCAACCGCTGCGACGCGGGCGCGGCCGCCATGATGGTCACCCACGAGGCCCGGCACGCCGCCTGGGCGGACCGGGTGGTCTTCCTGCGCGACGGCCGGCTGGTCGACGAGACCGGCCGGCAGGACGCCGACACCCTGCTGGTCACTGCCGCGACCAACAGCCTGAACCGGCCGGTGATCGAGTGAAGAGGCTCGGGTCCTGGAAGGTCGCGCTGCGCATCGCCCGCCGCGACGCGCTGCGCGCCAAGGGCCGCAGCCTGCTGGTCCTGGCCATGATCGCGCTACCCGTGCTCGGCGTCACCGGCATCGACGTGGTCTACCGCAGCAGCACCCTGACGGTCGCCGAGCAGCTCGACCGCACGCTGGGCCGCGCCGACCTGCTGCTCGCCTCGCACGCGCGCGGCGGCACCGTCCTCCAGGCGCCGTTCGCCGCCGTCGGCAACGAGTTCGACAAGCCGCCCGCCTCGCCGCCCACCGCACAGCAGCAGCGCAGTCAGCAGACCGACCCGGCCGTGCTGGCCGCCCAGCTGCTGCCGCCCGGATCGGTGCTGATCCCGCAGGGGAGCAGCCAGGAACTCCAGGCCGGCAGCGCGGCGGGGCAGCTGCAGACCTCGGCGACCGAGGCCGACCTGACCGACCCGATCTGGCACGGCAAGGTCAATCTGATCCATGGCCAGGCGCCGGTGAGCGGTCAGCAGATCGCCGTCACCCAGCGCTTCCTGGACGACTCCGGGCTGAAGCTCGGCAGCACCACCAGGCTGCAGGGCCTGGGGGAGGCGCCCTTCACCATCACCGGCGTGGTCGAGTACCCGGACACGCTCGGTCTCAACACCGTGGTCGTCCGCCCCGGCACCCTGGGTGGCGGGCAGTCCTCGGACGGCCCGGTCGCCAGCTGGCTGGTGCGACTGCCGGCCGGCGCCACCGTCGACTGGGCCAAGGTCCAGGAGCTGAACCAGTACGGCTTCGCGGCCACTTCGCGCAGCGTGGTGCTGGACCCGCCGGCCCGCTCCCAGGTGCCGTACTACGTCCAGCAGGACAGCGAGCCGCACAGCGGCTACTTCGACCAGACCACGATCGTGGTGCTGGTCACCGTCGCCGGCATGGCCCTGCTGGAGATCGTGCTCCTCGCGGGCCCCGCCTTCGCCGTCGGGGCCCGGCGCTCCCGGCGGCAGTTGGGCCTGCTGGCCGCCGCCGGCGGTGACCGGGCGCAGGTGCGCGCGGTGGTGCTGGGCGGCGGGGTGGTGCTGGGCCTGGCCGGGGCGGCGGTCGGCGTGGTGCTGGCCGTGCTGCTGGTGGCGGTCACCCGGTCGTGGACCGAGCCGCTGGCCGGCCGACGGTTCGGGGCGCTGCGGGTGCTCCCGCTCGACCTGCTCGGCATCGTCGCGATCGGCCTGGTCACCGGGCTGCTCGCGGCCATCGTGCCGGCCGTCCAGGCCTCCAGGCAGGAGGTGGTGGCCGCGCTCACCGGCCGCGGCGGGGTCAAGCCGCCGTCCAAGAAGCTCGCCCTGCTCGGCTTGCTGATGCTGGGCGGCGGGGCGCTGCTCGCGCTGCTCGGCGCGACCCGCGGGATGGGCACGCGCAGCACGGCGGTGCTCGGCGGCTCGATGATCGCCGAGCTGGGCATGGTCGCCTGCACCCCGATGGTGGTCGGCCTCTTCGGCAAGCTGGGTCGCTGGCTGCCGCTGGGCCCCCGGCTGGCGCTGCGCGACTCGGTGCGCCACCGCGGCCGGACCGCGCCGGCGGTGGCCGCGGTGATGGCGGCGGTGGCCGGGGCGGTCGCCGTGGGCATCTACACCGCGAGCGCCGACGAGGCGAGCCGGCAGTCCTACCAGCCCTCGGCACCGGGCAAGGCGGTCACCCTGTCCTTCTTCGACTCGGCCCAGGGCGGCCCGGCGGTCTTCGCCGGCCAGCGCGCCGCCGTCGAGCGCTCCATCCCGGACCTCGGGCCCAGGGCCGACGTGCAGAGCGCGCGCTACCCCACCGGCTGCGACCCGATCCACAACCAGTGCGGTCTGGTGACGGCCGAGGCGTCACCGGCCCAGCGCTGCCCGGTGGACGACGGTCAGAACCACGATCAGGCCGCCTACCGCCAGGCCGAGAGCGACCCGCGCTGTGCCCGGCAGGGCGGCGGCGGCGGAGCCTTCGGCTCGGTCGTGATCGGCGACGCCACCGTGCTGCACAACCTCTTCGACCTGCACGACAGTGCCGCGGAGCAGGCGGTGGCCGAGGGGCGGGTGCTGGTCTTCCAGCAGCGGATGCTGCAGGACGGCAAGGCCTTCCTCCGTCTCACGGAGGCCTACTCACCGTCCCAGCAGGATCCCTCGGGGATGCCGCCGAGTCACGAGATCACGGCGGACGCCCAGCTGGCGCCGCTGCCGAACGCGCCCGGGGGGATGTTCATGACCCCGCAGACGGCCGCCCGGCTCGGGCTGGCCACCGCGGACGCGGGCTCGATCTGGCGGCCGAGCGCGATGCCGGCGTCGGCCGCCGAGCAGCACGCCCGCGCCCAGGCCGGGGCCGTCAGCGCGCGGGGCTGGGACCTGCAGGTCGAGCGCGGCTACCAGTCGCAGCACAGCCTGATCGAGCTCGGCCTGACCGGCTTCGCCATCCTGGTGGCGCTGGGCGCGGCAGGCATCGCCACCGGGCTGGCCTCCGCCGACTCGCAGCAGGACCTGACCACGCTGGCCGCGGTCGGCGCGGCGCCACGGATCCGGCGCACGCTCTCCGGGTTCCAGTGCGGGGTGATCGCGGCGATGGGCGCGGTGCTCGGCACGGTCTGCGGGATGGTGCCGGCGGTGGCGCTGCGCCGGGTCGAGGGGATGGCCGCCTCGCCGCTGGACCACTCGCACACGGTGATCGCCTTCCCCTGGACGAACATCGCGCTGACCCTGGTCGGGCTGCCGCTGCTGGCCGTGCTGCTGGCCGCCCTGGTGACCCGCTCGCGGATCACCCTGCTGCGGCGTGCCGGGTAGCGGGTGACGGAGGTTACACGTCGCTGTGGTCCCGGGGCGCGGACCACAGCGACACGTGGCAGGCCCGGCGAACTAAAGTCGTCCGTATGACGAAAACCCCGGACAGCGTCGTCCGTTCCTTCATCGATCAGCACCAGGGCGGCTTCCTGGCCGACCTGGCCGACTGGCTGCGCATCCCGTCGGTCTCGGCCGACCCGGAGCGGGCCGGCGACGTGCGCCGGTCGGCCGAGTGGCTGGTGGCCAAGCTGCGCGAGACCGGGTTCCCGGTCGCGGAGGTCTGGGAGTCCGACGGGTTGCCCGCGGTCTTCGCCGAGTGGCCCTCGGGCGAGGCCGACGCGCCCACCGTGCTGGTCTACGGGCACCACGACGTGCAGCCCGCCGCCAAGGCGGACGGCTGGGACACCGAGCCGTTCGAGCCGGTGACGATCGGCAACCGGCTCTACGCCCGTGGCGCGGCCGACGACAAGGGCCAGGTCTTCTTCCACACCCTGGGCCTGCGCGCGCACCTGGCCGCCACCGGGCGGACCGCCCCGGCTGTCAACCTCAAGCTGCTGATCGAGGGCGAGGAGGAGTCGGGTTCGCCGAACTTCGCCGCGCTGATCCGCCGTCAGGCCGCGCGGCTCGCCGCCGACCTGGTCTTCGTCTCGGACACCGGGATGTGGAGCGAGACCACGCCCACCGTCTGCACCGGCATGCGCGGCAAGGCCGACTGCCAGATCGACCTGTACGGCCCGGACAGCGACATCCACTCCGGCTCGTTCGGCGGTGCGGTGCCCAACCCGGCCGCCACCGCCGCCGAGTTGGCCGCCGCGCTGCACGACGCCGAGCGCCGGGTCGCGGTGCCCGGCTTCTACGACGGCGTGGTCGAGCTGACCGAGCACGAGCGCGAACTCTTCGCCAAGCTGCCCTTCGACGAGGAGGGCTGGCTGGGTACCGCGAAGTCGCACGGCACCCAGGGCGAGGCCGGCTACTCGACCCTGGAACGGATCTGGGCCCGGCCCACCGCCGAGGTCAACGGCGTCTGGGGCGGCTACACCGGCCCGGGCAGCAAGACCATCGTGCCGGCCGAGGCCCACCTCAAGATCTCCTTCCGGCTGGTCGCCGGGCAGGACACCGAGCGGGTCGAGCAGGCGATCACCGAGTGGGTGGCCGGGCAGCTGCCGGCCGGCATCCGGCACGAGATCACCTTCCGGGCCGCGACCCGCCCCTGCCTGACTCCGCTGGACCACCCGGCGCTGCAGTCCACCGTGCGGGCGATGGGCCGGGCCTTCGAGCAGGAGATCCTCTTCACCCGCGAGGGTGGTTCGGGGCCGGCCGCCGACCTGCAGGACGTGCTCGGGGCACCGGTGCTCTTCCTCGGCATCTCGGTGCCCTCGGACGGCTGGCACTCCATCAACGAGAAGGTGGAGCTGGACCTGCTGCGCAAGGGGGTGGAGGCCGCCGCCTACCTCTGGGGCGATCTGGCCGAGAACTACCGGCTGCCCGCCGCCGGCCGCTGACGTGCCGGCTCAACTGACGTATCTCGGATCGGGGACGGACCATCGTGAGCACCATGCCTGACACCGAACAGCCGCCGCGGCCCGTGCTGGCCAGAGCGGGGGTGGACCGGGCCGCCCAGCACCGCCTGGACGAGCCGTGGCTGGCGGCCGCCTGGAGCCACCCCAGCACCAAGGTGCTGCCGATCGCCGGCGGCGAGGCCTTCGTGGTGGACACCGAGACCGGCACCGAGCTGGTCCTGCTGCCCTCCTTCGAGGCGCCGCAGACCGGTGACCGCTACTTCCTGGGCACCGACGCGGACGGCGTGTCCTACTTCGCGCTGGCCGGCGAGACGCTGCCCGGGCGGCTGGACGGCGACGCGCGCCCGGCCGGGCTGCGCGAGGTCGGTGCCACGCTCTCGGACCGCGACGCCGGGCTGCTGGTGCACGCGGTGGCCCTGGAGCACTGGCACCGGCTGCACAGCTTCTGCTCGCGCTGCGGGCACCCGACCGAGAAGGCCGGCGCGGGCCACCTGCGCCGCTGCACCTCGTGCGCGGCCGAGCACTACCCGCGGACCGACCCGGCGGTGATCATGGTGATCACCGACGAGCAGGACCGCTGTCTGCTGGGCCGCCAGGCGCTCTGGCCGGAGGGCCGCTGGTCGACGCTGGCCGGCTTCGTCGAGCCGGGTGAGTCGATCGAGCAGGCGGTGGCCCGCGAGGTGCTGGAGGAGGCCGGGGTGCGGGTCGGCGAGGTCAGCTACGTGGCCAGCCAGCCGTGGCCCTTCCCGGCCAGCCTGATGCTGGGCTTCGTGGGCCGGGCCGAGCCGGGCGGCACCGCGATCACGGTGGACGGCGAGGAACTGGCCGAGGCGCGCTGGTTCTCCCGGGAGGAGCTGCGGGCCGGCATGGAGTCGGGCGAGATCCTGCCGCCGTCGGGGATCTCGATCGCCCGGCACCTGATCGAGCGCTGGTACGGCGGGCCGATGCCGAGCGCCGCGCGCTGGTAGCGGGTGGGGGCGCGGCTTCGGCGGCGTCCCCGCACGGGAGCGGAAATAGCGCGGGGGGCGTGCGGGAAATAACCCACGCCCCCCGTTGTCGTGCTACGCGCTCGGCCGCTCAAATGTCCCGGAAGATTTGGTATCTGGGCAGGTCAGGTGCCCTGTGGTGGGCCTTTGATCAATTTCCCCAGGGACAATCATGGCCAATTATGGCCGGTTTAGCTGAAATGCCGCGTCCGGAATCGCTACATTCCCAGGGTGACCATCTCCAGTGGAAGCGTTCCGTCCCCCAAATACCAGCGACTGGCCGCCGACCTGCGCCGCCGGATCGCGGCCGGAGAGTGGCGCGGCGACACCGCTCTGCCGGTGGAGTCCGAACTGGAGCAGCAGTACGGCGTGGCCCGCAACACCGTCCGCCTGGCGGTCGACGTGCTGGTCAACGAGGGGCGGCTGGTGCGGCTGCAAGGCAAGGGCACCTTCCTGCGCGAGCATCCGGTGCTGGACCACTGGGCCTTCGGGCCACCGTTGACCGCCTCGTCGGCGGACGCGGTGGCGCAGTCGGCGTCGGGTTCGGCGCCGTCGGGTTCAGGGCTGTCGGGTTCAGGGCTGTCGGGTCCGGCGACGCCCGGTCCGGCGTCCTCGGGCTTGGCCCCATCGGGTCTGGCGGCGGCGGGCCCGCCGCCGGGCGGCCTCGGTACGGGCACGGCGGGTGCGGGCCCGGTGCGGCCGGGGGGCACCGGGGATCCGCTGCTGCCCGCGCAGCGCAACGGGCTGGCGACGCCGAGCGCCGTCTACACGGTCGAGGCGGACGCGGCCGGCCGGTCGCTGACGGCCGAGTTCGAGATGCTGATCGTGCGCGCGCGGGTGGACATCGCCGAGCGGCTGGGGCTGCGGCCCGGTGAGGCTGTGGTGGTCCGCCGCCAGCTGCGGCTGATGGACCGGGAGCCCTACTCGATCGAGGAGAGCCACTACCGGGCCGGGGTGGCGGCCGGGACCGCGCTGATGGAGCCGGATCCGGTGCCGGGTGGGGACGAGGCGGTGCTGGCGGCGCTCGGGCGCAGCGAGATCGGGGCGGTGGACCAACTGGTCTCGCGGATGCCCGGACCCGAGGAGGCGCAGTGGTTCCAGGGCGGCCCCGGGGTGCCGCTGCTGGTGCAGACCCGGGTCACCTACGACCGGCGCGGCCCGGTCCGGGTGATCGAGACCCGCTACTCGGCGGACCGCTGCCGACTGGTCTACGGGCTCGGCGAGCTGGCGGCCCGGCCGGGAGGCTGACCCGGCCTGGGCCGCCGGTGTCCTGACACCGAACCGACGTCAGGCGGCGAGCGCCTTCTGGACGTCGCGCAGGCTCGGGTTGGTCATCACCTTCTGCTCGCCGCTGGGACCGACCACCAGGACGGTCGGCACCGTCTGGTTGCCGTCGTTGACCGACTCGACGAAGGACGCGGAGGTCGGGTCGTTCTCGATGTTGATCTCGGTGTAGCCGATGCCCTCGCGGTCCAGCTGGCTCTTCAGCCGCTGGCAGTAGCCGCACCAGGTCGTGCTGTACATCGTCACGCTGCCGGACATCGAGAGGGCTCCTTCGTCATCGGGTGGGGGTCGCCGTCGGCGGGGTTCACTGTCGGCGGGGCTCACTGTCGGCGGGGTTCGCTGTCGGTGTGATCTCGCGGTGCACAACGTACGTGACGGCACTCCCATTCCTGGCCTGTCGGCGGACTGATGGTCGTACCGGGCCTGTGGACAGCGCGCGGCGGGTTGTCGGTGAATCCTGCCAGGATGTCCGAACCGGGCCGATGTGCCCGAACCCGGGCTACTCCGTCCGGCGGGCTGAGAGGATGGAGCCCATGCAGGAAGAGCTGTTGATCGGTAACCACGGCGACCACGACGGTGGATACGGCGGTGGGTACGGCGCACGCCCCGCCGACCCGGACGCCGTGCTGGCCGGGCTCGACCCGGAGCAGCGCTCGGTCGCCACCGCCCTGCACGGGCCCGTCTGCGTGCTCGCGGGTGCCGGTACGGGCAAGACCAGAGCGATCACCCACCGGATCGCCTACGGGGTGCGCAGCGGTGTCTTCCAGCCCCAGCAGGTGCTGGCCGTCACCTTCACCGCCCGGGCGGCCGGCGAGATGCGCGGCCGGCTGCGCCAGCTCGGCGCCGACGGGGTGCAGGCCCGGACCTTCCACGCGGCCGCGCTGCGCCAGCTCCAGTACTTCTGGCCGCGCGCGGTCGGCGGTGAGGTGCCGCGGCTGCTGGAGCGCAAGGTCCAGCTGGTCGCCGAGGCCGCCGGGCGCAGCGGCCTGCGGGTGCAGCGCACCGAGCTGCGCGACCTGACCGGCGAGATCGAGTGGGCCAAGGTCACCCAGATCGTGCCCGACGACTACCCGGTCGCGGTGGTCAAGTCCGGCCGCGAGGCGCCGCGCGACCCCGCCGAGATCGCCCGGGTCTACGCGACCTACGAGCAGACCAAGCGGGACCGCAACGTCATCGACTTCGAGGACGTGCTGCTGCTCACCGCCGCGATCCTGGAGGACCGCCCGGAGATCGCCGAGCGGGTGCGCGCCCAGTACCGCCACTTCACGGTCGACGAGTACCAGGACGTCTCGCCGCTCCAGCAGCGCCTGCTCGACCAGTGGACCGGCGGCGGGGCGGGCGCCAGCCTGTGCGTGGTCGGCGACGCCAGCCAGACCATCTACTCGTTCACCGGCGCCACCCCCGACTACCTGTTGAACTTCCGGATCAAGCACCCCGACGCCACCGTGGTGAAGCTGATCCGTGACTACCGCTCCACCCCGCAGGTGGTGCACCTGGCCAACGGCCTGCTCGCCCAGGCCCGCGGCGAGGCCGCCCGGCACCGTCTGGAGCTGGTCTCGCAGCGCCCGGCCGGCCCCGAGCCGGTCTACGTCGAGTACGCGGACGAGCCCACCGAGGCCGAGAGCACCGCGCACCGGATCAAGGAGCTCCTCGCCCAGGGCGTGCGGGCCAGCGAGATCGCGGTGCTGTTCCGGACCAACGGCCAGTCCGAGGTCTACGAGCAGGCGCTGGCCGATCTCGGCCTGTCCTACCAGCTCAAGGGCGCCGAGCGGTTCTTCGAGCGGCCCGAGGTGCGCGAGGCGGGGCTGCTGCTGCGCGGGGCCGCCCGGGCCGGCAGCGATCCGCTGACCGCCGACGCGCCCGACCTCGCCGCTCAGGTCCGCGCCGTGCTGGCCACCCGTGGCTTCACCGCGACGCCGCCGGCCGGCTCCGGCGCGGTGCGTGAGCGGTGGGAGTCGCTGGCCGCGCTGGTCCGCCTCGCCGAGGAGTTCGAGGCGGCCCGGCAGGCGGCCGGCGAGCCGGGCGACCTCGCCGCCTACGTCGCCGAGCTGGACGCGCGGGCCGCGGCCCAGCACGCCCCGGCGGTGGAGGGGGTCACGCTCGCCTCGCTGCACGCCGCCAAGGGCCTGGAGTGGGACGCCGTCTTCCTGGTCGGCCTGACCGAGGGCACGCTGCCGATCATCTACGCCAAGACCGACGAGCAGGTCGAGGAGGAGCGCCGGCTGCTCTACGTCGGGGTGACCCGGGCGCGCGAGCACCTCTCGCTCTCCTGGGCGCTGTCGCGCTCGCCGGGCGGGCGGGCCAGCCGCAAGCCGAGCCGCTTCCTGGACGGCCTGCGGCCCGGCTCCACGGCGGGCGCGGCCCGCGGGGCCGGTCGCGGGGGCGCGGACGGCGGTGCGGAGCGCTCGGCCGGGCGGCGGGCGCCACGAGGGCCGGTCAAGTGCCGGGTCTGCGGGCGCACCCTGACCGAGGCGGTGGAGCGCAAGCTGCGCCGCTGCGAGGACTGCCCCTCCCAGATGGACGAGGGCCTGTACGAGCGGCTGCGGGAGTGGCGCTCCCAGCGGGCCAAGGAGCAGGCCGTGCCGGCCTACGTCATCTTCACCGACGCGACCCTGATGGCGATCGCCGAGGACGCGCCCTCGACCACCGGCGAACTGAGCCTGATCTCGGGCGTCGGCGCCATGAAGCTGGACAAATACGGTGCCGCCGTGCTGTCGTTGTGCGCGGGGGAAGACCCCGGGCAGGCGTCCGCCGAGGCGGAGGATCTCCCGGGTGAAACCGCTGGCGACCTCGCCGCGGACGACGCGGAGCAGGCTCCGCAGGAGCTGTCGGGGGAGCCGTCCGAGCCCTCCGTGGACCAGTCCTGAAACTCGCCGGAAAAATAGTTTGCGCGCCGTGCATGAAGCGCAATAGCCTGCCGGAGCGGTCAAGGGGACGCGACCGCGAAGCCGATCGGGATCACTCCTGAACCGGCTTTCCCCTGCGCATGAACGTATGACCTGCTTCACCCCCTGCTTCACCGCAGGGTTGCTGGACCCAACCAAACATCCGAACACCGGAGCCCGGGGAACTGGGCACCGCGAGACGCCGAGAGGAGGCGAGAACGACGTGAAGACCCAGCTGATGAACAAAGTGACTGGCCAGACCGCTGTTGCCGCTTCCCTGCGTCCCTCCGTCCTCGGTGCTTGCACCGGCGGAGTCTCGCTGTCCGGTGTCCGCGGCGGTCTGGGTCTCGCTGCCACCTCTGTCGAGGCTGCCGATGCCGCCGGTGCCGTGCGCACCAGTGTGCCCACCGGCGGAATCGCGGGAACGGCTGTCGAGACCGGTCTGTCCCACGGTTGGGCCAAGGTCGCCGTCGGCTCCTCGCTCGCAATGCGCGATGAGCGACCGACCAAGGCACCGAAGGCAGCAGAAGCGGCAGCCAAGCAGGGCGCCTATCTGCAGGTCGTCGGTGCCGCCCCGAAGCAGGACGAGCAGCTGATCAACCAGGCCAAGGCCGCCTTTATCGGCGCAGAGGCCGTCCGGAGCCGGGCCTTCCGCGGGCCTGAACCCTGGAGAGAGCGAACCTGAGGAACCCTCAGGTCGGCACCTTTCCAGGGCCGCGGAACCCGTTCACCGGGATCCGCGGCCCTCTTGTTTTGTCCGGTACGACAGACCACCAGGCCCCCAGGGGCCTCCGGTCCAGCCCCCACCAGTCAGCTGGCCCGGAACCAGAACTCAGACGAGGAAGACGCCAACAGTGTCCACGGTCATCACACCGCCCCTCCCGTCCGTACCGCCGACAACGCCGACCCAGGCCGCGCCCGCTCCATTCCCTCCTCCGGAAGGCTCTCTCATGCAGATCACCGCGCTCGACGACGCCGAGGCTCTTGGCGCCCCCATCCCGTGTCGTGCCTTCGACCCGGAGGTCTTCTTCGCCGAGACCCCCGCTGACGTCGAGTACGCGAAGAGCCTCTGCGGCACCTGCCCGGTCAAGGAGGCCTGCCTGGCCGGCGCCCTCGACCGCCGCGAGCCGTGGGGCGTCTGGGGCGGCGAGCTGTTCGTCCAGGGTGTCGTGGTTGCCCGCAAGCGGCCGCGTGGTCGCCCGCGCAAGACCGAGGTCATGGCGTGAACCCGGCGCACCGAGCAGCCAGAGTCCCCCGGGAATGCCCCCCGGCGGACGGCGCACTGCGCCATTCCGTACGCATCGCCCTTGCCCAGGCTGATGCCGCGGTCCAGACCCCCTACCCGACGACGCACCACGAGCAGGACACCGACATGGCGATCACCGCAGGGCCCAGCGCCCGCGCCGAGCAGACCACTGAACTTCTGATCCAGAACAGGACCCTTGAGATGCATCTCATGCACGAAAACCTGGCCCGAACCCATATGCAAGAACGCCTCCAGGAGGCGGAGGACCAACGCATGGTCCTGCGCGCCGTCCGGGCCTCCCGGCTGCGGCGCAAGGCGGAGCGTGCCTCGCTGCGCGCCCGCAAGGTGCTCGCCACGGCGGTGCTCTGACCCTCGTGCTCTGGCCCTCTCGGCCGCACCTGGAGCGAATCCCCTGATGTGACGGTGCCCGGCTCCCGCGAATCGCGGGAGCCGGGCACCGTCATGTGCGTCGAGCCTGCGGCTACCGGCCGGACGACTCCTCGGCGAAGCCGGGCAGCGAGGCGAGCATCTCGGCGCGGAACGGCGCCTGGGCGCCGAGCTGACAGAGCACGCCGATGGTGCTCAGCGTGACCCGGTGGATCAGCAGGTAGTCAGGGGGCAGGTTGAGCTGCTTTCCGAGGTTGTAGGCGGGGGAGCGCGGGTCGGCGATCCGGGCGGCCTGGGCACGCATCCAGGCCCGGGTGAAGTGGAAGTCGTCCACCGCGGCCGGCTCGATGATCGGCCGCAGGTAGTCGAGCACCGCGTCCGGGTCGAGCTGGATGGTGGGCTTCACGAAGCCCTCGGCCCGCAGCATCTCCAGCACGCCCTCGGCGTCGCCCGCCAGCGCCATCCGCAGCGCGTTCCCGATCGGCGCGGGCAGCCCGCCGGGCAGCCGGTCGACCGTGCCGAAGTCGAGCACCCCGAGCCGCCAGCCGGCCACCGGGCCGTCGTCCTTCAGCAGGCGGAAGTTGCCGGGGTGCGGGTCGGCGTGCAGCAGGCCGGTGCGGGCGGGGCCGGCGAACAGGAAGCGCGCCAGCAGGTGGCCGGCACGGTCGCGCTCGGCCTTGGTGCCGCCGTTGATCACCTCGGCCAGCGGTGTGCCGTCGAGCCACTCGCTGACCAGCACCTGGTCCGCCTGGGCGACCACGGCCGGCACCACGATGTCCGGATCCCCGGCGAACTCCTCGGCGTGCACCCGCTGGGCCTGTGCCTCCAGGGCGTAGTCCAGCTCCTCGGTGACCCGGTCGCGCAGCTCGTTGATCAGCGGCTTGATGTCCAGGCCCGGGATCAGCGGCCCGAGCAGCCAGGCCACCCGGCTGAGTTGGCCAAGGTCGGAGAGCAACGCCTCACCGGCGCCCGGGTACTGGACCTTGACGGCGACCTGCCGCCCGTCCTGCCAGACGGCGCGATGCACCTGGCCGATCGAGGCCGCAGCGGCCGGACGGTCGTCGAAGCTGCGGAAGTTGGCCCGCCAGTCCCGGCCGAGCCGCTGGGCCAGCGCCGTGTGCACGCTGGCGGCCGGCATCGGCGGCGCGGCGTCCTGAAGCTTCGTCAGCGCCGCCCGGTAGGGGCCGGCCACCTCCTCGGGCAGCGCGGCCTCGAAGACCGAGAGCACCTGCCCGAACTTCATCGCGCCGCCCTTCAGCTCGCCGAGGACCTTGAAGAGCTGATCCGCGGTGGCCTGCTGGAGCTCGGCGGTGACAACCTCGGCCGATCGCCCGCCGATTCGCTTGCCCAGACCGAGCGTGGCGCGCCCAGCTATCCCCAACGGCAGGGCGGCGAGCCTTGCGGTGCGGGTCACAGCCTTGCGCGGAAGATCGCTCACCGGGGCCTCCGAATCGAACGTGTGCCGGCAGTCACCGCGGCTGCGGCGGCTGGGGGACGGCGGTCACTAGGCCATTGTGCCCGCTCGGGTGGTGGACCCGGCCAGGGCCTGGGCAGTGGCTTCGGACCGGTTCGGCGCCGCGTCGGCCCAGGGCCGGCAGCGGTGTCAGCGACAGGTCAGCGCCAGAAGCAGCCGCACTCGGTGTGCGGTGGCAGCCGCAGTCGGCGGACCATGCCGTCGAGGGCGGAGACCTCGCACCAGCCGTCCACGCTCGGCGGCCGCCCGCCGTCGAGCAGCAGCAGCGCGTGCAGCCCGGCCAGACCGGCCACCGCCGTGGCCACCGCGCCGTCACAGGCGGGCGCGCGCGCCTTGGCCGGGCCCTCGGCGGTGAGTTGGGCGAGCAGCCGGGGCCAGGCCGCGTCCTGGTCGGTGCGGGTCATCGCCAGGCAGCGGCCGCAGGCCGAGGCACCGGGGACGACCAGCGGCCCGACCACACCCAGGTGTTCGAGCACGCCGACATACAGGTGCGGGATGCCGGTCCGCATCAGGGCGTGGGCCTCGGCGGGGTCACCGGCGAGGGCGCCGCTGCCGTCCCGCGGCGCGAGCACCACCAGATCGGGCGGCCGGTCGGTGGCGGGGGAGAGCGTGCCTGACGTGCCTGATGCGCCGGGCGTGGCGACAGCTGCGGCAGGGGCCGCCCCGCCCGGCAGACCGGCCGCCCGCCGCACCGCCTCCCGGGCGGCCGCGGCCCGCGGCCGGCCGACCTCCTGGGCCGGGATGCCGCCGGGGGCGCAGTCCCCGGGCAGCACCCGGCCCTGGTCCGCCACCTCCACCACCCCGACCCCGCCGGCCGCGAGCACCGCCGCCACCGCCGCACCGACCCGGCCCGCGCCCCGCACCTGGACGCGCAGCCCCGACCGGCGGGCCAGCGCCGCGGCCCCCGCGCCCGGCTCGGGATGCAGCAGCGAGAGCGAGGCGAGGTCGGGACCGAGCAGCTCCCGCCGGGCCGGCGGCAGCTCGGCCAGCGCCTGCTCGACGGCGAGCGCGTCGTCCAGCAGGCCGGTCTCGGTCAGTGAGCGCAGCGCCTGGGCGACGTAGGACGGGGCCAGGCCCAGGCCCTCGGCGGCCGCCGCCACGGCCGGCTCGTCCCGCACGCCGTCGAGCAGGCCGAGAAAGGCGCAGAACCGTTCGTCGGCCTGGTCCACCACATGGGCCCGCTCGGGGGCGGTGCCGAACTGCAGGGTCTCCCGGTCGCGCCAGGCCTTCGACAGCGCGGGCTTGAGCATGGGACGCATGGCGGTCTCCCTCCCGACGGACGCGTGATGGCTGATGGGAATCAGCCGATTGCGCTGGGTGATGACAGCCTGCCGCACCTGCGGGAATTGGCCAAGTCGGTTATCCACAGCCTGGGGAGAAGATCCGATCGGCAGTCAATTCGCTCATTTCAATCACGATCCGCGCACGATCACTGCTGAAAACAAATCGGCCGGGGCAGCGGACTTCTGTCGGTAGCAGCGGGTAACGTCGTGTGCCATGGCAGCCGAACGGGACTCCCAGCCCTCGGCGTCGCCTCGGCGTGCCCGTCCAGCGGCCGGGTCGGGAGTCGCGACGCCCGGTACACGCGGGCGGCCAGGCGCGGCCCATCCGGGCCCTGGGCCGGAGGCCGCCCCGAACAGCCCGCACGGACCGGTCGAGGTCCGCCGCAGCACCCGCCGCAGCCGCACCGTCTCCGCCTACCGCGAGGGTGATCGCACGATCGTGCTGATCCCGGCGCGGATGTCCACGGCCGAGGAACACCGCTGGGTGGCCCAGATGCTGGACCGGCTGGCCGCCCAGGAGAGCCGCCGGGCCCTGGGGGACGACGCGCTGGCCGAGCGGGCGGGCCGGCTCTCCGCCGCCTACCTCGACGGCCGGGCCCGGCCCGACCAGGTCCGCTGGGTCACCAACCAGAACTCCCGCTGGGGCTCCTGCACCCCGAGCGAGCGCACCATCCGCCTCTCGCACCGCCTGCAGGGCATGCCGGAGTACGTGCTGGACTACGTGCTGCTGCACGAACTCGCGCACCTGCTGGTGCCGGACCACGGCCCGCGCTTCTGGGCGCTGCTGGAGGCCTACCCGCGCACCGAGCGGGCCCGCGGCTACCTGGAGGGCGTGGCCTCGGCCGCCCGCCTGCCGCACATCCCGGGCGCCCGGGCACCCGGGGTGCCCGGGGTGCCCGAGGAGGCGCCCGATCCGGGCGAGGTCTGCGGCTGAGCGGCTGAGGTCGGGCCGGTCCGGGCCGTCGGGGCCCGTCCGGACCCCTCAGGCCGTCAGCTCGCGCGCCCGGTCCACCAGCCGCCGCACCGAGACGTCGGTCAGCTCCGGCAGCTCGTCATAGGCGAACCAGCGCAGGTCGAGCGACTCCTCGCTGATCAGCTCCCGCGCGCCCGCCGGGGCCACCGCCACGTACTGCACGTCCAGGTGGGTGTTCTCCGGCTGGTCCTTGCCGGCGCAGCGCACCCGGTGGCGGTCCAGCTTGACCGGCGAGGGGTGCCCGTCCGCGCCGCTGAGCAGCCGCAGGCCGGTGATCCCGGACTCCTCGGTGGCCTCGCGCAGTGCCGCCGCCGCGAGCGTCTCGTCGCCCGGCTCGCAGTGGCCGCCCATCTGGAGCCAGAGCCCGACCTTCGGGTGCAGGGTCAGCAGCACCCGCCCGGCCGCCGGATCGACCACGGCGGCGCTGGCCGTGAGGTGCGCGGGCCGGCAGGACCGCCACAGGCCGTCCTGGTGCTCCGCAAGGTGGGCCAGGTAGTCGCCGCGCAGCTGCTCCTGGTCGGCCTCGGCGGCCGTCCAGGAGGTCAGCGCGCGGACGGCATCGGCGTGCATCATGCGGTCGGGTCGTCCTTCGGCTTGTCGTCCTGCTGCCCGTCGTCCTGCTGCCCGTCGTCCTTCGGCTTGTCGGCGTCCGGGCCGGAGGGGGCGGGGCCGGAGGGGGCGGGGCCGGAGGGGGCCTGGCTCTCGCCCGCCGCCTCGCCGAGCAGCTTGGTGATCGCGTCGAAGTCCAGACCGCCCTCGATCTGCTCCCCGTTGCCGCGGTGCACGAAGCCGTCCGGGTCGTCCAGGTCGGCCGCGGTCGGCAGCATGTCGGGGTGCTCCCAGAGCCCGTCGCGACCCTCGATGCCGCGCGCATCGGCCAGCGAGGCCCACAGGCGCGAGGCGTCCCGCAGCCGGCGCGGGCGCAGTTCGAGGCCGACCAGGGTGGCGAAGGTCTGTTCGGCGGGGCCACCGGTGGCCCGGCGGCGGCGCAGCGTCTCGCGCAGCGCGCCGGCCTGCGGCAGGTGCGGCTCGGCGGCCGCGTGGACCACCGCGTCGACCCAGCCCTCGACCAGTGCCAGCGCCGTCTCCAGCCGGGCCAGCGCGGCCTTCTGCTCGGGAGTGTCCTCGGGCTGCAGCAGACCGCCGGAGAGCGCCTCCTGCATCGCCTCGGGGTTCTCCAGGTCGAGCTGGCCCATCAGCTCCTCCATCCGGGAGGTGTCGACCTTGATGCCCCGGGCGTAGGCCTCCACGGCGCCGAACAGGTGCGCCCGCAGCCACGGCACGTGGGCGAAGAGCCGCTGGTGGGCGGCCTCGCGCAGGGCCAGGTAGAGCCGCACCTCCTCGGCCGGCACGCTCAGGCCCTCACCGAACTCGGCGATGTTCTGCGGCAGCAGCGCGGCCTTGCCGGCCGGTGCCAGCGGCAGGCCGATGTCGGTCGAGCCGAGCACCTCGGCGGCCAGCGCGCCCAGCGCCTGTCCGATCTGGGTGCCGAACATGGCGCCGCCCATCGAGCGCATCACGCCCATCAGCGGCCCGGCCATGGCCTGCATCTCCTCGGGCAGCACGCCGCCCATGGCGTTGCCGACCCGCTCGGCCACCGGATCGACCAGCTCCTGCCAGACCGGCAGGGTGGCCTCGATCCACTCGGCCCGGCTCCAGGCCGCCGCGCTCGCGGAGGAGGACGGGAACTCGGTGACCGAATCCAGCCAAAGTTCGGCCAGCCGCACCGCCTCGGCCACCGCCGAGTGCTCGGCGGTGCTCACCGAGCGGTCCTTCTGCTTGCCCTCGGCCGGCTCGGCGACCACGGTCTGGCGCGCGATGTCCTTGGCGAGCTGCCAGTTCACCGGTCCGCCCTCGAACGAGAGCATCTGGCCGAGCTGCTGGAAGGCGGCACCCAGATCGTTCGGGTTGAGGCCGCCCATCATCGCGGCGAACGGGTTGTCGCCCGCGCCGCCCTGCCCGCCGGCCCCGCCCATGCCGAACATCGCGCCGAGCGGGTTGGCACCGAAGCCGAACGGCGAAGGCTGCTCGCCGGAGTTCCCGGGCTTTCCGGAATCCGCCTGGTCATCCTGCTTGCCGCCCTGGTCCTTGCCCTCGTCGGGCTCCTCGGGCGGGACACCGAATCCGAAGGGGAGGTCGCTCACTGGGTCCTCGATCTGGTCGGCCGTCACGCGCTGGTCGGTGTGGCGGGAAAGCAAGTGGGGGGTGGCGAGTCAAGGGCCAGGGTGGGCTCGCCGGTGCCGGGTGCACCGCCAGGCCCTCTCCTCGGGCAGGATGGACCGTACGTGACACTCGTACGTACGCACATAAGCTAACCGTGGAGGATGGCCGGTGAGTTCCCCGCCTTCGGACGTTCGCTCTGGGCTGACCGGAGGCGATCAGGACCAGGCGGACCCTTGGTCCGCCTCCCCAGCCTACGGCGGACGACCGCTGACCGTGGCCGTCACCGGCGCCGCCGGTGTCCTGGGCGAGCTGGTCACCGCCCGGCTGGTGCGATCGCCGGGGGTGCGCAAGGTGCTCGCGATCGACGACCGGCGCGGCGAGGCCGCCGGCGTGCAGTGGCGGGTGCTGGACATCAGGGACCCGGCGGTGGCCGAGCGGCTGCGCGGGGTGGACGTGGTGGTGCACCTCGCGATGGACCTGAACATGGAGTCGGACCCGCGGGCGCGCAGCGCCTACAACGTCCGGGGCGCGCAGACGGTGCTCACCGCCGCCGCGGCCGCCGGCGTGCACCGGGTGGTGCTCTGCACCTCGGCGATGGTCTACGGCGCGCTGGCGGACAACGAGGTGCCGCTGGCCGAGGACGGCGAGCTGCGGGCCACCGAGGAGGCCAGCCTGGTCGGCGACCTGCTGGAGATCGAGCGGCTGGCCCGGCGAGCCCCGCGTGCCCACCCCGGGCTGCAGGTCACCGTGCTGCGGCCGGCCGTGGTGGTGGGCCCCGGCGTGGACACCGTGCTGACCAGGCACTTCGAGGCGCCCCGGCTGCTGGTGGTGGCCGGCTCGCGGCCGTGCTGGCAGTTCTGCCATGTGGACGACCTGGCCTGCGCGCTGGAGTACGCGGTGCTCGGCCTGGTCGAGGGGGAGGTGACGGTCGGCTGTGACGGCTGGCTGGAGCAGGAGGAGGTCGAGGAGCTCTCCGGGATCCGCCGGATGGAGCTGCCCGCCGCGCTGGCGCTCGGCACCGCGGCCCGGCTGCACCGGCTCGGCCTGACCCCGGCCCCGGCCGGGGACCTCGCGTACACGATGTACCCCTGGGTGGTGTCCGGCAGCCGGCTGCACGAGGCGGGCTGGCGGCCGCGGTACAGCAACGAGGAGGTGCTGGCCGAGCTGCTCGGCCAGGTGGCCGGCAAGCACGCGGTGGCCGGGCGCCGGCTGGGCGGCAAGGAGGCCGCCACCAGCCTGGGCGCGGCGGGCGCGACGGTCGCCCTGGTGGGGACGGCGGCGCTGGTCCGCCGGGCTCGCAAGCGGCGGCGGATCTGAGGCCGGGCCCCACACCGGGGCACGGGGGCCGGGGTACCGCGGCGGGCGGCCGGGGTGCGGGCCGTCTTGGACGACCCGACAATTGCCGCCGCCCGCCGGGCATGACCGATCATGGGGGCATGTCCGAGATTCACGACCCCATCCGTCTGCTGGCCGTCCGGGAGACCCCGCTCTCGCTGGACGAGGTGTACGCGGCCGTCGGCGACGACGCCGCCGGCGGCACCGCGATCTTCGTCGGGACGGTCCGCGACCACGACGGGGGCAAGTCGGTGGCCGCGCTGGAGTACAGCTGCCACCCGAGCGCCGAGCAGGAGATGCGGCGGATCGCGGAGAAGGTGGTCGCCGACTACCCGGTCCGGGCGCTGGCCGCCGTGCACCGGGTCGGCCGGCTGGCGATCACCGACGCCGCCGTGATCGTGGCGGTCGCCTGCCCGCACCGGGGCGAGGCCTTCGCCGCCGCCCGCAAGCTGATCGACGACCTCAAGCACGAGGTGCCGATCTGGAAGCACCAGGTCTTCACCGACGGCGAGGAGGAGTGGGTCGGCGCCGGCTCCTGCTGACCTGCCCTGCCCTGCCGATCTGCGGACCGGTCCGCCCAGTGATCTGATGCGTGCCGCACGACCTTCCGGGGCGGGAACCCATTCGGCCGTGGAGCAGTCCTACAAATACATCCGGGGAGTGGCGTCCTTGGCCACCCCGTGACGCGGATGGTGCCAAGGCCGTTCTCAGACCGGGCGGTTAATGTGCTGATAGGTACGACGACGGGCTGGGAGTGGCCGAGGCGAGTCCGGCCGGCCACGACGAGCCGGGGCGACGAGTGGGAGGACCGGACATGGGAGCACTGGCCTGGTTGGGTATCCCCGTCGTAGCGGGTGTGATCGCCGCGCTCTGGGCGACCTGGGCGGCCCGGCCGCCGCGCGCCACCGGCGACGGCGCATCCCTCGCCGAGCACCAGCGGTTCCTGGCCGCGATGGAGCGCAGCACCGGTGCGCACCGGGTCCCGGAGGCCGGCTCGGACCGTCCGGCGGCGTAGCGGGGCCACCGGTCCGGGTGCCCGGCCCGGCGGGCGCCGTTCAGTGGTGGTCCCGTACTGTCGTTGCATGCCACGCCGCTCTGCGACGATGCTCGCCGCCACCTTGCTGCTCATAGCGCTGCTCTGCGTCTCCGTGCTGATGCACGTGCCCTACTCGCAGCTGAGCCCCGGCCCGACGTACAACACGCTCGGCGCGCAGGACAAGTCCGGAACCCCGGTGATCAGCATCGCCGGGCACCAGACCTATCCGACCACCGGCCACCTGAACATGACGACGGTCCAGGTCACCGGTGCGGACTACCAGCCCAGCCTGGTCTCGGTGGTGGTCGGCTGGCTGCGCAACGACGTGCTGGTGGTGCCGCACAACACGCTCTACCCGCAGGGTCAGACCGAGCAGCAGTCGGAGCAGCAGAACGCCGAGCAGTTCGCCTCCTCGCAGGACAGCGCCAAGACGGCCGCGCTGACCGAGCTCGGCATCCCGATCGGCAGTGAGGTGAACATCGCCGCCGTGGTCGCCGACACCCCCGCCGACGGCAAGCTGCACGCGGGGGACCGGATCGTCGCGGTCGACGGCACGGCGGTCACCGACGACAAGCAGGTGGCCGATCTGGTCACCAAGCACGCGCCGGGCGAGAACGTGGTCTTCACGGTGGTGCCGCACGACAAGGACAGCATGAACCCGGCGCCGGGCGACGAGAACCAGGTGACCATCACCACGGGCAAGTCCCCGCAGACCGGCAAGGCGATGGTCGGCATCCAGACGCAGATGGGTCACAGCTACCCGTTCAAGATCGACATCGGGCTGCAGGACGTGGGCGGGCCGAGCGCCGGGCTGATGTTCACCCTCGGGATCATCGACAAGCTGACGCCCACCAACCTGACCGGCGGCGCCTTCGTGGCGGGGACCGGGACGATCGACGACAAGGGCAACGTCGGGCCGATCGGCGGCATCTCGATGAAGGTGATCGCGGCCCGGAACGCCGGGGCGAAGTTCTTCTTCACCCCGAGCGACAACTGCGCCGAGGCCGGCAAGAACACCCCGAGCGGGCTGCGGCTGATCAAGGTGAACACCCTGGACGACGCGCTCAAGGCGCTGGGGCAGATCCGGGCGGGGCAGGACTCGGCGCTGGCCTCCTGCTCGGTGTCCTGAGCGGCCGGGGCCTGCGCGACAACGAAACCGCCGCCCGACCCGAGGTCAGCCTCGGGCCGGGCGGCGGTTTGTGTTCGGGCGGTTCGGTTCGGGCTCAGCGGCCGCAGCGCCGGGCCCAGCGACTCAGGCGAAGGTCGCCAGCAGCGCCTTGGTCAGCCCCGGCACCAGGTCGGGACCGGTCAGCACCTCGCGCGCCAGGTCCTTCTCGCGCAGCCGCAGCGCGATCTCGCGCTTGCCGTCGCGCAGCACGGCGGCGGTGATCCGCACCTCCTGGCGGTCGGGGTGGTTGGCCACCCACTCGGACAGCTGCGCCTCGGTGGCGCCGGCCGGGCGGCTCTTCTCGGCACCCGGCGGCAGCATCAGGCGCTCGACCACCAGGGCGCAGCCCGCCACCTCCGGCGGCCAGGCGATGGTGGCCAGGAACTCGTCCAGCACGGTGTTCGGTGCCAGCTCCTCCTGCTCGACCGGCGTCAGGGCGCCCGCCGTCTCGTCTTCCAGCCCGAGCTGCCTGGCCACCGCCGGGTTGGACCGGCGCAGCTTGGCGCTGTCGACCAGGGCGAACAGGCGGGCGGGCTTGTCCCAGCCGAGCCCCGCGACGTACTCGTCGATTTCCAGGGCGGCGCGGGTGAGCGGGGTCGCGGCCGGCGGCAGGCCGTCCGCAGGCGGAGAGGGGATGTTGGTGGCATCGGACATGGACCCATCCTCACACGTCAGCGGCCTGCCCCGGGCCCGGACCCGCGTGGAGGGCGACCTGGGCCCGGGAACTCGGCGAACGGCTGGTTAAGTTGCACTCGGGGGAAGCGGCCCGAAGGGCTGCTCGTCCGTGTCCGATTCGTCCGTGTCCGATCCGACCACAACAACAGCAGAGGTGCCGTCTTGGTGTTCCAGATGCCCGACCGGGGCGGGCAGGGCTTCAGGCCAAGGGTCGGCCCGCCCTCCCGCCGAGCCAAGGTCCTGCTGCTCACGGTAGGCGTGCTGGTCCTGCTGCTCCTGGGGTTTGTCCTGTTCGCGGGCTTCTGGACGGACTGGCTCTGGTTCAAGTCGGTCCACTACTCCTCGGTCTTCAGCACCGAAGTGCGGACCAAGGCCGGGCTCTTCGCGGTCTTCGGGCTGCTGATGGCGGCGGTCGCCGGGCTGAACATCTGGGTGGCCCACCGGCTGCGGCCGCCGCTCTCGGCGATGTCGGTCGAGCAGCAGAGCCTGGACCGCTACCGGATGGGGATCGCGCCCTACCGCAGGTGGCTGCTGATCGGCATCTCGCTGGCGGTCGGCCTGATCGCGGGTGCGGCGGCGGCCGGGCAGTGGCGGCTGTGGCTGCTGTGGACCAACGCGACCGACTTCGGGGTGAAGGACAGCCAGTTCCACCTGGACGTCTCCTTCTACGCCTTCGACCTGCCCTGGTACCAGTTCCTGCTCGGCTTCGCGTTCAGCGCGGTGGTGGTCTCGCTGCTCGGCGCGCTGCTGGTGCACTACCTCTACGGCGGCCTGCGGATGCAGGGCCCGGGGCGGCGGGCCACCGCCGGTGCGCAGGGCCATCTCGCGGTGCTGCTCGGACTCTTCGTGCTCTTCAAGGCCGTCGCGTACTGGCTGGACCGGTACGCGCTGGCGGTGAAGACCGGCTCCTACAAGGGCGTTCCGGGGTACACCGGTCTGCGGTACGTGGACGCCAACGCGTTCCTGCCGGCCAAGACGATCCTGTTCTGCGTGGCGATCATCTGCGCGCTGCTCTTCTTCCTGACGCCGATCCGGCGGACCTGGGCACCGGCGCTGATCGGCTTCGGCCTGATGGCGCTCTCGGCGGTGCTGATCGGCGGGCTCTACCCGGCGCTCGTGCAGCAGTTCCAGGTCAAGCCGAACGAGCAGGCCAAGGAGACGCCCTATCTGAAGCAGAACATCGACGCGACCAGGCAGGCCTACGGGATCGCCGGCAGCCAGTCCCAGCAGTACACGCCGACCGCCACGGCCGACGCCGGCTCGGTGCAGAAGGACAGCCAGACCATCTCGGACATCCGGCTGCTCGATCCCAACATCGTCTCGCCGACCTTCCAGCAGATGGAGCAGCAGCGCTCCTACTACGGCTTCCCGAGCACCTTGGACGTGGACCGGTACAGCACGGCGAACGGCGTCCAGGACACCGTGATCGGCGTGCGCGAGCTGAACCCCAACGGTGTCCAGCAGCACAACTGGATCAACGACCACTTCAAGTACACCCACGGCTACGGCGTGGTGGCGGCCAAGGGCAACCAGGTCAACGGCAACGGCCAGCCGGTCTTCACCGAGTCGGGCCTGCCCGCCACCGGCAGCCTGGGCGACTACGAGCAGCGGATCTACTACGGCGAGAACACCACCACGTACTCGATCGTGGGCGGCTCCAACCACGAGATCGACAACACCGCGGACGGCGGTGCGCAGACCTACCAGTACACCGGTGACAGCGGGGTCTCGCTGAACAACCCGCTCACCCGGGCCGCCTACGCGGTCAAGTTCAGCGAGCCGCAGATCCTCTACTCGGGCGCGATCACCAACGGCGCCAAGGTGCTCTACGACCGCACGCCCCAGGAGCGGGTGGCGAAGGTCGCGCCCTGGCTGGCGGTCGACGGCGACCCCTACCCGGTGGTCGAGGGGGGCCGGCTGACCTGGGTGCTGGACGGCTACACCACCTCGGACGGCTACCCGTTCTCCTCCAAGACCACCCTGGGCGACGCCACCAAGGACTCGCTCAGCAGCGAGCGCGGCCAGGTGGTCGGCGACGCCGACCAGGTCAACTACATCCGCAACTCGGTCAAGGCCACGGTGGACGCCTTCACCGGCCAGGTGACGCTGTACCAGTGGGACGCCACCGACCCGGTGCTGAAGACCTGGATGAAGGCCTTCCCCGGCACGGTCCAGCCGCAGAGCGCGATCCCGGCGGACCTGCTGCCGCACCTGCGGTACCCGCAGGACCTGTTCAAGGTGCAGCGCGACCTGCTGGGCATGTACCACATGACCGACCCGAACGCCTTCTTCAACGGGACGGACATCTGGCAGGTGCCGGCCGACCCGACCAACGACAGCAAGCAGCTGCAGCCGCCGTACTACCTGACGCTGCGGATGCCGGACATGCCGTCCGCCACCTTCTCGCTGAACAGCACCTTCGTGCCCAGCGGCCGCGGCAATCTGGCCGCCTTCATGTCGGTGGACTCGGACCCCGGGCCCGACTACGGCAGGATCCGCATCCTCACCGTGCCCAGCGACAGCAACACACCGGGGCCGACCCAGGTGCAGGCGAAGTTCAACTCCGACTCCACGGTGGCCAGTCAGATCACGCTGCTGAAGAACGGCAGTGACTCGAACCTGGACTACGGCAACCTGCTGACGCTGCCGGTGGGCGGTGGCTTCCTCAACGTCGAGCCGGTGTACGTCAAGGGCAGCGGCTCCAACTATCCCGTCCTGCAGAAGGTCCTCGCGGTGTACGGGAACGACAACGTGGCCTTCCAGGGCAATCTGCCGGACGCCCTCACCAAGGTTCTGGGTACTGCGCCCGGGGCCACCGGCACGGCGCCCGGCGGCGGGGTGAGCACCCCGCCGCCCGCGTCGGGCGGCGGTGGCGGCAGCCTCGATCCGGCCCTGAGGCAGGCGCTGGACGCGATGCAGAAGGCCAATACCGATGCGCAGAACGCCTTCAAGGCCGGGGACTGGGTGGCGTACGGGGCGGCCCAGAAGGCATTGCAGGACGCGTTGAACGCGGCGGTGGCGGCGGAGCAGAAGAGCACCGGCGGGTCGGCGCCGTCGGCCGCCACGGCGCCGTCGGCCCCGCCGTCCGGGGCGTCCGCGGCACCGCCGTCCGCGGCACCGAGCGCCTCGCCGTAGCCGCTGAGCTGGGCAGCTGCGCCCACCGCCGGCCGGGCGGTGGGCGCAGCCGGCCCGAAGACCGTGCTATGGTTGAGACACAACGACGCGGGGTGGAGCAGCTCGGTAGCTCGCTGGGCTCATAACCCAGAGGTCGCAGGTTCAAATCCTGTCCCCGCTACTGAAACCGAAGGCCCGGAGATTTCATCTCCGGGCCTTCGGTCTTTTTACGTTTCCGGGTTGCCTCCGGGTGTTCCGCGGAGCTGGTCGGCGCGTGCGTTGTCGCCGTCACGACAAGTTTTTCCGCCGGACGTGTTGACGCCGCCTCTGGTCTAGTCCACCGTGGGTCCACCCCGCGGGCCGCTCCCACGGGTGAGGGGAGCGGAGGATGGTCGCGCGGGCCGGGGCGGACGCGGCGCTCCGCTACGAGCTGCTCGGGCCGCTGCTGGTCCACCGGGCCGGGGCGGTCCGCGATCCGGGGCCGGCGATGCAGTGCGCGGTGCTGGCCGTGCTGCTGCTCAGCGCCAACGAGCCGGTGCCGCGCGAGCAGATCGTGCAGGCGGTCTGGGGCGCCCGGGCCACCGTCAACTCGCCTGGCCTGGTGGCCACCTACGTCTCACGGCTGCGGCAGATCCTGGAGCCCGAGCGGCCACGGCGGGCGCCGGCGGGGGTGCTCTCCTCGCATGGCGCGGGCTATCGGCTCGCGGTCGGCCCCGGTGAGCTGGATCTGCAGGAGTTCGAGGCCGCCCGGCAGCGGGCCCGGGGCCAGCGGGCGGCCGGCGAGACGGCGCTGGCCGCCGGCACCCTGGACGAGGCGCTCGCGCTGTGGCGCGGCAGCGGGCTGGACGGGCTGCCCGGCCCGTTCGCCGCGCTGCACCGGGGCCGGCTGGCCGAACTGCGGCTGGCCGCACAGGAGGAGCGGTTCGAACTCGCCCTGCTGCTCGGCCGGCATCACGAGGTGGTCGCTGAGCTGGGGCTGCTGGCGGCCGCGCAGCCGTTGCGGGAACGGCTGCGCGGGCTGCTGATGCTGGCGCTCTACCGCGCCGGTCGGCAGGGCGAGGCACTGGCCGTCTTCGCCGAGACCCGGCAGTCGTTGATCACCGGTCAAGGGCTTGAGCCCGGGCGGGAGTTGGACGATCTGCACCAGCGGATCCTGCGGACCGACCCGAGCCTGGACCTGGACCGGCCGGACGAACCGGAGCCGACGGTGCGGCTGCGGGCGGTCTGTCGGCCCGCGCAACTGCCCTCCGATCTGGCGGACTTCACCGGACGCTCGGCCGAGGCCAGGGTGATCGCGCGCACCCTGGGGGCCGGTGGTGCCGGGCGCCGGGCGGGTGCCGTGCCGGTGGTGGTGCTGAGCGGGCCGCCCGGGGTGGGCAAGACCGCGCTCGCCGTGCACGCCGCACACCGGCTGCGCGAGCGGTTCCCCGACGGTCAGCTCTATCTGGACCTGCACGAGGCGGACGGGCGCCCGTGCGAGGTGGGCGCGCTGCTGGGCCGGCTGCTGACCGATCTGGGGGTGGCGCGTGAGTCGCTGCCGCCCGAGGCGGAGCGGCGCGGCACGCTGTTCCGCTCGGTGAGCTCGGGCCGCCGGCTGCTGCTGGTGCTCGACGACGCCGGGGACGAGGCGCAGTTGACCGCGCTGCTGCCCGGCTCGCCGAGCTGCGCGGTGCTGGTCACCTGCCGGGGGCGGCCGGCCGGGCTGCCCGGGGCCCGGCTGCTGGCGTTGGGCTGCCTGGGCGGCCAGGACGCGCAACGGCTCTGGCGGCGGCTGGTCGCCGGGCCGGACTCCTCGGCCGTCCCGGGGTCTGTCCAGGCCGGGGGAGCCGATCCGGGCGAGGCGGACGAGGCCGGCGCCGACCTGGCGGCCGAGGCGGCGGTGCTGGCCGCTTGCGCGGGGCTGCCGCTGGCGCTGCGGGGGGCCGCGGCCCGGCTGTTGGCCCGGCCGGGCCGCGGGCTGTCCTGGCTGGCGGCCCGGCTGGCCGAGGAGGACGGTCGGCTGGCCGAACTCGGCCCGGGCGGGCGGGGTGTGGCGCAGGCGCTCGGCACGGCTCAGGCGCGGCTGCGCCGGACGCCGGGTGGCGCGGCGGCCGTCGCGGTGCTGCGGCGGCTGGGCCCGTTGGGGCCGGCCGGGTTCGACGCGGCGGTGGTCGGCCCGTTGCTCGCTCGGCCCGAGCGGGAGGCCGAGCGCCTGCTGGAGCTGCTCGCCGAGTACGGCCTGCTGCTGGCCGACCCGGACGGGCGCTACCGGCTGCATCCGCTCACGGCGCTCTTCGCGCGGGCCGGTGCCCGGCCGGCGGCGCCGGTCGACGGACCGGTCGCCGGGCGGGGCGGGGCGGCCGAGGCGGGCGCCTGAGCGGTCCTGCGGGGAATGGACCGGGGATGGAATCCGGATGCTGACACCCCGCTGACGCCCCTCGGCGCACCCCGCCCCACCTGCCCTGATGGTGCCTCGGGCGGGATTGCGTGAGCTCGCCGGTCTCTTGACGTGCGCTCGGCGCGGGCGGTCGTGGCGGCTCCCCTTGACCGGGTATTTGGTCTAGTCCACTCTGAGTCCGTCTCGTCCCCCGGCGGGTTTCGCCGCGCCGGGGGACTTAACGCTCCCTGTCGCCCCGTCCGCGTCCGGGCGCGGCCGAGTGCGCCGCGCCGTCCCGCCGATCCGAGGAGCTGCCCCGTGCACCGTGCGACCAGACAGACCGAGAGAAGACCCGGCGCACCGAGACCAGGAGGCCTGTCGCCGGCCCGTACCGCGCTGGCCTCGGTGGCGGCGCTCGCCCTTACGGTGAGCGGGGCGGTGCTGATCACCTCCGGCGGCAGCGCCAACGCCGACACCATCAACCTGCTGCAGAATCCGGGCTTCGAGACCGGGACCCTCGGGAACTGGAGCTGTTCGGCGAACTCCGGAACGGTCGTCACCAGCCCGGTCCACAGCGGAAAGTACGCCCTGCAGGCAACGCCTGCGGGCAGTGACGACGCGCAGTGCAGCCAGCAGGTCATGGTCCAGCCCAACTCCACCTACAGCCTGAGTGGTTGGGTCCAGGGCAGCTACGTCTACCTGGGCGCCAGTGGCACCGGGGCGACGGACCCATCGACCTGGAGCACCAACTCCGCCTGGAACCAGCTGTCCACCAGCTTCACCACCGGGTCGAGAACCACCAGCGTGACCGTCTATCTGCACGGCTGGTACGGCACCGGCGCCTACCAGGCGGACGACCTGCTGCTCAGCGGCCCCGGGGTGTTCCCGACCTCGACCGTCTCCACCACCGGGCAGCCCACCGGGTCCCCCACCGGCACCCCGACCAGCACGCCGCCGGTCACCTCCACGCCGACGGTCAGCACCTCTCCCACCACCACCTCCACCCCCACGGGACCTGGCGGCGGGAACCAGCATCTGCTGACCGGCTACTGGCAGGACTTCGACAACGGCGCCACCGACCAGCGGATCAGCGATGTCGACCCGGCCTACGACATCATCGCCGTGGCCTTCGCCAACGCCGACCCGGCGAACCCCGGTGGCATCACCTTCGGCCTGGACCCCACCCTGGCCGGCAAGCTCGGTGGCTACACCGACGCCCAGTTCAGGGCCGACATCGCCGCCGAGCACGCGGCCGGCAAGAAGGTGATCCTCTCGGTCGGCGGCCAGAACGGCACCATCTCGGTGAGCGATTCGACCTCCGCCGCCAACTTCGCCAACAGCGCCTACGCGTTGATCCAGCAGTACGGCTTCGACGGGGTGGACATCGATCTGGAGAACGGTGTCACGGCGACCTACATGAGCCAGGCGCTGCACTCGCTCGCGGCGAAGGTGGGCAGCGGATTCGTGCTCACCATGGCGCCGCAGACCATCGACATGCAGTCCACCGGCACCCCGTACTTCCAGCTGGCGCTGGACACCAAGGACATCCTGACCGTCGTCAACACCCAGTACTACAACTCGGGTTCGATGAACGGCTGCGACGGCAACGTCTACTCCGAGGGCACCGAGAACTTCCTGACCGCGCTCGCCTGCATCCAGCTCCAGGGCGGCCTCGCGCCGAGCCAGGTGGGCCTCGGTGTACCGGCCTCGACCAGTGCGGCCGGCAGCGGCTACCTCTCCCCGGCGACCGTGGACAACGCGCTGGACTGCCTGGCCAGGGGGACGAACTGCGGTTCCTTCACACCGCCCACGACCTGGCCCGGCATCGGCGGCGCGATGACCTGGTCCACCAACTGGGATGCCAGTAACGGCAACTCCATCGCCACCACGGTCGGCGGCCATCTGCACCAGATGGGCTGAGCCGGCCGTCCCCCACCTGACCCCGCCACCGCTCGCCTCCGCGCGGCGAGCGGATCGGCGGTCTCCTCAACCCCCACATCACAGGAGAGAACCGCATGCGCAGAGCGAACAAGTCGGCATGGGCGGTGACCTCGGCAGCCTCCATCCTGCTGGGTGGCGCCCTGTCGGTGCTGGGCATGGCTCATGCCCAGGCCTCCCAGAGTCAGCCGGCGGTGGTCGCCCCACCGGCCGCCGCACCGGTTGTGCCCGCCAACACCACGGGTGCGCCCGCCACTTCGGGCGGAATGAAGGTGGCTTACTACGACCAGTGGTCGGTCTACCAGAACGCTTTCTACCTGAAGAACGTGTCCGACAGCGGCGAGGCGACCAACCTCAACTACCTGATCTACGACTTCGAGAACATCGACCCCACCAATCTCACCTGCTTCGAGGCCAATTCGGCCGCCTCGCAGGACGAGAACAACCCCAACGCGGGTGACGGGGCCGGGGACTCGTACGCCGACTACGGCAAGACCTTCGCCAACGGCAACAGCGTGGACGGCAGCACCGACACCTGGAACCAGCCGATCGTGGGCAACTTCCACCAGCTCCAGGAGCTGAAGGCGAAGTACCCCAACCTCAAGGTCGTGCTGAGCCTGGGTGGTTGGACGTACTCCAAGTACTTCTCGGACGCGGCGGCCACCGACGCCTCGCGCAAGAAGCTGGTCTCCTCCTGCATCGACATGTTCATCAAGGGCAACCTGCCCTCGCAGAACGGCTACGGCGGCCCGGGGACCGGCAAGGGCATCTTCGACGGCTTCGACATCGACTGGGAGTACCCGGGCGGCGGCGGCCACGTCGGCAACCACGCCAGTGCGGCGGACAAGCAGAACTTCACCGCACTGCTGGCCGAGTTCCGCAGCGAGCTGGACGCCCAGGGCGCGGCCGACGGCAAGACCTACTCGCTCTCGGCGGCGCTGCCGGCCGGTCAGGACAAGATCCAGAACGTCGAGACCGACAAGATCGGCCAGTACCTGACCTTCGGCGACCCCATGACCTATGACATGCACGGCGGTTGGGAACCCACCCAGACCAACCACCAGTCGCCGCTGTACGACAACCCGGCGGACCCGTCCACTCCGATCGCCCCCGGGACCAGCAAGTACTCCACCGACGAGGCGATCAAGGCCTACACGGTGGGCGATCCGCAGTACGGGATACCCGGCGGCTTCCCGGCGAACAAGCTCAACATCGGGGTGCCGTTCTACTACCGCGGCTGGACCGGCGTGCCGGCGGGCAGCAACCACGGGCTCTTCCAGACGGCCACCGGGCCGGCCCCGGGCGCGGCGGACTCGGGCAACGTGGCCGGGACCCGGATGTACAAGGAGCTCTCCGGCGTGGTCGACAACCCCGCCGACACCTTCTGGGATCCGGCGGCACAGGCCGCGTACTTCTACGACGGCACCAACCTCTGGTCGGGTGAGGACGCCCAGTCGATCCAGGCCAAGGCGGACTACCTGCACTGCAACGGGCTGGGCGGGACGATGATGTTCTCGCTCTACGACCTGGACCCGGCCGCCACCCTCTTCAACGCCGCGGTGACCGACACCAACGGGTCCGCGGCCTCCTGCGCGGCGCCGACACCGACGCCGACGCCCACCCCGACGCCGACGCCCACCCCCACCCCCACGCCCACCCCGACGCCCACCCCGACGCCCACGCCCACGCCGACTCCCACCCCCACGCCTCCGGCGGGCGGCATCGTGGCGAACGGCGGCTTCGAGTCCGGTTCGCTCTCCCCGTGGACCTGCACCGGAAACCTGGGGTCGGTGGTGTCGACCCCGGTGCACTCCGGCTCGCACGCCCTGGCGGGCGCCGCCAGCAGCAGTGACGACGCCCAGTGCTCGCAGACCGTCACGGTCAAACCCAACACCAGCTACACGCTGTCCGGTTGGGTGCAGGGCAGCTACACCTACCTCGGGGTGACCGGCTCCGGCGCGGACACCTCCGCCTGGACCAGCAGCCCCGGCTGGTCCCAGCTCTCCACCAAGTTCACCACCGGCTCCTCGGTCACTTCGGTGACCATCTGGGTGCACGGCTGGTACGGGCAGGGTACGTACTACGCGGATGACATCAGCGTGAGCTGAGGGTTCGTGAGCTGACGGAGGCGGTGTCACCCATAAGCGGTGGCACCGCCTCCGGTACTATGGAAGGACACTCGGCACATCACCCGGTGCCGCGGGGTTTGTGAGGCGCAAGTGTCGGGAAATCGACAAAACGCTGAAGCAATCTCGCTGGCTTCGGCCCAGCCCGGCAAAATCGCGCGGGTCGGTGTACGCGGGTGTTCGGGTGATGCGACGATGGAACACATGGGGGACGGGGCACGGCAGTTGATGCGCCGTGAGCCGACCGGGGCCCCCGATGGACGCCGCGGCACTCGGGGGGAGCGGGAGTCGGCATGAAGCTGATCGGCAAGAGCCAGCCGCAGACCGCTGCGCCCCAGCAGGACATCGACACCGAGTCCGCGCCGGTTCCCGCCCAGCGCGGCAGTTGGCGTACCGGGGCCAGGCGTCCGTACGGCCCCGAGAGCCTGGTCCACGTCCCCGTGCCGCAGGTCGGTGGCCGCTACCCGGCCGCCGCGGCCGGCCATGGCCCGGTGGACGGCGGCGTGGACGACCCCGAATCCGCCACCGCCTCGTTCGAGAGCGAACTGGCCGCCCGCGAGTCGGCCGCGCTGGAGGCCAGGCACCGGGCCTCCGCCGACGCCGGCGACCCCAACGCGGCCAGCCAGCTCGGCGCGCTGCTGCTGCGCCGCGGTGATCTGGACGACGCCGAACCGTATCTGCGCAAGGGTGCCGCGGCCGGGCTGCGCGCCGCCGCCAACAACCTCGGTGTGCTGCTGCACCAGCGCGGCCACCGGGCCGAGGCCGGCGGCTGGTGGCGCCAGGCCGCCGTGGCGGGCAGTGCCCCGGCCGCGCACGCGCTCGGTCTGCACCTGCGCGACCACGGCGACGAGGAGGCCGCCGAGTACTGGCTGCACTTCGCCGCCGAACAGGGGCACGCGCTCGGCGCCTACGCACTGGGCGACCTGATGGAGCATCGGCGCGACGTCCGGGCCGAGCGCTGGTTCAAGGTGGCCGCCGACGCGGGCCACCGCGAGGCCGCCTACCGGCTGGCCCGGATGCGCGAGGCGGCCGGGGACAAGGAGAGCGCCGAGACCTGGTACCGCACGGCCGCCGCGCGCAGCCACGCCAGGGCGGCGCTGCGCCTGGGCGTGCTGGTCGAGGAGCGGGCCAAGGGCGACCGGGCGCTGCGCGAGGAGGCGGCCCGCTGGTACCGGCAGTCCGCGCAGAACGGCGAGCCGCGGGCGGCCTGCGCGCTGGGCTTCCTGCTGCGCGACTGCGGCGACCTGCCGTCGGCGGCCGAGTGGTGGCAGGAGGCGGCCGAGGCCGGCGACGGCAACGCGGCCAACGCGCTCGGCGCGCTGCACGCGGGCCGTGGCGAGGACGACGCCGCCGAACGCTGGTACCGGGCCGCGCTGGAGGCCGGCGACCACAACGGCGCCTTCAACCTGGGCCTGCTGTGCGCGAGCGCCGGCCGCCAGGCGCAGGCCGAGCAGTGGTACCGGCGGGCCGCCTACGCCGGTCACCGGGAGGCGTGCAACGCGCTGGCCGTGATCCTGTTGCAGCGCGGCGACGAGTCGGGCGCCGAGCCCTGGTTCTCCAAGGCCGCCGAGGCGGGCAGCGTGGACGGTGCCTTCAACCTCGGCATCCTGCACGCGAACCGGGGCGAGCACCAGCAGGCCCAGGAGTGGTACGCCCGGGCCGCCGCCGAGGGGCATGGCGAGGCCGCGCTGCAGCTCGCGGTGGTCAAGGAGCAGCGCGGTGACCTCTCCGCCGCGCTGGAGCGCTACCGCCAGGCGGCCACCGGCGGCTCCGCCGAGGGCGCGTTCCGTCTCGCCTCGCTGCTGGACCGGCGCGGGGACGTGCCGGAGGAGGCCGAGCACTGGTACGCCGTCGCGGCCGACGCCGACCACAGCCGGGCCCAGGTCCGGATGGGCGTGCGGGCCGCCGAGCGTGGCGCGCTGGAGATCGCCGAGAGCTGGTACCGCCGGGCGGCCGCGAGCGGCAGCCGCAGCGGTGCCTTCAACCTGGGCCTGCTGCTGGCCCGCCAGGAGCGCGAGGCGGAGGCGATGCTCTGGTACACCAGGGCCGCCGATGCCGGGCACGGCCGGGCCGCGCTGCGGCTCGCCCTGCTGGCGCTGCGCCGCGGTGAGCCGGTGCAGGCGGAGAACTGGTGCAAGCGGGCCACCGACTACGGTCCGCCGGAGGTCGCCGAGCGCGCGGCGCGACTGCTGGACGCGCTGCGCCCGGAGCTCAGCGCCTGACCCGTGCGGTGTGCGGTCAGTGCGCCCGGCAGTCCGGGCACAGGCCGCGGTAGGTGATCTCGGCGCCGGAGACGGCGAAGCCGAACCGCTCGGCGGCCGGCAGCGCGGCGAGCGGGTCGCCGCTGGGGTGGACGTCCCTGATGGTGCCGCAGGACGAGCAGATCAGGTGCTGGTGCGAGTGGTGCGCGTTGGGGTCGTAGCGCTTGGCCCGCCCGTCCGTGCTGACCTCCAGCACCTCGCCGAGTGACACCAGCTCGCCCAGCGTGTTGTAGACCGTGGCGCGGCTGATCTCCGGCAACAGGCCGACCGCGCGGGCGTGCACCTCGTCGGCGGTGAGGTGGACGTGTTCGCCGTCGAGGACCTCGGCCACGACACGCCGCTGTGCGGTGAGTCGCCAGCCCTGCTCGCGTAGCCGTGCCAGGAGATCGCTCATACACAAACGATAGCAAGGTCCGAGGTTAGGTCCAGTGTTGACTTAGACAAAGTCCAAGTTAGGATCGAGTCACACGACCGGATCACACGGAGGTGCTCCCATGACTGCCCAGGACGAGCTGCGGCCAACCCTGACCACTGAGGCCGGTGCGCCGGTGGCCGACAACCAGAACACGGCGAGCGCCGGCATCGGCGGACCGGCCCTGATCCAGGACCAGCTGCTGTTCGAGAAGCTCGCCCACTTCAACCGCGAGCGGATCCCGGAGCGTGTGGTGCACGCCCGTGGTGCGGCGGCCTACGGCACCTTCACGGTGACCGCCGACGTCACGCAGTACACCCGGGCGGCGTTCCTCTCCGAGGTGGGCAAGCAGACCGAGACCTTCCTGCGGTTCTCCACCGTGGCCGGCAACCTCGGCTCGGCCGACGCCGTGCGGGACCCGCGCGGTTTCGCGCTGAAGTTCTACACCGAGGACGGCAACTACGACCTCGTCGGCAACAACACCCCGGTGTTCTTCATCAAGGACGCCATCAAGTTCCCCGACTTCATCCACACCCAGAAGCGCGACCCGTACACCGGCTCGCAGGAGGCCGACAACGTCTGGGACTTCTGGGGCCTGTCGCCCGAGTCGACCCACCAGGTGACCTGGCTCTTCGGTGACCGCGGCATCCCGGCGACCTACCGCCACCTCAACGGCTACGGCTCGCACACCTACCAGTGGCAGAACGAGGCCGGCGAGTACTTCTGGGTGAAGTACCACTTCAAGACCGACCAGGGGATCAAGAACCTGACGGCCGACGAGGCGGCGAAGCTCGCGGGCGAGGACGCCGACAGCCACCAGCGCGACCTGCGCGAGTCCATCGAGCGCGGCGAGTTCCCGAGCTGGACCGTGCAGGTGCAGATCATGCCGGCCGCCGACGCCGCGAACTACCGCTTCAACCCGTTCGACCTGACCAAGGTCTGGCCGCACGAGGACTACCCGCCGATCGAGATCGGCAAGCTGGAGCTGAACCGCAACCCCGACAACATCTTCGCCGAGGTCGAGCAGTCGATCTTCTCCCCGGCGCACTTCGTGCCCGGGATCGGCCCCTCCCCGGACAAGATGCTGCAGGGCCGGCTGTTCGCCTACGCGGACGCCCACCGCTACCGGGTCGGCATCAACGCCGACCACCTGCCGGTGAACCGCCCGCACGCCACCGAGGCGCGCAACAACAGCCGCGACGGCTACCTCTACGACGGCCGCCACGGCCGCCAGAAGAACTACGAGCCGAACAGCTTCGGCGGCCCGGTCGAGACCGGCCGCCCGCTCTGGGCCGCCACCGAGGTCAACGGCCTCACCGGCACCTTCGAGGCGCCCTCGCACAGCGAGGACAACGACTTCGTCCAGGCCGGCAACCTCTACCGGCTCTTCTCCGAGGACGAGAAGCAGCGCCTGGTCGCCAACCTGGCCGGCTTCATAGCCAAGGTCTCCGCCGACCGCGAGGACATCGTGGAGCGGGCGATCGGCAACTTCCGCCAGGCCGACGCCGACTACGGTCAGCGCCTGGAGGCCGCCGTCCGCGAGCTGCGCAAGCAGTAACCGGCGGCACCCCGTGAGCGGCGGGCCCCGACGGTCAGTTGACTGACCGTCGGGGCCCGCACCCAGTTCCGGCGTCGGCCCACGCGCCCGGGCTCATCCGCCCGGGCTCACACGCTGAGCCGCTGCAGCATCTCCTCGTGCAGGATGCCGTTGGAGGCCACCGCATCGGCGCCGCCCGGCCCGTCGATGCCGTCGAGACCGGTGAAGCGGCCGCCGGCCTCCTGCACCACGATGCACGGCGCCGCCATGTCCCACAGGCTCAGCTCCGGTTCCGCGGCGATGTCCACCGCGCCCTCGGCGAGCATCATGTACGACCAGAAGTCGCCGTACGCCCGGGTCCGCCAGCAGGCCCGGGTGAGGTCGAGGAACGGGTCGAGCCGGCCGCGCTCCTCCCAGCCGCTCAGCGAGGAGTAGGAGAGCGAGGCGTCCGCCAGCCGGGAGACGCCCGAGACCCGGATCCGCCCCGCGTTGGCCAGGCTGCGCCCCGCGTAGGCGCCCAGCCCCTTCGCCGCCCACCAGCGCCGGTGCAGCGCGGGCGCCGAGACGATGCCCACCACCGGGTGCTGCTCGCCGTCCGCGTCCTCCTCCAGCAGCGCGATCAGGGTGGCCCAGACCGGCACGCCGCGGATGTAGTTCTTCGTCCCGTCGATCGGGTCGATCACCCAGCGCCGGGGACCCGAGCCGACCAGCCCGAACTCCTCACCCAGCACCGCGTCCCGCGGCCTGGCGCGCTGCAGCACGCTGCGGACCGCCTCCTCGGCGGCCTTGTCGGCGTCGCTGACGGGGGTCAGGTCGGGCTTGGTCTCGATCTTCAGGTCCAGCGCCCGGAATCGCTCCAGGGTGACCGAGTCGGCCGAGTCGGCGAGGACATGGGCAAGGCGGAGATCATCGTGGTAGTCGGCCATGGGTCGAACAGTAGCGAGCTGCCCGGCGGATCGACAGTTCGGCTCGCGTGGCGGACCCTCAGGAGGCCTCGGGAGACCGGTAGGCGAGGAAGGCGCTGGTGTCGATGCTGAAGCGGAAGGGCTCGGGCAGCGGGATCTTGCTCCTGGGGTGTCGGCACCGATGCCGGCACAACCGGGCGACAGCCCGGGGATCAGTGGCCGGAGCCGCTCAGTTGGAGGCCGACCACGCCGCAGATGACCAGGGAGATCGAGACCAGCTTGAGGACGGAGGAGGACTCGTTCATCCAGATCATCCCGTAGACCGCGGTGCCGGCCGCGCCGATGCCGGTCCAGACCGCGTAGGCGCTGCCGACCGGCAGGTGCTTCAGGGAGAGGGTCAGCAGGCCGAAGCTGCTCAGCGCGAAGAGGGCGAAGGCGACGGTGGGGACGAGCTTGGTGAAACCGTGGCTCAGCTTCAGGTTGATCGCGAAGCCGGTCTCCAGCAGGCCGGCCAGGACCACCATGAGCCATGCCATCGGTTCGCCTCCCTGGTGGTCCTGGCCATCGAGTGTGATCAATCTACGTTCATATGATCACCGCTGATGGGTGATCCGACACGTCACTCCTCCTCGCGGGCGTCCCGGGCGGCCTCCTCCTCGCGGGGATCGCGGGAGGCCAGCAGACGGCGCAGTGAGTACAGCCGGGCCGGCTCGGCGTGGCCCTCGGCCACCCAGGCGTCCAGCGCGCAGTCCGGCTCGTCGTGGCTGCAGGCGCGCGGGCAGTCCGCGGTGCCGGGCTCCAGGTCGGGGAAGGCGAGGATCACCCGGGACGGGTCGATGTGCGACAGGCCGAAGGAGCGGAAGCCCGGGGTGTCGATCACCCAGCCGGGATCCAGCGCCTTCTTGGAGCCCGGCTTGGCCCCGGGGGGCGGCGGCAGCCGCAGGGCCAGCGCCGAGACGGTGGTGTGCCGGCCGCGGCCGGTGACCGCGTTGACCCGTCCGGTGCTCCGCTGGTGCTCCGGCACCAGCGCGTTGACCAGGGTGGTCTTGCCGACGCCGGAGTGGCCGATGAAGACGGTGGAGAGCCCGCGCAGGTGCTCGCGCACGGCCTCGGCGCCGGCCGTCGCCAGCTCGTCGCGCCGGGTGACCACATAGGAGATGCCCAGCGGCGCGTAGGTCTCCAGCAGCGGCTCGGCCGGGGCCAGGTCGGACTTGGTGAGCACCAGCAGCGGTTCCATGCCCGCGTCGTAGGCCGCCACCAGGCAGCGGTCGATCAGCCGGGGCCGCGGCTCGGGGTCCGCCAGCGCGCTGACGATGGCCAGCTGCTGGGCGTTGGCGACCACGATCCGCTCGTACGGGTCGTCGTCGTCGGCGGTGCGCCGCAGCACCGAGGTGCGCTCCTCGACCCGCACGATCCGGGCCAGCGTGTCCGGCTCGCCGGACAGGTCGCCGATCACGCTGACGATGTCACCGACCACCACGCCCTTGCGGCCCAGCTCCCGGGACTTCATCGCGACGACCTCGCGCTCGCGTTTGGTGCCCGCCTCGACCAGGCAGGTCAGCCGGCCCCGGTCGACGGTGAGGATCATCGCCTCGTCGGCGTCCTCGTGTTTGGGGCGGATCCGCGTCCGTGGCCGGGAGCCCTTGCGGCCCGGGCGGTTGCGGATGTCGTCTTCGTCGGCGTCCTTGCCGTAGCGGCGCATGGTGCTGGTACTCCCGCTCAGTCCCTGGCCGTCACTGGATCGAGCAGTGCGGCCCACATCGCCGGGAAGTCCGGCAGTGTCTTGGCGGTGGTCGCCACGTTCTCCACCTGGACGCCCGGGACGGCCAGGCCGAGCACCGCCGCGGCGGTGGCCAGGCGGTGGTCCTCGTAGGTGTGGAAGGTGCCACCGTGCAGCGGGCGCGGCCGGATCCGCAGGCCGTCCTCGGTCTCCGACACGTCGCCGCCCAGGTCGTTGATCTCCTTGGCCAGCGCGGCCAGCCGGTCCGTCTCGTGCAGGCGCAGGTGGGCGATGCCGGACAGGTGCGACTCGGAGTCGGCCAGCGCGGCGACGGCGGCGATCACCGGGGTCAGCTCGCCCACGTCGTGCAGGTCGGCGTCGATGCCGTGGATCACGCCGGTGCCGCTGAACTCCAGGCCCTCGTCGGTGAAGCGGCAGCTGCCGCCCATCCGGGTGTAGATCTCGCGCAGCTGGTCGCCGGGCTGGGTGGTGTGCTTGGGCCAGTCCCGCACGGTCACCCGGCCGCCGGTCACCAGCGCGGCGGCGAAGAACGGCGCGGCGTTGGACAGGTCGGGCTCGACCACCAGGTCCCGGCCGAGCAGCGCGCCGGGGGTGACCCGCCAGACGTCCTTCTCACCGCCGTCCTCCGGCGCGTCGACCTGGACGCCGGCCAGCCGCAGCATGTCGACCGTCATCCGGATGTGCGGCAGCGAGGGGACCGGACCGCCGACGTTGCGGATCTCCACGCCCTGGTTGTAGCGGGCGCCGGAGAGCAGCAGGGCGCTGACGAACTGGGAGGAGGACGAGGCGTCCAGCTCGACCGTGCCGCCGTCCAGCGCGCCGGTGCCGTGCACGGTGAGCGGGAAGCCGCCGCGCCCGTCGTCCTCGATCCGGGCGCCGAGGGCGCGCAGCGAGTCGATCACGCCGTGCTGCGGGCGCTCGTAGGAGCGCGGGTCACCGTCGAAGTGGACCGGGCCGTCGGCGAGCACGGCCAGCGGGGGCAGGAAGCGCATCACGGTGCCGGCGTTGCCGACGTCCACCCGGGCCGGGCCGCTGAGCCGGCCGGCCGGGATGATCCGCCAGGCCTCGCCGCCGCCGGTACCGCCGGAGGAGTTGTTGACCAGCTCCTCGATGCCGACCCCCAGGGCCCGCAGGCCGTCCGCCATCAGCTGGGAGTCCCGGCTGCGCAGCGGACGCCGCACCCAGCTGGGCTCACCGGCCAGCGCCGCCAGGATCAGCGCCCGGTTGGTGACGGACTTGGAGCCGGGGATGGTGACGGTCGCGTCGACAGCGGTGGTCGCGACGGGGGCGGGCCACAGGGTCTCGGTCATGCGGCCAGTTTAGGGGGACCCCCTATCCGGGCCTCGCAGATATACCGACCTGTGGACAAGCCGGAGCTTGTGGACAACTTCCCCGACCGTGGACCGGGACGCCGGTCAGGCCAGCAGCTGGCTGCCGCCCACCAGCAGGCAGGCCAGCGCGACCACCAGGAAGAGCGTCACCCAGAGCAGCGCGCTCACCCCGGTCAGCCGGGCCAGCTGGTCGGCGTCCGAGTCGCGGGCCCCGCCGAGGCGGCGCTTGCGCTGCAGCTCGACCACCGGGCGGACCCCGGCCAGCAGCAGGAACCAGATGCCCAGGTAGGCGAAGGCGGCCTGGAACTGGGCGCTGCCGTACCAGGAGATGGCGAAGAAGGCACCGCCGGTGAGCACCACCGAGAGCAGGCCGAAGGCGTTCCTGATCATCACCAGCATCGCCACGAGCAGGGCGATCGAGATCCACAGCAGCGCCGTGATCCGCCCGGCGGCCAGCAGCATGGCGCCGCCCAGGCCCAGCAGCGAGGGAGCCGTGTAGCCGGCCGCGGCGGTCAGGATCATGCCGGGGCCGGTCGGCCGTCCGGAGGAGACGGTCAGGCCCGAGGTGTCCGAGTGCAGCCGGATGCTGTCCAGCCGGCGCCCGGTCAGCAGCGCGATCAGGCCGTGCCCGCCCTCGTGCGCGATGGTCACCACGTTGCGGCTCACCCGCCAGACCGGGTGCGGCAGGATCGCCAGCAGGGCGACCGCGGCGCAGCCGAGGACCAGCCAGCGCGGCGGGTCGGGCTGGGTGCCCAGAACCCGCTGCCAGACTCCGCTGATGCTCTGGTTCATGATCGTTCCTGCCGTGCCGGGAGTGTCTGCCGTTCGAGGGAGGCCAGCAGCCTCCCATGTGAGGACCGCCGGGCGGTAGCCACCGGTTCCCGGTCAGGGGTGAGAAGGCCCGGCGGGCATGGCAGGCTGAGCGGTATGTGTGGTCGATTCGCGGCGAGCACCGAGCCGGAGGACATCGTCGAGCTCTTCGGCGTCAGCCAGTGGGAGCCTGCCCAACGGGGTTCGGCCCAACGGGGTTCGGCCCGGCGGGATTCTGCCCGGCGGGATTCTGTGGAGTCCCTCGTGCCCGGGTGGACCCCGAGCTGGAACGTGGCCCCCACCGACCCGGTCCTCGTGGTGCTGGAGCGGGTGCCCAAGGGCGGCTCGACGCCGGTGCGCCAGCTGCGGCAGCTGCGCTGGGGCCTGGTGCCGGCCTGGTCGAAGTCGCCGGAGAGCGCGGTGAAGATGATCAACGCGCGGGCCGACACCGTCCACGAGAAGCCCTCCTACCGGCAGGCCTTCGCCTCCCGCCGCTGCCTGCTCCCGGTGGACGGCTACTACGAGTGGCAGACCATCGAGAGCGCCACCGGCAAGGGCCGGCCCCGCAAGCAGCCCTTCTTCGTCAGCCGGGTGGACGGCGCGCCGCTGGCGCTGGCCGGGCTCTACGAGTTCTGGCGCGACCGCTCGGTGGCCGCCGACCACCCGGCCGCCTGGCTGGTGACCTGCACCATCGTGACCACCGAGGCCGAACCGCTGCTGGCGCCGGTGCACGAGCGGATGCCGCTCTTCCTGCAGCCCGAGAGCTTCGCCGACTGGCTGGACCCGGGCCTGGACGACCCCGAGCAGGCACGTGCGCTGCTGGTCGCGCCGCGGCCCGGGCTGCTCGCTCTGACGCCGGTCTCCGCGGCCGTCGGCAGCATCCGCAACAACCACCCGGGGCTGACCGAGCGGACCACCCCGGAGACCGAGGGAGCGCTGTTCTGATGACCGGGCCGTCGACAACCCTGGTGGCCACCCCGGTGGGCGAGGCCAGGATCAGCTGGCACCGGGCCGCCGGACACCCCAGGGCCGTGCTCGGCCTCGGGCACGGCGCGGGCGGCGGGATCGAGGCGGCCGACCTGGTGGCGCTGGCCGCCGCGCTGCCGGGCCGCGCGATCACCGTGGCGCTGGTCGAGCAGCCCTGGCGGGTGGCCGGCAAGAAGGTGGCGCCGGCGCCGAAGACGCTGGACGCCGGCTGGCTGCCGGTGGCCGAGCGGCTGGCCGCCGAGGGCGTGCCGCTGGTGGTGGGCGGGCGCAGCGCGGGGGCCCGGGTGGCCTGCCGGACCGGCGCGGCCAGTGGGGCGGTGGCGGTGCTGGCGCTGGCGTTCCCGCTGCACCCGCCCGGCAAGCCGGAGCGCTCGCGGGTGGCGGAGCTGCTCGGCAGCGGGCTGCCGACGCTGGTGGTGCAGGGGGAGCGGGACAGCTTCGGGGCGCCCGGGGAGTTCCCGGTTTTTCCGGCGGTCCCGGCGTTTCCGGCAGGCCGGCGCCTGGTGTCGGTGCCCTACGCCAACCACGGCTTCGTGCTGCCCAAGTCGGCTCCGCTGGGGCAGGCGGCGGCGCTGGAGCAGCTCACCGGGGCGGTCGGGGACTGGCTGGCGGAGCTGCCGCTCGGCTGAGCGGTCGCGGCCGTCGGTCCGCCGCGGCGGACCGACGGCCGCCCGCTGGCGGTGGCGCCCGTTCTGTGCAGGGCCGGGAATGCCTGGACGAGGAGGCGGGTTAACCCCTCTGTCAGCAGTGCTCCAGGCGAAAGGCAGCGCACATGGGTCCGATCGCGTGCCCCGAGCGACCCGACGAGGCAAGCGCGCAGAGCGCCTTCCTCCCGTGGTCCGATTGGCTCGTCGCGGGCGAGAAGCCCGTGAGCCCGATATCCTCCCTTCCGGGTCGGCTCGCGGTGGGCCGGTCCCGATTCAGCGAGGAGGTGGGTCCGGTCGTCGCGACCGAGGACGAGCCGAACGTGGGCCCGGGCGGGCACGACCCCGCCGCCGGGTCCGACTTCGCGGCCGAGTCGCACGCTGCCGACTCCGTGGTCGAGCCGTTGACCGGCGAGGAGCTGGCCGAGGCGATCGGCGAGGACACCTTCCGGGTGTCCGCCGAGGAGAGTGAGCAGGCCCGCCGCGAGCGCTTCGAGCGTGACGCGTTGGGTTACCTGGACCCGATGTACTCGGCCGCGCTGCGGATGACCCGCAACCCGGCCGATGCCGAGGATCTGCTGCAGGAGGCCTTCGCCAAGGCCTATGCCTCCTTCCACCAGTTCCGCGAGGGCACCAATCTCAAGGCCTGGCTCTACCGCATCCTGACCAACACCTTCATCAACTCGTACCGCAAGAAGCAGCGGGAGCCGCAGCGCACCGCCGCCGAGGAGATCGAGGACTGGCAGCTGGCCCGGGCCGAGTCGCACATGTCGACCGGTCTGCGCTCGGCCGAGACCCAGGCGCTCGACCACCTGCCGGACAGTGACGTGAAGGACGCCCTGCAGGCGATCCCCGAGGAGTTCCGCATCGCGGTCTACCTCGCGGACGTCGAGGGCTTTGCATACAAGGAGATCGCCGACATCATGGGCACCCCCATCGGTACGGTGATGTCCCGGCTGCACCGAGGCCGCCGCCAACTGCGGGGCATGTTGGAGGACTACGCCCGCGAGCGCGGACTGGTCCCGGCGGGCAGCGGGGCTGGGCGCGAGGCGAAAGGCACGGGCTCATGAGCTGCGGAGGTCCGCACAACACGGACTGCGGCGAGGTGCTTGACCACCTCTACGAGTTCCTTGACAACGAGATGGCCGAAGGCGACTGCGCCAAGCTGCGCGAGCACTTCGAGGAGTGCTCGCCCTGCCTGGAGAAGTACGGCCTGGAGCAGGCCATCAAGGCCTTGATCAAGCGCTCCTGCGGGTGTGATGACACTCCGTCGGATCTGCGGAGCAAGGTCCTGGCCCGGATCGACAGCATCCGGGCCGGCCAGCGCAGCGGCGAGCCCGTGGTCGAGGTGGCTCCGGATGCCCCCGTCCATGGGGAGGCCGGGCTGCTGGCGGCCGGTCAGGCGGCGACGCCCGCCGAATAGGCCGGCGGTGGTGCAGGCCGACAGCGGGGTAGGCCGTTCGGTCCAGTGGGGCCCGGGAGTGCAAGCACTCCCGGGCCTTCGCCGTCCCCGGCCGGGGGGCGGGGTCCGCGTTTCAGCGGTGTGACACGACGTCAGTTTCCGTCCTCACTCGATCGGGTGAGTATGGGCCGTGCTGGCGCGGGTATCGCGCGCTGACGGGCTCAGCCGCCGCAGTGGAGACCTATCCTCCTCAGACGAGCCCGTCGGTGAGCTGGGGAGGCTGAGATCGCTGTCGATCGCGGGGGCCGCACGCTCCCTGGACAGGCGCCGACGCGGCTTTCCGCGGCGGCCCGTGGATACGTCCTGCTGGTTCTCCTCGCCGCGGCCGCCGCGTTGCTGCCGCTGCTGCCGGGTGTCGCCGCCGGTATCGGGCTGCCCGCCCGGCTGGACGGGCCGGTCGACTGGCCCAAGGTCGCGCTGCTCGCCTTCCTGCACGCCTGTTGGGAGTCGCTGGCCCAGGGCCTGCCCACGCCCTGCCTGCGGCTGGCCCGCCAGGTGCGCGCGCGGGTCGCGCGCGGGCTGGGCCGCGGCACCAAGCCCCGGGCGAGCGTGAACGAGCCGGTGCGGCCCAGTGCCAACACCTTCCTGCCGGTGCTCTTCGCCGGGGTGCTGATGCTGCCGCCGGCCGCCGCGGCGCTGGTCGCCCTGCCCGCCACGCTGACCGGCGCGGCCGCCGCCCCCCGGCTGCTGCGCCGGGCCTGGAACGCGGCGCAGTTCGCGCTCGCGGCCTGGCCGGCGGCCGCGCTGTTCCGGCTGCTGAACGGCCCGCGGCTGCTGCTCGGCGCGCGCTACCCGGACGCGCTGCTGCCCGCGCTCGCCGCCGTCCTGGTCTTCTGCCTGGTCAACGGGGTGCTGGTGGCCGGCATCCGGCTGCTGGCCGAGCGCTGCTCGATGGCCGAGCTGCGCCGTGGCGCGCTCAGTGTGCTGGGGCCGCCCGCCTTCCTGCACGCGCTCGGCGGCCTGATGGTGGCGGTGCTCTGGCAGGGCCCGTACGGCGCGTTCGCCGCGCTGCTCGCGCTGCTGCCACTCTCCATCTCGGCCTGGGTCTTCGCCCAGGGCCACCGGGAGCGGGCCGCCCACCGGGCCACCGTGGAGGCGCTGGTGCAGGCCGTGGAGATCAAGGACGCCTACACCCGCGGCCACAGCGAACGGGTCGGCCGGGCCTCGGTGCTGATCGCCGGTCAGCTCGGCATGGCGGGGGAGCGGCTGCGCACCCTGCACTTCGCCGGCACTCTGCATGACGTGGGCAAACTCGGGGTGGCCACCGAACTGCTGCGCAGAAACGGTCCCCTGACCGAGGTCGAGCGCCGGGCGGTGGAGGTGCACCCCGAGTACGGGCACGACCTGGTGCGCGGGATCGACTTCCTCGGCGAGGCGCACGCCGGGATCCTGCACCACCACGAGCGGATGGACGGGCGCGGCTACCCGCACGGGCTGGCCGGGGAGCGGATCCCCGAGTTCGCCCGGATCATCGCGGTGGCCGACGCCTTCGACTCGATGACCTCCACCCGCTCCTACCGGCGCGGGCGCCCGGTGCCCGAGGCGGTGGCCGAGCTGCGCCGCTGCGCGGGCAGCCAGTTCGATCCGGTGATGGTGGAGGCGCTGGTCACAGCGGTGGACCGGTGCGGCTGGCAGCCGGTGCTGCCGCCGGCCGAGCAGGCCGACGCGGCGGTGCCGGACATCCCGCTGGGAGTGCCGGAGCCCATCGCCCGGCCGACGGCCCGGGGCGTGCGGTCCCCGGCCCGGGGCTCGCGGTGAGGGCGGCGCCCGCCCGTCCGGCGCGGGTGCTGGGCGGGCCGGCGCACGGCGGGGTGAACGGCGCCTCGCTGGTGCGCGCGGCGGCGCTGCTGCTCTTCGCCGGTTCGCTGGCCGCGCTGCTCGCCCACGGGCTGACGCAGCCCCGGGTGGCACTGGCCTTCGGGGTGCTGATCGCGATCGGTGAGGCGGTCCGGGTGTGCTCGCCCGGGGGGCGGGCGCAGGCCCCGCTGGGCGCCGCGATCGGGCTGGCCTACGCGCTGCTCGGGCCGCTGCGCGGGCTGCCCACCGGGCACGGGGTGCTCCAGGTGGTGGCGGTGGCGGGGCTGGGCCTGGCCACCGGGGCGCTGGCCCGCACCCTGGTGCTCGGGTTCGGCCGGCTGCGTGGCACCGAGCGGTCGCGGGCGATGGCCTCGGTGCCGCGGCCCCGGTCGCGTTCGGCCGAGGCGGGCGGGCCGGGCCAGGGCCCTGGACAGCGCCCGGGACAGGGCCCTGGGCAGCGCCCGGGATGTGGCACAGCGGGCGGCGCGGGAGGCGAGGCGGGGCGCCGTGCGCCCGGGCTTCGCCGGTCCGGGCCGCCCCCGGGGCCGGCCCGGCCGCCCGCGCTGCCCTGGCGTGCCCGCCCGCTCGGCCGGTCGGCCGGGCGGGTGCGCGAGCAGTTGCCGGGCCGCTCGGTGCTGCCCGCGGTGCGGCGCTACCGGGCGCGCGGCTGGCCCTACGGTCCCCGGGTGGTGGCCCGCTGCGACGGCGCGGCCCGCCGGCTGCTCGCGGTGGCCTTCGCGGCCACCTTGTTCCAGCCGCTCTACAACAGTGGCGCGCTGGACCGGGTGCCGCTGGCCGGTCCGGCCTACGGGGTGTTCATGGTGCTGGTGGCGGCGCTGGCCGGGCTGGCGGACGCGGTGCTCGCCGCCTGCCAGCACCGTGGCGGCGGGCGGTTCGGCGCCGCGCTGGAGGAGGAGCTGCGTACCCTGCCCGGCATCGGCTCGGCGATCGCGGCCACCGGGATGCTGATCAGTCTGGCGGCCGGCGAGGTCGGTCTGTGGGCGCTGCCGGTCTTCTGCCTGCCGCTGCTGCTGGCCCAGGCCTCGCTGCGGCGCGCGGCCGCCGTCCGGGCCACCTACGGGCAGACCATCGCCACCCTGGCCAGGGCTACCGAGGTGGCCGGGTACACGGCGCCGGGGCACGCGCGCCGGGTCGCGGACACCGCGTGCGCGCTCGGCCGGGAGCTTGGCCTGAGCACCCACGATCTCGCTCTGCTGGAGTACGCCGCGCTGATGCACGACATCGGCCAGCTCTCGCTGGTCGAGCCGGTGCGCGGCGGGGCCACGGCCACCCTGCCCGAGCCCGAGCAGCAGCGGATCGCCCGGCTGGGCAGCGAGGTGATCCGCTGCACCGGCGTGCCCGGACCGGTCGCCGAGCAGGTGGCCCGGCTGGCCGATCCGCTGCTTGGCCCGGACGGGCGTACCGACCGGAGCGTGCCGCTGGCCGCCCGGATCATCCGGGTCGCCAACGCGCACGAGGACCTGACCGGACCGGCCGGCGGCGGCGAGGCGGCGCTGTCCGTGCTGCGCGCGGGGCAGGGGCGGCTCTACGACCCGGTGGTGGTCGCGGCGCTGGAGCGGGTGCGCGCCGTCGGCTCCGGTCCGTGCACGGTGGCCCGGGCCGAAAGCGGGTGACTCAGCGTGACCTGACGCGTGGGGAGCGCACCCTGCCGCCGCCGTGGTTGGATGCGGTCGTAGCGTGGAACACCCGAGCAGGGGCCGTCGGCTCCTCGGCCCCGGCCACCGTGGCAAAGGCGCCGGCGGCAGCGGGACCGGGTGGGACGGCCGGACCGGGCGGGAGCGGCGGGAGCGGGTGCGACAACCCCGCCGGGGCTCTTGGCCCGGGGCGGCCCCGCCGATGAAGGCGGGCCGACCGGACCGGCCCGACCGGACCGGCTCCCGGCAGGACTCAGCAGCACCGAGCGGACAGGCGGCAGGGCAACGTGAAGATCTTCCACCGGGCACGGCATCGGCCGTCCGCCACCTGGCGGCAGACGACCGACCGGGCCTTCACGCTGATCGGCGACGGACGCTACGAGGACGCCGGCGCGCTGCTGGTGATGGCGGCCGACCTGGAGCCCTGGCTCTCCGACTCCTGGTTCAACCTCGCCCTGCTGCACAAGTTCCGCCGGGACTGGGAGCAGGCCAGGGTGGCGGGCCTGCGGGCCGTCGCCCTGCTCGACCGTGACCACGGGGCGCCCGACTGGTGGAACCTGGGCATCACCGCCACCGCCCTGCAGGACTGGCCGCTGGCCCGCCGCGCCTGGCAGGCGTACGGCCTGCGGCTGCCCGGCGGTGGCGGCGCGGCGCCGGACGCCCCGGTCCGCCTCGACCTGGGCACCACCCCGGTGCGGCTGTCGCCGGAGGGCGAGAGCGAGGTGGTCTGGGGCCGCCGGCTGGACCCGGCCCGGGTGGAGGTGCTCTCCATCCCGCTGCCCTCCTCCGGCCGCCGCTGGGGCGAGGTGGTGCTGCACGACGGCGCGCCGCACGGCGAGCGGGTCGCGGGTGCCGCCGCCTACCCCGTCTTCGACGAGATCGAGCTGTGGGCCCCCTCGCCGGTGCCGACCTATGTGGTGCTGCTGCAGGCCGCTACCGAGGCGGACCGGGATGCGCTGGAGCGCCTGGTGGCCGAGGCGGGTTACGCGGCCGAGGACTGGACCTCCTCGGTGCGGCTGCTCTGCCGGGCCTGTTCGGAGAGCCGGATGGTCACCGACGACGGCCGCACCGTGCACCACGACCCGCACGACGACGGGGACGCGGCGCACCCGGGCCACTTGAGTCACCTGAGCCAGGGCAGCGGCGGCATGGCCTGGCTGACCGAGCGCGAGTGCGGCATCGCGGCACCGGCGGGTCTGGTGCGGCTGCTGCTGGACCGCTGGGTGGCGGCCTCGCCGACCACCCGGGCCTACCGCGACGTCGAAGAGGTCTGCTGACCGCCCAGGGCTGTGCAGGGCCTAGGCTGGGTGTGATCTCAGCAGGCCCAGAGGAGCGGAAGAAACAGCGATGGCGGAGCAGCACGAGCACACCCACGACCACGATCACGACCATGACCACGAGGCCGAGTCGGCCGAGCAGGCCCCGGTCAAGGTGATCGGCGAGGAGCCCGACCTTTCCAAGGGCACCGCGCGCCCCATCACGGTGGTCGGCAACCCGGTGCTGCACCGCGAGTGCAAGGTCGTGACGGCCTTCGACGCGGACCTGTCCGCGCTGATCGACGACATGTTCGTGTCGATGTACGCGGCCGCGGGCGTGGGCCTGGCGGCCAATCAGATCGGCGTGGACGCCAAGGTCTTCGTCTACGACTGCCCGGACGACAACAACGTGCGGCACATCGGTCACATCATCAACCCGGTGCTGGAGGACCTCCCGGTCGACCGGCGGACCCTGGACGACGGCAACGAGGGCTGCCTGTCGGTGCCCACCGCCTACGCCGAGCTGGCCCGCCCCGACTACGCGGCGGTGACCGGGCAGGACAAGGACGGCAACCCGATCCGGGTCGAGGGCACCGGTTTCTTCGCCCGCTGCCTGCAGCACGAGACCGACCACCTGAACGGTTACCTCTACATCGACCGCCTCTCCAAGCGCGACCGCAAGGACGCGCTGCGGCAGATGGCCGAGGGCACCCCGAGCTACGCGACGGTGCCCAACAACTGACCTGACGTCACCCGGCAGGACAACGACGGCGGCCCCGCTCATCGGCGGGGCCGCCGTCGTGCTGTCCGTCGTGCTGTCCGTCGTGCTGTCCGTCGTGCGTCCGCGGGATGCCGCCGATCGTGCGAATGTCGTGGGTCTGTCACAGCCGGGGCACGAGGGGAACCAGTGAAGGCCGTGCATATTATCTTTCGGACCGCACTTGAATGATCAAGAGTGTGGACGAACTGAAGGGGTGGGACCCACCGTCATGCCACATCGTCTGGCCGGCAGTACCGCCGCCATTCTTCTTGCCACCGCAGGACTCGCCGCCGCAGTTCCCGAGGCCCAGGCCGCGGACGCCGCGGGCTCCCGCACCGTCGACTACCAGGGCTACCAGCTCCAGGTGCCGAGCAACTGGCAGGTCGTCGACCTGGCCCAGAATCCCAACGCCTGTGTCCGGTTCGACCAGAACGCCGTCTACCTGGGCACTCCCGGTGCCAACCAGGACTGCCCGGCGCACCTCGGTGGCACCCTGACCGACGCCCTGGTGGTCCAGTCGACGCCGACCCCGGTGGCGGGCCAGCCGGCCGCGCCGGTGGTCGCCCCCGGCGCCGCGCTGCCCGCCCAGGTACTCGACGCCGGTGCGCTCAGCCACCAGCTGCGGGCCCAACTCCAGGGCACCGGGCTGCAGGTGACGGCCAACTACGGCAGCAGCCCGCAGCAGGTGAACGCGATCCTGGCCGCCGCGAAGGTGACGGCGAGCGCCAACAAGCCGGCAGCGCGCGCCCCGCGCTCGCTGATGGCCACCCCGCGGGCCGGCGCGAACGCGGCGGCCACGGTGGCGCCGCGCACCAACGGCCTGGGTGCGGGCTTCGACGCCTGCACCGCGCCGTCGGCCGCCCAGATGACCAACTGGAAGAGCAACTCCCCGTTCAGCTCGGTCGGCATCTACATCGGCGGCCGACGGGGTTGCGCCCAGCCGAACCTGACGGCCGGCTGGGTCAGCGACCGGACCAACGAGGGCTGGAGCTTCCTGCCGATATACGTCGGTCTCGACGCCTCCACCATCTCCGGTGACGCCGGCACCGCCCGGTCGCAGGGGGCCGCCGCCGCCAACGACGCGGTCACCCAGGCACAGTCGCTGGGCTTCACGTCGGGCTCGGTGCTCTACAACGACATGGAGAGCTACAGCTCCACCAGCTACAAGAGCCAGGTGCTCAACTACTTCAGCGGGTGGACCGACGCCATCCACGCGGCCAACTACCGCTCCGGCGTGTACACCAGCGCCGGCAGCGGGATCACCGACCTGGCGAGCGTCTACAACACCCCCGGGTACTCGATGCCCGACGTGATCTGGTCGGCGTCCTGGGGCACGGCCCCGGACACCACCAGCGCCGCGGTGGGGCTGACCGGTCCCGCCACGGGCTACTGGCCCGGTGGCCGCCGGGTCCACCAGTACGTCGGCGACACCAGCGTGAGCTACGGCGGCATCTCGGGCAGCGTCGACCTGGACAACGTCAACGTCAACTCGGAGGCCTCGGGCGCCACCATGCAGCCGGGGCAGCAGCTCGACCCCGGCTACAGCATCAGCAGCGCCAGCATGAAGCTGGTCATGCAGGGTGACGGCAACCTGGTCGCCTACGCCGTGGTCGGCGGCAACCAGGGCCCGGCGATGTGGAGCACCGGCACCAGCGGCAACCCGGGCGCGTACGCGCTGATGCAGAACGACGGCAATCTGGTCGTCTACCGGCCCAACGGCACGGCGGCCTGGTCCAGCAGCACCTGGTACGGCGGCGGGACGTACGCGACGGTGCAGGACGACGGCAACTTCGTCGTCTACCAGCCGAACGGCGGCCCCAGCACCGGCGGCGCGCTGTGGTCCAGCGGGACCAACTCGATCGGCTCCACCTTCAACGGCGGCAACTGGCTCACCTCCGGCCACTGGACCAAGGGCACGCTGACCAGCCTCCTGATGCAGGCCGACGGCAACCTGGTGATCTACCGCAACCGTGACGGGAGCGCGCTCTGGTCCAGCAACAGCTCGGGCAACCCCGGCGCCTACATGATCATGCAGAATGACGGCAACCTGGTCGTCTACCGCGCGGGCGGCGGCGCGTCCACCGGCGGTGCGCTGTGGTCCAGCAACACCTGGTACAGCGGCGGGACGTACGCGACGCTCCAGAGCGACGGCAACTTCGTGGTCTACCGGCCGGGTGGCAGCCCCACCGCCGGCGGCTCGCTGTGGTCCAGCAACACCTACCTGAACGCCTCCTGAGGCAGCGTCAGGGCACAGCGAACTGCCCCCCGGTCGGCACACGCCGACCGGGGGGCAGTTCTCGTTGCCGGGACGACCTAGAAGTCGTCGTCGAAGGCGACCGAGCCCTCGACCGCCACCTGGTACGCGGAGACCCGGCGCTCGAAGAAGTTGGTCAGCTCCTGCACGTTCTGCAGCTCCATGAAGCCGAACGGGTTGGTCGAGCCGTAGCGGATCGGCATCCCGAGGCGGGCCAGGCGCTGGTCCGCGACGGCCTGCAGGTACTCGCGCATGGAGGCGGTGTTCATCCCCGGCAGGCCGTCGCCGCACAGGTCCTGGGCGAACTGGAGCTCGGCCTCGACGGCCTCCTCCAGCATCTCGGTGACCTGCCTGGCCATCTCGTCGTCGAATAGGTCGGGCTCCTCCGCACGGACCGTGTCCACCACCGAGAAGGCGAAGTCCATGTGCATGGACTCGTCGCGGAAGACCCAGTTGGTGCCGGTGGCCAGGCCGTGCAGCAGGCCGCGGCTGCGGAACCAGTACACGTAGGCGAAGGCGCCGTAGAAGAACAGCCCCTCGACGCAGGCCGCGAAGCAGATCAGGTTGAGCAGGAACGCCCGGCGGTCCTCCTTGGTCTGCAGCGAGTCGATGTGGTCGACCGCGTTCATGTACTTGAAGCAGAACTGGGCCTTCTGGTGGATGGAGGGGATGTTCTCCACCGCGGCGAAGGCCGCGTTGCGGTCCTCGGGGTCGGGCAGGTAGGTGTCGAGCAGCGTCAGGTAGAACTGGACGTGCACGGCCTCCTCGAACAGCTGCCGGGACAGGTAGAGCCGCGCCTCGGGCGAGTTGATGTGCTTGTAGAGGCTCAGCACCACGTTGTTGGCGACGATCGAGTCACCGGTGGCGAAGAAGGCGACCAGGCGGCCGATCATGTGCCGCTCGCCCTCGCTCAGCTTGGCGAGGTCGGCGACGTCGGAGTGCAGGTCCACCTCCTCGACGGTCCAGGTGTTCTTGATCGCGTCGCGGTACCGGTCGTAGAACGACGGGTAGCGCATCGGACGCAGCGTCAGCTCGAAGCCGGGGTCGAGCAGCATCTTGTCGCGAGCGGGGGTGGTCACTGGCAGGCCTCGCAGGACTCGGGGTTCTCCAGGGAGCAGGCGATGGCGGCGGCCTGCTCCTCAGCGGTCATGGTGGGGGAGGCACCCGCGGCGGAGCCGCTGGACACGGTGACCGCGGTCTTGGCGGCGCCGCTGGCGGCCTGGGCGATCCGGGTGGCCGGGCGCGAGCGCAGGTAGTAGGTGGTCTTCAGGCCCACCTTCCACGCGTAGGCATACATCGAGCTGAGCTTGCCGATGGTCGGCGCGGCCATGAAGAGGTTCAGCGACTGGCTCTGGTCGATGTAGGGCTGCCGGGCGGCGGCCAGGTCGATCAGCGCGCGCTGCGGCAGCTCCCAGGCGGTGCGGTAGCGCGAGCGCAGCTCGGTGGGCAGCCAGCCCAGGTCCTGCACCGAGCCGTTGGCGTCGCGCAGCGCGTCGCGGGTCTGCTGGTCCCAGACGCCCAGCTCCTTGAGCTCGCGGACCAGGTACGGGTTGACCTGGAGGAACTCGCCGGAGAGGGTCTCGCGCTTGAAGAGGTTGGAGACCTGCGGCTCGATGCACTCGTACACGCCGGCGATCGAGGCGATGGTCGCGGTCGGGGCGATCGCCAGCAGCAGCGAGTTGCGCAGGCCGGTGGCGGCGATCCTGGCGCGCAGCGCGGCCCAGCGGTCCTGCCAGTGCGGCTCGGTGGCGAAGTGGTCGATGTGCAGCTCGCCGCGGGCGGCGCGGGTCTCGGCGTAGGCCGGGTGCTGCCCGAACTGCTCGGCCAGCTCGCTGGAGCGCTCGTAGGCGGTGAGCATGATGCGCTCGGCGATCAGCGTGGACAGCTGCTTGGCCTCGGCGGAGTCGAAGTCCAGCTGCAGCTTGAAGAAGACGTCCTGCAGGCCCATCACGCCCAGGCCCACCGGGCGCCAGCGGGAGTTGGAGGCGCCGGCCTCGGTGGTCGGGTAGAAGTTGATGTCCACCACGCGGTCCAGGAAGGTCACCGCGGTGCGCACGGTGGCGTCCAGGCGCGCCCAGTCCATCGCGTCCAGCAGGTCGGCGGCGGTGGCGCCGTCGGCCACGTGGGCACCGAGGTTGACCGAGCCCAGGTTGCAGACCGCGGTCTCGGAGTCGTCGGTGACCTCCAGGATCTCGGTGCACAGGTTGGAGGAGTGCACCGTGCGGCCGGGCAGCGCGGTCTGGTTGGCGGCCCGGTTGGAGGCGTCCTTGAAGGTCATCCAGCCGTTGCCGGTCTGCGCCAGGGTGCGCATCATCCGGGCGTACAGGGTCTGGGCCGGGATGGTCCGCACGGCCTTGCCCTGGGCCTCGGCCTTCAGGTACGCCTCGTCGAACTCGGCGCCCCACAGGTCGACCAGCTCGGGGACGTCGGCGGGGGAGAAGAGCGACCAGTCGGCGTTGGCGTTGACCCGGCGCATGAACTCGTCCGGGATCCAGTGCGCCAGGTTGAGGTTGTGGGTGCGGCGGGCCTCCTCGCCGGTGTTGTCCCGCAGTTCGAGGAACTCCTCGATGTCCGCGTGCCAGGTCTCCAGGTAGACGCAGGCCGCGCCCTTGCGGCGGCCGCCCTGGTTGACGGCGGCGACCGAGGAGTCCAGCGTGCGCAGGAACGGCACGATGCCGTTGGACTTGCCGTTGGTGCCGCGGATCAGGCTGCCGCGCGAGCGGATCCGGGAGTAGGACAGGCCGATGCCGCCGGCGTGCTTGGAGAGCCGGGCGATCTGCGCGTACCGGGAGTAGATCGAGTCCAGGTTGTCCAGCGGCGAGTCCAGCAGGTAGCAGCTGGACATCTGCGGGTGCCGGGTGCCGGAGTTGAACAGGGTCGGCGAGGAGGGCAGGTAGGAGAGCGCGCTCATCAGGGCGTAGAGCTCGGCCACCTCGCGCACCGACTGCTCGTCGTCGCCGACCGCCAGGCCGCAGGCGACGCGGAGCAGGAAGTGCTGCGGGGTCTCGATGACCTTGCGGGTGATCGGGTGGCGCAGCAGGTAGCGGGACTGCACGGTGCGCAGGCCGAAGTACTCGAACCGGTCGTCGCCGCGGGTGTCGATCAGCGCGTCCAGGGCCTCGGAGTGCTTGGCCACGAAGGCGGCGGTGGTGTCGCCGATCAGGCCCTCGGTGTGGCCCACCGCGATCGAGGCGGCGAAGGACAGGGCGCCCTGGCCGGTCGCCTCGTCGGCGATCTCCTGGGCGAGCAGGCGGGCGGCCAGCTTCGAGTACTGGGGGTCCTCGGCGATCATCGAGGCGGCGGCGTCCACGGCCAGCCCGCGCAGTTCGGCGAAGTCCGAACCGGCGTGGCGGCCGCGCAGCGCGGCGGCGGCGACGTGGCCGGGGTCCACCTGGGGGAGGTCGGTGCTCCGGTCGGTGAGCAGCCGAAGCAGCGCCGTCCCGGGGTCGCTCTGGGTGTCGTTGGGGGCACCGCCCGGCCGGAGGCTGGGGGAAGCACCCTGTGAGGGCAGGGTAACTGAGTCAACGACGGTCAAGGCGCTCTCTCCTGTGGCGGCGGCGGACTGGCGGAGTCCGTGGCCCGCGCGCGGCAGGGCAGAACAGCACGCCGAAACTTTCCGGCGCGCGTCATCCACCCTGGCCTGCCCGCGAGGCCGGACGGTACAGCTGTGCATGAAGGCGTCTGCGGGGAAGCCTGGTGGCACACCGTCGGCAGGTAACCGGACTCGCGGGCACCCGTGGGTACGGCCGCTCACCGTTGCGGGGCAGTCCCGGACTCGCACCGGGTTCCCCTGCGTCGACAGCGAGAGTGAGCATACATCTTGTGGCGGGCGTGGTGAGCAGCCCCATATGTAGTGTCGCGCGCAGTGCCGGGCCTTGTACCGGCCGAGGCGGAAAAGGGCCGTTCGTGGCCTCGGGCGTGTCGTCCGGTACCCCCACTGACCCGCCCCGCGCTGACCGGCGCTCAGATCGCTGGCCTACCCTAAGGGGCATGCTGGAGCTCACGGGGAGAAGACAGCGCCTGCTGGTGGCGCTGGTGGCGTTCATCGTCTCGGCGGTCGCGACCGTCCTGGCCGGTACCACCACCACTGCTTCGCCCACCACCACTTCCGCCGCCGGCCGGAGCCCGGCCGCGCCCGCCGCGCCCAGTAGCCCGGCCGCGCCCAGCAAGGCCGCCGATCCGCGCAAGCCGCTGCGCATCGGCATCGCCTACGGGGACACACTGACCTGGAAGAACGACCAGGACCTGGCGACCGGCCTGGGGGACGCGGTGAACTCGGGGGCCAAGTGGGTCCGGGTCGACCTGTCCTGGAACGATATCCAGCCGGACAGTTCGAAGACCTACGAGTGGCAGCGCTTCGACCGGGTGTTCAAGGCCGCCCAGGCCCGGGGCCTGGAGGTGCTGCCCACCATCGGCTATGCCCCGAAGTGGGCCCGCAAGACCAGTTGCGCCTCGGACGACGCCTGCCCGCCGGCCGACCCGGCCCTGTTCGCGGCCTTCGCCGCGGACGCCGCCAAGCGCTACGCGCCGCAGGGCATGCACACCTGGGAGGTCTGGAACGAGCCGAACATCCCGTTCTGGGCGCCGGCGCCCGACCCGGCCGCCTACACCCAGCTGCTCGGCGACACCAGCAAGGCGTTGCGCGCGGCGGACCCGCAGGCGTTCATCCTGATGGGCGGGCTGGCGGCGGTGGGCACCGACCCGTCGATCAACTACGTGTCACAGGGCGACTTCCTCACCGCGGTCTGCAAGCTGGGGGCCAACAAGCTGGTCGACGCGATCAGCTACCACCCGTACACCTATCCCTACCTGCCCAGCGCCAAGACCACGTTCGGCACCGCGATGGAGGAGATCAGCAGCGCCCCGGGCAACCTGGTGGCGATCCTGGCCAGCTACGGCACCCCGGACCTGCCGATCTGGATCACCGAGACGGGCGCGCCGACCAACGGCCCCGGCACGGCCACCGACGGCACCGACATCACCCCGCAGACCACCCATGTGACCCCGGGCTTCCAGGCCGCGATCGCCGCCGACACCATCCCCGCGGCGGCGGCCAACCCGCACGTGGGCGCGGTCTTCTGGTTCGCCGACCAGGACAGCGGGCCGGCCTCGGACAAGCAGTACCGCTCCGAGTTCTACGGGCTGCGCAGCTTCGACGGCACGCCCAAGCCGGCCCTGGCCGCGCTGGGGAAGGCGATCACCGCCTACGAGCAGAGCAAGTCGTAGCGGCCGCTCAGAGGCTGCGGAACAGCTCCAGGTAGCGGTCCATCAGGCCGTCCCAGTCGTAGCGCTGCCGGGCCTGCCGGTGGCCGGCGGCGCCCAGCCGGTCGGCGAGCTCGCCGTCGGTGAGCAGCTCGCGCAGCGCCCCGGCCAGCGCCGCGGGGTCGCCGGGGGGCACCAGCAGGCCGGTGTGGCGGTCCGTCACCACGTGCGGGATGCCGCCGACCGCCGAGCCGACCACGGGCGTGGCGCAGGCCATCGCCTCCACCAGGGCCATCCCGAAGGACTCCGCCTCGGTCCGCGAGGGCAGTGCCAGTACGGCCGCCGAGCGGATCGCCGCCACCAGCTCCCCGCCGATCAGCTCGCCGTGGGCCGTCACCTGCTCGGCGATGCCCAGCCGCTCGGCCAGTTCGAGCAGGTCGGGCAGCGCGTCGCCGCCGCCGACCAGGTGCAGCCGGGCCTGTGGCAGGTCGGTGAGCCGGGCGAAGGCGTGCAGCAGCACGTCCACGCCCTTCCAGGCCGAGGAGCGGTCCAGCCGGCCGGCGTAGAGGACGACCGGTGCCCGGCGGGAGGCGGGTTCGCCGGGGGTGAAGCGGGTGGTGTCCACGCCCGGGGTGATCTCCACCGCGTGCCGGTGACCGGCCGCCAGCGAGACCGGGGAGACCGCGACCAGCCGGTCGGCGCGCCGGAACACCCGGGGCAGCACCTGCCGTTCGTACCAGCCGATCAGCCGGTCGGCGGCGCCGCTGCCGGGCTCGCCCTTGTGCATCGAGCCGGCGTGGTAGGTGAGTACGGTGGGCCGCCGGCCGCCGACGGCGATCGCCAGGTCGGCCAGGCCCGGCACCGGGGCGTGGGCGTTGATCACCTCGGCGCCGGTGCGCCGCAGCCACCAGCGCAGCTGGAGCGGCCAGAGCGGCCCGAGCGGGGTGTTGGACAGCCGCAGCCAGGCGGCCAGCCGCACCACCCGCACCCCGTCCTCGATCCGCACGGTGCTGCGCACCCCGCCCTGACGGGTGGTGAGCACCACCGGGGTCAGGTCGGGTGAGTCGGCCAGCGCCCGGGCGATCCGCGCGGCGTAGTTCTCCACCCCGCCGATCTTCGGCGGGTAGTAGGGCGTCACCACCGCAACGGTCCGCCGGCTCATCACAGCGCCACCGGCTGCGGCGCCGACGGTGCCGCAGCCGGCTCCTCGGGGAGACCCGGGGCGGGCGCCGGCACCTCGGTGCGCAGCAGCTCGACGAAGGCCGCGGCGTGCGCGGCGTAGCCGGGGATCGCCTGCTCCAGGTAGCTCCGGTAGGCCGGGGCCTCGGCGATCAGCCGGTCGAGCAGCGCGATCAGGCCCGGTCCGTCGGCCTCGGCCATCGGGACCACCCAGTGCTCCAGGCTCAGATCCGCCATGATGCCGCGGGTCTTGTGGTCGTACTCGACGGCCGCGCACGGCACCCGGGCGACCAGCCCGAAGATCACCGAGTGGAACCGGGTGCCCAGGATGAGGTCGGCGGCCTGGTAGAGGGCGAAGATGTCGTGGTGGTCCACGCCGCCGTCGGTCAGCACCAGCAGCCGCGGGTCGGCCACCAGCGCGGCGATCCGGGCGTTGACGATCCGGTCGTCGTCCGCCTGGAAGGCACAGGTGACCTGGGGGGCGAGCACCACGGTGCAGCCGAGGCCGAGCAGGTGGCCGATCGCCGCCGCCATCGCCCGCTCGTAGCCGCCCTGGGCCTGGCCGGACAGGAACTCGCGGGCGGTGACCAGCACCATCCGGTCCTGCGGGGCGATCCCCAGCTCCTCGCGCCAGGGCCGCCGGGAGCGGCTGTGGAAGGCGAAGGCGCTGTCCACCCCGCGCACCACGGCGGCGGTCGGCACGCCCGCGGCGGCCAGCCGGTGCACGCTGATCGACTCGCGGGCCACCACCCGGCGGCAGGAGCCGAGAACCCGGCGCATCATCAGCCGCTGCGCCCGGGTGGGGAAGGGGCCGAAGGACTGCGGGGCCAGCACCACCGGCACCCGGAAGCGCCGGGCCAGCCAGAGCGGCAGCAGCAGGAAGAAGACGCTGAGGTCGCTGGGCAGGTCCGCGCGCCCGTTGAGGTAGCCGCCGCTGGCCGACACCACCAGGTCGGCGGCGCCCAGCGCCCGTACCTCGGCCTGTACCTCAGCGGGCAGCAGCCGGGCCAGCGTGCGCAGCGCCCACCCGCTGCCGGGCGTGGCGGCGAGCGCGGCCAGCGCGACGGCGAGCAGTTTGCGGCCGACCCGCAGCAATCGGGAAATCTCCTCGTCACCCACGTAGTGGCGGATCGAGCCGAGGTTGGGGACGGCCTCGAAGGTGGGCCAGTGCCGCGGTGACTCGAAGCCGGCGATCTCGGTCCGCGCTCCCGGATAGGCCTCGGCCAGCTGGTCGAGCAGCACGCTCAGCAGCGCCGCGTCACCCCGGTTGTCCCGCCCGAAGGCGTTGACGACGAGGATTCTCACCCTCTGCTGCTCCCCTCTGTACTCATCGCGTTCGGGACCCCTGAGTTCGGGACCCCCGCGTCCGGGCCCGCCGCGGGTTGCGGCCGCGTGCCGCCGACCTCGCGGTAGTGCTGTTCCAGGGCGTCCAGGAACTCCCGTACGCCGTACCGCCCGGCTCGCGCCGCCGAGCCCGCGCCCAGCCGGGCGAGCAGCTCGGGCCGGCCCACCAGGCCCGACAGGGCGGCGGCCAGCGCCTGGGCGTCGCCGGGCGGGACCAGCGCGCCGTTGTCCGGGCCGACCAGCTCGGGCAGTCCGCCGACCGCCGAGGCGACCAGCGGGCGGCCCAACTGCAGCGCCTCCAGGGCCACGGTGGGGAAGTTCTCCGGCCACAGCGACGGCAGCACCACCACCGCGGCCGACCGCAGGCGTTCGCCCACCCCCTGCGGGGAGAGCCAGCCGGTGAAGGCCACGCTGCCCTCGGCGACCAGATCGGCGGCCAGCGCCTCCAGCGCCGCCCGTGCCGTTCCGTCGCCCACGATGGTAAGGCGCGTTCCTGGGTGGTTCCTGATCACCTGCCGGAACGCCTCCAGCAGCACCCGCACGCCCTTGACCGGCTCCAGCCGGCCGACGAAGACCAGCTCGGCCGGGTCGCCGATGGGGGCGGGCCCGGGGCCGGCCTCGATCCCGTTGGGCAGCACGTGCACCGGCACCCGCCCGAGGTCGCGGCGCACCGCCTGGGCGAAGTACCGGCTGGGCGCGAGCACCCGGTCCACCCGGCGCAGCCGGGGCAGATAGCCGGGGCGCTGACAGAACCGCAGATAGAGGTAGCGCGCGGTGTCGGCCGTGCTGAGCCGCCCGCCGGCGGCGGCGCTCGGCAGGTTCCAGCGCAGCAGCCGCAGGGTCCAGTCCTCGGGGCCGTGCACGGTCAGCACCCGGGGCACCCCGCTCGTCGCGGCCAGCACCGAGGGACTGAACTCGCCGATGGTGTGCAGGTGCACGCAGTCGGGGCGGAACTCCTCGACCACCCGGCGCACCGCGCGGTGGGCGGGGCGGTGCCAGGCCTTGGCGAGCAGCCGGTGCAGCGGACCGCCCGCGATGGCGGGCACCAGCTCGTCGGCGAAGACCTGCTGCCCCTCGGCCAGCAGGTCGGTGGCGATCACCCGCACCTGGTGGCCGCGGTCGGTCAGCCCCTCGGTGATCAGCCGCACGCTCTTCTCCGCGCCGCCCGCCTCGAACCCGAGGTTGATGATCTGCAGGATCCTCACAATGCCTCCGCGGTCTCCGTCGGGGCCGCCACCGTGACGGCGCTCTCGCGTGCCCGTCGCCGGGTCAGCAGCGCGGTCAGCGCCACCAGCCCGGAGACGAGGTTTCCCGCCAGCCAGGCCCAGCCCAGCCAGGCCAGCCCGCGCGGCGCCCACAGCGCCGCGAGGCCGATCGCCACCACGGCGTAGACCGTGTTGCTCAGCACCAGGGCCCCCATCTGCCGGGTCAGTTTGAGCGCGAAGCTGGTCCAGGTGTTCAGCGCCACCGCGAGCGCGGCCAGCGCGAAGACCAGCAGCAGCGGCCGGGCCTGTGCCACGTATTCGCCGCCGAACAGGGTCAGCAGCAGGCTGCTGGCGCCGGCCACCGCCGCGGCGGCCGGCAGCTGGGTGCCCGCCATGATCATGGCCGAGCGGCGCAGCAGCACCTTGAAGCGTGACGGGTCGTAGGAGGCCTCGGCGAAGACCGCCTCGCCGACCGAGAACGAGACCGCGTTGAGCAGGCTGGCGATCTGGAAGGCCACGTAGTAGTAGCCGGCCGACGCCTCGCCCAGGCGTTGCAGCACGATCAGCGGTATGGCCAGCTGCGGGGCCAGGTTGAGCAGGCTGGAGAGGTAGTTGGCGACCGAGAAGCCGAGCTGCTCGCGCAGCCGGGTGCCCCGGGCCAGGAGGTCGAAGCGGAAGCCCAGCTTTCGGCGCATCAGCACCACCGAGGCCGCCACCGCGATCAGGTAGCCGCCGCCGGTGGACCCGAAGATCCCGAACACCCCGAACCCGGTCAGCGCGACCGGCAGCGCCAGCTTGGCCAGGCCCTGGAGCAGGCCGTCCACCAGCACGTTGTACTGCGGCAGCCGGGCGCCGATGAAGACCGAGTCGGTCAGCAGGTTGACCGCGGAGCAGATGCAGAAGAGCACGAAGACCACGGCCTGCACGGCGTGTTCACGCACGAAGAGCAGCTTGGGGCCGTACAGCGGCAGGCCCAGCAGGTACCCGGTGCCGACCACGCAGGAGACCACCGCGACCACCGCGATCGACTGGCTGATCTGCCCGTTGCGGGCCTGGGGCGGCGCCGGGAACCGGATCAGTGTGCTGTTCAGGCCGAACAGGCTCAGGTACGAGATCAGCGAGGTCGCCGAGATCAACGAGGTGGCCAGGCCGACCTGTTCGGGCGAGTAGACGCGGGCCACCAGCACCCAGAACACGAAGCCCAGGGCAGCGGTGAGCACGGTCGCGGAGAGCAGGAAGAACGAGCTGCGGTACACCTGGTCCGGCGGCCGGGCGTGCTTGCCCCGGTGTCTAGCCATGGCTGCCCCGGTAGGCCGCCAGCAGCCGTTCGGCGTGCCGGCCCCAGCCGAAGGCCGCCCGGGCGTGCTCGCGCGAGTAGCGGCCCATCCTGGCCCGCAGCCCGGCGTCCGTGGTCAGCTCGGCCAGGGCCGCGCGCAGCGGCTCGACCTCGCGGGGCGTCAGCCGGACCAGCTCGCGGTCCAGTTCGTAGGGCGCGTAACCCGGATCGTCGGTGGTCAGCACCGGCAGTCCGCTGGCCATCGCCTCCTGCACGGTGAGCGGGAAGCCCTCGGCGGTGGACGGCAGGGCGAAGACGTCGCAGGCCCGGTACGCCTCGGCGAGCTCCGCCGGTGCCAGGGTGCCCAGGTGGTGCACGCCGGGGCGGCCCCGCAGCGCCCGGCTGTCGCCGTCGCCCGCGAAGACCAGGTCGTAGCCGGCCGCCGGGTCGTGCGCCGCCAGCAGCAGCTGGTAGCCCTTCTTCGGCACCAGCCGCCCCGCGAAGAGCACCAGCGGCCGGTCGGCGGGCAGGGCGAACCGCTCGCGGGCGGCGGCCGTCTCGGCCGGGGAGGCGGCGGGCCGGAACAGCTCGGTGTCCACCCCGTTCGCCAGGTGCCGCATCCGCTCGGGCCGCGCGCCGTAGGAGCGGACGAAGTCCGCCACCGAGGCGTTCAGCGTCAGCACCTGCCGGGCCCGGCGCAGCAGGGCGCGCCCGGCCACCGCGTACACCGCCCGCTGCACGCCCTTCACCAGCGCCGAGGGGTGTTCGACCAGACCGACGTGCTGGGTCAGCAGGTGCGGGGTGCCGGTCAGCGCGGCGGCCAGTCCCGCGGTCCAGCTGGTCAGGTAGAGGCAGTCGTGCAGGTGGACGGCGTCCGCCCAGCGGGCCCAGCGCAGGGCCGCGGGCAGCAGCGCCGGCGACAGGACGGGGAAGGGCACGCCGGCCCGGCGTTCGATGCCGTTCCAGGCGGCCACCTCGACCACCCGCACGCCGTCGGCGGTGCTGGTCCGGGACCGCGCGCCGCTGGTCAGCACGGTGACCTCGGCGCCCAGCGCGGCCAGCTGCAGCGCCTCCTGCCGCACCACGTTCTCGATCCCGCCCAGGTGCGGCGGGTAGTAGTGGCTGACCAGCAGGACCCGGTATGGCCTCACTTGTAGATCTCCGCCCCTTCGCTGCTGTAGATCTGGTCCTTGGTGCTGTCCAGCAGACCCATCGGGTACCGGTAGGTGACCAGGTCGCCCTGGTAGTAGAAGGTCACCTGGTCGGTGCGCACGGTGGTGGTGCCCAGGACCACGTACGGGTTGGTGCCCAGGTCGGTCGGGAAGATGTCGCCGATCGCCGGTCCGGTGATCAGGGTCTGCAGCCGGCTGAAGGTGTAGGACTCGGTCTGGACCACCGGCATCGGCTTGCGGCCCGCGAGGCTCTGCTCCAGCCAGTAGGCGGCCAGCCGCTCCTCGGTGCTCGGGTAGTAGATGTCGTAGTACTGGCCGGCGTTGTTGAGCTGGAGCTGCGCCGGGTAGCCGCCGAGCAGCTGCGGGACCACACCCGTCAGGTCGAGGAAGAGGCCGAGGATCAGCGCGCAGGCGATCGGCACCGCCCGCCGCCCGGCCCAGCGCACCACCCAGAGCGTGCCGGCCGCGACGAACGGGGCGAAGAAGAACAGGCCCTGCTGGAAGGCGCGCAGCACGCTGTAGTCGACCGAGAGCTGGGGCACCACGGTCAGCAGCGCGATCACGCCGAGCGCGCCGACGGTCAGGGTGACCTGGTCGCGCAGCGGCTGGAAGACCCGGCGCCGGGCCCGCACCGTGACCACCAGGCCGATCAGCAGGAGCAGTTGGAGCAGGGTCGCGGCGCCCTGGCGCAGCAGCCCGTTCAGGCCCGCCACATTGACGCCGGTGGCCTGCAGCGCGTGCCCGACCGAGGTCAGCGGCAGGTTCGGCGTGGGGACCACGGTGACCGGGTAGGCCTCGACGGTCTTCAGCGGCAGGTAGTCGCCGGCCGCCCGCTTCTGCGCGGTCTGCACGATGGTCTGCGCCTCGTAGTCCTTCAGGCGCTGCTGCGGGCTGACCTGGTTGCCGCCGAACAGGCTGTACTTGGTGTCCGAGGAGCCGCTCTTGCCGCTGCCGCCGCCCAGGTGGGTGACCTGCTGGTAGGCGGCGCTCAGGGTGGAGTGCAGCTGGCCGCTGGTGTGGGTGACCGGCCCGGCCCAGGTCAGCGCGAGCGCGGCCGGGATCACCACCATCCACCAGGTGACGAAGGAGCCGGCGCGCCGTCCGCCGACCGTCCGCCCGCGCCGGCGGCGGCCGCGCCGCTCGGCCAGCCGGCTGGCCAGCCGCCAGAGCAGGTCGGTGCTGACGGCGATGCCGAGCACCGCGACCACCACGTAGGTGGTCGAGTAGTGCGAGAGCACCACGCCGCCGAGCAGCGCCAGGAAGGCCACCCGGCGGGCGCGCAGCGGGCGGCCGGAGTCGGTCAGCACCAGCATCGCGCAGCCGAGCAGGACGAAGGCCACCTCCTGGCGGCCGAGGAAGGTCATGTCGGTGAAGAAGGTCGGGAACACCATGAAGTACATCGCCGACAGCAGCGCGACCAGCTGCGGCGCGACGTTGCGCACCGCGCGGAAGACCAGCACCGGGGTGAGGGCGAAGAGCACCGGCAGCACGAGCTTGAAGACGTAGATGTCCGGCACGGCCGTCAGGCGCACCAGGCTCACCGGCAGCAGGGTGATGCTCAGACAGGCGTTGTAGGCGTCCTGGTAGGTGCTCACGCTCCACACCGAGCCGCCCAGGGTGAGCCGGAAGTACTCGTACTCGCGCTGGATGTCGTGCCCGGCGATGTACCAGCCGCGCAGCGAGTTGAGCAGCAGCAGCGCGGTGGCCGCGACGAACAGCCCGGCCTGCAGGACCTGGGCGGGGTAGCGCCGCCGGCGCAGCAGGAGCAGGAGCAGCAGGGCCGCCACCGAGACCAGCGCGAGCAGGCTGACGGTGCCGCTGAGGCCGTTGTTCAGCCGGATCGGGCCGGCCACGGCCAGCAGCAGGGTGAGCGTGCCGAGGCCGGCGACCGGGAACAGCCCCGCCGGCCGGCGGGCCCAGCGGGCGGCGAGGCCGCCGGGCGGTGCCTGGGCCCGCTCCTCCTCCGGCAGCAGGGCGCCGAGCACGATGAGGATCATCGCGGTGGCACCGGTCAGCGGGGTGCGGGTCAGCGGGTGGGCGTTGCCCAGCACGGGCAGCGCGGTGTTGACGCCCAGGGCGATCAGCAGATCGGTGATGACGGTCAGTCCGACCGCGAGCAGCAGGTTCGCGTCACGGCCGGAGACCACCTTGGCCGCCGTGCCGCGCCACAGCAGGGTGGGGGCGCCGAGCAGCAGCCACAGGCCGGCCGCGGTGCGCGGCAGGCCGGGGGTCGCGGGGATCAGCTCGATGACGCAGGCGAGCGCGATGGACAGGAGCAGCCCGCAGCGACCGCGCAGGTAGCCGGGGACCCGCCCTGCGCGCTCCTCGGGCTCGGCGCCGGTGGTGCTCCTGGCGGTCTGCCCGCTCTTGGCGTTCCTGACGTTCCTGGGTGCCGACGCGCGTCGGCTGCCGCGCCGGGCCGCGCGGCGGCCGCCCGGCGGCGGCGCCTCGGTCGGCTCGGGGGTGGTCTGCTGCTCGGTGTCGACGGCGGTCATCCCACCGCCCCGGCCGGTATCGCCGCGCTCCCGTAGACGGTGTCGTAGACCTCTTCGACCCGCGTGGCCACCGCCGCCCAGGAGTAGCGCCGGGCATGCCCGGCGCTGCGCTCGGCGAGCTCGGCACGCAGCGCGCGGTCGCCGGCCAGCCGGTCGATCGCGGCGGCCAGCGCGGCCGGCTGCGGCGCGGCGAGCAGGCCGACCCCGCGCAGCAGTTCCGCGCTGCCCGGCACGTCGGTGGCCACCACCGGCAGGCCCGCGGCCATCGCCTCCAGCGCGGCCAGCGGCATGCCCTCCTTGTCGGAGGGCAGCACGAAGGCCTCCGCCCGGGCGTAGGCGTCCAGCAGGTCCGCACCCAGCAGGCCGCCGCTGAACTCCACCCGGTCGCCCAGCCCGAGGCTGCGCGCCTGCGCCGTCAGCGGCTCGCGCAGCTCACCGTCCCCGACGATCCGCAGCCGCACCGGCTCACGCAGCAGGCTCATCGCCTCCAGCAGCCGGGCCACGTTCTTCTGCACGCCGAGCCGCCCGACGAAGAGCAGCCGCAGCGGCTCGCTGCGCACCCCGCGCGGCTCGGTCGGCTCGGCCGGCTCGGTGGGGGCGGCGGGGGCGGTGCGCGGGGGCATGAAGTACTCCTCGCCCACCCCGTTGGGCACCACGAAGACGCGCTCGGCGGGCACCTGGTAGCGCTCGCGGACGAAGGCGCCCTGCGCCTCGGTCAGCACGATCACCCCGGCCGCGCCCCGCATCACCCGGCCGAACAGGTGCTTCTTGTACAGCGGCAGCAACCGGCCGAGCGGGCCCGAGGCGTCCACGTCCAGGTGGAAGTGGAGCAGGTAGCGCTGCCCGCGCAGCCGGGCGGTCAGCGCGACCAGCTCGGGCAGCAGGGCGTGCGCGCAGTGCAGGTGCAGCACCGCGGTGCGCGGTGCGCTCAGCAGGGAGGCGGGCAGGCCCGGCGGCAGGGCAGTGTGCGCCACCTCGACGGCCCGGTGCCGGCGCACCGTCAGGCCGGCGCCGTCCTGACGGACAGTCCCTGGCCGCCGGGCGCCCGTGGCGCCGAGGACCGTGGCGCCGAGGACCGTGGTGACCACCCGCACCCGGTGGCGCCGCGCCAGCTCCTGAGCCAGGTGCTCGACCACGCGCTCCAACCCGCCCAGGTGGGGCGGGTAGTAGGGGGTGACCTGCAGGATCGTGCGCATCAAGGGTCCAGGGCTCAGGGGTTGGCGGTCGGCTGCTTCCCGAAGTGGAAGTGCAGGGTCTGTGGATGGCCGACCAGGCTGACCCGCACCATGGCCGCGCTGCCGTTGGACGGCATCCGTACGACGACCGGCACCGGGGCGCCGTCCTTCGGTACCAGCTTCACCGTGTCGGTGCCGGCGTCCGAGCCATCCGGGGATTCTAGCGTCACCTTGATCTGGTAGGACGAGGCCCCGGTGCCGTGGTCGGTGACCGCCAGGGGGACCACCACCGAGGCGCCCTCGTAGCTGGGGTCGGCGGTGAAGTACAGCTCGGTGAACGAGGCGCCGCGCTGGGTGAAGGAGTCGAGCAGCTGGGTGCGGACGGTCGGTACCGACCAGAGCCCGCCGGCCAGGCCGACCACCGCGCCACCGGCGAGCAGGGCGGAGGTGATCTTGAACCGCAGGGTCGGCGGGCGGCGCCGGCGGCGGGCGCCCGGCGTGCGGGCCGAGCGGCGGGGGCGGGAGGCGCGCGGCGGTGCTGACGGGGCTTCGGCCGGGGCTTCGGCGCGGGCCTCCTCGGGCTCCTCCGACTTGAGCCCCTCGGCCTCCTCGGCCGGGTCGGCTTCTTCGTCGGGCGCCTCGTCGCCGGCCTCGTCAGCCGCCTCGTCCGGGCCGTTGGCGGGACCGTCGTCGAGCTCCCCGCCGAGGCCCTCGCCCAGACCCTCGCCCAGACCCTCGCCCAGGTCCTCGGCGGCGTCCTCGTCCGGGGCCTCGGCCCGCGCTGCCGGCAGCTCCGCCGCAGCCCCATCGGCCTCCGGCGCGCTCTGCCCGGGCGAGGCCTCGCCGGCCGCCGGCGCGCTCCGCGCGGCCACCGGGGTGGCCGTGGACCGCCGGCTGCCGTGCTTCTTCCGCTTCGCCTTCTTGCTCATACCGACCCGAATTTACGCTGCGCCGGGATCGCCGCCTCGCCCGCACCCTGCTCGGTCGGCCGCCGGAAGCGGTGGGTGAAGAGCTGGCGCAGGTTGGCCATGCCGTCCGGCAGGGCGTTCAGCTTCACCTCGCCGCCGCGCTGGCGGTACTCGATCGGCACCTCCAGGAACCGGTAGCCGGCCCTGGTCGCGGAGTTCTTGATCTCCTGGGAGAAGGCCATCCCGGTGGAGCGCACGTCCAGTCCGTGCCAGACGTGCCGGCGGAAGACCCACATGCCCGACTGCGAGTCACGCAGCCCGTTCTGGAAGAGCATCCGGCTCAGCGCGCTGAGCGCGTGGTTGGCCAGCGTGTGCGACCGCTTCATGGCCGCCCGGTTCTGACGGTGCAGCCGGTCGGTGGTCATGAACTCGATGTCCCGTTCGACCAGGGTCCGCAGCAACTGCGGCAGCGCGTCGAAGGGGTAGGTGCAGTCCGCGTCCCCGGTGGCGATCACGTCACCCGTGGCGGCCTCGAAGCCGGCCAGGTAGGCGTTGCCGTAGCCGCGTCGGGGCTGCGAGACGACCCGGGCGCCGAGTGAGCGGGCCACCTCGGCGGTGTCGTCCGTGGAGGCGTTGTCCACCACCACGACCTCGGTCTGCCAGCCGGCCTCCGCGAGGGCCTGAACCGGCACGGAGGCCATCACCGTAGAGAGGTTCGAGGCTTCGTTGAGAGCCGGTATGACGATGGACAGTGTGTTCACCCTGGGCCCCCGATGCGGTTGCGGCTCTGAGGGCACAGCGACTCTGCACCCCGTTGGTCCGGGGGATTCCAGGCATGGCAAAGGTCACTGACGGTGAGCGCATCCCCCCTCGGGGGGTCACTTTAGCCCATGCTTATTTCTGCACACCGTCAACCCTTGTGCGGCTCTTCACCCTTCCGGTATGGCTCAGCCGATCAGCCAGGAGGCGATCGGCTTGGCCGCCTGCCCGGTTCCGCCGTTCTTCAGATCGGCTGCCTGAGCCGGGTTCAGCGCCTGGTTCCACACCAGGATGTGACCGATCACCCCGGCCCACATGCCGCCCCACTGGTTGTGCTCACGGCTGCGCCCGAACTGGGTGGCACCCGGACCGGCCCAGACCGAGCCGTTGTTGGGGATCGGAGTGGTCTGCGCGACCTGCCCGTTGACGTACAGCGCGATGCTGTGCGCGTTCGCGTCGTACACCCCGGTGAGCAGGGCCCACTGGCCGACCGTGTTGACGTTGCCGGTCACCGCCTGGACGGCGCTGCTGTCGTTGCCGCCGTCGGCGGTCTGGACCCGGAAGACCCAGTTCTTCTGGCCACCCGCGTCGTCGCGGCCCAGCTCGAAGGAGTACGACACGCCGTCACCCTGGCTGATCGCCATCCGGGGACCGTCGGTGGCCTCGTTCTCCACCCAGGCGGAGACCGAGAAGCTCTTGGTGACGTCGATCACCGGGCTCGCCGACTGCGCGAACGAGTTGCTGTCGCTCTTGAACCGCAGGGCGAAGCCGTCGGTCACCGGGTTGATCTGGGCGTCCGGGCCGATCACCACGTTCGACTGGCCGGAGTGGTCGGCGAGCAGGTTCGGCTGGCCGGGCACCGTCGGCGAGTTGGACGGCGTCTGGGCGGCGCCGGAGGAGGAGGGCGAGGCCTTCGCGCTGCCCGTGGCGCTCGCGCTCGTGCTGGGGCCGGCCACCGGCTTGCCCTTGTCCTTGCCGAAGCCGCCGAGCACCAGCACCCCGGCGCCGACGCCGAGCAGGCAGGCGACCACCACGATGCCGATGGTCAGCATCCGCTTCTTGCGGCGGCTCTGGCTCTCGTTCCGGTCGGCCAGCGCCTCCCAGTTGGGGCCCTCCGAGGCCGACGCGAACGGCTGCGGCGGCGCCTGGTTGGCGAACGGCGGCTGCGGCTGGGCCTGCTGGGCCTGCTGGAAGGCCGAGGGCGGGAACGGCGAGGGCGACTGCGGCTGCGCGGGCGCGGCGTAGTTCGGTGGCTGCGGCTGCGCGTACGGGTTGCCCGCACGCGGGTAGCCGTAGCCGCTCTCGGGGTTCGGCACCTCCGGCGGTTGCGGATAGCCGTACGCGCCGGGGGTGGCGGGTGTGCCAGGGGAGGCGGGTGTGCCGGGGTGCTGTGCGGGGGCGGCGGACTCTCCCCGGTGTTCCGTGCCGTCAGTCATAGACGGGATGCTAGAACATGATCCGCGCCACCCCAATTGTTTGTTCGCATCCTTGACCGTCGCCGGGCCTGGCCGGCTCCTCCGGTCGGCCCGGCCGGGGTCGGCTCACAGGGACATCGCGTAGACCCACAGGTCGATTCCGGGGCGCGGGCACCAGTCGCGTTCGGGGGAGCGGGTGAAGCCCACCCGCTCGTATATCCGGTGCGCGGCGGTCATCGCCGGGCGGGTGGAGAAGGCCATGCCGGTCAGGCCGAGTTCGCGGGAGCGGGCCACGCAGGCACGCACCAGGGCCTCGCCGACGCCGCGGCCGCGGGCACTGGCCGCGGCCGCCAGCATCCGGATCTCGCCCTCCTCGGGAGTGGCGATGTCGGCCCAGGCTCCGCCGCCGACCGCGAAGGTCACGCAGCCGAGCACCCGGCCGTCGGGGCCCTGGGAGAGGTCGGCGGGGTCCACGGCGACCAGCAGTTCGGCCTCGGCGGCGCGGCGCTCGGCGTCGCGCAGCAGGTGGACGTAGTCGGCGTCCGGCTCGGTGTGGCCGTCGCCGACGAAGGCCTCGACCGTCACCTCGCCGGCGGGGGCGAGGTCTGCTCGGTGGGCGCGGCGGATGATGAGGTCCATCCGAACAGTGTGCCAAGGCGCAGGTCAGAGGCGGCGGGGAGGGTGCCGCGCAGGCGGTCGGCGAGGTCGCCGGTGCCGGTCGGTGCGGGCTTGTCGGCAGGGGTCTCGGCGGGGGCCTCGGTGGGCTTGCCGGTAGGGGTGGTCGCGGAGGTCATGGGTCCCACTCTGGCGATTGGTTCGACCCGGGACGAGTGGCAGGAATGACTATCTTCATCGAATTACTGCCACCTGGCCCACTATCCTGACGCCATGCTGAGGAACGTCGTCGCGCTGGTACTCGAAGAGGTCCACCCGTTCGAACTCGGGGTGGCCTGCGAGGTGTTCGGGCTCGACCGGACCGAGGAGGGCCTGCCCGGGTACGACTTCGCGCTCGCCTCGCACCGGCCCGGCAACCTGCGCACCCACGCCGGGTTCACGGTGAACGTGCCGCACGGCTTCGAGCGGCTGGCCGAGGCCGACCTGGTGATCGCCGCCGCCACCGGCATCCGGGAGAGCTATCCGGCCGAGCTGGTGGCGGGGCTGCGGGCGGCGGTGGACCGTGGCGCGCGGGTGCTGTCGATCTGCACCGGCAGCTTCCTGCTCGGGGCGGCCGGGCTGCTGGACGGGCGGCGCAGCGCCGCGCACTGGCGCAACGCCGCCGAGCTGGCCCGGCGGTTCCCGCTGACCCGGGTGGAGTCGGACGTGCTCTACGTGGACGACGACCCGGTGATCACCTCGGCGGGCACGGCGGCCGGGATCGACGCCTGCCTGCACCTGGTGCGCAAGGTGCAGGGCGTGGAGGTGGCCCGCGGGATCGCCCGGCGGATGGTGGTGGCCCCGCACCGCGAGGGCGGCCAGGCCCAGTACGTCGACCGGCCGTTGGCCAACGTGCAGTGCACCTCGTTCGGCTCGGTGCTCGGCTGGATGCGCGAGGAGCTGGAACGGGACTGGACGGTCGACCAGCTCGCCGCCCGCGCGCACATGACGCCGCGCACCTTCGCCCGGCGGTTCCAGCAGGAGACCGGGACCACGCCGCTGCGCTGGCTGACCGGGCAACGGGTGCTGCTCGCGCGTCAACTGCTGGAGGAGAGCGGCGAATCGGTGGAGGCGGTGGCGGTGCGGGTCGGCTTCGGCGGCGCGGCGGCCCTGCGGCACCACTTCGGACGGTCACTGGGGACCACGCCGCAGGCCTACCGGCGGGCGTTCGGGGGGTGACGGCCCAGGGGGCGGGCCCGCGCGGGCTTCGGCTCCGGCGCGCCGGCCTGTGGCAGGCTGACCGCCATGGCAGCGATTCGAGGCGTCCGGGCGCGGGCGCGCGAGGAACTCACCCGGGAGATCAAGCGCGAGGCCCGGCGCCAACTCGCGCTGACCGGCGCCCAGCAGCTCTCGCTGCGCGCCGTCGCGCGGGAGCTCGGGATGGCCTCCTCGGCGCTGTACCGCTACTTCCCCAGCCGTGACGACCTGTTGACGGCGCTCGTCGTCGATGCCTACACCGACCTGGCCGAGGCGGTGGAGCGGGCGGTGGCCGCGGCGGTCCCGGCGGCGGACGCCGGAGCCCGCTCCGAGCAGGCGCTGGGCACCCGCGCTGACCAGGCGCTGGGCACCCGTGCTGACCAGGCGCTCGGCGCCCGGCCGCGCTGGCGGGCGGCCTGTCTGGCGGTGCGCCGCTGGGGCCGGGCGAACCCGCACGAGTACGCGCTGATCTACGGTGCCCCCGTCCCCGGCTTCACGGCTCCGGCGCGGATCGCCCCGGTGGCCGCCCGGATCCCGGCCGCGCTGCTCGGCGTGCTGCGCACTGCCGGTGGCCGGCTGGAGGCGGGGCCGGGGCCGGGGCCGGGGCCGGGGCAGTCGCAGGCGGGGCCGGGGCGGCGTCCTGGGCCGCAGTACGCCGCCCAACTCGGCAGGCTCGCCGCCCAGTACGCGCCGGAGCTGCCGCCCGCCGCGGTGGCGCGGGTGCTGGTGGCCTGGACGCAGCTGTTCGGCATGGTCGGCTTCGAGCTCTTCGGTCAACTGGCCGTGGCGGCCCAGTCGGACGAGGAGTTCTTCGTCCACTCGGTCGAGCAGATGGCGGACTTCCTCGGCCTGCCGCAGGCCCGCGAGTCGGCCGCCTAGGGCGCTCGCAAGCGCGTGCACCGTGCCCGCTCGCCGGGAGCGGGCACGGTGTTCGGTGTTCGGTGTTCGGTGTTCGGTGTTCGAAGTGAGGCTGCGTCAGACCGGCAGTGACCAGGCCTGGTTCGCCTGGTTGCTGCCGCAGCTCCAGACGTCCAGCTTCGTCCCGTCCGCCGTGCCGCCGCCGTACACGTCCAGGCACATGCCCGAGTCGGCGGCCACCAGGGTGCCGTCACCGTTCGGCGTCCACTGCTGGTTGCCCGCGCCGCTCGCGCCGCAGGTGTTCAGGGTCACCGAGGAGCCGGCCGAACTGCCGGATGCGGTCAGGCACTTGCCGAGGGTGCGGATGGTCCCGTCGGTGTTCAGGGTCCAGCGCTGGTTGGCGTTCCCGGTGCAGCTGTAGAGGATCACCGGGTTGCCGTCAGTGGTCGAACTGTTCGAGTCGTCCGCGCACTTGGCGCCGTTTCCGGTCAGCTGGCCGGTGGGCGTCGGGGCGGCGCAGCCCTGCGGGGTGAGCCGCCAGATCGCGGTGCCGTGCGCCGGCACGGTGGCGGTCAGCGCCGAGCTGGTGGTCGAACGCGCGCCGGTCCACAGGTCCTTTGCGCTCACCGAGCAGCCGGGCAGGCCGATCGAGGCCAGCGTGGTGGTGATCGAGCGGGCGCTGCTGCCGCGGTTGAGCACGGCCACCGCGCGGTCGCCGCCCGCCAGCGGCCGGGCCAGCACGTCGGTGCTGCCGTTGCCGGAGACCACCGCGGCCTGGTGCCCCGCACTGTCCTGGTCGAGCGCGATCAGGTCGGTGTTGCCGAGCGTGGCCAGTGCGGTGGGGGAGAGCTGGGCGACATCGGAGGAGAGGATCATCGGGGCGGCCATCATCGACCAGAGCGCCACCTGGCTGCGGGACTCGTCGTCGCTCAGGCCGCCGTCCCCGGCGATCAGGAAGTCCGGGTCGTTCCAGTTGCCGGGCTTGGCGTAGCGTCCGATCCAGCGGTTGTAGCCGTAGTTCGACAGCACCGAGGACCACCGTGAGGCGGTCGGGTTCGAGGCGTCGTAGGTGGCGATGTCATAGCCCTCGCGCCAGAGTTGGCCGTCCTGGCCGACCCAGCCGAGCACCGAGAACCAGCTCGGGTTGCCCCACTCGCCGCTCTGGAAGTAGGCGGGCGCGGACTCGGAGAAGGTGATCGCCCGGCCGCTGCCGCGCAGTGCGGCCGCCTGGGCGTCGTAGGCCTGGCGGTAGGCCTGCTCCTGGCTCTGGCCGGGCGCGGTCCACACGTTGCAGCCGTCGAGCTTGAGGTAGTCCACGCCCCAGGAGGCGAACGAGGCGGCGTCCTGGGCGAAGTGGTCCGCGCCGCCGCCCTGCGGTACCCCGCTGCCGGGGTAGCCGCCGCAGGTGCTGGAGCCGGCGTCCTCGTAGATGCCGAACTTCAGGCCGCGGCTGTGCAGGTAGCTGCCCAGCCAGGCCATCCCGTGCGGGAACTTGACCGGGTCGGCGACCAGGTTGCCGGCGCTGTCGCGCTGGCCGGCCATCCAGCAGTCGTCCACCGTCACGGTGTTGTAGCCCTTGGCGGCCAGGCCGCTGCTGACCAGCGCGTCGGCGTTGCCGGTGATGGTCTGCTCGGTGATGCCGCACTGGTAGTGCGCCCAGTCGTTCCAGCCCATCGGCGGGGTGGCGGCCGGCGGGGTGGTGGCGGGGGCGGCGGGGGCGGCAGGGGTGGCGCTTGCCGGGGTGCTGCTGGCCGGGGTGGTGCCTGCCGGGGTGGTGGAGGCGGCCAGGGCGGGGGCGGCGCCGGCCAGGGGGAGGGCGAAGAGCGTGGTGGCGGTCAACAGGTGTCCGAGGGTACGGCGGACCGATGGCACGGAAGCTCCTTCCGAGCGTGGGGGCGGGGGAAGTTCGAGCTGGGTCTGGTGCGCGCAACTAGTGCAGCGTCGACGCTCATTCATGTCAAGAGACCCGTCAGAACGAACAGAAACGCGCACATGACTCCGGCATGGCAGAAGTACTTTTGCATCACGAAAGTAGATGGCATGATGAAAGTGCGTCAGCGGATCAAGAGCACAGGGGGATCACCATGTCTGTCACCGACCAGCCGTCGGCCGCGTCCGCCGCGGCCGCGCTCCAGGACTACCAGCGGGCACACGGCGCCGCGGTCGGGCCGCGGCCCACCCCGGCCTGGTATCCGGCGGCCCGCGGCATCCTCGCGGCCGTCAGCTACGGGGTCACCTTCACCACGATGCTCACCCGGCATCCGTCGGTCTGGCAGCTGGTCCTGTCGCTGGTGGCCATCCTCGCGTTCCTGGGTGTGCACGCCGCGGCGGTCCGGCCCGGCGGCGTGTTCGTGCTGCCCAAGGACGACCCGCGCCGGCAGGCCAAGCTGCGCGCGCACTGGTGGAGCATGCTGGTCTGGCCGCTGGGCTGGCTCCCCGGGCTCCCGGTCGGCCTGTGGACGGCGGACGCCGTTCTCGGCCTGCGGGTGGGCGCGGTCACCTCCTCGCTGGCGATCGGCGTCCACCTGTGGTGGAGCACCGCGCGCGAGCGGCGCCTGGTGCTCGAAGCGGGCCGGCCGTGAGCACCCCGCCGCCCGCCGAGGGCCCGCTGCCGCCCGCGGAGGGTCCGCCGCCGCCCGCCGTGGACGAGGTGATCCACCACCCGACCAGGCTCGCGCTGATGGGCTTCCTCTCCGGCTGCCACGAGGCGGAGTTCGCGGCCGTGCGGGACTACTGCCGGATCTCGGACGCCAGTGTGAGCCGGATCGTCTCGGCGCTGGAGCAGGCCGAGTACGTCAAGGTCCGCAAGGGCTACGTCGGCAAGCGCCCGCGCACCTGGCTCTCGCTCACCCCGGTGGGCCGCCGGGCGCTGGAGGCGCACCTGGGCGCGCTCCGGGCGATCGTGGACCACGCTCGCGCGGCAGCCGCTGACTAGCCTTCAGCGAACGGCGGATGACTGCCCGTCAACTGTGCGCGACCCCTTCGGCCGCCAGGTGGCCGACCGCGTTCCACTGCTCGGGGCGCAGCCCGCCCGAGGCCGAACGCCAGGCGCTCACCGAGCAGTTGCGCACCGGATCGAGGGCCAGCAGCTCCTGCTCGGTGAGCCGCTCCAGCACATAGCGCAGCATCAGCACCACGTTGTCGTGCGCCACCACCAGCACCGGCCGACCCGCGTGCGCGGCGCACAGGTCGCGCAGGCAGTCGCGGACCCGCAGCGCGACGTCCGCCCAGCTCTCGCCGCCGGGCGGCCGGTAGTACAGCTCGCCCATCTTGCGCCGGCGGGCGGCCTCCTCCGGGTGCCGCTTGTCGATCGCGGCCGCCGTGAGCATCTCCAGGATGCCCAGCTCCCGGTCGCGCAGCCGCTCGTCGTAGCGGACCGGCAGGCCCACCGGGACCGCGCCGAGGCCGGCGGCCTGGGCGATCGCGATCCGCGCCGTCTCGGTGGTGCGCACGTAGGGGGAGCACCAGACGGAGCGCGGCCGGTCGCTGCTGGGCAGCTCGGCCCACCACCGGCCCAGCGCCTGGGCCTGCGACTGCCCGTGGCTGGAGAGCGGTATGTCGGCGTCGCGGCAGGTGATCGGCACGGCCAGCGCGCCGTTCGCCTCGGCCAGCTGGAACTCGACGTTGGCGGTGCTCTCGCCGTGCCTGGTGGCGATCAGGACGGACGGCAGCGCGGCGGCGGGCTCCTGGCGCGGATGTCCGTTGAGGATGGTGCTCAGCTCTGGCATGGCGACTGCTCCCCGTGGGTGTCATGGGCGTGGGGGCGGGGCGACCGTACTGGACCGACGGCATGGGGGCGCCGTGGTGGGGCGCCCGTGGTGGGGCGACTGCACGCAGTTTCCCCCTCATATGATCGCGCCGCCACCCCCTCAGTGTTGAGCGGGGTGACGGCGCGATCACAGGGCGCACAGTGAGGCGCTTAATGCGCTGCCACCGACAGGGGCGCACCGGCAAGCTCGGGGTCGCCCTCCTCCGCGCTGTAATCCGCCGGGGAGGTTTCGTCCACGCCGTCGGGGGCCTTGGCGGCCCGGAGCACCAGCGTGAGCACCACCGCGACCAGCAGGTTGAGCACGAACGCGGTCAGCCCGATGTAGCCGATCTCGCCGATCCCGGGGATCGCGGAGTTGCTGCCGCCGAAGTGCTTGGTGGCGGGGGAGGCGATCCCGTACGCCTTCCAGGTCCCGTAGACCATGCCGACCAGCCAGCCGGCCAGCAGCGCCCAGCGGTGGAACCACCGGGTGAACAGCCCGCTGACCACCGAGACGAAGGTCTGCAGGATCCAGATGCCGCCCAGGAGTTGCAGGTTGATCGCCAGCTGTTTGTCCATGCCGAGCACGAAGACCAGTGCACCGACCTTGACCAGCAGCGAGACCAGTTTGGCCACCTTGGTCTCCTGCTCGGGGGTGGCCTCGGGGCGCAGGAACTCCTTGTAGATGTTGCGGGTGAACAGGTTGGCCGCCGCGATCGACATGATCGCCGCCGGTACCAGCGCGCCGATCCCGATCGCCGCGAAGGCCACGCCGGTGAACCAGTCCGGGAACAGGCCGGCGAACAGCTGCGGCACCGCCAGCTGCGGGTTGTAGCCCTTGACGCCCTTGCCCACCCCGGCCGCGATCGCCAGGAAGCCGAGCAGTGCCAGCAGCCCGAGCATCAGCGAGTAGGCGGGCAGGATGGCCATGTTGCGGCGCACGGTGGTGCGCGACTTGGCGGCCAGCACGCCGGTGACGGTGTGCGGGTACATGAAGAGCGCCATCGCCGAGCCGAGCGCCAGCGTCGCGTACGCCCACTGCGCCTTCGGGCCGCTGACCATCGCGCCCACCGGCTGGTGGGTGGCCGGGTTGATCGTGCTCATCTTCTTGGCGGCCTCGTCGAAGATGTGGCCGTAGCCGCCCAGCCGCATCGGCAGGTAGATCACCGCGACGATGATCACGATGTAGACCAGGGCGTCCTTGACGAAGGCGATCAGCGCGGGTGCGCGCAGCCCGGAGGAGTAGGTGTAGGCGGCCAGCACCGCGAAGGCGATGAAGAGCGGCAGGTCCTTGACGAACCAGTTGGCGTTCGCCCCGCCGCCCACCCCGAGGGTGTCGAGCACCGCCTGGATGCCGACCAGCTGCAGCGCGATGTACGGCATGGTGGCCAGGATCCCGGTCAGCGCCACGGCCAGCGACAGCGCCCGCGAGCCGTAGCGGCCGCGCACGAAGTCGGCGGGGGTGACGTAGCCGTGCACCCGGGCCACCGACCACAGCCGCGGCAGGAAGAGGAAGACCAGCGGGTAGGCGATGATCGTGTACGGCACCGCGAAGAAGCCCGCCGCGCCCGCGCCGTAGACCGCCGCGGGGACCGCGATGAAGGTGTACGCGGTGTAGAGGTCGCCGCCGAGCAGGAACCAGGTGATCCAGGTCCCGAAGCTGCGGCCGCCCAGGCCCCACTCGTCCAGGTGCTGCGCGGTGCCCGCCCGCCGCCAGCGGGAGGCCAGGAAGCCCATCACCGTGACGAGCAGGAAGAAGAGCACGAAGACCAGCAGGGCAACGGTGTTGACGCCGTGGTTCATCGCGACGCACCTCCTCGCAGGGCCTTGCGCCGGCGCGCGTCGTGGTTCAACAGCAGATAGGCGGCGGTGGTGAAGAGGGCCGAGACCGGGATCCAGAGGATCTGGTACCAGTAGAAGAACGGCACTCCGCCGAGCCTGGGCGTCAGCGACGCGTAGGAGGAGACCCACAGCAGCGCGACGATCGGTACGGCCAGGCTGACGCCGGCCAGTGCGCGGGCAGGGGTGACGACCGGCAGCTGCCCCGGGGGCGCTGGCGGGGCGTCGGATTCGGTGGACATGGGGCGACTCCGGCGGTGGCAGGGATCCCCAGCGGCGCCGCAGCGCGCCGGCCCTTGGCCGCCCCGCCCGCCGAGCAGCGCCCATGGTGATCGGCTTGGACCGGAATGTAGGGCACCAACCACCCCGCTGTCACCAGTTGAATCCGGCAATCTCGGTGAATGGACCAGCGATCCGGCGATGCGTCAGGTCCGGACGGCGATGAATGGTCAAGAACCGTTGACATATGGTCAAGGAGTCTTGACCATAGAGCCCATGAGCAACGACCCCACCGCCGACCGGCCCGCCGTCGAGCCCGCTGCGGGGCCCGCCCCGGCCCAGGACGCCTTCCCGGCCATGCCCGAGGGCACGGTTCAGCTGAGCACCGACGAACAGTTGCGCGCCATCAACAATGTGACGCGCCACCGGATCCTCGGTCTGCTGCGGGACGGGCCGGCCACGATCACCCAGGTGGCCCAGCGGCTGGAGCTGGCCAAGGGCAGCTCCAGCTACCACCTGCGGCTGCTGGAGCGCGCCGGCCTGGTCGAGGTGGTCAGCACCAACAAGGTGCGCGGCGTCACCGAGCGGTACTACGGACGTACTTCGCGCGGCATCGAGCTGCCCGACCCCGCGCCCGGCGAGCCGGACATCCTGATGCGCCACATGGTCGCCGACCTGGAGGCCGCCCCGCCCGGGCCACGCATGGTCATGCTCAACCACCTGCGGATCAGCGAGGCGGCCTACGACGAGTTCACCGCCCGCCTCACCGCGCTCGTCCAGGAGCTGCGCGCCGCCGGCGACCCCGCCGAGCCGGACGCCACTCTTGCCATCGCCTTCTTCAGACCGGGGGACCCCAAGTGAGCATCACCGAGCCGATCGCCGAGCCGATAGTCGGGTCGATCGCCGAGCCGATAGTCGGGTCGAGTGCCGGGCCGGCCGCCGGGCCGCCCGCCGGGCCCGTCGCGTCGCCCGGGAACCCGGGCGCCGCGCCGAAGCTGCCGGCCGCCTTCCACCGCCTGTGGGCCGCCTCCGCGGCCTCCTCGCTCGGTGACGGCGTCTACTTCGCCGCGCTGCCGCTGCTCGCCGCCACGATGACCCACGACCCGGTGCTGCTGGGCCTGGTGACCTCGGCCGCGCTGCTGCCCTGGTTCTTCTTCGGCCTGCTCGGCGGCGCCCTGGTGGACCGCTGGGACCGCCGGCGCACCATGTGGCTGACCGACCTGGGCCGGGCCGTGCTGCTCGCCGTCCCGGTCGCTGCCGCCCTCCTGCACCTGCTGAGCATCCCGCTGCTCGTCGCGGTGGCCTTCCTGCTCGGCACCGGCCAGATCCTCTTCGACACCGCCACGATGGCCTACCTGCCGCAGCTGCTGGGCCGGGACATGACGCTGCTCCAGCAGGCCAACGCCCGCCAGCAGGGCACCACCACGGTCTTCGCCGACTTCGCCGGCCCGCCGGCCGGCAGTCTGCTCTTCACGCTCGGCCGGGCCTTCCCGTTCGGCCTGGACGCGCTCTCCTTCCTGGCCAGCTCGCTGCTGATCCGCAGCCTGCCGAGCGGCAGCCCTCCAAGCGGCGACAGCACGGCCCAGCCGGTGCCGGTGCGCGAGAAGACCGCGGACGGCCCCTCGCTCTGGCGCGAGGCCAGGGCCGGCGTCGGCTACCTGGTGCGGCACAAGGTGCTGCTCGGCCTGGCGCTGCGGCCGGCGATCGGCAACCTCGCCTTCGTCGGGGCGGATGCGGTGCTGGTGCTCTTCGCTCACCAGCTGCTGCACCTGGGCGACTTCGGCTTCGGCCTGCTGCTCGCCGGCCAGGCGGTCGGCGGGCTGCTCGGCGCCGCGCTGGCCGGGCGGCTGGGCTCCCTGCTGGGCACCGGCGGCGCGCTGACCGCCACCGCTCTGCTCGAAGGAGCGGCGCTGCTCGGCTTCGGGCTGTCCGGCAACCCGTTCCTGGCCGGCGCGGCGCTGGCCCTGCTGGGTGCCGCGATGGCGGCCACTATGGTGCTCGGCCCCTCCGTCGGGCAGGCCCTGATCCCGGCCGAGCTGGCCGGGCGGGTCGGTGCGGCCCGGCGGCTGATCAGTGTCGGCGCGGCTCCGCTGGGCGCGCTGCTCGGCGGCTGGCTGGCCCGTTCCGGCGGGCTGCGCGCGCCGTTCCTGGTCGGCGCGGTGATGCTGGCGGCCACCGCGCTGTTCAGCCTGACGCTCACCAGCAACCGCCGGATCGAGCAGGCCCTGGCGGCGGTGGCCGCGGGGGAGCCGCAGGCCGCGTAGGAGCTGTGCGGCCCTGGCGGCCGGTCCTCGCCGGTCCTCGGGGGCTGTCGGTCAGGCCGCGGCGGGTGCCTCGACCGGGTCCTCGGCGGGCGTCTCGGTCCGGGACGGCCAGCGGATCTGCGTGCTGCACAGGGAGACCAGCAGCGCGGCGCAGGCGACCGCGCCCATGCCCCAGACCAGGCCGCTCGCGCTGGCGATGAAGCCGATCGTGGCCGGCCCGGCCAGCAGGCCCACGGTGCCCATGGTGGCGACCAGGGTGAGCGAGTCGGAGCCCTGTCGGGCCGCGGCCACGTAGACGCACGGCGTGACGGCGGCGATGCCCAGGCCCACGCAGGCGAAGCCGAGCAGCGCCGGCACCACGCCGCCCACCAGCAGGGCCAGGGCCAGCCCGGCGCCGGCCAGCGCGCTGCCGACCCGTACGATCCGCGCGTCGCCCACCCGCTCGCGCCAGCCGTCGGCGAAGATCCGGGCCAGCACCATCATCACCGAGACGACCGCGATGCCCAGCGGCGCCAACTCGGCCGCCGCCTTGGCCGAATCCTTCAGGTAGAGCGCCGACCAGTCGTTCATGGCGCCCTCGGTCACGGTGCCGAACGCCATCGCCAGGCCCATCCACAGCGTCAGCCGCGAGGGCAGGGCGAACCTGCGGCGGTCCTTCTTCGCCGGCTCCTCGGCGGGCTGCTGGTCCTCGGCCAGCAGGTCGGCCCGGGCGTAGCCGATCAGCAGGAGCAGCAGGACGGCGGCCACCCCGAAGTGTGCGGCCAGGGCGGTGGTGAAGGCGTTCACCGTGGAGGCGAGCAGCGCCGCGCACAGCGAGCCGGCGCTGAACGTGGCGTGCAGCTTGGTCATCGTGGTCCGCTCGTACCGGACTTCGAGCGCGGCGCCCTGCGCGTTCATCGCGACGTTCAGTGCCCCGACGGCGACGCCGTCGCAGAGCATGACCAGCAGGGCGACGGGATAGTTCGGCAGCCAGGCCATCACCAGCAGGATCATCCCCAGGCAGAGCGCCGAGAGGACGGACAGCCGCCGGGAGCCCAGGCGCCTCATCAGCAGCGCCACCAGGGGGAACGAGGCGGCCGCGCCCACGCCGGTGGCCATCAGCAGCAGGCCGACCTCGGCCGCGCTCAGGCCCAGATGCGCCTTGATGGTGGGGATCCGCGAGGCCCAGGTGCCGTACTGGAACCCGAGGAAGCAGAACAGTGCGGCGATCGCCAGCTGGGACCGGCGGAACGGATCGCGGGCGCGGAACATTCTGTATCAGCCTACTTCGTCGTCTGAGGGTGACCCGTGGAACAGGTCGCTGATGGGCTTCGGCTCCCCGGAGTCGGGCACCGCGCTGGACATGTAGCGCGCGTCTGGGCCGTAGCCCGGCGGGAGGGCGACCTCGCGGTGGGTGCGGAACCCGTGCGCGGCCCAGAAGGTGTGCGCGCCACCGACGGCGACCAGCGAGATCCGCTCGAACCCGCCCGCCGCCGCCGTCGCGGTGAGGTGGGCCAGCAGCCGGGCGCCCAGCCCCCGGCCGCGCTCCTGCGCGGCGATGACGAGGTCGTGCAGGTGCAGGTTGCCCGACCGGTGGGCCCACCGCTCGGCCCGGCTCAGGTCCGGGTAGCGGTCCATCGGGTACGGCAGCGCCAACACGTAGCCCAGCAAGCGCTGTTCGTGTTCCAGTACGAAGCTGGTGCCGGGCGAGACCCGGCCCCGGGACTCCAACGCGGCCCGCTCCTCGGACAGTTCGCTGTCGCCGTAGGCGGCGGCCTCCAGTGCGACGATCGCGTCCCAGTCGCCGTCGTGGACCGGCCGGATGTGGATGTCCTGGTTCATCTGTCGAGACCTTCGCCGGGGAGCAGGGTGTAGGGCACCGGGCTGAATCCGTTGAAGCCCTGGGTCATGTAGCTGGTGGCGTAGGCGCCGCAGGAGAAGATCCAGACCGGGTCCCCGGACCTGGCGGCCTTCGGCACCCGCACCAGGCTGTCCTCGTGCGCGTAGGCGTCGTCGCTGTCGCAGGTGGGTCCGGCGATCACGGCGGGCACGTACTGCGCCGACGTGTCCGGGTGCGCGGGGAACTCCAGCCGGTACTGCAACTGGTCCATCTCGTAGAGCCCGTTGAACTTCCCGCAGCTCAGGTAGAGCCAGTACTGCCGCTCCCCGTTCAGCTGCCGGCGGGCGGAGAGCCGGTAGACGTGCGCCCGGATCGCGCCGTGGTCGGCCACCAGGTGGCGCCCGGGCTCCATCAGGAACTTCAGCGGGGAGCCGCTGGGGGAGCCGGCCACCGACCGCAGCCGCTGCATGCCCTCGCGGATCGCGGTGAAGATCTTCTCCAGCGGCGGATCCAGCGGCATGCCGCGCCGGTCGCGATAGCCGAGCGCGGGCAGGCCGCCGCCGAGGTTGATGTGCTCCAGCTGGATCCCGCGTCGGTCCAGTTCCGCGATCACGTCCGCGAGTTGCTCGAAGGTGTCGCGCCATGCCTCGGCCGTCATCTGCTGCGAGCCGACGTGCACGGACAGGCCCGCCGGCGTCAGCCCCGCCGCCCGCGCCGCCGCCAGCACCAGCACCGTGTCCTCGGCCGAGCAGCCGAACTTCCGACTCAGGCCCCAGAGCGCCCCGTCGCCGCTGGTGGCCAGCCGGCAGAACACCCGGGCGCCCGGCGCGTGGGCGGCGATCGCCGCCACGTCCGGCAGGCTGTCGGTGGCGAAGTCCCGGACGCCGAGCCGGTGGGCCTCGGCGATGGTGCGGTCGGACTTGATGGTGTTGCCGTAGTGGATCCGCTCGACCGGTACGCCGGTGCCGAGCGCCTGCTCGATCTCGCTCGGGCTCGCCGCGTCGAAGCCGGCGCCCTGCCGGGCCAGCGCGGTCAGCACCTCGTCCACCGGACAGGCCTTCATGGCGAAGCGGACCGCCACGCCGGGCAACTCCCTGAGCAGCGTTGCGTACTGGTCCTCTATTCCGGCGAGGTCGTAGACGAGTTGGTCCTCGGTGGCGGCTGCCAGGGCAGCGCGCAGCCGGGTATTGGTGTGCGTCATGGGGGTGTCCGGGTCCGACTCGGGCTACCGGGGCAGCGGATGGACGCTCGTGGCCCTGCACGCCCGGATCAGCGGCTCCCAGGCCTCGATCAGCAGCGCGAAGTCTTCGATGTCCAGCCGCGCCTCGTCGAGCAGCTGTTCGTGACGGGGTGCCAGTAGGTCGGCGAACTCCGCGTACCGTCCCCCGAGTTGGCGGTAGCAGCGGTCGATGACGGCCAGCCGCCGCAGGTTCTCCGCGGTGTCCAGGCCGGTGCTCTCCCGCACGATCGCGGCGACCTCCCGCGGGCGCACCCGCTGCCGGTCGTCGAGCAGACTCTCGCCGGCGGCGGCCATCGCCGCGTAGATGGCGTTGAAGTAGAGCATCGACAGGAAGAACTTGGTGAACCGCAGCTGGTAGGCGAGGAAGCCCGGGTCGGTGCGCCGCTCGCCGGTGTAGAAGTTCACGATGTGGCGGTTGTGCAGCACGCCCGGCAGCTTGGCGTCCTGCACCAGGTGCATGAGGAAGTAGTCGCTGCCGATGGTGTCCCGCGCGGGCGGCAGCGGCACCAGCTCCTGCACCTGCGCGAAGCTGATGTTGCACATGTCCAGCCGCATCGGGTCGACCACGGCCAGCGTGGCGACGTCCCCAACGAACGGGTCGGTGCCGGCGCCGCGGAACGACTCCGCCACCAACTCCCGCTTCTGCTCGGCGGACCAGTCGCCAGGCGCCCACAGGCTGACCACGTCCTGGTAGACCTCGGGGTTCAGCTGCTGGATCTCGCCGATGTCCACCGAGAGTTCGCCGATGAAGGAACTGCCCACCAGTACCACGGGCTTGTGCTCGTGCGCCGGGTCCAGCGTACTCTCGGTGACCCCGTCGACCGCCTCGCTCGCGCGCCTGCCGAGCGAGCTCAGCTCATGGTGGATGGGGAAAACCGGTTCCCCGTCGAGGAGTTGGTAGTCGCTGTCGGAGTCCCTGCGGTGCACCGAGGAGCAGCCGAGCGCGGCGCCGAACAGGAAGGCGCGGTTGGTGCAGGCGCCGTAGGAGACGCCCTCGGGCAGCATCAGGTCGAGCAGCCGCGCGGGCTCCGCCAGGCCGGAGTGCTCGATCGCCCGCCGCAGGAAGTCCCGCTGGGCCGGCTCGTCCAGGTGGTGCACGACCACGCCCGGTATCGGATCCGCCTCGTCGACCGCTTTGGCGTGCACGGCGAAGGTCGGCTCGTCCGAGGAGTCCAGGATCAGCAGGTGCACCTCGACCTCGAAGTGCCTTGCTGCGTAACGGGCCTCCTCGCGGATCGCCGAAATCGTCGCCCCGCAGGCCCGGTTGGTGGGCAGGGTCAGGCAGATGCGTCGCATGACCGTCCCTCGCTGGTCGCCTCGGAGTCCCACGCCTTGGTGTCCGTCCCGCGCCAGGAGCGCAGCCCCAGCAGCTTCTCGCCGAGTTCGGTCAGCTCGGCGGCGCCGTAGCGCAGCGACTCGTGCCGCTTCGCGTCGCCGACCAGCGTCCGGTTCCAGGTCGGCGTGGACAGGTCCCGCCAGGACTCGACCCGGGAGCGTCGCAGCTCCTCGGCCTCCTCCAGCGCGGGCATCATGGACAGGTACTGCACCGACCGGACACCGCTCTCGGAGGTGTTGCGGGCCACCCCGTGCGCCAGCATGCCGTTCCAGATCAGCAGGTCGCCGGCCTTCAACTCGGGCCGGACGACCGGGAGCTCGGCGCGGTCGACGGCGGGACGGATCGGGTCCCGGTCGGCGGGCTGGTCCAGCCGCCACTGCTCGAAGCGGCGGAACAGCTCGGGGTTGCACTGGAACCCGCCGTGGTCGGGGCGGGTGTCGTTCAGCGCGATGATCCCCTGCACCCGCTGCGGCAGCACGCTCAGCGTCGAGTCCACGTCCCAGTGCAGCTCGATGTCGAAGCCCTTGTCGGTGGACGCGATCAGCGCGCGGTCCCGGGTCCGGACGTTGGGCGGGTTCAGGTTGAGCCGGTCCAGCGTCACCCACAGCTCCTCGCAGTCCCAGACGTCCACGAACGCGTCGTAGACCCGCTGGGCCTGGCGGCTGTCCCAGATCAGCTGGTGCTGGTACGCCTCGACGAAGCCGTAGACGTGCAGCTCCTGCTCCAGCTCGGAGCGGAAGCTCTGCTCCTCGTACCAGGTCTGCGGCCGGTCCGGGTCGAGCCCCTGGAAGTCCCAGGCGAAGTCCAGCAGTTGCTTGGCCGCCTCGGCCGGGATCGCTTCCTTGACCACCACGTAGCCGTACGTCTGCCAGAACGCGAAGTCCGCCTCGGAGAGCACCCGGAGCGGGCGTGACTTCTTCAGATCCCGCAGCGGGGTGGGCGTGAGGTAGGCCTCGCCGTCCGCGCTGAAGTACGGGAGGGAGGAAGCGGCTCGATGCAGATATCGGTCGTCAGACGTCGGCATGCCATCACTCCAGGCTCGAATTGACCGGGGCCGAGAAGCTCGACCGCTCCGCAACGGCTCGGCTTCGGGCACAGGGCAGCGCGCATGGCGCCGGGCCCGCCGGATGGGTTGCGAGGGGACGGAGCTGCGCTTCAGCGCGGCCTCCGACAGCGACCCTAACCGGGGCCGGTGGCGTGGTCCAGACCAATTGGGTGATCGATGGGTTGCTCTGCGAGATATCTACCGATCCGTCATGTGTGTGACTGATACGACGGGTTCGTCTGAACCGGCCGATGGGTCGCGTACGTTATGGGCCCACCTGCCGATGCGGGTGGTTTCGCGAAGGGGGCGCCCGACGGCGCCTGCCTCGGATCCCTCAGATCCCTCGGAAAGGCCGGGCCAGCAGGCTCTGATGCGGGACGCCGCGCTCCCAGACGGCTTCGAACACCGTGCTGCAGAGGCGGACGGCGCCGGGGTCCCCGGTGAAGTGGTGGCCGGCCCAGGCGCCGTCGTCGGTGTACCAGTGGAAGAGCACCAGGCGGGTGTCGATCAGCCAGAAGTCCCTGCCCGGCAGCGTGATGCCCGAGGTCCCGGTCCTCGGCAGCCAGCGGATCAGCTCGCCGGCGGCGCAGTACGCGGACAGGAGGGCGGCGTTGACCCCCGGCTCGTCCGTGATCCGGGCGTGACGCAGCACCACGCCCCACGCCGCAGTCTCGCGGATCAACTGCACGCCGGGCGCATCGCCGGTGGCGCGGCAGCTGTCGCGCAGCTCCAGGTGCGCCGCCGTGCGCCGTGCGCCCCTCAGCAGTGTGGTGAAGTCCGGCGCTTTCGCTGGCATCGCAAGCCCCCTCGGAGTCCGGGGTACGCCCGCCCGGTTGCGCGCCACCGTCTCCCGAAGCGCGAGCCCGGTCAAGGGGCGCACGAGGGTCGCAGCGTCGCCTCAGGAGGCGCTGAGCACGCCGGACTTGGTACCCGCCGTCCGCTGATGGCCCGCCCGGGCGTTCGAACGCCGATGGGACGGCGCGATAGGTTCTCCTGGTCTCAGCCACCTGGCCCCGCCGTCCACTGACCGCGGATCAGGGCCCGGTGTCATCACCATCAACGGGGAACCAGACCTTGACTTCGCCCTACCCGCCGTCCAATCCCTACGCCACCACGCCGCCCCCGCCGCCGGGCCCGTACGGCGCTCCGCCGCCCCCGGCTCCCGCGTACGGTGCCCCGGCTCCCGCCTACGGTGCCCCGGCTCCCGCGTACGGCGCCCCGGCTCCGGCTTACGGGCCGCCCGCCTACGGCGCCCCCGCCCCCGCCTACGGTCAGCAGCCCTACGGCGCCCCCGCCCCCGCCCAGACCCCGTTCGGCGTCCTCACCTGCCGCTTCTGCGGCGGCTTCCCGGCCGTGCAGACGACCGTCCGCGGCCACCAGGGCATGATCGTCATCATGCGGTTCCTCCGCCAGCCCGGCCCGTTCTGCCGGACCTGCGGCACGGCGATGGTCCGCCACATGTCGGCCCGCACGCTCGTCCAGGGCTGGTGGGGCTACCTGTCCTCGGTGATGACCCCGATCACCCTGCTGCGCAACCTGGCCGCCCACAACAAGATCAAGCGCCTGCCGCCCGCCGCACCCGGCCCCCTCGGGCCGCAGCTCGACCCGGGCGCACCGCTGACCCGTCGCCCGGCGATCCTGATGCTGCTCGTGCCGGTGGTGCCGCTCGCGCTGTTCCTCGTCCTGGTGGTGTTCGGCGCCGCGGCCGGCCCCCTCACCAGCAGTGGCAGCAACGCGCCGTACAACTCCACCGCGGGCCTGCACACCCCGCTGCCGCTCGACATCGTGACCGGCGACTGCCTGCACAACGCCGGCACGGCTGGCATCCCGGCCCTCAAGGAGCTGCCCTGCTCCGACCCGAAGGCCGAGTTCAAGGTGCTGGCCCGGGTCAACGGTGCCACCGACGGCGAGACGGCGTGCGCCAAGTACCCGACCTACGAGAAGTCGTTCACCCACCACGAGCCCGACAACAACTACGTGCTCTGCCTGGTGACCAACGCCCCTGCGGCCGCCGCCGGCGCCTGACGCCCCGAGCGGCGGTCCGCCCGGCCTGCTGGACCGCCGCTCGGCCGCACAGGCCCCAGGGCCCTTACTGCCCCGGCCGCTGCAGCCGGGTGATGAACTTGTACCGGTCCCCGCGGTAGATCGACCGCACCCACTCCACCGGCGCGCCCTGCGCGTCGAAGGAGTGCCGCGACAGCTGGAGCATCGGCAGCCCGAGGTCCGAGCCGAGCAGCCCGGCCTCGCGCGGGTTGGCGAGCGTGGTCTCGATGGTCTCCTCGGCCTCGGCCACCACCACGTCGTACACCTCGCGCAGCGCGGCGTAGAGCGAGTTGTGCTTGACCAGGTTGCGCCGCAGCGCGGGGAAGCGCTTGGCGGACAGGTGCGCCACCTCGATGGCCATCGGGTCGCCGTTGGCCAGCCGCAGGCGCTCGATCCGCAGCACCCGGCTGCCGGGCTTGATGTCGAGCAGCGGGGCCAGGTGCTCGTCGGCGGTGATGTAGCCGACCTCGATCAGCCGCGAGGTGGGCTCCAGGCCCTGGGCGCGCATGTCCTCCGTGTAGGAGGTGAGCTGGAGCGCCTGGGCGACCTTGGGCTTGGCCACGAACGTGCCCTTGCCCTGGATCCGCTCCAGCCGGCCCTCCACCACCAGTTCCTGCAGGGCCTGGCGCACGGTGGTGCGCGAGGTGTCGAACTGTGCGGCCAGCGCCCGCTCCGGGGGGACCGGGGTGCCGGCCGGCTGGGTCTCGGTGAGCTGGAGCAGGTGGCGCTTCAGTCCGTAGTACTTGGGCACCCGCGCCGCGGCGGGGTCGCCCGCCGGCGCCTGGGCGGACGGCTCCGCCTGGGGCCGGTCCGCCCGAAGCTGGGCCGTGGTGCCCCCGTCGCTGCTCATGGGCGCTTCTCCGCTCCTCGTGAGGCCCTCCTGGCCCTCACCGCCTCGTTAACGGCACACATCGTTGCACGTATGCGCAGGCGACGGGGAGCGCATCACACGATGAACGATGAGCGGTGTCGGCTTGGTAACGGCTCGTCCGGATTGCTCTTCGGCCCGTTGACACACCCATTGGTCTAGGCCAAGCTCCAGGCATCTGGTCTACACCACTGCAGACCAACTCATGAATCCCCAGACCATCTCAAGGTTCGCGGCACCATTCCTACCCTTATGCGGGGGTATGCCGCCGGCCACCGATGGGGGGCACCCGGGCATCCCTCAGGAGGATGGCGTGAAGCGTCAGCTCATCGCGGCGGTCGGCGTCGCGGCCATGGTCGTCGGCCTCGCGGCGTGTGGCTCGTCCAGCAAGAAGGACGACAGCGCGGGCGGCAAGCCGGCCAACTACAACGGCAAGACCGTCACCGCGTGGCTCATGTCCGGTTCGGCCCCGCAGGCCTGGCAGGACGGCGTCAAGGCCGACTTCGAGGCGCAGTACCCGGGCGCCAAGCTCGACATCCAGACCCAGAAGTGGGACGGCATCGGGGCCAAGGTCACCACCGGTCTGTCCGACAACTCGGTGGACGTGCTGGAGGTCGGCAACACCCAGACCGCCGGCTACGCCGCGAGCGGCGGCCTGATGGACCTCACCTCGTCCAAGGCCGACCTCGGCGGCAACGACTGGGCCGCCAACCTGAACGCCTCCTCGGTGCTGGACGGCAAGCAGTACGCCGCCCCGTGGTACTTCACCAACCGTGTGGTCATCTACAACAAGGCGCTGTGGACCAAGGCCGGCATCACCGGGACCCCGAAGACGCTGGACGAGTTCTACGCCGACCTGGACAAGCTGAAGGCCACCCAGGGCGTCAGCCAGCCGATCTACCTGCCGGGCCAGGAGTGGTACACCTACTTCGGCCTGATCGCCGGCCAGGGCGGCCAGATCGCCAAGCAGAACGGCTCGACCTGGGTCGGCAACCTGGAGTCGCCGGAGGCCAAGGACGCCTTCGCGACCTACCAGAAGCTGCAGAGCTACTCGACCGCTCCGAAGGACAAGGACGAGGCCACCCCGGAGCAGACCACGGTCTTCTCCAAGGGTGACGTGGGCGCCATGATCGGCCTGGGCTGGGAGGCCCCGGCCCCCAAGGACATCCCGGCCGACCAGGTGGGCTACTTCCCGCTCCCCGGCAAGACCGCGGACAAGCCCTCCGGCGTCTTCCTCGGTGGCTCGAACCTGGCGATCGCCCAGGACACCAAGAACCCGGACCTGGCCAAGGGTCTGCTGAAGATCATGCTGTCGGACAAGTACGAGGGCCAGATGGCCACCGCTGGCCTGATCCCGAACAAGGCCTCGCTGGACTCGCTGGCCACCACCCCGTTCGCGCAGGCGGCCATCCCCGCCTCGGCCAACGGCTCCACCACCCCGAACACGCCGAACTGGGCCAACGTGGAGAACACCCCGAACCCGATCAAGGACTTCCTCGCCGCGGTCCTGCAGGGTTCGGACTACGACTCCACCGCCAAGAAGTACGACGACACGATGACGAAGCTTCTCGGCCAGAAGCAGTAGTCCCGAGCGGCGTCGCCCACCCGCCTTCCCCACGGAGGCGGGTGGGCGGCGCCGCCGCCCTGTCTGTATGGCCACTTGTCCGGCCAGGTGTGAGGAAGAGAGAACGATGGCTGTGCAATCGGAGCGGGTGCCCACTCGATCCCCGGAGCCGGGCAACGGTGCCGGGAGCATCTCGGCCGATGTCGTCGCGGGCAGGGTCAGACCGCCGGTCGGTCCGACCCTGCTGGCGCGCAGTACCCCCTACCTGCTGCTCCTGCCCGCCATCGTGGCCACCCTGGCCCTGCTCGGCTGGCCGCTGGTCAAGACCTTCGAGCTGTCCTTCCAGAACCTGAACAAGCGTCAGCTGATCCTCCACCTGACCGAGTGGAACGGGTTCGACAACTACAAGGACCAGCTGACCGATCCCGACTTCTGGCACACCACCGGCCGTTCGGTCGTCTTCACCCTGATCAACGTCGTGGCGATCATGGTCGGCGGCACGCTGGTCGGCATGCTGCTCAACCGGCTCGGCAAGAAGATGCGGATCCTGCTCCAGGCCGGCCTCATCCTCGCCTGGGCGATGCCGATCGTGGCCAGCGCCACCGTCTTCAGCTGGCTCTTCGACTCCCGCTTCGGCGTGGTCAACTGGCTGCTGGACAAGCTGGGCTGGCACAGCATGGCCGACTACAACTGGTACAGCACGCAGACCGGCACGTTCTTCGTGATCATCCTGCTGATCGTCTGGGGCTCGATCCCGTTCGTCGCCTTCAACATGTACGCCGGACTGACCACCATCCCGTCCGAGCTCTACGAGGCGGCCCGGATGGACGGCGCCGGCCCGTGGAAGATCTTCCAGTGCGTGGTCTACCCCAGCCTCAAGCCGTTCTTCCTGAGCACCACGTTCCTTGAGGTCATCTGGGTCTTCAAGGCCTTCACCCAGGTGCTCGCCATCAACGCGGGCGGACCCGGCGGCCTCACCGCGACGCTGCCGCTCTACGCCTACATCCAGGGCACCGGCAACCAGCACTACGGCATCGCCGCGACCATCGCGGTGCTGACCATCCTGATGCTCGGCGTGATGATGGCGTACTACTTCCGGATCATTCTGAAGCAGGAGGACGAACTGTGAGGCGCTCTCTGCTCGGACGGAGCTGGCCGAACATCATCGCGGCCGTCCTCTTCGTCTTCTTCGCCTTCCCGGTCTACTGGATGCTCAGTACGGCCTTCAAGCAGAACAACGACATCATCAGCAAGACCCCGGTCTTCATACCGCTGAGCGGCACGCTGGACCACTTCAAGGCCGCCACCGGCGCCGCGCAGTTCTGGGAGATGGTCGGCAACAGCTTCACCGTGACGATCGTCGCGGTGCTGGCCTCGCTGGTGATCGCCACCCTCGCCGCCTTCGCCGTCGCCCGGATGAAGTTCCGCGGCCGCAAGGCCTTCGTCCTGGTGATCATGCTGGCGCAGATGGCGCCCTGGGAGGTCATGACGATCTCGGCGTACCTGATCGTCCGTGACCAGGGCATGCTCGACAACCTGCTCCCGCTGACCCTCTTCTACATGATGATGGTGCTGCCCTTCACGATCTGGACGCTGCGCGGTTTCATCGCCGCGGTGCCCAAGGAGCTGGAGGAGTCGGCGATGGTGGACGGCTGCACCCGCTTCCAGGCCTTCGTGAAGGTGGTCTTCCCGCTGCTCGCCCCGGGCCTGATGTCGACCTCGCTGTTCGGCTTCATCACCGCCTGGAACGAGCTGCCGCTCGCGCTGATCCTCGAAAAGTCCACCGGCCCCGGCACCGCGCAGACCCTGCCGCTCTGGCTGACCTCCTTCCAGAGCGTCTTCGGCGACGACTGGGGCGCCACGATGGCCGCCTCCACCCTGTTCGCCATCCCGGTCCTGGTCATTTTCCTGTTCCTCCAACGCAAGGCTGTCGGCGGGATGACCGCCGGCGCAGTGAAGGGCTGATCGGCCGCCATGAGCATCCTCATCCCGAGCATCCCGGACAGCGACCAGCTGCACCGCGACGCGATGACCGTCCTGCAGCCCGGCTTCGAGGGCACCACCGCCCCGCCCGAGTGGGTCCGCCGCCACCTGGCGGCCGGCCTCGGCTCGGTGGCCCTCTTCGGGCGCAATGTGACCGACCAGGCCCAGCTGGCGGCGCTCACCGCCCAGTTGCGCCAGGAGAACCCCGACCTGCTGATCGCGATCGACGAGGAGGGCGGCGACGTCACCCGCCTGGAGGTGGGCAACGGCTCCTCCTGGCCGGGCAACCTGGCCCTCGGCGAGATCGACGACCCGGCGCTGACCCGCGACGTGGCCCGCGAGCTGGGCCGGGCGCTGGCCGCCTGCGGCATCAACTACAACTGGGCGCCCTCGGCGGACGTCAACTCCAACCCGGGCAACCCGATCATCGGGGTGCGCTCCTTCGGCGCCGACCCCGAGCTGTGCGCCCGGCACACCGCCGCCTGGGTCGAGGGCCTGCAGTCGGCGGGCGTTGCCGCCTGCGCCAAGCACTTCCCCGGCCACGGCGACACGGCCATCGACTCGCACCACGGCCTGCCGATGATCGGCGTGGACGAGGACCTGCTGCGCTCGCGCGACCTGGTGCCGTTCCGGGCCGCCGTCGAGGCCGGTGCCAAGGCCCTGATGAGCGCGCACATCATGCTCCCGGCGGTCGACCCCATCTGGCCGGCCACGCTCAGCCGTGCCGTGCTGGGCGGGCTGCTGCGCGGCCGTCCGGAGGACGGCGGGCTCGGCTACGAGGGCCTGATCGTCACCGACGCCATCGAGATGGGCGCGATCGCCAACACCTACGGCATCGCGGACGGCACGGTGCTGGCGCTGGCCGCCGGCGCCGACGCGATCTGCGTGGGCGGCGGGCTCTGCGACGAGGAGACCGTGCTGCGGCTGCGGGACGCGATCGTGGAGGCGGTCCGTTCGGGCCGGCTCCCCGAGGAGCGGCTGGCCGACGCCGCCGCGCGGGTGCGCTCGCTGGGCAGCTGGACGCGACTTGCCCGGTACGGAAAGGCAGCGCAGGCCGCGCCCACCGAGCCGGACCTGTCGATCGGCCTGCGGGCCGCCCGCCGGGCGCTGCTGGTGACCGCCGACCCGGCGCAGCCGTTCATGCCGGTGACGGACCGTCCGTACGTGGCCTCCTTCTCGCCCGAGGCCAACATCGCGGTGGGCGACGAGACTCCGTGGGGCGTGGCCGGCATGCTGGCCGAGCGCTTCCCGGGCACCCGCGCGCTGAGCGTCGGCCCCGCCGACGCGGCGGACGGGCAGCTGGACACGCTGGTCGCCCGGGTGCTGGGTGAGGCCGACGGGCGCCGCCTGGTGCTGGTCGTCCGCGACCTGCACCGGCACGAGTGGATGGCCGCCGTGGTGCACCAGCTGCTGGCCGCCCGTCCGGACGCCCTGGTGGTGGAGATGGGGGTGCCGCAGGCCGCGCCGGTCGGCGCGCTGCACATCGCCACCCACGGCGCCGCCCGGGTCTGCGGTCTGGCCGCCGTGGAGGTGCTCACCGGCCAGCCGACGGCGCGCTCCTGAGACTCTCTGACCGCCGCTCAACAATGGGGCCCCGTGGAGGAATTATTCCTTCGCGGGGCCCCATTGTCGTTTTTGCCGCCACCCGGCCGGAGGGGTGGCCAACTGAACGACCATCAATTGTCATGCATTAAGCAAGGATTAAGACACGGATTCACAACGGAGCGCCGGGAGATCGCTGGAGAGCATTGACAGCCGGATTGGTCTGGGCCAGGCTCCAGAAATCTGGTCCGGACCAATGGCGGCGGACCATTTCCAGGAGGATCGCGTGAAGCGTCAGTTCATCACCGCGTCCGTTGTGACCGTGCTCCTCGCGAGCGCGGCCGGCTGCGGTACCAGCGGGGGTCCCAGGGCCAGGCAGTCCGCGGACCCCAAGGCGGCCACCGGCACCCTGACCGTCTGGCTGATGAACGACGCGCAGACCAGCTGGCCGGACCTGGTGCAGCAGGTCAACGACGAGTTCGGCGCCCAGTACCCGAACGTCACCCTCAAGCTGAGCTACCAGACCTGGGCGGACAAGGTGAACAACCTGGACGCCGTGCTCGGTTCGGGCAAGGCGCCGGACGTGGTCGAACTGGGCAACACCGAGACCATGAAGTACATCCTGAACGGCTCGCTGGCCCAGGTGAACAAGGGCGACTTCGAGAACTCGGACAGCTGGATCCGCGGCCTCGAAAACACCTGTACATACAACGACAAGCTCTTCTGCGTGCCCTACTACGCGGGCGCCCGGGTCGGCGTCTACAACTCCGCGATGTTCCAGCAGGCCACCGGCAGCGCGGACTTCCCCAAGACCGAGGACGACCTGACGGCGGCCCTCGACAAGCTCCAGGCGGCCCACAAGGGCGACAGGTCCTTCTCGCCGCTCTACCTGCCCGGCCCCTACTGGTACGCCGCGATGTCCTACGTCGCCGCGTACGGCGGCACGATCGCCCGCTTCGACTCCACCGGCACCTGGCACGGCACCCTGGAGGACCCGAAGTCCCAGCAGGGCATCTCGCACTTCATCGACCTGGTGAAGCGGTACAACCACGGCGATCTGACGGTCAATGAGCTGCACCAGTCCGATGTGCTCGGCAAGCAGCAGACCGCGGCGATCTACGGCAACTCCTGGGAGGCGGCCGGTGCGGCCACGCCGCCCGGCGGCGACCCCACGCTCAAGGACTCGCTCAAGGTGGCCGCCTTCCCCGGCCCGAACGGCAAGCCGCTGCCCAGCTTCATCGGCGGCTCCGACCTGGCGATCACCGCCAGGACCCAGGTGAGCGGCCTGGCCACGGCCTGGGTGAAGCTCTTCACCAGTGCCAGGTCCGAGGCGCTGCTGGCGAGCAAGAACATCCTGCCGAACAACCTGACCCAGCTCGACCCGCTGCGCTACAAGCCGCAGACCGCGGCGGCGGCCAACTCGGTGCCCGACGCCTGGTTCACCCCGGTGGCCCCGGGCTGGGGCGCGGTGGAGAAGAAGAACGTGCTGGGCGACATGCTCACCGCGATCCTCGGCGGCCAGTCGGTGGACCAGGCGACCAAGGCGGCCGACGCGCAGATCAACCAGTTGATCAACAACCCGTCCTAGCATCAGCACTGTCCGTCACCGCCACCCCGTTCTCCGGCGCCGACCCGCTGCACGGGCCGCCGGCGATGGTGGACAGCGTCTCGCGGGTGATCGCGATCGTGCCGGCCGGGGTGCCCGAGGAGCTGCAGCCGATCCTGGAGATCCTGCCGCTCCAGCAGCTGGCCTACGAGGTCACCATCGCCCGCGGCCAGGACCCGGACGCCCCGAGGGCGCTCGCCAAGGTCACCGAGACCCACTGGCCGGGCCGGCCTGGAAAGCACTACGGGCCACGGCGCCGACACAGGACCCTCAGCCTGTGCGGCACCGTAGCCCGGAGCTGTCGTCGGCCGCCTGGTGCGGCGCCCGGACTGTGCGGGGTCCTGGCATCGCGGCGGCCGACCGAGGAGCGGCCGCGCGCGGTCAGGGCAGATTGCGCGGGGGCCACTCCTTGGTGCTCCTCCATTGTGGACTAGACCAATCTGGGTTGTCCAGGAGACTCCCATAATTGGTCTGGACAACTCCCGGGCCATCGTTGATCATCACCGACCGCCGCTGCCGCCGCCGCTGCCCGCCCGCCTCGACCGGCCGCCCCCGCGGCCCGCGGGCTACCCTCGCGGTGTGCCCTCGTTGAACGAACTCGTCCGCCGCCACACCACCCTCACCGGTGCCGATGTGGAGTGGCTCCACCTGCTGGTCTCGGAGTGGCAGCTGCTCTCCGACCTCTCCTTCGCCGATCTGGTGCTGTGGATCCCCACCTGGGACGGCATCCGGTACGTCTCGGTGGCCCAGATGCGGCCCAACACCGGCCCGACCTCCTACCAGGACGACATGGTCGGCCACCTGGTCCCGCGCGGGCGCCGTCCCCTGCTGGACGCCGCCTTCGACGAGGGCCGGATCGTGCGCGAGGGCGACCCGGAGTGGCGCGAGGAGGTGCCGGTGCGGGTCGAGTCGATCCCGGTGCGGCGCGAGGGCCGGGTGCTCGGGGTGATCGCCCGCAACACCAACCTGCTGACCGTGCGCACCCCCAGCCGGCTGGAGCTCACCTACCTGCAGAGCGCCTCCGACCTGGCCCAGATGATCGCTGCCGGAACGTTTCCCTACGCCGGCGAGCAGGTCGACATGGACGCGGCCCCCCGGGTCGGCGACGGTCTGATCCGGCTGGACGCCGACGGCATCGTCACCTACGCCAGCCCCAACGCGCTCTCCGCCTACCACCGCCTGGGCCTGACCACCGATCTGGTGGGCGGTCACCTGGGGCGCACGACCGCCGAGTTGGCGCCCCCGTCGCGCGGCGCGGTGCACGAGGCGCTGGTGAAGCTCGCCAGCGGGTGGGCACCGCGCCAGTCCGAGGTGGAGGCGCAGGGGGGCGTGGTGACGCTGCGTGCGATCCCGCTCAAGCCCAAGGGCGTGCACACCGGCTCGCTGGTGCTGGCCCGCGACGTCACCGAGCTGCGCCGCCGCGAGCGGGAGCTGATGACCAAGGACGCCACCATCCGGGAGATCCACCACCGGGTGAAGAACAACCTGCAGACCGTGGCCGCACTGCTGCGCCTGCAGTCCCGCCGGATGGACTCGGAGGCAGGGCGGGCCGCGCTGGACGAGGCCGTGCGCCGGGTCGGCTCGATCGCCATCGTGCACGAGACGCTCTCCCAGACGCTGGACGAGCAGGTGGCCTTCGACGAGATCGCGGACCGGGTGCTGGCGATGGTGATGGAGCTGTCCCAGGACGGCCAGGTGACCACCAGGCGCAGCGGCAGCTTCGGCATCCTGTCGGCGGAGGTGGCCACCCCGCTGGCGATGGTCCTCACCGAGCTGCTGCAGAACGCGCTGGAACACGCTTTCGGGGACAAGGCGACCGGCAGCGTCTTCGTCACCGCGCTGCGCGGCCGGGCGCCGGTCAACGGCAAGGGCTGGTCGGACAGTTGGACCGGCGGCTCGAAGCCGGAGGAGTACCTGCTGATCACCGTGCAGGACGACGGCAGCGGCATGCCGGAGGGCTTCGACCCGCAGCAGGGCGGCAACCTCGGGCTGCAGATCGTGCGGACGCTGGCGACCGGCGAGCTGGGCGGCACCTTCGACATGGTCGCGGCGCCGGACGGCGGCACCAAGGTGGTGCTGGAGATCCCGGTGCGATAAGCGGTTCAGCGGTAAGCCGTACTGCGTCAACTCCGGTGCGCGGTACGGCAGATCGACGGCGCATCGACGGCCGACGGGAGAGCCCGGGGCAGCGGGAAGCAGAAGAAACGAGGCCCTGCCGACCGGGGGGGGAGGGTCGACAGGGCCTCTCAACCCGTTCCGGCCGTCGGGGGGAGTCGGTCGGAACGGGGGCTCTGTTGGTGCGTGACACCGTCGGCATGGGCGGCGGTCACTGCCGGGCTGCCCATCGCGTCATATTGCGTACGGTGAGCGTCCCAGGTCCACGATATTGCTCTGAGTGAACAGTATCAAGTGTCCGGACCGAGCTGTGCCGAAGTGTCGGGGTCGCCACGCCGGTCACGGCCTGGTCGGCTGCCCCGTGGGTGACGGCTCCTGCGGAAGGCTTCGACGGAGTGGCGGTCGAAGCCTGTGATCATGTGTTGATCGGTACTTCAGTGGATCGGTACTTCAGATGCGGTGCGCGAGGCACTCGCTCAGGCGGTGCGGGCGCGGTTGCGGGCTGCGCGGCGCTTCATCGCACGACGCTCGTCCTCGCTCATACCGCCCCAGACGCCGGCATCCTGGCCGGTCTCCAGAGCCCACTGCAGACACTGCTCCATGACGGGACAGCGGCGGCACACGGCCTTGGCTTCCTCGATCTGCAGCAGAGCAGGACCGGTGTTCCCGATCGGGAAGAACAGCTCCGGGTCCTCTTCGCGGCAGACAGCGCGGTGGCGCCAGTCCATGGTCGTCCAACTCCTCCGGTCGCCAGGCGGTGGCCCGGCCGACACAATCGATGGCTTGTGAATGTGAACGCTTTCACGAATCCCGCAACGGCAAAAGGGACCAAAGGCCTTCACGGCCCGGGGTGTCTGTGCAGAGGGGGGTTCGGGCGAAACCCGAGGGCTCCAGGCAGCCACAGGTGCCAGGGGGTGCTCGGTGGGGCCGTCTCGCTTGTCCCGCTGCGAGGCGTCCCGTTCGCCATGTAGAGGTTCGCAAACCTCGGGCCTGGATACAACCCCCTTCGAGGAGGAATTTTTGATTCTTCGGTGTCGCCTACCTCACAGGCCGTACTTCTATGGGGTGAAGGGGGCTAGCGCGTTCGAGAAGAAGGGCGGGACCCCCTTCTGGTCACACAATCACACGCAGTGCCCGTCGTACGCCTGTGAAACTGACGCGACTCCTCTCACCAAGGTGGTCCCCATCGACCTGAAATGGGGCCGGTTCCTGGGAAACCAAGGTGAAGTGTCTGACGTCGTGATAAGAGACAACGTGCTTCCCGGAAGGTCCAACACCCTTCTGGGATTGCTCCGAAGGAGTGTGCGGCCGCAGAATCTGACGGACCGTACGAGCGGTTCCGAACGCCGTCATTCGAGTGATGCCGAAGACATCAAGGTCGGTCTCGAACGAAGCCGCGGGAGAGGGCAGCACCGGGCGATTACCGAGAAAAGTCCACGGTGAGGTGTTCGAAACTATGGTCATCACCAGTCCCGGCTGCGGTGCACGGCCCGGGAGTTCCAGAGTCACCGGGCCTGACCTGCGGTGTTCACGCTCGGTGACATAGTGCCGGAGCGCTTCCCTGATGTAGAGCGCGTGCGTGGACTTTCGCCCCGAACGGCGCTGCTCCTCGACCCGGCCGACCACGCCGGCGTCGAAGCCGAGCCCCGCGGTGAAGGTGAACCAGCGGTCCGGCAGCCCCTCCGTCATCGCCTTGCCCAGCGAGATCGCCCGTTCCCGGCGGTTCTCCAGCGCGTCCAGCAGCACCCCGGTGGCCTCCACCGGATGGTTGGGCAGTCCGAGCGCGCGGGCGAAGACATTGGTGCTGCCACCGGGCACCACGGCCAGCCGTGGCACCCGATCGGAGGGGCCGTGCGCGAGCAGTCCGTTGACGACCTCGTTGACCGTGCCGTCCCCGCCGAGCGCGACCACCAGGTCCACGGTGCCGTCCGCCGCCGCGTCCCGGGCCAGCTCACGGGCGTGGCCCCGGCGGTCGGTGACCGCGACCTCCAGCTTGAGATCACTGCGCAGCGCGTGGGTCAGGACATCCCTGGTTCGACCACTGGTGGTGGTGGCTTTCGGATTCACGACCAGGAGCGCGCGCATGAGGATCAGCCTACGGCTCGGCGGCGCCGCGGTGGCGGCTACCCTGCTGGAGTGACCGCAGAGACCTCCACCGCCGCCCGTCCCGCCAAGCTCATCGCCGCCGTGGCGCTGACCGCCGTCGAGGGCGCCGCACTGACCGGCTGGGGCGGCTACATGATCGTGGCCGGCCTGGTCGAGAACACCAGGAACCAGGGCCTGGTCGAGTACGGCGGGGTGGTGATCCTGCTGCTCGGGCTGCTGCCGCTGCTGGCCGCCCAGGCGCTGCTGCGGCTGCGCCGCTGGGGCCGCAGCCCGGCGGTGCTGACCCACACCACCTGCCTGCCGGTGGCGTACTACATGTGCCAGAGCGGCGGCATGATGGCGGGCCTGGGCGCGCTGGTGGGCCTGGCGGGCGTGGCCGGCCTGGTCATGCTGCTCAACCCGACGGTCACCGCCGTGCTGTACCGCGCCGAGGACTGAGCCGAGGACTGAGCCGGCCCAGGGCCGAGGAGCCCACCGGCCCTGAACGCGACCCTGAACGGACGGAGCCGGGCCCACGGGCCCGGCTCCGTCCGTTCAGCGCGCTGCGCCGCTCACTCCTCGACCAGCAGCTTGTCCCGCAGCTGGGCCAGGGTGCGGGCGAGCAGCCGCGACACGTGCATCTGCGAGATCCCCACCTCGGCGGCGATCTGCGACTGCGTCATGTTCCGGAAGAACCGGAGCACCAGGATCTTCTGCTCGCGCTGCGGCAGTTGGGCCAGCAGCGGCTTGAGCGACTCGCGGTACTCCACCCCTTCCAGGGCCTCGTCGGTGGCGCCCAGGGTGTCGGCCACGGCCGGCGACTCGTCGTCGCTGTCCGGCACGTCGAGCGAGAGCGTGGAGTAGGCGTTGGCCGACTCCAGGCCCTCCAGCACGTCCTCCTCGGAGATGCCGAGGTGTTCGGCCAGCTCGTGCACGGTGGGGGAGCGGCCGTGCCGCTGGGAGAGCTCGCTGGTCGCGGTGGTCAGCGAGAGCCGCAGCTCCTGCAGCCGGCGCGGCACCCGCACCGCCCAGCCCTTGTCCCGGAAGTGCCGCTTGATCTCGCCCACGATGGTCGGGGTGGCGTAGGTGGAGAACTCCACCCCGCGCTCGTGGTCGAACCGGTCCACCGACTTGATCAGCCCGATGGTGGCCACCTGGGTCAGGTCGTCCAGCGGCTCGCCGCGGTTGCGGAACCGCCGGGCCAGGTGTTCGACCAGCGGGATGTGCATCCGGACCAGCTGGTTGCGCAGCTCGACCCGCTCGGTCGAGCCCTCGGGCAGCGCGGCCAGCCGCACGAACAGCGCCCGGGCGGCCTCCCGGTCCGGGGCGGCCGTGCGGTGCCCGACCACCTGGGCGGGCAGCGAGGCCTGGACCACCTCGGTCAGCTCCTGCTCGACCTCGCTCGCGGGCTCCCCCTCGACCGCCGCCCGGCCGGGTGTGTCCCCACTGGGGGCGTCCCCGCTGAGGTCCTCGCCCTCGGCCGTCGGGCGGCTGGGCGCCGTCGGCTCCGGCATCGGGTCGGTCGGTTGGCTCATCCGCTGGGAGTCCTTCGAGTACGCGTCGTGGGTGGCGGCGGCGGGTGCGGGCACGGTACGGCGGCGTGGGCCGGCGAGGCCGCTCGCGGGCACGGTTGCGCCATCGGCCGGCCCGTGGCCCGGTACCGCTTCGGTGGGCAGGCCGTCCACGGGCCGCGCTCCGGCGGCAGAGTTGCGATCCAGATCACTCACGGCGATCCCCCGTTCCGTTCCGGGAGCGCCCGGGCCGCCGGCGCGGCCGGGCCATCACATTGGTTGTACCGCGACCGGGCTCCGGAGCGGGAACGAGTCCGCTCCGGAAGGGGCCGTGGCGCGGCCGGGAGGCCGGCTCACGGCTGGATGATGGTCCCGCCGCGCTTCTTGTGCAGGCTGATGCTGACCGTGCGGTCCTCGGCCACCGAGGACTCCACCTCGCCGGCCAGTGCGGAGAGCACCGTCCAGGCGAAGGTGTCCCGCTCGGGTGCCCGGCCGTCGGTGGTCGGTGCCGAGACGGTCACTCTCAGTGCGTCGCCGACCAGTCGGAACTCGCAGGTGAGCACCGAACCCGGCACCGCCTGCTGGAGCAGGATGGCGCAGGCCTCGTCCACCGCGATCCGTAGGTCCTCGATCTCGTCGAGGGTGAAGTCCAGGCGGGCCGCGAGACCGGCCGTGGCCGTGCGCAGGACCGAGAGGTAGGCACCCTGGGCGGGCAGCCGTACCTCCACGAAGTCCTTTGCCGCCTCGGCGGACTGGCCTGCCCGGTCGTCCGGGCTCCCGGGATCGCCGTCGGTCTGGGACACCCTCACCTCCTGGGTGACGCGCTGTGCTGGTGACCCGAGGGCCGCGGCACGTTCTGTTGCTTGGCTCAACTGCTTCGCCCCAACTGTCTTGAGGGGTGGTGCGGTACGTCCCAGTCCTACCCAACAGGGCGGCGCCGGACGCGGGCCGTCCGCCGAGACGTTACCGCGATCGGCCGATGGATGTCGCGACCCTGGACCGGATTCACCCCGCGGGCTGCGGGTTTTCATCTGCGCTGACGGAATTCGGGCCGCCGAAAGGTCAGGACGGGCCGGGGGCACCCAGCTCGCGCAACGCCGGTCCGGTGAGCCGGAAAACCGTCCACTCGTCCATCGGCTGGGCGCCGAGCGCCTTGTAGAAACCGATCGAGGGCTCGTTCCAGTCCAGCACCGACCACTCCAGGCGGCTGCAGCCGCGCTCCACGGCGGTCCTGGCGAGCTCGGTGAGCAGGGCCTTGCCGTGCCCGCCCCCGCGTGCGCTCGGGCGCACGTAGAGGTCCTCCAGGTAGATCCCGTGCGTCCCGGTCCAGGTGGAGAAGTTGCGGAACCAGAGCGCGAAGCCGACGGTCGCGCCCGTCGTGTCGTCCTCGGCGATCAGTGCGAAGACCGCCGGCTGCTCACCGAACAGCGCCTCGCGCAGCTGCTCCTCGGTGGCCTTGGCCTGGTCCAGGGCCTTCTCGTAGTCCGCCAGTTCGCGGATCAGCTCGATGATGGTGGGGACGTCCTCGACGACGGCGCTTCTGATCATGCCCCCGAGCGTACTGGGGTCGCCCGAACGCGCGATGCCCCTCACTCCGGAGAGTGAGGGGCATCGTTTGACGCGACCGCTTCGGGCCGGTCGGCAACCGGGTGCCGACCGCCGGGTGCGGGCGGCGATCAGGCCTGCTTGGTCTCCCAGAAGATCTTGTCGATCTGGGCGATCAGGTCGAGCAGCGCCTGGCCGGTGGCCGGGTCGGTCGAGGCCTTGGTGGCCGAGGCGGCCTTCAGGGCGTCGTTGAAGAGCTGGTGCAGCTGCGGGTACTTCTCGAAGTGCGGGGCCTTGAAGTAGTCGCTCCACAGCACCGAGAGGTGGTGCTTGACGGCCTCGGCGCGCTGCTCCTTGATGATGATGGCGCGAGCGCGGAAGTGCGCGTCCTCGTTGGCCTGGTACTTCTCCTGAGTGGCCTTCACCGACTCGGCCTCGATACGGGCCTGTGCGGGGTCGTAGACGCCGCACGGAAGGTCGCAGTGAGCGTGGGCCGTGACCCGCGGGGCGAACAGACGAGAGAGCATGGAAAGTCCTTCCTTAGATCGTCTTCCCGGGGCTGAGATTACCCCGCGGCGCACCGGATCTCGCGGCCGGGACGGGGGCCTAGGGCAAAAGGCGGAGTCGGAACCGGTCGATATCGGGCAGGCGTTGTCCATGCGGGATGCTGGTTGCTGCCCGGCCGACGAGCGGCGGGCTCAGCCGGTGCGACGAGGAGGCGGGCACGATGGCGGCGATGCGGCGACGTGACACTGACGCAGACCCAGAGCCGGTGGAACGTACGGGAGGTGGGCTGCTGCCGTTCGGCCTGATGGACGTGGCCGGGCCGTCGATGGTCCCCACGCTGTACCACGGCGACCGGGTGGTGGTCAGGTACGGAGCCCGGGTGCGGCCCGGCGCGGTGGTGCTGGTGCGCCACCCGCTGCGGCAGGACCTGCTGGTGGTCAAGCGGGCCACCGAGTTGCGGGCCAAGGGCTGGTGGCTGCTGTCGGACAATCAGTTCGTCGAGAACGACAGCCGGGAGTACGGCGCGGTACCCGACGATCTGGTGCTCGGCCGGGTGCTGCTGCGGATCGCGCCGAACCCGGTCTGGCTGGCCCCGGCCGGCTGGCTGGAACGGCTGCTCTGCACCCGGCCGCTGGGCCGCTGGCCGGGCCTGGCCGCCCGGTTCGGTGTCTTCAGGCGCCTGCGTCCGGAGCTGTAGCCGCACCGCCCGGCGCGGTGGCCGGTCCGTCCGGCGCGCCGCCGGCCAGGGCGGCCGCGGCCTCCTGGCGCTTGCGGGCCCGGTAGGCGGCCACGTTGGCCCGGGTCGCACAGCGGTCCGAGCAGTAGCGCCGCGAGCGGTTGGTCGAGGTGTCCAGGTAGGCGTTGCGGCACGGTGCGGCCTGGCAGATGCCCAGCCGGTCGGCGCCCAGCTCGGTCAGGTGGATCGCCAGGCCCATGCAGGCCACCGCCGTGAAGGTCGCGGTGGCGGTGGGCGCGTTGTCCGCCAGGTGCAGGTGCCAGCGCGGCCGGCCGCTCTCGTCCAGGTGGTCGTGGCCGGAGACCAGCGGGCTGACCGGGTACTCCACCATCAGCGCGTTCAGCAGGTTGACGCCGCCGACCTCGTCGCCGCCCGCCGCGGCCTCGAAGACCGCGCGCAGCCGGGCCCGCACCGACCGCAGCCGGGGTACGTCGGCGGGTTCGGCCAACTGGGCGCCGCGTGAGTTCGGGCTGCTGAACAGCGCGCGCACCGCGTCCACGCTGACCAGCGTGTCGGTGCCGCGGTCCGGTTCCTCGCTGTTCACCAACCGAACGGCGAAGTCGGCGTACAGGGCGAGCTCCACCGGGAATCCTCCGCAGAAAACGTAACGGGTAACCAGCCTTAAGCCTATTACCTTGGCCGGAAAATGACGAAGGCGCCGACCACGACCGGGACGGCGCCTTCGCTCGGAGCACTCTGGACTACAGCACCTTGGAGAGGAATGCCTTGGTGCGGTCGTGCCGCGGGTTGCCGATCACCTCGCGCGGGGTCCCGGACTCCACCACGATGCCGGCGTCCATGAAGACCAGCGCGTCGCCCACCTCGCGGGCGAAGCCCATCTCATGGGTGACCACGATCATCGTCATGCCCTCCTGGGCCAGGCCGCGCATGACGTCCAGCACCTCGCCGACCAGCTCGGGGTCGAGCGCCGAGGTGGGCTCGTCGAAGAGCATCAGCTTGGGCTCCATGGCCAGCGCCCGGGCGATCGCCACCCGCTGCTGCTGGCCGCCGGAGAGCTGGGAGGGGTAGCTGTCCGCCTTGTCGGCCAGACCCACCCGCTCCAGCAGGGCCCGGGCCCGCTCCCGCGCGTTCGCCTTCGACTCGCCCTTGACCTGCATCGGCGCCTCGACGATGTTCTCCAGCGCGGTCATGTGCGGGAAGAGGTTGAAGTGCTGGAAGACCATGCCGATGTCCCGGCGCTGCAGCGCGACCTCGCTGTCGCGCAGCTCGTAGAGCTTGTCGCCCTTCTGCCGGTAGCCGACCAGGCTGCCGTCCACGTAGAGCCGCCCGGCGTTGATCTTCTCCAGGTGGTTGATGCAGCGCAGGAAGGTGGACTTGCCGGAGCCGGACGGGCCGACCAGGACGAACACCTCGCCCTGCCGCACCTCCAGGTCGATGCCCTTGAGCACCTCGACCAGGCCGTACGACTTGTGCACCTGTTCGGCCTTGACCATCGGGGCGGCCAGGGAGCCGGCGGACTTCAACGGGTCGCCGGCCGTCGGGGTGCTCACAGGTGACCGCCTCCTTCGAGACCGGGGACCACGTCCGGGGTGGTGGGCCGCGCCGGACGGCCGCGGAACAGCCCGCGCAGCCGTTGCAGCGGCGTCGGGGGCAGCACCCGGTTGGCGCCCCGGGCGTAGTGGCGTTCGATGTAGTACTGGAAGACCGTGAGGATCGAGGTCATCAGCAGGTACCAGAGGCTCGCCACGATCAGCAGCGGGATGGTCTGGAAGGTGCGCGAGTAGATGTCGTGGGCCGCGCCGAGCAGTTCCACCAGCGAGATCGAGTACGCCAGCGAGGTGGTCTTCAGCATCGAGATGGTCTCGTTGCCGGTCGGCGGGATGATCACCCGCATCGCCTGCGGCAGGATGATCCGCCGCATCGTCCTGGCCTGGCTCATGCCGAGCGCGTGCGCGGCCTCGGTCTGGCCCAGCGGGACGGACTGGATGCCGCCGCGGACGATCTCCGCCATGTAGGCGGCCTCGTTGAGGCCGAGGCCGAGCAGGGCGGCGGTGAAGACCGGGATCAGCTGGTTGGTGGACTCCGACCAGAAGTCGGTGCCGAACGGGATGCCGATCGAGAGCCGGGGCCACAGCGAGCCCATGAACTCCCAGAACAGCAGCTGGACCAGCACCGGGGTACCGCGGAACACCCAGATGTAGAACCAGGCGGTCCCCGACAGCAGCGGATTGGGCGACAGCCGCATGATCGCCAGGACGACCCCGCCGACCACACCCATCAGCATCGCGAGCGCGGTCAGCTCAAGCGTGGTGACCAGGCCGTTCATGATGGTGGTGTCGAACAGGTACTGGCCGACCACGTGCCATTGGAAGGCCTTGTTGAAGAGCAGGGCGTGGATCAGCATCGCCGCGAGGACCGCGACGACGACGGCTCCGGCCCAGCGGCCGGGGTGGCGGACCGGGACGGCCTTGATGTCTTCAGGCCGTTTCCTGGTCACCGACCCCTGTTCGGACTGGTTCACTGTGGCCCCAGGGGAGTAGGTCGGGTGTCGGTCAGCTGGTGGCGCCGTTGATCACGGACTGGTCGATGGCGCCGGCCTGGACGCCCCACTTGGTCAGGATCGCCTTGTAGACACCGTTGGCCATCAGCGAGGTCACCGCACCCTGCACGGCCTTGGTCAGTGGCGAGTTCTTGGCGACCACGATGCCGTAGGGAGCGGTGTCCGTGGTGCTGCCGATCTTCTCCAGCTGGCCGCCGGTCTGCTGGACCGCGTAGTCGACCACCGGGGAGTCGGCGAGCATGACGTCGTCCCGGCCGGCCACCAGGGCCTGCGTGACGTCCGTCTGCAGGTCGAACTTGTCGCCGTCGTTCGGGATGGTCGGCTTGCCGGCCTTCTGGCAGGCGGGGTTGAGCACGTTCTTGATCTCGTCGGCCTGGGTGGTGCCGGTCTGCACCGCCACCTTCTTGCCGCACAGGTCGGTCGGGTCGACCTTGGAGGGGTTGCCCGCCTTGACCGCGGTGCTGGTGCCGGCGGAGAAGTAGGTCACCATGTCGACGGTGGCCTCGCGGTCCTTGGTGTCGGTGAAGGAACTCATCCCGAGCTGGTACTTGTTGGCCGTGATACCGGGAATGATCGAGGTGAAGTCGGCATTCTGGACTTCGGCGGTCAGGCCCAGCGTCTGCGCGACGGCCTTGGCCATGTCGACGTCCATGCCGACGATGTTCCCGCCGGCGTCCTTGAACTCGTTGGGCGCGTACGAGGCGTCCGAGGCCACCACGAGCTTGCCGCTCGACTTGACGTCGGCCGGCAGCTGCGCGGCCAGCGAGGCCACCGCACTGGGGGTGGGGATCGCCGAGGACCCGGGAGAGGTGCTCTTGCTGCTGCTACTGCTGCTGCAGCCGGTGACGACCAGGGTGCCCGCGACGAGCAGGGCACCGAAGGCGGCGAGATCGGAGCGGCGGGTGCGAGTGCGCATAGGGGGAGCCTCCTGCTGAGAGGTGGGCGGATTGGCCGCGGGGTCGGTCCGGTTGGGTGACCCACCCTCCGCCGAGGTGGTGGGGGAATCCTGCCATCACCGAACTGTTGAGCGGAGCACTATTCAGATCAAAAATCCGTAACGCGATCGCTCCGCCGCACGTGCAGTCAGGTTCTCACCGGCGCTCAGCTTCCGCCCGGTGATGAGGTCTGGGCGCGCTACCTGCCAGGTGGTGACAGCGTGAGGTCCGCCACGGCCACCGGCGCCCATCTGCCGCGCCGGCTGGCGGGTGTGTCAGAATCTGGTATCGGGTGACCCCCGACACCGAACAGAGGCCACCGGTTCGCCACAGAACCGGGGTGCCCAGGACCGGAAGTCGACGACGCCGACTCCGTATCCGAAGCACCGGTTCCCCTCCAGGTCTCTGTTCACTCCTGCGGGTGCGCGTACCGAATCCTCGTTGATGCCACCGGCACTCGGGTTCTTCCGAAACTCGAGCGCCGTCATGGAGGCTCATGGGGTGAACAGTGCGTGACGAGGAATCCAAGGCACAGGTGCGGTGCCGATTCCCGGGCCTAGGCTCAGCGCTGACGTGCAACGCAGGTGGCATTCCAAACCCTCATCCGAGGGCGCAGTTCGACGCGCCCCGAGCGCGGTCGGGCCGGTGCCCTCGCCGAACATGACGAAGAGGTCATCGTGGCAGCGGAGCTCACTCACCCTCGTACCCAGGACACCGACGACCCCGTCGACGCCGTTTTCGCGCTCCACCGCGGCGGCAAGATGGAGGTGCGCGCCACGGTTCCGGTGCGGAACGCGGACGATCTGTCCCTCGCCTACACCCCTGGGGTTGCACGCGTCTGCACCGCCATCGCCGAGCAGCCCGAGCTGGTCGACGACTACACCTGGAAGGCCAACACGGTCGCGGTGGTCACCGACGGCACCGCCGTGCTGGGCCTGGGCGACATCGGCCCGCAGGCCTCGCTGCCGGTGATGGAGGGCAAGGCGATCCTGTTCAAGCAGTTCGGCGGGGTGGACGCCGTCCCGATCGCGCTGGACTGCACCGACGTGGACGCGATCGTGGAGACGGTGGTCCGGCTCGCCCCGTCCTTCGGCGGCGTCAACCTGGAGGACATCTCCGCCCCGCGCTGCTTCGAGATCGAGCGCCGGCTCCAGGAGGCGCTGGACATCCCGGTCTTCCACGACGACCAGCACGGCACCGCGATCGTCACCACCGCCGCCCTGTGGAACGCCGCCAAGGTGACCGGCCGGGAGATCGGCTCGCTGCGCGCGGTCATCTCCGGCGCCGGCGCGGCCGGCATCGCGATCGCCAAGATGCTGGTGGCCGCGGGCATCGGCGACGTGTCGCTCTGCGACCGGCGTGGCGTGGTGCACCAGGGACGCGAGGACCTGACCGACGTCAAGGCCGAGATCGCCGCGCTGACCAACAAGGCCGGCCTCACCGGCTCGCTGGCCGAGGCGCTGGCCGGGGCGGACGTCTTCATCGGCGTCTCCGGCGGCACGGTGCCGGAGGAGGCGGTGGCCACCATGGCCAAGGACTGCTTCATCTTCGCGATGGCCAACCCGAACCCGGAGATCCACCCCGATGTCGCGGGCAAGTACGCGGCCGTGGTGGCCACCGGGCGCTCCGACTTCCCCAACCAGATCAACAACGTGCTGGCCTTCCCCGGCATCTTCGCCGGCGCGCTCCAGGTGCGGGCCACGCGGATCACCGAGGGCATGAAGCTGGCCGCCGCGCAGGCGCTGGCCGCGGTGGTGGCGGACGAGCTGACGCCGCAGCAGGTGATCCCCTCGCCGTTCGACCCGCGGGTGGCCGCGGCGGTCGGCAAGGCGGTCGCCGAGGCGGCACGGCGCGAGGGCGTCGCCCGGCGCTGAGGCGCCGAGCCACCGTTGCGATGAGTTGTTGACACCGATGAGCTACTGACGAGTAGTCAGGGCCCGGGACACGCGGCGCAGGTCACACCCGCTGCTGGTTCCGGGCCCTGGTGCTCTGCGGCTAGTGTCCGGTGCCATGTTCGCCGCCTACGCCGCACGCATCGATGCCGACGACCCGCTCAGCGCCCTGGAGCTCGGGGAACTGCCCGAGCCGCAGCCGCGGCCGGGCTGGAGCGTGGTGACCGTCAAGGCGGCCACCCTCAACCACCACGACCTGTGGTCGCTGCGCGGAGTGGGCCTGCCCGCCGAGCGGCTGCCGATGATCCTGGGCTGCGACGCGGCCGGGATCGACGAGCACGGCAACGAGGTGGTGGTCTTCCCGGTGGTCGGCTGGCACGGCCTGGGGGTGCCGGTGGGCGAGCCGCGCTCGATCCTCACCGAGCGCTACCACGGCACCTTCGCCCAGAAGCTCGCGGTGCCGACCTGGAACCTGCTGCCCAAGCCGGCCGAACTCTCCTTCGCCGAGGCCGCCTGCCTGCCGACGGCCTGGTTGACGGCCTACCGGATGCTCTTCACCAACGCCGGGGTCCGGCCCGGGGACACCGTGCTGGTCCAGGGCGCCGGCGGTGGCGTGGCCACCGCGCTGATCGTGCTGGGCAGGGCGGCCGGCCTGCGGATCTGGGTCACCGGGCGGGACGAGGAGAAGCGGGCCAGGGCGATCGGACTCGGCGCCGCCGCCGCGTTCGAGAGCGGGGCCCGGCTCCCGGAGCGGGTGGACGCGGTGATGGAGACGGTGGGCGCGGCCACCTGGTCGCACTCGGTGAAGTCATTGCGCCCCGGCGGGACCATCGTGATCTCCGGCGCGACCAGTGGATCGAGCCCGACGAACGCCGAGTTGACCCGGATCTTCTACCACGAGCTGAAGGTGGTCGGCTCGACCATGGGGACCAAGGAGGAGCTGGCCGCGCTGCTGGCCCTGTGCGGCCACGCGGGGGTGCGGCCGCTGCTCGACTCGGTGCTGCCGCTGACCGAGGCGCGCGAGGCGTTCGGACGGCTCGCGAAGGGCGACGTGTTCGGGAAGATCGCCCTGGAGCCGTGACGGGCGCCCGGCGGTACGCCGAGGGCCCGCCCGGCTGCCCTGGATGCGGTTCAGGGCGCACGGACGGGCCGTCGAGCCGGCACTGACCCCCGTCAGCCGAGCAGGCGGCGCAGCCGCTCGCCCGCCGAGGCCAGCACCGCCTGGGCCTCGCCCAGTTGGGCGGCGGTCACCGGCCCGCCGTCCCGGGAGGCGTCGCGGACCTGGTCCCGGAACCGGTCGAGCAGCCGCTCCAGCTCGCGGGTGGGGTCGGCCCCCGGTTCGGTGCGGGCCCAGCCGGGCAGATCGGCCGGGGCCTCCTTGTCCAGGTCGACCTTGCCGGCCGCCCCGGAGGTGTCCCAGCGACTGGAGTCCGCCAGGCCCGCCAGGCCCCGGGTCAGCTCGGAGAGCCCCTCGGACAGGCCGGTGGGCCAGTCGCCCTTGCTCACGTGCTCGCGGACCTGCTGCTCGACCCGGCGCTTGATCCGCAGCGCCTCCTGCTGGGCGGCCTGGCGCACCGCCTGCGACTGCTCGCGGGCCTTGCGGGCCTCCTCCTTGGCCCGCTTGGCCTGCTCCTTGGCGGCCCGCTCCTGCTCCTTGGCCCTCTTCGCCTGGGCCTTGAACTCGGCGAACTCCTCCTTGGTGCGCTGCCAGCCGGCCGGGTCGCCCAGCAGCCGCTCGGCCCAGGCGCCCGAGGCACCCTCGCCGTCCTCGGCGCCCGCCGCAGCACCGGCACCGGCGCCGGTCTGCCGGGCCGAGCGGGCGGCGTTGCGCAGCTCCTCGCGCAGGTCCTTGGCGGAGTCCCGGACGTCCTCGCGGATCGCCCCGGCCAGCTGCGAGACCGAGTCGCTGATCTCCACCTCCAGCTCCGCGAGGTCCTCCTGGCGCTCGGTCAGCTCGGCCCGGCCCAGGTCGGTGATCCGGTAGACCTTGCGGCCGCCCTCGGTGCTGTGCTCCACCAGGCCCTCCTGCTCCAGCTTGGCCAGCCGCGGGTAGACGGTGCCGGCCGAGGGCGCGTAGAGGCCGTGGAAGCGCTCCTCCAGCAGGCGGATCACCTCGTAGCCGTGCCGGGGCGACTCCTCCAGCAGCTTCAGCAGGTAGAGCCGCAGCCGGCCGTGTCCGAAGACGCTGCTCATGCCTGCTCACCGGCCTCGGGGGTGGCGTCCTCGATGGCGGCCTCACCCGGGGTGAGTTCCTTGACCAGGCTGGGCGCCTCGTCCTCGGTCTCCGGGCGGCGCAGCACCGAGATCGCGCCGGAGACGGTGGACACCTGGAGCCGCCCGGTGCCGGCGCCCAGCTTGCCGCTGAGCTTCTTGGCGCCCCAGCTGCCGCCCACCGTCAGCTCCTCGAAGGCGCTGGAGAACTGGCCGTTGGTGCTGCCCGCCTCGACCGTGGTGTCGGCCGGCTGCGGCAGCCGGACCGCGACGTCCCCGCTGACGGTGTTGATCTTCACGGTGGTCGGCCCGGTGCCCGCCAGGTCCAGCGTCACCGCGCCGCCGACCGTGTTGGCGTGCAGCGAGTCGGGAGTGCTGGAGATGACGGTCAGTTCGCCGGAGACGCTGTTGACCGTCAGCTCGCCGGTGACCGACTGGGCGTCCACGTCGCCGGACACGCTCTTGGCGCTGACCTGGCCGTCCAGGCCGACCAGCGTGATGCCGCCGGCCACGCCGTAGACGCTGGTGCCGCCCAGCACCCCGGAGACGGTGGCCTCGGCGGTGACCGTGCCGACCTTGACCTCGGCCTCGGCCGGGATGGTCAGCGAGACCACGGCGCGGCGCTTGCGGCGCAGCGAGCCGAGCAGGCCCTTGACCGCCTCGACCGACTTGAGCTTGTCGCTGAAGTCGGCCCAGCTGAGGTTGGGGTAGGTCACCGTCAGCACGCCGTCCACCAGCGTGACCTGGAGCGGCTCGCCCTCCAGCTCGGTGACCTCCAGTCGGGCCGGGCCCTCGGCGGCGACCACGTTGACCGCCCCGCCGATGATCCGCACGTGCAGCGCGCTGACCGCCTCCTCGATGGTGATGCGGTCAGGTTCGCTCACGGTCCACTGGCTCATCTCTTCGTCCTCCCGTCAGGCGGCCGCCGTCGTACCCTGGAGGGGCGACGATCCGGCGAGTCGCGATGTATCGCGTCTTCCAAGAAACACGATATATCGCGTAGCGGGGAAGTCAAGCACTTCCTCGTGCCGAGAACGCAGCAGGGCCCGGCAGGCGATCGCCTGCCGGGCCCTGCTGCTCGTGCCACCGCCGTTCGCGCCGGGCGGTCAGTCCTCGTCCTCGTCGTCGTCCAGCCGGGCCAGCCAGGTGGCCAGCCGCTCGACGGGGACCTCGAAGTCGGGGTTGAGGTCCACGAACTCGCGCAGGCGCTCGGCCAGCCACTCGAAGCTGACCTCCTCCTCGCCGCGCCGGCTCGCCAGCTCCTCGATGCCGCGGTCGGTGAAGTACACGGTGTGCTCTCCGGATTCAGACTGGGACGGTTCAAACGATCGACGGTTTCAAACGGTTGACGGTACCGACAGGTCGGGCCCGGTCTCCGCGGAGACCGGGCCCGACCCACTGCTCACCCGCTCAGGGAGCAGGTGTCAGAGGCTGAAGACCTCTTCGATCAGCGCCTGCTGCTCGGCGATGTGCCGCTTGGCCGAGCCCACGGCCGGGGCCGAGGAGGCACTGCGGGCCACCCGGCGCAGGCGGGCGGCGCCGGCCTTGCGGCCGACCACGACGTCCAGGTGGTCGACCAGGTTCATCGCGATGAACGGCCAGGCACCCTGGTTCGCCGGCTCCTCCTGGGCCCAGATGAACTGGACGTCCTCGCCGTAGCGGGCCAGCTCCTCCTGGAGCTCGGCGATCGGCAGCGGGTAGAGGCGCTCGACCCGGACGATCGCGGTGTCGGTGACGCCGCGATCGGTGCGGGCCGCCTCCAGGTCGTAGTAGAACTTGCCCGCGGTGATGACCACCTTGCGCACGTTCGCCGGGTCGACGGTGGAGTCGCCGATCACCGGGCGGAACGAACCGGAGGTGAACTCCTCCGCCGCCGAGGCCGCGGCCTTCAGACGCAGCATCGACTTCGGGGTGAAGACGACCAGCGGCTTGTGGTGCGGGTTGTGCACCTGCCAGCGCAGCAGGTGGAAGTAGTTCGACGGCGAGGTGGGCATCGCGACCGTCATGTTGTTCTGCGCGCACAGCTGCAGGAAGCGCTCGGGACGCGCGGACGAGTGGTCCGGCCCCTGGCCCTCGTAGCCGTGCGGCAGCAGCAGGGTGACGCCGGAGTGCTGGCCCCACTTCTGCTCGGCCGAGGCGATGTACTCGTCGACCACGGTCTGCGCGCCGTTGACGAAGTCGCCGAACTGCGCCTCCCACATCACCAGCGAGTTGGGCCGGGTCAGCGAGTAGCCGTACTCGAAGCCCATCGCCGCGTACTCCGACAGCAGGCTGTCGTAGACGGTGAAGCGGGCCTGGTCCTCGGTCAGGTACAGCAGCGGGGTGTAGTCCTCGCCGGTGACCCGGTCGATCAGCACCGCGTGGCGCTGGCCGAAGGTGCCGCGGCGGCTGTCCTGGCCGGCCAGGCGGACCGGGTGGCCCTCCATCAGCAGCGAGCCGATGGCCAGGCACTCACCGGTGGCCCAGTCGATCGTGCCGTCCTCGATCGAGGCGGCGCGGCGCTGCAGCTGCGGCAGCAGACGCGGGTGCACGGTCAGCCACTCGGGCAGGTTGACCTGCGAGGCGGCGATCCGCTTGACCATCTCCTGGGAGATGCCGGTCTGGATGTTGACCGGGAAGTCGGCCATCGGACGGGCACCGGCCGCCTCGGGCTGCGCCCCGGCCGCGTCGCGGACCTCGGCGAAGACCTTCTCCAGCTGGCCCTGGAAGTCCTGGAGCGCCTGCTCCGCCTCTTCCATGGTGATGTCGCCGCGACCGATCAGGCCCTCGGTGTAGAGCTTGCGCACCGAGCGCTTCTTGTCGATCAGGTCGTACATCAGCGGCTGGGTGAACGACGGGTTGTCGGCCTCGTTGTGACCGCGGCGGCGGTAGCAGATGAGGTCGATCACGACGTCCTTGTGGAACGCCTGGCGGAACTCGAAGGCGAGCCGCGCCACGCGGACCACGGCCTCCGGGTCGTCGCCGTTGACGTGGAAGATCGGGGCCTCGATCATCCGGGCCACGTCGGTGCAGTACATCGAGGAGCGGCTGGAGGCCGGGGCGGCGGTGAAGCCGACCTGGTTGTTGACCACCAGGTGGATCGTGCCGCCGGTGCGGTAGCCGCGCAGCTGCGACATGTTCAGGGTCTCCGCGACCACGCCCTGGCCCGCGAAGGCCGCGTCGCCGTGGATCTGGATCGGCAGCACCGGGTAGGTGGTGCCGCCCTGGTCCAGGACGTCCTGCTTGGCGCGGACGATGCCCTCGACGATCGGGTCGACCGTCTCCAGGTGCGAGGGGTTGGCGGCCAGCGAGACCTTGATGGTCTCGCCGTCCAGGCCGGTGAAGGTGCCCTCGGAGCCCAGGTGGTACTTCACGTCGCCGGAGCCGTGCATCGACTTCGGGTCCAGGTTGCCCTCGAACTCGCCGAAGATCTTGCCGTACGGCTTGCCGACGATGTTGGCCAGCACGTTGAGGCGGCCGCGGTGGGCCATGCCGATGACGGCCTCGTCCAGGCGGTGCTCGGCGGCCGCGTCGATGGTCGCGTCGAGCAGCGGGATCAGCGACTCGCCGCCCTCCAGCGAGAAGCGCTTCTGGCCGACGTACTTGGTCTGCAGGAAGGTCTCGAAGGCCTCCGCCGAGTTCAGCCGGCGCAGGATGCGCAGCTGCTCCTCGCGCTCCGGCTTGGTGTACGGCTTCTCGACCCGCTCCTGGATCCACTTGCGCTGCTTGGGGTCCTGGATGTGCATGTACTCGATGCCGACGGTGCGGCAGTACGAGTTGCGCAGCAGCCCGAGGATGTCGCGCAGCTTCATGATCTTCTGGCCGCCGAAGCCGCCGACCGCGAACTCGCGCTCCAGGTCCCACAGGGTCAGCCCGTGCTCCACGACGTCCAGGTCGGGGTGCTTGCGCTGCTTGTACTCCAGCGGGTCGGTGTCGGCCATCAGGTGGCCGCGAACCCGGTAGGAGTGGATGAGCTCCATCACGCGGGCGGTCTTGTTGACGTCGTCCTCGTGCGTGGTGGCGACGTCGGTGGCCCAGCGGACCGGCTCGTACGGGATCCGCAGCGACTCGAAGACCTCGTCGTAGAACCCGTGCTCGCCCAGCAGCAGCTGGTGGATCGAGCGCAGGAACTCGCCGGACGCCGCGCCCTGGATGACCCGGTGGTCGTAGGTCGAGGTGAGCGTCATGATCTTGGAGACGCCCAGGCGGGCCAGCGTGTCCGGGTTGGAGCCCTGGAACTCGGCCGGGTACTCCATGGCGCCGACACCGAGGATGGTGCCCTGGCCCTGCATCAGGCGCGGGACCGAGTGCACGGTGCCGATGCCGCCCGGGTTGGTCAGCGAGACCGTGACCCCGGTGAAGTCGTCCATCGTCAGCTTGTTGGCGCGGGCCCGGCGGACGATGTCCTCGTAGGCCTGCCAGAAGCCGAAGAAGTCCAGTGTGTCGGCCTTCTTGATGGCCGCGACGACCAGCTGGCGGTCACCGTTGGGCTTGACCAGGTCGATGGCCAGGCCGAGGTTCACGTGCTCCGGCTTGACCAGGTAGGACTTGCCGTCCTTGACCGCGTAGCTGTGGTTCATGCCCGGGGTCGCCTTCAGGGCCTGCACCAGCGCGTAGCCGATCAGGTGGGTGAAGGAGACCTTGCCGCCGCGGGCGCGCTGCAGGTGGTTGTTGATCACGATGCGGTTGTCGATCAACAGCTTGGCCGGCACGGCGCGCACGCTGGTGGCCGTCGGGACCTCGAGCGAGGCGTCCATGTTGGTGGCCACGGCCTTGGCCGGGCCGCGCAGCGGGACCAGCTCGGGGCCGGCGCTCTCGGCCGCCGCGGGGGCGGCGGGCGCGGCGGCCGCCTTCGGGGCCGGCGGCGCTGCGGGTGCGGCTGCCAGCGGCGCGGCGGCGGGCGCCGCAGGAGCGGCGGCCACCGGGGCGGCGGCGGGGGCGGCTGCAACTGCCGCAACGGGCGCAGCAGGGGCGGCAACGGCGGTCGGCGTGGGGCCGGCCTGGGTCGCGGCCTGGGTCACTGGGGTCACCTCGGTACCGGGCTTGTAGTCGGCGAAAAAGTCCCACCAGGCTCGGTCGACCGAGTTGGGATCCTGGAGGTACTGCTGGTAGATCTCGTCGACGAGCCACTCATTGGGGCCGAAGCCTGTGGAGCTTGCCGAGCTGTTGGGGGTTTCAGGGGACTGTGGCGACACGGCGGCAACCGCCCTCTTCCGCTTCCTTTTGGGATGTTTGGACAGCGGGGATTAAGGCTACGCCCCTGACCAGTCCTCGCGCAGTCCCCGGGGGGTCGGCGTCGTCCAGATCACAGTACCGTCGGCCACATTGGCTGAAAAAAGACGTTAGCCAGGTGGTCGGACGGGGAAACGGGCGCTCTTGATCACCGGATTAAACGGTATCAAACCGGATAAAGCTGCCCCGGATCGGCCAGATATGACCGATCTGGGACTGTCGACTACCAGATTGTCCCAATTTTGTGACAAAGCTGGCCGACGTGGACAGGACGTGGTGATCCGGTGTGCCGGTTCACCCCTCGTTCAGCTGGGCTTCCGGGCGCCCCCGGGTCGCCCGGGCGGCCCACGGGCCGGCTCAGCAGCCCGGCAGGGCGACCTGGATCAGGCAGCCGCGTGAGCCGTCCGCCACCTCGATCCGTCCGCCGTGCAGATCCACCGCCCAGCGGGCGATGGCCAGGCCCAGACCGGTGCCGCCGTCGCTGCCGGGGCCCTGCGCGGTCGCGGTGCCCGCGCGGCTGAACCGGTCGAAGACCCGGGTGCGGTCCGCGGCGGGTATGCCGGGGCCCTGGTCCTCCACCTCCAGCAGCAGGGCCAGCGGCGCCTCGCCGGCTCTGGCCCGTACCGTCACGGTGCCGCCGGCGGGGGAGTGCTTGCAGGCGTTGTCCACCAGGTTCGCCACCACCTGGTGCAGCCGCTCGGGGTCGGCCAGCCCGGTGAGGCCCTGCGGCTGGACGTCCAGGCGTAGCCGCACGTCGTCCCGCCTGCTCCACGCACCGCCCGCCGTCGCACCGTCCACCGTGAGCCCGCGCAGGACGCCGGCCAGGAACGGCGCGACCTCGAACTCCCGGGCGTCCAGCGGCACCACGCCGTCGTCCAGCTTGGACAGGTCCAGCAGGTGGGAGACCAGGCGGCCGAGCCGCTCGGTCTGTTCCAGTGCGGCGCCCAGGGTGCCCGGTTCGGGCGGCACCACGCCGTCCACCATGTTCTCCAGCACCGCGCGCAGCGCCGCGATCGGTGTGCGCAGCTCGTGCGAGACGTTGGCCACCAGCTCACGCCGGTGGCGGTCGGCGGCCTCCAGGTCGGCGGCCATCTTGTTGAAGGTCACCGCCAGTTCGCCGATCTCGTCGCGGGAGCCGGCCGTCACCCGGCGGCTGTAGTCGCCGCCGGCCATCGCCCGCGCCGCCGCGGTCATCTCGCGCAACGGGGCGGTCAGGGTGTGCGCCAGCAGTTGCATGAAGAGCAGTGAGGCGATCATGGAGAAGGCCATGATCACCCGGATCTGGGTCTCCGAGCGGATCGCGATCACCACCAGGCCGGTGGCGACCACCACCGAGACGATGACCAGCAGGGCGAGTTTGCCCTTGATCGAGCGCAGCGGGTCGAACGGCCGGATCTCCCGCCAGATCCGCGCGGCCACGCGTCCCGGCAGCCGCGCCGAGGGCGGCGTCCGGTCGGGCTCGTCGTGAGCCCGTGGTGAGGTGTTCATCGGTGCTTGGTCCCCGTACTCCCGTGCCCCCGCGGCCCCCGCAGCTGGTACCGCGCCCGGCTCAGCCCACCGGTGCCTCAAGGGCGTAGCCCACGCCGTGCACGGTGCGGATCCAGGTGGCGCCGATCTTCCGGCGCAGCGCCTTGACGTGACTGTCCACGGTCCGGGTGCCCGAGGCGTCGGTCCAGTCCCAGACCTCGGCCAGCAGCTGCTCGCGGGTCAGCACCGCGCGCGGCTGGGCGGCCAGGCAGGCCAGCAGGTCGAACTCGGTGGGCGTCAGGTGCACGTCGCCGGAGGCGAGCCGGACCCGGCGCTGCACGTGGTCGATCTCCAGCTCGCCGAAGCGCAGGCTGCCGAGCGCCGGCGTTCTGGCCGCCTGCTGGGCGCGCTCGACGCGGCGCAGCAGCACGTTGACCCGGGCGGCGAGTTCGCGCATCGAGAACGGCTTGGTCATGTAGTCGTCGGCGCCCACGCCGAGGCCCACCAGCAGGTCGGTCTCGTCGTCGCGGGCGGTCAGCATCAGCACCGGGACCGGGCGCTGGGCCTGGATCCGGCGGCAGACCTCCAGCCCGTCGAAGCCGGGCAGCATGATGTCGAGCACCACGAGGTCGGGCTGCCAGGTGTGGAAGCCGTCCACCGCGCCGGGGCCGTCGTGGGCCACGGCGACCTTGAAGCCCTCCGCGCCCAGCCGGGCCGCGATGGACTCGGCGATGGTGGGTTCGTCCTCCACCACCAAGACGCGTCGTTGGGCAATCACACCGCTCGTGCTGGTGTCCTGTTGAATTTCTGTCACGGTCACGCCACCGCCCCCAGGGCCTGCGGGCCGCCACCTGTGGGAGTGGCGGGCACCGCTCGTAGTCTTGTTCCGTCGATTTTTTCCGGATACCGGTTCTGTCACCCCGGCTCCGCCAAGCACGGGTGGACCGCGGCCTGACCACCGGTCCGGGCGCGCACACCTCGCAGCGTACGGACACCCGGCGAGCACCGGCAGGTGTCCGTGGATTTCCGGACCGCAGGCCGTCACACGCGCCCCGGGGACCCGGTACGGGCCGCTACCTTACCCGTCCATGTCGCCTCACCGTAACGGTGTGTATGCGGGAACCCGGCAGCCGGTCCCCCCGCGGTCTGCCGTCGGCTCTGGTCCGTACCAACTCCTGAACTGCCGTAACGGGGACGGCAAGCAGATCCTCAGCGGACTCTCAGGCATACGTCGTACCGTGGACGAATTCAGCCAACGATGGCACGGTGTGCACGCGCAGCGAGCGTTCGGGCGCACCGGGTGCGGCCGTGGCGGCGGCTCCGCGGTGCCGCCTGGTGGATCAGCAGTGATGGACGGAGGCGCCATGGCGGACGCGTCGTTCGGTGCGTCGGCGGGTGTGCCGGCGGACCCGACCCGGGTGGGTCCGGTGCGGGCATCGGCCGTCGCCGGGGCGGCGCGCGGCCGCCACCTGCCGGTCGCGCCGCTGGCCTGCCTGCGGTTCGGGCTGCGCGACGTGCCGCTGCAGTGGGTGCTGGAACGGCTGCCCACCCCGCGGCGCAACCCCTTCGCCCTCGGCTACCTGGCGGTGCTGGCCGGCACCACGGTCTTCGCCCAGGCGGCCAGCCCGGACCTGGTGCACCAGTTGCAGACCATGTCCAGCACCGACGGCCACCACCTGCTGCACACCCCCCTGCGCTCGCTGCTGATGAGCGGGCTCTGGGTGGCCGGGCCGGCCTGGATGCCCTACCTGTGGGCCTTCGCCTTCACCGTCGCCCCGCTGGAGCGGCGGGTCGGCTCGTTGCGCGCGGCCGGCGTCTTCGCCGCCGGGCACGTGGTCGGCACCCTGCTCTCCCAGTCGGTGGTGGCGATCGCGGTGGCCACCGGGAAGGTCGGGCCGAGCATGCTGGACGAGTTGGACATCGGGGTCAGCTACGGCGTGCTGGCCAGCCTGGGCGCGATGGCCGGGCTGCTGCCGCCGCGCGGGCGCTGTCTCGCGGTGGGCGGCGCGCTGCTCATGGTCGGCCACCAGGTCGTCTCCAGCACCGACCTGGTCACCGGGATCGGGCACCCGACGGCGCTGCTGGTCGGGATGGCGCTCTGGGGCGTGCTGCGCCGCACCCCGCCGCAGCGGCCCGGGGGCGGGCGCGGCCGGGTGGCGCGGTGGCTGCCGCGCTGGGCGCCGCGCCGGTTCGCCCTGCCCGACCAGTCGGCCTGATCCCGGGCCGCTCCCCCTTCTTCTCCGGCCTCTCCTCCTTCTCTGCGGACCTCTCCCCCTGGCCGCTCTTCCTGACCTCTCCTCCTGACCTCTCTTCCTGATCGCTCAGGGCGAACAAAGTCCCGGGAACATCCAGCCCTCGCGAAGCCTTAGTCATGTCGACTCAAGTTCACTGACTGGGGAGAGATCATGGCATCGACGTCCGCTTCGCTCACCCTGCCCGTGCTGCCGCTCGACGACGAGGTCGTGCTGCCCGGCATGGTGGTGCCGCTGGACCTCAAGGACACCGAGGTGCGCGCCGCCGTGGAGGCCGCCCGGGCCGCCACGGGGGCGTCGGTGGACGGTGGCAAGCCGCAGGTGCTGCTGGTGCCGCGGCTGGACGGCTCCTACGCCGCGGTCGGCGCGCTGGCCACGGTCGAGCAGGTCGGCCGGCTGGCCGACGGCGAGCCGGCGGCGCTGGTCCGCGCGGTCCGCCGGGTGCGGATCGGGGTCGGTACCACCGGCCCCGGCGCCGCGCTCTGGGTCGAGACCACGCCCTTCAAGGAGTCCTCGGTCGGGATCCCGGTCGGCGGCCGGGCCGCCGAGCTGGTGAAGGAGTACAAGGCCGTCTCCACCCAGTGGCTGCGCAAGCGCGGCGCCTGGCAGATCGTGGACCGGGTGGCCGGCATCGAGGGCGTCGGCGAGCTGGCCGACAACATCGGCTACGCCCCCTTCGCCACCGCCGAGCAGAAGCTCAAGGTGCTGCTGGAGGCCGACCAGGTGGCCCGCCTGGAGTTCGCCCTGCAGCTGCTGCGCGACCACCTCGCCGAGGAGGAGGTCAACGACACCATCCGCAAGGACGTCGAGGAGGGCGTGGCCAAGCAGCAGAAGGAGTTCCTGCTCCGCCGCCAGCTGGAGGCCGTGCGCAAGGAGCTCGCCGAGCTGAACGGCGAGGCCGCCGACGAGGAGGGCGACTACCGCGCCCGGGTGGAGGCGGCCGACCTGCCCGAGAAGGTCCGCGAGGCGGCCCTCAAGGAGGTGGACAAGCTGGAGCGGGCCAGCGACCAGTCGCCCGAGGGCAGCTGGATCCGCACCTGGCTGGACACGGTCCTGGAGCTGCCCTGGAACAAGCGCAGCGAGGACGCCTACGACATCGCCGGTGCCCGCGCCGTGCTGGACGCCGACCACGCGGGCCTGGGCGACGTGAAGGACCGGATCGTGGAGTACCTGGCGGTCCGCAAGCGCCGGGCCGACCAGGGGCTGAGCCTGATCGGCGGGCGGCGCGGCGGTGCGGTGCTGGCTCTGGTCGGCCCGCCCGGCGTCGGCAAGACCTCGCTGGGCGAGTCGGTGGCCCGCGCGATGGGCCGTGACTTCGTCCGGGTCGCGCTCGGCGGCGTCCGCGACGAGGCGGAGATCCGCGGCCACCGGCGCACCTACGTCGGCGCGCTGCCGGGCCGGATCGTGCGGGCCGTCAAGGAGGCCGGCTCGATGAACCCGGTGGTCCTGCTGGACGAGATCGACAAGGTCGGCTCGGACTACCGCGGCGACCCGGCCGCCGCCCTGCTGGAGGTGCTGGACCCGGCGCAGAACCACACCTTCCGGGACCACTACCTGGAGGTCGAGCTGGACCTGTCCGACGTGGTCTTCCTGGCCACCGCCAACGTGCTGGAGGCGATCCCGGAGGCGCTGCTGGACCGGATGGAGCTGGTCCGCCTGGACGGCTACACCGAGGACGAGAAGGTCGTCATCGCCCGCGACCACCTGCTGCCGCGCCAGCTGCAGCGTGCGGGTCTGCGCTCCGAGGACGTCACGGTCCAGGAGTCCGCGCTGCGCAAGCTGGCCGGCGAGTACACCCGCGAGGCCGGCGTGCGGACCCTGGAGCGGGCGGTGGCCCGGATCCTGCGCAAGGTCGCCGCGCAGACCGAGCTGGGTGAGCGCGAGCTGCCCACCGCGATCGGCGCCGACGACCTGCGGGCCCTGATCGGGCGCCCGCACCACACGCCGGAGGCGGCCCAGGAGCCCGCCGAGCGCCGTACCGCGGTGCCGGGCGTGGCGACCGGTCTGGCGGTGACCGGTGCCGGCGGCGACGTCCTCTACATCGAGGCCTCGCTGGCCGACGCCGAGACCGGCTCGACCGGCCTGACCCTCACCGGCCAGCTGGGCGACGTCATGAAGGAGTCCGCCCACATCGCCCTCTCCTACCTGCGCTCGCGCGGTGCGGAGCTGGAGCTGCCGGTCACCGGCCTGCGGGAGCGCGGCATCCACCTGCACGTGCCGGCCGGCGCCGTCCCCAAGGACGGCCCGAGCGCGGGTGTCACCATGACCACCGCGCTGGCCTCGCTGCTCTCCGGGCGCAAGGTGCGCACCGACGTCGCGATGACCGGTGAGGTCTCGCTGACCGGCCGGGTGCTGCCGATCGGCGGGGTGAAGCAGAAGCTGCTGGCCGCCGACCGGGCGGGCATCACCACGGTGATCATCCCCAAGCGCAACGAGCCCGACCTGGACGACGTCCCGGCCGAGGTGCTGGAGCGCCTGTCGGTCCACCCGGTGGCGGACGTCCGCGAGGTGCTCGCGCTGGCCCTGGAGCCGGCCGACGTCCTGGTGGCCGCCGCGGCCTAGGGCCGGACAGGCCCGGACGGCGGCCCCACTGTCCGGACAGGTCCTGACGGCGGGCCTGCCGACCCGGTCCGGGCGCCGGTGCCGACCCCCCGGGGTGGTCGGCACCGGCGCCGTCCGCGGCCGGTGTTAGATTCCGGGCCAATCGATTTCGGGCCGATCATCGTTCGGGCCGATCATTGTTGGGGGAGGGCTTCGATGGACACCGTGCAGCGGATCTGGGAGCGGATCGAGAGCACGCTGGAACGGCTCGCGCCGGCCGTGGCGGCCGCGCTGCCGGCCGGGGCGAGCGAGGCGCAGCTCGCGGCGGCGCAGCAGCAGCTCGGGGTGGAGCTGCCCGCGGAGGTCCTGGAGTTCTACCGTCGGCACGACGGGCTGCCGGGCGTCCAGGTCGGCTACAGCGGCCCGGTCCGCTCGCTCGCCGAGCTGGTGCGCGATGCACTCGACCGGGCCGACTACGCGGACGATCCGATGGACGAGGAGGAGGACGGCGAGATCCGCCGGGACATCAGCTGGTCGACGGGCTGGATCCCGATCATCCAGCAGGGCAACGGCGACGTGGTCTGCGTCGACCTGGACCCGCCCGTCCCCGAGCGCCGCGGCCAGATCATCGACTGGACGCACGAAGGCTCGACCGCCGACTACCTGGCGCCCAGCTGGCGCGAGTTCCTGGATGACTTCGCCGCCGAGCTCGCGGAGGACGGCCGCTACGAGCTGTTCCCGCAGGGCTTCCACTGGAACGGCAACCGGCCGCTGCTGATGCGCCGCGAGTGACCGGCCGCACGGCGCCGTCCTCGCCGGTGGCGCCGGCGGGCCGCCGGAATGGGGAGTCGGGTGACGGGCGGCCCGGTAGTCGTGCGACACTGCGCCAATGCCGTCGCCTACACAGAAAGCCCTGGCCAAGGTGCCTGGGCCGCTGCGTCCCTTCCTGGTGCAGCACCGAAGTCTGGTGAAGTTCCTGCTGGTGGGCGGGACGTGTTTCCTGCTCACCATGGCGATCAACTACGCACTTCGCTTCACCGTCTGCGAGTCCAAGCCGCTGGTCGCGCTGACCGTCGCGAACGCGATCGCAACGGTGGCCTCGTACCTGCTGAACCGCCAGTGGTCGTTCCGCTCGGAGGGGAGCCACAAGGAGGCGATCCCCTTCTTCGTGGTGAGCGCGCTCGCGGTCGGGGTCAACGACCTTCCGATGGCCGTCAGCCGCTACCTGTTCAACCTGCGCACGCCGCATGTGAGCCACTTCACCGGCGAGGTCTCCGACTTCCTGAGCGGCATGATCATCGGCACCCTGGTGGCGATGGCCTTCCGCTACTGGGCGATGAAGAGGTTCGTCTTCACCACCACCCGCGGCTCCGAGGTCTCGGAGTCCGCCGAGACGTCCACGCCGGTGCACTGAGAGCTCGACCGACCGGCCGGTGGTGAGTGGTCCCGGCTCACCCGGCGGTCACCGCTCCCGGCTCCGGTGGGGCGGCCACCTCCCGGCCGCCCCGGGGCCTGGTGCTCACCGCGACCAGCGTCACCGCCAGCCCCGCCGCCGCCCAGGCGGCGAGGACCAGCAGCGGGACGGTGAGGTTGGTGGCACCGAAGTAGGCGATCGACCGGGTCGCGTCGGTGCCCGCGCCGTTCGGCAGCCAGGCACCGATCGCCCGCCAGAACGGCGGCATCAGCGGCGGCGGGAAGACCCCGCCGGCGCTCGGGTTGCCGAGCACCACGAAGAGCAGCACGGCCAGGCCGATGCCCACCAGGTCGAAGAGGCACTCCAGGGCCATCGTGACGGTCCCCACCGCGAAGACCACCAGGCTGCCCACGCCCCAGAGCCCGGCGATGCTGCCGGGCAGTGCGTTCAGGATCGGCCCCGCGATCAGCGTGCCGCCGAGCCCGGCCGCGATCGAGTACAGCGCCAGCACCCCGGTGCGGATCAGCGCGCGGTCGCGGTTGGCGGGCCGGGAGCCGGCGCTGATGCCGAGGATCGAGGCGACCAGGTAGCCGCCCACGCACCAGCCGATCACCAGGTAGAACGAGGTCAGGCCGTTGGCGTCGCCCGGCGGCAGCGGGGCCACGTCCTGGGTGCGCACCGTGCGGCCCTGCTGCTGCTCCAGCGGCGTGACGATGCTCTGGGCGGCGGTGGCGGCCGACTTGCCGCGGGCACTGGCCACCAGCAGGGTGTCCTGGGTGCCGGAGGGGTCGACGACCAGGGCCGCGTAGAGCTTCTGGTCCTTGATCCTGGCGATCGCGGTGTCCTGGTCGGCCACCGGCGTGGCGCGCACCGCCTGGCCCGGTACCTGGTCGAGCGCGCCGACCAGCTGCGGCTGCTGCTGCGCCGGGGCCACCACCCCGATCGACAGCCGGTGCGGTTTCGGCGCGTGCAGCGCGCCCACGTACGAGGTGATGAAGCCGAGTTGGAGCAGCAGCACGCCGATCACCAGCACGGCGGTGCGGCCGCTGACGGCGTCCTTGAGTTCCCTGACGAAGCCCTGGCTCTGGCTGGACATCAACTCTCCTCAGCGGAGAAACGGACCTTGCGGATCATTCGTATCATCAAGAACTTTCCTATCATCAAGTACTTTCCGGGCGGTCCCTACCGCGCCGGGCTGGTGGATACTGATCACGCGCCGGCGACCGGTGCCGCGCGGACGAGCGACGGGTTGGCGTGGACGAGCAACTGACGAACGGTGAGGTCGGCGCGGTCTACCGCGCGGTGGAGCGCGAGGTCGCGGTGATGTTCCGTCGGGGGCGGGCCCGTTCGGCCGAGATGTCCCGGCTGGTGCACCCCAAGCTGGAGGGGCTGGCCTACAGCCTGCTGGCCCACCTCGCCGAGGCCGGACAGGTGCGGGTGACCGACGTCGGCGCGCACTTCGGGGTCGGCAAGGCGACGATCAGCCGGCAGATCAAGGCACTGGAGGAGCTGGGCCTGGTGGCCCGCGAGTCGGACCCGCTGGACGGGCGGGTCTCGCTGGTCTCGCTCACCGAGGACGGCGCCCGCCGCTACCTGCGTGCCCACGAGTACCGGATTGCCTCGTTCCACGCGATGCTCGCCGACTGGGAGCCCGCAGAACTGACCCAGTTCGCCCGGCTGCTGGCCCGGTTCAACGACACGGTGGCCGGGCTCGGCCGGCCCGGGAGCCCGCCGGAGTAGCGCACGGGTCCGCTGGAGCCGGGGGTCGCCCAGGCCGGAGCGGTGGCTGAGTACAGCTGCGAAAAGGTTGCTCTGGTCAACTATCCTGGCCTATGGTTGCCCTAGGCAACGATTTCTAAGGATCGCCATGACCAGCAGCCAGCCGGCCCACCGCCGTCACCACGGTGCCGCCGACCCCGACCGCCCGATGACGCACCGCGAGATTCTCGAAGCGCTCTCCGGGCTGCTGCTCGGCCTCTTCGTGGCGGTCCTCTCCTCGACCATCGTCTCCAACGCGCTGCCGACCATCCTCAACGACCTGCACGGCGGCGAGTCCGCCTACACCTGGGTGATCACCGCGGCGCTGCTCTCGCTCACCGCCTCCACCCCGATCTGGGGCAAGCTCTCCGACCTGGTGAGCAAGAAGCTGCTGGTCCAGCTGGCGCTGGTGATCTACATCGTCTCCTCCACCCTGGCCGGCCTCTCGCAGAACACCACCGAGCTGATCGCCTGCCGAGTGCTGCAGGGCCTGGGTGCCGGCGGCGTGGTGGCGCTCGGCCAGATCTGCCTGGCGGCGATGGTGCCGCCGCGCGAACGCGGCCGCTACAGCGGCTACTTCGGCGCCGTCTTCGCGCTGGCCACCATCGGCGGCCCGCTGATCGGCGGGGTCATCGTGGACACCGGCTGGCTGGGCTGGCGCTGGTGCTTCTACGTCGGGATCCCGTTCTCGGTGATCGCCATCATCGTGCTCCAGCGCACCCTGCACCTGCCGGTGGTGAAGCGGAAGGCGAGGATCGACTACCTGGGCGCGCTGCTGATCGCCGGCGCGGTCAGCCTGCTGATGGTCTGGGTCACGCTGGCCGGCAAGAACTACGCCTGGGGCTCCTGGCAGACCGTGGCGATGGTCGGCGGCGGGCTGCTGCTGGTCGTGCTGTTCATCCTGACCGAGCGCCGGGCGGCCGAGCCGGTCATGCCGCTCACCCTGTTCCGCCACCGCACGGTGAGCCTGGCGGCAGTGGCCAGCGCCTTCGTCGGCATCGGGATGTACGGCGCCACCACCTTCCTGAGCCAGTACTTCCAGCTGGCCAAGGAGAAGACCCCGACCATGGCCGGCATCATGACGCTGCCGATGATCCTGGGCCTGGCGGTCGCCTCCGCCGTCGCCGGGCGGCTGATCACCAAGCACGGCAAGTGGAAGCGCTACCTGGTGGCCGGCACCTTCCTGCTCGCGCTCGGCTTCCTGCTGCTCGGCACCGCCCGGGCCGACACGAGCTACGGCCTGCTCTCGCTCTACATGGCGGCCACCGGCGTGGGCCTCGGCCTGACCTCGCAGAACCTGGTGCTGGCGGTGCAGAACACGGTCACGGCCAAGGAGTTGGGCACGGCCAGCTCGACCGTCACGTTCTTCCGCACGATGGGCGGCGCGATGGGCGTCTCCGCGCTGGGCGCCCTGCTCGGCACCCGGGTGACCCACTACCTCACCCAGAACCTGACCGCCGCGCACATCCCGCCGGCCGGTGCCGCCGCACTGGGCGGCGGCGACCTGCCGGACCTGCACACGCTGCCCGCGCCACTGGTCCCGCTGGTCACCGACGCCTTCGGGCACGGGGTGGGCACCGTCTTCCTGGTGGCCGCGCCGTTCGCCGCGGTGGCCTTCCTGGTGGTGCTGCTGATCCGCGAGGTGCCGCTGCGCACGGCCCCGGTCGCCGCCGCGCCGACGCCCGCCGAGACCCGGCCGGTCAGCGAGCCGGCGTAGCGGGCAGGGCCGGGACGGGCCGGCTGACCGCGTCGTCCCGGGTGGCCGCGCCGTCCCGGCTGGCCGGGGCGGCCAGTCCGGCACAGTAGGTCGGCCGGCGGCGGTGCGGCCGACGGTACCGGAGTGGCGTAGTCGTTCATGATCCCCCTTGGTCGGGGGCCATCCTAGGCACTGCCGCGCGGCCGGTTCGCGCAGTTCACAGCGGGTGCAGTGGGCGTGCACCGCACAGACGAGGAAGGCCGCGAGCTGCTGTGAGCAGCTCGCGGCCTTCCTCGTACCCGCGGTGTTCTCGGAGCCTCAGCTCGCGATCAGCATCAGGCCGTAGCCCACGGCGGCGGCGCAGGCGGCGAAGCAGACGCCGGCGGCGGCCAGCGCCACGGCGCCGTTGCCGGCGGCCGGGGACCCGCCACTCGGGGCACCGGCTCCGGCGGCCTCGACGGCCGCCTCACGGCGGGACAGGGCCAGGATGCCGAGGGCGAAGGCGCTCACCACGGCGACGGTGACCAGGAAGCTGACACCCGCGGTGTCGGCCAGGGCGCTCCAGTTGATGTGCATGGCGAGCCCCTCAGGCGGCGACGGTGGTGGTGGGCGTGGTCGGCGGTGCCACCGGGGTGACGGTGACGTCGGGCGGCGTCACCAGGGCGACGTCGGACAGCTCCGGCGAGAGCTCGGGGACGACCGGGAGCGCGGCGGCGACCGGGAGTTCGGCACTCTCGGCGCCCGCGGTCTCCTGCGGGAGGTCGTTGACGTTGTTCGCGGTCACCGGCTGGCGGCGCGAGAGCATCCACATCGCGCCCGAGCCGGCCACCAGCGCGGCGCCGACCAGCACGACGCCCCAGGTGCCCCGGTCGGCGACGTAGGCGGCCGCACCGGCCACCACGGCGGCGGCGGGCAGGGTCAGCCCCCAGGTGTAGACCATGCGGCGGGCCATGCTCCAGTGCACCTGGGCCTTGGGGCCGCCCAGGCCCGCGCCCATGATGCCGCCGGAGACCACCTGGGTGGTGGACAGGCCGTAGCCCATGTGCGAGGAGGTCAGGATCACCGCGGTGGTCGCGCTCTCGGCGGCGAAGCCCTGCGGCGCCTGGACGTCGGTCAGGCCCTTGCCCATGCTGCGGATGATCCGCCAGCCACCGCTGTAGGTGCCCAGCGCGATGGCCAGACCGGCGCTGGCGATCACCCAGGTGGGCGGCAGCGCGTGCTTGGGCAGCGCGCCGACCGAGACCAGGGTCAGAGTGATGATGCCCATGGTCTTCTGCGCGTCGTTGGTGCCGTGGGCGAGCGAGACCAGCGAGGCGGAGAAGATCTGGCCGGTCTTGAAGCCCTTGGTGGTGCTCTTCTCGTTGCCGTGCTTGGTGATGAGGTAGGCCATCTTGGTGGCGCCCCAGGCGGCCACGCCGGCCACGATCGGGGAGGCGATGGCCGGGATCAGGATCTTGGTGACCACGGTGCTGAAGTTCACGCCGTCGAGGCCGACTCCGACGACGGTGGCGCCGATCAGACCGCCGTACAGCGCGTGCGAGGAGCTGGAGGGCAGGCCGCGCAGCCAGGTCAGCAGGTTCCAGAGGATTGCGCCGACCAGCGCGGCGAAGATCACCGCCGGGTGGATCCCGGCCTTCTCGTTGACGATGCCGCCCGAGATGGTGCCGGCCACCTTCACGGACAGGAAGGCACCGGCGAAGTTGAGGACCGCCGAGATGGCGACGGCGATCTTGGGACGCAGCGCGCCGGTGGCGATGGAGGTGGCCATCGCGTTGGCGGTGTCGTGGAAGCCGTTCGTGAAGTCGAAGGCAAGGGCCGTGACGATCACTACCGCCACCAGGAACGTGATGTGTTCCATTACCAAACAATCGTCGTAGTAGTCGGACTGTGGTTTCTGCTGCCGTGTTCAGCGCGACCGTAGGGAGGACGGGTGAACGGAAGGTTAACTGGGTTGGGACTCTGGGCTCCGTTTCGGTCCTGCGCCTTACAAAGAGAAGTCTGGCAGGTGTCTTGGCCTGGTCTTATGCGAACAACGCCCGGTTTACTCCCGGATTGCTGAGACATGTGTCACGACCGGGCGGGGGTGAGAATTCATCCGCCGGTACGGACGCTCTCTGCCCCAGCCGGTGCCCGGCATGGCAGGATCGGTCGGGGTTCGCCGTCGGCGGGCCGTGGGGTGTCACCGGACGTTGGGGAGGCGGGCCGATGCGAGCCGTGCGGCGCGAAGATCTGCTCGGAAGTCAGCCGTGGCTGCGGGCCGCGCTGCGCTGTGGCGCGGTGCTGGCGATGGCGGCCCTCGCGCTGCCGCTGGCCGGCCAGACCGCCTTCGCCGTCAACGCTCCGGCGCCCGGCGCCTCGTCCGTGCCGTCGGGCGCTCCCGGCGCCGATCCGCTGGCCCAGGCCGAGGCGACGCTCGGCCCGCTGCTCGACAAGGTCCACCTGCTCTACCAGAACGCCGAGACCGCCACCGAGCAGTACACCGCCACCGCCCAGCAACTGGCCACCCAGCAGGCCACCGCGGCCGCCATCACCAGCAAGGTCGACGCCCAGCAGAAGCTGGTCGACCAGGGCATCGACGTCGCCTCGGAGATCGCCTCCGAGCAGTACCGCAACGGCGACATCTCCGGCCTCGGCGAGCTGCTGCTGACCAACGACCCGTACCAGGCCGCCCACCTCGCGGCGCTGCTCTCCGCCGCCAGCCGCTCCCAGGCCCAGTTCATCGGCCAGCTCAAGAGCGACCAGGCGGCGCTGGAGCAGCTGAAGAAGCAGTCCGGCGACGCGGTCAACACCAGCAAGGCGCTGCTCGCCCAGCAGAACCAGAACAAGACCGACATCTCCCAGCAGCTGGCCACCGTCGAACAGTTGGTCTCCTCGCTCACCGGGGCCCAGCAGAGCGAGCTCCAGCAGCTGGAGCAGAAGCAGATCGACCAGGCCCAACTGGCCTTCCTGGCCTCCGGCGCACTCGGCCAGGGGGAGCGCACCCCCTCGGCCGCCGGGCGCACGGCGGTGGCCTACGCGCTCGCCCAGCTCGGCAAGCCCTACCTGTGGGGCGGCACCGGGCCCGCCTCCTACGACTGCTCCGGCCTCACCTCGCAGGCCTGGCTGAGTGCGGGCGTGCAGATCCCGCGCACCAGCCAGGACCAGTGGGCCCAGCTGCCGCACGTTGCGCTGAACCAGCTGCGCCCCGGTGACCTGGTGGTCTACTACGAGAGCGCCGAGCACATCGCGATGTACATCGGCGGCGGACTGGTCGTCCAGGCCCCGCACACCGGCGCGTTCGTGCGGGTCTCGCCGATCGGCATGGCGCCGATCCTGGGCGCGGTGCGGCCCGACCCGCAGAGCGCCTCGGACGAGGCGGGCGGCGCCTGGAAGGTGCCCGCCACGCTGCAGGACGCCGAGACGATCACGCCGATCGCACCGGGTCAGGGCACCGCGCCGGGCCTGCCGAGTGAGCCGCCGCTGTCCGCGCTGCTGCCGGTGGTGCCGATCAGCCCGTCGGCGCCCCCGCCGGGTGCCTCGCCGACGCCCTCCTCGCCGCTGGCCCCTTCGCCCTCGGGCGGCTCCCCGGCGCCGTCCGGGTCGGGTTCGGCCTCGCCGTCGGGCAGCACCTCGCCCGCGCCGTCCGGTTCGCCCTCGGGCGGCGCCTCACCCTCCGGTTCGCCCTCGCCCTCGGGCAGTGCCCCGGCCACCGGCTCGCCGTCGCCCTCGGGTTCGGTCCCGGGCAGCCCCTCGCCCTCGGGCAGCGGTTCGGCCAGCCCCTCGGCCTCGCCCTCGGGCACCGCGCCGGTGAGCGGTTCGCCCTCGGGCACCTCGTCCCCCGCGAAGTCCCCCTCGGGGCCTCCCTCGAACAGCCCCTCGCGCTGAACCGGCCCCGGCCCGTCAGCCCACCGGGGCCGACGGGCCCGGGCCGGGGTCAGGCACCCGAGTCCGGCTCGAAGCGGATCACCACGGCCTTGGAGGTGGGCGTGTTGCTGATCTCGGCCGTCGAGTCGAGCGGCACCAGCACGTTGGTCTCCGGGTAGTACGCGGCCGCGCCGCCGCGGGCGACCGGGTAGTGCACCACCTTGAAGTGCGGCGCGCGCCGGTCCACCCCGTCGCGCCACTCGCTGACCAGGTCCACGTAGCCGCCCTCGGTCAGGCCCAGTTCGGCCGCGTCCGCCGGGTTGACCAGCACCACCCGGCGCCCGCCGGTGATGCCCCGGTAGCGGTCGTCCAGGCCGTAGACGGTGGTGTTGTACTGGTCGTGCGAGCGCAGCGTCTGCAGCAGCAGCCGCCCGGCGGGGACCTCGGGGGCGGTCAGCTCGTTGACGGTGAAGTTGGCCTTGCCGGTGGCGGTGGGGAAGGTGCGCGAGTCGCGCGGGCCGTGCGGCAGCGCGAAGCCGCCCGGCGCCTTGACCCGGGTGTTGAAGTCGGTGAAGCCCGGCACCACGCCCGCGATCCGGTCGCGGATCGTGCCGTAGTCGGCGGCGAACTCCTCCCACGGGATCGGGTCCGCCGGGCCGAGCGTGGCGCGGGCCAGCCGGCAGACGATCGCCGTCTCGGAGAGGATGCCGGGGGCCGGCGGACGCAGCCGGCCCTGCGAGGAGTGCACCATGCCCATCGAGTCCTCGACGGTGACGAACTGGTCGCCCCGTTCGGTGTGGTCCCGGTCGGTGCGGCCGAGGGTGGGCAGGATCAGCGCCCGGGCGCCGGTGACCAGGTGCGAGCGGTTGAGCTTGGTGGAGACCTGCACGGTCAGCCGGCAGTTGCGCATCGCGGCCTCGGTGACCTCGGTGTCCGGGGTGGCCGCGACGAAGTTGCCGCCCATCGCGAAGAAGACCTTGACCCGCCCGTCGCGCATCGCCCGGATCGACTCCACCGCGTCGAGTCCGTGCTCGCGCGGCGGCTGGAACCCGAACTCCCGTTCCAGTGCGTCCAGGAAGGCGGCCGCCGGGCGCTCGAAGATGCCCATGGTCCGGTCGCCCTGCACGTTGCTGTGCCCGCGCACCGGGCAGACACCGGCCCCGGGACGGCCCACATTGCCGCGCAGCAGCAGGAAGTTGACCACCTCGCGGATGGTCGGCACCGAGTGCTTGTGCTGGGTCAGGCCCATCGCCCAGCAGACGATGACCTTCTTCGATCCGAGGACGAGTTCGGCCAGCCGCTCGATCTGCTCCCAGGGCAACCCGGTCGCGGCGAGCACCTGCTCGCGGTCGGTCGACTCGGCCTCGGCGGCGAACTCCTCGAAGCCGTGGCAGTGCTCGGCGACGAAGGCCTCGTCGACGCCGCCGTCGGCGGCCAGGATCAGCTGGTTGAGCGCGCGGAACAGCGCGAGGTCGCCGCCGAGGCGGATCTGCAGGAACAGGTCGGTGAGCTTGGTGCCGCCGCCGACCAGGCCGCGGGCGTGCTGCGGGTTCTTGAACCGTTCCAGGCCCGCCTCCGGCAGCGGGTTGACGCTGACGACGGTGGCGCCGGCCCGCTTGGCCCGCTCCAGCGCGGAGAGCATCCGGGGGTGGTTGGTGCCCGGGTTCTGGCCCGCCACGATGATCAGGTCGGCCTGGTAGAGGTCCTTGAGGCTGACGCTGCCCTTGCCCACCCCGAGGGTCTCCACCAGCGCCGAGCCGGAGGACTCGTGGCACATGTTGGAGCAGTCCGGCAGGTTGTTGGTGCCCAGCTTGCGGGCGAACAGCTGGTAGCTGAAGGCGGCCTCGTTGCTGGTGCGGCCCGAGGTGTAGAAGGCGGCGCCGTCGGGGGTGTCGAGCGCGGTCAGCTCCTCGGCGATGATCGCGAAGGCCTCGTCCCAGCCGATCGGCGTGTAGTGGGTGGCGCCCTCGGCCAGCAGCATCGGCTCGGTGAGCCGGCCCTGCTGGCCGAGCCAGTAGCCGGAGCGCTCGGCCAGCTCGGCCACCGGGTGCTCGGCGAAGAACGCCCGGGTGATCCGGCGCTCGGTGGCCTCCTCGGCGACCGCCTTGGCGCCGTTCTCACAGAACTCGGCGGTGTGCGGCTTGTCCGGCTCCGGCCAGGCGCAGCCGGGGCAGTCGAAGCCGCCGTGCTGGTTGACCTTGGTCAGGGTGGCCAGCGTGCGGCGGGCGCTCATCTGCTCGTTGGCCATCGACAGGCTCTGCCGCACGGCCTTCAGGCCGGCGGCCGCGCGCTGCGGGGCACCGACCTCGGGGGCGTCCTGCGCCGGGTCGCTCTGCGGAGCCTGCTTGGCCATTGTCGCCCACCTCCAGCTGGGATCAGGGCCGCGCCGTCGTCAGCCCCGCCACCATCCTGTCACCTGCGGCAACCGGTGCCCCGGGCCCGGCAGCCGCCAGCGCGCGCAGCAGGGCGCGGGCCGCCACGTCGTTCTGCCGGAAGGCCGGGGCGTTGGTGCGCGGGCGGGCGAAGGCGGCCACGGCGCGGCCGTCGGTGTGCGGGCCGAGCGCCAGGCGGCGCGGGTGCGGGGCACCGCCCAGAGTGGGGTCGAGCAGCCGGCCGTCGAGCGGGTCGCAGGTCAGCAGGCCGGAGCGGTGGGTGAAGTCCGGATCGGTGAGCACCTCCTCGGTGAGCCGGCCCTCGCGCAGCAGCTGGGCCAGCACCCGGTCCTCGGTGCGCGCCAGGTCGTGCCGGGGCAGGTAGGCCTCGATCAGCGCGGTGGCGGTGACCCGGTGCCCCGGCAGGCTCGGGCTGGTGGCCGTGAAGGTGCCGCTCGCCTCGTCCTCGTGGACGGTCAGGTCGGCGCCGAGGAAGCGGACCACGCCGGCCTCGGAGAGCGCGAGCAGCTCGCGCAGCCGGAAGCCCGGCGGGCCGGAGGCCAGGAAGCTGAAGAAGCCCTGCCACCAGCCGTCCAGCTCCCGCGCGGTCGAGCGGGCGGTCAGCCGCCCGGCGGCCAGCAGCCGGGGCAGCTGGCCGTAGAGCGAGAGCAGGGCCAGGAAGGCGCCCAGGTCCGCGCTGTAGGCCGGGTCGGCGCGGCGGTCGGCGTCCGCCCGGATGTATCCGCGCAGGTGCTCCTGGAGCTGTTCGGGGTCGGCGAAGCGCAGGCCGGCCAGCGGGCGGTCCAGCCGCTCGAAGTCGAGCCGGTCGTCCGGCCCGGGCACCGCGCGCTCGACCAGCGCCGTCAACTCCGGCTGGTACCAGCCGTACCGGTCGTAGCCGGCCAGGAACTCGGCCCAGGGCAGCGCGGTCCGCTCGGGGTGCGCGTGGAACAGCTCGTGGTAGTAGCCGAAGCCGATCTCCTTGGCCATCAACGGCCAGGCGTCCCGGCGTAGTTCGAGCGGACCGGGCCGGCCGAGCAGCTCCTCGACGGCGGCCGGGCCGAAGTAGCGCGGCAGCGGGGCGGGCGGGCCCTGCAGCGGGTAGCCGGTCTTCGAGTGGTACGGCACCCCGCGCCGCGAGCCGACCAGCAGCAGCGGCTCGCGGCCCGAGGGGTGGTAGCGCACGCCGCCGTCCGGGCGCTGCTCGAAGCGGCCGCCGCGGCCCTCGGTGAACAGCGCCATCAGGTCGACGAAGGCCAGGCCGAAGCCGCGCAGGATCAGCTGTTCGCCCGGGGCCACCGCCTCCAGGTCGGCCTGCGAGGAGAAGGCGGGCGGCAGGTGGAAGCGGCCGTGCCGGCGGGCGAAGGCGGCGGTGGCGGCATGCCGTTCGTCGGGCGCGGAGCCGAGGTGGCCCAGGGTCAGCACCACCTGGTCGGCCGTCAGCTCGCGCCCCGAGGCCAGCGTGACGCGCTGCGGGCCGTCGGCGGGTCCGTGCAGTGCGACGGCCGCCTCGCGGTGCACGGTGAGCGTGACGCGGGCGGGCAGCCCAGCCACCGCCCGGCGGAACACCCAGTCCAGGTAGGCGCTCTGGGCCCGTCGGGTGGCGAAGTCGGTGGGCGCCAGGGCGGCCAGCTCGGCCCGCACCACCGGGTCGTCGACCGGCTGGTAGGGCGGGAACGCCGGCTGGTCGGCGGCCCATTCGGCGAGCGAGGGGCCGGGGCGGACCGGGCCCTCGACGGCCGAGGTCTCGTCGGTGAACATCGTGACGTCCGCGGCCATCGAGTTCATCCGCAGCAGCGGCGACTGCCGGTGGCGCCAGATCCGGCCGCCCCCCGGCGGGTGCGGGTCGACGAGGTGGATCTGCAACCGCTGCCCCACGGGCAGCAGTTCGGCCGCACTGGCGGCGATCCGCTCCAGCAGGCCGGTGCCGCGCGGCCCGGCGCCGATGATCGCGAGTGCCCTCATGCCCGTGCCTCCGGCGCCGCGTCCACCGAGGCGCGCAGCCGCGACAGGTGGGCGCGCAGTCGCCCGAGCGGGGTGGGCGGCAGCGCGCCGCGGGTCGAGCCGCGGGCGAAGTGCCGCTCCAGGTAGTACTGCAGGACCGACAGCAGGGTGGTCAGCAGCAGGTACCAGAGGGTGGCCACCAGCAGCAGCGGGATCACCTGGTAGGTCTGGTTGTAGATCAACTGCACCGAGTAGAGCAGGTCCTGGACGGCGAGCACGCTGACGATGCTGGTGCTCTTGAGCAGCCCGACCAGCATGTTGCCCGCGGTCGGCACGATCGAGCGCATCGCCTGCGGCAGCACGATCCGGCGCATCACCCGCAGCCGGCCCAGGCCCAGCGACTGCGCGGCCTCCAACTGCCCCTGGTCGACGGAGAGGATGCCGCCGCGCACCACCTCGGCCGCGAAGCCGGCCTCCAGCAGGGTCAGCCCGATCACCGAGGTGAGCACCGGCCCGAACAGGTGGACCGTCCTGACGGTGACGAACTCGGGCCCGAACGGGATGCCGAGGCCGAGCGTCGGGTAGAGGGCGCCGAGGTTGAACCAGAGCAGCAGCTGGACCAGCGGCGGGATCGACCTGAACAGCCAGACGTAGCCCCAGCTCAGACTGCGCAGCAGCAGGTTGCCCCAGATCCGGGCGGCCGCCAGCAGGGTGCCGAGGGCGAAGCCGAGCACCATGGTGGCGGCGGTCAGCCAGAGCGTGAGGGTCAGCCCGTGCAGGACGGCGGTGGTGGTCAGGTAGGAGCCGACCACGTCCCACTGGAACCGCGGGTTGCGGACGACGGAGTTGGCCACCATCGCCAGCACCAGCAGGACGAGCGCGGTGGTCAGCCACTGCGCCGGGCGTCGGCGGCGGGCGAGCGGGAGCTCGGCGAGCGGGAGCGGGCCGGCGGGCGCTGGTGTGCCGGGGGGTGGGGGAGCGGGGGGCGGTGGACCGGTGGCGGGCAGGACCTCGTGCGAGGCGGCCATGGGCAGGCTCCAGAGCAGGCGGGCGGGCGATGGGTCGCCGATCACGCGGGCCGCGTCCCTCAACGCGGCGGCACTGCTCTTGCTCCGTCAACGATCGTACGTGGCACGGGTGAACGCCTGTCAAGGGCGGCCGCGCGGCGGGCGGGCGGTTCTGGACAGTGGTTGACGAAGTCCATGACTCGCTGTTCAACTGGGCACATGAACGCCGCCCAGCCCCTGGTCACTCGCGACCACATCGACTTCGGTCGGGTGTGGTCCGCGGCGTGTCGCGGCTGACCCGGCAGCGGGCCCTCTGATCGGCCCGGCGCCGCGTTCCTCGACGCGGCGACCTCCCTCGGTTCCCCTTGTCGGGCCGGGACCTGCCGTCGGCCGCCCACACCCGCGCACCGCGCACGGTGGAGCCGCCGTCGGCCGCCAGGCGCACGCTGCCGCCGCCCCCGCCAGCCGCTGAGGCTGATCGCCCGCACGCGCTCGCTCCGCACCGCCGTCCTGCCCACGCCGCCCCCGCCGGGCCGGCCCACTCCCGTTCGCCACCCCGGACCCGCGCCGCCGTGCCGTCCGTGCCATCCCGCCATCCCGCCGTCCCGTCATCCCGCCGTCCGCCCCGTGCCCCGCGGCCGCCTTCGCGCTGCCCGCCCGCCGCCCGGGGTCCCCGCGGCGCGCCCCAACACCTGAGAGGCAGTCCGCCATGCCCGTCGAGTTCCTCGGTATCGCCGCCACCAGTGACGGCTCGGAGACCACCGCCCGCAGCACCGAAGCCTTCGACCGCGACTACACCCTGCGGCTGGGCCGGGCCCACGAGGAGCACGGCTGGGACCGGGTGCTCTTCGCCTACGGCTCCGGCTCGCCCGACCCGGCGCAGGGCGCCGCCTTCCTCGCCTCGAAGCTGGACCGGCTGCAGATCCTGCTCGCCCACCGGCCCAACCTCTCCATCCCGACCTTCGCCGCCAAGACCTTCGCCACCCTGGACCGGATCAGCCAGGGCCGGCTCACCGTCCACTTCATCACCGGCGGCAACGACCACGAACAGCAGCGCGAAGGCGACTTCCTGACCAAGGACCAGCGCTACGACCGCACCCGGGAGTACATCCAGATCGTCAAGCGGGCCTGGACCAGCCACGAGCCCTTCGACCACGAGGGCGAGCACTACCGCTTCAACGACTTCGTCGCGGACGTCTTCCCGGTCCAGCAGCCGCGCCCCGGCGTCTCGTTCGGCGGCTCCTCGGAGGCGGCGTACGCGGCCGGCGGGGCCGAGGCGGACATCTACTGCCTGTGGGGTGAGCCGCTGGCCGAGACCGCGGCGCAGATCGAGCGGGTCAAGCAGGCCGCCGCGGCCGCCGGGCGCCAGCAGCCGCCGCGGATCCAGGTGGCGTTCCGGCCGATCATCGCGCCCACCGAGGAGCTGGCCTGGGAGAAGGCGCACCGGACGGTGGAGCGGATCAACGCCCGCAAGGCCGGCGGCGAGCTGGTCCGCCGCCGCGGCTCCGGTGACGCGGTGCCCGAGAACACCGGCTCGCAGCGGCTGGTGGCGATCGCCGAGGCGGGCGAGCGCTACGACCGGGCGCTGTGGACCCCGACCGCCGCCGCCACCGGCGGGGCCGGCAACTCCAACGCCCTGGTCGGCACCCCCGAGACGGTGGCCCAGGCGCTGCTCGACTACTACGACCTGGGCGTGGACATCCTCTCGGCGCGCGGCTACCACCTGCTGAACGACGCGATCGACTTCGGCCGGTACGTGATCCCGCTGGTCCGCGAGGAGGTCGCCAAGCGGGATGCCGCCGCCGAGGCCGAGCGGGCCCGCAAGGCGGCCGAGGCCGAGCGGGACCGCCACCAGCTCATCGCGGTCCAGGCATGAGCCCGGTCCTGACCTTCCGTCAGGCCGACCTCGCGGACCGGCTGGCCGAGCCGCTGATCCGCGAGCTCACCGCGGAGTACCTCGCCCGGTACGGCGAGGGCGCGCACGCCGAGATGGCCCGCTACCCGGCCGCCGAGTTCGCCCCGCCGCACGGCCTGCTGCTGCTCCTGCTGGCGGACGGCGAGCCGGTGGCGGGCGGCGCCTTCCGCCGCTACGACGGGTCGAGCGCCGAGCTCAAGCGGATGTGGACGCACTCGGCGCACCGCCGCCTGGGCCTGGCCCGCCGGGTGCTGACCGAGCTGGAGCGGCGCGCCGAACTCGCCGGCTACCGGCGGATCCACCTGACCACCGGACCGCGCCAGCCGGAGGCCAAGGGCCTCTACCTGGCGGCCGGCTACACCCCGCTCTTCGAGGACGGCGGGCCCGGCGCGCTCGGCCCGCTCCCCTTCGAGAAGTTCCTGAACCGAGAGGCACCGACCCCGTGAGACGCACCGCCCCAGGGCCCGTCCAGGCCCTCGCCGCCGCCCTGCTGCCGCTGCTCGCGCTCACCGCCTGCGGCTCCGGCAGTGGCGGCGCCGCCAAGGCCCTGCCGGCCGCCCTGGGGGTGGACCCGAACCGCGACGTGGTCTCCCAGGAGCAGAAGGCCGACGCGATCGCCGCCCTGCTGCCCGCCGACGTCCGCCAGGGCGGCACGCTCAAGGTCGGCAGCTCCTTCGGCGCCCCGCCCAGCGCCTACTACCCGGACCCGGGGAGCAAGAAGCCGGCCGGCCTGGACGTGGACTTCACCGACGCCGTCGCCAAGGTGCTGGGCCTGAAGGTGGACCGCGAGGACGCCGCCTTCGAGACCATCCTGCCCGCGCTCGGCAGCGGGAAGTACGACGTGGGCACCGGCAACTTCGGGGTCACCGCGGCGCGGCTGAAGACCATCGACTTCGTCACCTACATCGACGACGGCCAGGGCTTCGCCGTCCGCAAGGACAACACCACCCTGAACGACGTCACCCAGCTGACCCAGCTGTGCGGTCTGGCCATCGGCACCGGCGCCGGCACCACCTTCGAGACCACGCTGAACACGCAGAAGCACCTGTGCACGGACGCCGGCAAGAAGCCGTACACCGTGCAGTCCTTCTCCGAGAACGGCGCGATCCTCACCAGCCTCCAGCAGGGCCGGATCGATGCGGTGATGTCCACCATCAACGGCCTGCGCTACCAGGCCGCCCAGCCGGCCGCCGGGACGAGGTTCGTCGGCGAGTTCCACCGCCTGGACGTCGGCTTCGCCTTCAAGAAGGGCAGCCCGCTGACCCCGGCCTTCCAGGCGGCGGTGAACCAGCTGATCAAGGACGGCACCTACCAGCGGATCCTGGACAAGTGGGGCACCGGCGGCTCGGCCATCAGCCAGTCGCAGATCAGCCCGCCCGAGCACACGTGATCCCCAGGGCTTGTCCGACAAGCCCTGGCCCCGACCCCACCGACAGGAGTCCTCCGCGTGAGCCTCACCCTGCGCCGGGCCGCGGCCCCGCCCGGCTCCGACGCCGACCCCGCCACCCTGCCCGTGCGGCCCGCCCGGCACCCGGGCCGCCTGCTGGCCGCCGTGCCGGCCCTGCTGCTGGTCGGCCAGTTCGTCCACGGGCTGGCCGACAACCCCGGCTGGGACTGGCCGACCTTCGCCCGCTACCTGACCACCCCGGCCATCCTGCGGGCGGTCGGCACCACCCTCGAACTGACCGCCTACGGCACCGTGCTGGGCTTCGCCCTGGGCATCGTGGTGGCCTTCGGGCGGCTGTCGGGCAGCCTGGTGCTGCAGACCATCGCCTGGACCTACACCTGGGTCTTCCGGTCGATCCCGCTCATCGTCCAGCTGGTCTTCTGGTTCAACATCTCCTACCTCTACCAACACCTGGCGCTGGGCGTGCCGTTCGGCCCCGAGCTGTGGTCCTTCCGGACCGTCGACGTGCTCAGCGCGCAGGGCGCGGCGGTGCTGGGCCTGGCGCTCTACCAGAGCGCGTACGCGGCCGAGGTGGTGCGCGCCGGGGTGATCGCGATCGACACCGGGCAGTTCGAGGCGGCCGCCGCGCTGGGCATCCCGCGGCTGCGCCAGATCCGCCGGATCGTGCTGCCGCAGGCGATGCGCTCCATCCTGCCGAACGCTGCCAACCAGGTGATCGCGCTGCTCAAGAGCACCTCGGTGGTCTACGTGATGGCGATCGGCGAACTCTTCTACCAGGTCCAGGTGGTGTACGGGCGCAACGGGCGGGTGGTGCCGCTGCTGATGGTGGCCACCGTCTGGTACGTCGTGCTGACCACCGTGCTCTCCGTCCTGCAGTACTACGTGGAGCGGCACTTCGCCCGCGGCACCCGGCGCACCGCGGCGCCGACACCCCTGCAACGTCTGATCCGGAGGGTCCAGTCATGAGCACCGCCACGATGGTCGAAGTCCGGGGCGTCCACAAGAGCTTCGGCACCCTGGAGGTGCTGCGCGGGGTGGACCTGAGCGTGCCGGCCGGCTCGGTCACGGTGATCCTGGGGCCCTCCGGCTCCGGCAAGTCCACGCTGCTGCGCAGCATCAACCACCTGGAGAAGCTGGACCGCGGGGTGGTCTCGATCGACGGCGAGCTGATCGGCTACCGGCGGGTGGGGGACCGGCTGCACGAGCTGCGCGAGCGCGAGGTACTGCGCCAGCGCACCCGGATCGGTTACGTGTTCCAGAACTTCAACCTGTTCCCGCACCTGACGGTGCTGGAGAACATCACCGAGGCGCCGATCAGCGCGCTCGGCCACCCCAGGGCCCGGGCCCGGGAGGCGGCCCTGGCGCTGCTGGGCCGGGTGGGTCTGGCGGACAAGGCGCAGGCCTACCCGCGCCAGCTCTCCGGCGGGCAGCAGCAGCGGGTGGCGATCGCGCGGGCGCTGGCCCTCGAACCCAAGGTGCTGCTCTTCGACGAGCCCACCTCGGCGCTCGACCCCGAACTGGTGGGCGAGGTGCTGGAGGTGATCAAGGGCCTGGCCGGCTCCGGGACCACGATGATCGTGGTCACCCACGAGATCGGCTTCGCCCGCGAGGTGGCCGACACGGTGGTCTTCATGGACGGCGGAGTGGTGGTCGAACAGGGCACCGCCGCCGAGGTGTTGGACCACCCGCAACACGACCGCACCCGCGCCTTCCTGGCCCGGGTCCTCTGAGAGGGGCTTGCCGATGACCCGCACCCGCCTGCCCCGCCTGCTGCTCGCGCTGACCGCCGCCCTGGCCCTGGCCGGCTGCGCGAGCGCCACCGCCGACCCCGGCCCGTCCGCCGCCGGTTCGAGCACGGGCATCAACCTGACGCCCCAGCAGAACCGGATCAGCACCCCGAAGGTGGATTCGATCGCCGCGCTGGTCCCCGCGGACCTCCGCTCCCGCGGCACCCTGGAGGTGGTCGACTCCCTCGGCACCGTGCCGCCGCTGGACTTCTACGCCACCGACGACAGGACCGTGATCGGCGCCGAGCCCGACCTCGCCACCCTGGTGGCCGAGGTGCTCGGCCTCAAGGTCCAGTTCCACCCCGAGAGCTGGGAGAACGTCTTCGTCGGCCTGGACAGCGGCAAGTACGACGTCGGCTTCACCAACATCACGGTGACCGAGACCCGCAAGGAGAAGTACGACTTCGCCACCTACCGGCTGGACAACCTGGCCTTCGAGGCCAAGAAGGGCGCCGACTGGAAGGTCACCGGGCCGAGGGACGTGGCCGGCCGCACCATCGGCGTCTCCTCCGGCACCAACCAGGAGAAGCTGCTGCTGGACTGGAGCGCCCAGGACGTCAAGGACGGCCTCAAGCCGGTGAAGATCGCGTACTACCAGAACTCCTCGGACTACTACCTGGCGCTCGGCTCGGGCCGGATCGACGCCTGGGTCGGCCCGAACCCGACCAGCGCCTTCCACGCCGCGCAGACCGGGCAGACGCAGGTGATCGGTACCTACTCGGGCGCCGGGGCGGATCTGCAGGGCAAGATCGCGGCCACCGTCAAGAAGGGCGACCCGTTGATCACCGCGGTGCAGGCGGCGCTCAACGAGGTGATCAGGAACGGGACGTACGGGCAGGTGCTCCAGCGCTGGGGGCTGTCGAACGAGGCGGTGGCGAGCTCCGAGCTCAACCCGCCGGGCCTGCCGAAGTCGGACGGGTAGTCGGCGCGGATCGGGCGGGTTCGGTCGTGGATCGGGCGGGGAAAGCGGGCGGGGAAAGTCGGCTCCGCCGACCTCCCTGCCCGATAGGCTGATCCGCATGTCAGATCTCCAGGCCCCGCCGGTGGACGACCGCTACCAGCTGGTGCGCCGGCTGGGTCAGTCGGTCACCGGGGACCGCTGGGAGGCGGTCGACCGGTCGGACGGCCACCGGGTCGCCCTCCACCTGGTGCCCCCGCAGTCCCCGGCCCCGCCGGCCGCCGTCGAACGCTTCCTGGACGAGGCCGAGCGGGTCGGCCGGCTCGGCCACCCGCAGCTGGTGGCGGTGGAGAACCGTGCCCCGCGTGCGCTGGCCACGGAACTGCTCAGCGGCCACCCGCTGGACGCCGTGATCGCGGCCGGCCCCGCCGACCTCGGGCACGTGCTGGTCTGGGCCCAGCAGATCTGCCAGGGCCTCAAGGCCGCGCACGCCGAAGGCGTGGTGCACTGGGGGATCAAGCCGGGCCGGCTCTTCCTCCTCACGCCCCAGCCCGCTGCCGGTGGCGCTGCCCCCGTGGGCTCGATCAAGCTGCTCGGTTTCGGCACCGCGCACCTGGCGCCCGCCACCGAGACCGGCAACGCCCCCTATCTGGCGCCCGAGCAGTGGCGCCAGGCGCCCGCCGACGGCCGGTGCGACCTCTACGCGCTGGGCTGCGTGCTCTTCGAGCTGTGCACCGGACGGCCGCCCTACCTCGGCGGTTCCGCACAGGAGTTGATGCACCGGCACCTGAACGACCCGGTCCCGTGGCCCGGCCAGTTCCGCGCCGAGCTGCCGCAGGGGCTGGACCAGGTGGTGCAGTCGCTGCTCGCCAAGGAGCCGGCCGGCCGCCCGGCCGACGCCGAGCAGGCCGGGGCCCGGCTGGCCGCGGTGGCGGCCGGCTACCAGGGCCCGGTCCAGCCCTCCCCGCACGAGCAGCTGCAGGCCCAGGTCGACCAGGCCTGGGCCTTCGGCGAGGCCGGCCAACCGGGTGAGGCGGTCCGCCAGTTGACCGCACTGGTGTCGCACGCGGCCCGGCTGCTCGGTACCACCGACCCGCAGACCCTGCAGATCTGCTACGACCTTGCCATCTGGCGGGGGATGGCTGACGATATCGCTGGAGCGGCAGGACTGTTGGGCGAGCTGCTGCCGCTGATGACCGCCACCTTGGGACCGGGGGACGAGGACGTGGCGAAGGCGACCCGGGACCTGTGGTCCTTCCGACGTGATCTGGAGCGCAAGCGCAATCGTGGCCACTCCCGCCCGGGGGAACTGGCGATGCTGCTCGGCCTCCCCGTCTACTGAACCTGGTGCTGGGGGAGAGATGAGAGCCGGCGAGCTGCTGGGAGAGCGCTACCGCCTGGTCGGCGAACTGGGCCGTGGCGGGTTCGGGGTGGTCTGGGAGGCCTACGACCAGCGGCTCGGCCGCCAGGTGGCGGTCAAGACGCTGCTCCACCAGCACGGTTCGCCGAGCACCGGGACCGACCTGGCCAGGTTCGCCCGGGAGATGAAGGTGCTGGCCCGGGTGGTCCACCCGAGCGTGGTGCTGATCTTCGACCAGGGCGAGGCGGCCGAGCCCGGCCGCAGCTACAGCTACCTGGTGATGGAGCTGCTCAACGGCCTGACCCTCAAGCAGGTGCTCGCCGACCAGCGCCCGGCGCTCCCGCGCGCGCTGCACTGGGCCCGCCAGTTGTGCGCCGCGCTCGCCGCCGCGCACGCCGCCGATGTGATCCACCGCGACGTCAAGCCGGAGAACATCATGTTCACCGGGCCCGACCAGCAGCTGCTCAAGGTGCTGGACTTCGGCATCGCCCAGATCGGTGACAACCAGGAAGCGATCACCACCGAGGGTGCGGTGATCGGCAGCGCGCCCTACCTCGCCCCCGAGCGCTGGCGCGGCGAGCCGGGCACGGTGCGCAGCGACCTCTACTCGGTCGGCTGCGTGCTCTTCGAACTCTTCACCGGGGCCCGCCCGTTCACCGCCACCAGCACCTACGCCCTGATGGCCCAGCACCTGGACGATCCGCCGGCCCGCCCGCCGGCGCTGCCCGGCGACCTCGCCGACCTGCTGCTCGACCTGCTCGCCAAGGAGCCCGCCGACCGGCCCGCCGACGCCGCCGAGGTGGGCCGCCGCCTGGAGCGGGCCGCCGACACCATCCGCGACCTGCGCCGACGCGCCGACGCGGCGTTCCTGGCGGCCGGCGAGGGCAAGGCCGCCGAGGCGCTGGACCAGCTGCGGCCGCTGGTCGAGCAGTTCGCGCTGGCCTTCGGGCCCAGCGACGGCCGCACGGTGCGCACCTGCCACGACTTCGCGGTGCTGCTGACCCGGGTCGGCGCCCTCGACCAGGCGTACTGCCTGCTGGACGAGCTGCTCCCGCACGCCACCGCCGCCCTCGGCGAGGGGCATCCGGACGTCGAGGACATCCAGCGCCGGCTCGCCCGCACCCCCGCCCCCGAGCGCCCCTGCCCGGCGGGCATGCTCGCGGCGCTGCTGGGGCCTGTCAGACCGTCCCCAGGCCCTGTCAACCGTACGGGCGGCTGATCCGGACCCCCGGCCGCTTGGAGGAATTGATAGGAACTGGCCGAGGAGCACCCTCTGGTTGGCCGCCGCGCCCGGTTGATATACCTCGGGGACCGACGAGACCACAGGTGGTGATGGGCAGATGAAGCTCCTCCGTGTTGGCCCCCCGGGCGCCGAGCGCCCGATCGTGCTCGGCCCGGACGACACCGCGTACGACCTCTCGGGGCGCACCCCCGACCTGGACGGGGCGTTCCTGTCCCGGCTCGACACGGCCGAGCTGACCGGTGCGCTGGGGCGCGGCGAACTGCCGGTCGTCGACCTCGCGGGTCAGCGGATCGGCGCGCCGGTGGTGCGGCCGGGCAAGGTGGTCTGCGTCGGCCTCAACTACCGCGACCACGCCGCCGAGGCGGGAGCGGCGATCCCCGCCGAGCCGGTGCTCTTCCTCAAGGCCGGCAACACCGTGGTGGGCCCGGACGACGAGGTGCTGGTCCCGCGCGGCAGCACCAAGACCGACTACGAGGTCGAGCTGGCCGTGGTGATCGGGCGCACCGCCCGTTACCTGGAGAGCGAGGAGCAGGCGGCGGCGGTGATCGCCGGCTACACGATCTCCAACGACGTCACCGAGCGGGCCTTCCAGCTGGAGCGCGGCGGCCAGTGGGACAAGGGCAAGTGCTGCGAGACCTTCAACCCGCTGGGCCCCTACCTGGTCACCCCCGAGGAGCTGGGCGACCCGCAGGCGCTGGAACTGCGGCTCTGGGTCAACGGTGAGCTGCGGCAGGACGGGCGGACCGCCGAGATGATCTTCCCGGTGCTGGAGGTGATCCGCTACATCAGCCAGTTCATGGTGCTGGAGCCCGGCGACGTGGTCACCACCGGCACGCCGGCCGGCGTCACCATGGGCCGGCCCGGCACCGCGTTCCTGCAGCCCGGCGACGTGCTGGAACTGGAGGTCAGCGGCCTCGGCCGGCAGCGGCAGGTGCTCGGCAAGGCCTGACCCGGGTACCGGCGCCGCGTCAGAGGCGGACCCGCCGCGTCAGGCGCCGACCCGCAGCGTGCCGAGCCGGGCCAGCAGCGCGGCCGCCCGGCCGTCCGGAGCCTCCAGCGCCAGCAGACCGGTCAGCACCTCGGCGCTCTGCGGGTCGTGCGCGGCGGTGGCCGCCGTCATCGCCACGAACTCGTCCACCAGCCACTCCCGCAACTGGCGCTGCGGGATCTGCCGGCCCTCGTCCAGCCAGCTGAGCGAGGAGGCCTCGACCACCGAGATCCAGGAGCGGACCAGCAGGGTCAGCCGGGGCCCGGCCTCGGGCACACCCATGTAGCGCAGGGTGCGCCGCAGCGCGGACCGGCGCACCCGGTCCACGATCGCGCCGGTGCGCGCGGTCTCCACCACCGAGCCGCCGCGCAACAGCGCGCCGTAGCCGGCCGCGTGTTCGGCGACGAAGGAGAAGTAGCCGTCCAGCACCGCGCCCAGCTGCTCGGTGGGGGTGCCGCGCGGGGGCACTGTGAAACGGCTGATCAGCTCCTCGGCGGCGCTGTTCAGCGCGGCCTCGTAGAGCTGTTGCTTGCCGCCGGCGAAGTAGCGGTAGACCAGCGGGCGGGAGGCACCGGAGGCCTCGGCCACGTCGTCCAGGCTCACCTCGTCCGGCGGCCGGGTGCTGAACAGTTCCAGCGCCACGGCGATCAGTTGTTCGCGGCGCTGCTGGACCGGCAGGCGACGGTACCCGGAGCGCCGGGGCCGCTCCTTCGGGGCGCTGGGCACAGGGTTGTCCGCGACCGGTTCGCTGGCGTTCATGGCGGTCAGCGTAGTGGCCGGGCGGCCGGGCGGAACCCCGCGTGCGTGACCGCGGGTGTCCGGGTGGCCGATCACTGTGCTTCGGATCCCGCAAGCCTGGTTCCGGAAAAGGGGCTTGCAAAGCGTCCGGGCTGCGAAAAGATGTCCGGATGGCTTCCGAACCGAATACCGCCGCCGACGGCCGTACCCCGCGCCAGATCGCGGACGCGTACGTCCAGGCCCTTGCCGACCTCGACCCGCTGACCGCGGTCTACCTCGGGCTCAACCCGCAGGACGACCGGCTGCCCGACCTGTCACCGCAGGGCCACGAGGCCATCGCCGATCTCGGCCGCCGCACCCTGGCCGAGCTCGACGCGGCCGAGGCCGCCGGTGCGGTCGACTCCGCCGCTGCCACCGAGGACCGGGCGGCCGAGCAGCGCTGCGCCCGGCTGCTGCGCGAGCGGTTGACCGCCGAACTGGCCGTGCACGACGCCGGCGAGGAGCTGCGCGCGGTGCGCAACCTCGGCTCGCCGTTGCACAACACCCGCGAGGTCTTCACCCTGCTGCCCACCGAGACCGAGGACGACTGGGCCCTGCTCGGCCGGCGCCTGGCCCGGTTCCCGCTGGCCGTCCAGCAGTACCGCGCCACCCTGACCGAGGGCATCAGCCAGGGCCTGCTCTCCGGCCCGCGCCAGGTCAGCACGGTGATCGAGCAGATCGGCGAGTGGCTGGCCCCGGACTCCTCGGCCCGTCCCGAGGCCGGTGCGGCCGGCTGGTTCGGCGCGCTGGTGGCACCGGCGCCCGAGTCGCTGCGCGCCGAGCTGACCGGGCACGCGCTGGCCGGCACCGCCGCGCTGGCCGAGCTGCGCGACTGGCTGGCCGAGGTCTACGCCCCCGCCGCCGCCGGCACGCCCGACCCGGTCGGCCGCGAGCGCTACCAGCGCTGGACACGGCTGTGGAACGGTGCCGACCTGGACCTGGACGAGGCCTACCGCTGGGCCTGGACCGAGTTCCACGACCTGGTCGCGCAGATGCGCGTCGAGGCCGAGAAGGTGCGCCCCGGCAGTACGCCGATGGAGGCGATGCACTGGCTGGAGACCGAGGGCCCGGCGATCGCCGGCAGCGAGGCCGCCCGGGAGTACCTGCAGGGCCTGATGGACCAGGCGATCAACGACCTGCAGGGCGTCCACTTCGACCTCTCCGAGCCGGTCACCCGGGTCGAGTCGAAGATCGCCCCGCCCGGCACCGCCAGCGCGCCGTACTACACCGCGCCCTCGCTGGACTTCAGCCGCCCCGGGCGCACCTGGCTGCCGCTGATGGGCCGCGACAGCTTCCCGGTCTGGGACCTGGTCAGCACCTGGTACCACGAGGGCGTGCCCGGCCACCACCTGCAGCTGGCCCAGTGGAACTACGTGGCCGGCAGCCTCTCCACCTACCAGGTCAGCCTCGGCGGGGTGAGCGCCAACCTGGAGGGCTGGGCGCTGTACGCCGAGCGCCTGATGGACGAGCTGGGCTACCTGACCGACCCCGGCCACCGGCTCGGCTACCTCAACGCGCAGATGCTGCGGGCGCTGCGGGTGATCGTGGACATCGGCATGCACGTGGGCCTGGAGTTCCCGGCCGACTCGCCGTACCGGCCCGGCGAGCTGATGACGCCGGAGCCGGCCCGCGAGTTCTTCGGCCAGTACTGCGGCCTGGCCCCCGCCTTCCTGGACAGCGAACTGGTCCGCTACCTCGGCATGCCGGGGCAGGCGATCGGTTACAAGCTCGGCGAGCGGGCCTGGCTGCGTGGACGGGCCGCGGCGCGGGCGGCGCACGAGGCGCGCGGTGAGGAGTTCGACCTCAAGGCTTGGCACATGGCCGCGCTCTCGCAGGGTTCGCTCGGGCTCGACGACCTGGAGGCGGTGCTCGCGCAGCTCTGAGCGCGTTGTGGTGGGCCCCGCTCAGGGGGAGCGGGGCCCGCAGGCCTGTTAAAGCTTGGACAAAAGATGGCCTTTTGTCCGTATTTATCAGTATTTTCGCTTGCCCATTCCCCCGATCGCGAGCTTGGCTGGAGAGCAGTGCCGTTCGCGCACGCCGACGGTACCCCCGTCCGGAAGGCTCCTGCCGTGTCCGCGCAAACCGCCATGGTCGAATCAGTGCCGGACCCCCGCCGCTGGCGGGCGCTCGCGGTGATCGCCATCGCCCAGCTGATGATCGTGCTCGACATCACGATCGTGAACATCGCCCTTCCCTCCGCCCAGCACGACCTGGGCATTTCCAACGGCGACCGGCAGTGGGTGGTGACCGCCTACACGCTGGCCTTCGGCGGACTGCTGCTGCTCGGCGGCCGGATCGGGGACCTCTACGGCCGAAAGCGCACCTTCACGGTCGGGCTGCTGGGCTTCGCCGCGGCCTCCGCGCTCGGCGGCGCCTCCGTGACACCGGTGATGCTCTTCGCCTCCCGCGCCCTGCAGGGCGGCTTCGGCGCACTGCTGGCCCCCTCGGCGCTCGGGCTGCTCTCCACCACCTTCAGCCAACCGAAGGAGCGGTCCACCGCCTTCGGCATCTTCGGCGCGATCGCGGCCGGCGGCAGCGCGATCGGCTTCATCGTGGGCGGGGTGCTGACCCAGTACCTGAACTGGCGCTGGTGCCTGTTCGTCAACGTGCCGATCGCACTCGTCGCGGCGTTCGGCGCCTCCCGGCTGCTGCACCGCGACCACATCGCCAAGGGCTCGCGGATCCCGCTCGACCTGCCCGGTGCCGTGCTCGGCTGCGGCGGGCTGCTGGCGATCGTCTACGGCACCTCGGAGGCCGAGTCGCGCGGGTGGGGCGACTGGCTGGTGCTGCTCTGCCTGGCCCTGGGCGCAGCTCTGCTGGCGCTCTTCGTGGCCGCCGAGAAGCGCAGTGACCACCCGCTGCTGCCGCTGCACATCGTCGGCGACCGCAACCGCGGCGGTGCGGCGCTCTCGGTCGGCCTGGCCGTGGTCGGACTCTTCGGGCTCTTCCTCTTCCTGACCTACTACCTCCAGGGGATCAAGAACTTCTCGCCACTGATGACCGGCGTCGCCTTCCTGCCGATGACCGGTGCGATCATCCTCAGTTCCACCGGCCTCGCCGCCCGGCTGATGACCAGAGTGCCCTCGCGCAACCTGATCGTGCCCGGCCTGCTGCTCGCGGCCGCCGGCATGGCCTGGCTGACCCAGCTCAAGGTGGACAGCGCGTACGCCGACTCGGTGCTGCCCGCCGAGATCCTGCTCGGCATCGGCATGGGCCTGGTCTTCATGCCCTCGATGAACCTGGCCACCCTGGGCGTCACGCCACAGGAGACCGGTGCGGCCGCGGCCACCATCAACTCCGCCCAGCAGGTCGGCGGCTCGATCGGCACCGCGCTGCTCAACACCATCGCCTCCAGCGTCACCGCCACCTACCTGGTGGGCCGTGACGCGGGCAGCAAGCTGGTCCAGGCGACCGCCTCGGTGCACGGCTACACGGTGGCCACCACGGTGGCGCTGGGTGTGCTGCTCGTCGCGGCGGTGCTCGCCTTCGTGATGGTCGATCACCGGCCCGCGGCCGGCGAGGCGACCGGCGAGGGCGCCGCGGCGGAGGTCCGTACGGCGGCCTGGCAGGAGGACTGATCAGAGGACTGATCAGAGGACCGACCAAGGGAGTCGCCGAGGGCCCGCCAGTCCCTTTTGACCTGGCCTTTAACCGCAGACACTCTTCTCCCGCCGGGACCCGTCCGACATGATGGGTCCCGGTCAGCTGTTGCGAGCCTCCTGAGCCGCCCGGTGGATTCTCACCCGGCTCTCAGTGGAGGATCATCGCGTTCGCAGTGAGGGAGGCGATAGTCGTAGGTAGCCGGGCACGTTTCGGGTGCCGACCAACCGGCCGCCAGGCCACCGATCGCGGGCAGGAGTAACCGACCTGATGACAAGTCAGCAGCGCCGGCACCGCAGTCACCCCCCCCTCTTCCTGCGTCCGACAGTGCTGGTGGCCTCGCTCGCCACCATCCTCCTCATCGCCGTCGCGGGGGTCAGCCTGCTGACCTCCCGGGCCTCCGCCTCCAGCCGGCTGGCCAGCGCCCTGACTGCCTCGGTGATCAAGAACACCAAGGGCACCCCGTCCCCGTCGGCCGACCCCGCGCCGTCCGCCAGTGACGCCCCGGTCGGGCCGCCCGCGAGCAGCTCCACGCCGCTGGCGCAGCTGCCGCCGGTCAACTCGCCGACGCCCACGCCGACGCCCACGCCCACGCCGACACCCACGCCGACGCCGACGCCGAGCCCCAGCGACTCGGCCACGCCGTCCGCCGCTCCCTCGCCGAGCGACTCCACGGACGCGACCGACTCCACCGACTCCACCCGCTCGCTGGCGACCACCAGTACCGCCGCGGTGAGCACCGAGACCAACCGGGTCGGCGCCCTGTTCAGCGGCGGCTCGGCCACCGCCGGCAACCACTTCTGCTCCGCCAGCGTGGTGCACAGCGCCACCCGCAACCTGCTGGTCACCGCCGCCCACTGCGTGAGCAGCCCCTCCGGTGTGGTCTTCGCCCCCGGTTACCGCAACGGCCAGACCCCCTACGGCGTCTGGCAGGTCACCCAGGTCTACGAGACCACCGGCTGGACCCAGAACGGCGACCCCGACCAGGACTTCGCCTTCCTCCAGATCGCCCCCAACAGCAGCGGCCAGCGGATCGAGGACGTGGTCGGCGGCAACCAGCTCGGCCTCAACGAGTCCTTCAGCGCCACCGTCCGCCTCTACGGCTACCCCAACACCGGCGAGACGCCCCTGCTCTGCTCCAACGCCACCGGCCAGCAGAGCACCTACCAGCGCAGCATCTACTGCCCCTCCTACACCGGCGGCACCAGCGGCGGCCCGTGGATCAACACCGCCGACGGCAACATCATCGGCATCATCGGCGGCTACCAGCAGGGCGGCAACACCCCGGACACCTCGTACAGCGCCTACTTCGACCAGACCATCGGCAACCTCTACAACCTCGCCGTCTCCAGCTCCACCTGAGCCCCCCGCCCCGAAGGCCCGGGCCCACACCAGGACCCGGGCCTTCTCGCGTGCCCCGCCGCCCGGCGGCCGCCGATCACGGGTAGCCTCGCACCCGACGAGAGGAGTGCCGTCATGAGCCAGCCCGTGCACGACGGAGTCGCGATCATCCCCCGACCGGAGAAGACCCCGGCCGCACTCAAGGCCGCGCTCGCCGTCGTGGCGGCGGACCGCCTCCCGGAGATGGTGGACGGGCAGACCCGGGCCATGGCGGAGGCCGTCACCCAGGGCAGCGTCAACCCGATCCGCGCTTTCCTGGCCCACTGGGCCGCGACCGTGGAGATCGAGCGGCACCCGCAGACCGCCCAGGCCTACCACCGCGCGAACTACCTGGCCAACCACGCCGAGAGCACCCTGGAGTGCCGGTCACACGCCGTCGAGGTCGCCGAGATGTACCGCACGGCCTTCGCAGCGGTGAACGAGCCGCGCCTTGAGGTTCAGGCGTCGAAGTCGTACTCCAGTACGTAGGACGCGGCGTCGAGCACCATCTCGTTGACCTCCACCGCGCGCCCGTCCGCCGCGTACGCGGTGCGGCAGACCAGGATCACGGGCGTGCCCGCGCTCAGTGCCAGCCGGGTGCTCTCCGCTTGGGTGGGCATCCGCGAGCGGATCTCCTCACGGAAGTGCACCGGCCCCGCGCCGATCTCGGGGAGCCTTGCGTAACTGCCGCCCGGCCCGGTGTCCGGCTGCGTGATCGCAGTGCCCGCGACGAGCGCCGCCGACAGGTAGGAGTTGGACAGCAGCACCGGCTTCCCATCCAGCACGAACCGCCGCTCCCGCACGCACACGGCCTCGCCCGGCTCCAGTCCCAGCACCCCGGCGATCAGCTCCGGCGCGCTCTGCTCCGAGACGTCGACCTGGTCGACTTCCAGTGCGCGGTTCTCGATGTCGGCCGCCCAGATCGACCGGCCCGATCCCCACTGCCCCTCGGCCAGCCGCTGGATGCTCCGGCGCCGCAGCGGTCGGGACTGCTGGTTCTCACCGCTAGCGGCCATGGCCCTCCTCAGCGGTCTGCGGGCATCGTAGGCCCGCAGACCGGGCCGAGCAGGCCGCTGCGAGCCTGGAGTTCGGGTGAACCCCGAACTCCAGGCTCGGCTGGTGCCGTTACCTCACGGTCGGGCGTCCGTGCGCTCCGCCAGCGTGATCAGCTCAGGGGGAGCGGTTTGACCGGCGACGAGCACGAGCTCCCGAATCGCGGCTCGGGCGGCGGTATGGGTGCGGATGAGCTCGGGGGCGAGCTCCTCGGCCTGGAGCAGGTGGGCGAGCGCCTCGCCGCCCTGGCGACGCTGCGCGTAGGCGCGGCCGATGTCCATCAGCAGTCGGGCCCGACGTTCGACGGAGAGGTGGGTGGGGTCGATTCGCCGCCCGGTCTCGATGGCTTCGCCCGCGTCGCCGAGCTCGACCGCGAGGGAGACGGCCTGGATCTCCACGTTGGTCGGGCCGAACTCCGTGCCGAAGTCGTTCCTGTCCGCGCCGAGGCGCTGGGCTGCTCGCCGAGCCCGGTTCAACGCATCGAGTGCTGCGGCGCGGTCACCGCAGCGGCCGTGCACCGTGGCGAGAGCAAGGTGCAGTGAGCCGAGCAGCGACAGGACCTCGGGTCCGCTCTGCTGGACGGATTCGGTCAGGGCGGCCACCGCTGTGGTGGCCGTGTGCTCGGCCTGATCGAGCCGCCTGAGCCGGACGAAGGCTTGGGCCAGCCGGAAGACACTCGCAAATACCTGCAAGGGATCGCCGGACTGCTCGGCTGCCCGGATCGCCCGATCGGCTGCGACCCATGCGGCGTCGGCCTCGTCCTGGCGGACGAAGGCGGCGGACAGAGCCTGGTAGCTCCGGCTCAGCAGCAGCCAGAGTTCGGGTCGTTCCTCGCTCGGAGCTGTGCGGACCGCCCGTTCGATGCGGGGTACCAGCGTCCCGAGAGCCGTGCCGAGCTCTGCGAATCGGCTCTCGTGGGTCAGTTCCCAGACCTGCTCGACGCCGAGACGAAGCTCGGGCAGGTCGGCTGCCACCAACCTGGGATGTCCCCCGAGGAGCAGCGAGGGCACGGGATGCCCGGAGAGCAGCAGCCGAGCCTGATCCAGGTCGTTCGGCTCGCCGGTGTCCGCGCCCGCTGTGTCCAACGGCGCGTCAGAGCGGAGGGCCTGGACGGAGACGCCAAGTCCTTCGGCCAGCAGCCGCAGCACGTCGAGGCGGTTCACGGGCTGGACCCCGCGTTCCACCTGGGACAGCCAGCTCGCCGTCCGCCCGATCGCTGCGGCCAACTCGTCCTGCGTCATGCCACGTTGCTTGCGCAGCCCGGCGACCCGCTTACCGAAGGTGCGACGTTCCTCGGGAGTGCTCACGGACCCACCGGGCCCTTGCCGGCGTCGGCTTCGAGAAAGGTGACCTGTACCGCGCTCAGGTACTGCTCCCGCTCGGCGAGGAAACGCACGGTGTGCGGCTGCCGCTCGTGCGCCTCGAAGGCGGCACGGTCGGCGTACAGCTCGTAGAAGACACGGACGTTGGGCTCGCCGGGGACCGAGTGGACGACGTACGCGAGCGTGTCGGCCTCGTGCTCCTTGATGCCGGGGAGCGTACGGGCCACCAGCTCGTCGAACCCGGCCGCCGCCTCCGGGTCGCGCAGCTCGAAGCGGACGACCAGGCCAAAACCGTTGCTCATCGGGACCTCCCTCGTGGTCGCGCCAGCTTCGCAGAATCGTAGAGCTTCTGCTACTCGCAATTTTTCTGTTGACTCACAGAAAATCTGTGAGTACCTTGAAAGCAAAGCTGCTGGGCGTATCGGCTCCGGAAGGCCGCCGACGTCCGGAGGTCAGTTCGAGGCGTCGGAGGTCGTGTTGAGGAACTCGATGGCAGCCAGGCCCGGGCAGCCCGGTCTCGTCCCCTACATCACCGCGTGGAGCGAGGAGCGGTACGTCCGCTCCGAGGTCGTCGCGCATCCGGCCGGTGGCATCGCCTATCGCGACGAGCTTCCGCACGACCGCGATGCCGACGGAATCCTCTGGGCGCGGATGACGCTCGCCCGCGGCCGGGGCCGGCCCGATTTCGGGCGGGTGCACGTCGGGCGGCAGCGGCGGGCGATGCGGCTCCTCCTCTGCCAGGTCTGCGGCGGTCCCGCCGATCGGACCGAGGAGGGGGTGCTCTGGCTGCTCAGGGACGACCGCGGCGACTGGCCCGGCTGGCCCGAGGGGATGGCGGCGACCCATCCGCCCGTCTGCCTCCCCTGCGCCGGCCCGGCTGTCCGGATGTGCCCGCACCTGCGCGCGGGGTGCGTCGCCGTCCGGGTGAGGGAGTGTCAGGAGCTGGGCGTCCACGGCAGGCTGTACCGCCCTGGCCGGGCCGGCGAGGTGACCGTCGCCGTGGATGAGCCGCGCGCCCGGTGGGTGGTGGCCGGGCAGTTGGCGCGGGTGCTCCGCGACTGTGCCGTCCTGGCGCCGGACATGACGAAGGCCCAGGTCGCTTGACCTGGGCCTCGTTCAGCACTTCTTGCGAAGTGCCCCCGGTAGGATTCGAACCTACGCACCCGCCTCCGGAGGGCGGTGCTCTATCCCCTGAGCTACGGGGGCCTGCTCGGTGTTTCGCGCCGCATCGCTGCGACGGAGAGAACATTACCAGCTCGACCGGGTGCTCTGTGCAGGGGTTTTCGATCAGCCGCGGACCGGTCCCCGGCGAAGTGCACAAAGCCCGGACGCGCGAGGGTGGGCGGTCGTAGGCTCGTGGGGTGTCGTCAGGCGTGTCCGGGCGGGTCCTCGTGGTGGACGACAGCGAGGTGATCCGTCAGCTGATCAGGGTCAACTTGGAGCTGGAGGGCTTCGAGGTGGTGACCGCGGCCGACGGTGCCGAGTGCCTGGAGGTGGTCCGCCGGGTGCGCCCCGACGTGGTGACGCTGGACGTGATGATGCCCCGGCTGGACGGGCTGCGCACGGCGGCGCGGCTGCGGGCCGAGGAGCAGACGGCGCGGTTGCCGATCGCGATCGTCAGTGCCTGTACGCCGGCCGATCTCGACCGGGGGGAGTCGGTCGGGGTGGACGGGTATCTCGGCAAGCCGTTCGATCCGGCGGATCTGGTCGCGCTGGTGCGGCGGCTGATGGGGATTAAGGCGGCGGGCCCCGGCGGCGGGATGACCTTCGGCGGCGGTTGAGGCCGCCCGAAGTTCGCTCACGGCGAACAGAAAAGCACCGGTCCGGCCGTCTCAACGGGTGGCCGCGTGGCGGTGCGGCACCGGCTCTCGCCTAGGCTTGGGCGCGTGACACCCGCAGAGCTCTCCCACGCAGTCCAGGTCGCCGTGCGCACCGCCGTCGAGGCGGGCGAGCTGTCCGTCGACGTCCCCGAGACGGTCACGGTCGAGCGACCCAAGAACCGCGACCACGGCGACTACGCCACCAACGTGGCGCTCCAGCTCGCCAAGGCGGCCGGCAAGCCGCCGCGCGCGGTCGCCGAGCTGGTGGCCGCCCGCCTGCGGGAGCTGCCCGGGGTCGCCAAGGTCGACATCGCCGGTCCCGGCTTCCTGAACATCACGCTGGACGCCGCCACCCAGGGCGAGCTGGCCCGCACCATCGTCGAGGCGGGCGCCGAGTACGGCCGCAACGAGGCGCTCAAGGGCCTGAAGATCAACCTGGAGTTCGTCTCCGCCAACCCGACCGGGCCGATCCACATCGGCGGCGTGCGCTGGGCGGCCGTCGGCGACTCGCTGGCCCGGGTGCTGCGCGCTACCGGCGCCGACGTCAGCACCGAGTACTACCTCAACGACGCCGGCGTGCAGATCTCCAAGTTCGCCGCCTCGCTGCAGGCCGCCGCGAACGGGCGCGAGGTGCCGGCCGACGGCTACGTGGGCGAGTACATCGCCGACATCGCCAAGGCGATCACCGACGGCGTCCCGGGTGTCCTCGCGCTGCCCGAGGACGAGCAGCTGCAGGCCTTCCGGACCGAGGGCCTGAAGCTCATGGTCGCCGAGATCAAGCGTTCGATGGACGAGTTCGGCACCCACTTCGACACCTGGTTCTCCGAGAAGACGCTGCACGACTCGGGCGCCGTCGAGAAGTCGATCGAGCGGCTGCGCGAGCAGGGCCACGTCTTCGACCAGGACGGCGCGATCTGGCTGCGCACCACCGACTTCGGTGACGACAAGGACCGCGTGCTGATCAAGGCCGACGGCGAGACCACCTACTTCGCCGCCGACGCCGCCTACTACCTCAGCAAGCGCGACCGCGGCAGCGAGGTCAGCGTCTACATGCTGGGCGCCGACCACCACGGCTACGTCAACCGGCTGAAGGCCATCGCGGCCTGCGCGGGCGACGACATGAACCGCAACATCGAGGTCAAGATCGGCCAGTTCGTCAAGATGCTGCGCGATGGTGAGGAGGTCCGCATGTCCAAGCGGGCCGGCAACATCATCACCATCGACGACGTGGTCGACTGGATCGGCGTGGACGCCGCGCGGTACACCCTGACGCGCTCGCCCACCGACTCGACCATCACGCTGGACATCAACATCCTGACCAGCCAGTCGAACGAGAACCCGGTCTACTACGTCCAGTACGCGCACACCCGGATGTGCGGCGTGGCGCGCAAGGCCGCGCAGCTGGGCGTCGACAAGGGCACCGCCGAGCAGTTCAAGCCCGAGCTGCTGGCCACCGAGTGGGAGTCCGACATGCTCGGCGCGCTCGGCGAGTTCCCGCGGATCCTGGCCAAGGCCGGCGAGCTGCGCGAGCCGCACCGGGTCGCCCGCTACCTGGAGGACCTCGCGGGCAAGTACCACCGCCTGTACGAGAACTGCCAGTTCCTGCCCAAGGGCGACGAGGAGCTGACCGACACCCACCGCGCCCGGCTCTGGCTGGTCCAGGCGGCCCAGACGGTCACCGCCAACGGCCTGGCCCTGCTCGGCGTCTCCGCCCCCGAGCGGATGTGAGAGGGTCCGCCAGTAGGGGGCCGGCGTCGCGACGCCCGGACTGTCGCCTGGACGGCTTCTCCTCAGTCGCCGATGCTCCGCATGGACTCCTTCGTCGGCGCCGCCCAGACTCGGCCCGGACGCCGCTCCTTCCTCCAGCCCCCTACTGGCGGACCCTCTAGCCCCCCGCACCCGCGCGCACGCCCAGAGAGAGACCCCCGATGAGCCGCTCCGCGCACCCCGCAGGCCCCCGTCACGGCGATGTGCTGCCGGAGGGGCACCATCCGGCGCCGCCGAGCGACCTGAACGCGCTGGACCCCAAGGTCTGGTCGCGCACGGTGGCCCGCGGCGCCGACGGGGCGGTGACCGTGGGCGGGGTCGCGGTGACGGACCTCGCGGCCGAGTTCGGCACGCCGGCCTACGTCCTGGACGAGGCCGACTTCCGGGCCCGGGCGCGGGCCTGGCGGGAGGCCTTCGGGGCCGACGCCGACGTCTACTACGCGGGCAAGGCCTTCCTCTCCAAGGCAGTGGTGCGCTGGCTGCACGAGGAGGGGCTCAGCCTCGACGTGTGCAGCCCGGGCGAGCTGGCCGTGGCGCTGGCCGCCGGCATGCCGGCGGCCCGGATCGCGCTGCACGGCAACAACAAGTCGGTGGACGAGCTGGAGCAGGCCGTGAAGGCCGGAGTGGGCCACATCGTGGTCGACTCCACCCAGGAGATCGACCGGCTGGCCGCCATCGCCGCGGGCCAGGGCGTGCGCCAGCCGGTGCTGATCCGGGTGACGGTGGGTGTCGAGGCGCACACCCACGAGTTCATCGCCACCGCGCACGAGGACCAGAAGTTCGGCTTCTCGCTGGCCCAGGGCGCGGCCGCGGCCGCGGTCGCCCAGGTCCTGGCGCACCAGGAGGCGCTGGAGCTGCGCGGCCTGCACTCGCACATCGGCTCGCAGATCTTCGACACCGCCGGCTTCGAGGTGGCCGCCCGCCGGGTGGTGGGCCTGCTGGCGCGGATCCGCGACGAGCACGGCGTGGAGCTGCCCGAGATCGACCTCGGCGGTGGCCTGGGCATCGCCTACACCAGCGAGGACGACCCCCGCGAGCCGGCCGAGATCGCCGCGGCGCTGGCCGAGATCGTGCGCCGCGAGTGCGACGCCCAGCGGCTGCGGGCGCCGCGGCTGAGCGTCGAGCCGGGCCGCGCGATCGTCGGCCCGACCGCCTTCACGCTCTACCGGGTGGGCACGGTCAAGCCGCTGGCGGGCCTGCGCACCTACGTCAGCGTGGACGGCGGGATGTCCGACAACATCCGCACCGCGCTCTACGACGCGGCCTACTCGGTGGCCCTCGTCTCGCGTCGCAGCCAGGCCGAGCCGATGCTGGTCCGGGTGGTCGGCAAGCACTGCGAGTCCGGGGACATCGTGGTCAAGGACGCTTTCCTGCCAAGCGATCTGACACCGGGTGACCTGATCGCGGTGCCCGCCACCGGCGCCTACTGCCGCTCGATGGCGAGCAACTACAACCACGCGCTGCGACCGCCGGTGCTGGCGGTGGCCGACGGCGCGGCCCGGGTGATCGTGCGGCGCGAGACGGAGGAGGATCTCCTGCGTCTCGATGTCGGATGACGGAAAACGCGTCTCGAATCCTGAGACGTCCGTAGATCTTTCCGAATCGTCCCCGAGACTGGAACCAGCCAATGTCCGGCGGCTTGCCGAAATGCCGCCGGAAACGAGAAGGATGAGCGGAGTCGGATGATGCGTACGCGGCCGCTGAAGGTGGCGTTGCTGGGCTGTGGTGTGGTGGGCTCCGAGGTGGCGCGCATCATGACGACAGACGCCGCCGACCTCGCCGCGCGCATCGGCGCGCCGGTCGAGCTCGTCGGCATCGCGGTCCGCCGGGCCGGCCGGCCGCGCCCGGGCGTCCCGGAGCACCTGATCACCACCGACGCCGAGGCGCTGGTGGGGCGGGGCGACATCGACGTGGTGATCGAGGTGGTGGGCGGCATCGAGCCGTCCAAGAACCTGATCCTCACCGCCTTCAAGCAGGGCGCCTCGGTGGTCAGCGCCAACAAGGCGCTGCTCGCCAAGGACGGCGCCGAGCTGCACGCGGCCGCCGCGGCAGCCGGGGTGGACCTCTACTACGAGGCCGCGGTGGCCGGCGCGATCCCGCTGATCCGCCCGCTGCGCGAGTCGCTGGCCGGCGACCGGGTCAACCGGGTGCTGGGCATCGTCAACGGCACCACCAACTTCATCCTCGACAAGATGGACACCACCGGCGCCGGCTACTCGGAGGCGCTGGAGGAGGCCACCGCGCTCGGCTACGCCGAGGCCGACCCGACGGCCGACGTCGAGGGCTTCGACGCCGCCGCCAAGGCCGCGATCCTGGCCGGTATCGCCTTCCACACCAAGGTCACCGCGGCCGACGTCTACCGCGAGGGCCTGACCGAGGTGACCGCCGCCGACATCGCCAGCGCCAAGGCGATGGGCTGCGTGGTCAAGCTGCTGGCGATCTGCGAGCGAGCCGCCGACGGCGCCTCGGTCACCGCCCGGGTGCATCCGGCGATGATCCCGCTCAGCCACCCGCTGGCCTCGGTCCGCGAGGCCTACAACGCGGTCTTCGTGGAGGCCGAGGCGGCCGGGCGGCTGATGTTCTACGGTCCGGGTGCCGGCGGCGCGCCGACCGCCTCCGCGGTCCTCGGTGACCTCGTCGCGGTCTGCCGCAACAAGCTCAGCGGTGCCACCGGGCCCGGTGACTCGGTCTACACCCAGCTGCCGGCCAAGCCGATGGACCAGGTCGTCACCCGCTACCACGTCAGCCTGGACGTGGACGACCGCGCGGGCGTGCTGGCCCAGGTGGCCTCGGTCTTCGCCGAGCACAACGTGTCCATCGACACCGTGCGCCAGCAGGGCCGCGACGGCGATGCCTCGCTCGTCGTGGTCACCCACCGCGCCACCGACGCCGCCCTGTCGGCGACCGTGGACAAGCTCCGCGCGCTGGACAGCGTGCGGGACGTGGCCAGCATCATGCGGGTTGAAGGGGAATAGCCAATGAACGCCGTGATCGACAAGGTCGGTGGCCGGACCCACCAGTGGCGGGGGGTCATCGAGGAGTACCGCGACCGCCTGCCGGTCAGCGCCAGCACGCCGGTGGTCACCCTGCTGGAGGGCGGCACGCCGCTGGTCCCCGCCCAGCTGCTCTCCGAGCGCACCGGCTGCGACGTCTACCTGAAGGTCGAGGGCGCCAACCCGACCGGCTCCTTCAAGGACCGCGGCATGACCATGGCCATCTCCAAGGCCAAGGAGGACGGCGCCCAGGCGGTCATCTGCGCCTCCACCGGCAACACCTCGGCCTCGGCGGCCGCCTACGCGGTGCGCGCCGGCATGGTCTGCGCGGTGCTGGTCCCGCAGGGCAAGATCGCGCTGGGCAAGATGGGCCAGGCCCTGGTGCACGGCTCGAAGATCCTCCAGGTGGACGGGAACTTCGACGACTGCCTCACCCTCGCGCGTGAACTGTCCGAGAACTACCCGGTCGCGCTGGTGAACTCGGTGAACCCGGTGCGCATCGAGGGCCAGAAGACCGCCGCCTTCGAGGTCGTCGACATGCTCGGCGACGCTCCCGACCTGCATGTCCTGCCGGTCGGCAACGCGGGCAACATCACCGCCTACTGGCGTGGTTACCGCGAGTACGCGAAGGACGGCATGGCCACCCGCACGCCCCGGATGTGGGGCTTCCAGGCGGCCGGTTCGGCGCCGATCGTGGACGGCGCCCCGGTGCTCAAGCCGCAGACCATCGCCACCGCGATCCGGATCGGCAACCCGGCCTCCTGGGCCATGGCCGAGGCCGCCCGGGACGAGTCGGGCGGTCTCATCGACAAGGTGACCGACCGTCAGATCCTCGCCGCCTATCGTCTGTTGGCCGCCACCGAGGGCGTCTTCGTGGAGCCCTCCTCGGCCGCCAGCGTGGCCGGCCTGCTGGCCAAGGCGGAGGCCGGCCTGGTCGACCCGGGTCAGCGGATCGTCTGCACCGTGACCGGCAACGGCCTCAAGGACCCGGACTGGGCGGTGGCCGGCGCCCCGCAGCCGCACGTGGTCCCGGTGAGCGCCGAGGCGGCCGCCCAGCGCCTGGGGCTGCTGGACTGACGCACCGTCGACGGGGTTCACCCGCTGGGCCGGCCGCACCCGGCCGGCCCAGCCGGAACCTGACGGGAAGCGGGCGGAAATCGGTAGCAGGTTGCCGATTCGTAACGGCTGGGGTGTCGCTTTCGTTGTTCTTTGCGATGTCAATTCCAGCCGGATTCCGGCCATAACCTGCAACACGGCAGATCGGGAGGGAGCGGGGTGTACCGCTGTGGAACCTCTCTTCGATACTCTGAACCTGGCGGTGTGGCACATGCCAAGGGCTCAGCCGTTGCCCCGAACGGGCAGGACCTGACCCTCGCTGCGCACTGACACCCCCGCCGCCGTACCACCGCCGGCCCCCCACGACGGGCCTGCCTCACTCCCCAGGAGAGTCCACCGCATGGCCGGTCCCGCGTTCCGTGCCGCCGCCGTCCGGGTGCGAGTCCCCGCGACCAGCGCCAACCTGGGCCCGGGGTTCGACGCCTTCGGGCTCGCGCTGGGCCTTTACGACGACATCGTGGTGCGGGTCGCCGACTCCGGTCTGAGCGTCGACATCGCGGGCGAGGGTGCGGACGAACTGGCCCGCGACGAGCGCCATCTGGTGGTCCGCGCGATGCGCGCCGCCTTCGACCGGCTCGGCGGGCAGCCGCGCGGCCTGGAGGTGGTCTGTGCCAACCGCATACCGCACGGCCGCGGCCTGGGCTCCTCCTCGGCCGCGATCTGCGCGGGCATCGTCGCCGCCCGCGCGGTCACCATCGGCGGCCCCGCCGCCCTGGACGACGCCGCGATGCTGGCTCTCGCCTCCGAGCTGGAGGGCCACCCGGACAACGTCGCCGCCTGCCTGGCCGGCGGGTTCACCATCGCCTGGACCGACGAGGACGGGGCCAGGGCGGTCCGCCTGGACCCCGCCGCCGAGGTGGTCCCCGTCGTCTTCATCCCGAGCACCGAGGTGCTCACCGAGACCGCCCGCGGTCTGCTGCCCAAGACCGTCCCGCTGGCTGACGCGGCCACCAACGCGGGCCGCTCCGCACTGCTCGTGGAGGCGCTGACCAGGCGCCCCGAGCTGCTGCTGCCCGCCACCGAGGACCGGCTGCACCAGGACTACCGCGCCTCCGCGATGCCGGACAGCGCCGCCCTGGTGGCCGCCCTGCGCTCGGAGGGGGTGCCGGCGACGATCTCCGGCGCGGGCCCCACCGTGCTCGCGCTGTCCGACGAGGCCGGCGCCGAGAAGCTGCTCTCGTTCGCCGGTGAGTCGTTCGCCGCCCATCGGCTGCGGCTCGACCGTGACGGAGCGGGCGTCCTGCCGTTGGACGGATGACGTCCCCGCCGACCGGACCGCGCCCCCCGGCGCGGTGGGCGTCCGCACGGCCGTGCGCCCACTCGGGCAGCGTGGCCGGCCGGCGGGACGGACACGATTGGCAAGCGCAAGGCTGGGGAATGTGTGAGGGGGTCGGTAGTGTTAACCTCAATGCTGCATCAGGCGCCCCGCGGGGCACGGTGCACCGCGTCCCCCACCTCTGAGCCCGCTCGTGCGGGGTCACGGCGTTGTCGGGGACCACGATTCTCCGGGAGCCCGCCACAGCGCGTACGCAGCCTGCCTGCGCGATTGCGGCCGCATCCCGAAGCCGTGTCGGTTCCTGACCCCCATCCGCCTGGGCCGGCCTCCAGCTGAGGCCCGGACGGGCGGGAGCGCGGGAGACCGTCACGCGACGGGGGCCCGGGTTTCGCAGGCAGAGCGGTCGGCATGAGGACCGTCCGCCACGCCTTTTTCGCACCACCGTGCCTCGTGCACCGCACTTCGCACCTCTCCCCCCAGCCGGCACCGCGCCGCGATGGAGGGAATACCGCATCGGACTTGCGCACAGCATCGTGGCAGGTCAGACAGCACAACCGGTCGCCGAGCCAGACAGGCCGACGTCCGCTCCAGGGAAGGACCCTTAGTGAGCGACACCACCGATCTGATGGGCGCGCGCCCGGACGCCGACGCGACGGACGCGCCCGCCGCCCCCGCGGCGCCGGCCAAGCGCCGCCGCACCGCTGCCGCAGGCCTTGACGGTCTCGTCCTGGCCGAGCTGCAGAAGCTCGCCTCGACGCTCGGCATCAGCGGCACCGGCCGGATGCGCAAGAGCCAGCTCATCGAGGCCATCAAGGAGAAGAGCGGCGGCGACCCGCTGCTCGCCTCCGCCGGCGCGAGCGCGCCGGCCAAGGCCGCCGCCAAGGAGGCCGCGCCCGCCGAGAAGCCGGCCCGCCGCACCCGCGCCGCCGCCGCGCCGGCCGAGGCCCCGGCCGCCGCCGAGGCGCCGACCCAGATCGAGATCCCGGGCCAGGCCGCCCCCGAGGCCGCCGCTCCGGCGCGGGCCGAGCGCGGCCGCCGCCGGGCCACCTCCGCCGCCGGTGCCCCCGGCGCCGTGGAGGCCCCCGCTGCCGCACCGGTCTCCACCGTGGTGGGCACCGAGGCCCCCGCGGAGTCGGCCGCTGCCGAGTCCAAGGCGGAGGTCCGCACCGAGCAGACCCGCACCGCCGAGGGCCAGGGCGAGGCGCGCGAGGGCCGCCGGGACCGCCGCGACCGCCGCGAGCGCGGTGAGCGGGGCGACCAGCGCGCCGAGTCGGCCGAGGGCGAGGGCGGCGAGAGCCGCGAGTCGCGTCGCGACCGCCGCAACCGCCGCGACCGCGCCGACCGGCCCGAGCGCACCGAGCGCACTGAGCGCACCGAGCGCACCGACCGTCAGCAGGGCACCCAGCCGGCCGCCCAGCAGCCGGCCGCCCAGCCCGCCGCCGCGCAGCAGGGCGGCTACGACGACGACGAGTTCGGTGACGGTCGTCGCGGCCGTCGCGGGCGTTACCGTGACCGCAACCGCCGGGGCAGCCGCCGCGACGGTTTCGAGGGCAGCGTCGCCGAGCCGCAGGTGGGCGACGACGATGTGCTGATCCCGGTCGCGGGCATCCTGGACATCCTCGACAACTACGCCTTCGTGCGGACCTCCGGCTACCTGCCGGGCCAGAACGACGTCTACGTCTCGCTCGCCCAGGTGCGCAAGAACGGCCTGCGCAAGGGTGACGCGATCACCGGTGCGGTGCGCCAGCCGCGCGACGGCGAGCGCCGCGAGAAGTTCAACGCCATGGTGCGGCTGGACTCGGTCAACGGCATGGACCCGGAGAGCGGCCGCAACCGCCCCGAGTTCGGCAAGCTCACCCCGCTCTACCCGCAGGAGCGGCTGCGCCTGGAGACCGACCCGGGCGTGCTGACCACCCGGATCATCGACCTGGTGTCGCCGATCGGCAAGGGCCAGCGCGGTCTGATCGTCGCCCCGCCGAAGACCGGTAAGACGATGATCATGCAGGCGATCGCCAACGCGATCACCCGCAACAACCCCGAGTGCCACCTGATGGTCGTCCTGGTCGACGAGCGTCCGGAAGAGGTCACCGACATGCAGCGCTCGGTCAAGGGCGAGGTCATCTCCTCGACCTTCGACCGTCCGGCCGAGGACCACACCGTGGTCGCCGAGCTGGCCATCGAGCGCGCCAAGCGCCTGGTGGAGCTGGGCCACGACGTGGTGATCCTGCTCGACTCGATCACCCGCCTGGGCCGTGCCTACAACCTGGCGGCGCCGGCCTCCGGCCGCATCCTGTCCGGTGGTGTCGACTCGACCGCGCTCTACCCGCCGAAGAAGTTCTTCGGTGCCGCGCGCAACATCGAGAACGGCGGCTCGCTGACCATCCTGGCCACCGCGCTGGTGGAGACCGGCTCGCGGGCCGACGAGGTGGTCTTCGAGGAGTTCAAGGGCACCGGCAACATGGAGCTGCGGCTGGACCGCAAGCTCGCCGACAAGCGGATCTTCCCCGCGGTGGACGTGGACGCGTCCAGCACCCGCAAGGAGGAGATCCTGCTCGGCAGCGAGGAGCTGGCGATCACCTGGAAGCTGCGTCGGGTGCTGCACGCGCTCGACTCGCAGCAGGCGATCGAGCTCCTGCTGGACAAGATGAAGCAGACCAAGTCCAACGCCGAGTTCCTGATGCAGATCGCCAAGACCACTCCGGGGTCGGGCGACTGACCTCGCATCAGCAGCACTACCGCCGTCGGCGGCCACGGATTCCCCGTGGCCGCCGGCGGCGTTTCGCGCACCCGGGGGCGGCTGGGGCGATGCTGCGGCACGGAACGGACATATAGCACCAAAAGGTCGCTTATCCTCAGAGGAATGGCCAGATCGGCCGACCGACGTGAGGACCAGGACCGATGGCCGACGAGCAGCAGGGTGGCACCCCGGACGGGGGCCGCCGGGTCCGCACCCGCAAGGTGCGCAGCCGCAGGGCGAAGGTGCTGCGGGTGGTGGCGCTGACCGTGGCGGGGCTGGTGCTGGCCGGGGCCGGCGCGGCCGGCTACGCGTACTGGAAGTGGAACTCGAACATCAGGAGCGTCGACATCGACTCCCAGCTGGGCAGCGCCCGCCCCTCGGCGCCCAGCAACGGCTCCTTCAACGTGCTGGTGCTCGGTTCCGACTCGCGCAGCGGCGCCAACGGCGCGCTGGCGGGCGGCGCCACCGACGGCACCGCCCGCTCGGACACCGCGATGGTGGTGCACGTCAACCAGAACCACTCGGCCGCCACCGTGGTCTCCGTCCCGCGCGACACCCTGGTGAACCGGCCGGCCTGCACCGCGCCGAACGGCGCCGCGGTGCCGGCCGCGACGGGGGCGATGTACAACAGCGCCTTCGAGGTCGGCGGCGCGGCCTGCGCGGTGAAGACCACCGAGCAGCTCACCGGCCTGCGGATGAACCACTACGTCGAGATGGACTTCGCCGGCTTCGCGGCCTTCGTCAACGCGATCGGCGGCGCCACGGTGACCACCTCGGTGGACATCCACGACCAGGACAGCGGCCTGAACCTCAAGGCCGGCACCACCCACCTCGACGGGGACCAGGCGCTGGCCTTCGTACGCACCCGCCACGGCGTGGGGGACGGCAGCGACCTGGGCCGGATCGAGCTGCAGAAGCAGATGGTGAAGTCGATCATCTCCCAGGTCGACTCGATCGGTCTGCTCACCAACCCGGTCAAGCTCTACTCCGTGGGCGACACCCTGACCAAGGCGATCACCACCGACTCCCAGCTCGCCTCGGTGAGCGCGCTGACCGGCCTCGGCGAGGAGCTCAAGGGGATCGGCACCGACCACCTGACCATGGTCACCATGCCGGTCGTCATCGCGCCCAGCGATCCGAACCGGGTGGTCGCCCAGCAGCCGCAGGCCGGCCAGGTGTGGGGCGCGCTGCGGGCCGACCAGCCGGTTCCGGCGTCCATCGTGAGCAGCCAGCCGGTCAATCCGGCCGACCCGGCGGCGAGTGCGAGCGCCCCCGCCGCGGCCGCCGCGACGCACTCCTGAGCGGTCCGCGTCGGTCGCGGGGGGCTGGGGAGCGGCGCTCCGGCCGACTGCGGAATATCGGCGGGCCGCCACCGGTTTGGGAAGAAGCGGTCAGTGCTGGCACACTGGTCCGTCGGTCCCGGTTCACGTGTGGCATTCGCCGCCGACCCGGTGCCCTCCCGAAAACTAGGAGAATCCCTTGAAGCCCGACGTTCACCCCACGTACGTGGTCACCTCGGTGACCTGCACCTGTGGCAACGAGTTCACCACCCGCTCGACCGAGCCCTCCGGCGTGATCCGCGCCGAGGTCTGCTCGGCCTGCCACCCGTTCTACACCGGCAAGCAGAAGATCCTCGACACCGGTGGCCGCGTGGCCCGCTTCGAGGCTCGCTTCGGCAAGGGCCTCAGCGGCAACCGGGCCTAGCGCTCCAGCGGCGCCGGTCTCTGGCGTCCCCGTACTCGAACGGGGGCGTCAGGGCCGGCGCCGTTCGCGTCTCCCCGCGCCCCAGCGCGCCACCCACTCCGTCATCTCAGCCCCGGGAAAGAAGGCCACCCCACATGTTCGAGGCAGTCGAAGAGCTCCTCATCGAGCACGCCGGCCTCGAGGAGCGGCTGGCCGATCCGTCGGTGCACGCGGATCAGGCCAACGCTCGCAAGCTGGCCAAGCGCTACGCCGAGCTCACGCCGATCACCCGCACCTACCGGGCCTGGCGCCAGGCCGGCGAGGACATCGCGGCCGCCCGCGAGTTCGCCGCCGAGGACCCCGACTTCATCGCCGAGGCCAAGGCCGCCGAGCAGCGCCAGAACGAGCTGACCGAGGAGCTGCGGCTGCTGCTGGTGCCGCGCGACCCCAACGACGAGAAGGACGTCATCCTGGAGGTCAAGGCCGGTGAGGGCGGCGAGGAGTCCGCGCTGTTCGCCGGCGACCTGCTGCGGATGTACCTGCGCTTCGCCGAGCGGGTGGGCTGGAAGACCGAGATCATCGACTCCAACGAGTCGGACCTCGGCGGCTACAAGGACGTCTCGGTGGCCGTGAAGACCAAGGGGAGCGCCCTTGAGCCCGGCCAGGGCGTCTGGGCCAAGCTGAAGTACGAGGGCGGCGTGCACCGGGTGCAGCGGGTCCCCGCGACCGAGTCGCAGGGCCGCATCCACACCTCGGCGGCGGGCGTGCTGGTCACCCCCGAGGCGGAGGAGGTCGAGGTGGAGATCAACCAGAACGACCTGCGGATCGACGTCTACCGCTCCTCCGGCCCGGGCGGCCAGTCGGTCAACACCACCGACTCCGCGGTCCGGATCACCCACCTGCCGACCGGTATCGTGGCCTCCTGCCAGAACGAGAAGAGCCAGCTGCAGAACAAGGAGTCGGCGATGCGCATCCTGCGGTCGCGACTGCTGGCCGCAGCCGTCGAGGCGGCCGAGCAGGAGGCGTCCGACGCGCGGCGCAGCCAGGTCCGCACGGTCGACCGCTCGGAGCGGATCCGGACGTACAACTACCCGGAGAACCGCATCTCGGACCACCGCACCGGCTTCAAGTCGTACAACCTGGACCAGGTCCTCGACGGCGACCTGAACGCGCTGATCCAGTCCGCCGTGGACGCCGACGCCGCCGCGAAGCTCGCCGCGGCGCAAGAGCAGTAACCACCGCAGAGGGGTACGTACGGATGAACCTGCTGCTCGCCGAGGTGGCCCAGGCCACCCAGCGGTTGGCCGCGGCCGGCGTGCCGTCGCCGCGCTTCGACGCGGAGGAGCTCGCCGCACACATCCACCACGTCAAGCGCAGCCAGCTGCACACCGTGAAGGACGCGGACTTCGACGCCCGGTACTGGGAGGCCGTCTCGCGCCGCGAGGCCCGTGAGCCGCTGCAGCACATCACCGGGCGGGCCTTCTTCCGCTATCTGGAGCTGGAGGTCGGCCCCGGTGTCTTCGTGCCGCGCCCGGAGACCGAGACGGTCGTCGAGTGGGCCATAGAGGCGGTGCGCGAGATGGACGTGGCCGAGCCGCTGGTGGTCGACCTGTGCTCCGGCTCGGGTGCCATCGCGCTCGCGCTGGCCCAGGAGCTGCCGCGCTCCATCGTGCACGCCTTCGAGCTGGACGAGGGCGCGCTGAACTACACCCGGCGCAACATCGCCGCCAGTCCCGACCACGACCGGGTCACCCTGCACGCGGGCGACGCCACCTTGGCCTTCGCCGGGGACACCTCCTGGGACGGCCGGTTCGACCTGGTGATCAGCAACCCGCCGTACATCCCGCTGACCGAGTGGGAGTACGTGGCGCCCGAGGCCCGCGACCACGACCCGCAGCTCTCACTCTTCTCCGGCGAGGACGGTCTGGACACCATCCGCGGCATCGAGCGGGTGGCCGCGCGGCTGCTGCGGCCCGGTGGCGCGGTGGTGATCGAGCACGCGGACACCCAGGGCGGCCAGGTGCCCTGGATCTTCAACGAGGAGGGCGGCTGGACGGACACGGCCGACCACCGGGACCTCAACGGGCGGCCGCGTTTCACGACGGCCCGGAAGACGTCGCTGTGACGTCGGACTTCGCTGTGACTTCGAAGAGGGGACTGCTCCGATGAGCCGCCGTTACGACTGTGCCGACGCAGGCGACCGTGCCACCGGGCTGCGCGAGGCCGCTTCGGCGATCCGCCGTGGCGAGCTGGTCGTGGTGCCGACCGACACCGTCTACGGGATCGGCGCGGACGCGTTCAACGCGGAGGCCGTGGCCGCCCTGCTGGCCGCCAAGGGCCGCGGGCGCAACATGCCCTCCCCGGTGCTGGTCGGCTCGCCGACCACGCTGCACGGCCTGGTCACCGACTTCTCGGAGCAGGCCTGGGAGCTGGTCGACGCCTTCTGGCCCGGCGGCCTGACCCTGGTCGCCAAGCACCAGCCCTCGCTGCGCTGGGACCTGGGCGAGACCCGCGGCACCGTCGCGGTCCGGATGCCGCTGCACCCGGTCGCCATCGAGCTGCTGAACAGCACCGGGCCGCTCGCCGTCTCCAGCGCCAACAAGTCGGGCCAGCCGGCCCCCGGCGACTGCGAGGACGCCGAGTACCAGCTGGGCGACTCGGTGGCGGTCTATCTGAACGGCGGCCAGGCCGAGCACGGCCTGGCCTCCACCATCGTCGACGTCACCGGCAAGGTGCCGGTCCTGCTGCGCGCGGGTGCCGTGAGCATCGAGCAGCTGAGGGAGGTCGTCCCCGACCTGGAGGCCGGCAGTTGACGGCCCAGCTCTACTCCGGGTTCGACCCGATCGAGACCGGCTGGGCGCCCGGCGGCCTGGCCTCCTACCTCGCCGTCACGCCGCGCCCGGCCGACAGTTTCAAGATCCTCTTCGTCTGCACCGGCAACGTCTGCCGCTCGCCGATCGCCGAGCGGCTGACCCGCCATGAGCTGGACACCCGGCTGCACGAGCGGGCGGCCGGCCGGATCCTGGTGGAGAGCGCCGGCACCTGGGGCCACGAGGGCGCCCCGATGGAGGCGCACGCGGCCACCGTGCTCGGCGAGTACGGCGTGGACAGCGGCAACTTCGCCGGGCGCGAGCTGCTGGACGAGCACGTGGTGGAGGCCGACCTGGTGCTCACCGCGACCCTGGACCACCGCGCCCAGGTGATCTCGATGGGCCACGCGGCGGGACTGCGCACCTTCACGCTCAAGGAGTTCACCCGGCTGGTGGGCTCGATAGACCCGGCCACGCTGCCCGAGGTGGGCACCGGCGCCGAGGTCACCGAGCGCGCCCGGGCCCTGGTGCGGGCGGCCGCCGCGCTGCGTGGCTGGCTGCTGGCGGCCAGCCCCGAGGCCGACGAGGTGGACGACCCTTACGGTGCCCCGATCGGCATGTTCCGCAACTGCGGCGAGGAGATATTCCACGCGCTGGACCCGGTGCTGACCGCTCTGACGGGCGTGCCCGCCCCGCGCCATCAGGACGGCGGCCACGCTCCGTCCTAGGCTGGACTCCACCGCCCGAACGGCCCCGGAGCGCCGCCATGACCCTCGCCGATGCCGCGCACGCTGTTCCACAACCCCACGCTGGTCAAGGACCACCCGCGGTTCGGCAGGACAGCGCCTGGGAACCGTCCGCGGCGCTGCGCGCGGCCGATCCCGAAGTGGCCGACCTGCTGTCGGCGGAGGCCGAGCGCCGGGCCGGCGGGCTGCAGCTGCTGGCGGGGGAGAACCGCGCCACCGAGGCCGTGCTGGCGGCGCTGGCGGGCCCGCTGGTGGACAAGTACGCCGAGGGCTACCCGGGCCGCCGCCACCACACCGGCTGCGCCGTGGCGGATGCCACCGAACTCCTCGCGATCTCCCGGGCCCGCGCCCTGTTCGCCGCCGACCACGCCAACGTCCAGCCCAGATCCGGCACTTCGGCGATGCTGGCGGCCTTCGCGGCGCTGCTGCGGCCGGGCGACTCGGTGCTCGCGATGTCGCTGGAGCACGGCGGGCACCTCTCCTGCGGCTCGCGCGCCAACTTCTCCGGCCGCTGGTTCGACGTGATCGGCTACGGGGTGCGCGAGCAGGACGGCCGGATCGACCTGGACCAGGTCCGCGACCTGGCCAAGCTGCACCGGCCCAAGGCGATCATCGCGGGCTCGATCTCCTACCCGCGCCAGCTGGACTGGGCGGCCTTCCGGGAGATCGCCGACGAGGTGGACGCCTATCTCGTCGCCTCGGTCGCGCAGATCACCGGCCTGGTGGCGGCGGGCGTGGCGCCCTCCCCGGTGCCCTTGGCCGACGTGGTGGTGGCGGCCACCCACAAGCTGCTGCGCGGCCCGCGCGGCGGCCTGCTGCTGTGCACCGCGGAGCTGGCCGACCGGGTGGACCGCGCGGTCTTCCCGTTCACCCAGGGCGGGGCGGCGATGAACGAGGTGGCGGCCAAGGCCGTGGCCTTCGCCCAGGCGGTCACCCCGGAGTTCGGCGCGTACATCCGGCGCGCGGTGGACGGCGCGCGCGCCCTGTCGGCCGCGCTGGCGCGCACCGGCGCCCGGCCGCTGACCGGCGGCACGGACACCCACCTGGTCACCGCCGACGTCAGCCCGCTGGGCGTCACCGGCGCGCAGGCCGAGCGCCGCTGCGCGGCGGCGGGGCTGATGCTGGGCAAGTGCGCGGTGCCCTTCGACCCGGCACCCGCCGCCGAGACCTCCGGGATCCGGCTCGGCACCGGAGGCGCGGCCGCGCTCGGGCTGGGTCCGGTCGAGCTCGCCGAGGTCGGTACGCTGATCGGTGACCTGCTCACCGGGGGTGCGCCCGCCGCGGCGGCGGCCCGGGTCCGCGAACTCGTCGGCGCGGCCGGGGTGAAAGCCGACCGCTAGAACGAACCGCGATGCACGCGCCGGTCGTCCGACTCAATAAGGTGTGTACCGTGGCGACGCACCTCGAACCCCTCAGCCGTGCGGGAGTACCTTCCGTACGCACCCGGCCGCGTGCGTGGAAGGAGCCCGTCGGTGCGTGAGTACCTCCTCGTGCTCTTCTGCACGGCTGCGGTGACCTATCTCCTGGTCGGCCCGGTCCGGAAGTTCGCGATCATCGCCGGCGCGATGCCGGCCGTGCGCGCCCGGGACGTGCACCGCGAGCCCACCCCGCGCCTGGGCGGCATCGCGATGTTCGGCGGGCTCTGCGCCGGGCTCCTGGTGGCCTACCACCTGACCAACCTGGGCAAGGTCTTCTCCGACGACCCCTCCGACATCCGGGCACTGCTGTCCGGCGTCGGCATCATGTGGGTGCTCGGCGTGCTGGACGACAAGTGGGGCGTGGACGCGCTGGTCAAGCTCGGCGGCCAGATGATCGCCGCGGGCGTGATGGTCTACCAGGGCATCACGGTGATCTCGATCCCGGTGCCCGGGGTCGGCCCGGTCGCGCTCAGCCCCACCCTGGGCATGGTCATCTCGGTGGCCCTGGTGGTCGTCATGGTCAACGCGGTGAACTTCATCGACGGCCTGGACGGTCTGGCCGGCGGCATGGTCTGCATCGCCGGCATGGCCTTCTTCCTGTACTCCTACCGCCTCTGGTACGGCTACTCGATCAGCGAGGCGGCGCCCGCCGTGCTGTTCAGCGCGCTGCTGATCGGCATGTGCCTGGGCTTCCTGCCGCACAACCTGCACCCGGCCCGGATCTTCATGGGCGACTCCGGCTCGATGATGCTCGGGCTGATGCTCGCGGTGGCCGCGATCTCGGTGACCGGCCGGGTCGACCCCGACCTGATCACCGCGCAGACCGGTGGATCGCGGACCGCCACCACCCACATCCTGGTGCCGATCTACATCCCGCTGCTGCTGCCGCTCGCGGTGATCGCGCTGCCGCTGGCCGACCTGCTGCTCGCCGTGGTCCGGCGCACCTGGGCCGGACGCTCGCCGTTCGCCGCCGACAAGCAGCACCTGCACCACCGGCTGCTGGAGATCGGCCACTCGCACAGCCGTGCCGTGCTGATCATGTACTTCTGGGCCGCGCTGATCGCCTTCGGCACGGTGGCCTTCTCGGTCACCAACACCGGCCGCACGGTTGTGCTGGCCTGTGCCGGGTTCTGCCTGATCGGGATCGTGGTGCTGCTGCTGCCCTGGTTCCGGCCCAAGGCACCGGCGGCGGTCCAGGCCATCGTCCCGCCGCGCTACCGGCGCGGCAGCGCCGGCCGGCGCCGGCCGGCCCAGGCCGAGGTGCGCACCGCCCAGGCCACTGCGGCCGAGGCCATGGCCGCCGACCCGCAGACCACCGAGCTGCGCACCGTGGAGCTGCGGTCGGCCGCCCGGGGCGAGCAGGCCGCGGCCGAGCCGGCGATGGGCGAGCTGTCCGCCGCCGACCGGGAGATCCTGCGCGGCGGCGGTGCCACCGCGCTCGGCGGCGGCCGCAGCGGCGAGCGGCACTAGGACTCGCCCGGACCACCGACCGACCAGGACCGGCCGGAACATGTGGGCGGCACCCGGACCCGGGTGCGGCCCACCGTGTTCCGGCCGGCTGCCGTCAGGCCCGGTGCGGCACCGCGATCGCGGTCAGCGCCAGGCCCTGCGCCACCAGCCAGCGGCCGGTGAAGCCGGTCAGCGGGCGGTCCTCCACCAGCGGCGGCGGGACCATCAGTTGGGCCGTGAAGCCGCCCTCGACGTCGAACGAGAGCGAGGCCTCGGAGAAGTCGAGGAACACCTGCGTCAACGGGAACCAGGCCTTGTAGACGCTCTCCTTGGCGCTGAACAGCAGCCGGTCCCAGGGCACCTCGGGGCGCTGCGCGGTCAGGGCGTGCAACCGGGTCAGCTCCTCGGGGCGGGCGATCGCCTCCAGCACGCCCTCCGGCAGCGCCTCGGCGGGCTCCGCGTCGATGCCGATGCTCAGCAGCTCGGTCGCCTGGGTCAGTGCGGCCGCCCGGTAGCCCTTGCAGTGCGTCATGCTGCCGACCACGCCGGCGGGCCAGGTCGGCGCGCCCCGCAGGCCCGGCAGGATCGGGGCCACCGGTACCCCGAGCTTGGTCAGCGCCTGGCGGGCGCACAGCCGCACGGCGCGGAACTCGTGCTGGCGGGAGGCCACCGAGGTGCCGATCAGCGCCTCCTCGGCCGGGAAGAGCCGTTCGGTGACCGGTGCGCCACTGGCGTCGGCGATCGCGATCACCGAGTCGGGCAGGATCCGCTCGATCACGCCGCACCGCCCGTCGCCCGGGCCTGCGCGGCTGCCGTCCCGGCCGTCCCCGCCGCCCCTGTGGTCGGGGTCGGTGCCGCCTGCCGAGCCGGCAGGATCTGCCGCAGCCCGGGGGCGCCGGCCGCCCGCCGCCGCCACTCGCGTGGGTAGCCCACCGAGACCTCCTCGAACCGGACCCCGTCGTACCAGGTGGTCCTGGGTATGTGCAGATGGCCGTAGACCATGGCCGCGGTGTTGAACCGGGTGTGCCAGTCGGCGGTGGCCGTGGTGCCGCACCAGAGCGCGAACTCCGGGTAGTACAGGACGTCGGTCGGCGTGCGCACCAGCGGGTAGTGGTTGACCAGGACCAGCGGCACCGCCGGGTCGCAGGCCGCCAGCCGGCGCTCGGTGGCGGCCACCCGGTCCCGGCACCAGGCCTCGCGGCTGGGGTAGGGGTCGGGGTGCAGCAGGAACTCGTCGGAGCAGACCACGCCGGCCTCGTGCGCGCGCTCCAGGGCCTGCTCCTGGGTGAGCGTGCCGGCGGGGCGGAAGGTGTAGTCGTACAGCAGGAACAGCGGCGCGATCCGCACCGGGCCGCCCTGGCCGTGCCAGACCGGGTAGGGGTCCTCCGGGGTCACCACGCCAAGGCCCCGGCAGACCTCCACCAGGTGCTCGTAGCGGGCCACCCCGCGCAGCCCCGAGGAGTCGTCGCCGTGCGACCAGAGCTCGTGGTTGCCCGGTGCCCAGATGACCTTCGCGAACCGCTCGGCGAGCAGCCCCAGGGCCCAGGCGATGTCGTCCACGATCTCGCTGACGTCGCCCGCCACGAGCAGCCAGTCGTCCGGGCTGTCCGGTTTCAGCGACTCGACCAGCGAGCGGTTCTCCGCGTAGCTGATGTGCAGGTCGCTGATGGCGAGCAGGGAGCCGCCTCGCCCATCAGTGGTTCTCGTCACTGCGTACGTACCTTCCGGGAGGTGCGGGGGCGGTCAGGCCTGCGCCTGCCGCCAGGCCTGGTGGGTCACCGCGATCCCCTCGCCCAGCGGGATGCGCGGCCGCCGCCCGGGGGCGGCAAGCCGGCTGCCGTCCAGCACGCCAGCTCATGGAACGTCAGATCGTATCCGTACCCCGTGTCGGCCGGGTTTCCTCGCGGTGCGCCGCCCAACTCGCCGACGCCGCACCGCTCGACGCCCCGCAGGTGGCGACGCTCCTGGTGCCGGGTGGGGCGGTGTGCGGGACGGGGGCCGGGGCGGGGGGCTTCGCCACGCTCTGTGATCGATCGGCCGCAGCGGACGGCTGCCGGACGGCCATCGGACGGCCGAAGGCGGACTGTAAGGGGCCGCGGACCGGTGCGCCCGTCCGGCCCTCTGTCCGTTACTCCGCAAGGGTGAAGCGTTCGCCCGTTGGTGTGTCTAGCGCCACACTCCCTCAGTAAAGCTCTCATCAAATAGTTTGTGATATCGTTCACGAGGACCAAGGGATGAGCCGAAGCACCTCGTATGGAGGACTTCCCGGCTGACCAGGTCAGCCCTTCGGTCGCTGAGCACACGCACCTCCCGTGCTCATCCCCGCCACCTGTCCACGTTCCCCGACATGCCGCCGGAGTTGCCGACATGCCGTCCGCTGACGCCCCGCTCGTTCGAGGCGCCGCAATTCCCACTGCGGTCGCCGGAGTTGCCGCTATCGCGGCTGCGACCGCGATCGCGGGCGCGAAAGGCCTGTACGGCGCGCTGTTCGCAGCGCTCCTGGTGATGGCCTTCTTCAGTTTCGGGCAGATCGCCATCGATCGCCTGAGCCGGAACAACCCGCAGATGATGCTCCCCGTCGCGATGGTCGTCTACATGACGCAGGTCCTCGCCGTGGGCATCGTGCTCGCCCTCTTCAAGGGCACAACTCTGTTCGACACCAAGGTTTTCGGCTTCACCGTGCTGGGCTGCACGGCGGTCTGGACCGTGTTCATCGTGCGGACCGGCATGAAGGCCAAGATCTTCTACGTGGTTCCGGAGTCCGCCGCCGACGCTGTGGCCTCCGCGGAGCGTCAACCGTGACCGTCACCGACTCCCTCTCCGGAGGGAGGGGGCTGACGCTTATGCGAAACCAACAGGCTGCTATCGTCCGGGGCAGCCACGGAGTGCGGGAAGCGTCCGGATCGCTCCATCAGCCGGACTGATCACCGTTGACGCCGCACAGCCTCCAGGATCTCTGGGATCGTGCAGGGCTGCGTCCCCACGCAGCAGCTCACTGGCGTCTCCAGCCCGCGTAACAAGAAACATTCCAGTGCCGCATCGTGGCTGAACGCCGCGCCGACACACCGAGGTTGCCGTAACTATGTGTCACGACGAAGGAGTCCGTGGTGAGTGCTGACAGGCTCACGCAGCTTGCCTCTGGAGGCTGCCACCTGTTCTCCGGCTGCGGCTTCCCGGCCCCCGGCCTGAACGAGTTCCAGTTCGACTCGATCTTCAAGGTTGGCGGTGTCGGCTTCAACAAGCCGATGCTGCTGTCGCTGATCGTCATGGTGCTGGTGGTCGGCTTCTTCTGGGCGGCCTTCGCCAAGCCCAAGGTGGTCCCCGGCAAGCTGCAGCTGGTGGCCGAGATCGGCTACGACTTCGTGAAGCGCAGCATCGTGCTGGAGAACATCGGCAAGCGGGGTGAGAAGTACACCCCGATGATGGTCTCGCTCTTCTTCTTCGTCTGGCTGCTGAACGTGATGTCGGTCATCCCGTTCGCGCAGTTCCCGGCGGCTGCGGTGATCGGCTTCCCGGCCGGCCTGGCGCTGATGATCTGGGTCACCTACATGTCGCTGACCTTCAGGAAGCACGGGTTCATCGGCGGCCTGAAGCACCTCTGCTGGCCGTCCGACGTCCCGTGGCCGGTCATGATCATCCTGGTGCCGCTGGAGTTCGTGTCGAACATCTTCCTGCGGCCGTTCACCCTCGCGGTGCGACTGTTCGCCAACATGTTCGCCGGTCACCTGCTGATCGTGATGTTCGCGGCGGCCACCTGGTACACGCTCAGCCCCAGCATCGGTGCGGCCTACGCAGGCGCGTCCTTCGTGGTGACGCTCGGCCTGACGGCCTTCGAGCTGCTGATCCAGTTCCTGCAGGCGTACATCATCACGCTGCTCGCCTGCACCTACATCGGTGGCGCGCTCGAAGAGTCGCACTGATCCGCTGTAGCCCTCTGCCTTTCTCCCCCCTCGCTCGCCCGGTGGCCAATCACCACCGGTTCACCACCCTGCAAAGGACACTCTGAGATGTCGATCGAGAACATCGCTGCGGTCAACGGCTCCATCGCCTCCGTCGGTTACGGCCTCGCGGCGATCGGCCCCGGCATCGGCCTCGGCCTCATCTTCGGCAACGCCGTGCAGGCCATGGCCCGTCAGCCCGAGGCGGCCGGCCTGATCCGCACCAACATGTTCATCGGCCTGGCCGTGACCGAGGCGCTCGCGCTCATCGGCATCGTCATGCCGTTCGTCTTCGGCTTCAAGTAAACCCTCCTGTAGCCCCACCGGACGGAAGGTCCAGATATGTCGCTCATCGCGATGCAGCTGGCTTCGGAGGACTTCAATCCTCTGGTGCCCAAGGCGCCTGAGCTCATCATCGGCCTGATCTGCTTCTTCGTGGTCTTCGGTCTGCTCGGCAAGAAGCTCCTCCCCAGCATCGAGAAGGTGCTCGCGGAGCGTCGGGACCAGATCGAGGGCGGCCTGGAGCGGGCTGAGGCCGCACAGGCCGAGGCTCAGGCCGTGCTCGAGCAGTACCGCGCCGAGCTCGCCGAGGCGCGTCACGAGGCCGCTCGGATCACCGAGCACGCCCGTGAGCAGGGCGCTGCCCTGATCAGCGAGATGCGCGAAGAGGGCCAGCGTCAGCGTGAGGCCATCATCGCCGCCGGTCACGCCCAGATCGAGTCCGACAAGAAGTCGGCCACCGCCGCCCTGCGTCAGGACGTCGGTTCGCTCGCCTCCCAGCTGGCGTCCCGGATTGTCGGCGAGTCCCTTGAGGACCAGGCCCGGCAGACCGGCGTGATCGACCGCTTCCTGGACGAGCTGGAGGCCAAGGCCACCGCGACCACGGCGGTCGCCAAGTGATCGGCGCCAGCCGTGAGGCCCTGGCCGCCGGCCGGGAGAACCTCAACAGCCTGACCGACAACACCTCGGTGGACGCGGCCAAGCTGGCGGAGGAACTCAGCGCCGTCACCGCGCTGCTGGACCGTGAGGTCTCGCTGCGCCGCGTGCTGACCGACCCCGCGCGGTCCGGTCAGGACAAGGCCGACCTGGTCGGCTCGCTGCTGGGCCGCCAGGTCTCCGGCCCGACCGTGGACCTGGTCTCCGGTCTGGTCCGTTCCCGCTGGTCCGGTGGGCGTGACCTGGTCGACTCGGTCGAGGAGCTCGCCGCCTACGGCGAGATCATCGCCGCGCAGCGGGCGGGCAAGCTGGACGACCTGGAGGACGAGCTCTTCCGGTTCGGCCGCGTCGTGGCCGGCTCGCACGAGCTGCGTGCCGCGCTGACCGAGCCGAAGGCCGGCCCCGCCGCCAAGGCGGAGCTGGTTCACAAGCTGCTCGGGGGCCGCGCCCAGCCGGGCACCGTCCGCCTGGTCACCTCGCTGGTCACCAACCCGCGTGGCCGTAGCCTGGAACAGGGCCTCACGTCCTTCGCCAAGCTCGCCGCCGACCGCCGCGACCGCGTGGTGGCCCTGGTCACCACCGCTTCTCCGCTCAGCGACGGCCAGAAGGAGCGCCTGTCGGGCGCGCTGGCCAAGCTGTACGGGCGTGCGGTGCTCCTGAACATCGACGTCGACCCCGAGGTCGTCGGCGGTGTCCGGGTGCAGATCGGTGACGAGATCATCGACGGCACCGTGTCGAGCCGCCTCGCAGGCGCTCGCCAGGCCCTCGAAGGCTGAGCCACCCGCACAGCAACATCCGACCCTCGGTCGGGCGCCGGTCCCACCCACGGGGCAGCCGGCACATACGAACGGCCGGTTCAACAGCACCGGCCGAGGATCGAATACTTGCGGCCCTCCTTGGGCGGGCCGAGGATCGCAACCTAGGAGAGCAGGGAAGCCTGATGGCGGAGCTTACGATCCGGCCGGAGGAGATCCGGGACGCGCTGGCCGATTTCGTCCAGTCGTACCAGCCGGACGCCGCCTCGCGTGAAGAGGTCGGCACGGTCACTGACGCGGCGGACGGTATTGCCCATGTCGAGGGTCTGCCCTCGGTCATGGCCAACGAGCTGCTGAGGTTCGAGGACGGCACCCTCGGACTCGCGCTGAACCTCGACACCCGCGAGATCGGTGTCGTCATCCTCGGTGAGTTCGGCGGCATCGAGGAGGGGCAGACGGTGCACCGCACCGGCGAGGTCCTGTCGGTGTCGGTCGGCGACGGCTACCTCGGCCGCGTCGTGGACCCGCTGGGCAACCCCATCGACGGTCTGGGCGAGATCACCGCCACCGGCCGCCGCGCCCTGGAGCTGCAGGCCCCCGGCGTCATGATGCGCAAGTCGGTCAAGGAGCCGCTGCAGACCGGCATCAAGGCCATCGACGCGATGACCCCGATCGGCCGTGGCCAGCGTCAGCTGATCATCGGCGACCGCCAGACCGGCAAGACCGCGGTGGCGATCGACACGATCATCAACCAGAAGGACAACTGGCGCTCGGGCGACCCGAAGAAGCAGGTCCGCTGCATCTACGTCGCCATCGGCCAGAAGGGCTCCACCATCGCCGCCGTCCGCGGCTCCCTGGAGGAGGCCGGCGCGCTGGAGTACACCACCATCGTGGCCGCTCCCGCCTCCGACCCGGCCGGCTTCAAGTACCTCGCCCCGTACACCGGCTCGGCCATCGGCCAGGAGTGGATGTACGACGGCAAGCACGTCCTGATCATCTTCGACGACCTGTCGAAGCAGGCCGAGGCCTACCGCTCCGTCTCCCTGCTGCTGCGCCGCCCGCCGGGCCGCGAGGCCTACCCGGGTGACGTCTTCTACCTGCACTCCCGCCTGCTGGAGCGCTGCGCCAAGCTGAACGACGACATCGGCGGCGGCTCGATGACCGGTCTGCCGATCATCGAGACCAAGGCCAACGACGTCTCGGCGTACATCCCGACCAACGTCATCTCGATCACCGACGGCCAGTGCTTCCTGGAGTCCGACCTGTTCAACGCCGGCATCCGCCCGGCCGTGAACGTCGGTATCTCGGTCTCCCGCGTCGGTGGCTCCGCCCAGATCAAGGCCATGCGCAAGGTCGCCGGGCGTCTGCGTCTGGACCTGGCCCAGTACCGCGAGCTGGAGGCGTTCGCCGCCTTCGGTTCCGACCTGGACGCGGCCTCCAAGGCCCAGCTGGAGCGCGGTGCTCGCATGGTCGAGCTGCTCAAGCAGGGTCAGTACCAGCCGTTCCCGGTCGAGGAGCAGGTCGCCTCCATCTGGGCCGGCACCACCGGCAAGCTGGACGACGTCCCGGTTGCCGACATCCGCCGCTTCGAGCGCGAGTTCCTCGACTTCCTGCGGATCGAGCACAAGACGCTGCTCGGCGGCATCGCCGAGACCGGCCAGCTCGAGGACGGCACCGTCGACGCGCTGACCGAGGCGATCAAGACCTTCAAGCTGGGCTTCACCACCGCCGACGGCAAGCTGCTCGGCGAGCAGGCCTGAGTCCGGTAGCGAGGGAAAGGACGTAACGACCCATGGGAGCACAGCTTCGGGTCTACAAGCGCCGGATCCGCTCTGTCACCGCGACGAAGAAGATCACCAAGGCGATGGAGATGATCTCCGCGTCGCGCATCGTCAAGGCGCAGCGCGCGGTGGCCGCCTCCACCCCGTACGCCGATGAGCTGACCCGGGCGGTGACGGCGGTGGCCACCCGGTCCAACGCCAAGCACCCGCTCACCCACGAGAACCCGAACGCCAGCCGCGCCGCGGTGCTGCTGATGACGGCCGACCGTGGTCTGGCCGGCGGGTACTCCACCAACGCCATCAAGCAGGCGACCCTGCTCACCGCCCGGCTCCGGGCGGAGGGCAAGGAGGTGGTCACCTACATCTGCGGCCGCAAGGGTGTCCAGTACTACGGCTTCCGCAACCAGCCGGTCGCGGCGTCGTGGACGGGCTTCTCGGACAAGCCGACCTACGGTGACGCGAAGACGGTGGCCGCCGACCTGATCGCGGCGTTCACCGCCGAGACGGGCGGGGTCGACGAGCTGCACTTGGTCTCCACCAAGTTCGTCTCGATGCTGACCCAGACCGCCATCGATGCCCGGCTGCTGCCGCTGAAGCTGGACGAGGTCCAGCTCAGCGACGACAAGCCGGCCGCCGCGGAGATCTTCCCGCTGTACGACTTCGAGCCCTCGGCCGAAGGCGTGCTGGACGCACTGCTGCCGCGGTACGTCGAGAGCCGGATCTACAACGCGCTGCTGCAGTCGGCCGCTTCCGAGCACGCCGCCCGTCGGCGTGCGATGAAGAGCGCGACCGACAACGCCGGCGACCTCATCAAGTCGCTGACGCGGCTTGCCAACTCGGCCCGTCAGGCCGAGATCACCCAGGAAATCAGCGAGATCGTCGGTGGCGCCAACGCGCTGGCCGACGCTAGCGCGGGGAGCGAATGAGTATGACCACCACTGTTGAGCCGACGGGCGCCGGACTGGCCACGGGCCGCGTCGCCCGGGTCATCGGCCCGGTCGTCGACGTGGAGTTCCCCGTCGACGCCATTCCGGAGATGTTCAACGCCCTGCACGTCGAGGTCGACAGCCCCGACGGCACGGGCAAGAAGACGCTGACCCTTGAGGTCGCCCAGCACCTGGGCGACGGCCAGATCAAGGCCATCTCGATGCAGCCGACCGACGGCCTGGTCCGCGGTTCCGCTGTCAGCGACACCGGTGCCGCGATCTCCGTCCCGGTCGGCGACATCACCAAGGGCAAGGTCTTCAACGCCCTCGGCGATGTGCTCAACGTCGACCAGGCCGAGTTCAACGCCCAGGTGACCGAGCGCTGGCCGATCCACCGCAAGGCGCCGAACTTCGCGGACCTCGAGTCGAAGACCGAGATGTTCGAGACCGGCATCAAGGTCATCGACCTGCTCACCCCGTACGTCCGCGGTGGCAAGATCGGCCTGTTCGGTGGCGCCGGTGTCGGCAAGACCGTCCTCATCCAGGAGATGATCTACCGCGTCGCCGCCAACTTCGGTGGTGTCTCGGTCTTCGCCGGCGTCGGGGAGCGCACCCGTGAGGGTGGCGACCTGATCGAGGAGATGATCGAGACCAACGTTCTGGACAAGACCGCCCTGGTCTTCGGCCAGATGGACGAGCCGCCGGGCACCCGCCTGCGCGTCGCCCTGTCCGCGCTGACCATGGCGGAGTACTTCCGCGATGTGCAGAGCCAGGACGTGCTGCTCTTCATCGACAACATCTTCCGGTTCACCCAGGCCGGTTCCGAGGTGTCGACCCTGCTCGGCCGGATGCCCTCCGCGGTGGGTTACCAGCCGAACCTGGCCGACGAGATGGGCCTCCTGCAGGAGCGCATCACCTCGACCCGCGGTCACTCGATCACCTCGATGCAGGCGATCTACGTCCCCGCGGACGACCTGACCGACCCGGCCCCGGCCACCACCTTCGCCCACCTGGACGCGACCACCGTTCTGTCGCGTCCGATCTCGGAGAAGGGCATCTACCCCGCCGTCGACCCGCTGGACTCCACGTCCCGCATCCTGGACCCGCGCTACATCGCGCAGGACCACTACGACGCGGCGCTGCGGGTCAAGGGCATCCTGCAGAAGTACAAGGACCTGCAGGACATCATCGCGATCCTCGGTATCGACGAGCTGTCCGAGGACGACAAGGTCACCGTCCACCGGGCCCGCCGCATCGAGCGCTTCCTGTCGCAGAACACCTACGTGGCGAAGCAGTTCACCGGTGTCGAGGGCTCGACCGTGCCGCTGTCGGAGACCATCGAGGCCTTCAACGCGATCGCGGACGGCAAGTACGACTCGATCCCCGAGCAGGCCTTCTTCATGTGCGGTGGCATCGAGGACCTCGAGAAGAACGCCGCCGAGCTGGCCAAGAAGTAACCGGCCGCAGGGCAACGTGACCGTGAGGGGTGGTTCCCGCATCCTGGGGACCGCCCCTCACGGCACGTCGGCTGTGATTCCGGTCATCTCCGCGCTCCACGTTTCATGCCAGGGGCGCGAGCCCGTTATTCTTACCGAAACTCCCGAGTAATCGGGCGTTGCAAGAGCCTAGGAGCCCACGTTGGCTGAGCTGCACGTCGAGCTGGTCGCAGCCGACCGCAAGGTCTGGTCCGGTGCGGCCACCCTGGTTGTCGCGCGCACGGCCTCCGGCGACACCGGCATCATGGCGGGTCACACCCCGGTGCTGAGCGTGCTGGAGTCCGGCCCGGTCACCATCCGCACCGCGGATGGCGGCACCGTCATCGCCGCTGTGCACGGCGGTTTCATCTCGTTCAACAACAACAAGCTCTCGCTGCTGGCGGAGATCGCCGAGCTGGCGGACGAGATCGATGTGGACCGCGCGGAGCGCGCGCTGGAGCTCGCCCAGAGCGACAGCGACGCCCACGCGGAGCGTCGCGCCGAGGTCCGCCTCGTCGCGGCAGGTCGCCGTGAGGCAGCCTGAACGTCAGTGACCGACGGTCCCGGGGACGCGCGAGCGTGACCCCGGGACTGTCGTATCGGTTGGTAGGGACAACCCGGTCGTTCGATAGGACTGCCGGTCACGGGGAGTCGCAGAGCCGGTAGGACACGGCCGCGCGTCGGCGAGTCAGCGAGGAGGTCGGTGAGCATGGTCCTCGCCCTTGTGGTGTGCGCGACGGTCGTGGCCCTGGGGGTGGTCGGCCTGGTGGCGTTCGCGGTACGCCGCCGCCTCATCCAGCGGCTCGGCGGAACGTTCGACTGCAGTTACCGACTCAAAATGCCGGCCGACGCCTCGGTCCTTCCCGATCTCGACGAGAACGGACAGCCCACCTCAGCCCCGGTCCCCGCGACCGACGGCAAGGGGTGGGTTTTCGGTATCGGGCGCTACAGCGGTGACCACATCGAGTGGTTCCGGGTCTTCTCCTACGCCCCCCGCCCGCGCAGGGTGCTGCCCCGCCGCGAGATCGAGGTCCTCGGCCGCCGCTACCCCGAGGGCCAGGAGGAGCTCGCCCTGCTCTCCGGCTCCGTCGTCCTGCGCTGCCTGCACAACGGCGCCCCGCTGGAGCTGGCGATGAGCGACGACGCCCTCACCGGCTTCCTCGCCTGGCTGGAGGCGGCCCCGCCCGGGCAGAGAGTCAACGTCGCGTAGCGACGGACTCTCGGGCTGGGGGTCCCCCCGCCCGGAGGGTGGGGGAGGGTCAACGTCGCCTGACGGCGATCGCTCTTTCGAGTGGTGGGAACGGATTCGGCCGCGACGGTGCGGGTCAGTTGTGGATGCTGGTCGCGTCCGCCCACACTGTACGGAGGAGGTGTGTTCTCGATGACCGCTATGGCCGCTGAGCCCGATCTCGACCTCGATATGGATGAGGAACCCCCCAGCCTGGACGAGGTTCTCTGGCAGGCATGGCTCGCACTCGATCTCCCCGAGGGCTATCACGCCGAGATCATCGAAGGGTCCATCGAGGTGTCACCCACCGGGCGCCGTAGCCACGGCATTGTCGCCAATCGGCTGCGCGATGCATTCGTCCCCTTCCTGGCGGGCAGCGACCACGCGGCCTATCAGGACATCAACCTGCTGCACGGGTCCAAGGTCTACATCCCCGACCTGTGCGTTGCTCCACGGGACTTGGACAGCATTCCGGACCCGCACGGCTGGGGAGCCGACGCGACCCGGGTTCCCCTCGTCGCCGAGGTGGTCTCCCCCGGGCGCGAGGCACGCCAGCGCGACCTGGTGCGCAAGCACCGCGCCTACGCCCAGGCCGGCCTCCCGGTGTACGTGGTCATCGACGAGCGGGACGGACCGGGCCACGTCACCGTGCACACCCAGCCCGATCCGGCGAAGGGCGTCTACGAGGCATCGATCCGGATGCCCTACGGCACCGGCGTCACCATCCCCGACGGCCCCGCCAAGGGCTTCGTGATCGACACCACGATCACCGGTGAACCCCGCGAGTCCTGACTAGGCTGCCCGCATGGTCAATCTCACCCGCATCTACACCCGCACCGGCGACGACGGCAGCACCGCGCTCGGTGACATGAGCCGCACGACCAAGACCGATCCTCGTCTGATCGCCTACGCGGACACCAACGAGGCCAACGCCGCACTCGGCGTGGCGATCGCGGCCGGGGCACTCCCGGCGGAGCTGACCGAGGTCCTGACGCGCGTTCAGAACGACCTCTTCGACGTCGGCGCCGACCTCGCCACCCCGGTGGTCGAGAATCCGAAATACTCGCCGCTGCGGGTCGAGCAGGGCTACATCGACCGCCTGGAGTCCGACTGCGACCGGTACCTGGCCGACCTGGAGAAGCTGCGCAGCTTCATCCTGCCCGGCGGTACCCCCGGCGCCGCCTACCTGCACCTGGCCTGCACCGTGGTGCGCCGGGCCGAGCGGGCCACCTGGGCGGCGATCGAGGTCCACGGGGAGAGCATCAACCCGCTCACCGCGAAGTACCTCAACCGGCTCTCCGACCTGCTCTTCATCCTGGCCAGGACCGCCAACAAGGAGCGCGGGGACGTGCTCTGGGTGCCGGGGGAGAACCGCTAGCGGCCGGCCCGGGGTGGCCCTGCGACCTTCGATGTACAGCCAGGACGCGCGGCGAATGGTGAGATGGCAGGGTGTTCCCGCATCGCCTCACCCCGCGCCGGCAGGACCTGGCGATCGCCGTCGCCGGGCTGCTCGGCGGCCTGCTGCTGATCGCCTTCCGGGTGTACAACCCCGGTTTCCCGCGCTGGCTGCCGGCGTTGACGCTGGTGCCGATCGCGGCCCTGGAGCCGTTCCGGCGCACCCGGCCGGTCCTGGCGGTCACCCTGGGCGGGACGCTGCTCATCGGTGCCCTCTTCAGCGGTGCCCTGTCGGCCACCGTCCTCATGTACACCGACCTGCTCTACGCCGGCACCCTCTACGGCCCGCGCCGGATGCCGCAGGTGATGCAGCTGTCCGGTGCCGCCGCCACCCTGGTGCTCACCTGCCTGACCGCGCTCTCCAACACGGTCGCCGCCGCGCTGCTGGTGGCGATCTTCGGCGCGCTGGTCTTCCTGGCCCCGGTCTGGACGGCCGACCTGGTGCGCAAGCACCGCGACCGCGCCGAGACCGAGCGGCTGCGGGCCGAGCAGACCGCGCTGCTGGCCGAGCTGGACCGGCGCGGCGCGGTGGTCGCCGAGCGCGCCCGGATGGCCCGCGAGCTGCACGACGTGGTGGCCAACCACCTCTCGGCGATCGCCATACACGCCACCGGCGCCCAGTCGCTGGCCCGCCGTCAGCAGCGCACCGACGAGGACCCGCTGGTGGCGGTGCTCGCGGTGATCCGGGAGAACAGCGTGCAGGGCCTGGCCGAGATGCGCCGCATGATCGGCCTGCTGCGGGCCGGTGACCAGGAGCCGGAGAACTACCAGGCGCCCCGGCTGGGCGCCTTGGACAGCCTGCTCGCCCAGGTGCGGGCGGCGGGCCGGGAGGCCGGGCTGGCCTTCGAGACGGAGCAGCACGGCGAGCCGGGCCAACTGCCCGCGCCGGTCGAGCTGGCCGCCTACCGGATCGTCCAGGAGTCGCTGACCAACGCGCTCAAGCACGCCGGGCGCGGCACCGTGCGGCTGTGCCTGCGGCTCTGCCCGGAGCGGGTGGAGATCGCGGTGGACAGTCCGTATCGTCCGACCGACGGGCGGTCGCCGGCCGGGCCACTGCCCGGTGCGCGGGCCGGGCTGGTCGGCATGGGGGAGCGGGCGCAGCTGCTCGGCGGCAGCTTCGAGGCGGGCCCGCGGGGCGGGGTGTGGCAGGTACGGGCGGTGCTGCCGGTGGCGCCGGCGGCGGAGAGCGGTGGTGGGCGGCTGTGACGATCCGGGTGCTGGTGGCGGAGGATCAGGCGGCGGTGCGTGCGGCGCTGGTGATGATCCTGCGCAGCGAGCCGGACCTCGATGTGGTGGGGGAGGCGGCCGACGGCGAACAGGCGGTGGCGCTGGCCCTGGAACTGCGTCCCGACGTGGTGCTGATGGACGTCCAGATGCCCAGGCTCGACGGTGTCGCGGCGACCCGGCGGATCACCGAGGCCGGCGCCGCCCAGGTGCTGGTGCTGACCACCTTCGACCTGGACGAGTACGTGCACGGCGCGCTGCGGGCCGGTGCGGCCGGCTTCCTGCTCAAGGACCTGGAGGCGGACACGCTGGTGGCGGGCATCCGCACGGTGGCCCGCGGCGAGGGCGCGCTGGCGCCCACCGTCACCCGACGTCTGATCAGCACCTTCGCCCGGCCCGAGGGCGGCGACCCGGCAGGGGTCGCCAGCCTCACCCAGCGCGAGCGCGAGGTGCTGGCCGCGATCGGCGCGGGCCTGAGCAACGGCCAGATCGCTCGCCGGCTGGTGATGGCGGAGGCCACCACCAAGACCCATGTGAGCCGGATCCTGGCCAAGTTGGAGCTGCGCAGCCGGGTCCAGGCCGCGATCCTGGCCCAGGACCTGGGCCTGGCGCTGCCCCCGGCGCCGCCGCGCCGCTGAGGCGGTCCGTCCCGGCCGCCCAGCTGACCGTTCCGGTGCGTGAGTTGGCCTCTCCTGGCCTCGGCCCGGCGGTCTTCGACCGTAGGAGTCCGGACACAGATCACACCCGCCAATCGCCCCACGGCCCGGCCCGGGGCACTACAGTCCGAGCGGTGAGCGGCGCTGCTCCCTGCGGGAAGGCAATCCCTGCCCCGGAGCGCGCCTGGACGGGACTTCGGGAGAAGCAGCCATGAGCAACGTATCCACGCAGCGCCAGCAGATCGCCGTGATCGGCGCCGGCCTCATGGGCGCGGGCATCGCCCAGGTGTCCGCGCAGGCCGGTCACCCGGTGGTGCTGCGGGACGTCACCGAGCAGGCTCTGCGCCGCGGCATGGACGCGATCGAGGCCTCGTACGAGAAGTTCGTCGGCAAGGGCAAGCTGACCGCCGAGGAGGCCACCGCGGCGCTCGGCCGGATCACCACCACCACCGACCTCGGCGCGGTCGGCGAGGCGGACATCGTGATCGAGGCGGTGTTCGAGCAGCTGGAGATCAAGGAGGGCGTCTTCCGCGAGCTGGACAAGATCGCCAAGGACGGCGCGGTGCTGGGCAGCAACACCTCCGCCATCCCGATCACCCGGATCGCCGCCGTCACCGAGCGCCCCGAGTCCGTGGTCGGCGTGCACTTCTTCTCGCCGGTCCCGCTGATGCGCCTGGTCGAGCTGGTCCGCGGCTACAAGACCAGTGACGCCGCGCTGGCCACCGCCCGTGCCTTCGCCGAGGGGGTGGGCAAGGAGGTGATCGTGGTCAACCGCGACGTGGCCGGCTTCGTCACCACCCGGCTGATCATGGCCCTGGTGGTGGAGGCCGCCAAGCTGTACGAGTCCGGCGTGGCCACCGCCGAGGACATCGACACCGCCTGCCGGCTGGGTTTCGGCCACCCGATGGGCCCGCTGCAGACCGCCGACCTGACCGGCGTGGACATCCTGCTGCACGCCGCGCGCAACATCTACGAGGAGACCCAGGACGAGAAGTTCGCGGCCCCGGAGATCATGGCCCGGATGGTCACCGCCGGCGACCTGGGCCGCAAGAGCGGCCGCGGTTTCTACGGCTACCAGGGCTGACCGGTTCAGGCCCGGCCGGGCGGTCCCGGCCGGCCTGTCGCGGGGCGGATGCCGTGGGTGAGTTTGCTCACGGCACTGCCGCAGATGGGTGATTTGCGCGGTAATCGAGAGTGCGCCCCAGGCACTACTGCGTATATTCCCTCGGACGAGTGAAGTCGCTTCAGATTCGCCGGGGGAGCAGCAACCTGGACGACTGGTCCGGCGTCAGATGGTGGGGACCTCATTGCTGAAGGAGGGCAGCGTGCGCATCGTGGAGTACCCAGTGCCCGGCAGCCACACTGTCCTGGCCCTGGAAGGGCGGCTGGACGTGCGCAGCGCCGCCGACGTGCGGGCCCGGCTGCACCAGGCCGTCGACGGCGGCACCGGTGACCTGGTGCTCGACCTGAGCGCGCTGGCCGCCTGGGACGCCACCGGGCTCGGCGTGATCATGGGGACCCATCGCCGGGCCGGTCGGCTCGGCCGCCGCCTGGTGCTGCGCGGGGTGCCGCCGCAGCTGCAGCGGCTGTTGGTGGCCACCAAGCTGCACCGGATCCTCGCGGTGGAGGGCGCCACCGGCGACCCCTGTGGTGCCACCCTGCCGGCCGGTACCAACCAGTCGCTGCCCTCCGCGGTCGCCCCGCTGCACTGAAAAGCCCGCACCCGGCGTGTGCACGTCATCGCGCTGCGTGTCACTCCCGTCCCGCGCAGGGGTCCGGGCTGCACGGCGGGGCCCGGATGTGCGAGAGTCAGCGCTCGACAGGACCGTTCGAACGCCGTTGGGCCCGCCCCGGGCGACCCGTGCAGCGGCGCGACGGTCCGTCGGCCGGCGGACGCGGTGACGCGCTCCCCCGGCCCGGTCCCTCACAGCGGCCGGCGGCCAATCGCCGACCGGCAGAGCACAGGCGGAGCGCATCGTGGCACAGCCATCCGGTGATTTCGGTCAGGAGAACCTGCGCGTGCGGTCCGGCGACCTCGTCGCCGGGAATTACCTGGTGTCCGTCGGCGGACCGGACGGCTCGGACCTGCGGCCGTGCCCACCCGAGTACTGGCCCATCCCACGCCGCCGGGCCACCGGGGACCAGCGCGGCGGCGGCCGGGCCGGCAGTGGTCCCGGGCCGAGCCCGGCGGTGGGGCCGCTGGCGATGGGCACGGGCCCGGGCGACCTGCCGCTGCTGGACCGCGAGGCCGACGTGGCCCACCTGCTCGGCATGCTCGCCGAGGGCCGCTCGATCCGCCTGCGCGGCGAGCCCGGCTCGGGCCGCAGCGCACTGCTGGCGGCTGTCGCCGAGGGCGCCGGCGGGCTGGCCCCACACGGGGTGATCCGGCTCTGCGGCCACCGGCGCGACGGGGCCGACCTGCTCCAGGACCTCTTCACCGCCGCCTACCAATCTCCCGGCTACCGTCCCGACGAGTCCCAACTGCCCGAGCTGCTGGCCACGGTGGGCGCGATCGTGGTGATCGACGAGGTGGCCCAGGAGGGCACCGAGCTGGAGGAGCTGCTGGCCCGCGCCCCCGAGTGCGCCTTTCTGCTGACCCCGGCGCCCGACGCGGAGCGCGCGCTGCCGCCCGGCTCGCGGCTGGAGGACCACACGATCGGCGGGCTGCCCAGGGCCGCCTGTCTGGCGCTCACCGCCCGGCTGGCCGGACGGGCGCTGGACGAGGCCGAGCGCTCCTGGGCGGTCGACCTCTGGTTCGAGTCCGAGGGCCTGCCGCTGCGCTTCGTGCGGGCCGCCGCGCTGCTGCGCCGGCGCGACCTGGCGGTGGACACCCTGCAGGCGGCCGAGGAGGACCGGCGCGCCGTCTTCGGCGGCGCGGACCCGGAGCCCCTGGACGCGGACCCGGCGATCCGCGAGGCCGAGCTGCGGGCCGCTGTGCCGCTGCCCTCGGTCGCGGAGGCAGCCGCCCCCGCGCTGCTGCTGGTGGAGGGCCTCGGCGAGTCGGCGCAGGCGGTGCTGCGGCTCGCGGTGACGCTCGGCGGCGAGTGTCCGACCGCCTCGCACCTGCCCGCGCTGATCGACGTGGACCACGGTGAGAGCGCGTTGCGCGAACTCGTGGAGTGCGGCCTGGCCGAGTCGATCGGCGGTCACCACCGCCTCACCGAGGGCGTGTTGGAGGCGCTCGCGGCGCACTGGGGGCCCGACGAGCAGAGCACCGAGGGCGCCGCCCGGCACTTCTCCTGGTGGGTCGGCCACAGCGCGGTGAGCACCGAGCAGATAGCCGCCGAGGCGGAGGTGGTGCTCGGCGCCCTGCAGGCCGACCTGGCGGCCGGGCGGACCGACTCCGTGCTGCGCCTGGCCCAGTCGGCCGCGCCCGCGCTGGCTCTGACGCTGCGCTGGGGCGCCTGGCGCCAGGTTCTCGAACTCGGACTGGCCTGCGCCCGGGAGGCCAGGCGGCGGCGCGAGGAGGCCTGGTTCCAGCACGAGTTGGGCGTCCACTGGATCTGCCTGGACTCCGGAACGGCGCCCGAGGGCACGACGCAGGCGCGGGAGCGGGCCACGGCCGCCGTGGAGGCGGCCTGCGCGCTGCGCCAGGCGGCCGGGGACAGCCGGCAGCTGGCGGCCTCGCGCAGGCTGCTGATGCTGCTTCAGCAGAGCGAGCGGGTGCCCGAGGCGCCCGAGGCGCAGACCCAGGTGATCCGGCGGCCCGTCATCCGGGTGCTGGCCGAGCGCTCCTGGCGGCCGGGCGGGGTGCTGCGCGGCTGGTCACGGCGGAACGCGCTGCTCGCGGTCGGCGGGCTGGCGGCGCTGAGCGCGGTGGGGACGGCGGTGGCGCTCGGCGTCTCCGGCGGCGGCAGCGCCCCCGCCGGCGGCGGCACCGGGGTCCCCGGGGCCGTGCTGAACGTGGGCGGCTCGCCGAGCGCCTCGGCCACCGGCACTGCCTCCGGCTCGGCCCCGGCCGCCGGCACGCCCACCGCCTCGGCCACCGCCTCGGCGTCCGCCTCCGCCTCGGCCCCGGCGAGCGGCCCGGCCGCGCCGGGCGCGACCGCGAGCGCCACCACCGGGCGCGGGCGCGGCACCGCGGTGCCGACCACGAGTGCCCAGCCGAGCGGCACCAGTTCGGCGCCGGACGCTCCGAGCCAGCCGACGGCGGCACCGCCCGGACCCGGCACGCCCGGTGCGCCGGTCACCGTGCCGAGCACCCCGGGCACGCCGGTCCAGTCGAGCAGCAGGCCGCCCACGCCGCCGGCGTCGCCCACGTCTGCCCCGCCCACCTCGCCCTCGCCGAGTCCGGACCCCACGCCGTCGCCGTCCACGACGACCGCGGCCCCCAGCCCGTCCAGCACCGCCACGGTCCCCGGGACGCCCAGCGGCGCCACCACATCGCCCTGAGGGGCGCCCGGCGAAGTACGCGAAGGGGGCAGCCCACCGGTCACGCGCCGGTGTACTGCCCCCAGCGCCCCCAGCTCTGCTGACGGCGCGTCAGAGTGCCCTGGCCGTGGTCAGAACAGCTTCAGCTTGTCGTCCTCGATGCCGCGCAGCGCGTCGTAGTCCAGCACCACGCAGTCGATCCCGCGGTCCGTCGCCAGCACCCGGGCCTGCGGCTTGATCTCCTGGGCGGCGAAGATGCCCTTGACCGGGGCGAGCAGCGGGTCGCGGTTGAGCAGCTCCAGGTACCGGGTCAGCTGCTCGACGCCGTCGATCTCGCCGCGCCGCTTGATCTCCACCGCGACGGTGCGGCCGTCGGCGTCCCGGCACAGGATGTCGACCGGGCCGATCGCGGTCGGGTACTCCCGGCGGACCAGCGACCAGCCGGCGCCGAGCACCTCCATCCGGTCCGCCAGCAGCTCCTGCAGGTGCGCCTCGACGCCGTCCTTGATCAGCCCGGGGTCCACGCCCAGCTCGTGCGAGGAGTCGTGCAGGACCTCCTCCAGGGTGATGATCAGCTTCTCGCCCGCCTTGTTCTGCACGGTCCAGGCGCCGTCGCCCTCCTTGAGACTGCACGGCGGCGACATCCAGTTGAGCGGCTTGTAGGCGCGGTCGTCGGCGTGGATGCTCACGCTTCCGTCGGCCTTGACCAGGATCAACCGGGTGGCGGAGGGCAGATGGGCGGAGAGCCGGCCGGCGTAGTCGACGGAACAGCGGGCGATGACAAGACGCATGAGGGCAAGCCTAGGCGCTCCCCGGGCGGCGCCGAGCACGATCACCTGAGGTGACGGACGCACAACACTGAGTGCGTCAAGAGTGGCGGTCGCCGTTCGAGCGCGGACGGGATTCCCGGCCTCCTGGCCGGCCGCCGCGAGACGCCCGGTCGGCCGGCCCGTGCTGCTGGGGCCAGTTGAAGCAACTCCATGCTGGAGGTGCGCCGAGGAGTAGCGGGGGGCGAACCATGGGAAGCCGGGAGCGTTTCGCTTCCGGAGGCTGGCGCCTGCAGGCGCTGACCGCTACGTTGGGTGACGTCTTCGAACGCCCGCGTAGCCAACGGGGATGGAGTGGAGATGGACCGCCACGCGTACCACTGGACAGAATCCGGCCATGGTGGCCCTTTCGGCCGCGTTGGCCATGAGTTCGACGGGAATAGCGGCATTCGCCAGCTTTGTCTGGCCTAGGCTGCCACCCTGGTCGAGGCCGCGTCCGCCCCAGCTGGGGTGCCGACCGCGGCAGGAACCGCCCTCCACCGGGTCGGACCGGCATGCCCCCGCGAGCGGGGGCGCCGCCGCCCCACCACCGACTGAGCACGGCACGGCACGATCCGCACCATTCGCACCAGGAACCACCAGGAACCACCACCCCGCGCGAGGTGCGCGCGGTGGACCGCGAGAGGAGAACCCATGTCGCTCGACGTCTCACCGGCCCTTCTGGAGAAGGCCGAGCGAGGCGAGGTCGACGAGCGGGAGTTCGTCGACTGCGTCCGTACGTCCCTGCCCTATGCCTGGGACCTGATCAGCTCGCTCGTCGCCCAGATGGAGGTCGACGGCACCGGCTTCGCGGACAACCAGGTCCCGCCGCCGAGCGAGCAGGCGCGCGGCCAGCTGCTGCGCGCGATGGCCAGCGATGCGATCCGCGGTGCCCTGCAGCGGCACTTCGGGGTGCAGCTGGCCTTCCAGAACTGCCACCGGGTCGCCGTCTTCGGTCCGTCCGCCGAGGCCGAGGAGCGCCACCGGCGCTTCACCTCGGTCCGGGCCCAGCTGCTCAACCAGTCGGCGGAGCTGCGCGACTGTTGATCCGTCAGCGCGGTCGGCTGCCACCCCCAGCGGTGGGGGCCGACCGCACTGGCGGCGCGTGCGCCGTGCCGCGCGCGGGGCGGGTGCATCGAGCGCCCGGACCGACCGGCCGCTCAGCTCAACTGCGGCAGCACCTCGGCGCCCAGGCGGGCGATGTTCTCCAGAGTGGCCTCCTGATCACCCGAGCCCTCGGCGAGCAGGGCGAACCGCCGTAGGCCGGTCCGCTCGGCGGTGGCCAGCAGCCGGTCCGCGCACTGCCGCGGGGTGCCGACCGCATGCAGGTCGCAGAGCAACTCGGTGTAGGCGTACGGGTCGCGCATCTTCCGCTCGCGCCCGTCGACCGTGCGGTGCGCGCCGAGGCCGTACTCGAACCAGCCGGGCATGGAGCGCAGCAGGGTGGCCCGGGCCGCGGGCGTCCGGTCGGCCACCTGGGCCACCCCGGCGGCCACGTGCTCGCGCTCCACCCGGGCCAGCTGCTCCTCGCCGCGCCCACAGGCCCGCCAGGCGGCCCGGTAGCAGCTGAGCATCCGCAGCTTGTCCTCGTCGCCGGAGTGCATGCCCAGCAGCATCGGCAGGCCCCGCTCGGCGGCCAGCCGGACGCTGTCGGGGGTGGTGCAGGCGACCACCACGGGCGGTCCGCCGAGGCCGACCTCGCCGCCGCCGGCCTCGACCGGGCCGGCCGGGGACGCCTCGGTGCGCTGGCGCGGGAAGCGCATCGCGGGCTCGGCGCGCAGGCCCAGCCAGCCGGCCAGTTCACCGTGCCCGGACCGGGCCGGCTGGGTCGCCCGCGGGACCACCGGAACCTCGGGGAAGGTGAACTGCGGCCCGGTGCCCCGCACCCGCGAGCCGCGCAGGAAGTCCATCAGCAGGTCGAGCCGCTCGGCGAAGCCCTGCTCGTACGCGGCCACCCCGCTGCCGAAGACCGCCAGGTCGATCCACGGGCCGCCACGACCCACCCCCAGGGTGAACCGCCCACCAGTGGTCAGGTGCAGCAGCGCGGCCTGCTCGCCGAGCGCGACCGGGTGGGTGGTGGAGAGCACGCTGACCGCCGTGCCGAGGTGGATCCGCCGGGTGCGCCCGAGCAGCAGCGCGGCCAGGGTGGCGGCGTTCGGGCAGACCCCGTACGGCACGAAGTGGTGCTCGGCCAGCCAGACCGAGTCCAGCCCGGCCCGCTCGGCGCTCAGCGTGGCCGCCACCGTCCGGTCCAGCGCCTGGGCGTGGCTCTGTCCGGGGAACTGGGCGGAGAGCAGGAAGGCGCCGACCCGGATGGTGTCCTGGGCCGCGGGATGGCTGCCGCCGCGCTCGGCCTCGGGGGCCGGTGCCAGCCCGAGGGGATGGGCGGCCCGGGGGGTCCGGGGGACCAGGGGCACCGAGGGGCCCCGGGGGCCTCGGGGACCGTTGGGCAGATGGTCGTTGTCGACGCCGGTGTCGACGCCGGGACGGCTGCCGACGACGGGACGGCTGCCGATGGCGGCGCGGCTCTGGGTCACGGATATACCCTCCTCGGGTGCGCGCAGGCTGTGCGAGCCCCGCTCTGTCACCACGTGAGTAACCCATGTCATGTGCCATTGGCACGCGGGGCAGCCAATTTCGCGGAAGATCGGGTGGATATCCCCGAAAACCCGTCAGGATCCACCCAGATCGTGATAATGGTCAATACCTTCACTGCCGGTCCGGCCCCCAGTGGGTCGCCGACCGCCCGCCCAGTGACCGTAACCTGGAGAGCGAACCGCGCCCCCACGGAGAGGTGAACGATCGTGTCGCCGCGTCGCAACCGGACCAGTAGTGGCTTCGCCGCTTCCACCGACCGGAGCACCGAAGCGCCGATGCCGCTGGGCGGCGCACTGCGGCGCACCGAGAGCTACCGGGGCGAGGAGTGGGTGGTGCAGACGGTGGCCGGCACGGCCGGCCGGGCCTACCGCTGCCCCGGCTGCGACCAGGAGATCCCGCCGGGGACGGGCCATGTGGTGGCCTGGCCGGACCACGGCGCCGGGGTGGAGGACCGGCGGCACTGGCACCGGGCCTGCTGGGGCGCGCGCGAGCGGCGCGGCTCGGCGATCCAGCGCGGGCGCGGCGCCCCGAAGTACTGACGCCGCGCCGTCGGTGGCGCTGAGCCCTCAGGCGTCCCGGGTCCTCAGGCGTCCTGGGTCCTCAGGCGTCCCGGGTCTTCAGCACCGCCGCGCCGCCCAGCAGGGCCGCCAGCGTCCAGGCGCCGCAGATCGCGAATCCGGCCACCCAGCCGTAGGGCGTGTCCGAGGCCGGAAAGACCGTCAGCATCTGCCGTCCGGCGAAGTCCGGGAAGTAGTGCGCCACGTTCTTCACCTTGGGCACCGCCGAGAGGATCGGCGAGAGCAGGAAGAAGAACGGGACCAGCACGCCCAGCGCGAGCGTCTGGTTGTGCAGCATCGCCGTCACCCCGGCCGAGAAGAGGCAGAGCAGGGTCAGGTAGACCGCCGCGCCGAACACCGCGCGCAGCACGTTGGGCGCGCCGATCGTGGTGTGGTGGTCGCCGAGCAGCGCCTGGCCGAGGAAGAACGTGAGGAACGCGGTCAGCAGCGAGGTCAGCAGGGCCAGCACCCCGACCACCACCATCTTGCCGGTCAGCAAGGTGCCGCGCTGCGGCACGGCGGCCAGCGAGACCCGGATCATCCCGCTGCTGTACTCGTTGCCGACCGCCAGCACGCCGAAGACGATCATCGCGATCTCGCCCAGCACGATGCCGGAGAAGCTGGTCGCGGTCGCATCGAAGGGGGTGCTGACGCCCTTGCGGAAGTCGGCGTAGTTGTTCTTGGTCAGCAGCGAGAGCAGCGCGCCCAGCGCGGCCGTCACCACGAAGACGAGCAGCAGGGTCCAGACCGTGGAGCGTACCGTGCGGATCTTGGTCCACTCGGACCGCAGGATCGCGGGGAAGGAGGCCATCTCAGTTCGCACCCTTCTGCTGCTGCTCTTGCTGCTGGTCCTGCCGCTGCTTGCGGCCGGCGCGGCCGCCGGCCGGTTGCCACTGTTCCCCCCAGACGCCGGCGGCGCCCGCCGCGTCCGTCTCGGGCCCGGCGCCGACAGCGGTGCCCGCGTGGTACTCCACCGAGTCGGCCGTCATCTGCATGAAGGCCTCCTCCAGCGAGGCGCGCTGCAGGCTCAGCTCGTGCAGCGTGACGCCGTGACTGGAGGCCAGGTCGCCGAGCACGGCCGGATCGCCGTTGACCACCTCGAAGCAGCCGTCAGGGCCCGGCTCGACCGCGATCGACTGCGCGGCCAGCGCGTCCAGCAGCTGCTCGGGGTGCGGGGTGCGCAGCCGGACCGCGGAGCGCGAGTTGCGCCGGATGAACTCCGCCATCGGCAGATCGGCCAGCAGCCGGCCCCGGCCGATCACCACCAGGTGCTCGGCGGTCAGCGCCATCTCGCTCATCAGGTGCGAGGAGACGAAGACGGTGCGGCCCTCGGCGGCCAGGCGCTTCATCAGGTTGCGGATCCACAGGATGCCCTCGGGGTCGAGCCCGTTGACCGGCTCGTCGAACATCAGGATCTCCGGGTCACCGAGCAGCGCCGAGGCGATGCCGAGCCGCTGGCGCATGCCGAGCGAGAAGCCGCGGGCCCGCTTGCCGGCCACCTCGGTCAGGCCCACCAGACCGAGCACCTCGTTCACCCGGTTGATCGGGATCCGGTTGCTCTGGGCCAGCCAGAGCAGGTGGTTGTAGGCGGTCCGGCCCGGGTGCACCGCCTGGGCCTCCAGCAGCGCGCCGATGTACTTCAACGGCTCGCTGAGGTGGCCGTAGCCCTTGGCGTCGATGGTGACCCGGCCACTGGTGGGGCGGTCCAGATCGAGGATCAGCCGCATCGTGGTGGACTTGCCGGCACCGTTGGGGCCGAGGAAGCCGGTCACCACGCCGCGCGGCACCTGGAAGCTCAGCCCGTCGACCGCCAGCTTGTCGCCGTAGCGTTTCGTCAGCTCATGCAGCTCGATCATGTGCTCTCCCTCATTTCTGGTCAGACTATGACAAGCAGGACACAAGGGCCTGTGGGATCACGTGTGTCGGACGGTCCGGCGCCCTACCGTTGCTGCATGACCTTTCCCAGCGCGCCGAGCGTCCGCGAGAACGGCACCGGCACTCCGCTCGTCCTGTTGCATGCGTACCCGCTCTCGGCCCTGATGTGGGCCGCGCAGCTGGAGCGACTGCCCGGACCGGCCGGCGACCTGGCCCGAGTGATCACACCGGACCAACGGGGCTTCGGCGACGCCGAACTCGGCGTGGACGGACCCTCGCTGGACCTGGCAGCCGATGACGTGGCACGGCTGCTGGACTCGCTCGGAATCGAGCGTGCGGTGATCGGTGGGCTCTCGATGGGCGGCTACGTGGCGATGGCATTCGCCCGACGCCACCCCGAGCGGCTCTGCGGGCTGCTGCTGGCCGACACCAAGGCCACCGCCGACACCGAACAGGCCAGCGCCAACCGGGAACGGATCGCCGCCGCCGTCCTGGCTCGCGACAGTGTCCGGCTCCTGGCCGAGGAGAGGATCGAGGACGGCCTGCTCGGCCCCGTCACCACGCCCGAGCTGGCGGACCAGGTCCGCGCGATGATCGCTGCCGCGCCGCCGAAGGCCGTCGCCTGGGCCCAGCGTGCGATGGCCGCGCGTGGGGACTCGTCGCAGGTGCTCGCCGGGCTCGCCGTGCCGACGGCGGTGATCGTCGGCGAGGCCGACGCCCTCACCCCGGTCGCCGACGCCCAGCTGATGACCGACCTGATCCCCGATGCCGAGCTGACCGTCGTGCCCGCCGTCGGCCACCTCAGTCCGCTGGAGGCCCCGGAGACCTTCACCGCAGCCGTCCGGGAGCTGCTGCGCCGGGTCGAGGCCTGACGTACCGCCTGACGTGCCGTCAGATCCCTTGGGCAGGGCCGGTCTCCGGCATCCCACCAGGTGCCCCCGCTGCATCCCGCCAGGTGCCCCGCCCTGGAACTCGCCCCCACGATCCGGGTGAACTCGCTCATCCCGGGGACGATCAACACCGAGAAGCCGCGGACACGATTCCGGACCGATGGACCGGAGTCCCTCGAAAACCGTCCGACGGGATCGTGCGGCGGCGCATCGGAATCGTCGAGATGACGGCCGATGCACTGGAGTTCCTGGTCAGCGAGAAGGCGGCGTACCTGACCGGGCAGAACACAAATGCCGACGGCGGGCAGTTCATGGGGTGAAACCCCGCTCGGCGAGGCCGCACATTCGACGTGCCCGGGCGGTCGCATCCTGAATGTCACGCAGCAGCGGGAAAAGTGCAAGTGCGCTCACCTGTGGACAGGTGCGAGGAATTCCTGAGGAATTCCTGACGGCGACGCATCGGAGCGGTTTCCTGAAATCCGACGATTACTCAGACGATTACTCACCGGACGAGGTCGCCGATGCTCTCCGACGCTCTTCGGCAGTCTTCGGCAGTCTTCGGCGGTGGAATGCCGAGGGCCGCTCCAAGCGCGTGGTCCTCACCGGCACGGGGTGCTCGGCGATCGTGTCCGACGCCGTCCGGGGTTCTTCATCCCGGTCGGAACCCGAGGTGGAGTTCCATGTCTTCGACGACTGCGACTGCCTGCCGCCTGCTGTCGGCCGCGGTGATCGAGGACGACCGCACGCTCGTCGTCCTCGGCTCGTGCGGCGGCCACTCGATCGGGCCGGCCCACGCGTTCCACCCGCTCGCCCGTGCCCACCACCGGAGGCTCTGCCCACCTCGGGTGGAGGGCCTCGGCGAACCGGGGCGGGAAGCAGGTGTGTCCATCATCCACCGGGAGTTGGGTGAAGCCCGGGCCGGGAGAACCCGGTCGGCATGCTGACCAGCGATCTTCCGCAGAACCGGGACATCGAGGGCGCGGAGGTCCCGTTGACCCGGTCCCACATTCATGCGGAAGTACTGCACCGCTCCGGTCCGTCCAGCACCTGACCCCGGAGCCCGGGCAGGTGGGCGAGGCCGAGTCGGGCGACCTGAACTCGGGGCCGCCGGCAGCCCCTGATGCCACGGCGACACGATCCGTGCGGAAGCAACTGTCCGGTAGGCGGGGAACAAGCCCGAGGGAGGGTCGTCCCCGGAGGATCCTCCCCTTGCGGGGGCCGAGCGGTAGCGGCCGGCCGAATGCTTGCCACGATTTTCATTGCATCCCGTCGATGTCCCCGGGTAGGCTCCAGGGGACCGAATGCTCAGTAGTTCGGGCCGAGCTCTCGCTCAGAGGCTCGGAACTGCGGGGTGGCAGTATCCAGTTGTGTCGGGCGGGCTTACGGGGGTAGGGTAATGGTTTTTTTCGGGCCTTAGTGAGATTTTCTTCGGCTCCTGAGACGGTGGTGCCGTTGCTGGGTTCTCCCGGCACTTCCAGGGCTCAGTGGTGTGCCTCTTCTGCTGTCGACGCCATCGACACTCGTCGATCCGGTGGAATTTAGGCATGCCCTGACGAGGATTGTTTCCCCTCGCTCTCCATCGGAATGTCAGTCCGACCTGTCCTGGAATCGGGAGGATTCGCCGGCATGATTCCCGGGTGTCGATCCGGGCTCTACCGATGCGCGCTGGGCGGAATCGCGGAGATCCGCTTCTGAAGCGACTCCATCCCGCCATACGAGAGAGGCAGGCACGTGACCACCAGTCAACAGGACCCGGTCGAGCCCCTTGGCGAGACACATGGTGACGGGGAGACCCAGTACGATCCTCACCGCTTCACCGCGTTGGCGGTGGTCCTCGTCGCGGCGTTCATGGATCTTCTCGACCAGACCATTGTGAACGTGGCGGTGCCCAGCGTTCAGCGGGATCTGCACTCGAGTTACGCCGACCTGCAATGGATCATCGCGGCCTACGGCCTGACCTTCGCCGTCCTGCTGATCACCGGGGGCCGGCTCGGTGACATGTTCGGGCGCAAGCGGATGTTCCTTGTCGGTGTCGCCGCGTTCAGCCTGTCCTCGCTTTTTTGCGGACTGGCCGACAGTTCGGGGACGCTGATCGTGGCGCGGCTCCTGGCCGGTGGCTCGGCGGCGATGATGATGCCGCAGGTGCTCGCCATCATCCACGTGAGCTTCCCGGCCTCGGAGATCGGCAAGGTCATCGGTCTCTACGGGATGATCGCCGGTCTGGCCGTGGTCCTCGGACCGGTGCTGGGCGGAGTCCTGGTCCAGGCCGACCTGTTCGGTCTGGGTTGGCGCTCGGTGTTCCTGGTCAACCTCCCGGTGGGCCTGTTCGCGGCTCTGGGCGCCGTCCGCCTGGTGCGGGAGTCCAAGTCGCCGACCCCGCCGACAGCGGACCTGGTGGGCATGCTGCTCGCCTGCGCGGGGGTCGGACTGTTGGTGTATCCGCTGATCCAGGGGCACGCCGACAACTGGCCCACCTGGTCCTTCGGGATGATGGCCGCCGCCGTGGTGCTGCTGGTGCTGCTGGTGGTGCATCAGCGGGCACGGACGGCGCGGAACCGGACCTCGCTGCTGGCGCTGAACCTGTTCCACATGCGCAGCTTCGGTTCGGGGCTGATGGTGCAGTTCCTGTTCGGCGTGGTGATGTCGACCTTCTTCGTCGTCTGGACGCTGTTCATGCAGGACGCCCTCCACTGGTCGCCGATCCACGCCGGTCTGTCCGCGCTGCCCTACTCGATCGCCGTGGCGCTCGCGGGCGGCGTCTCCATGCAGGTGGTGGTTCCCAGGCTCGGGCGGCGCGCCCTGATGATCGGCGTATGGCTGATGGCGATCGGCTTCGGCCTGTTCGCCATGGAGCTGTCCTGGAACGGGACCGGGATCTCCACCTTTGAGCTGCTGTGGCCGCCGTTGATCATCGGCATCGGTATCGGGTGCATCGTCGCGCCGCTGACCAACGCCGTTCTGACGGGTGTGCCGCTGCAGGACGCGGGCTCCGCGTCCGGCCTGATCAACACCGCCGGAACGCTCGGCGGCAGCATCGGTGTCTCCCTGGTCGGGCTGCTCTTCGCGCCGTCGCTCGCGACGGCGTACGACTACCCGGGCCACGGTCAGACGGCACTGTGGTGTGGGGTCGTGGGGCTCGTGGCGATGTTCGCCCTGATGTTCGCCCTGCCGAAGAACTGGATGTCCCCGCCGCCGAACTGACGGTTCGGCGGCGCGGAGGCGTCGACTGGAGTGGTTCCGCCTGCCCTCGTTCGGTCAGGCGCACAGACGAGGGAGAGTTGGGCCAGTGAGCAGCCCCGAGGTTCCTGTCGTGGCCGAGACGGATGTGGCGATCATCGGCATGTCCGGGCGTTTTCCCGGTGCGGATGACCTGGATTCCTTCTGGCGTCTGTTGAGCGAGGGCAGGGAGGGGATCACGCGGTTCAGCCGGGAGGAGCTGGCCGCGGCCGGGGTGCCGGCGCGGCTGTTGGACGATCCTGGGTACGTGCCGGTGCACGGGGTGCTGCCGGATGTGGATCTCTTCGATACGGGGTATTTCGAATTCACTCCGGCGGAGGCTGAGTTCACTGATCCGCAGCACCGGATCCTGTTGACGGCCGGGCATGCGGCGCTGGAGCACGCGGGTTACGACCCGGCCCGCTATGACGGGTTGATCAGTGTCTATGCGGGTGCGGCCATCAATACGTATCTGCAGCAGCAGGTGCTGCCCAACGTCGACCAGACCACGACGTCGAATCATTTCGCGGTGATGGTCGGCAACGACAAGGACTTCCTGGCGACCCGGCTCTCCTACAAGCTCGATCTCAAGGGTCCCAGTTACACGGTGCAGACGGCTTGTTCGACGTCGTTGGTCGCGATCCATCTGGCCTGTCAGGGGCTGATCAACGGTGAGTGTGACATGGCGCTGGCGGGTGGTGTCACGGTCAAGCTGCCGCAGACCAAGGGGTACCTCTACGAGGAGGGCGCGATCCTGTCCGAGGACGGGCATGTGCGTACCTTCGATGCCGAGGCCAGTGGGACGGTGCTCGGTAACGGTGTGGGTGTGCTGGTGCTCAAGCTGTTGGGTGATGCCATCGCGGACCGGGACACCGTTCACGCGGTCATCAAGGGGACGGCGACCAACAACGACGGTTCGGGGAAGGTGAGTTTCGCTGCGCCGGGTGCGGCGGGGCAGGCGGCGGTGATCCGTGAGGCGCATGCGGTGTCCGGGGTGGAGGCGCGCTCGATCGGTTATGTGGAGGCGCACGGCACCGCGACGCGGCTGGGTGATCCGGTGGAGGTCTCGGCGCTGACGAAGGCGTTCCGGGCGCAGACCGGGGACACGGGTTTCTGTGCGATCGGTTCGGTGAAGTCCAACCTCGGGCATCTGGACGCGGCGGCGGGTGTCGCGGGGGTGATCAAGACCGCGCTGATGATGAAGCATCGCACGCTGGTGCCGACGCTGAACTTCCGCGAGGCCAACCCGGCGATCGACTTCGCGGCCGGTCCTTTCACGGTCAGCACCGCCACCGCGCCCTGGCGGGCGGAGGGTCCGTTGCGCGCGGGGGTGAGCTCTTTCGGTATCGGTGGGACCAATGCTCACGCGGTGCTGGAGGAGGCGCCGGCGGCGCCGGTCCTGGGGGAGGGGGCGGGGCAGCAGGTGCTGGTGCTCTCCGCGCGGACGGCGAGCGCGCTGCGCACGGCTGCTGGGGAGTTGGCCGATTACCTGGACGCCGCCCCGGCGGCCACCCTCGCCGACATCGGCTACACGCTGGCGGTGGGTCGGCGTGCTCACGAGTTCCGGCTCGCGGTTTGCGGTAGCGATCGTGGTGAACTCGCGGGTGCGTTGCGGGAGTCGGCGATTGCGGCCGGGCCGGGGAGTGGGAAGGTGTCCTTCGTTCTCACCGAGCGGGTGGCTGGTGCCGCCGCGCTGGCGGAGCAGTGGTGTGCTGTGGAGCCGGCCTTCGCCGGGCACTACCGGGCGGCTGTTGAGGCGGGTGCGGGGGAGCAGGGTGAGCGTGGTGCGGCGTTCGCGTTGCAGTATGCGCTGGGCCGGCTCTGGCTGGGTTGGGGGCTGCGTCCGGTGGCGGTGCACGGCGATGGCCTTGCGGCCCGTGCGGCGGCTTGCGTGATCGGGGCGCTCGACCTGGCCGACGCCCTGGCCGGCTCCGCCGCGCCGCCGACTGCTCCCAGGGGATCGCGGATCGCGCTGCGCGGCGCGCAGGAGGAGGCGCGCGGACTGGTTCTGAGTGTCGAGGCGGTGCGTGCGGGTGGGCCGCGGGAGGCGGTGGCCCGGGCCTGGGCGGCTGGTGCGAGCGTCGACTGGCAGGCTTGGTTCGCTGGTCAGGAGCGTGGCCGGGTGCCGCTGCCGACCTATCCGTTCGAGGGTAGGCGCTGCTGGATGACCGGCCCGGACACGCCTGCCGTCACCGAGGCTGTCAGTGGTCGGGGTCCGCACCCGATGCTGGATGAGAACGTCTCCACGCTGGATGCGCTGGCCTACCGCAGTACCCGCGCGGGCAGCGAGTTCTACCTGGCCGATCATGTCGTGGGCGGTGAGCCGGTGATGCCGGCGGTCGGCTACCTGGAGCTGGCCCGGGCGGCCGGCGAACTCCAGAGCGGTGGTCCGGTCCAGCTGAGCGGCGTTTCCTTCGACCAACTCCTGTCCTACGCCCAGGGGCCGCGGACCGCGTTGGTGTCGCTGTGGCGGGTGCGGGACGCGGTGGGTTTCGAGATCAGTGAGCGGGACGAGGTGTACGCGGCCGGGGAGATCCGTACCGGCGCGATCGAGGTGCCTGCCGCGGTCGACCTCGACGCGGTGAGCGCACGCTGCACCGAGGTGATCCCGCACCGGGACTGCTACGCCGAACTGCGCTCGCGCGGACTGGATTACGGTCCCCGGATGCGGGCGCTGGCGGAGGTGGCGCTCGGCGAGGGCGAGGCGCTGGCCCTGCTCGAACCGCCCGCCGGTGCCGAGTTGGACGGCGCCGTGCTCAACCCGGCGCTGCTGGACGGCGCCCTGCACGCGCTGGTGGTGCTGCTCGCCCGCTCCTACGGGGAGACGGCCGAAGGCTTCCTGCCGTTGGCGCTCGGCGAGTTGACTGTGCACGCGCCTGTCGATGGGCCGTGCTGGGTGCATGTGACGCTCGGTCAGCTGGGTGAGCGCACGACGCGGGCCGAGCTGACGGTGTTGGACTCGCACGGGCAGGTGCTGGCCCGGTTGCGTGACCTCACCGTGCGCGTCCTGAGCAGCCCGCACAACTCGGCGCTGCTGGAACGTCGCTGGGTCGCGGCATCGGCCGACACCCCGGCAAAAGCCCCGGTGGCGGACCCTGGTCGCCTGATCGGTGCCGCGGCGGTGGTTGCCGCCGATGCGGAGCGCCGTGCCGAACTGGGCGGGCTGCTCAGCTCGTTGGGGGCCGAGCGGGTCGCCGTCCTCGCGCCGGGGGAGGAGCTTCCCGCGGCCCTCGCCACCGTCCTGGTCGACGAGCCCGAGCCCGGGCAGGCACTGGGCCTGGTGCGGCAGTTGCTCCACGGCCGCCCGACGGCTCCGGTCCGAGTGTTGCTGACGCATCGTCATGAGGCTGATGGTGCGAGGCCGGAGCGTGCCGCGTTGGCCGGGTTCGCCCGGGCGGTGCGGGCGGAGAACCCGTTGCTGGTGCTCCAGGTGGTGGGCCTGGCCGAGGGTGTGGACGAGGCGGCGGCGCTGCGCACGGAGTTGGCCCGTCCCGGGCGTGAGGTCGAGGTGCGGTACACCGCTGCCGGGCGTGAGGTGCCGCACTATCTCCCGGTAACGCAGACCGAGCCGGTTGCGGTGCGGGAGGGTGGTGTCTACCTGGTCACCGGTGGTGCGGGTGGGCTGGGCCGGGCTGTGGCCGGCTTCCTGCTGGGGCGGGCGCGGGTGCGGGTGGTGCTGTTGGGCCGCGCCGAGCAGTCCGGTGTGGAGCTGGATCCGCGGGTTGTCTATCGCCGCGTCGATGTCTCCGACCCTGTCGCGCTCGCCGAGCAACTGGCTGAGGTGCGGCGGGAGTTCGGGCCGATCAACGGGGTCGTGCACGCCGCGGGTGTGCTGCGCGACGGTTTCGCGCTCACGAAGACCGACGCCGACTTCGCCGCGGTGCTGGCCCCGAAGGTGGCCGGTCTGCGTGCGTTGGACGAGGCCACGGCGGACGATCCGCTGGACTTCTTCCTCGCTTTCTCTTCGATCGCCGCGCATATCGGCAGCGCGGGTCAGAGCGACTATGCCTATGCCAACGCTTTCCTGGAGGCGTATGCCGAGGGTGGGCGGCGGGTGACCGCGGTCGCCTGGCCGATGTGGGCCGAGGGCGGGATGCGCCAGAGCGCCGAGGCGGCGGCGGAGATCGCCGGGCGCACCGGCTTCGGCGTGCTGCCCACCGCCACCGGCCTGGCCCTGCTGGAGCAGGCTCTCGGTGCCCGGGGCGCGCTGGTGGCGGCCTACGGTGACACCGGGCGGATCAGCGCGGCGCTCAACCCGGCAGCCCCGCTCACCTCTGTCGAGCGTGCCCCGCAGACTGTCGCGGACGATGGTGGCGATGGTGTGGACCTGCGGGCCGAGGCCCTGCGCGTGCTGCGTGAGTTGATCGCCGCCGAGACCGGCCTGGACCCGGCGGAGCTCGCCGCTGATGCGCCGTTCGACCGCTACGGCATCGACTCGCTGATGATCACCAAGCTGAACCGTCAGCTGGACCGGCGCTTCGTGGGCCTGTCGAAGACGCTCTTCTTCGAGTACGCGACCCTGGGTGAGCTGGCCGATTACTTCGCCGAGCACCACCGGGGCGAGCTGCGCGGTGCCCCGTCCGACACGCCGGGTGTGTCCGGCAGGGCACTGCCGACCGTCACCGGCGCGCCGCGCCGTGCCCGCCGGGGCGCCGCTCCCGAGCCCGATAGCGGGCCGGAGGATGACGCGATCGCGGTGATCGGTCTGGCGGGGCGCTATCCGATGGCGGATGACCTGGAGGAGTTCTGGGTCAATCTGTTGCAGGGGCGTGACTGTGTCAGTGAGATCCCGGCGGACCGCTGGGACCGGGACCGCTGGTACGACCCCGATCCGGCCGCGCCGGGCCGCGCGCACACCCGTTGGGGTGGTTTCCTGCGTGATGTGGACCGTTTCGATCCGCTGTTCTTCGGTATCTCGCCGCGTCAGGCGGAGTTGATGGATCCGCAGGAGCGGTTGTTCCTGCAGAACGCGTGGCATGTGCTGGAGGACGCCGGTTACCGGCGTGCTGAGTTGTCGGGCCGTGCGGTGGGTGTGTATGTGGGTGTGATGTATGGCGAGTACCAGTTCCATGGTGCGTTGGATGTGCTGGGTGCCGGTGGGCCGTTGACCGGTTCCTCGTTCGCGACGATCGCGAACCGGGTGTCGTACACGCTGGGTCTGTCCGGTCCGAGTCTGGCGTTGGACACCATGTGTTCGTCCTCGTTGACCGCGATCCATCTGGCCTGTGAGAGTCTGCGCCGGGGTGAGAGTGAGCTGGCGATCGCCGGTGGTGTCAATGTGTCGGTTCATCCGTACAAGTACGCCTTCCTGAGTCAGGGCCGCTTCCTGTCCTCGGACGGCCGTTGCCGGGCGTTCGGGGAGGGCGGCGACGGCTACGTGCCGGGCGAGGGGGTGGGCGCGGTTCTGCTGAAGCCCTACCGGCGGGCGCTGGCCGATGGTGACCGGATCCATGGTGTGATCCTGGGTAGTGCGATCAATCA